>NZ_JAYSEO010000012.1:0-179960 GCF_041913825.1 Phenylobacterium sp.
GCGGTCGGCAACACCACCAAGGCGGTGACCAAGGGCTATGCCATCGGCTCGGCCGGCCTCGGCGCGCTGGTGCTCTTCGCGGCCTATACCGAGGACCTGAAGTTCTTCTCGGCCAACGCCGCGCCGGGGTCGTTCTTCGAGGACGTGGGCACGGTCGCCTTCGACCTCTCCAACCCCTACGTGGTGGTCGGGCTGCTGTTCGGCGGCCTGCTGCCGTTCCTGTTCGGCGGCCTCTCCATGACCGCGGTCGGCCGGGCGGCGGAAGCCGTGGTCGCCGAGGTCCGGCGGCAGTTCAAGGAGAACCCGGGCATCATGACCGGGGAGGTGAAGCCGGAGTACGGCCGGGCGGTGGACATCCTCACCCGCGCCGCCATCCGCGAGATGATCGTGCCGAGCCTGCTGCCGGTGGTCACGCCGGTGCTGCTGTTCTTCCTGATCAACGCCATCGCCGGCAAGGCCGACGCCTTCGCGGCGCTCGGCGCCATGCTCATGGGCGTCATCGTCACAGGCCTCTTCGTGGCCATCTCGATGACCTCCGGCGGCGGCGCCTGGGACAACGCCAAGAAGCTGATCGAAGAAGGCCACTTCGGCGGCAAGGGGTCCGACGCCCACAAGGCGGCGGTCACCGGCGACACGGTCGGCGATCCCTACAAGGACACGGCGGGACCTGCGGTGAACCCGATGATCAAGATCACCAACATCGTGGCCCTGCTGCTGCTGGCGGTCCTGGCCCACGGCGCGATCGGCTGATCGCGACCTTTCCGGCAACGGAAAACGCCCCGGAGAGCGATCTCCGGGGCGTTGTTCTTTTCAGGAGGGGCTGAAGCCCTAGCGGCGGTCGCCCGGCCGGGTGCCGGGGACGCCCTCGTCGTCGCGCGGCAGCATGCCGCCGCGGCCGACGGTGCCCAGGAGCTGCTCGAGCACGGTCATCTCGCGCCCGCGCGTCGGGGTCTCGCGGTTGTTGTAGGCGATCACCTTGCCGTCCTTGAGCGTGTAGTGGTTCACGCTCTCCACCGCCTCGGTCTCCTTGTTGAAGGTGATGGCGGTGACGTTGCGGGCGGTCACCTGCGGCCGGCGGAAGGCGACCCGCTGCTTCACCTGGTTCATGTAGAACCAGACGTTCGGGTCGAAGGTGGAGGTGGCCGACGGCGAGCCCAGCTTGCCGCGCACGGTGGACTTGGTGTCGGTGCCGACCACCACGTCCTTGGGGTCCGATTCGATGGCCTGGAAGCCGGAGTAGGTGGTGATGGGCGCGCAGGCGGCCGTGGTCAGCAGACCGAGGGCGACGGCGGCGAAGGCGGCGCGGCGAAACATGTTCGGACGGGACCCGTTGCTTGTTCGAGGCTTTGACCTATCTGTCGCCGCCCACTAGTTCAACGGCTGCTTTAGCCGCGCCCCTGGGGCGAAATCGAGGCCGCGCATGCTCCAGCGCCTGTTCCGACCAAGACCTGCCCGGGAGATGGGGCGCGCGCTCTACGCCGCCGCCGTGTCCCAGTCGCGCACGCCTGCGCTCTACGAGCGCCTCGGCGCGCCTGACACCGTGGAGGGCCGATTCGAGGTCTACAGCCTCCACGTCGTGCTCCTGCTCGACCGGCTGCAGGGGCAGGGCGAGGCCGCTGCCGAGACCTCGCAGGCGGTGTTCGACACCTTCGTGAAGTCGCTGGACGACGCGCTGCGCGAGATGGGCGTCGGCGACCTCTCGGTGGGCAAGAAGATGCGCAAGCTCGGCGAGGCCTTCTTCGGCCGGGTGAAGAACTACCATGCCGCCTTCGGCAGGCTGCCGGACGCCGCCGACCTCGAGGCGGTGATCGCCCGGACCGTCTACGCAGAGGCCGACGCCGCCCACGCGCCGGCCATGGCGCGCTACGCCGTCGCCCAGCGCGAGGCGCTCGCCGCCCAGCCGCTGGAGCGGCTTCTGAAGGGCGAGGTGGAGTGGACGCAGCCATGACCGCAGACTGGACCAGGCCGCTCCGCCTGCACGAGCTCGCCCGCGGGCCGGTCACCGTCGACCTCGCGCCCGACGCCGACCAGCGCGCCAAGGTGGCCAAGGACCTCGGGCTGGAGAGCCTGCCGGCGCTCACCGCCACGGTCACCGTGAAGCCCTGGCTGGACGGCGTCGAGGTGACCGGCCGGTTCAGGGCCGTGGTCGAGCAGGTCTGCTCGGTGACCCTCGACCCCTTCGAGCAGCCCCTGGAAGGCGAGATCGCCGTGAAGGCCGTGCCGGCCGGCAGCCCCAACGCCGCCACCGGCGAGGGCGGGGAGGTGGAGCTCGACCCCGACGCCGAGGATCCGCCCGACGTGCTGCAGGCCGACTCCGTGGACGTCGCCGGCTACGTCGTGGAGCACCTGGCGCTGGAGATCGACCCGTTCCCGCGCAGGCCCGGGGCCGAGTTCGCCTACACGCCGCCCGTGGAGGAGGAATCCCCCTTCGCGGTGTTGAAGAAGCTGAAAGAACCCAAGGGCTAGACGGCCTCGTTTGCAACGCAGGAGCCGGGGGCGGTATCGTTCACAACGATTCCGCGCGGCCCAGGGACCAGGCGCCATTTGACTCAATCGCTGGTGATCTCGATCGACGCCATGGGCGGAGACCACGGCCCGTCCGTGGTGGCGCCCGGCGTGGCCAGGGCCATGGGCGTGCTGCCCGAGAAGGTCCGCTTCCTGCTGCACGGCGACGAGGCCGCGGTGCGCGCCGAGCTGTCGCGCTGCAAGGTCGCGTCCGACCGGGTGGAGGTGCGCCACACCGACAAGGTCGTCGCCATGGACGAGAAGCCCGCCCAGGCGCTCCGCCGGGCCAAGGGCACGTCCATGTGGAACGCCGTCGAGGCGGTCCGAGAGGGCGAGGCGATCGCCGCCGTCTCCTGCGGCAACACCGGCGCCCTTATGGCCATCTCCAAGCTGATCCTGCGGATGCGGGCTGACCTGGAGCGGCCGGCGCTGGTCGCCGGCATCCCGACGCCGCGCGGCGTGACCACCTTCCTCGACGTGGGCGCCAACGTCGACTGCGACGCCGAGCGGCTGGTGGAGTTCGCCATCATGGGGGAGGCCTACCACCGGGCGGTGCACAAGGCGGCCCGGCCGACGGTGGGCATCCTCAACGTCGGCTCCGAGGACATGAAGGGCCACGAGGAGGTCCGCGAGGCCCACCGGGTGCTGCGCGAGGGCGGCCTCGACCTGGCCTACAAGGGCTTCGTCGAGGGCGACGACATCACCAAGGGCGCCGTCGACGTGGTGGTCACCGACGGCTTCACCGGCAACGTGGCCCTGAAGGCCATGGAAGGCGCCGCGCGGTTCATGACCGCCGAGCTGAAGGGCGCGCTGACCGGCGGCCCGCTGGCCATGGCCGGGGCCTTGCTGGCCCAGGGTTCGCTGCGCCGCTTCCGCGACCGGATGAGCCCGCCGGGCGCCGCCCCGCTGCTCGGCCTGAACGGCATCGTGCTGAAGTGCCACGGCGGCGCCGCGCCCAAGGACATCTCCGAGGCGCTCCGTGTCGCACTGGATCTCGCCCAAAGCGACTTCGCCGCCGAGATCGAACGGAATATGACGAGGCTGCCTGCCGCGCTCGCCGACGCGAGCCCGGCGCCAGCCGCCGATGGAGCCGCCTGAGTGCCCAAGGTCCTGCGTAGCGTCGTGACGGCCGTGGGCGGCTACCTGCCCGAACAGGTGGTCACCAACGACGAGCTGGCGAAGGTGGTCGACACTTCCGACGAGTGGATCCGCGAGCGCACCGGCATCGAGCAGCGCCACAAGGTGCGCGACGACCAGCCGGTCTCCGACCTCGCCGTGGCCGCCGCCCGCCAGGCGCTAGAGCGCGCCGGTCGCACCGCCGCCGACGTCGACCTGATCGTCGTCGCCACCACCACGCCGGACCTGACCTTCCCCGCCACCGCCGCCATCGTGCAGCGCAAGCTGGGCTGTCCCGTGGGCATCGCCTTCGACGTCCAGGCGGTGTGCTCGGGCTTCGTCTACGCCCTGTCCGTGGCCGACGGCTTCGTCGCCCGCGGCCGCTCGAAGTGCGCCCTGGTGATCGGGGCTGACGCCATGACCCGGTTGATGGACTGGACCGACCGCGGCACCTGCGTGCTGTTCGGCGACGGGGCAGGCGCCGTGGTGGTCGAGCCCATGGAAGGCGAGGGGACCCCGGACGACCGCGGCCTGATCGGCTTCGCCTTGCGCTGCGACGGGACCAAGCAGGATCTGCTCTACGTCGACGGCGGCGCCTCCACCGACGGCCGCATCGGCCATCTGCGGATGCAGGGTAACCAGGTGTTCCGCCACGCCGTGGTGAACATTTCCGAGGCGATCAACGCCGCGGCCGCCGACGCCGGCGTCGACGTCTCCACCGTCGACTGGTTCATCCCGCACCAGGCCAACCTGCGCATCCTGCAGGGCGTGGCCCACCGCTGCGGCATCGATGAGGACAAGGTGGTCACCACGGTCATGCGCCACGCCAACACCTCGGCCGCCTCGATCCCGCTGGCGATGAACGCGGCGGTGGAGGACGGGCGCATCCGGCCGGGCCAGCTCCTGCTGATGGAAGCCATGGGCGGCGGCCTGACCTGGGGCGCCTGCGTGGTGCGGCTTTAGCGGCGGTCCTTAACCGCGTCACACAATCTGGGCCTTGAAGTCCTTGACGGGACAAGACTATCAAAAGGCCATGAACAGCATCGCTGCGGGAAACGGGGTAAGGATGAAGGGCGCGACGGTGACCCGGGCCGACCTGTGCGAGGCGGTCCATGAAGAGGTTGGCCTGACACGCCAAGATTGCAGCGAGCTGGTCGAGCGCGTCCTCGAGCTGATGTGCCAGGCCCTCGAGAAGGGCGAGCAGGTCAAGCTGTCGGGCTTCGGCGTCTTCCAGGTCCGCGCCAAGCGCGCCCGCATGGGGCGCAATCCCAAGACCGGCGAGCCGGCCGCCATCGAGCCGCGCCGCGTCATCGGCTTCCGCGCCTCGCAGGTGATGAAGGCGCGGGTCGACCGCGCCCTCTCCCAGTGATCATGGCCGCGGTGAGGACCGCGTAAGGCTCATGGCCAAGGGCCCGGAAGCCTTTCGGACAATCTCCGAGGCGGCCGACGAGCTGAACGTGCCGCAGCATGTGCTGCGGTTCTGGGAAACCAAGTTCTCCTTCATCCGGCCCATGAAGCGGGCCGGAGGGCGGCGGTTCTACCGGCCGCAGGACATTGCCGTGCTCAAGGGCGTGCGCCGCCTGCTGCACGACGAGGGCTACACCATCAAGGGCGTCCAGCGCCTCCACCGCGAGCAGGGCGTCCGCCGCCTGGTCTCGGCCGGGGAGGGCGAGCGCGTCGACGCGCCGGCTCCGCAGGACGCCGAGGCGGCCCAAGGCGCTCACGAAGTCTCCGACGCCGCCCGCAGCCGCCTGGCCGCCACCCTCGGCGAACTGGAAGCCATCAAGGCCAGGCTGGACGGGCTGCTGCGCGGCTAGTCTCTCAACCCATCGGTCGCCATCGCCGGATTGTCCCGGCCGGCATGGACGCCGCCGCCTCTTGGGTCGCGCCGGCGTCGGCGCGCATCCCTCGCGGACGCCGAGCTCATGGATCACCGGGACAAGCCCGGCGACGACGATCGCCCTGGAAATGGAAGGATAATCTCGCCGCCGGCCGATGGTCGGAGCGGCGGGATTCGAACCCACGACCCCTTGACCCCCAGTCAAGTGCGCTACCAGGCTGCGCTACGCTCCGCAGGCCGGTCGGCGAGGCGCGCCTTATAGGCAGGGCCGGGGCGGCGCGGCAATCCCCAAACCGCCGCAATCCCCAACCGGCGCAGGCTCAGCGCCCGCTGTTCATCCAGCGGAACAGGGGCAGGATCGGCACGCCCCACAGCACGCCGGCCAGGACATAGTAGACGAGCTGGGCGGCCCAGTGCCTCGGCACGTGGTCGCCGATCGTGGCGACGAGCGCGATGTAGGCCACCATGAACGCCAGCAGGGCGAACAGGCCGACGAGCTTCCGGGCGCGGGCGGTTTCGAGCATGTGCGCCTCATATCCGTCGCCGGGCGTGGACGGAACCGCCGTTTCCGGCTAGCAGGCCCGCCCAAGTTCAGCCTGAAAGCGGCGCAATTTCGGCTCCATGACCTCGTTCCTGCGTTCCGACCGGTCCCAGGCGGTCGCCATCTGGCTCTTCGCCGTCGCCGCCCTCGTGCTGGCGATGGTGGTGGTCGGCGGGGCGACCCGGCTGACCGACTCCGGCCTCTCGATCACCGAGTGGCGGCCGGTCACCGGCGCCGTGCCGCCGCTCTCCGAGGCCGACTGGCGCCAGGAGTTCGCCGAGTACCAGCGGATCCCGCAGTACCAGCAGGTCAACCGCGGCATGAGCCTCGGCGAGTTCAAGGAGATCTACTGGTGGGAGTGGGGCCACCGGCTGCTCGGCCGGATCGTGGGCCTGGCCTTCTTCGTCCCCTTCCTGGCCTTCGCCATTCGCCGGCAGATCCCGAGCCGGCTCTACATCCGGCTCGCCGTGCTGTTCGTGCTGGGCGGTCTGCAGGGCGCCATCGGCTGGTGGATGGTGGCGAGCGGGCTCTCCGAGCGCGTCTCGGTGGCGCCGGAGCGGCTGATGGTCCACCTGGGCCTCGCCTTCGCCCTCCTGGGGGCGCTCGTCTGGACGGCGCTGGACGCCTGGGCCGGCTGGGCCCGCCAGACCCTGCCGAGCCCCTGGGGCCGGCGGGCGCTGCTGCTGATGGGGCTGATCTTCTTCCAGATCCTGCTGGGCGCGCTGGTCGCCGGCAACGACGCCGGCTTCGTCTACAACGACTTCCCGCTGTTCGCCGGCAAGCTGTGGCCGGAGGACTACCTGGGCGACGGTCTCTGGGCGACGCTGGCCCACAGCCAGGGCGCGGTGCAGGCCCACCACCGGATCGTCGCCTATGTGCTCACCGTGGTGGCGGTGCTGATCGGCTGGAGCGCCTGGCGCTCGCGCTACCTCGCCCGGGAATCCAAGCTGCTGGCGCTCGCCACCGCCGGCGTCGTCGTCGCCCAGGCGCTGCTCGGGATCGCCACCCTCATGGCCCGGGTGCCCATCGGGCTCGGCATCGCCCACCAGCTCCTGGCGGCGGTCGCCCTTTGCCTTTCGGTGGCGTTCGCCTGGCGGGTGCGCCGCATTTAGCGCGGTATTATGATACCGCGATTGCTAAGTCACTGAAACGACGGATAAATCCGGTGAGGGCGCGATTTTGCGGCTGTTGACTTTGCCGCTGGGCTCGCGCATATGCGCCGCCTCACGTCGGGGCGCGTAACGGTCCCGCGCAAACTACGGATCGCACCCTCATGCTGAAGAGCACCACGGCTTCGCTGAAGCCGGCCGAGGTCGAGAAGAAGTGGATCGTGATCGACGCCCAGGACGCCGTGGTCGGCCGCCTGGCTTCGTTCATCGCCATGCGTCTTCGCGGCAAGCATCGGCCCGACTACACCCCGCACGTCGACTGCGGCGACTTCGTCGTCGTCGTCAACGCCGACAAGGTGAAGTTCACCGGCAAGAAGCTCTCCGACAAGATCTTCTACTGGCACACCGGCCACCCGGGCGGCGTGAAGCAGCGCACCGCCGGCCAGATCCTCGGCGGCAAGTATCCCGAGCGCGTGCTCGAGAAGGCTGTCGAGCGCATGCTGCCCAAGGAAAGCCCGCTGGCCCGCAAGCAGATGACGCACCTGCGCATCTACACGGGCGCGGAGCATCCGCACGAGGCCCAGAACCCCGAGACCATCGCGTTCGCCGACCTGAACGCCAAGAACGTGCGGAGCGCGTAATGAGCGAAGCCAACACGACCGAAGCCACCGGCTTCGACGCCCTGAAGGGCCTCGGCACGCAGGCCGGCGAGGAAGCCGCCGTCCGCGAGCCGAAGATCGACGCCCAGGGCCGCGCCTATGCGACCGGCAAGCGGAAGAACGCCATCGCCCGCGTCTGGATCAAGCCGGGCAAGGGCCAGATCACCATCAACGGCCGCGACCAGGCGATCTACTTCGCCCGCCCGGTGCTGCGCATGATGATCGCCCAGCCGTTCGAACTCTCGGACCGCAGCGGCCAGTTCGACGTGATCTGCACCGTGGAAGGCTCCGGCCTTTCCGGCCAGGCCGGCGCCGTCCGTCACGCGATCTCCAAGGCCCTGACCAACTACGAGCCCGGCCTGCGCGCCGTGCTCAAGCCGCACGGCCTGCTGACCCGCGACCCGCGCGTCGTCGAGCGGAAGAAGTACGGCAAGGCCAAGGCCCGCCGCAGCTTCCAGTTCTCGAAGCGCTAAGTCTCGCGCGGCCTACGCACGAGTTTGGAGGGCGCTTCGGGAGACCGGAGCGCCCTTTCTCTTTGTCCGGAGTCCACCATGGCCCACACGGTCTTCATCGACGGCGAAGCCGGCACCACCGGCCTGCAGATCCGCGAGCGGCTGGAGCGCCGCACAGACCTCGAGATCGTTTCGATCGATCCCGAGCGCCGCAAGGATCCGGAGGCCCGCCGCGAGCTGCTGAACGCGGTCGACGCCGTGGTGCTCTGCCTGCCGGACGACGCCGCGCTGGAGGCGGTGGAGATGATCACCTCGCCGCGGGTGCGGGTGGTGGACGCCTCCACCGCGCACCGGACGGCGCGCGCCTGGGCCTACGGTTTCCCGGAGATGGACAAGGGCCAGCGCGACCAGATCCGTCGGGCGCTGCGCGTCTCCAATCCCGGCTGCTATCCGACGGGCTTCATCGGCCTCGTGCGGCCGCTCGTTGAGGCGGGGCTGATCCCGGCCGACTTCCCGCTCACCGTCAACGCGGTCTCCGGCTACTCCGGCGGCGGCAAGGGCCTGATCGCCGAGTTCGAGTCCGCGCCGCCCCCGCCCGGCACGAACGACGCCTTCCGCACCTACGGCCTGACGCTCGCCCACAAGCACGTGCCCGAGATGCAGATGCACGGCGGCCTGACCCATCCGCCACTGTTCGCGCCGGCGGTCGGCCGCTACGCCCAGGGCATGCTGGTGGACGTGCCGCTGCAGCTCTGGGCGCTGCCCGGCAAGCCGGGTCCGGCCGATCTGCACGTGGCGCTCGAGGCCGCCTACGCCGGCGAGCGGTTCGTCGAGGTGGCGAGCGGCGCGGAGTGCGCCGAGCTCCAGAAGGCCCGCGCCGGCGCGGCGGGCTACGTCGCGGCCCTCGACCCGGAGGCGCTGAACGGCACCAACCGGATGCGCCTGTTCGTGTTCGGCTCGGCCGACGGCCGCCAGGCCCGCCTGGTCGCCCAGCTCGACAACCTGGGGAAGGGGGCCTCTGGCGCCGCCGTCCAGAACCTCAACCTGATGCTCGGGCTCGACGAGGGCGCGGGGCTTTAGTCCGCGCCCTTCAGCTTGCGGTCGAAGAAGTCGAGGGTGGTCCGCAGGCGGTGCAGGCGGTTCGTCGGGGTCCAGCCGCCCCGGTGGCGCAGGCCCGGATAGACCATGGTCTCGAACGGCTTGCCCTGCGCCTGCAGGGCGTAGAGCACCCGCGTGGTGTGGTCGAAGGTGACGTTGTCGTCGGCCATGCCATGGGTGATCATGAGGGCGCCGGGCTTCAGGTTCCCGAGCCTCGGCAGCACGTCGGACGCCTTGTAGCCCGCCGCGTTGTCGGCCGGCGTGCCCATGTACCGCTCGGTGTAGTGGGTGTCGTAGAGCGTCCAGTCCGTCACCGGCGCGCCCGAGACGCCGGCCTTGAACGGTGTGTCCGGGGCGGTCAGCAGCAGCAGGGTCATGTAGCCGCCATAGGACCAGCCGGTGACGCCGATCCGGCCGGCGTCCACGTAGGGCAGGGTCTGCAGGTAGCGGGCGCCGGCGAGCTGGTCGTCCACCTCGATCTGGCCGAGCCGCCGGTCGATGGCCGTCTTGAACTTCACCGAGCGGAAGGGCGTGCCGCGGTTGTCCAGCCGGAACAGGATGTAGCCCGCCTCGAGGTAGAGCAGGTCCTCCGGCTCGCTCCAGCCCTTGATGGTCCGCGACGAGCCCGGCCCCCCGTAGACCTGCACGATCACCGGATACGTCTTGCTGGGGGCGAAGCCCGGCGGCGTGCGCATGGACCAGACCAGCGGCTGGCCGTCGGCGGCCTTGATGGTCCCGTACTGCGTGGCCGCGTAGCGGCCGGCGTAGGGCGCGAAGGGGTGGCCCGCGTCCAGCCGGTTCTCCTCGATCCAGCGGACGAACCGGCCGTCGGCGGCGTAGAGGCCGGTGCGCGGCGGCGTCACCGGGTCGGCGTAGGTCCCGACGAAGGCGCCCGACTTGCCGACCGTCGCGGTCCACCAGCCGCCGGCCGGGGTCAGCGCCACGGGCTCGGCGGGCTTGCGGTAGCTGACCCGGTAGAGCCGCCGCTCGTTCGGGGCGTCGCGGGTGGCGGAGAACACCACCACGCCCTGGGCCTCGTCCACCGCCTCGATCTTGTCCACCGGCCAGTCGCCGCGGGTCACCTGGCGGACCAGCCGGCCGTCGCGGTCGTGCAGGTAGAGGTGGCGGAAGCCGGACCGCTCCGAGCTCCAGAGGAAGCCGCCGTCTTTGAGCGGCTTGAAGTCGTCGGTGAGGTCCACCCAGTGCGGGCTGGTCTCGGTGAGGATCGTCCGCGCCGCGCCGGTCGCCGGGTCCACGGCCAGCAGGTCGAGGCGGCGCTGGTCGCGCGTCTGGCGCTGGACGTAGAGCGTGCGCCCGTCCTTCGCCCAGGCCACCCGCGCCAGGTAGACGTCCGGGTCGGCGCCGAGGTCGACCTTCGTCCGCCGGCCGCTCGCCACGTCCTGCACATAGAGCTCGACCCGGGCGTTCGGGCGCCCGACGCGCGGATAGCGCTGGGCGACGATGGTCGCGCCGGCGGCGCCCACCTCCGGCCGGTCCACCACGTCGACGCCGGACTGGTCCACGAGCGCGACGGCGACCCGCGCGTCGTCCGGGCTCCACCAGTAGCCGGTGGAGCGGTCCATCTCCTCCTGGGCGATGAACTCGGCGGTCCCCCAGCTCTTCAGCTCTGTCCCGCCCTCGGTGAGCGCCCGCTCGGGCCCGCCGCCGGTCGGCGTCACATAGAGGTTGTCGTCGCGGACGTAGGAGACGAAGCCGCCCTTCGGCGAGACCTTGGCGTCGATCTCGTCGCCGGGCGTGCGGGTGAGCTGGCGGGCCTGGCCGCTGGCCGGCTCGTAGAGCCACAGGTCGCCCTCCACGGGCGCCAGCACGAAGCGGCCCTGTTCGTCCCAGTCGTATTCGATGACCCCGCGGGTCTTCACCCCGGCGCGCTCCCGCCGGGCCTTCTCGGCCTCGGAGAGCTCGCGGCCGTCCGGCGCGAGCTTGCGCCCGTCCAGCAGCATGCGCGGCGCGCCGCCGGCCGTGTCGGCGGCCCACAGGTCGGTGATCGTCAGGTCGTCGGCCCGGTCCTTGAGGTAGGTCACCGTCCGCCCGTCGGGCGAGAACTTCACGCCCCGCGCGCGCGGTCCGGAGAGGTCGGGACTGGCGAACACCCGCTCGGCGGTCAGGGCCGTGGTCTGGGCGAGGGCAGGGGCGGCGCAGAGCGTGGCGGCGAGCGCCGCGGCGAGGGTCTTCATGCCCCTTGTTGAACAGGCCGGCCGCCGGAAGGCAATCCGCCGGCGAACGCCGGGCTTGCATCCGGCCCGTGGCGGGCCACTTCATTCCGTATGGAAACCCTCGACCGCCGCCGCTTCCTGCTGATGTCGGCCCTGGCCTGCGCCGCGCCGGCCGCGCCCGCGCTCGCCGCCAACGACCGCTACGCCGCCTCGCCCTACCGCAGGCTCACCGACGCCGACTGGAAGAGGCGCCTGTCCCCCGACGCCTACCGGGTGCTCCGGCACGAAGCCACCGAGCGGCCGGGCTCCAGCCCGCTGAACCACGAGAAGCGCCGCGGGACCTTCCACTGCGCCGGCTGCGGCCTCGCGATGTTCAAGTCCGACTTCAAGTTCGAGAGCGGCACCGGCTGGCCGAGCTTCTTCCGGGTGCTGCCGGGGGCCATCGGCACCAAGGTGGACAACACCCTCGGCATGCGCCGGACCGAGTACCACTGCGCCCAGTGCCTCGGCCACCACGGCCACCTGTTCCCCGACGGGCCGAAGCCCACCGGCCTGCGCTACTGCAACAACGGCCTGGCGCTGACCTTCCGGCCAGCCTAGGTCGCGGCCGCCGGCGCCTCGGCCGGCTCCTGCCGCACCGTGCCGGACCCGGAGATGTCCGAGGTCACCCGGGCCGGGCGGGTCAGCAGGGTGATGTCGCCCGAGCCCGAGATGTCCAGGTCTGCGGCCTCGGTGGGCGCGATGCGGGCTTCGCCGGAGCCGGAGATGTCCACCTTCGCCTCGACCGTCTTGAGAGCGCCCAGGTCGGCCTCGCCCGAGCCCGAGATGTCCAGCTCCAGCGCGCGGGCCTCGCCGCGGGCCTCGACCTCGGAATCGCCCGACAGCTCCAGGGCCAGCCGGTCCTGCCGGTAGTCGTTGATGGTGAGCTGGTCCGAGCCGCTGAGGCGGAAGCGGGTGACGCCCGGCGCGGTCATGACGATCTGCAGCCGCCCGCGGCCGTGCCGGAAGCCGTCGTACGAGATCCGCCCGTCGTCGCCGATCTCCACCCGCTCCACGGCCCGCTGCGGACCGGTGATGGTGAGTTTCGCAGGGCCGGGGGCCTGGGTGTAGACCACGTCGGCCGCCACATCGAGGTCGAGGGTGTCCGCGCCCGTCCAGGCGAGCTCGCGGGTCGTCTGCGGCCCGAGCGCGCCGTCGCCCATCCCGTCATGGCGGCCGTGCCGCCCGTGCCGGTCGTGGTCATCCCAGTCCCAGTCCCAGGAGCTCCAGGCGCCGCGGGCGATCGCCTCGGGCCCGCCGATGGCCACGGCCGTGGAGAGGGTCACCACGGAGAGCAGGAAGCCGGCTCCGGCGATCATCAGGAGGGGGCGGATCATGGCGCGACTCCCTGGGGTTGCGGTTCGAGCGCCGGCTTGAGCAGCCGGTAGTGCAGACGCCCGTACCAGACGAGCGCGTTCATCAGGCCGATCACCACGATGGTCAGCAGCGCGCCGACCGAGGCCGCGCCCGACATCATGCCGATGCCGGCGAGCATGGCGGCCACCGGTCCGCCCGGCGGATCGGTGAATGGGCCGAGGGCGAAGACGCCGCCGCCGACGAAGAACACCGCGATCACCGCGATGCCGATGCCGAAGATGGCGCCGCCGATCCCCATCAGGAGCGGCAGGAGGAAGATGATGTCGATGGCCCCCAGGCCGAGCAGGGCGAGGATGGCCCCGCCGGCGGAGGAGGGGTTCCGCTCCTGCTCCCAACGGCGCAGGCCGTGTTCGGCGCGCAGCTCGCGGGCCAGCCGGCTCGGGTCGCCGAGCGCCTCGGCCACGTCCGCCTCGCTGCGGCCGGCGGCGGCGCCGTCGGCGAAGTGGGTCTCGTAGTCGGCCACGATGTCGGCGATGGTGTGGGCCGGTAGGCCCGCCAGTCCCTCACGTAGCCTCGCCAGGAACGCCTGACGGGTCATTGCGCCTCTCCCAGGATGTCTTCGACGGCGCCGGAGAAGGATCTCCAGGCCGCCTTCTGTGAAGCCAGGCTGCGCGTCCCGGCCTCGGTGAGCCGATAGTACTTCCGCGGCGGACCGGCCGACGATTCGACGAGGTAGGTCTCCACCAGGCCGTCGGTCTGCAGGCGCCGCATGAGCGGGTAGATGGTGCCTTCGCCCATGCCGATGGCGTCGGCCAGGCGGCTGGCGATTTCGTAGGCGTAGCTGTCGTGCTGCGAGAGCAGCGCCAGCACGCAGAGCTCGAGAGCTCCCTTCTTCAGCTGGATTTCGATGGCTTCGGGCACGAGCGCCTCCTCGCGATCTAGATATCGCAAGGTAGCGTGTCACGCAAGGTAGTGGGCGTTACAAGTTAGTAAGCTTGCGCGGAACGGCTAAGCTCGCCGGATGAGGATCTGGCTCGCGCTCTTCGCCCTGCTGCTGGTGGCCGGCTGCGCCCGTCCGCCGCTCGACCCGGCCGCCGACCGCCTGGCGCGCGACTTCCATGGGGCGGTGCGCTCGGGCGACTGGGCCCGCGTCGAAGCCGTGCTCGCGCCCGACTTCGCCCACACCTCCGACCGGCGCGCCAGCTTCGAGCAGGTCCGCCGCGCCCTGCCGGCGGGCCAGCCCCGCGAGGCGCGGGTCGTGGGATGGTCCAAGGGGCAGGGCGGGGTGCTCTCGGCCCTCCACCTCTACCGGTTCGGCGACAGCGACGTGGTGGTTCAGACCACGCTCCGGCCAGAAGGGGCGAGGCTGAAGGTCGCCGGCTTCGTCGCCAACCGCCTGCCGCCGGGCCAACTGGAGGCCAACCGCTTCACCTTCGCCGGCAAGAGCGCCCGGCACTACGGGTTCCTGGTCTCGGCCTTCCTCAGCCCCCTGGTCATGGTGGCGGTGGCCGCCATGGCGGCCATGGCGCGCGGCCTGCGCTTCAAGCTCGCCTGGATGGCGCTTGCCCTGGTGGGCGTGGGCCAGGCCTGGTTCAACTGGACCACGGGGGAGGGCGGCTTCACCTTCGCCCAGCTCAGCCTGGTCAACGTCGGCTTCGGCCGCGCCACGGACATCTCCCCCTGGATCATCCGCTTCTCGGCGCCCGCCGGCGCCCTGCTGGTGCTCGCACGGCTGCTGACTCTCAGGGACGCCGTCCTCTCCCCCGCGCCGAAGGCCGAGGGGAGAGGGTAGGGAGGGCGGCTCGGCCCCTCCGGCCACCGCCGTCCGATTGAGGGCCCTCGGCAGCGAGGGGTGGCGGGCCTGCGCCGCACCACCCACTCTCGGTCGCTCCCCCGCGCTGCGCGTCGGGGGGGAGGAGTTCAGCGCGCGATCAGCTCTTCACCTTCACATACTCGCCCGGCGCGTCGCCCAGCGGCTTCAGCGGCCCCTTGGCCGGGTCGCGGGCCGGGACCATGCCGCCCGACTTGGCCTTCAGCCACGCCGCCCAGTGCGGCCACCACGAGCCCGGCGCCTCCTTGGCCTGCGCCTGCCAGTCCTCCAGCCTCGCGGGCAGCTCGTCGGAGGTCCAGTGCTGGTACTTCTTGGCGGCCGGAGCGTTGATCACGCCGGCGATGTGGCCCGAGCCCGCCATGGTGAAGGTCACCGGCCCCCCGAACAGCTTGGCGCTCTTGTAGACCGAACGGGCCGGGGCGATGTGGTCCTCCTTGGACGACTGCATGTAGATCGGGATCTTCACATCGCCGAGGCTGAGCTTCACCCCGTCCAGCGTCAGCTCGCCCTTGGACAGCGCGTTCTCGCCGTAGAACTTGCGCAGGTAGAACATGTGCAGGGTCTTGGGCATCCGCGTCTGGTCGGAGTTCCAGAACAGCAGGTCGAACGGCTTGGGCTCGCGGCCCAGCAGGTAGTTGTTCACGAAGAACGACCAGATCAGGTCGTTGGCGCGCAGCATGTTGAAGGTGTCGGCCATGGCCTGGCCGGAGAGGACGCCGCCGCCCTCGTCCATCTTCTGCTCGAGGGTCTTCAGCCACTCCTCGTTGGTGAACAGCAGGAGGTCGCCGGCTTCCGAAAAGTCGTGCTGGGCGGCGAAGAAGGTGGCCGAGGCGATCGGCTGCACGCCCTTGGCGGCCATGTGCGCCAGGCTCGCGCCCAGCAGTGTCCCGCCGATGCAGTAGCCGACGGTGTTCACGTGCGGCACGCCGCACTGCTCCATGGCCGCGGCCGTCCCGGCGTAGATCCCCTCGCGCATGTAGTCTTCGAAGGTCTTGGTCGAGAGGCTGGCGTCGGGGTTCACCCACGAGGCCACGAACACGGTGAAGCCCTGGTCGGCGAGCCAGCGGATCATCGAGTTCTCGGGCCGCAGGTCCAGGATGTAGAACTTGTTGATCCAGGGCGGGAAGATCACCAGCGGGATCTCGTGCGCCTGCTCGGTCGTCGGGCTGTACTGGATCAGCTCGATGATCTCGTTGCGGAACACGACCTTGCCGGGCGCGGTGGCGACGTTCTCGCCGATCCGGAACATCTCGTAGTCGGTCTGGGCGATGGCGAGCTGGCCCCCGCCGCGCTCCAGGTCCGCGGCGAAATTCTCGATGCCGCGCACCAGGCTCTCGCCGCCCGAGGCCATCAACTCGCGCAGCGCGGCCGGGTTGGACGTCAGGAAGTTCGACGGCGAGAAGGCGTCCGTCAGCATCTTCATGAAGAACTCGGCCCGACGCTTCTCCATCGGGTCCACGCCCTCCACCTGGCCCACCAGGCTGTTCAGCCAGTCGGAGGTGATCAGGTAGGACTGCTTGATCGCGTCGAAGGCGGGATTGTCCGTCCACTCCGGGTCGGCGAAGCGCTTGTCGCCCTTGGGCGGGGCCGCCACCGGCGCGGCGGTGCCGTCGTGCAGTCGCCGGGCGGTCGCCTGCCAGAGGTCCATGTAGCGGGTGAAGAGGTCGGCCTGGGCCCGCATCAGCTTGTCGGGCTGGGCGGCGAGGCGGCCCATCACCTCGGTCAGCGCGGGGCCGACATGGAACGGGTCCGGCGTCAGGGCGGGCGGGCGCTCGGCGTTGCGCAGCGCCATCTCGGCGAGCACGCCCTGCGCCGCCACCGCCGCGCGGGCGAGGTTAGCCGACAGCTTCTCGAGCTGGCCGCGCTGTTCGGCGGTGAGGGCGGCGAGGTCGAAGCCCCCGGCGGCGGGCCCGGGCGGCGGAGCGGCGGGCTGGGCCGGCGCGGCCTCGGGTGTCGCCGCGGCGACGGGCGCCTCGGTGGCGGCGATCTCGGCCGAGACGTCCTCGGGCAGCGGCGGCTTCTCGAAGGTCGCGGGCTCCGCCGACTTGACGGCGCCGCCCTTGGCTTTCCCGCCCCTCGGGCTGCTGGGATCGACCGTCTGCTCGCTCATCTGGCGTTTCCTTCCCGCGGCGAAGGCTCTGCGCCCTTCCACCGCTTCCGATCATCGCATAAGACCTTAGCGGAGATGACTCCGCTCGCCCGTCTTTTTCTGAACGCCGTTCCAAGCTCCACGGCTGCGCGCCTCGTGGCTTGCGCCGGCGCGGGCGCGCTGCTCAGCGGCTGCGTCGGCGACGTCTTCTCCGACGCCAAGGTGGATCCGGCTTCGCCCGTGGCTGGCGAGGTGGCGAAGCTCACCCGCGCGGACGGCGACTACCCGAGCTTCCGGGAGATCCCGGCGCCGCCGAAGGACGTACGTCCGAAGCGGCTCTACGGCCAGGCGGCCGATGAGATCGAGCAGTCCCGTGCGGCGCTGGAGCGCGACACCGCCCCCTCGAGCTGGACCCTGCAGAACACCGATACCTTCGCCGCCGGCGCCCGCCGCGCGGCCGGTCCGGACGACGCGCCGGCTCCCGCCCGGGGGACCGAAGCTTTCGCGGAAGAGCTCCGTCAGCGAGCTACACCGCCCCCGCCGCCCAAGAACTAGGGCCTGCGGGGGCAAATTCTTCCAAACCATGGCTTGGCGGACTCCGGCCCGGAGTCTATCCATGCCGCGTCCTCAGCTCCCGGATAGCCGCACTGGGCAGCCCGCGGCCAAGAGCTTCGCAATGACCCCCGAGTTCCACCGTATCCGTCGCCTCCCGCCCTACGTCCTCGAGGAGGTGAACCGCATCAAGGCCCGCCTGCGCGCGCAGGGGACCGACATCATCGACTTCGGCATGGGCAATCCCGACATGCCGACGCCGAAGCACATCGTCGAGAAGATGATCGAGACCGCCCGCGACCCGAAGGCCGGGCGCTATTCGGCCTCGAAGGGCATCCCCGGCCTGCGCAAGGCCATGGCCGGCTACTACGGCCGCCGGTTCGGCGTGAAGCTGAACCCCGACACCGAGGTGATCGCCACCCTCGGCTCCAAGGAAGGCTTCGCCAACCTCGCCCAGGCGCTGACCGCGCCCGGGGACGTCATCGTCTGCCCGAACCCGGCCTATCCGATCCACGCCTATGGCTTCATCATGGCCGGCGGGGTGATCCGCCACGTGCCGGCGCACTCCCCCGAGGAGTACCTGGCCGGCGTCAGCCGGGCGGTGAAGCACTCCGCTCCGCCGCCGACCGTGCTGATCCTGTCCTATCCGTCGAACCCGACGGCCCAGTGCGTCGACCTCGACTTCTATAAGGACGCCATCGCGCTCGCGAAGAAGCACGACATGCTGGTGATCTCCGACATCGCCTACTCGGAGATCTACTTTGACGACAACCCGCCGCCGTCGGTCCTGCAGGTGGAGGGCGCCAAGGACATCGCCGTCGAGGTCAATTCGCTCTCCAAGACCTACGCCATGGCCGGCTGGCGCGTCGGGATGGTTGTCGGCAACGAGCGGATCTGCGCGGCCCTGGCGCGCGTGAAGTCCTACCTCGACTACGGCGCCTACACCCCGATCCAGGTGGCGGCGGCCACGGCGCTCAACGGCCCGCAGGACTGCGTCGACGAGATCCGGGCGATCTATAAGGCCCGCCGCGACTGCCTGGTGGAATCCATGCGCCGGGCCGGCTGGGACATCCCGGCGCCGCCCGCGTCCATGTTCGCCTGGGCCCCTGTCCCCGAGAAGTTCAAGGAGGCCGGCAGCCTGCTGTTCTCCAAGCTGCTGGTGGAGGAGGCCGGTGTCGCCGTCGCCCCCGGCGTCGGCTTCGGCGAGTATGGCGAGGGCTACGTCCGCGTCGGCCTCGTGGAGAACGAGCAGCGCATCCGGCAGGCGGCGCGCAACGTGAAGAAGTTCCTGGCCAACGCCGACCAGATCCTGGCGCGGGCCCACAACACTCTGGCGGCTCAATGAAAGACTGGCGTATCGGCGTCGCGGGCCTGGGCACGGTCGGCGCGGGCCTTCTCAATTTCCTCGCCGAGCGGCCGGGGTTCGCGCCGGCCGGCGGCCGGGCGGTGGTCACCGGCGTCTCGGCGCGTTCGCGGTCCCGGCCGCGGCCGTTCGACATCTCGAACCTGCCCTGGTTCGACGATCCCGTGGCGCTCGCCGCCTCGCCGGAGACCGACATCTTCGTGGAGCTGGTGGGCGGCTCCGACGGCCCGGCCAAGGCCGCCGTCGAGGCCGCGCTCAACGCCGGCAAGCCCGTGGTCACCGCCAACAAGGCGCTGATCGCCGAGCATGGCGCGGAGCTCGCCGCGCTTGCCGAGTCCAAGGGCGCGCCGCTGCTGTTCGAGGCGGCGGTGATGGGCGGCACGCCGGCGGTGAAGATGGTCCGCGAGGCCCTGGTCGGCGACGACCTGAAGTCGGTGGCCGGCATCCTCAACGGCACCTGCAACTTCATCCTGACCGAGATGGAGGCCACCGGCCGGTCGTTCGCCGAGGTGCTCGCCGAGGCCCAGCGCATGGGCTACGCCGAGGCCGATCCGACCATGGACATCGGCGGCTTCGACGCCGCCCACAAGATCTCCATCCTGGCGGCGCTGGCCTTCGGCTGCGCCCCCAACTACGCCGCCGCCGAGATCGAGGGCATCGACCAGGTCGACCTGCTCGACATCCGCATGGCCAAGGACCTGGGCTACCGGATCAAGCTGGTGGCCTCCGCCGAGCGCTCCGGCGACGGCGTGCTGGTCCGCGTTCACCCCTCGCTCGCGCCGCTGAATCACCCGCTGGCCCAGGCCGGGGGGGCGCTCAACGCGCTGTTCATCGAGGGGACCCGGGTCGGGCGGATCTTCGTGCAGGGACCGGGGGCGGGGGCGGGCCCGACCGCCGCCGCCGTGGCCGCCGACATCGCCGACGTGATGACCGGCGCGGTCCGCCCCGTGTTCCAGGCGCCGGCGGGGACGCTGGCGCCGTTCACGCCGGTCGATCCGTCGAAGACCACCGGCCGGGCCTACCTGCGCTTCCTCGTGAAGGACGAGCCGGGCGTCATCGCCGCCGTGTCCGAGACCCTGGCCGAGGCGGGCGTCTCCATCGAGAGCTTCCTGCAGAAGCCGGTGGAGGACGCCGGCGGCGTGCCGATCGTGCTCACGACCCATTCGGTGGCGGAATCGGTGCTGATGGCGGCGGTGGAGCGCATCGCGGAGCTGCCGGCGGTGCTCGAACGGCCAAGGCTGTTGCGAATCGCGCGTATCTGAGCCGGCGTGCTAAACCCCTCGGCGGGTTGGAGACGCAAAGAACAATGACGAACCAGGTCCTGGACCGCGGGCTGGTGCTCGACGCGGTCCGCGTCACCGAGGCCGCCGCCATCGCCGCCTGGCGACTGGTCGGCCGGGGCGACGAGATGGCCGCCGACCAGGCCGCCGTCGACGCCATGCGCACGGCGCTCAACGAGATCGACATCGACGGCGAGATCGTGATCGGCGAGGGCGAGCGCGACGAGGCCCCGATGCTCTACATCGGCGAGAAGGTCGGCCGCGGCGGCAAGCTGAAGATCGACATCGCGCTGGACCCCCTCGAGGGGACGACGCTGACGGCCAAGGCCATGCCCAACGCGCTGGCCGTGATGGCCTGGGCGCCAAAGGGGACCCTGCTGCACGCGCCCGACACCTACATGGACAAGATCGCCTGCGGGCCGGGATATCCGGCCGGGGTGATCGACCTCGACCGCACGCCGGCCGAGAACGTCCAGACCCTGGCTGACGCCAAGGGCGTCACGCCGGACCAGATCACCGTCTGCGTTCTGGACCGTCCGCGGCACGCCGAGATCATCGGCTCCCTGCGCGAGATCGGCGCCCGCGTGCACCTGATCGGCGACGGCGACATCGCCGGCGTCATCAACACCGCCGACCCGGCGACCGGCATCGACCTCTATCTGGGCTCCGGCGGCGCGCCCGAGGGCGTGCTGGCCTGCGCGGCCCTGAAGTGCGTCGGGGGCCAGTTCCAGGGCCGGCTGCTGTTCCGCAATCCGGACGAGCGGGCGCGCGCCCAGCGGCTCGGCGTCACCGACTTCGACAAGAAATACGACCTGCACGAGATGGTGCAGGCGGACGCGATCTTCGCCGCCACCGGCGTGACCAGCGGCGCGCTGCTCGACGGCGTGCGGCTGGAGGCCGGCTTCGTCCACACCCACACGCTGGTCATGAACTCCGCCACCCACACGGTGCGCGAGGTGCGGATGAAGCGGCCGGCCTGAGGTCTGCGTCCGTTTCTGACAGGCCCTGCGGCTACCCGTCGGCTGGCGACTCAGCCCTCGGTCGGCGGATACTGGCCGCCAGCGGACAGGAGACAGGCTTGGCGGACGGCAGCGGCCCCATCGGATTCCTCGGCGTCACCCGGTCGCTCTCGGGCCGCCGCTGGCGCGAGCGCGCCGCCGACGCCGACGTGGTCCGCCGCCATCAGCTCAGTCTCGGCCTCTCGGAGCCGCTGGCCCGCGCGCTCGCCGCCCGGGGCGTGGGCGACGGGCAGGGCGAGACCTACCTGAACCCGACGCTGAAGGCGCTCTTTCCCGATCCCTCCAGCTTCGCCGACATGGACCGCGCCGCCGCGGTCCTCGTGGACGCGCTCGAGCGCAAGCGGCCGATGGTCGTCTTCGCCGACTACGACGTGGACGGCGCCTCTTCGGCGGCCCAGCTCGTCCGCTGGTGCCGGGCCATGGGTTACGATCTGCCGATCTACGTCCCCGACCGGATCACCGAGGGCTATGGCCCGTCGCCCGCCGCCTTCCGCCGCCTGAAGGCCGAGGGCGCGGAGCTCGTCGTCACCGTCGACTGCGGCGCGGCCGCTCACGATGCGCTCGCCTGCGCCGCCGAGATCGGCCTCGACGTGGTCGTCATCGACCACCACCTCATGCGTGGCGAGGAGATCCCCAAGGTCGCCGCCCTGGTGAACCCCAACCGCCACGACTGCGGATCGGGGCAGGGGCATCTGGCGGCCGCCGGCGTGACCTTCGTCCTCCTGGCCGCCCTGAACCGCGAGGCCCGCCGCCGCGGCCTGTTCAACGAGAGCCTCGCCGAGCCGGACCTGCGCCAGTGGCTCGACCTCGCCGCCATGGGCGCCATCTGCGACGTCACCCAGCTCGTGGGCTTCAACCGCGCCATCGCGGCCCAGGGCCTGAAGGTCATGAGCCAGTGGCGCAACCCGGGCCTCAAGGCCCTCATGGATCTCGCCAAGGGCTCCGGCCCGGCCTCCACCTTCCATGTGGGCTTCCTGCTCGGCCCCCGGATCAACGCCGGCGGCCGCATCGGCCGCTCGGATCTTGGCGCCCGGCTCCTCTCAGGTGACGAACCCGAAGAAGTCCTCGCCCTGGCCGCCGAACTCGACGCCCTGAACGCCTCCCGCAAGGAGGTCGAGCGCGAGGTGATCGAGGCCGCCGTGACGCTCATCGAGCGCGGCATGAACGTCGATGACGAGGCCTGCATCCTGGTCGCCGCCGACGACTGGCACCCCGGTGTCATCGGCATCGCCGCCGGCCGGCTGCGCGAGCGCTACCGCAAGCCGGTGATCGTCGTCGGCGTCGACCGGGCCGCAAACGTGGGCAAGGGCTCCGGCCGCTCGCAGCCGGGCGTGAACCTTGGCCGTGCGGTCCAGGCGGCCTTCGACGAGGGGCTGCTGCTGGCCGGCGGCGGCCACGCGATGGCGGCGGGCCTGTCCGTCCGGCCCGACACGATTCCCGAGCTCCGCGCCTTCCTGAACGCGCGCCTGGCCGCCGAATCGGAGGCCGCCGCGGCCGACGACTGCCTGGACGTGGACGCCCTGGTCACCACCTCTGGGTGCACCCGGGCGCTCTGGCAGGACTTCCAGCGGCTGGCCCCGTTCGGGCCCGGCAATCCCGAGCCGCTGTTCGCGGCCGCCAACGTCCGTGTCGAACGGCCCATGGCGCTGCGCGGCGGCCACGTCCGCTGCACCCTGGCCGATTCGTCGGGCGGGAAGCTCAAGGCCGTGGCCTGGCGGGTGGAGGACACCGAAGCCGGCCGCCGCCTCCTCGCCGAAGGGGGCGCGATCCACGTCGTCGGCCGTCTGAAGGCGGACGATTGGCAGGGCCGGGAAGGGGTCGAATTCGAGATCGAGGATATCTCTGACCCTCGACGCACATGATCTTGCGAAGGGGGCTTGCAGGCCCGGAACAAGGCTTATATAGACCCGGCCTCGCGACCGCGGTCCCTTCGTCTATCGGTTAGGACGTCAGGTTTTCAACCTGAAGAGAGGGGTTCGACTCCCCTAGGGACTGCCATCGCTCCTCCCCAAAATGAGCACGAATTCCCGCCTGGCGGGCGCCCCGCGCGCAGATTCACGTTGACGCCGCCCCGATTAGGCGAACAGTGTTATAGTTGGCTCCAATCCATGTTCGGATGGGGGGTATCGGGGCCGAGGGGCGAAATGGCTGGCTTAGAGTTCGAACAGGTGGACGTGCAGGCGGTGGCCGTGCGGATCACCGGCCGCGTCAAATGGTTCGATGCGGGCAAGGGTTATGGCTTCATCGTCCCGGACGATCCCAGCCAGACCGATTTGAAGGACGTGCTGCTGCACGTCACCTCCCTTCGGAGTTCCGGCCGAGACAGCGCGCTCGAGGGTTCGGCCATCACCTGCGACGTGGTCCGCCGGCCCAAGGGCTGGCAGGTGGCCGAGGTGGTGGAGATCGACGAGAGCTGCGCGCCGCCGCCTGGCGAGCGGCGGGTCCGTGACGAGCACCGGCGGGACGGCTTCGGAGGCGGCGGGCTGATGAGCCGCGCGCCGCGCCGCCCGGTGCAGGCCACCGGCCCGCTGGAGCGCGCCAAGGTGAAGTGGTTCAACCGGACGAAAGGCTACGGCTTCGTCGTCCGCGACGCCGAGCCGGGCGACATCTTCGTGCACATCGAGACCCTGCGCCGCTCGGGCATGGAAGACCTCCAGCCGGGCGACGACGTCATGGTCCGGTTCGCCGAAGGCCCGAAGGGACTTGTTGTCGCCGAGATCGAGTCCACTCTAGGCTGACCCGAACCCCGGAGTCGCTTTCTTGCTGAAGTTCACCGTTGGCCGGCGCGCCTTGGCGGCGCTGGCCCTTTCGCTCGTGCTGGCGCCCGCCGCCCAGGCTCAGGACATCCCGCGCCAGGATCCGGCCCGCTGCAAGGCTCAACCCGAGATCACGCCCCTCCAGCCGCTGCAGATCGTCACCCAGCGCGGCCGCGCGAGCTTCCAGGTGGAGGTGGCCGCGACGGAGAAGCAGCGCCAGTACGGCATGATGTGCCGCAAGAGCATGGCTCCGGACCGGGGGATGCTGTTCGCCTTCTCCCGGCCGCAGGAGATGGCCTTCTGGATGCGCAACACGCTCATCCCGCTGGACATCATCTACATCCGGCCGAACGGCGTGGTGCTTTCCGTCGTCGCCAACGCCCGTCCGCTGGACGAGAGCCTGCTGCCGTCCAACGGCGTGGCCATCGCGGCGCTCGAGATCCCCGGCGGCCGCGCGGCCCAGCTCGGCATCCTGCCGGGCGACCGGGTGATCCACCGGATGTTCACGGGTGGCTGAGGAGCAGATCCCCGAGCCGCCACCGGGGTTCGTGCTGTCGGAAGGCCGAGGCGCCTTCTCCAGCCACAATGGACCCTACTTCCACCGGCCGACCGACGACGGCTCCGTCGAACAGGCGTTCTTCGCGCTCAAGCGGCACACCAACGGCGTCGGCATTGTCCATGGCGGCATGTTGTCCGCCTTCATGGACGGCGTCCTGGCCGGCGCGGTCTGGCGGGGCGCGCGCCGCCGCGCGGTGACCATCCACCTGTCCATCGACTTCCTGCACATGGCGCGCGCCGGCGAGTGGATCGTGGGGGAGGGGCGGCTCACCCGCGCCACGCGCGATGTGGCCTTCGCGGAAGGGCGGGCCTACGTCGGCGGCACGGACGTGGTCCGCGCGTCCGGCGTGTTCAAGCTGATGGGCGGTTAGCCGCCGCGCCGCCTTCGCGTTTGCGGAAAGCCGAAAACGCCCATATTGCAGGGGCGCCGGCGTTTCCGGGGCGTAGCGCAGCCTGGTAGCGCATCTGCTTTGGGAGCAGAGGGTCGTGTGTTCGAATCACACCGCCCCGACCACGCCGGCCGATTGGAGTTTCGAGGACCACATGCTCGCGCGCATCTTCCGCCCGTCCAAGACCGCCATGCAGTCGGGCAAGCAGAAGACCTATGACTGGGTCCTGGAGTTCGAGCCCAGCGCGGCGCGGCGACCCGATCCGCTGATGGGCTGGACGCAGACCAGCGACACGGCCTCCAGCCAGGTCCGGCTGACCTTCGACACCAAGGAGGACGCGGTCCGCTACGCCGAGAGACACGGCATCGCCTTCCAGCTCATCGACCCGAAGCCGGCCAAGAAGATCATCAAGGCCTACGCCGACAACTTCGCATTTGGCCGGAAGATCCCCTGGACGCACTGACCCTCGAGTTCGCGCCCTTAGCTCAACCGGATAGAGCATCCGCCTTCTAAGCGGACGGTTGCAGGTTCGAGTCCTGCAGGGCGCGCCAGGAGGTCAGAGCGGCAGCTTCGGCTGGGTCTCGGCGTCGGGCCAGCGGACCAGGGTCGGCAGGTGGGCGCGCGCGGCCATTTCGGTCAGCATCGCCTGCGCGAGCTGGTCGAGCGGCGCACCCTCCCGGTAATCGCCCGGCCCCGCCAGATGCGCGCGGCCGTCCTTGCGCAGGTCTACCGCCGCCCGCTCCGTGAAGGGATTGCCCTCCTCGTAGACAGCGACCGCATAGCCGCCCTGGTCGGTCACCAGCCGCATGGTCGGCACGTCGGTGAAGCCGTCGCCGAAGAAGGCGATGCGGTCGAAGGGGACGGGGCGCTCGTCCTTTTCCTGCGCGCGGTTGATGGCGTAGTTGTCCCACTCCTCCAGCGTCCACTTGTTGATCCGGAAGAGGTACTGGGTCTTGGACGTGTAGTTGACGCCCAGCGCCACCCCGATCGCTTCCTCGTTCTCGTCGAACATGAAGGCCGAGGCGTAGATCCGCTCGAAGTGCCGGGCGATTGGCGAGCCCTCGATTAGCTCGCGATTGCCGGACGAGATGATGAAGTGGTGCAGGTCGAGGCCGAGGTCCGCCGCCCGCCGGTTCTGCCGCTCGAACCAGTCCTCGACGCCGGGGAAGAGCTGCAGGCCCGCGCCGCGGCGGCGCCAGCTCTCCAGCGACAGCTCCAGGCCTTTCTCCCGGGCCTTGGCCAGCATCATGTGCATGTAGGCGAGGATGGTGTCGCCGCGCTGCTGCTTGGCGAGCTCGTCCACCGCCCGCCAGAACTCGGCCCGGTCCATCCCGAGCTCTTCGGGGATGAAAGCGTGGTTCTGCATGAAGCCGGGCGCGAGCGTGCCGTCGAAGTCGTAGGCGAAGACCACCCGGGGCCGTTCGGTGTTCATGCGCATTGCGTCCGTCTTGAGGAGGCCGGGTTCTACGCCAAGCCCGCGTCGGACGCGAGCCGGCCCTAGCGCTCGCCGACCGGCTGGCGATCCTCGTCGAGCTGGACGGTCCAGTCGGCGCGGGCCGGCATCTCGGAGAGAATCCAGCGGGTCAGCCGCTCGTAGTGGGCGACGAAGCGCTCGATCTCCGCGTCCGCCATCCCCTGGCCCGTCCGCTCGCGCAGCTTGCGCTCCTGCTCGGTGCGCCAGGTCCGCACGACCTCGAAGCTGGGCGCGGCCAGCAAGGTCAGGCTGTTCACGCGGGCGAACAGCTCCTGGTAGGGGCCGTCGAGCTGGTCGTTGATCCAGGTGCGCCAGCGGCCGTCAGGGTCCTCGTTGCGCTCCAGATCGTTCACCGGCGTCGCCAGCGCCGCCTGCCCCTGGGCGCGGGCGCCCACGCACCATCCTTCGAAGATCACCACGTCGACCGGCGTCGCCACCGTCTCCCAGCGCCCCCGCCGGGTCCGGTTGTCCGCCGCCTTGTCGAAGGTGGGCAGCATGACCCGGCCCGGGGCGCGGAGCTGGTCGAGCGTCGCGCCCGCCATGGCCACGTCATGGGTGCCCGGAGGACCGCGGACGGCCAGCAGCGGGTGGACGTCCTTGGCGAGCTGCAGGCGGGCGGCCTTCGGCAGGTAGAAGTCGTCCAGCGACAGGGCGACGGCGGTGAGGCCACGCGCCTCCAGCAGGCGGGCGGTGGCCCGGGCGATGGTCGACTTGCCCGAGCCCTGCGCGCCGCAAAGTCCGAGCGTCGCCGTGCGCCGGCGGACCTGCCGCAGCCGGGCCGCCCGGTCGGCGAGCGGCCGGCAGATCCACTCCACCGTCGTGCGGAAGCTGTCGGGCAGGCCCTCGTCGGCCAGGAACCCGTCGAGCCAGTGGTCGTCGCGCAAGCCGCCTCCTCTTCGGAGGCCGCCTAGCCTCCGCTGTACCCGCCCAGGATCGGCAGGATCTCGCCGGTGATGTAGCTGGAGGTCTGCGGCGAAGCCAGGAAGACCACGGCCGGGGCGATCTCCTCCGGCTGCGCCGGCCGCTTCATCTGGGTGCTCTGGCCGAAACTGGCGATCGATTCGGCGTCCTTGTCGGCTGGGTTGAGGGGCGTCCAGACCGGCCCCGGCGCCACCACGTTCACCCGGATGCCCTTCGGGATCAGGTGGGTGGATAGCGAGCGGGCGAAGGCGTGGATGCCGCCCTTGGTCATCGAGTAGTCCAGCAGGTCCTTGTTGCCCATGATGCCGGTCACCGAGCCGACCATCACGATGGACGAGCCGGGCTTCATGTGCGGCACGGCCGCCTTGGCCATGAAGAAGTAGCCGTAGAGGTTGGTCTTCAGCGTGCGGTCGAAGTGCTCGAGCGATAGCTCCGACAGGTCGTTGACGTGCTCCTGGAAGGCGGCGTTGTTGACCAGCACGTCCAGCTTGCCGAGCTCGGAGACGGTCTTCTTCACGGCGGCCTCGGCGTAGTCGGGCTCGGCCACATCGCCCGGAATCAGGATTGCGCGGCGGCCTTCCTTCTCCACGGCCTGGCGGGTGACCTCGGCGTCCTCGTGCTCGTTCAGATAGGCGATGGCCACGTCCGCGCCTTCCCGGGCGAACAGCACCGCCACCGAGCGGCCGATCCCGGAATCGGCGCCGGTCACCAGCGCCACCTTGCCCTCGAGCTTGCCGGAGCCCTTGTAGAAGGGCGCGTCCCACATCGGCTGCAGCTCGAGGTCGGCCTCGAGGCCGGGCTTCTCGAGGTGCTGCTTGGGCAGGGGGCCTGCGGGATACTCCCGGGCGCCGGCCTGCATAGGCTTGTCCTCGTCCTCGTCCTCGCCGCTACCGAAGGAGCGTTCCTCCGCGGCGTCGATCTCCTTCTGGATCTTGCGTTCCTGCTCGGCGGCGCGTTCCGCCTGTTCCTCGAAACGGTCGGTGTTCTCGCTCATGACCAGGGTCCCTCTGTCGTTCAGGCGGGGCAATCCCTGGCGGGCGGCGGAGGTTCCTAGCGGACGGCCTCGTAGGCGGCGAAGCCACGCGACAGGTCCGCGATCAGGTCCTCGGTGTTCTCCAGCCCGATGTGCAGTCGGATGAGCGGGCCGCCGTAGTCGCGCGGGAACTTCCGCGTCCGGAGCTGCGGATCGCAGGAGATCGCCAGGCTCTCGAACCCGCCCCAGGAGAAGCCGAGCCCGAACACCTTCAGCGCGTCCAGGAAGGCGTTCGCCGCCGCTTCCGGCGCGGGCTGCAGGGCGAATGCGAAGAGGCCGCAGCCGCCGCGGTAGTCGCGTGCGAACAGCTCGTACCCAGGCGCACCGGGCAGGGCCGGGTGGTAGACCGCGGCCACCTCGGGCCTCGCCTTCAGCCAATGGGCGAGGCGCAGCGCGCCCTCGCCGTGCCGCGCCAGCCGGGTGGGCAGGGTGCGCAGGCCGCGGAGCATCTGGTAGGCGTCCTCCCCCGGCACCGCCCAGCCCAGGTGCAGGACGCCGTCGTCGAGCAGCCGCACCAGTTTCGGGTCTCGCGCCGCGGCCGAGCCCATGAACACGTCCGAGTGGCCGCCCACGTACTTGGTAAGGGCCTGGATCGAGATGTCCACGCCGTGCTCGAGCGGCTTGTAGAGGTAGCCCGCGCCCCAGGTGTTGTCGGTGGCTGTCAGGATGCCGCGCGCGCGGGCGAGCTCGGCGATCCGGGCCTGATCCTGCATCTCGAAGGTGAGCGAGCCGGGGCTCTCCAGGAGGATCAGCCGGGTGGCGTCGGTGGCCAGGTCGAGCAGCGCCTCGGGCTCGAGGTCGGGCTCGTAGTAGGTGGTGCTGACCCGGAAGCGCTTGAGCACCTGGTCGCAGAACCGGCGGGTGGGCTTGTAGATGGCGTCGCTGACCAGCACCTCGTCGCCGGCCTTGAGCACCGCCAGCAGGGCGCCGGCCAGGGCGGCGAGGCCGGACGGATAGAGCGCCACGCCCACGGCGCCTTCCATCGTGGCCAGCGCATCCTGCAGGGCGGCCTGGGCGGCAAGCCCCTGGCGGCCGTAGGTGACATGGTTGTCGTCGTCGTAGAGCGCCTCGGCATTGGGCAGCAGGACGGTGGAGCCCTTCTGGACGGGCGGCCCAACCGTCTTCACGAGCTTCGCGGGGCCGGCGCCGGCGCGGATCAGGCGGGTTTCGTCGTCCATGCGGGGTTGCGGCCCAAGGCTGCGCTGGCGAAAGTGCCGGGGGCACATAGAGCCCCATCGGTTTCCGGATCAAGGAGCAGGGATGATCAGGCGCCTCGCGGCGATGGCGATGGTTGGACTCTGCCTCAGCGCCTGCGAACGGCAGGCGGAGGCGCCCCCGCCGAAGCCGCCCCCGCAGGCCAAGGCGCCGGTGAGCACCCTCGACTATCATCCGGCCGAGAGCCCGACCCTCGAGACCGTGCGTCAGCGGGGCTGGGTCGCCTGCGGGGTCCACCCCGGCCTGCCGGGCTTCGCCTTTCCGGACGCGCGCGGCGTCTGGCGCGGCTTCGACGTGGACGTCTGCCGCGCGGTGGCGGCGGCGACCCTGGGCGACGCCGGCAAGGTGCGGTTCATTCCGATCCCGGCGCAGGACCGGTTCAGCGCGCTGCAGAAGGGCCAGATCGACCTGCTGTCGCGCAACACGAGCTGGACCTACGCGCGCGACGCCGGGCTCGGCCTCGATTTCGCGGCGGTCACCTATTACGACGGCCAGGGCTTCCTGGCGCCCAGGTCGCTCGGCGTGGCGAGCGCCGAGGAGCTGTCCGGAGCACGGATCTGCGTTCAGGCCGGCACCGCCAGCGAGGCCAACCTCGTGGAGTGGTTCAACCTGCGCGGCCTGCGCTTCCGGCCCGTGGTTGCGGCCACCGAGGACGAGGCCCGCCGCCTCTACGAGGAAGAGGCCTGTGACGTGTTCAGCGCCGACATCTCGGCGCTCGCCGCCTCCCGCTCCGTGCTGAGCAATCCCGGCGCGCACGTCATCCTGCCCAACGTGATTTCCAAGGAGCCGCTCGGTCCGGTGGTCCGCCAGACAGACCCTGCCTGGACCGACATCGTCCGCTGGACGGTCCATGCGACCGTGCTGGCCGAGGAGCTCGGGCTCACCTCGCGCACGGTGGAAGCCGCGCGCGAGACGGCGAGCGATCCGCAGACGCGGCGTCTGCTGGGCGTCGAGGGCGAACTCGGCCCGCTGCTGGGCCTCTCGGACGACTGGGCCTTCCAGGTGATCCGCCAGGTCGGGGCCTATCACGAGATCTTCCGCCGTGACGTGGGCGCCGACTCCGCGCTCAACCTCGACCGAGGCCTCAATGCCCTGTGGAGCGCGCCGAAGCCCGGGCTGATGTACGCCCCGCCGATGCGCTAGAGCGCGAGTTCCATAGCCACACGGTCGGGCAGACCGCGCGCTGCCTCCCGCGCCAGGATCGCCCTCAGATCCTCGGGCATGTCGTCGCCCAGCGGCCGGAACCCGAAGGACGTGTAGAACGGCGCATTCCAGGCGATGTTGGAGAAGGTGGTGAGCGTCAGGCGGGCGACGCCTTCGCGCCGGGCCCAGGCGATCACCGCCCCCATCATCCGTCGGCCCAGCCCGCGGCCCTGCTGGTCCTGCATGACGTCGAACTCGTCGATGTGCAGCCGATCCCCTTCGCGGGTCGCCGCCAGGAACCCCACCGGACCATCGCCGTCGTCGGCGACCCACAGCGTTCCCGCCTCCAGCGCCGGCCGCCACGTGTCGACAGGGCCGAGCTGGCTGATCAGCTCGAAGTAGGGGACCTCCAGCGCGCGGAAGGCCTGCGCCGCCGACTGCTCGATGACCGGCAGCCGGGGAAGGTCGTCCTCGCGGGCGAAGCGGATCTGGATGGTCAGGCTCCCGTCACCACCTCGGTGTCGCTCCGGCCACCCCATTCGGCCCAGGAGCCGTCGTAGACCGGGACGTCGTCGCGTCCCAGCCGGGCCAGGGCCAGGGCGACGCCCGCGGCGGTGACCCCGGAGCCGCAGGTCGTGACGATCGGCCGGTCGAGGTCGACGCCCGCATTCCGGAACGCCTCGGCGAGCTCCGCCTGCGACTTGAACGTGCCGTCGGGGTTCACCAGCCCGCCGAACGGCACATTACGGGCGCCCGGCATGTGACCTGACCTGAGACCCGGCCGCGGCTCCGGCGCCTCGCCCCGGAAGCGCGGCGCGGGCCGGGCGTCCACGAGTTGCGCCGCCGCGCCCGCCAGCAGTTCGCGCACGGCCTCGAGGTCGCGCACGAGGGCGGGTTCGCGCCGCGGCTCGACGACGCTGGCGGGCGGCGACACGGCCCCTGTCTCCACCGGCCGGCCTTCGGCGCGCCACTTCTTCAGCCCGCCGTCCAGGACCCGCGGTGGAGGGAAGCCCATGGCCCGGAGCGTCCACCAGACGCGGGGGGCCGAGAACACGCCCTGGGCGTCGTAGACCACGATCGGCCGCTCGCGTGTGAGCCCCAGCGCGCCGGCGGCGCGGGCGAAAGCCTCCGGAGAGGGCAGCATGTGCGGCAGGCCGGTGGACCTGTCGGCCACCTCGTCGATATCGAAGAACACCGCACCCGGGATGTGGGCGGCCGCATAGCTTTCGCGCCCGACGCCTTCGCCGGGCAGGAACCAGGTGGCGTCGACGACCTGCACCTTGTCGAGGTGCTCGGCCAGCCAGGCCGTGGAGACGAAGGGGTCGGTCATTCGAGCCAGGTGGGCACGGGCAGGCCCTTCTCCGTGAGGAAGGCCGGGTTGTAGACCTTCGACTGATAGCGTTGCCCGTGGTCGCACAGCACCGTCACGATGGTGTGGCCGGGTCCCAGATCCTTGGCCATGCGGATCGCGCCGGCGACGTTCACCCCGGTGGAGCCGCCCATCACCAGGCCCTCGTGCTCCACGAGGTCGTAGATGGCCAGCAGCATCTCCTCGTCCGAAATCCGGTAAGCCCGGTCGATCTTCAGGCCTTCCAGGTTGGCGGTGATCCGCCCCTGGCCGATGCCCTCGCTGATCGAGCTGCCCTCCGACTTCAGCTCACCGTCCGTGTAGTAGGCGTAGAGCGCCGCGCCGTGCGGGTCGGCGAGGCCGATGCAGACGTCGGGCTTCTCGGCCCGGAGCGCCTCGGCGACTCCAGCGAGGGTGCCGCCGGAACCAACGGCGCAGATGAAGCCGTCCACCTTGCCCTCGGTCTGGCGCCAGATCTCTGGTCCGGTGCCATGGACGTGCGCCTGCCGGTTGGCGACGTTGTCGAACTGGTTGGCCCAGACCGCGCCGTTCGGCTCGGCCGCATCAAGTTCTTCCGCCAAGCGGCCGGAATACTTCACATAGTTGTTTGGATTCGCATACGGGACCGCGTCCACCTCCACCAACTCGGCGCCGTAGAGCCGGATGGCGTCCTTTTTCTCCTGGCTCTGGGTGCGCGGGATCACGATCGTGCACTTGTAGCCCAGCGCCTTGCCGACCATGGCCAGGCCGATGCCGGTGTTGCCGGCCGTGCCTTCGACAATCCGCCCGCCGGGCCGCAGGCGGCCGCTCTTCTCCGCGTCGCGGATGATCCACAGCGCCGCGCGGTCCTTCACCGACTGCCCGGGGTTCATGAACTCGGCCTTGGCGAGAATCTCGCAGCCGGTGGCCTCGCTCGCGCGGTTCAGGCGGATGAGGGGCGTGTTTCCGATCGCGTCCAGGACGCTGCTGGCGACTTGCATGGCCGCTACTTAAGCGCCGCGCGCCCGCCCGAACAGGGGGCGGCTACGGCCGGGCGAGGGCGAGTTGCACGACATTGGTCCGGCCGGTGCGGAATCCCGCCTCGCAGTAGCTGAGGTAGAAGCGCCAGAGCTTCCGGAACCGCTCGTCGAAGCCCAGCCGGCGCACGTCGTCCCAGGCGCTCTCGAACCGCTCCCCCCAGGTCGCCAGGGTGTCGGCGTAGTGCTGGCCGAAGCGGCTGACGCCGGCCCAGGCGAGGCCGGCCCGCTCGGTCTCCTCCTTCAGGCGCTGCTCGGAGGGCAGCATCCCGCCCGGGAAGATGTACTTCTGGATGAAGTCGGCCCGCTTGCGGTAGCGGTCGAAGACGTCGTCGCGGATGGTGATGATCTGCAGGCCCGCCCGTCCGCCGGGCGCCAGCCGCTCCCGGATGGTCCCGAAGTAGGTGGGCCAGTAGCGTTCGCCGACCGCCTCGAACATCTCGATGGAGGCGACTCGGTCGAAAGAGCCCTCGACGTCGCGGTAGTCGATGAGCCGGATGTCCGCCCGCTCGGCGAGGCCCTGCTCGAACATCCTCCGGCGGGCGAAGGCGTACTGCTCCTGAGAAATGGTGATGCCGGTGACCTTCGCGCCGACCTCTCGCGCCGCGTACTCCGCGAACCCGCCCCAGCCGCAGCCGATCTCGAGCACCTGCTGCCCCGGGCGCAGCTCCATGCTCTCGGCCAGCGTGCGGTACTTGTTCCGCTGCGCCTCGGAGAGCGGCTGGCCCGGGCGTTCGAAGCGCGCGGAGGAGTAGGTCATGCTGGGGTCGAGCCAGCGGGCGTAGAAGGCGTTGCCCAGGTCGTAGTGCGCGTGGATGTTCCGGCGGGAGCCGGCCCGGCTGTTGCGGTTCAGCGCGTGCTGCAGGCGATGGACGAGGTTCATCAGGGCCCCGCCGCTGATCACCCGCTTCAGCCGTTCGGCGTTCAGCGCGAAGACCGTCAGCAGCGCCGAGAGGTCCGGCGTGTCCCACTCGCCCGCCATATAGCCCTCGGCGAAGCCGATATCGCCGGCCGCGATGACCCGGCGCATGAACCGGAAGTCGCGGACCAGCAGGGTGGCCGCCGGCCCGGGTTCGCGACCGCGCAGCACCAGCTCACGGCCGCTGGGAAGCACGAAGGTCAGGCCGCCCACCTGCCAGTCCTTAGCGATCAGCCGAAGGGCGAAGCGAAACGGCGCCGGCGCGCCGCGCAGCTCCGGCAGCCGGTGGAAGGCGCGCGCATCCTTGGCGAGCGCCGTCAGCGAGGTCTCATGGGCCAGGCTCATGGTGAACGTCCCCGATCTCCGGCCTTGACCATAACATCGATCATCGAACGCGGTAGCGGCTGATTCGCGGGCGGTCCAGGCGCCGGGGGCGGCGCTATTGCGACTTGTGGCGGCGGGCCTTGCGGGCCACTTAGCGGCCAACGCAGCCATGGGACCAAGTTCGTGACCCAGCCCAACGCCGTCATCGAGATCAAGACCGCCGCCCGCACCGTGCGGATCGGCAACGCCGAACGCCTGACGGTCATCGCGGGGCCGTGCCAGATGGAGAGCCGGCAGCATGCGCTGGAGACCGCGCACGCGCTGAAGGAGATCGCGGACCGGCTGGGGCTCGGCCTGATCTACAAGACCTCCTTCGACAAGGCGAACCGCACGTCGGTGAACACCGCCCGGGGCATGGGCCTGCGGGAGGCGCTGCCGGTGTTCGCCGAGATCCGCGAGGTCACCGGCCTGCCGACCCTGACCGACGTCCACGAGAACGAGCAGTGCGCCGAGGCCGCCGAGGCGGTGGACGTGCTGCAGATCCCGGCCTTCCTGTCGCGGCAGACCGACCTGCTGCTCGCCGCCGGCCGTACGGGCAAGGCGGTCAATGTGAAGAAGGGCCAGTTCCTGGCGCCCTGGGACATGAAGAACGTCGTCTCCAAGGTGCTGAGCACCGGCAACCCCAATGTGATGGCCTGCGAGCGAGGCGTCTCGTTCGGCTACAACACCCTGGTGTCGGACATGCGCGCCCTGCCCATCATGGGCGAGATCGGCTGTCCCGTGGTGTTCGACGCGACCCATTCGGTGCAGCAGCCGGGCGGACAGGGGACGACCTCTGGCGGCCAGCGCGAGTTCGTGCCGATCCTCGCGCGGGCGGCCGTCGCCGTGGGCGTGGCCTGCGTCTTCATGGAGACCCACCCGGACCCCGACAACGCCCCGTCGGACGGGCCCAACATGGTGCCGATGAGCCAGTTCGAGCGGCTGATGGGCGAGCTGCTCGAGTACGACGCGCTCACCAAGCGGCGCCTCGCCGCGGCTTGACCGCCCACCCGACGCGCCGCACACGCTAGACCGATGGACCTTTCCGCCCTCCAGCACCTCCTGGGGCTCGCGCCCGGACGCCGGGTCGTCTGCGTCGGCGACGTCATGGTGGACCGCTTCGTCTATGGCGACGTCAGTCGGATCTCGCCGGAAGCGCCGATCCCGGTCCTGGCGCGTACGCGCGAGAACGTCATGCTGGGGGCGGCCGGCAACGTGGCCCGGAACGTCGCGGCCCTGGGCGGCTCGGTGTCGCTGGTCGGCCTGATCGGCGGCGACGGCGAAGGGCACGAAGCCATGCGGCTGGTGGGCGAGGAGGCCGACATCGAGGGTTACCTCGTGACGGATCCCAGCCGGCCGACCACCCTGAAGACCCGCTATGTCTCCGGCCAGCAGCAGCTCCTGCGGGTCGACCTGGAGGAAAGCCGGCCGGTGGAAGGCGATTGCGAGCAGCGGCTCGTGCGCACAATCCGCGACGCCGCCCACGGCGCGGGCGTGATCCTGCTGTCCGACTACGGAAAGGGCGTGGTCACCGATGCGGTGATCGCCGCCTGCCGCGAGGCCGCCGCGTCGAGCGGCGCGAAGCTGGTGGTGGACTCCAAGGCCAGGTCGTTCGCCCGCTACGGCGCCGTCGACCTGATCAAGCCGAACGCTCTGGAACTCGCGCACGCTACCGACCGGCCGACCGGCACGGACGCCGAGGTTGAGGCCGCGCTCGCGCATGCGCTCGGGCTGTGGGAGGCCAGGGCGGTTCTGGTCACCCGCGCGGCCAAGGGGATCTCGCTGGCCGTCCGCGGCGAGCCCGTGCGGCACTTCCCGACCGCGTCGCGCGAGGTGTTCGACGTCTCGGGGGCCGGCGACACGACGCTCGCCGCGCTCGGCCTGGCGCTGGCCGCCGAAGCCAGCCTGGAGGAGGCCATCGCCTTCGCCCAGCTCGCCGCCGGCGTGGCCGTGGGTAAGGTGGGCACCGCCACGGTCAGCCCCGAGGAGCTGGTGGAAGCGGCGATCACCGCCCATCTCGCGCCGGCCGAGGCCAAGGTTGCCACCCTGCAGAGAATGGTCGACGAGGTCGCCCGCTGGCGGGCCAAGGGGCTTCGGGTCGGCTTCACCAACGGCTGCTTCGACATCCTGCACAAGGGCCATGTGGCCTACCTCGGCCAGGCGCGGGCCTGGTGCGACCGGCTGATCGTCGGGCTGAACTCCGACGCCTCCGTGCGGGCGCTGAAGGGCGACGGGCGGCCGGTCAATGATCTGGAGAGCCGCGCCCTTGTGCTGGCCGGCCTGGGCAGCGTGGATCTCGTGGTGCCGTTCGAGGAGCAGACGCCGCTGAAGCTGATCGAGGCCGCGCGGCCAGACGTGCTGATCAAGGGGGCGGACTACAGCGAGGACCAGGTGGTCGGCGCCAAGGAGGTCAGGTCCTGGGGCGGAGAGGTGAGGCTCGCCGAGATCGTCGAGGGCTACTCTACCACGGCGGCGATCCGGCGCATGAGCCGCCCGGCCTCTGACAAGGAGCAGGCATGACCCGCCGCATCGCCTTCGTGACCGGCGGCGCCGGCTTCATTGGCTCGAACATCGTCGCCCGGCTCGCCGAGGACCCGTCGCTGGACGTGGTGGTCTGCGACCGCCTCCGCGAGGCCGACCTCGGCAAGTGGCGCAACATCGCCAAGCACCCGATCGGCGACTTCGTGGCGCCGGAGGCGATGTTCGACTGGCTGGAGAAGCGCTGGCGCGACGTGGAGCTTGTGGTCCACATGGCGGCCGTGTCGTCGACCACCGAGCCGGACGCGGACAAGATCATCCATTCCAACTTCACGCTCAGCCGGGACCTGTTCCGCTGGTGCGCCGACCGGCAGCGCCGGTTCGTCTACGCCTCCTCGGCGGCGACCTACGGGGCGGGCGAGCAGGGGTTCGCCGACGACGACAGCTACGAGGCGCTCAGCCGGCTGCGGCCGCTCAACACCTACGGCTGGTCCAAGGCGCTGTTCGACGCCTTTGCGGCGCGCCAGGCCGCTCGGGACTACGCCCCGCCGCAGTGGGTGGGCCTGAAGTTCTTCAACGTCTACGGGCCGAACGAGGAGCACAAGCACGCGATGAAGTCCGTCGCGTCGCAGATCTGGCCGAAGGTCCGCGAGGGCCACGCCGTGCAGCTCTTCAAGAGCTACCGCGCCGACGTGCCGGACGGCGGGCAGAAGCGCGACTTCGTCTATGTGCGCGACGCCGCCGACGTGACCCGCTGGCTCTATGAGAACCCGCAGGTGAACGGCGTCTACAACCTGGGCTCCGGCCAGGCGCGCAGCTTCGAGGACATGGCCCGGCAGGTGTTCGCCGCAGCCGGCAAGAACGCGCAGATCGAGTACACGCCGATGCCGCCGGCGATCCGGGACAAGTACCAGTACTTCACCGAGGCCCGGATGGAGCGGCTGATGCAGGCGGGCTATCCGAAGCCGATGACGCCGCTGGAGGAGGGGATCGCCGACTACGTCGGGACCTATCTCTCCCAGCCCGACCCCTACCGCTGACGCATGGCCGGGTCGCTGCCGCGCCGCACCCGGTGGCTCGCCGTCTTCGTGGTCCTGGCGACGCTGATCCTCGGCGTGGCGACCGGCGTCTTCTGGGAGGACCTGCGACGCACCGCGCTCGATCCCAAGGTGCCGTTCCAGACCTACGACCCGCCACCGGCCCCGAACTACGCCGACCGCGCCGCCTGGTGGCTGATGCCGGCCGATCCGGACGCGCCCGCCCGCGCCGAGCCTCCCGTCGACGTCTTCTTCGTCGCGCCGACGCTCTACGACGGGGGCGAGCACTGGAATGCGCCGGTCGACGACGCCGACGCGGCCGAGCTCTTCCGTCGGCGCATGGCGCCCAACTATGCGGGGCCGTTCGTCCGGATCGGACGGATCTTCGCCCCACGCTACCGGCACGCCAGCCTCTACAGCCTGCTCACCCTTCGCGAGGACGCCCGTGAGGCGCGCCGCTTCGCCTACGGCGACGTGGCCCAGGCTTTCCGCACCTATGTCGCACGTCACAATCGCGGCCGGCCGTTCATCATCGTCGGGGTGGAGCAGGGCGGCACGCTCGCCGCACGCCTGCTGATGGAGGAGGTCGCCCTGGATCCGGAGCTCCGCGGCCGGCTGGTGGCGGCCTACCTGCAGGAGACCGTGGTCCCCGCCGATGCGCCGCCGCTGCCGCCGTGCGAGGGCCCGGGCCAGACCGGATGCCTGGCCGCCTGGGCAAGCGTCTCGAGCGGGGACGCCGAACGGGCTCGGGTCCTGCTCGACCGGGCGCTGGTCTGGACGCCCGGCGGCGAGCTGGAGAACCTGCGCGGGCGGCCCGCGCTCTGCTTCAACCCGATCCTCAGCGCGACGACCGACGAGCCGGCGCCGGCCCGCCTGCACCGCGGGGCGGCGAACGCCACCGACCTCGAGTGGGGCGCGCGCCCGGCCTTCATGGCGCGGCAGGTGTCGGCCCGTTGCGAGGGCGGCGTGCTACGGGTCTCGGTCCCGAGGTCGGCGGCGCTGAAGCGGACCGGCTCCTGGGCCGACCGGCGCAAGGCCCCGGGATTCAACCTGTTCTACGCGGATCTGGAAGCCGATGCGAAAGGCCGGGTGGACGCGCTGCCCTGAGGCGGGAACCCGGCCGCGGGCGCACGGTTGGAGTCCGGCACACCGGAGGTCCAGCCATGACCAGGAACATCCTGACGAGTCTGCTCGCGGTCGCCGCGCTCGGATTCGGCGGCGCCGCGCTCGCCCAGGCGCAGTCGCACCAGCACGGCCAGCATGGCCAGCACGCCGGCGGGCAGATGCCCGGCGGCATGATGATGAAGGGCGACATGTCGATGTACGGCGGTCCCGCCGGGCAGGCCAACATGCAGGCCATGCACGACATGCATCAGGCCATGATGGGCGCCACCGACCGAGATCCTGATCGCGCCTTCGCCAAGATGATGATCGAGCACCACAAGGGCGGCATCGCCATGGCCGAGATCCAGGCCCGCCACGGCGACGACGCCGAGCTCAGGCGCATGGCGCAGAAGACCATCGAGATGCAGCGCCGCGAGATCGCGGAGTTGCAGCGTTGGCTCGAGCGACACGGCGGCCGCTGATCTTGGCTTCTCGGCCTTGAGCCGCCATGGTCGCCCCTTCCTGATGCAAGGAGGCGCGCCGTGCCCGAGACCAACCGCCAGATCGTGCTCGACCAACTGCCGCAGGGGCGGCTCGCGCCGGAGCATTTCCGCCTGACCGAAGGCGCCCGCCCCACCGCAGGCGAGGGCGAGGCGCTGGTCCGCACCCGCTACATCTCCCTCGACGCGGCGAACCGCGCCTGGATGCAGGGAGCGACCTACCGCTCGGCGCTGGCGGCGGGCCAGGTCATGGCCGGCGGCGCGCTCGCCGAGGTGGTGGAGGCCAACGGCGGCGACCTCGCGCCCGGCGACCTCGTGTTCGCCGACACCGGCTGGCAGGACTACGCCGTGCTTCCGGCCAACCGGCTCTCGAAGCTGCCGAAGCTCGAGCCGATGACCCACCTCCTCAGCGTCTACGGCGTCGCCGGCCTGACCGCCTACTTCGGCCTGCTGGAATGCGGCCGGCCCAAGGCCGGCGAGACGGTGGTGGTTTCGGCGGCGGCCGGCTCGGTGGGTTCGATCGTCGGCCAGATCGCCAAGCTGAAGGGCTGCCGTGTCGTCGGCGTCGCCGGCGGCGAGGAGAAGGGCCGCTGGCTGGTGGACGAGCTCGGGTTCGACGCGGCGGTGGACTACAAGGCCGGAAACCTCCGCCAGCAGTTCCGCGAGGCTCTGCCCAACGGCATCGATGTCTATTTCGACAACGTGGGCGGCGAGGTGTTCGAGGCCTGCCTGTTCGCCATGAACAACTTCGGCCGGATCGCCTGCTGCGGCGCGGTCTCGCAGTACGACGGCGCTGCGCCCCAGCACGGCCCCCGCGGCGTGCCGGGCCTGATCGTCACCAAGCGGCTGACGCTGCGGGGCTTCATCGTCTCGGACTTCGACGACCAGCGCGACCAGGCGCTCAAGGACCTGCAGCAGTGGGTCGCCGAGGGCAGGCTGAAGGTCCAGGAGGATGTGATCGACGGCTTCGAGAAGCTGCCGGAAGCCCTCGTCGGCCTGCTGCACGGCGAGAACCGCGGCAAGCGCATGGTGAAGGTCGCCTAGCCCGCGGCCTTCAGGGCCATCCCGGCCTTCCAGTCGAACAGCTCCTGCAGGACCCGCAGGGCGCGGCCGCGCTCGGAGGCGAGCTCCGGATCCCGGGCCATGATCATCCGCGCGTCGTCGCCGGCGGCGGCGATCAGGTCGCGGTGCACGATCGGATCGGCGAAGACATAGTCGGGGAAGCCGGACTGGCGCAGGCCGAGCGCGTCGCCGCCGCCGCGGAGCTCCAGGTCGGTCTCGGCGATCACGAAGCCGTCGTCGGTGCGCCGCAGGATGTCGAGCCGCTTCTGGGCCGTCTCGGACAGTGGCGCGTCGTACAGCAGGACGCAGGCGCTCTCGCGCCGCCCGCGGCCCACCCGCCCGCGAAGCTGGTGGAGCTGCGCCAGGCCGAACCGCTCGGAATGCTCGATGACCATGATGGTGGCGTTGGGCACGTTCACGCCCACCTCGACCACCGTGGTGGCCACCAGCACTGACAGTTTGCCGTCGGCGAACTCGGCCATCACCGCATCCTTGGCCTGCGGCGTCATCTTGCCGTGGATGAGGCCCACACTCGGGCCGATCCGCTCGCGCAGCTCCTCCGCGCGGGTCTCGGCGGCCTTGAGGTCGACCACCTCGGACTCGGAGACGAGCGGGCAGATCCAGAAGGCCTGGGCGCCGGCGCCCACCGCTTCGCGGAGCCGGCCCTCCACCTCGTCGATGCGGCCCATGGGCACCGCGCGGGTGGCGACCGGCGTGCGGCCCGGCGGCTTCTCGTCGATCCGGCTGACGTCAAGGTCACCGAAAACGGTGAGTTCGAGCGTCCGCGGAATGGGCGTCGCCGACATGGCGAGCAGGTGAACGGCCTGGCCCTTGGCCTGCAGCCGCTGGCGCTCGGCCACGCCGAACCGGTGCTGTTCGTCGATCACCGCCATCTGAAGCCGCTGAAAGGCGACGTCGTCCTGGAACAGGGCGTGCGTGCCCACCGCCACCTGCACGGCGCCGCTCGCCAGCGCCCGGAGCTTTTCGGCCCGCCCCGCGCCCTTGTCGCGCCCGGTCAGCAGGATCACGCCGATCCCGTGGTCGGTCAGCGGCCCGGCGATGGTCTCGTAGTGCTGGCGGGCGAGGATCTCGGTGGGCGCCATCAGGGCTGTCTGGCCGCCCGCCGCCGCCACGTCGGCCATGGCGCACATGGCCACGACCGTCTTGCCCGAGCCCACGTCGCCCTGGATCAGCCGGCTCATCCGCTCCCCGGCCGCCAGGTCCCGGCGGATCTCACCCAGTGCGCGCTCCTGGGCGCCGGTAAAGGCGAAGGGCAGATCGGCGCGGATCCGCTCGGCGATGTCGCTGGCCGGGATCTTCGCCGCCGCGTCCCGGCGGCGCTCGGCCCGGCGCTGGGCCATCGCGAGCTGGTGGGCGAGCAACTCGTCGAACGCCAGCCGGCGCTGGTGCGACGCCAGCGGCGACAGGTCGGCCTCGCTCTCCGGCGCATGCAGCCGCGCCAGCGCGAGGCGCCAGGCGGGGAAGCGCTCGCGCTCCACCCAGGCGGCGTCCTGCCATTCCGGCAGCTCCGGCGCCCGCTCCAGCGCCTCCAGGACGAAGGTTCGCACGCGCCGCGCCGGCAGACCCTCGGTCGCGGGGTAGATGGGTTCGAGCTCCGGGATCTCGTCGGCCTTGCCGGGCTCGACCATGTAGTCGGGGTGGACCATCTGGCGGCCGAACTTCTGGTCCTCGACCTTGCCGGACACGATCCGCTTGGCTCCCACTGGGTGGCGCCGCTCGAGCTGGTCGGCGAAGCGGCCGAAGAAGACCAGTGTCATGTAACCCGTATGGTCGGAGACCCTGACGCGCCACGGCTGGGCGTTGGACCTGGGCCGCTCGTGCGCGTCGATGGTGACCTCGAAGGTCATGACCTGGCCGTCCACCGCGGTCGCCAGCTCGGCCGGGGTGCGTACGACGATGGAGTGCGGCTTCAGGAACAGCACGTCGCGCACGATCGGCCCGGCAAGGCGCTCCAGCAGGGGCGCCACGCGCGGACCCACCCCCTTCAGCGAGGTGACGGGCGCATAGAGCGGGAACAGAATCTCCGGCCGCATCGGGGGAATATAGCGTGAACGGCGGCCCCGTCTCGCCGGCTAGGCCGTGACGCCAGGCTCGAGGACGGTGAGGGTCCTGCCCGTGGCGTCCAGCCGGGCGGACGCGCCGATCGGCAGGGTGAGCTGGTCCGTGGTATGGCCGATCGGCAGGCCCGCGAAGACCGGGATCTTCAGGTCTCCAAGGAGGTGGTCGAAGACCTCGTTCAGCGTGTAGGGCGAGGCGTCCAGCGGCCCCTCGCACCGGGCGCACGCTCCCACCAGGATCCCCGCCGCGGCCTGCAGCTTGCCCGCGTGGCGCAGGTTCAGCAGCATGCGGGCGATGGAGTAGGGCGCCTCCTCGACGTCCTCGAAGAAGAAGATGGCCCCGCGGGTGTCGATCTCCCACGGCGTTCCCATGGCCGCCGCGATCATCGAAAGGTTGCCGCCCACCAGAGGCCCGGTGGCCGTGCCGGGGGTGATCGTTTGGAGCGGATAGGTCGGGCGCAGCGGGTTCGCTTCCGCCGGAGTGGGCAGCACCCCGAGCGGCTCGGGGGACATCACGGCGCGGCGCAGCGCCTGCAGGGAGTAGTCGGAGAAGCCGGTCAGGGCGGCCATGCGGCCGTGGAAGGTGGAGAGGCCGGACCGCTTCTGGATCGCCAGTTGCAGGAGGGTGGTGTCGCTGAAGCCGACCAGGACCTTGGGATTGCGCCGGATCAGCCCGTAGTCGACCCGGTCGACGATCTCGCTGACGCCGTAGCCGCCACGGCCGCTGAAGACACCCTTGATCGTCGGATCGGAGAACGCCCGGTGCAGCTCGTCCAGGCGCAGCCGCACGGAAGCCGCATAGTCCCGTGGCCGGTTGAGGAACCCGGGATAGACCACCGGCGTCAGTTCCAGAGCCTCGACGACGGCCCGCGCACGGGTCTCCGCCGCGGGGTCGTGGAGCGCCGTGCTCGGGTTCACGAGCGCCACCCGGTCGCCGGGCCGCAGCATGGCCGGGCGGAGCAGGGGGCCCCTGGGCTGAGCGGCGGCCGAGCCCGCCAGCGCTGCCGCGCCGGTCGCCGCCAGGAATGCGCGTCTGTCCATGAACCGAGTCCCTCCCGCGCCCCATGGATAGCGGCTCGGGGCGGCGGGCGCATCTGGCGCCGGTGTCACGTGCGCTCTATATGGCGACCCTCTCATGACGACCGACGACGCACGGCTGAAGAAGCTGAAATTCCGCGCCTGGCGGCGCGGCTTCCGGGAAGCGGACCTGATCCTCGGGCCGTTCGCGGACAACCATGTCCACACGTTCAGCGAGGACGAGCTGGACCGGTTCGAGCGGCTGCTCGAGCAGCCGGATCAGGACCTCTACGCCTGGATTATCGGGACGCTGCCGACACCGCCTGAGTTCGACGACGAGATCATGAACCGGATCAAGGCGTTCCGCTTCGAACTTAACGACGTGCGGGGTGACGACCGTGGCGGCTGACGGCGCGCGGCCGGTGAGCGCCGCCGAACTCCGCCGGGTCGCCGACGATCCCGGCCGCCTGGACCTGGTGGGCGCCCCGGAAGGCTTCGACGCGATGGTCATGGCCGACATCGTCAAGGCCCGGAAGGGCCTGACGGTGTTCGTCGCCCGCGACGCCGCGCGCATCTCGGCCTTCGTGGACGCCTTCCGCTTCTTCGCCGAACAGGTGGAGGTGCTGACCTTCCCGGCCTGGGACTGTCTGCCCTACGACCGGATCGGCCCTTCGGCCGGCGTCTCGGCGCAGCGGATGACGACCCTGGCGCGGCTGGCGGACGGCTTCGATCCCAAGAAGCCGGCCCTATTGGTCACCTCGGTCCCGGCGCTGATCCAGCGCGTGCCGCCGCTCTCCGTGGTCAAGGGCGCGAGCTATTCCGCCAGCGTCGGCAACATCGTCGAGATCGCCGACCTCGAACGCTACTTCGCCATCAATGGCTATCAGCGCGCCTCCACCGTCTCCGAGCGCGGCGAGTTCGCCATCCGCGGCGGCGTGATCGACGTCTTCCCGCCCTCGGCCGAGGAGCCGGTGCGCCTCGACCTGTTCGGCGATACGCTGGAGAGCATCCGCGGGTTCGATCCGGAGACCCAGCGCTCAACCCGCCAGCTCAAGGACGTGAGCCTGCTGCCGGTCAGCGAGGCGCTGCTGGACAAGGACGCCATCAGCCGCTTCCGCACGGGCTACCTGGAGAGCTTCGGCGCCCCCGGCGACGACCCGCTTTATGCCGCCATCTCCGAGGGCGGGCGCCGCGCCGGCATGGAGCACTACCTGCCGCTGTTCTACCCGGGCATGGCGACGCTGTTCGACTACCTGCCCGCCGACGCGCTGGTGGCGCTCGACCACCTCGCCCGCGAGGCGCGCGAGGAGCGGATGGCGCTGATCGAGGACGCCTACGACGCCCGCGTGCAGGCCGAGCGGCGGATGCACTACCATCCCCTGGAGCCGACCCGCCTCTACCTTGACGGCGACGAGTGGAACGAGCGTCTCGCGCGCCGGCCGACCCGCCGCTTCTCCGCCTTCAACGAGGCCGAGGGCGAGGTGGTGGTCGACATGGGCGCCCGGGCCGGGCGCAACTTCTCGGCCGAGCGAAAAATGGACTCGGTGAACCTCTTCGAGGCCACCGCGGATCACGCCAAGGCGCTCGCCGGGCAGGGGAAGCGCGTGCTGTTCGCCTCCTGGTCCGAGGGCTCCTCCGAGCGTCTGGGCTCCATGCTGGCGGACCATGGCCTGAAGGACGCGCCGTTCGCCGCCTACTGGGACGCGGCGAAGGCCGCCGACCCGAAGAAGCCGCAACGTGTGGTCCTGCCGCTCGAGGCGGGCTTCGAGACCGACAGCCTCGCGGTCATCTCCGAGACCGACATCCTGGGCGACCGGCTGGCGCGCCCGAAGCGCCGCCGCCGCGCGTCCAACTTCCTGGCCGAGGCCTCGTCCCTGACGCCGGGCGACCTCGTGGTGCACATCGACCACGGCATCGGCCGCTACGAGGGCCTGAAGACCCTCGACGTGCAGGGCGCGCCGCACGACACGCTCGAGCTGCAGTACGGCGGCGAGGCCAAGCTCTACCTGCCGGTGGAGAACATCGACCTGCTCACCCGCTACGGGGCGGACTCCGAGGGCGTGCAGCTCGACAAGCTGGGCGGCGCCGCCTGGCAGGCCCGCCGCGCCCGCGCCAAGGAACGCCTGCGCGAAATGGCCGAGGGCCTGATCCGCATCGCCGCCGAGCGGGCCACCAAGCAGACCGACGCCGTCGATCCGCCGCAGGGCGTCTTCGACGAGTTCTGCGCGCGCTTCCCGTACGAGGAGACCGAGGACCAGTTGCTGGCCATCGGCGACGTGCTGGAGGACCTGTCCGCCGGCAAGCCCATGGACCGGCTGATCTGCGGCGACGTGGGCTTCGGCAAGACCGAGGTGGCGCTGCGCGCCGCCTTCGTGGTGGCCATGAGCGGCCATCAGGTGGCCGTGGTCGCGCCGACCACCCTGCTGGCCCGCCAGCACTTCAAGACCTTCTCCGAGCGGTTCGAGGGCTGGCCCGTGAAGGTGCGGCGCCTGTCCCGCCTGGTGCCCGGCAAGGAGGCGGCCGAGACCCGCGAGGGCCTGAAGAAGGGCGAGGTGGAGATCGTCGTCGGCACCCACGCGGTGCTGTCGAAGCAGGTGGAGTTCAAGAACCTCGGCCTCGTGATCGTCGACGAGGAGCAGCACTTCGGGGTGAAGCACAAGGAGAAGCTCAAGGAGCTTCGCGCCGACGTGCACATGCTCACGCTGACGGCGACGCCGATCCCACGGACGCTGCAGATGTCGCTGTCCGGCATCCGGGAGATGTCGATCATCGCCACGCCGCCGGTCGACCGCCTGGCGGTGCGGACCTACATCACGCCTTGGGATCCAGTGGTCATCCGCGAGGCCCTGCTGCGCGAGAAGTACCGTGGCGGCCAGGCCTATTACGTGGCTCCCCGCATCGCCGACCTGCCGGAGCTGGAGCGCTACCTGCGCGAGCAGGTGCCCGAGGTGAAGTTCGTGGTCGGCCACGGCCAGATGTCGCCGACCCAGCTCGAGGAGGTGATGACCGCCTTCTACGACGGCCAGTACGACGTGCTGCTGTCGACCACCATCGTGGAGAGCGGCCTCGACATCCCGACGGCCAACACCCTGATCATTCACCGCGCCGACATGTTCGGCCTGGCCCAGCTCTACCAGCTCCGTGGCCGGGTGGGGCGGTCGAAGAGCCGCGCCTACGCCTACATGACCACGCCGGCCGAGAAGCAGATCACGCTCTCGGCGGAGAAGCGGCTGAAGGTGCTGCAGTCGCTGGACAGCCTGGGCGCGGGGTTCCAGCTCGCCAGCCACGACCTCGATATCCGCGGCGGCGGCAACCTGCTCGGCGAGGAACAGTCCGGCCACATCAAGGAGATCGGCGTCGAGCTCTACCAGCAGATGCTCGAGGACGCGGTCAACGAGCTGAAGACCCGCGCCGGCGCCGAGGGGCTGGAGCACGACCGGGGCTGGTCGCCGCAGATCAACACCGGCGCGGCCGTGCTCATCCCCGAGGAGTACGTTCCGGACCTCAACGTCCGCCTGGCGCTCTACCGGCGCCTGTCCGAAGCCGAGAAGGCGGCGGACCGTGAGGCGCTCGCCGCCGAGCTCATCGACCGGTTCGGGCCCCTGCCACCCGAGGCGGGCCAGCTCCTGAAGGTGGTCGCCATCAAGGGCCTCTGCCGCCAGGCGAACGTCGCCAAGATCGATGTGGGCCCGAAGGGCGCCGTGGTCAGCTTCCGCAACGACGAGTTCCGCAATCCGGGCGGGCTGATCCAGTTCGTGGCCAAGAACCAGGTCGCCTGGCGCTTGCGCCCCGACCACAAGGTCGTGGTGAAGGGCGAGTGGGAGACCCCGGAGCAGCGGCTGAACGCGGCCGAAAAGGTGCTGACCGAGCTAGCCAAGCTGGCGGCCTGAGCCCAAGCTGGGGGCCGCAGCTTCAAGGGGTTTATCCGTGTTCAGATGTTCGGCCGCCACCGCGGCCTTGCTCGTGGCGCTCGCCGCCGGCGCTCCGGCGCGGGCCCAGGAAACCCCCGCCACCACCGGCGACCTGAAGTGCGCCCTGGTCGGCTTCGCCCTGGCCACCTCCGAGCGGAAGGAGGAGCAGCAGGCCGGCCTGATGCTGGCGTTCTACTACTACGGCCGGCTGTCGGCGGCCCCCGGGGTGCAGGTGGAGAAGCGGCTGAAGGAGGTCGCGGACGCCATGACGGACGAGGCCTTCGTCAAGGAGAGCACGCGCTGCGGCGACGAACTCGCCCAGGTCGGCGAGTCCATGCAACGCTTCGGCGAATCGATGGGCCGCAAGCCCTAGGCCGCGCGGCGCAGCAGCCTGCGGCCGCGCAGCCACATCTCGACGCCTCGCGCGCTGACCAGGCCCACAGCCATCAGCAGGAAGGCGTCGGCCACCTCCGTCGTGCTCACTTGCAGGGCCGCGGCGTTCTCCGCCAGCACCTCGCGAAGCCCGATCCGGGCGGCCACCAGGGCCAGCACCGCCATCAGGCCGAACGGGGAGAGCTGGCTGATCAGCGTCCCCGCCGCGCCGGCCCGGATCTGCGTGTGCGACGCGATCCACCAGCCGAGCGCGGCGCCGACCGCCAGCGACAGAGCGTAGATCGCCACGAGCAGCGGCCGTGGCGGCCCTTCCGGCGCGATCGCCAGCAGCGTCGCGCCGAGAACGAGCGCCGGGCCCATCCACAGACGCCCGGGCCGCAGCGGCCGCGCGCGGGCGCTCATCGCCACGAGTAGGCTCAGCAGCGCGGCGGCGAACAGCACCATCCAGAGCGGCAGGCCGAGCACCGGCGTCTGCATCAGCCGGCCTTGCGGCCCTGGGCGCGGGAAGCGGCCTCCTCGAGGGCGCGGCCCACGGTCTCGGGCGCGCCGACCTCCGCCACCCCGATGTCGAAATCGACCACGAACGGCGGCTTGCCGTCGCCGGCCTCGAAGGCGGTGCAGCCGATCACCGCGCTGATCCGCTCGCCGGCGGCGCGGGCGGCGGCATGGCCCGACGCGGGGAGGGCGAGGGCGAAGACCTCGGGCGCTAGGCGCGCGGCGGTATCCTCCACCCGCACCAGCCGGCCGATCATGGAGCCGATCTGCGGCACAGCCCGGTCGAGCCATCCGCCGGCCCGGGCCGCGGTGACCTCGGCCTTCTCGGCGACCTTCAGGACGCAGACGCTGAGCGGCCGGTTGCGCAGGCGCGACGCCTGGGCCAGTCGCGCCAGGTGGGCGGCGAACAGGTCGCGGGTGAAGAGGCCGGTGGCGGCGTCCATCAGGCCCGAGCTGCGCGCCTGCTCCAGCGCCTGGCGCACGGCCACGCCGCGGCGATAGCTGCGCGCCAGCTCGACCACCCGCTTGGCCGTCTCGCTCTCCGGCGTCTCGGGCGAGGCCACGTCGGAGAGGCCGCGATGGTAGGCCTCGGCGATGGTCACCGGCGCTTCGCGCTGCATGTAGAGCAGGGCCGGCGTATGGTAGAGCCGCGTGTTCCGGCGCAGGCCCGCGGCGATCGACATCGCCTCCTGCGGGTTCTCTCCCGCCCACAGCACCACCGCGTCGAAGGCTCGCTCGTGCAGGTAGTCGAAGGCCGTGTAGGCTGTGAAGGCGCCGACCACATCGGCCCCGTTGCGCTTCAGCGCGTTGGAGAGCGCCAGGAACTGCGGCGCCGGCTCGCCGATGGCGAGCACCCGGAACGGGCTGGTGTCGACCTCGGGCAGCTCCAGCGGACGGCCGCGCTCGGCGAAGGTCTCCTGCCGGAGATCGAACTCCTCCTCCGAGACCGCCACCCGGACCAGGGTCTCCAGCCGCATGGCCGCCTGGGCCGGATGCAGCGGCGCGGCCAGGGTGAGGTCGAAGCCGTGCGCCGCCAAGGTCGGATCCGGCTCGCCGATGGCCACCACGGGCAGCTTGCGCGGCGCGCAGGCGGCCTGCAGCCGGTGGGCCAGGGCGACGAACTCCTCGCCGCCGCGCAGGTCGATGATCGCCGCCTCGATCTGCAGGTCGGTGAGACTCGCCACCGCGGAATAGGGGCCGCGCGCCGTCACCGTGCGCCAGCCGAGCCGGTCCAGCCCGTCCGCGAGGGGGCCGGCCAGCACGTCGTCGCGCGCAACGATCAGGACCCGCGCCTGGACGCCTGCCGCCATATCCCCCATTCCCTGACGTAGCCCGGCTGCGTGCTAAGCACGGAATCGCGGCCGGGCGAATAGGGAGAATAGCCCCGCGCCTGTGGGTTGTGACAGCGGCGACGGGTCGCGGAGGGAAGCAGATGTCGGGAAGTCTTGCGGGACAGGTGGCCGTGGTGACCGGCGCGTCGGGTGGGCTGGGCGAGCACTTCGCCCGTCTGCTGGCGCGGGAAGGGGCGGCGGTGGCGCTCACCGCCCGTCGCCTCGAGAAGGTGCAGGCGCTTGCCGAGGAGCTGAACGCCGCCGGCGGCCGCGCGCTGGCCCTGCGGCTCGACGTGGCCGACGCGGCCGCCATCGCGCCCGTTTTCCAAGAGGCGGAGGCCGCGCTGGGCCCCATCGGCGTCCTGGTCAACAACGCCGGCGTGGGCGGCGAGGGCCTCGCCCTGGATCTCTCGGTCGAAGCCTTCGACAACACCTTCGCCGTCAACGTTCGCGGGACCTTCTTCGCCGCCCAGGCCGCGGCGCGGCGGATGATCGCCTCCGGCGTCGCGGAGCGTGGCGAGGCCCGGATCGTGAACATCGCATCGATCGCCAGCCACACCGTCCTGCCGGGACTCTCGGCCTACTGCGGCTCCAAGGCCGCCGTGGCCATGCTGACGAAGAGCCTGGCGCGCGAATGGGCGCGCCGCGGCATCGCGGTGAATGCGCTGTGCCCCGGCTACATCGAGACCGACATCAACGCCGACTGGTGGCCGACGGAAGGCGGGCAGAAGCAGCTCAGGGGCTTTCCGCGCCGCCGGCTGATGGACGCCTCCGACCTGGACGCCGCCTTCCTGATGCTGGTGGGTCCGGCGGCCCGGGCGATCACCGGCAGCGTGGTCACGGTGGACGATGGCCAGTCCCTGCCCGGCGGCGGCTGAGCCCTTGGCTGACCAAGGGTCATCGCCGCTAGATTCCGCGCCAAAGGGAGTGAGACGCATGGGCCAGGGGCCGCTTTCCGGTGTGAAGATCGTCGAGTTCGCGGGCATCGGCCCGGGACCGTTCTGCGGCATGCTGCTCAGCGACCTGGGCGCCGACGTCGTCCGCATCGACCGCAAAGGCGGCCGCGGCGGCGCGCCGTCGGATATCACCGCCCGCGGACGCCGCTCCGTCGCCCTCGACCTCAAGACCCCGGCGGCGGTCGAGACCTGCCTGAAGCTGATGGAGCAGGCCGACGGAATCATCGAGGGCTTCCGGCCGGGCGTGATGGAGCGCCTGGGCCTCGGGCCCGACGTGGCGCTCGCCCGCAACCCGAAGCTGGTCTACGGCCGCATGACCGGCTGGGGCCAGACGGGGCCCTACGCCCAGGCCGCCGGCCACGACATGAACTACATCGCCATCACCGGCGCGCTCCACGCCATCGGCACCAAGGACAAGCCGGTCCCGCCGCTCAACCTGGTGGGCGACTTCGGCGGCGGTGCGCTCTATCTCGCCTTCGGCCTGCTGGCGGGCATCGTCCACGCCCGTGCGACGGGCAAGGGCCAGGTGGTGGACTGCGCCATGAGCGACGGCGCCGCCTCGCTGATGGCCATGTTCTACGGCTTCAAGGCGTCGGGCATGTGGCAGGACGAGCGCAGGGCCAACATGCTCGACGGCGGCGCCCACTTCTACGACACCTACCAGTGCGCCGACGGCAAGTGGGTCTCCATCGGCTCCATCGAGCCGCAGTTTTACGCGCTCCTGCTGGAGAAGACCGGGATCAGCGATCCCGACTTCCAGGCGCAGATGGACCGTCGCGCCTGGCCGGCGCTGCACGACAAGCTCGCTGCGGTGATCGCCACCAGGACCCGGGACGAGTGGACCGAGATAATGGGCGGCACCGACGTCTGCTTCGCCCCGGTCCTGGATCTGGACGAGGCGCCGAAGCATCCCCACAACGTCGCCCGCGAGACCTTCGTCGAGCTGGCGGGCGTCACGCAACCCGCGCCGGCGCCGCGGTTCTCGGCGACGCCCGGCAAGATCCAGGGACCACCGCCGGCCGTCGGCGCGCACGATCGGCAGGCGTTGCTGGACTGGGGCTTCACCGGCCCGGAGATCGACCGGCTCGCCGATGCAGGCGCCATCGCCGACACGCGGGTTTCCTGAAAGCTCCATTCAGGTTGGGTTCAGCCGCCGGGCCATAGAACCGATCCCAGGTTGGGTGTCGCGCTCTCCCGTCCCTCGAAGCGGCGCCCGGCCTGATGGAACGACACGCCCATCGGCGGCGCGCCACCCCTGAACAGGTGGCGCGCCGTTTCCATATGGGCGCTTGCCAGACTCTCGCCGCTTCGCCAGCCTCCGCCCGGATGTCTCCCCGCCAGCCCGCAAGCCGTCCGCGAGACGCCGACTGGGATCCGGTCCACTGGCTGCGGGTCGGCCTGCTCACCCTCGGAAAGGCGTTGGCGCGGCTGTGGGGCCGTGACGTGATGCTCTACACGGGCGGCGCCTCCTTCTTCGTCATGCTCGCGATCTTCCCGGCGCTGGCGATCGGCATGGGCCTCTACAGCCTGCTCTCCGACCCGGCGCAGGCCGCCCAGCAGGGCGCCGCGGTGGCCAAGCTGATGCCGGCGGCGGCCCGGATGATCTTCCAGTCCGAGCTCATGCGCCTGTCGCACGCCCCCATGGAGACGGTGTCGTTCCAGAGCGGCGTCGCCCTGCTGATCGGCGGCTACGCCGCGCACCGCGGCTTCAAGGCGCTGCTCGCCGGGCTGTCGTTCATCCACGACGAGGACGAGCCGCGGGGGTTCGTGGGCTTCAACCTGCTCGCCCTGGCCGTGCTGGTCGCCACCTTCGTGGCGCTCGGGATCTTGTCGGCGGTGTTCTTCGGCTTCCGGATCCTGGGCGAGAGCTTCGAACTGCGGCCGCTGCGCGGCGTGCCCTGGCTCTACAGCGAGTGGACCTGGGCGAGCCTCGGCATGACGCTTGGCATGACCCTGATCTATCGCTGGGCCATGTCGCGCCGGCCGGTGGATTGGCGCGCCTCGCTGCTCGGCGGGGCGGCGGCCGCGGCGCTCTGCATCTTCGCGTCCTGGGGGCTCGGCATCTATGTCGAGCAGATCGCCCACCTGGGCGCCACCTACGGCTCGGTCGCCACCGTGGTGATCTTCCTGATCTGGCTGTCGTGGAACGTGAACGCGGTCTTCTTCGGCGGCGCGCTGGCGACGGAGGTCGAGGTGGCCATCGACACCCACGCCGGCCGGATGCGCTAGCCCTTCACCACCAGGAAGCTGAGCGCGCCCGCGTCCTCGCCGCGCTCGGCCAGCTCGTAGCCGGCCTCGCGGGCGAAGTGCGGCACGTCGATCCGCGCCAGCGGGTCGTCGGCCAGCAGGCGCACCCGCGCGCCCGCCGGCGCCTGCTCCAGCGCGCGGCGCAGGCGAAGGGTCGGCACCGGACAGCGGTGCCCGCGGGCGTCCACCAGGATATCTTCGGTCCGCATGGCCGGCGCATACAACGGCCGCGCGCGGGACCCAAGCTTCGCCTTCGTGCGTTGTGGCCGCACGCCAACGAGAACAAGGGGAGGGGATGCACGCCGATCGGCAGGTCTTCACGACCGACGTGCCCGCCAGGCTCGACCGTCTGCCCTGGAGCCGTTTCCACTGGCTGGTGGTGGCGGCGCTCGGGATCACCTGGATCCTCGACGGCCTCGAGGTCACCCTCGTCGGCTCGCTGTCGCCCGCGATCGCCGGGCCAGACGGCCTGCGCCTCAGCGCCGAGCAGATCGGACTGGCCGGCAGCGCCTACATCCTGGGCGCGGTCGTGGGCGCCCTGGTCTTCGGCCGGCTCACCGACGCCTTCGGCCGCAAGCGGCTCTTCACCGTCACGGTGCTGGTCTACATGCTGGCGACCGTCGCCACCGGCTTCTCCTGGGACTTCTGGTCCTTCCTGCTGTTCCGCTTCCTCACCGGCGCGGGGATCGGCGGCGAGTACGGGGCGGTCAATTCGGCAATCCAGGAGCTGATCCCGGCCCGGCGGCGGGGCTACACCGACCTGGCCATCAACGGGAGCTTCTGGGTCGGCGCCGCCCTCGGCGCCATGGGGTCGTTGGTCGTCCTCGATCCCGCGATCGTCGACCAGGATCTCGGCTGGCGGCTCGCCTTCGTGATCGGCGGCTGCCTGGCGCTGATCGTCATCTGGATCCGTCGCTACATCCCCGAGAGCCCGCGCTGGCTGATGACCCACGGCCGTGCCGATGAGGCCGAGCGCGTGGTGCGCGAGATCGAGCAACGGGTGGAGCGCTACACGGCCATGCCGCCGATCTTCGCCCCGCACCCGACCATCCGGCTGGTCCACCGCGAGCGCACCACCTGGCGCGAGCTGGGCGTCGCGCTCTTCCGCACCTATCCCAGGCGCACGATCCTCGGCCTGGTGCTCATGGCCACGCAGGCCTTCTGCTACAACGCGATCTTCTTCACCTACGCCCTGATCCTGACCCGGTTCTACGACATCCCGCCGCAGAACATCGGCTGGTTCATGCTGCCGTTCGCGCTGGGCAACTTCACGGGCCCGCTGCTGCTCGGGCGCTTGTTCGACAGCATCGGCCGCAAGCCGATGATCGCCGCCACCTACGGCCTGGCCGGCGCGCTGCTCTGCCTGACCGGCTGGCTGTTCGCGCAAGGGGCGCTCACCGCCGAGACCCAGACCCTGGCCTGGACGGTGATCTTCTTCTTCGCCTCGGCGGGCGCGAGCGCCGCCTATCTGACGGTGGGCGAGCTCTTCCCCCTGGAGCTGCGCGCCCTGACCATCTCGCTGTTCTACGCCATCGGCACCCTGCTGGGCGGCGTCGCCGGCCCGTGGCTGTTCGGCCTGCTGATCGACACCGGCGAGCGGAGCCAGATCCTGCTCGGCTATCTCCTGGGCGGCGTGCTCATGCTCGTCGCCGCGGCGACCACCCTCGTGCTGGGGGTCCGCGCCGAGAAGAAGCCGCTGGAGAGCGTCGCCCCGCCGCTTTCCCTGGCCGAGGACTGAAGCGCACAGCAAAACGCGGGCCCGGCCGCGCCGGACCCGCGTCTCTGCGTCGCCGAGAAGGCTTACGGCGTGGTGCTGCCGCCCGTCGTGCCCGTGCCACCGGTCGTGCCGCCGGTCGTGCCCGTGCCGCCGGTGGTACCGCCCGTGGCGCCGGTCCCGCCCGTCGTGCCGGTCGTGCCGGTGCCGCCCATGGCGCCGCCGGAGGTGGCGCCCATCGAGCCGGAGTTCATGCCCGCGCCGGCCGCGCCCGAGCTGGTGGCGGCGTTCGGATCGGTGGTCATCGCACCGGCGCCCGTGGTGTCGGTGGCCGTGCCGGTCGCGGCCATGCCGGCGTCGCCTGTGGTTCCCGTGCCACCCGCCGCGGCGGTGGCGTCGGTCGTAGCGCCGCCTTCGTTGCCGCCGCCGCCGCCGCAGGCGGTGAGAGCGAGCGCGGCGCTGGTCATGAGCGCGGCAGCGCCCAGGGTGCGGAGTTTCATTGGATCAGGTCTCCCTCAGGTCCGGTGCGGCCGCGATGGCCGCCCGGCATCACGAACCGCGGGAGAGGAGCTCGGTTCCGAAAATGTGATCGGCTGAAATATTAGCTTTCACAAATGCTTAGCCGGCACGCCGCATCGGCCAGTAGCGCCGGTGCGCCTTCACCATCGCCCAGCCCTCCCGGGTCAGGACGAAGGCGTGCGGCGAGCCGCGCCAGCCGTTCATCACCGCCGTGGTGCCGGCCCGCTGGAGCAGCCGGCGGCCGCAGAGCCTGAGACAGATGCCCAGCACCACCGGGTCCTTGTCGATAAGCGGCGCCTCGAGCGCCTGCATCAGGACGTGCCGTTCGTCGGCGGTGAGTTCGGGGCCGGGCTGCATGTAGCCCCTAACGCCCACCTGCCCGCCGCGTTGCGCGCTCCCGTAAGGGGGCGGCAAATCACGTTCCGGCGAGCGCACGGGGCCTTCCCTTTCCGGCCCGCATCTGGAATTCCTCCCGCCACCTGATCCGAGGAGACGCCTCCCATGAAGACCCGCGCCGCCGTGGCGTTCGAAGCCAAGAAGCCGCTGGAGATCGTGGAACTGGACCTGGAAGGCCCCAGGGCCGGCGAGGTGATGGTCGAGATCAAGGCGACGGGGGTCTGCCACACCGACGCCTACACCCTCGACGGCTTCGACTCGGAAGGGATCTTCCCCTCGATCCTGGGGCACGAGGGCGCGGGCGTGGTGGTCGAGGTCGGCCCGGGCGTCACCAGCGTCCAGCCCGGCGACCACGTCATCCCGCTCTACACGCCCGAATGCCGGCAGTGCAAAAGCTGCCTGTCGCGCAAGACCAACCTGTGCACCGCGATCCGCGCGACCCAGGGCAAGGGCCTGATGCCCGACGGGACCAGCCGGTTCTCGTACAAGGGCCAGACCATCTACCACTACATGGGCTGCTCCACATTCTCGAACTACACCGTCCTGCCGGAGATCGCGGTCGCCAGGATCCGCAAGGACGCCCCCTTCGAGACCGCCTGCTACGTGGGCTGCGGCGTCACCACCGGCGTCGGCGCGGTGGTCAACACCGCCCATGTGGAGCCGGGCGCGCGCTGCATCGTCTTCGGCCTGGGCGGCATCGGCCTCAACGTCATCCAGGGCCTGAAGATGGTCGGGGCGAGTCAGATCGTCGGTGTCGACATCAACCCGGATCGCGAGGAGTGGGGCCGCCGGTTCGGCATGACCGACTTCGTGAACCCGAAGCAGGTGTCGGGCGACCTCGTCCAGCACCTGGTGGCGCTCACCGACGGCGGCGCCGACTATACCTTCGACGCCACGGGCAACACCGAGGTCATGCGCCAGGCGCTGGAGGCCTGCCACCGCGGCTGGGGCGAGAGCATCATCATCGGCGTGGCCGAGGCGGGGAAGGAGATCGCCACCCGGCCGTTCCAGCTGGTCACCGGCCGGGTCTGGAAAGGCACGGCCTTCGGCGGTGCGCGCGGCCGCACCGACACGCCCAAGATCGTCGACTGGTACATGGACGGGAAGATCGAGATCGATCCGATGATCACCCACAAGCTCAGCCTGGACGAGATCAACAAGGCCTTCGACCTGATGCATGCCGGCGAGAGCATCCGCAGCGTGGTGGTCTATTGAGCCTCGAGACCGTCTCCACGACGAAGGCCTTCGGCGGCGTCCAGGGCGTCTACCGGCATCAGAGCCGCGAGACCGGCACGCCGATGGTCTTCAGCGTCTTCGTCCCGCCGCAGGCCTCGGAGGGTCCGCGCCCGGTTGTCTGGTACCTCTCGGGCCTGACCTGCACCCACGCCAACGTCACCGAGAAGGGTGAATTCCGACGGGCCTGCGCCGAGCTTGGCTTGATCTTCGTCGCGCCGGACACCAGCCCGCGCGGCGAGGGCGTGCCCGACGACCCCGCCTACGACTTCGGCCAGGGCGCCGGCTTCTACGTCGACGCCACGGAGGATCCTTGGGCCCGGCACTTCCGAATGGAGAGCTACGTCGTCTCCGAACTGCCGGAGGTGATCGCGGCGAACTTCCCCGCGGACATGGCCCGGCAGGGACTGACCGGCCACTCCATGGGCGGCCACGGCGCACTGACGCTCGCGCTCAAGAACCCCGGCCGCTGGACGAGCGTCTCGGCCTTTGCGCCGATCTGCTCGCCCATGCGCTGCGCGTGGGGCGAGAAGGCGCTCGGTGGCTACCTCGGCCCCGACCGGCAGGCCTGGCGCCGCTACGACGCCACGGCGCTGATCGAGGACGGCGCCCGGGTCCCCGAGCTACTCGTCGACCAGGGCGAGGCCGACAGCTTCCTGCAGGACCAGCTCCGCCCCGAGCTTCTGGAGGCCGCCTGCCGGGACGCCGGCATCCCGCTGACCCTGCGCCTGCAGCCGGGCTACGACCACAGCTATTACTTCATCTCGACGTTCATGGCGGACCACCTCGCGTGGCACGCGGAGCGGCTCGGTTGAGCGGTGTGGTCGTGGCGGTCAGCGCCAAGCGAAGCCACGGCCCCGACAAGAAGAATCAGTTGCTCGTCCGCCTGATCGAGGGGCAGGGCGTGGAAGGCGACGCCCACTGCGGCGCACGCGTGAAGCACCGCAGCCGGGCCCGATTCAACCCGGGCCTGCCGAACCTTCGCCAGGTGCACCTGATCCACGAGGAGCTGCTGGACGAGCTGAACGCCAAGGGCTTCGGAGTCGCGCCGGGCTACCTCGGCGAGAACGTCACCACCCGCGGGGTCGACCTGCTGGGCCTGCCGCGGGGCGCGCGCCTTCGGCTCGGGAGCGAGGCGGTGGTCGAGGTCACCGGCCTGCGCAACCCCTGCATTCAGCTCGAGCGGCTGCAGGCCGGCCTGATGCAGGCCTGCCTGGAGGATCGCGACGGAAGGCTCGTGCGCAAGGCGGGCGTCATGGCCGTCGTGCTGGCCGGCGGCGAGGTGAGGGGCGGGGACGCCGTCGTGATCGACCTGCCCGATGGTCCGCACGAGCCGCTGAAGCCGGTCTAACCGAGCGGCGCCTTCCCGGGGCGCAACCCGCTTGCCATTTGTGGGCCGGCGGAACGTCGATAGCCGACCGTGGTTCCCCTACCGCTTCACCAAGCACTTCTCGGCCAGGGAGACCAACAATGAACAGGAAGATCGCTGTCCTGGGCGCCGCCTCCGCGCTGCTTCTGGGAACCGTCGCCGTCGCGCAGACCTCGGGCGGGGCGGGCGGAAGCACCGGCGCCACCGGCGCGACCGGCAGCTCGAGCATGGGCCAGACCGGCGCCACCGGCGGCTCGAACATGGGCTCCACGAGCGGCTCGAGCATGGGCGCCACCGGCGGCTCGACGATGGGCTCCGGCAGCGCCGCGGGCGCGAGCGGCTCGGACGTGGGGTCGACCAGCGGCGCCACGGGCGGTGACACTGGCGCCACCGGCGCCGGCGACTACAGCTCCGACGCTGCGGCCCAAGGGACCGACACCATGATGGCCGGGGAACGCGGCTGAGGCAGAAGACCGAGGGCCCCGCGTCCCAGCGGAGCCTGGAGCGGCTGGTCGGGATCGTTTTCCTGGCCAGTTGCTTCGCCGCCGCAGCCACCTTCGGACCGCCGGTCGCCCAGGCCGCGCGGGCGAAGGCCGTTCAGGTCCGCGACGCGCCGGTGACGGAGCGGCTGGCGGACGCGGTCGTGCGCCTGCCAGCCGACGACGCCGATCTCGCCGCCTTCTACCGCGCGCGCGGCCACCGTCCCCTGTGGAGCACGGGCGACGGCCTGCGCCCCGAGGCGCGCAGCGTGCTCGCGCTGGTGCGCTCGGCCGCGGATGACGGCCTGGACCCCGCCCGCTACGCGCCCGACGCGCTGGCGGTCCGGCTCGCCTCCGCGGAGCGGGGAGATCCCGCCGCCCTCGCGGAGGCGGAACTGGCCCTCTCGCGCGCCTACGCCCGCTACGCCGTCGACCTGAGGACGCCCCTCGAGGCGGCCCGGCTGGCCTGGAGCGATCCGCGCCTGGGTCTCGCCCCGCCCTCGAAGCGCCAGGCGCTTGACGCCGCGGCCGCCGCGCCTGCCCTTGCGGCCCACCTCGCCGAAGTGCGCCGGTCGAACCCGATCTACGAGCATCTCCGCGCCGCGCTCGCCCAACAGCGCCGCGTCGCCGAGCCCGACCCTACGCAGGAAGCCCTGCTGCGCGCCAACCTCGAGCGCGCCCGCGCCCTGCCGCGCGACCTCGGCCGTCGCTTCATCCTGGTGGACGCCCCCGCGGGCCGCCTGTGGGCCTTCGAGGACGGGCGGCTGCACGACACCATGTCGGTCGTCATCGGGAAGAAGACGGCCGAGACTCCCCAGATGGCCGGCCTCATCCGCTACGCGGTCTACAATCCCTACTGGAACATCCCGGTGGACCTGGCCCGGTACACCTACGCCCCGCAGGCGCTGCGCAGCGGCCCCGCCGCGCTGGACGCGCTCGGGATCGAGGTGCTGTCCGGTTGGACGCCGGAGGCCCATGTGGTCCCCACCGGCAGCGTGGACTGGCAAGCGGTCCGCAACGGCCAGGTCAAGGCGCGCCTGCGGATGCGGCCCTCGCCCTGGAACCTGATGGGCGGGGTCAAGCTGATGCTGCCCAACAAGCTGGGAATCTACCTGCACGACACGCCGGACCGGGCCGCCTTCGCCCGCGACCTGCGGCTGGTCAGCAACGGCTGCGTGCGGCTGGAGGACGCCCACCGGCTGGCCGACTGGCTGCTGCAGGGGGCGGCGGCCGGCGAGGGGACCGAGGCGCGCGTGGACCTCGCCGAGCCTGTGCCCGTCTACATCACCTACTTCACCCTCTCGCCCGCGCCGGACGGCAAGGTCGTGAAGCGTCCGGACCCCTACGGCCGCGACCCGGCGCTCCTTCAGGCGATCGCCCAAAAGAAAACGGCCCGGATCGCTCCGGGCCGCTCCCAAGTCTCCTGAAGCCCGGAGACTAGTACTTGAAGCGCAGCGTCGCGCCGACGGTGCGCGGGGCGCCGAGGAACGCGTTGTAGACGCTGACGGCGTCGTTGTTCTCGTCCACCTGATAGGGGCCGTTGAAGCCGACCTGCAGGTAGTCCTTGTCGAACAGGTTGTTGGCCCACAGCTCGACGGTCCACGCTTCGTCCTGAGCGCCCAGACCCACGCGCGCGTTCACCAGCACCATGGCGTCCTGCTCCTTGGAGGGGTGCAGGTCGGAGCCGGTGTTGTACCGCGAGGTGTACTTGGCGGAGACGTTGGTCTTCAGCTTCAGGCCATCGAACACGTCACGCTCGTAGGTGCCCGCCAGCGAGCCCGACCAGCGCGGCGCGAACGACAGTTGCGCGCCCGGCAGGCGGCGCAGGCTGTTGAAGCGCGTCGGGTTGATCAGGTCCGAGGCCGTGAACGGCTGGATCTCGGTCTCGGCGTAGGTCACGCCGCCCTGGAAGGTCAGGCCCTCGATCTGCGGGACGTAGATGAAGTCCAGGTCCACGCCGCGCGAGACCACCTCGGGGATGGTCTCCACCACGAAGGCGGTGCCCACGAAGGTGTTGAGCTGGAAGTCCTTGAACTCCTGGTAGAAGGCCGCGGCGTTCAGCAGCAGGCTGTTGCCGAACCAGCTCGTCTTGGCGCCGATCTCGTAGGAGTCGACGAACTCGCCCTTGAACGAGGTGTCCGGGTCGGCCGTGAAGTTGGGCCGGCCGCCGGCCACGACGATCTGCTGCTCGCGGTCGAGGTTGAAGCCGCCCGCCTTGTAGCCGCGCGAGTAGGACGCGTAGGTCATGATGTCCGGCGACCAGCGGTACGACAGCTTCGCCGTGCCCGACCACTCCTCTTCGGTCCGCTCCTGGATGGAGAGGCCGAGGTCGTCGAAGTCGTTGTTCTGGCCGTTCAGGCAGAGGCCGCCGACGATGGTCGTGGCCTGGGCCGCGCCCACCGCGCCGGCCAGCGCGCCGAACGCCGCCTCGCCCTGGTCGCAGGAGGCGCCGGTCGTGTTGTAGTCGGTGACCAGTTGCTTCTCGTCGCGGGTCCAGCGCACGCCCACCGTCAGCTCGAGCGCGTCGGTGATCGCGAACGAGTTGTTGGTGAACAGGGCGAAGGTCTTGCCGTCCTGGTTGTAGCGGTCGTCGCTGCCCGTGCCCGGCTGCCAGATGGCCGCCGGCGTCAGGCCGATCAGGGCCGGAGCGCCGCCGAGCACGCGGCTCGCGAAGTAGGGGTAGTAGTCCGCGCCGAAGCGCAGGACCGCCCGGCTGTTCAGGTCTTCCTTGGCGAAGAAGCCGCCGACCAGCCAGTTCAGGCGGTTGTCCACCGCCTGGCCGGCCAGGCGCAGCTCCTGCGAGAACTGGGTGAACTCGATGTAGTTCGAGCCGTCCGCCGGGCGGTAGACCAGGTCGGCCGAGGTGAAGTCGGCGTCCTGGCCGGTCTCGGCGCGCCAGTCACGCACGGCGGTGACCGAGGTCAGCGTGATGTCGGGGGTGATGTCCCAGTTGGCTTCCGCCGACAGGCCCATGTCCTCGACGCGCTGGGCGGTCGAGCGGTTGGCGTAGCCCACGCGGTCGAACGGCGTGCTCGTCAGATCGAGCGAGCCCGGGCGCACCTGGTTGACGAAGTTGCCGCGGCTGTTGGCGGCCTGGCCGACGAACAGTTGGGTGCCGACGCAGCAGTCCTCGTCGCGCTTGGTGTAGTCGCCGATGATCCGGACGTTGAGGTCCGAGGTCGGCTCCCACAGCAGTTGGCCGCGCAGGGTGTAGAAGTTCTGGTTGTTGTCGTCGTGCGAGCCGCGCGGGCCCTGGCCGGTGACGATGTCCTGATAGCCGTCGCGGGCGCGCGCCGCGGCGAAGATCCGGCCGGACAGGGTGTCGGTCAGCGGGCCGCTGAGGGCGCCGGTGAAGCCGAACTGGCCGTGGTTGCCGACGGTCGCTTCCGACTCGGCGGTCAGCTCGCGGGTCGGGCCGGCGGTGATGATGTTGATGACGCCGGCCGAGGTGTTCTTGCCGAACAGGGTGCCTTGCGGGCCCTTCAGCACCTCGATGCGGGTCACTTCGCCCAGGTCGCCGAAGCTGACGCCGTTCCGCGGACGATAAACGCCGTCGATGACGATGCCGACCGAGGACTCCAGGCCCGGGTTGTCGCCCACGGTGCCGACGCCGCGGACGCGGGCGGTCACGTAGGTCTCGTTCGAGGTGGAGGTGACCGTCAGACCCGGGGTCAGCACGGTCAGTTCGCGGATGTCGCGGACGCCGGCGTCGCGCATCAGCTCGCCGGAGACCGAGGTCACCACGATCGGCACGTCCTGCAGGCTCTGCTCACGCTTTTGCGCGGTGACGACGATTTCCTCGACGGCGCGGTCGCCGGCGGTCGTCTCTTCCTGCGCGTGGGCCGCCGAAACGCCGGCCGCGAACAGCACGGGCGCCAGGGCCGCGCTGCGAAGAAGCTTGTTGATTCTCATCTAGATCCTCCCGAGCCGCCGGCGAGGAGAGTCGCCAGCGCCAGCTCAAAGTGCGCGGCGTCTAAGGGGTCGCTCGCGCGCGCACAAACGACGCGTCGCCTCCGGCGTCGGGTTGGATTCCGCTGTGGCGCCGCTGCCACGGATTGGCCGGCCATGGGAGCGTTCCCGCCGGGATCCGGCCATTTTTGACAGAATGGCGATCATCGAACCCGATGTGCGGGCCGGCCCGGGGCGGACGACGAGAACCGGCGCCTGCGACAACCTCTGCCGGATGCGCCCCGCAGCCTGCGCCGGGCCTTCCCGCCACGGGGAACTTCTGCGAGGGAGAGCGCCATGTCTTCCGTGACTCGCGCCATCATCCTCAGCGCCGGACAGGGCAAGCGGCTGCTGCCGCTGACCACCTCGCGCCCCAAGTGCCTGATCGAGCTGTCGGGCAAGACCCTGCTGCGCTGGCAGCTCGAGGGCCTGCAGGCCGCGGGCGTCCAGGAGATCACCGTCGTCACCGGCTTCAAGGCCGAGGCGGTGGACGCCGAGATCGCCGGGCTGGACCTCCCGGGCCTTGAGGTCGCGACCCTGTTCAACCCGTTCTTCGACGTGGCCGACAACCTGGCCTCCTGCTGGATGGCCAAGGCGCTGTTCGACCGCGACCTCTTGCTGCTGAACGGCGACACCCTCTTCGAGCCGGCGATCGCCCAGCGCCTGGTGGCCGCGCCGCCGGCGGAGATCACCGTCACCGTCGACCGGAAGGACGCCTACGACGCCGACGATATGAAGGTGCTGGAGGAGGGCGGGCGGCTGAAGTCCATCGGCAAGGTCATCACCGAGTACAACGCCGAGTCGATCGGCTTCCTGCGCTTCTCGCCGGCCGGCGGCGCCCGCTTCGTGGCCGCCATCGACGCGGTGATCCGCTCGCCCGGCGGGCTGAAGCGCTGGTACCTCAGCGCCATCGACGAGATCGCCCGCGAGAGCGGCGCGGTCACCGTCCAGTCGATCGAGGGGCTGGAGTGGGGGGAGATGGACTTCCCGGCCGACTACGAATCGAACCTCGCGCTCACCGCCGGCTGGGTCGCGCGCGCGGACTAGACCTCGCCCAGCACGCCGCGGACCAGCGCCAGGTCCGCGGGCTTGTCGACATCAACCGCCGCCAGGCCGAACGGCGAGGCGACCGCCGCGGCCCGCACCCGGGCGATCCGGCCGAGCCGCGCGACGGCCGCCGTCAGCGTCAGGCGACGCAGCAGGAAGGACAGCAGGATCCCCGGGCCGAGGATCGCCGCCATCCGCCACGGCCGCTTGCGCTCGGCTTCCAACCGCTTCCAGAAGTCGATGGCCCGCAGCGCGTCGGGCGCGCGCAGCCAGAAGAGGTTGCAGCCGGACCACCAGCCGTCCGCCAGCTTCAGGTAGGTCCGCCGGGTCGCCGGCGCGGCCGCCTCCACCACCTCGCGGCGGGCGAGCAGGGCGCAGATGTCGGCGTCGGCGGGCGCGTCCGCCAGGAAGCGCCGCACCCAGTCGGGTTCCAGCAGGGCATGGTCCGAGGTGGTCACCAGCAGCGGGAAACCCATTGCCTTCGCGCCCTGTTCGACGCTGAGGCTCGGGCCCCCGGCCGCCTCCAGCACCTCGGCGCCCAGCGCCTCCGCCGCCACCCGCACGTGCGGGTCGTTGGCAGACACCGCGATCCGCTCGGCGCCCGCGGCGCGCAGCGCCTCGACCACGCGCGCCAGCATGGTGCGGCCCTGGAGGATGATAAGCGCCTTGTGCGGCACGCCGGCGGCCTCGGCCACCGGATCCGCGCCGCCGCGGGATCCCGCCAGGACGAGCGCGTTGAAGGCGCTCACCCCAACGCCTTCTCGTAGATGCGGTAGGTCTTGTAGACCTCGGCGCCGGCCGCCTGGAGGATGTGGTTCATGGCCCGGTTGTCCTCCAGGATCCACGACAGCTCGGCGCGCTGGTAGCCCAGCCGCCGGGCCGCGCTGGCCCCGGCGTCCATGAGCAGGAAGGGCAGCAGCGTGCCGCGCGCCGTGGCGGCGAACTTCCGACGCACGCCCATCAGCGGCACCCGCGCGGTCTTCAGCCCCTTCACCTTCAGACGCCACAGCAGCTTGGCCCAGCCGAACGGCAGCAGCTTGCCGTCGAGGTCGCGAATCGCCTCGTTCACGTTGGGCAGGAAGACGATGAAGCCGGCCGGCTCGCCGTCGATCTCGGCGAACCAGGTCAGCCGCCTGTCGATCACCGGCTTCAGCGCCTTGGCGAGCTGGGCGGTTTCGGCCTCGGTCGTGGGCGTGAAGCCCCAGTTGTCGGCCCAGGCGTCGTTGAGGATCTGGGTGAGGTCGCGGACCTCCTCCTCGTAACGGGACATGTCCAGTTCGCGCACCACCACGCCCTCCGGCGGCCCACGGCGGATGCGGTTCAGGATCCGGTCGGGCAGGTCGTGCGTGGTGTCGGCCAGGTAGGCGTAGACGTCGCGGGCCTTGGCGTAGCCCAGCGCCTCGATCCGGCCGCCCACATACGCCGGGTCGTGGCCCATCATCACCATCGGCGGGGTGTCGTGCCCGTCCACGAGCAGGCCGACCTCCTCGTTGATGGACAGGTTGAACGGCCCGAGCGCCCGGTCGCGGCCCCGGTCCCGCAGCCAGCCTTCCGCGGCGGCGAACAGGGCGGCGAAGACCGCGGGGTCGTCCTCAGCCGCGATCATGCCGAAGTGGCCGGCGCGGCCCATGGCCTGCGGCATCAGGGCGTCGATCTGGGCGCTGATCCGGCCCACGTCGCGGCCGTCGCGCACGGCGAGCCAGAGCTGAACCTCTGCGTGGGCGAAGAACGGGTTGGTCTTGGGGGAGAGGGCCTCCCGCCGCTCCATCAGCAGCGGAGCGATGTAGTTCGGGTCGTGCCGGTTCAGCCGCATGGGCAGGCGAACGAACCGGTCCAGCTCGTCCGGCGTGGTGACCGGGACGATGGCGATGCCCCCCCGAGCGTCCATCATCCCTCCAGGTTGAGCAGCGCCGTCATCGCGCCGGCCGCGAACAGCACCGGCGCCGCCCAGGCGGCGAACCAGGCGGGGGCCAGGCCGCTCTCGCCGATCGCCGTGAACACCCCATCCACGACCAGGAACAGCAGCCCGGCCGCGAGGCAGACGACCAGGGTCACCCCGCCCCGGCCGCTGCGGAAGTTGGCGAGCGCCACCGGCACGGCCAGCAGCAGCATGACCACGCAGCCGAGCGGATCGGCCAGGAAGCGCTGGAGCTGGGTCTCGTAGTAGCTGCGCGGCCGCACAGAGCCGGTGCCCTCGAGCGCCGCCACCGCCACGCCGGGGCTGAGCTGGGCGCCGGAGAACAGGGCCTGCACGTCCGACGGCGCGAGCTCGCTGCGCCAGAGCATCTGCCGGGCGGTGGCCGTCTGCACCTCGCCCGGCGCCACGGTGCGCACCTGCGGCGCGTCCAGCACCCAGGCGCCGTCGCGGTGCACGGCGTTGGCGGCATGGATCGTCTGGATGAGCTGCCCGTCCGCCGTCCGGCGGTAGATGGTGATGTCGTCCAGGCGCTCGGCGCCGCTTGGGGAGGGGGTGGCGATGACGATGTCGGTCCCCACGCGGAAGGTCCGCGGCTCGGCCGCCTGCCGATCGGCCGCGGGAGCGGTGTCCTGCCACCACGTCGCCAGGGTGCGGTCGGTCGCCGGCGCCACGAGCGTGCTCATCAGGAGTTGGGCGAGCATCATCGCCCCGGCCAGCGGCAGCGCCATGGCCGTGACCCGGTACCCCGACATGCCGGCCGCCCGCATCGCCGTGACCTCGCTGTTGCGGGCGAGGCGGGTGAAGCCGAACAGGGCGCCGGCCAGGACCGCAAGCGGCGCCGACTGCTCCACCAGGCGCGGCAGCCGCAGCAGGCTGTAGTAGGCGACGCCGCCGGCCCCGAGCTGGCGCTCGACGATGTCCGTCGTGACGTCGAGCAGGTCGAGCACCTGCAGCACGCCGACGAGCACCAGCAGGGCCGCCAGGATCTGGAACCCGACGACCTTGGCGATGTGCTTGGTCATGGTCACGCCGGAGCCCTCCGGCGCATCTTCATCTTCTTGCGAGCCCGGGCGATCCAGTCGGCCACGTGCTCCACCATGACCGTGGCCGGCGTCTCGCCCGGGCGCTTGCGGCTGGTGAAGAAGGTGGCCGCGCAGACGGCGGTGAACAGCACGAACGGCCCGCCGACGCTCAGCACCGCCGGCGCCTTGCCGCTTGCGGCGAGCCCCTGGCCGAATTGCAGGAGCTGGTTGAAAGTGAGCAGCAGAAGCCCGGCGATGACCATGCCGGGGGCCGCGCCCCGGCGCTTGGTGGCGAGGCCGAGCGGCAGGGCGAGCAGCGGCAGCAGCGGCAGGGACAGTGCGCGGCTCAGCCTGGCCAGGAACTCGGCGATCAGGGTTTCGCGCGGGATCAATGAATCCGGCCGCCGGGCCTCGGTGACCAGCTCGTTGAGCGTCAGCTCGCGCTCGTCGCCGCCGCGCGCCCGCAGCAGCCGCGCGGCCCCCGCCAGGGGCACGCGCAGGCTGAAGGTGTCGAAGCTCAGCACCTGGGGATCCCCCCGCCGGTCCGTCCCGAGCTGCAGGCCGCGCTCCAGCGTCAGGGTGGCGCTCTCGCCGTCCGCGTTGGTGCGGAGCTGGCCCATGCGGGCGGTCATCACCTGTTCGCGGCCGTGCTCGTCGATCTGGCGGATGAAGACGCCCGTCAGCCGCCGCCCGGCCGCGTCTGCGAAGTTGGTGGTCATGGTGAGCTTGTCGTTGGGCGAGACGATCATCCCGCCCTGGACGGTGCCGCTCCACCCGGCGTTCTCCGCGGCGTGCAGCACGGCCCGGTAGGCGTAGCGCGAGTAGGGCTGCAGATAGCCGAACAGCACCAGGCTGAGGCACATCAGCACGAGGCCGAGGCCCAGATAGGGCACGACGATGCGGCTGAACGAGATCCCGCTCGCCAGCAGGGCGTCGATCTCGGAGTCCTGGTTCAGCCGCGTGATCACCACGAACAGCGCGATGAAGAACGCCGCCGGCAGGGTCAGTCCGAGGTAGTGCGGGACGAGGTTGGCGGTCAGTTCGGTGAGGAAGCCGAAGCGGTTGCTGCTGCCGGACAGCACGTCCAGCAAGCGCAGCACCCGCTCGAGCAGCAGCCCGGTCAGCGTCACCAGGATGGCCCCCACCAGCGGCCACAGCATGAGCTTCAGGGCGTAGCGGTCGATGAGGCGCAAGCGATCCACCGTGCGGGTCAGGCGCCGGCCCAGCGGCCGGCGAGCTCCGCGGCGAGGGCCGCCGCCTGGGCGTCGTCGAGGGCCACGTGGTCGGCGAGGCTCGGCTGGCCCGGCCAGCCGGCGTCCGCGAAGGTCCGGCCGCCGTGCTCGCGCGCACCTTCGTAGCGGGGGATCACGTGGAAGTGGACGTCGCGGTCCACCATCATCAGCATCAGGTAGTTGATCCGCGCGTAGCCCACGAAGTCGGTGAGCAGGCGCTCGATCCCGTCCACCGCGGTCTTCAGGTCCGAGAACGCCGCGGGGCTCAGCTCGGAGAAGGCCCCGGCCGCGTCCTTGCACACGAGCACCAGCGAGCCGAGCGTCGGCTGCTGCGGGCGCACGAGCACCAGCCAGTGCGCGGTTTCCGCGACCAGGGTGCTGGGGTGGCCGAATTTCTGGGCGGTGGGGTTGGTCATCTTCCGTGGGGACAGGCCGCTGGCGCTGTCTGGTCCATCATAGGGAGGGGGGTGACGCGATGAAAGCCCGAATGGCGGCGTCAGCGCCGGGCCGGCGAGGTCAAGGCGTAGGCGCCCAGGTCCTCGAACGTACCCTCCGGCGTCACGCCCCGGGCGGCCACCCGCGTGGTGAAGCCCTCGCCGTCTCGCGAGATCGCCAGCTCGTGCCAGCGCGCCGGCTCGCTGTGCCGGCCCGGCGCGGCCGAGGCCGAGGGCACGCCCAGCACCGGGATAGGCCCGCCGCGGCCCGGCACGCGGGTCACCAGCGATTCGTGCGCGTGGCCGTGCAGGACGAGCTCGGCGCCCTCGCGCGCCAGGACCTCGCGGAGGGCCGCGGCGTCGGTGAGGGACTTGCGCGCGGAGACGGCGCCCTCGGCGATGGGATGGTGCAGCATGACGAGGCGGTACAGGCCCGCGTCGCGCAGGGTGCGGAGGATTTCGCCCAGCCGGCCGATCTGCGCCTCGCCGAGCCGGCCCTGCGCCAGGTGAAGCGCGGTCGGCACGGCCGAACTGAGATTGACCAGCGCCACCGGGCCGCGGATCCGCACCTTCGGGAAGGCCTCGGCCGGATCGTCGCCCAGCCAGGCGCCCCAGGCGGCCAGCGGATCGCCGGCCCGAGCGCCGATCAGGGCGTCGTGGTTGCCGGGGCTCAGGGTGACGTCGGCGGCGGCGCCCAGGCCGCCCAGCCAGGCGGTCGCGGCCGCGTACTCCTCGAGCGTCGAGAAGTTGGTCAGGTCCCCGGTCAGCACGATGTGGTCGGGGCGGCGCGCCTGCACGTCGGCAACCAGCGCGTCCAGCACCTCGGGCCGGTGGGTCCGGCGCTTGCGCCGCCAGGCGAAGCGGCTCAGCGCCCGCTTGGAGAGCGCATCGCGCACGCCCAGCTTCATGGCCGGGGGCGGCAGGTGCGGGTCCGAAAAATGGGCGAGGCGAAGCTGCGACAAGGGGGTTCGAAGGGATTCTGGCCGACGGGGTGCAATCTGGCTATCAAGTCGCGCGAATTTGCAAAGGGGTGGTGGCGGTTTTGAGCGAGCAGGCAGCAGGCGGGCGTCCCCTGGGGATCGTCGTGGGCAGCGGCGCCGCCCGGATCTGGGGCATGACGGGAGCCGAGCGGCTGCGCCGCATGTTCGTGCGCGCCGGGCTGGAGCCCGCAGGCGCCGCAGACCCGGGCCGCGCGGCCGTGATCGCCCGTGGCGACTGGGTGATCGACGAATCGCTGCTGAAGGCCGTGGCCCAGCGGCCGGCCACTGTGCTGGTCGCGCCGGGCGGCGTGCCGGTGGCGGCGCACGCGGCGGCCGGGCAGGGGCCGGCGGTGGCCGAGCTGATGGCGGCCGGCGCCGCGCCCGCCGGGCTGAAGGTGCTGGATCCCGAGGCCCTCTCCTACAACGAGGCCCTTCGGAAGAAGGAGCCGCCGGTTCTCGAGCCGCTCACCGAGGCCAATGTCCGGGCCGTGGAGGCCCGCACCTTCCAGGGCTCGTACAAGGGCGTCACCGACATCGTCACCAAGTACGCTTGGCCGCTTCCGGCGCGGATCGTCACCCGCTGGTGCGCGCTGGCGAGGATGACGCCCAACCAGGTGACCTTCGTTGGCTTCCTGCTGGTGCTCGCCGCCTTCTGGCTGTTCTGGGTCGGAGAGTACGGATGGGGCCTGGTCTGCGCCTGGATCATGACCTTCCTCGACACGGTCGACGGCAAGCTCGCCCGGGTGACGCTGACCTCGTCCAAGTTCGGCAACATCTTCGACCACGGCATCGACCTCATCCACCCGCCGTTCTGGTGGTGGGCCTGGTACGTGGGCCTGCAGCAGACCGGGCAGCTTCCGCCGGACGCCGGCCTGATGCTCGGGATCATCCTGATCGGCTACTGGGTGCAGCGGGGGATCGAGGGCGTGTTCATGCGCCGCTTCGGCTTCCACGTGCACTCCTGGCGGCCGTTCGACAGCTTCTTCCGGCTGATCACCGCGCGCCGGAACCCGAACCTGCTGATCCTGACCCCCGCCACCCTGCTGGGCGCGCCCGGCTATGGCTTCTGGCTCATGGGCGCCTGGACGGCGATCTCGCTGGCCGTCCACGTGGTGCAGCTCGCCAAGGCTTTCATGACGCCGCGCGACCAGGTCGTCTCCTGGCTCTCGCGCTGATGCGCGCCGGCGTCATCCGCAATCCGAAGAGCTACCGCAACCGGCGCAGCATGGAGTGGGCGCAGGCGCCCGAGGGCACCCTGTTCGCCAAGCCGCGGACCAAGGAGGCCCTGAGCCAGGCGCTGGCGGAGTTCGCCGCCAACGGCGTCGGCCTGGTGGTGGTGGACGGCGGCGACGGCACCATCCGCGACGTGCTCACCCGCATCCCAGCGGCCTTCGGCGCCCGCCACCCGCAGCTTGCCGTCGTGCCCTCGGGCAAGACCAATGTGCTGGCCGAGGATCTCGGCGTGCCGCCCGACTGGACGGTGGAGGCGGCCCTGCGGCGCGCGCTGCAGCCCGATGCGGCGCGCGTGCTCCGTCCCTGCGTGGAGGTGGTGCGGCGTGACGGCTCGGAGCTGCGGCGCGGCTTCATCTTCGGCACGGGCGCCTATGTCCGGGCGACGCGGCTCGCCCAATCCACGCACCGGATGGGCGCGTTCGGCACGCTAGCCGTGGCGCTGACGCTCGCGGCCTCGGTCGTGCAGAGCGTCGCGGGCCGATCCGACCGCGGCTGGCGGGCCGGCGAGCCGATCCGCCTGCGGCTGGCGGGAGAGCCCGTCTCCGGCCAGGCCCGCTTCCTCGTCATCGCCTCCACGCTGGAGAAGCTGCCGCTCGGCCTGAAGCCGTTCGGTCCCGAGCGCCCCGGGCTCAAGGCCCTGGCCATCGAAGCGCCGCCGCGCCGGCTGATGGCCGCCATGCCGCCGCTGTGGAAGGGAGAGGCGCCCGGCTGGCTGGAGACGGCCGGCTACGTGCGCCGGGACGGCGCGCTCGAGCTCGCCTTCGACGGCGAGTACGTCCTGGACGGCGAGGCCTATCCCGCGGGCGACCTGCTGGTCCGGCCGGGGCCCACGCTGGAGTTCGTCACGTGAGCGGCCTGGACGCGCGGGTGGCGCGGGAGCTGGCCGCCACGACGCCGGCGGCGGTGGACGAATTCGCCGAGGCGCTGGCTCGCGTGCCGGGCGCTCAGGCGGTGCTCTACTACGGCTCCACGCTCCGGACCGGCGACCTTTCGGGCCTGCTGGACTTCTACGTCCTGACCGATGGGCCGCACCGCACCGGCCTGCGCGGCGCGGTCGAGCGCCGGCTGTGGCCCGAGGTCAGCTATCGCGAGGTCGAGACCTCGGCCGGTGTCCTGCGCGGCAAGGTCGCCACCCTGCCGCTCGCGACCTTCCGGCGCGCCGCCGAAGGCGCGACGCTCGACACCACCATCTGGGCGCGTTTCGTCCAGCCGGCCGCGCTGGTCTGGCGCCGCGACGCGGCCACCGAAGGCGAGGTGCGAGCCGCCGTCCGCGCCGCGGTGACGACGGCGTCGGCCTATGCCGCCGCACTGGGGCCCGCGCAGGGGCCGCCGCTGGCGTTCTGGCGGGCGCTGTTCCGCCAGACCTACAAGGCGGAGTTCCGGGTGGAGGACGCCGGCCGCGCCGACGAGCTGCTGAAGGTCGCGCCCGACCGCTGGGCGGCGCTGCTGGAGCCCGCCTGGACAGCGCAGGGGCTGCCGTTCGAGCGGACCGGCGACGAGCTGCGGCCGCGCATGGACCCCGCGTCGCGGGCCGAGCTGGAGCGCCGCTGGCGGGCCCGGCGGCGGGCCGGTCGGCCCCTGAACCTGGCGCGGATCGCCAAGGCGGCGTTCACCTTCGACGGCGCGGCGCGTTACGCGGCCTGGAAGATCGAGCGGCACACAGGCCTGGCCATCGAGGTCACCCCGTTCCGCGAGCGCCACCCGCTCCTGGCGGCGCCCGGGGTGCTCTGGAAGCTGTGGCGGCGGAAGCGGGCCTAGGCGCGCGAGGCGCCTAGCCGAGGGCCCGCTGCTCGGTGGAGATCAGGCCGATCTGCTTGCCGACCATCTCGAACACGGCCAGCACCTCGTCGATCTGCTCGAAGGTGTGCGCGGCGCTGACGCTGGAGCGCAGCAGCGGCCGGTTGTCGGGCGTGGCCGGCGGCATGGCGAGGTTTAGGTAGACCCCGTTGGCCAGCAGCGCGTTCCAGGCGGTCAGCGCCGTCGGCAGGTCGGGCATCACCGCGGCGACGATGGGGCTGACGGTGTCGCCGGTCGTGAAGCCCAGCGCGCGCAGACCGTCGAACAGCCGCTTGGAATTGGCCTGCAGCCGCGTGCGCAGCGCCGGCTCCTCCTCGACACGCTTCAGCGCGGCGAGCGTGGAGGCGACCACCGCCGGGGGCAGGGAGGCCGTGAACATGTAGGGGCGGGAGACCACCCGCAGGATGTCGAAGGCGTCGTCGTCGGAGACGCAGAAGCCGCCGATGGCGCCCAGGCTCTTTGAGAAGGTGCCGACGATGTAGTCCACGTCGGCCTCGACGCCGGCGGCCTCCGCCAGGCCCCGGCCCTTGTCGCCGAGCACGCCCATGGAGTGGGCCTCGTCAACCAGCAGGTAGGCGCCCATTTCGCGCTTCACCGCGACGATCTCCTTCAGCGGAGCCACGTCGCCCATCATCGAATAGATGCCTTCGACGACGATCAGCCGCTCGCCCGGCGCGTCCTTCAGGCGGCGCAGGCGCTTGTAGAGGTCCTCGGGGTCGTTGTGCCGGAAGCGGATCACTTCCGAGTGGCCGAGCCGGGCGCCGTCGTAGATCGAGGCGTGGCTGTCGGCGTCCAGGATCAGGTGGTCGCCCCGGCCGACGAGGGCCGAAAGCACGCCGAGGTTGGCCTGGTAGCCGGTCGTGAACACCATGGCGTGCTCACGGCCGTAGAACTTGGCCAGCTCCTTCTCCATCGCCAGGTGGCCGCCGAAGCTGCCGTTGGCGATGCGCGAGCCGGTCGTGCCGGTGCCCCAGGTCCGCACGGCCTCGGCGGACGCGTCGATGCAGTCGGGATCGAAGGTCAGGCCGAGATAGTTGTTGGTGCCGAGCAGGATCACCCGCCGGTCGTTGAGCTCGGCCTCGGTGGGCGAGCGCACGGCGTCGAATCGAACGTTGAAGGGATCCGCGCCCAGGCTGCGGATACCCTCATAGGCCTGGCTGTAGCCAAGGTGCTTGTCGAGCAGTCCCATTCGATTGTCGCCTTACGCCCGCAGCTCGGTAATCAGAGCGCTGAGGTCCCCGATCGTCTGGATATCCGCAAGACGATCGAGTGGGATCGAAATATCGAACCGGTCCTCGAGCTCCATCACGATGTTCATCAGAGCCAGGGAATCGACCGACAGGTCGCGAGCGATGTCGGTATCGTCCTGCAGGCGCACACTTCTACCGAGCACGGTAGTCACCGCGCGCTCGATTTCACGCACCGTAAGATCGGTGACGACTTCGGCCATGCTTACGCCTGCCCCCTCTGGCAAGGTCCCTAGCGCGGTAGCTAATCACGAAGACGCGGCATTTCCACCGTTTGTAACGTCGCGGTCACAAAATCTTCGGAAGCCAGCCAACTGCGCGGTACCACGCCGCCGTGTGCGCCAGACCGCGCCAAAGGTCAAACCTTGAAGGCGGCAGATCGGGCGCGAGCTCGTGCGGCGCGACGCCCCAGTCGGGGTGCAGGAACTCCCGCGCCTTGCCTGGCGTGAAGATGGGCGCCTCGCCCGCCAGCCTCTGCAGCACGCTCAGCGCCGCCGCCGCCTGGACCGCGACGGCGGGTGCGCGGACGAGTCGCGGCCGACCGCCGGCCACCTCGGCCGCCGCCTGCATGATCTCGCGCCAGCCGTAGCCCTCCGGGCGCGAATCGCTGAGCGCATAGGTGGCGCCTGACGCCGCTCGCTCCGCCAGCGTCGCCACCTGCCGGGCGGCGTCCTCCACGTGCACGAGCGCGGTGCGCGCGTCCTCGGCGAACACCGGCAGCACGGGGCTGGTCGCCGCCGCCTTGAACAGCGGCAGGATCTCCCGGTCGCCAGGCCCGTAGATGGCCGGGGGGCGGACCACGGTCAGGCGCGCGCCGGCGACGGCGCGGGCGGCGTCCTCGCCGGCCCGCTTGCTCGCGGCATAGGGGGAGAGCTGCGGCTCGCGCGCCGCCAGGCTGGAGACCAGCAGCAGGCGTGACTCGCCGGCCGCCTCGGCGACCCGGGCCGCGCCGTCGCGGTTCACGCGCAGGAAGTCGGCCGGGCTTCGCGCCTTCACCAGCCCCGCGGCGTGGATCACCACCTCGGCCCCGCGGGAAAGCGCGCGGAGCGCCGACTCGTCGGCGAGGTCGCCCACCACCACCTCGGGTTCGAACCCGCGCCAGAGCGGGTCCACCGGGTCTCGACGGGTGAGGATGCGCACGCGCCAGCCGCGATCGGCCAGCTCGCGGGCCAGGTGGCGGCCGAGGAAGCCGGTGGCGCCGGTCAGCGCGGCGACGCCCCGCGTCACCGTCAGGCGGGCTCGACCGAATGGAAGGCGCCGGCGAGGTAGAGCGTGCGGGCCTTGGAGCGGCTGAGCTTGCCCGACGAGGTCTGGGGCAGGGCGTGAGCCCCCACCAGCTCGACACGGGCCTCCACGGCGTGCCGGGCGCGAAGCACCGCGGCGACGTCGTCGGTCAGCGCCTGGCGCACCTCGGGGTCGCTGGAGCGGGCCTGGACCAGCACCACGATCTCGTCGTCGCCGTCGCGCTCGACGGCGAAGGCCGCCACGTCGCCGCTGCGCAGCCGCTCGACCTCGGCCTCGGCGGTCCACTCCAGGTCCTGCGGCCAGATGTTGCGGCCGTTCAGCAGGATCAGGTCCTTGGCGCGGCCGGTGGGCGTGAAGGCGCCCTCGGCCAGGAAGCCGAGGTCGCCGGTGTCCAGCCAGCCGTCGGCGTCGAGCACGGCGGCGGTGGCCTCGGGCTGGTTCAGATAGCCGGTCATGATGCTGGGGCCGCGGACGAACACCCGGCCCACCCGGCCTTCCGGCAGCGGCCGCCCATCCGTCCCGCGGACCTCCAGCTCGTGGTGCGGCAGTACGGGGCCGCAGCTCACGAACTCCCGCGCCCGGCGTCCGGCGGCGGGGGCCACCACGCCCTCGTTCTCCATGCGCTCCACGTCCACGGTCGTGGAGGTGACGCCGCGCCCGAGCGGGGCCATGGTCAGCGCCAGGGTGGCCTCGGCCATGCCGTAGCTGGCGACAAAGGCCTCGGCCCGGAAGCCCACCTCGGCGAAGCGCTCGGCGAAGGCGCGGAGCGGGCCCGGGCGGACCATGTCGCCGCCGCTGCCGGCGATCCGCCAGCCGGAGAGATCGTAGGCCGAGATGTCGGCGGTGTCGGCGCGCCGCGCGCAGAGCTCGTAGCCGAAGGTCGGGCTGTAGCTGATCGTCCCGCCGTTCTTGGTGATCAGGTCTAGCCAGATGAGCGGCCGGCGCACGAAGGCCGCCGTGGGCAGCAGGTCGACCGTCATCTGGCTGGCCAGGGGGCTCAGCAGGAAGCCGATCAGGCCCATGTCGTGATAGAGCGGCAACCAGGAGACCGCCCGGTCCTTGGGCTGCACCTGCAGGCCGTCGCGGGTGATCGCCAGCGCATTGGCCATCAGCGCCTTGTGCGTCACGAGCACGCCGGTGGGATTGCGCGTGCTGCCTGAGGAAAACTGCACGTAGCAGGCGTCGTCCGGGCCGATCGGCGGCAGCTCGGCGTCGCCGTCCGGCAGCTCGGTCGAGGGGACGGGGGCGCGCAGGCCGGCCTCGGCGGCGGCTTCGCCCAGCCACGGCAGCAGGCTCTCGGGCCCGAACACCGCCTTGGCGCCGGCCGACGACAGCAGCCGCGCGATCTGCTCGATCCAGGCCTGGCGGCCGGCCAGCGGCGCGGGCAGGGGGAGCGGCGCGGGAATCAGGCCGGCGTACTGGCAGGCGAAGAACAGCCGCACGAACTCTGCGTCTGTGTCGGCCACCAGCCCCACCCGCTCACCGCGAGCCAGGCCCGACGCCAGCAGCCGGCGCGCCAGCGCCTGGGCTTCGTCGCGCAGGGTGGCGTAGGGCAGGGCGAGCGCCAGCTTGCCGCGCTGGTCGTACAGGTTCACGCCGGTCAGGCGGGTGGCGGCGAACTCGAGGGCCTCGATCAGGGTCGAGAAGCCGAGGCGGAGCTCGCGGTCGGGATCGGTCGGTGTCGGAGTCACGGTTCGTCTTTCGCGCCGGGGGCTGAGTCCCCGCAAGCGGCTTGTTGGCCGCGCCGCCCTCGCGGGCGCCGCAGCAGCATCCCCAAGTTACCCAGCGCCATGGCGGCGGCGGCGGCTACGAGGCCGATGGCCGCACCCCGCGCCCCCCACTGCTCCACGAGGAAGGTGAGGCACGCCAGGAACGCCAGGCTGACCACCAGGCGCACCCGGAGCGCGGCGCCGGGGCGCCCCTGTGACACGAGCATGGGCTCCAGGGGAAGGGCGAAGATGGCGATCGCGGCTGCGGCCACCTGCCAGGTCATCAGCTCGGCGGCCGGCGCGAAGGCCTGGCCCATGACGAGGGTCAGCAGCGGCTTGCCGGCGAAGGCGGCCACCGCGACAATCACGAAGCTGAAGCCGCCGGTCAGCAGGCCGACCTGCAGGGCGAGCTTCGCCATCTCGGCCTCGCCCGCGGCCACGCGCAGCCGCGCGAGCTCGGGATAGAGCGCCGGCGTCAGCAGCTTGGCGGGTTTGGCGATCGCGTCGGCGACCTGCCGGCCCAGCCGCCAGAAGCCGGCCTGGGCCGGTCCAACCAGGGCGCCCACCACCAGGGTGACCACGTGGGTGAAGGCCACGTCGAGGGTGGTGTTGAGGTTGGTGGACCAGGCGAAGCGCCAGACGCCGGGCAGGCCCTCCGCCAGCGGCCCGCGCCAGGCGAAGCCGTCCAGCAGCCCCCGGCGGCGCAGCTCCGCCAGCGAGGCGGCGGCCAGATAGACGAAGCCCACGCCCGTGCCGACGCCCCACACCAGGAGGTAGACCCACAGCGGCGCCTTGACCGCCCACGCCGCGCCGCAGCCCACCAGCCGCACCAGCGACACCACCGCCGCCTGGCCCGCCAGCACGTCGAAGCGGTCGAACAGGCGCAGAAGGCCGAGCGGGGTCGCCGAGACCATGAAGGCGGCGGAGAGCACATAGGCCGCCGCAGCCGGAGCCTGATCGGTCCCCCAGCCCAGCCGCCCCGCGAACAGGAAGGCCCCGGCGACCCCCAGCACGACGCCCACCAGGGCGCTGCCGGCGTCCAGCACGACCGTCAGCCGCAGCACCTGCTGGAAGCGGCGGACCTCGCCGGCCTGCAGCGGTCCCGCGCCGTAGTGGATCAGCGTCTGCCAGGACTGGAACTTCACCACCTCGCCCAGGAACTGGGCGAAGGCGTGGATCAGCACCAGCACACCGAAGGCGGTGGCGCCCAGGCCGCGGGCGGCCACGGCCAGGTAGGCCAGGCTCAGCACCGCGTTCACCGATCGGCCGCCCAGCAGCTTGCCGGCGTTCACCACCACGCGGCGAAGCGCGGTGGGCCGGGGCGGGTCCTGGACGGCGTCTGGGCTCATGGTGAGGCGGAAAGTGGGGGGAATCTCCGCCGCGCGCCACCGCCGGCGGAGCCGCAGCCTCCCGACCCGGCTAGTCGCTGCGCTTGGCGCGGACGCCGCGTTGGCCGTCCACCTTCAGGAAATAGCTGCCGAACGCCGCCTTTCGGATCTCCACCGGCTGGCCCTTGCGGGGGGCGGGCGAGAGGGCCTCGTCGTCGATCTGGCGCCACGTCGCCCCGTCGACGAGAACGATCGTCCAGCGTCCGAAGGCGTCGCGCTGCGCCTGGCCGATGACGCCGGTGACGCTGTCCAGCGGCTCGGCCGCCGCGCCGCCGCGGTCGAAGATGCTCAGCGTCGGCAGGTTCAGCCCGAAGGCGCTGCGCTGCACCGCCTGGGCCTCCTGGCGCTCGACGATGATCACCTCGCCGGTGTCGACCGCCTTGACGAGGGCCGCGTAGGCCGCGTCGTAGCAGGCCGCCCGCGCCGCGGCCTCGCCCAGGCCGCTGCATGCCGCCAGCCCCTGGAGCGAGCGGACCGGCGGTTCGGCCGCGGCGGCCGGCTGCGCCGCGAACCCCAGCACCACGCCGGCAGCCCAGAAAAGCGGCGTTCTCCTGCTCATCGCGCGTCCCCTCTGCTCCCGTGGCGGCGTTTTACCGGGCAACCGGGCATCCGGACCCGCGCCAATACAGCGCAGCTTGTTTTCTGGCGCGCGGGATGGAAATAGACCATTGTTCGGTGACCGCGGATTGGGGCCGCGGTGGGGGAAGACAAACGTGGGCTACGCTGTTGCCGTCGGGGGGCGGCCAGACGAAGCGGTCTCGTGGGAGGCCGCGACCATCGACATGCTGCTCGAGGAGCTGGAGCGGCTGGGGCCACGCGCCAGCGGCGGTCCGTTGAGCGTGCCGAAGCGGATCGCCGCCTTGGCGCTGTACGCCCGCGCCACCAGCGGCGCGGACCAGGACGTGGCCCTCCAGGCGGTGGCGCGGCAGCTCGGCCAGCGCCTCTCCACCACCCCGTCGGGGCTGAAGAAGGCGGTCTCCGAGGCGAGGGCGATCCTGCAGTTCGGGCTGCGCCACGACGGCTTCGTCGAACCCGTCAACGACGCGCCGACGCCGCTGCTGCACGCCATCGCCGCCGCCCTGGACAGCGTCAATGTCCGCGAGGTGACCAAGGCCCGGGCCAGCGTCTACCGCGGCTATCGCGGAGGGCGGCGGCACGGCGGACCGCCGTTCCAGACTCTGCGGGCGGTCCAGGGCCTCGTGGAGCGGGCCCAGAAGGGCGCGCCGGAGGCCGAGGCGGAGCTCGACGAGATCCGCACCCTGCTGCTCGCGCTTCAGGACCGTCCGCCGCCCGAACCCGTGGCGTGCGGCGGGTCGTCCCGCAGCCAGCCGGTGATCGTCAGGCGGGGCGTGGCCGCGTAGGGCGCCACCGCGGCGACGGAGTGCGGCAGCGGCACCCGGAACAGCGTCAGCACGTTGAACCGGGGCGCGAAGCCGCGGGCCACGTCGCCCGCCGCGGTGTGGAACAGGAGCTGCCCGCCCCAGTCCGGGCGCCAGCTGCGCGTCAGGCCCAGGGTGTAGGCGGCGCGTCGCTCGCCTACGCCGCGGTCGTCGTGCTGGGTGAGGAAGTGGCCGGGCCGGTAGAGCGTCGCCTGCGCATCCACCTTCACAACCGGCTCGCCCGTCACCGCCCGGACGAAGTCCATGAAGGCGGGGCTGTTCAGGAACTCCGTCACCCGGTGCAGGGGATGGCCGGGATCGCGCCCGTCCAGGTAGGCGTCGATCATCGGATAGACGAGATAGACGTAGGCGAAGCCCGTGGCCGCCCGGCGGACGACGGCCTCGAGTTCCGCGTGCAGCTCGGCCTGTGGGCGCCTGGCGAGCTCCGCCTGCGGCAGGATCACGTGCCGCCCTCCGGCGTCGGAATAGACCAGCGACCAGGCCGTCCCGCGCTCCAGCACCGCGGCGAGGTCTTCGGCCACCGCGTCGGGCAGCACGCCCTCGATCTGCACCACGCCGTCCCGGGCGTAAGCCGCGGCATAGGCCTCCGGCCGCAAGCCGGGCCGGAGGGCAGGGGGCGCACGCATCCTCAGCCCTTCTCGCGCACGAACCAGCCGGTCAGCGACAGCCGCGGCTGGGCGGCATAGGCGGCCACCGGCGCCACCGAATGCGGCCGCGGCACCCTGAAGACGGTGAGCGTGTTGAACCGCGGGATGAAGCCCTGCTCCACGTCGCCGCGGTCGTCGTGGAACAGCAGTTGGCCGCCCCAGTCGGCCCGCCAGCCGCGGGTGAACCCCAGGGTGAAGGCCGCCACCCGGTCGTCGCTCCGGTGCCGGTCGTCGTGCAGGGTGAGGAAGTCGCCGCGCCGGTAGTGCGACGCCTGGACCCGGACGCCATCCACCGCGCAGCCGGTGATCGCCGCGCCCACGTCCAGGAAGGCGCGGCTTTGCAGGAACTCCGTCACCCGCGCGATCGGCGCCCCCGGCGCCCGCGCATATTCGTCCTGCAGCGCATAGGTCTGGTGCAGGTAGGCGAAGCCGCCCGCCGCCCGCCGCAGGACGTCCTGCAGGAAGTCCCTGACCTTCTGTTCCCCGAAGCGGCGCACCACCTCGTCCGAGATGATCAGCGTCTCGCCGTTCTCGTCCGGCGCGGCGAGCACGTAGGGCAGACCGGCGAGCAGCCCCACGACGGCGTCTGCGGCCTCGGGCTCCAGGAAGTCGTGGGCCTGGATCACGCCTGCCTGGGCGAAGCCGCCGGCCAGGTCCTCGGGCCGGAGGTCGGCGCGGATTCGGATGTCTGCGAGGGGCAATGGAACGCACTCCTGGACGGCTCTTGCAGCGTAACCTTCGTAACCGGTTACGTGCGTAACCTACGGTAATTGCTTAGAAAACGTGACCTGAAAGTTACAGTGTTATCACATTGCGCGATAGCTGCGTCACGCTCGCATCACACTGGTTGACGGGCCACAAGCTTGACCGCAGCGACAGGGGCAGAGCTCGCCAAAGGGGTTGGCGAGGGGGGGAGCCGAAGGGCCGCGCGAGCGCGCGGCGCCGCCGTGCGCCCATACGGGAGTTGTCCATGTCCATGAACTCGTCCACACGGAGTCGCCTGCTGGCCTCCTCCGTGCTCGGCGCCATGCTGATCGCCGCGCCGGCCGTCGCGCAGGAAGCGGTCGAAGAGATCGTCGTCACCGGGTCGCGGATCGCCCGCCAGGACCTGACCTCGGTCAGCCCGGTCGCCACCGTCGGCGCTGAGGAACTCGCCCAGTCCGGCGTCGTGAACACCGAGAACCTGATCAACACGCTGCCCCAGGCGGTGCCGGGCATCTCGTCCAACGTGAACAACGGCAACGGCGGCTTCTCGACCGTCAACCTGCGCGGCCTCGGCTCGATCCGCACCCTGGTGCTGGTGGACGGCAAGCGCCAGACGCCGACCTCGCAGTCCGGCCAGGTGGACATCAACCTGATCCCGCCGGCCCTGATCGAGCGCCTGGAAGTGGTGTCGGGCGGCGCCTCGGCGGTCTACGGCTCGGACGCCATCGCCGGGGTCGTGAACTTCATCCTGAAGCGCGACTTCGAAGGCTTCGAGTTCCGCGCCGGCTACTCCACGACCGACGAGGGCGACGCGCCGGTCTACTCGGCCGACCTCACCATGGGGGCCAACATCGACGGCGGCCGCGGTAACGTCGTGCTCAGCCTCGGCTACAACAAGCGCGAGCCGATGTTCCAGGGCGACAGCCCGCAGGACAAGCTGCACATCTCGCTCGGCGAGCCGCCGGCCACGGCGGCGAACCGGGCGCTGATCTTCTCCGGCTCCGGCTCCGAGGAGTTCGGGCGCGTGGGCGGCTTCGCGCCGGGCCGCTCGGTGCTCGGCAACGCCGCAAACACCGCGCTGTTCCTGACCAACGGCGACGTCCGCCTCTACGCGGGCGCGCCCGACACCTACAACTTCGCGCCGGTGAACTACCTGCAGACGCCGCAGGAGCGCTACTCGGTGACGGCCATGGGCCGGTACGACATCACCGACACCATCGAGGCCTTCGCCAAGGGCAACTTCGTCAACAGCCAGGTCACGACCCAGCTCGCCCCGACGCCGATCGGCAACCGGATCTTCCGGTTCACCCTCGACAACAACCCGTTCCTGACGGCGGCCGCGAAGCAGACGCTGAACAGCCTGGGTTCCACCACGCCCTACACCATCGCGCCGGGCACCGCGCCCTACACGGCGGGCACCTTCACCGACGTGGACACCGACGGTGACGGCATCTTCGACACCGTCACCGGCACCTTCAACCGCCGCCTGACGGAAGTCGGCCCGCGGATCTCCGAGTTCAACTTCTTCGGCTTCCAGTTGCAGGCGGGCCTGCGCGGCAAGCTCGACTTCGTGAACGGCCAGTGGGAGACCTTCCTCCAGTACGGCAACACCCACGGCGCCAACTCGCTGCTCGGCGACACCAGCCTGGCGCGCATCCAGCAGGGCCTGCTGCTGAACGCCGCCGGCACCGCCTGCCAGGACCCGTCGAACGGCTGCGTGCCGATCAACCTGTTCGGCCGCGGCAACATCAGCGCGGCGGCGGCGAACTTCATCAGCACGCGCATCAACTCGTCGCAGGACTACCAGCAGATCGTCGCCTCCGGCTTCGTCAGCGGCGACACCTCGAACTTCTTCTCCCTGCCGGCTGGCGGCGTGGGCTTCGCCCTCGGCGCCGAGTACCGCTCCGACGAGTTCGACTTCCGCCCCAGCCAGGACCTGGCCACGGGCAACCTGACCGGCTTCAACGCCTCGCCGCCGGTCAGCGGCTACTTCGACGTCTATGAGCTCTACGGCGAAGCCGTGGTGCCGGTGCTGAAGGACCTGCCGTTCGTCGAGTCCCTGAACCTGGAACTGGCCGGCCGGATCTCCGACTACTCGTCGCAGACCAAGCTCGCCAAGACCTATAAGGTGGCCGGCGACTGGCAGATGTTCGAGGACCTGCGGCTGCGCGCGTCCTACAACCGCGCCGTCCGCGCCCCGTCCGTCGGCGAGCTGTTCCGGCCGCAGAGCAACAGCTTCCCGACCGCCACCGACCCGTGCTCGTTCCAGGGTCCCGCCCGGACCAACGCCCAGGTCCGCGCCGCCTGCATCGCCTCCGGCGTGCCGGCCAACCTCGTCGGCGTGATCCAGGCCAACCAGCAGACCCAGACGCTGTCGGGCGGCAACCCGGACCTCGAGCCGGAAGTGGCCGACACCTACAGCGCCGGCCTGGTCTACTCGCCGACCTTCGTGCCCGGCCTGTCGGTGACGGTCGACTACTTCGACATCCGCATCAAGGACCTGATCAACAGCTTCGGCGGCTCGACGGCCAACGTCATGTCCGTCTGCTACGGTCCGATCGTCGGCGGCAACCCGAACTCGCCCTACTGCCAGGCGATCACCCGCCTCGCCAACGGTTCGATCCAGAACGTTTCGCTGCTCGACCTCAACGTCGCCAAGCTCGAGACCCAGGGCCTGGACATCGCGGCCAGCTACCGGTTCGAGGTCCAGGACCTCGGCCTGCCGGACCTCGGCTCGGTCGGCGTGCGGATGCTCTACACCAACACCTGGAAGCACACCTTCACGGCCGACGAGATCTCGCAACCGCTGAAGTGCGCCGATCGGTTCGGCACCCGCTGCAACGCCAGCACGGCGCCCGGCGGGGTTGGTATCATCCCGCGCCACAAGCTGCACACCGTGGTCAACTGGGACTACGGCCAGTGGGGCGTGAACGTGGTGTGGAACCACCTGGACGACGTGACCGACGACAACCCGGGCGTGGCCTACATCGTCGAGAAGATCGGCGCGAAGAACTACGTCGACCTGTCGGTGGACTGGGACGCGACCGAGAACGTCTCGTTCACGGCCGGCGTCCGCAACCTGACGCAGGAGAGCTATCCGGTGCTCGGCGGCAACGCTTCGCCGTCCAACAGCGGCTATCCGGCGACCTACGACGTGATGGGCCGCGTGCTCTTCGTGAACGCGAGCCTGCGCTACTAGGACCCCCGGGTCTGAAGACGTGAGCCTTCTGGGGCGCTGCGGCGACGCGGCGCCCCTTTTCTTTGCCGCCGCAGCCTGCGCTGGCGGACAGGGTGGGATTCGAACCCACGGTGGGCGTGAACCCACGGCGGTTTTCAAGACCGCTGCCTTAAACCACTCGGCCACCTGTCCGGACGCGGGCCTCTTAGCAGCACCGGGCCGGCGGCTCCACCGGCGTGGCGCTTAACCGCAGGGCAAGTTTCCTAAGGCACGCTTAACCATGCCTCCATTCGGGGGGCGAGCCGCACGTGGGGGCGTCGCCATGGACATCAACAGCATCCTGCGCGCAGGCGCCGTGCTGGCGGCCGCCGCGTCGCTGGCCGCCTGCGCCGGCGGGCCCCGCTATGCGGCCAGCCCGGACGGGGCGTCGCGCCCGCCGAAGAATCCGCCGCCCACCGCCAGGCGGGGCGGCGTCTGGAAGCCGTATCAGGTGAACGGCAAGTGGTACGTGCCGCACGAGCAGCCGGACTACGACGAGGTGGGCGTCGCCTCCTGGTACGGCGGCCACCACCAGGGGAAGCCCACCGCCAACGGCGAGCGCTTCGACAAGGCGGCGATCACCGCGGCCCACAAGACCCTGCCGCTGCCCTCCGTTGTGGAGGTGACCAACCTCGACAACGGCAAGCGGATCCGGGTGCGGGTCAACGACCGCGGGCCGTTCGTGGACGGCCGGATCATCGACCTGTCGCAGGAGGCGGCGCGCCGCCTGGGGTTCGAGGGCAGGGGCCTGGCCCGGGTGCGGGTGCGCTACGTGGGGGAGGCCGGCATCCAGACCGCCACGCTCGAGGCCAGGGCGGACTAGCGACGCTGGACATCCGCCGCGAACCGGACAATTTGGTCCGGTGGCACGTGGTCGTTTTATAACCATCGAGGGCGGTGAGGGCGCTGGGAAGACAACTCAGCTCCGACGCCTGCTCGCTCGCCTGCAACGTGAAGGTCACGAGGTGGTGGCGACCCGTGAGCCGGGGGGCTCCCCAGGAGCTGAGAGCATTAGAGAGTTGGTGCTCAACGGCTCAGCTGACCGCTGGAGTGCCGTCACTGAGACCTTGCTGATGTATGCCGCCCGCCGTGATCACATCGAGAGGGTCATCCGTCCAGCTCTCGAGCGCGGGGCTTGGGTTATCTGTGACCGCTTCGCCGATTCGACGTTGGCGTATCAAGGAGCCGCAGGGGGTGCGGACATTAGGCTCATCGAATCATTGGAATTCCACGTACTGGAAGACACTCGGCCGGATCTGACGCTCGTCTTTGATATCCCTTCGCACCTCGGGCTCGAGCGAGCTCACGCGCGGGCGGGCGGTGAGATGCGGTTCGAATCGAAAGGTATCGAATTCCACGAGCGGCTTCGCGAGGGATTCCTAAACATCGCTGAAGGAGATCCAAAGCGGTGTGCAGTCATCGATGCGCGCGGGACTGTGGACCAGGTTGAGTCAGAGGTCTGGGCCACGGTCGCCGACCGTCTGCCCGTCCATGCCTGAGGTCGCCCACCCGCGCGAGGTCTATGACCTCGAGGGTCAGCCCGCCGCCGAGGAGGCCTTCGAGGCCGCCCGCGGGCGGGGACGCCTGCACCATGCCTGGCTGCTGACCGGCCCCGAGGGCGTCGGCAAGGCCACCTTCGCCTACCGCGCCGCCCGGCGGCTGCTGGGCGCCCCGGCCGATCCCCGCCACGGGATCCTCGGCGCCGATCCCGAGCATCCGGTCAGCCGCCAGGTCGCGGCCCGCTCGCACCCGGACATCCTGGTCCTGGAGCGCGAGGGTCCCGACGGCAAGCCGCGGAAGGTCATCCCGGTGGACGACGTCCGCCGGCTCGCCGAGTTCTTCTCCAAGTCGCCGGCCAGCGCGCCGCACCGGGTGGCCATCGTCGACGCGGCCGACGACCTGAACGTCAACGCCGCCAACGCCCTGCTGAAGACTCTCGAGGAGCCGCCGCCGCGCGGGGTCCTGATGATGGTCTCCCATTCGCCGGGCCGGCTGCTCCCGACCATCCGCTCCCGCTGCCGGAGGCTCGCCTTTAAGCCCTTCGAGCTGGAGGAGGCCGCGGCCTTCGTCCGCGCTCGCCTGGACGTCAATCCCGAGGAGGCGCTCCGGCTGGCCCGGATGGCCGGGGGCGCGCCGGGAAAGGCCCTGGCGCTGGCGGCGGGCGACGCGCTCGCGATGGATGACGCCGCCCGCCACCTGCTCGGCGAGCTGCCGCGGGTGGACGAGGCCTTCGCGCTGTCGCTGGCCGACCGCTTCAAGGGCGGGGAGGGGCAGGCGCAGTTCAACCTGCTGCTGGAGCGGCTGGCCGAGCGTGTGCACACCCTGGCGCTGGACCGCACCCGCCAGGGGATCGGCCCGCTTGATCACTGGGCCCAGGCGTGGGAGACGCTCCAGCGCCTGCCGCGGGAGGTCGAGGGCCTGAACCTCGATCGCACGGACGCGCTATTCACCGCGCTTCGCGAGCTCCGTCAGGCCGCGAGAGCCTGAGCGGCGAGACCCGAACACCCGATGCTGATCGACAGCCACGTCAACCTGCACGCCCCTCAGTTCGACGAGGACCGCGAGGCGGTCATCAGCCGCGCTCTGGCGGCCGGCGTGCGCCTGATGGTCAACATCTCGGACAAGGTCTCGAACTTCGAAAAAGTGCGGCACGTGGCGCAGCACCCCGACATCTGGTGCACCGTGGGCACCCACCCGCACGAAGCCAAGGAGGATCCCGACCTCGCGCCCGAGCGGCTGGTCGAGCTGGCGCGCGATCCACGGGTGGTCGGCATCGGCGAGTGCGGCCTCGACTTCCACTACGACCTCAGCCCCCGGGACGTGCAGGCCAGGGTGTTCCGCGCCCACGTGGCCGCCGCGCGCGAGACCGGCCTGCCACTGGTGGTCCACACCCGCGAAGCCGACGAGGTGATGGGCGCGATACTCGAGGAGGAGTACGCCCGCGGGCCCTTTCGCCTGCTCATGCACTGCTACACCTCGGGCGCCGAGCTCGCCCGGCGGGCCGCGGCGCTGGGCGCCTGGTTCTCGGTCTCCGGCATCGCCACCTTCAAGGCCGCCGAGGACGTGCGCGAGGTGATCCGCGAAATGCCCGCCGACCGGATCATCGTCGAGACCGACTGCCCCTACCTGGCGCCCGCGCCCTACCGCGGCCGGCGCAACGAGCCCGCCATGCTGCCGCACGTGCTGGCCAAGCTCGCCGAGATCCGCGGCTGGGAGCTGAAGGACGCCGAGCGCCGCACCGAAGACGCCTTCTTCGCCCTGTTCGACCGGATCCCCCGCCCGTGAGCGGCGTGCTGGAGTTCACCATCCTGGGCTCCGGCTCCTCGGGCGGCGTTCCGCGGGCCGACGGCGACTGGGGCGCCTGCGACCCCGCCAATCCGAAGAACCTCCGCTCGCGCTGCTCCATGCTGGTGCGCCGCCTCGGCGCCGCGCCCGAGCAGGAGACGACTCTGATCGTCGACACCTCGCCGGACCTGCGCATCCAGACGGCCATGTCCGGCGCCAAGCGCATGGACGCCGTGCTGCTCACACACGACCACGCCGACCAGATGCACGGCCTGGACGACGTGCGCGCCTTCTTCCTGCGCCAGCGGGCGCGGATCCCGGTATGGATGGACCCGCCGACCACCGAAAGCGCCCTGCTGCGCTTCGGCTACGCGTTCGAAGGGCAGGGGGGCTACCCCGCCATCTGCGACGCGCGCGCCCTGCCGCCGCACGGCGAGGCCTGGTCTGTCGCGGGGCCGTCCGGAGCGATCCCGGTGGTCACCTTCGACCAGGACCACGGCGAAATCCGCTCGGTGGGCTACCGGTTCGGCGACGTGGCCTATTCCAGCGACGTGGTGGACCTCGACGACGCCGCCTTCGCGGCGCTGCGTGACCTGGACGTCTGGATCGTCGACGCGCTCCGCTACCGGCCACACCCGACCCACGCCCACCTGGAGCGCACCCTGGAATGGATCGCCCGCGCGCGGCCGCGGCGCGCCATCCTCACCAACCTGCACATCGACCTCGACTACGAGGCGCTGCGGAAGGACCTGCCCGAGGGGGTGGAGCCGGCCTACGACGGGCTGCGCTTCGAACATGAGCTGCGGGCGGAATTCACGTGATCTCTCAAGGGCTCAAGCTGGGTTTCCTCGCGTCCGCCAACGGTAGCAGCGCGCGCGCGATCGTTAACGCGATCAGGGCAGGGCAGCTCACCGCGGACGCCCGGCTGCTGGTCAGCAACAACCGGAAGGCCGTGGCGCTGGAGTGGGCCCGCGAGGCCGGCCTGGCGGCGCTGTGTATCCCGACCCAGGCCGATCCCGAGGGCTCCGACGAGGCCCTGGCGGCCGAGATGGCGGCCCACGGCGTGGAGCTGATCGTCATGTCTGGCTATCTGCGCAGGCTCGGTCCGGCGACGCTTCGCCGGTATCGTGGACGGGTCCTCAACATCCATCCCGGGCCGCTGCCGGCTTTCGGCGGCCACGGCATGTACGGCCGGCGCGTCCACGAGGCGGTGATCGCCGCCGGCGTCCCGGAGAGCGGCGTCTGTATCCATCTGGTGGACGAGGAATATGACCGGGGCCCGGTGATCGCGCGTCGCAGCGTGGAGGTGCTGGCCGGCGATACGGCCGAGACGCTGGAGGCGCGCGTGACGGCGCTGGAGCCGGCGTTCTTCGTGGAGACGCTGCGGCGGATCGAGGCCGGCGAGCTGACGCTCCCGGAGCCGGCGGTTAACGGCTAGGCTCGCCGCATGGAGATCGCACGGCGGGAATTCGTGGCGGGCGCGGCGGCGGTGGCGGCCGTCGGCGGCGCGGCCGAAGCGCGGGAGACGAAGGCCATGTACGGGCTGATCGGAAAGATGCTGGCCAAGCCGGGCCAGCGCGACGCCTTGGTGGCGATCCTGATGGACGGGACCGGCGCCATGCCGGGCTGCCGGAGCTATGTCATCGCGCGCGACCCGACGAACGCCGACGCCATCTGGATCACCGAGGTGTGGGACAGCCAGGCCAGTCATCAGGCCTCGCTGCAGCTTCCGGCCGTGCAGCAGGCGATCGCCAAGGCCCGCCCGATCATCGCCGGCTTCGGCGAGCGCTTCGAAACGGAACCCGTCGGGGGCCACGGCCTCGCCACCTGATATTTCCGATAATCTTCCTTAGGCGAGGAATGTCTGGCCCAGGCCCAGCGCCCTCTCGCCCCACGGAATGGCGCAGCCGAGGGAGCGGATGCGGCGCAGGATCTTCATCCACTGGGGACTCTCCAGCTTCTTCGGCTTCGGCGTCTACGGGCTGAACCTGACGCTGGCCTGGGCGCGAGACCCCGATCTCGAGCCGGTGACGGTCGCGCGCTTCGATCCGCGGCAGATCCAGCTCGACCCGCTGCGGATGCACGCCCTGCAGCCGGTTCTCGCCACATCGGCCGCCTTGGCCCGGTTGATGCGCGCCCAGGCGCCGCCGGGAGAGACCATCGCCCTCAACGCACCGGTCCTCGTCAGCGACCTCGGCGGCGCGCTGGCGCCCAACGACGGGCCGCTGGTGGGCCATCCCACCATCGCCGTGCCGTTCCTCGAGGACGCCGCCATGGCCGACGACCTCGTGGCGAGCGCCAACCGCCACGCCCTGGTGGTGGCCGGCTCGGACTGGAACGCTCGTCTGCTGCGGGCGCATGGCGTCGAGCGGGTGACGACGGTGCTGCAGGGCGTGGATCCCACCCTGTTCCACCCTGCCCCGCGCGCCGGCGTCCTGGCCGACCGGTTCACCGTGTTCAGCGGCGGCAAGCTCGAGCGACGGAAGGGTCAGGATCTCGTCCTGGCGGCGTTCCGCCGCTTCGCGGCCGGCCGCCCGGATGCGCTCCTCGTGACGGCCTGGCATTCGCCATGGCCGCGCTTGGCCCGCACCCTGGACGACAGCGGGCTCGTGGCGCCCGTCCGCTTCGCCGCCAACGGACAGGTCGACGTCGCCGCCTGGGCGGCCACCAGCAACGTCCCGGCCGGCCAGGTGCTGGACCTCGGCGCCATTCCGAACGCCGCCCTGCCGCCCGTGCTGCGGGAGATGGATGTCGCCCTGTTCCCCAACCGGGCCGAGGGCGGCACCAACCTGGTCGCCATGGAGGCCATGGCCTGCGGCGTGCCGGTCGTTCTATCGGCCAACACCGGCCACCTCGACCTTATCGACGGCGACAACGCCTATGTGCTGGAGACCCAGGCGATCGTCGCGGGTCAGGAAGGCCCGCCCGGCGTCGGCGGATGGGGCGAGAGCGAGGTGGACGAGATCGTCGAGCGCCTGGAGCAGGCCTACCTCGACCGGGAGGACGCCCGGCGGCGGGGCCAGGCGGGCGCCCGCAAGCTCGCCGGGCTCACCTGGAACCGGTCCGCCGCGGCCCTGAAGGCGGAGGTCCTGGGCGCCTGCGGCTGAGGCGCCTCCGTAGCGCTACTTAGGTGTGCGACCGGAATATCGTTAAGGGCGCAACGGGGGGAACGTGGCTCAACCGGAAGGAGCGCCCGATGACCCTGGCCTATCCGCTGAGCGACCCCCGCACCGAAGTTCCCGCCGCCAGCCTGACCGGTGTGATGGACCGGCTCGGGGTGCAGATGCGCTTCGCGCGCAACGCCGAGATCTATGCCCAGGACGACGAGGTGGAGCACCTCTACCGGCTGGTCTCCGGCTGCGTGCGCACCGTCCGGCTCACCAGCGACGGCCGCCGCCAACTCGGCGACTTCTATTATCCCGGGGACCTCTTCGGACTGGAGCCCGGACCCGACCACCGCTTCTCGGCCGAGGCCCTGAGCGAATGCACCGTGCAGGTCGTCCGCCGCAGCGCCGTGCGCGCCTCGGCCGGCGACGCCGAACTCGACCGGGCGATCCTGACGGCCACGCACCGGGAGCTCCAGCGCACCCAGAACCACCTGATGCTGCTGGCGCGAAAGTCGGCCCGCGGCAAGGTGGCCGCCTTCCTGCTCGCCCACGCCGAAGCCGCCGAGCAGGACCGCGTCGAGCTGCTCATGGGCCGGCAGGACATGGCCGACTACCTCGGCCTGACCATCGAGACGGTGTCGCGCACGCTCACCCAGTTGCAGGACGCCTCTGTCGTCGAATTCCCTTCCACCCGCCGCTTCTCGGTGAAGCGCTGGGAGACCCTCGAACGCCTGGCCGAGTAGGCCGCCGCCTGGGCGGCCCAGGCGTTCGCGGCCGCGCATCCTTCGGGAGACACGAGATGCCTGTGCAGCAAGACACCGATCCCCGGGCCCGCGACCGCGTCGGCCACGACTACCGCACCCTGCTCGTCCATGTGCAGCCGGGCCTCGCGGGCGCCCACCGCGTCGAGCTCGCCGCCGGCCTCGCCCGGCGCTTCGGCGCGCGGCTCGTCGGCCTCGGCGCCGAGACCTACGAGCCGATCTCCATGCTGGACCCCTACTCCGGCCAGCTCGTCGCCGAGATGTACCAGCAGCTCGCCCGCCAGGTGAAGGCGGACCTCGCCAATGCCGAAACCGCCTTCCGCCGGGACGCCGCCGGGGCGGACCTCGAGTGGCGCGTCGTCGACCTGACCCCGGTGAAGGCGCTCGCCCAGGCCGCCCGCGCCGCCGACCTGATCGTGGTCACCGCCGACGAGGGCAAGAGCGGCGACATCTACAACACCGCCGATCCCAGCGAGGTGATCCTCACGGCCGGCCGGCCCGTGCTGGTCGCCCCGCCGGGCGACGGACATCTTCGGGCCGACAAGATCCTGGTCGCCTGGAAGGACACCCGCGAGGCCCGCCGCGCGGTGGCCGACGCCCTGCCCTTCCTCACCCGCGCCGAGGACGTCCTGGTGCTGGCGATCAGCGGCGACGAAGGCGCCGAGGCCGCCCGCGCCGCGGTGGAGGACGTCGCCGAGGCGCTGCGCCGGCACGGCGCGCCCGCCCGGTCCGCGGTCACCGGCGCGCCCGACGCCAGCGTCGCCGACGAGCTGAACGCCGAGGCCGCGGCCATGGGCGCCGACCTGATCGTCGCCGGGGCCTACGGCCACAGCCGGACCGTGGAGTGGGTCCTGGGCGGCGCCACCCGCGCCCTGATGCGGCGGCCGCAGCGCTATCTGCTGCTCAGCCATTGAGCCGGGCGGCGCTGGCGCAGACGCCCGCGCCGGTCGAAAAGGTTCAGCACCGTCAACATCTTACCGGGGGGCCGCGGGCGACCTATATTGGCTCCGAAGACGCCGCGTGACGGGCGCCGCGTCCTGTGGTTTAGTTATTACTGTACATCATTGGGAGTCACCCCATGCGAACCCTCGCCCTCGCCGCCGCCGCGCTGATCGCCAGCGGCTCCGCGGCGCTGGCCGCGCCCGCCAGCGTCACCGTCAACCTGAGCCCCGAGCTGCAGAAGAAGGCGGAGAAGACCTACGGCGTGAAGGACGTCGAACGGCTCCGCGAGGAGCTGCGCACCGACGTGGAGCGCCAGCTCGCCCGCACCGGCGCCTACGACGACGCCCGGATCGAGCTGACCCTCGTGGACGCCGTCCCGAACCGGCCGACCTTCAAGCAGCTCGGCGACACGCCCGGCCTCTCCATGCAGAGCTTCGGCATCGGCGGGGCCCGGATCGAGGGCCAGGCCGTCGCCGCCGACGGCCGGGTCACCCCGCTGAGCTATAGCTGGTACGAGACCGACATCCGCAACACCTGGTCGAACTGGGTGTGGACCGACGCCGAGCACGCTTTCGAGCGGTTCGCACGCCGGCTCAGCACCGGGCAGACCCTGGCCAGCCGCTGACGCTGGCGGCCCGGTCCAACTTGCGTCCCACGACGGCGCGCGGTCTCATGGCCGCGCGCCGTTTCCGTTTCCGCGCGCCCTCCAGGATTTCCAGATGACCTCCTCCGCCCCGTCCGGCGACCTGCGGCCCATCGACCGCCTGCTGGCGATCATGGCCAGGCTGCGCGATCCCCAGACCGGCTGTCCGTGGGACGTGGAGCAGACCTTCGCCACCATCGCGCCTTACACGGTGGAAGAGGCGTACGAGGTGGCGGACGCCATCGAGCGCCAGGACCTCCACGACCTGAAGGAGGAGCTGGGCGACCTCCTGCTGCAGGTGGTCTTCCATTCGCGGATGGCCGAGGAACAGGGCGCCTTCGGCTTCGAGGACGTGGCCCGGGCCATCAACGACAAGATGATCCGCCGCCACCCGCATGTGTTCGGCGAGGAGAGCTACGCCTCGCTCTCCGACCAGAAGGCCGGCTGGGAAGAGCTGAAGGCGGCCGAGCGCGAGAAGAAGGGCAAGGCCGAAAGCCTGCTCGACGACGTGCCGGCGGGCCTTCCCGCCCTCACCCGGGCCGTGAAGCTCTCCAAGCGCGCCGCCCGCGTCGGCTTCGTCTGGCCCTCGGTGGCCGAGGTGTTGGAGAAGCTGGACGAGGAGGTCCAGGAGCTGAAGGCGGAGATCGCCGCCGGCGCCGTCGAGAAGGCCCGCGACGAGATGGGCGACGTGCTGTTCGTGGTCGCCAACCTCGCCCGCACCCTGGACGTCGACCCGGAGGACGCGCTGCGCGGGACCAACGCCAAATTCGTGCGCCGCTTCCGCTTCATCGAGGCCAGGCTCGCCGAGCGCGGCAGGACGCCCGACCAGTCGGACCTCGCGGAGATGGACGCCCTCTGGGACGAGGCCAAGGCCGCCGAGAAGGGCTGAGGCCTCACGCCTCGGGTTCGCTGATCGGACAGGTCACGATCACCCGGTGGCCCGGGGCGTTGTCCGCCTCCTCCAGCCGGCCGGAGAGCCGTTCCACCATCGCGGCCATCATCCGGCTGCCGAAGCCGGAGCCGGTCCGCGCCTTGCCCGCCCCGCGGTCGGCGACGATGAGGCGCAACTGGCTGCGGTGCTGTTCGAGCGCGATGCTCACCGGCCCCGGTCCGCCGCCGTAGGCGTACTTGCTCGCATTGATGACCAGCTCGGTGACCACCAGGCCGAGCGTGATCGCCCGGTCGGCGGGCGCCAGAACCGGCGCGAGGTCGAGGGTGAGCTGATTCCTCCAGGCCGGGTCGATGGACGCCGCCAGCTCGGCCAGCAGGTCCTCGATGTAGCGGGCGAGGTCCACCGTCTCGATGCGCTCGTCGGAGTAGAGCCGCCGGTGCACCAGGGCCACGGCCGAGATGCGCCGCCGGGCCTCCTGCAACTGCTCGGCCGCCGGGCCGTCGCCGGAGTCGCGGGCCTGCAGGTGCAGGAAGGCCGAGACGAGCTGCAGGCTGTTCTGCACCCGGTGGCTGACCTCCTTCATGAGCAGGTCCTTCTGGGCCAGCAGGCGCTGGTTGGCCGCGTTGGTGGCGGTCAGTTCGCGGTTCAGCGCCCGCACGCGCCGGGCCTGCCGCTCCTCCTGGATCGCACGCGCGACCCGGGCGGCGGCCTCCACCTCCTCGAGCGTCCAGGCCTCCGCGCGGCCGCGGACCGTCTCGGCCCAGTCCTCGAACGAGGCCCGGGGCGTCAGCACCTCCCCCGGCGCCAGGTTCACCGCCTTGTGCGGATTGCCGGCCCAGTTCACCACCTCCACCTGCTCCGGCCGGAACCACATCAGGGTGACCGGCTCCTCGCCCTCCAGGGTTACGGCCACCAGGCCGCTGGCGACGTCGCTGTAGGCGGCCGCGGCGGCGAAGCGCGCCGACAGGCCCGACGTTGCGAACGGCTGGCCCGTGGTGTGCGTCCGGATCCATTCGCCGAGCGCCACCACCTCCGCCTCCGCCGGCGCGCGGCCGGCGACGAAGGCGCGCCCGCCCTGCACGGCGGCGAAGCCGGTGGCCTGCAGCATCTTCAGGAGGTCGGCGACCGCCGGCTCCAGCAGGCTCGCGAGATCGGCCTCGGGTCCGAGCTTTCCGATCACCAGGTCCTCGGAGGCGCGCAGCCGAATCCGCTGCCGGTACTGCTCGGCCTCCTCCTTGGCGCGCACCTGGCGGCCCAGGGCGCCGGCCAGGGCGTCGCAGGCCATCCGGACCTCCTTCGACATCAGCCGCGGCTCCGGGTGGTGGCAGGCCACCAGACCCCAGAGCACCCCGTCCTTGACGATCGACACCGAGGCGGAGGCCCCGACGCCCATGTTCCTCAGGTACTGCACGTGCACCGGCGAGACGCTGCGCAGCACGGAATCGCTGAGGTCCAGCCCCTGGAGCCCCGCCGCGGCCGGCCGCAATGGCGCGGGCGCATAGCTGACGTCGGGGATGCTGCGGACGCGGTTTCGCACATAGAGCGCCCGCGCCTGCCGGGGGATGTCGGTGGCCGGGAAGTGGTGGTTCAGGAACGAGCCCAGGCCCGGCGCCAGCGCCTCGGCCACCACCACGCCGGCCTCGTCGTCCAGGAACCGGTAGAGCATCACCCGGGCGAAGCCGGTGATCTCCTGGAAGACCGCCGCGGCGCGCTGGCAGAGCTCCTGCAGGCTGCTCGCCCGCTCGAACCCGGCCGCCGCGCCGCTCAGCCGCGCCAGGACGGCGACGGCGGAGCTGGGGGCGTCCGTGCGGGGCTCCAGCTCCACGACGATCCGGTCGCCGGACCGGTGGCAGCTCGCGTCGAACACCTCCTCGCAGCCGGGCACGGCGTCCAGCGGCTCGCGGTCGGCGTCGAGGCTCCAGCCCAGCAGCGCGTCCAGATCGCGGCCCAGCCAGTCGGCCGCCAGTCGACCCTCCAGGTCGCCTGCCCCGCCGACCACGCGGCGCGTGGCCGCGTCGGCGACGAGCATCAGGCCGTGAGGCTGGATGGCGCCTGGGACGTGGATCGGTTCTCGGTCGCACGCGGTAAGGTCGAGGTCGGCGTCGCGACCGGGATCAATCGTCAATCAGGCAACCGGGGCTGGGCGTCTGCGGGCGGCGCAGACGCGCCAGAACCTCAAATGCTTAAGCCGGCGCGAGGTTCGGGCCTAGTGGCCGCGAACCTCGGCCAGGGGAAAGAGCTGCTCGAACTGGCCGAGCGCCTGTGGCGTCAGGCTGACGGCCAGGCGGACGCTGCCGTCCTTGCCGTCGTTGCGCTCGATCACCCGGCCATGCCGGTACAGCCAGGCGATCGCCGCGCCCTCTCCGGCCGGGGCGTAGACGTCCACCGGCGGCGCCTCGTCCACCAGGCCGGAGACCTCCCGGAGCAGCACGTCGCAGCCCTCGCCGGTCGCGGCCGAGACCAGCACGGCCGGCGGATGCGAGCGCTTGGCGTCGCCCATCGCCTGGACCCGGGCCTCCTCCGGCAGGAGGTCGACCTTGTTCCACACCTCGAGGATGCGGCGCTCGTCCATGTCGACGCCCAGCCGTTCCAGCACGGTTCGGACGTCCTGGGCCTGGGCGTCGGTCTCCTCGCTCGCGATGTCGCGCACATGCAGCACCACGTCGGCTTCGCGCACTTCCTCCAGTGTGGCGCGGAAAGCCTCCACCAGTTCGTGCGGCAGGTCGGAGATGAAGCCCACGGTGTCGGACAGGATCGCCGGGCGGCCATCGGGCAGCTTCAGCATCCGGAGCGTCGGGTCGAGGGTGGCGAACAGCATGTCCTCGGCCACCACCTCCGCCTGGGTCAGGCGGTTGAACAGCGTCGACTTGCCGGCGTTGGTGTAGCCCACCAGCGCCACGGTCGGGTACGGCACGCGCTTGCGCGCCGACCGCTGCAGGGTGCGCGTGCGGCGGACCTCGGCCAGCTCTCGCTTGAGCTTGCCGATCTTCTCCGCCAGCAGCCGGCGGTCGGTCTCGATCTGGGTTTCGCCCGGGCCGCCCATGACGCCGAAGCCGCCGCGCTGGCGCTCCAGGTGGGTCCAGGTGCGCACGAGCCGCGAGCGCTCGTAGGTCAGGCGGGCCAGCTCCACCTGCAGGCGGCCCTCGCGGGTCCGCGCGCGGCGGGCGAAGATCTCGAGGATCAGGCCGGTGCGGTCGATGACCTTCACCTGCCAGGCCTTCTCGAGATTGCGTTGCTGGACCGGCGTCAGGCTGTCGTCCACCACGGCCACGTCCGCGCCCACCGCCTCGATCAGGTGGCCGATCTCGGTCACCTTGCCGGACCCGAACAGGGTGGCGGGGGTCAGCTTGCGCAGCGGCGCGATGGCGGTCTCGCGGACCTCGAGGTCAAGGGCGAGCGCCAGGCCCACGGCCTCGTCGAGACGCGTCTCGGCGTCGCGCGCGAAGCCGCGGCCTTCACGGTCCGGATGGATGACGACGGCGCCCTGCACGGGCGCCTGGCGGTCAACGAACTTGGAGGAGGAACTCAATCTTGCTCGTCTTCGGCCGGCTCGTACAGCTGCACAGGCTGAGCCGGCATGATGGTGGAGATCGCGTGCTTGTAGACGAGCTGGGATTGCCCGTCCCGACGGAGCAGAACGCAGAAGTTGTCGAACCAGCTCACCACGCCCTGAAGCTTGACACCGTTCACCAGGAAGATGGTCAGCGGCGTCTTGGACTTGCGCACGCTGTTGAGGAAGGTGTCCTGCAGGTTCTGTTTCTTGTCGCTCATTGGCTTTTCGCCTCTTTTTTCATTACGGGCGGCCACGCGCCGCCCACACACGCAAAGTCACGCTGGCCCGAAATTGCGGCAGCCGCAATCGCGAAGGCGATCTTCAGATCGCCGTCGCCCTGGCGCGCTCGATATAGAGACGCCGGAGCCGCATCGCCACCGGCCCGACCCCACCTTTTCCCACCGGCTTTCCGTCCACCGCGATCACCGGCAGGACGAGGCTGCCGGCCCCGGTAATGAAGGCCTCGCTGGCCTGGGTGGCCTCCTCGGGCGTGAACGGACGCTCGTCCACTTCGAGGCCGGCGTCGCGGATCACGTCCATCAGGGTGAGCCGGGTCACGCCACGCAGGATGTTGGCGTTGGTGTCGCGCGTGCGCAGCCGGCCGTCCTGACCTACGATCCAGGCGTTGGACGAGGCCCCCTCGGTGACGAAGCCCAGTTCGTCCACGAACCAGGCCTCCCCGGCGCCGGCCTCGCGGGCCTTCTGCTTGGCCATGGCGTTGGGCAGCAGGCCCACCGTCTTGATGTCGCAACGGCCCCAGCGGTTCTCCGGCGTGGTGACGACGGTGATCCCCTTGGCCGCCTTCGCCTCCACCGCCGTGCGGTCCAGCGCCTTGGCGGTGATTACGACCGCTGGGCGCACCGGCGGGTTGGGGAAGGCGTGGTCGCGCGGCGCGACGCCCCGGCTGACCTGCAAATACAGGAGCCCGTCGCGGACCCGGTTGCGCCGGACCGCCTCGCGCAGCACGACCGTGAGCGCCGCCCGGCTCATGGGCATGGCGATCGAAAGCTCCGACAGGCTGCGCTCCAGGCGCACGAAGTGCCCCTCGGCGTCGGCCAGCTTGCCATCGAACAGCGCCCAGACCTCGTAGACCGCGTCGGCGAGTTGGTAGCCGCGGTCCTCGATGTGCACGTAGGCGTCGCGGTGCGGGACGAACCGCCCGTTCACATACGCGATGCGGCCCATCAGACGCCTTCTTCCTCGAGCTGACGGCCGGAGAGGCCGAGCGACTTCAGCTTGCGGTGCAGGGCCGAGCGCTCCATGCCGATGAAGGCCGCCGTGCGCGAGATGTTTCCGGAGAAGCGGAGCATCTGGGCGTTCAGGTACTCCCGCTCGAACACCTCGCGCGCCTCGCGCAGCGGCAGGGCGATGATCCGCTCGGCGCCGATCGCCGAGGGCTGGTCGTTCACCGTCGCCTCGGCCGGCAGCATCTCCGCCGTGATCGGCTCGGACGGCGCGCCCGAGGCCAGGATCAGCATCCGCTCCACGTTGTTGCGGAGCTGGCGCAGGTTGCCCGGCCAGGCGCGCACCTGCAGGGTCGCCAGGGCGTCGTCGGCCAGCGTCCGGCGCGGCATGCCCGTGGCCTCGCAGATCCGCTGGATGAAGTAGTCAACCAGCTCCGGGATGTCCTCCCGCCGCTCGGCCAGGCCCGGTACATTGACCGGCACCACGTTCAGCCGGTGGAACAGGTCCTCGCGGAACCGGCCGGCGGCGATCTCCTCCCGCAGGTCGCGCGAGGTGGAGGAGACCACCCGGACGTCCACCTGCACGTCGCTGTCGCCGCCTACCCGACGGAAGCGCTGCTCCACCAGCACCCGCAGGATCCGGCTTTGGGTCTCGCGGGGCATGTCCGCCACCTCGTCGAGGTAGAGGGTGCCGGAGTGCGCGCGCTCGAAGACGCCGATCTTGGCCGGCCGGCCGCCCTCGCCTTCCTCGCCAAACAGCTCCACGTCCATGCGTTCGGGCGTCATACCGGCGGCGCTGATGGCCACGAACTCGTTGCGGGTCCGCGGGCTGGCGGCGTGGATCAGCCGGGCCACCGTCTCCTTGCCGGACCCGGGCGGCCCGGAGATCAGCACCCGGCTGTTGGCCGGGGCGAGCTTGGCGATCATCTGGCGGAGCTGCTGGGCCGCGACCGAGCGGCCGATCAGCCCCTCGGGCGTGATCGCCTGGGCGCGCAGGCGTCGGTTCTCCCGCCGCAAGTTGGCTGCCTCCAGCGCCCGCTCGATCACCAGCAGCAGCCGGTCGGACTTGAACGGCTTCTCCAGGAAGTCGTAGGCGCCGCGCTTGATCGCGCTGACCGCGGTCTCGATATTCCCGTGCCCGGAGATCATCACCACGGGCAGGTCGGGGTCGAGCGCCTTGACCATGTCCAGCAGCTCGAGCCCGTCCATGCCGCCGCCCGACATCCAGATGTCGAGGATCAGCAGGGCGGGCTTTCGCGCCCGGATGGCGGCGAGCGCCGATTCGGAGTCGTTGGCGGTGCGGACGGCATAGCCCTCGTCCGTCAGGATGCCCGCCACCAGCTCGCGGATATCGGCCTCGTCGTCGACCACAAGAACGTCAGACGCCATCGTTCACCTCACGCCGTCACGGCCTCGGCGGCGCTCTTGCCTCGCACCCGCGCGCTCGCCGGCAGCCGCAGGATGGCCAGAGCCCCCTGCCCGCCGCGCGCGTCGGTGAGCTCCAGCTCGCCGCCGTGGTCTTCCATAATCCGCTTCACGATCGCGAGGCCGAGGCCGGTGCCCTTCTCGCGGGTCGTCACATAGGGCTCGGTCAGCCGGTCGCGGTCCTTGGCCGGCAGGCCCAGGCCGTTGTCCTCGACCTCGAACGCCACGCCGGCCTCGTCGGAGATCAGCCTGGCGGTGATCACGCCCTCGGCCTTCGGCGTGCGCGCCTTGTGCGCGGCGATCGCCTCCGAGGCGTTCTTCAGCACGTTCGTCAGCGCCTGGGCCAGCATCCGGCCGTCGGCCAGCACCACAACCTCGGGCACCGGGTCCGCCAGCTCCACCTTCAGGTCCGGGCTGGCCACCCGCTGGGCGAACACCGCCGCCCGGATCAGCTCGGCCGCGTCCTGCTCCGCGAACTTCGGCGCCGGCATCCGGGCGAAGGCGGAGAATTCGTCCACCATCCGGCCGATGTCGCCCACCTGCCGGACGATGGTGTCGGTGCAGCGGTCGAAGGTCTCGAGCTCGGCCTCGGCGATGTCCTTCCGGTACTTCTTCCGAAGCCGCTCGGCCGAGAGCTGGATCGGCGTCAGCGGGTTCTTGATCTCGTGGGCGATGCGGCGCGCGACGTCGCGCCAGGCGGCGTTGCGCTGGGCGGTCACCAGCCGGGTGATGTCGTCGAAGGTGAGCACCGGCCCGTCGTCGGAGTGGCTGGCCCGCACCCGCAGGCGGCGCGTCTCGCGGCCGCGGGTGACGTCCACCTCCTCCTCGGCGCCGCCGCGGCCGGCCGTCTCCACCACGGCGGCGATCTCCGGCGCGACGTCCTTCAGCTTGCGGCCGCGGCCGTGGTCGCCCGGCAGGTCGAGCAGCAGGGCGGCCTGCCTGTTGGCCGCCGAGATGCGGCCCTTGGCGTCGAGGCCGATGACCCCGGCGCTCACCTCGGCCAGGACCGTCTCGATGAACTGCCGCCGCCGCTCGGCTTCGCGGCCGGCGCGCCGCAGCGCCTCCTGCTGCACCTGAAGATCGTGCGTCATGCTGTTGAACGCGCGGGACAACACCGCGATCTCCTCGGGATCGCTGTCGGCGTCGACGCGGGCGCTGAGGTCGCCGCCGGCCACCTTGCCGGCCGCCTGCACCAGCCGCGCCACCGGCCCGGAGATGGCGTTGGCCGCGCCCAGGCCAAGCCACACCGCGCCCACGAGCACCAGCAGCGCCGTCTCCGAATAGGAGAGCGCGAAGATCGCCTGGATCCGCTGCCGGTTCTGCGCCGCCTCGCGGTAGCTGACCAGCGAGGCCTCCGCCTCCAGCAGGTGATTGATGATGCCCTTCTCCACCGGGTGGGCGATGTAGAGGTAGGCGTCCGGATAGGCGGTGAGCCGGTAGACCGCCCGCATCAGGTCCGGCGAGTCGAACGCCGGCACCGAGATGTCGCCTTCGTCGGCGGCGCGGAAGCTGGATTCCGGGGGGATCACGAAGGCCGGCGCGTCGGCGCTCTCGGCGCGGGCGAGCACCCGGCCCTCGCGGTCGATCAGGTAGGCGGAGGGGAAGGCGTGGTAGGCCGCCTGCTCCGCGAGGTAGTGGCTGAACGCCACCGGGCTCTCCTGCAGGCCCGGCGCGGCGCGGTTCAGGTCCGCCCCCATCAGGCTCACGTGGTCGCCGATGTAGCGCTTCTGGTCCTCGACGTAGGAGCGGGCCACCGTGGCCGAGTTCTCCACCACGGTCTGCACCCGCTGGCCCAGCCAGTTGTCGACGCCGCGGTTGACCAGCACGCCGTAGAACAGCGCCACCACCACGGCCGGAGCGACGGCCGCGAGCGCGAACAAGGTGACGAATCGCAGGTGCAGCCGGGCGCCGGCGTCGCTCTCGCGGGCGTTCAGCAGAGCCGTGAAGCGCAGGGCCACGATGGTGGTGATCGCCAGGATCAGCACCAGGTTCAGCGACAGCACGGTGAGGATGAGCTGGCTCGCCGGCCCGAGCGGCCCGGTCTCCGGCGGCGAGGCGGCCAGCAGGATGGCGACGCCGGTCAGCGCGGCGGCCACGCCATAGCTGACGCCCAGCACCAGGCGGGAGTTCAGCGCCCGCCAGACCCGGGCGGCGGTCTCGCTCTCTCGGATCTGGTCAGCCAGCAACGCCATTGCGTCGGGAGCCTACGGACCTGTGCTCCAAACGCAACAGCGATGTTGTGCATTTGCGGCAGAGCCGCATTCGGTCGTCAGCGGCGGCCGCGGCTCATCTCCACGCCCAGGTCCTGGATCTTCTTGCGCAGCGTGTTGCGGTTGAGGCCCAGCACCTCGGCGGCGCGCACCTGGTTGCCGCGCGTGGCCGCCAGGGTGAGCTGGATCAGCGGCCGCTCCACCTCCTCCAGCACCCGGTCGTAGAGCCCCGGCGGCGGCAGACCGTCCGGCTGGTCGGCGAAGTAGGTGGCGAGCTTGCGCTCCACGAGCTGGGCCAGCGTCGCGGGGCCCTCCTGCCCCTCGACGACCGGCTGCTGGTCGGCGAGCTCGCGCTCGACGATGCGGGCGGTGATCAGGTCCTCGGCGTAGAGGGCGCAGATCCGCCGGACCAGGTTCTCCAGCTCGCGGACGTTGCCCGGCCAGGAATGCAGCTTCAGCCGCTCCAGCGCGCCGGCGTCGATGGTCTTGGCCGGCAGGCCCTCGCGGTTGGCCCGCAGCAGGAAGGCGCGGGCGAGGTCCGGGATGTCGTCGGCCCGGTCGCGCAGCGGCGGCAGGCGCACGGGGGCGACGTTCAGGCGGAAGTAGAGGTCTTCGCGGAACAGCCCCTGCTGGATCAGCGCGCGCAGGTCGCGGTTGGTGGCCGCGATGATCCGCACGTTCGGCCGCCGGCCGGTCTTCGGGTTCAGCGCCGGCTCGGAGCCGTCGATCACCCGCAGCAGCCGCGTCTGGGCGTCCAGCGGCATGTCGCCGATCTCGTCCAGGAACAGGGTGCCGCCGTCGGCCTCCACGAGCTTGCCGTAGTCGCCGTCCTCCTTGCCGAACAGCTCGGCCTCGACGCGCTCGCGCGGCACGGCGGCGAGGTTGATGACCACGAACTTGCCGTCGCGGCGGCGGCCCATGTCGTGCAGGGCGCGGGCCACCAGCTCCTTGCCGGTGCCGCTCTCGCCGAGAATCAGCACCGTCAGGTCCGCGCCGACCAGCCGCGCGATGGTCCGGTAGACGTCCTGCATCGGGCCCGAGCGGCCGATCAGCGGCAGCCGGTCGTCGCGCACGGCGCGGGCCTGGGCCTTCGAGGCCTCCACGTCGGCCGGCTTGGCCAGCGCGCGGCGCGCCGCCGATGTCATGTCGTCCAGGTCGAAGGGCTTGGGCACATAGTCGAAGGCCCCCACCTCCGCCGCATTGACCGCGGTGATCAGGTTGTTCTGCGCGCTCATCACGATGACCGGCAGCTTCGGCCGCTCCTTCTTGATGCGCGGCAGGACGTCGAAGACGTTCTCGTCGGGCATGACGACGTCGGTGACCACCAGGTCCCCTTCCCCGTCCGACACCCACTTCAGCAGCGTCGTGGCGTTCCCGGTGGCCCGCACCTGGTAGCCCAGGCGGGTGAACGCCTGCGACAGCACCAGCCGGATCGAGGAATCGTCGTCGGCGATCAGGATCTTCTTCGCGGCCGCGTTCATGCCCTGACGTCCTCTTCGGTGGCGATGGGAAGCAGCACCCGGAACATCGTCCGCCCGGGCTCGGATTCGAAATCGATCAGGCCGCCATGGCCGGCGACCAGCTTGGCGACCAGCGCCAGGCCGAGGCCCGCGCCGTTGGCCTTGGTGGTGACGAACGGCTGGAACAGGTGCTCGCGCAGGTGCGGCGGCACGCCCGGCCCGTTGTCGATGATGCGCACCTCCAGCGGCGCGCCGCGGGCCGGCTGGCCCTTCACCGCCCGCACCCGCACGCCGTGCCGGTAGGCGGTCGTGATGCACAGCTCGCCGCGCCCGTCGCCGCGCGCATGCGCGGCCTCGGCGGCGTTCTTCACCAGGTTCAGGAACACCTGGATGAGCTGGTCCTCGTCGCCCAGAACCGGCGGCAGGGACGGGTCGTACTGCTCGCGCAGCACCAGACCGTCGGCGACGCCGTTGGCCGCCAGCGCGCGCACCCGGTCGAGGATCTGGTGGATGTTCAGCGGGGTTAGCGACGGCAGGTGGTCGTCCGAGAACGCCTCCATCCGCTCCACCAGCCGGCGCACCCGGTCCGTCTCGTCGACGATGAGCTGGGCCAGCGGCGCGTCCTCGGCCTTGGCGCCCGCCTTCAGGAGTTGCGCCGCCCCGCGGATCCCGGCCAGCGGGTTCTTGATCTCGTGGGCCAGCATCCGGCCGAGGCCGACGATGGAGCGCAGCCCCGCCGCCTCCGCCGTGCCGCGCTCCGTGCCGAGTCCGGCCTTCACCGACAGGGTCAGCAGCACCGAGCCGTCGCCCAGCGGGGCGGCCGCGCCGTCGGCCTCGAACGGCGGCAGGCCGAACAGGCTGATCTGCACGCCGCGCTCGCGCACGCGGGCGTCTTCCTCGATGGCCCGGTTGAGCAGCGAGACCAGCGCTGAGCCCGGCGGCAGCGCCGCCCGGAAACGCCCGCGGGCCAGGAGGCCCAGCCCCTGTCCGAACAGGGCCTCGGCCGCCTCGTTCACCGCCACCAGGGCGCCTTCGGAGTCCACCACCATGGAGGGGTCCGGGGAGAGCTCGAAGGCCGCCGCCTTCAGCGCGTCTGCGTCCGGGCCCCCCGCCCGGGTTCGCGTCTTTCCTGTCATGCCGCCAGCCTGTCCGGAGTTCGCCAGAGGGCGGTCAGCCCCCGCTCCACTTCGTGCGCGTCCTCGATGCGGCAGAGCGCCGCCCTCGCTTCTCGCCTGGCCTGCGCGAACGCGGGCCAGGGGGCGTTTTCGATGTAGGCGGCCAGGTGCTTGCGGAAGATCCGCAGGCCCAGGCGCTCGCCGTAGAACTCCAGGCTGTCGCGGAAGTGGTCCAGCGCGATCGCCAGCCGGGCGTCGACATCCGGCTCGGCGAAGGGCCGACCGTCCAGGGCGGCCTCGATCTGCGCCGCCACCCACGGCTTGCCGTAGACCCCGCGCCCGACCATCACCGCATCGGCGCCCGACGCCGCCAGCGCCTGCTTGGCCGTGTCGCCGTCGACGATGTCTCCGTTGACGATCACCGGGATCGACACCGCCGCCTTCACCGGCGCCACCTCGGCCCAGCGCGCCTCGCCCTTGTAGAACTGGCTGCGCGTGCGGGCGTGCACCGTCACGGCCGCCGCCCCGATCGCCTGGGCCTTGGCGGCGAGCTCCGGCGCGTTCTTCGAAGACTCGTCCCAGCCCAGGCGCATCTTCACCGTGACGGGTACGTCCACCGCCTCCACTGCGGCCTCCACGAGGCGGCAGGCCAGGTCCGGCTCGCGCATCAGGGCCGACCCCGACAGGACGCCGGTGACCTCCTTGGCCGGGCAGCCGAAGTTCAGGTCGACGATCTGGGCGCCGGCCTCGACCGCAAGGCGCGCGCCCTCGGCCACGTGGACCGGGTCGCGGCCGACCAGTTGCACGACCATCAGCGGCAGGCCCTCGCCCACTGCGGCGCGGCGGACGACGTCCGGGCGGCCCTTCGAGAACTCGGCGCAGGCCACCATCTCGGTGGCCACGTAGGCCGCGCCCAGCCGGCTGGCGGCGCGGCGGAACGGCAGGTCCGACACCCCCGTCATCGGCGCGATCCAGGCGCGGCCGGCGACCTCGACAGGACCAATCCTGAGCTTGCTGCTCATTTTTTACTCATCCCCAACGCCTTAGTTTTAGGCACATTGCGCGACGCCGTAAAGCCCCGCGAATCTGGACAAGTTCCCGCCGCGGCCTAAACAGGGCCCATGAGTTTTTCCGCGGTTGTCGTCGCGGCGGGGGCGGGTTTGCGCGCGGGGCCGGGAGAGCCCAAGGCCTGGCGCACGCTCGGATCCAGGCCGATTGTCCGCTGGTCCGTCGAGGGCCTGCTATCCGCCGGCGCGCGCGAGGTGGTGGTGGTCGTCGCCCACGACCGCATGGCCCAGGTGGACGAGGCCCTGGCCGGGCTGGAGGGCTGGAAGGCCGTCACCGGCGGAAGGACCCGCGCGGATTCGGTCCAGGCGGGCCTCGCCGCCATCACCGCCGGCCGCAACCAGCCGGTCCTGGTGCACGACGCCGCCCGCCCGTTCGTCACCCGCGAGCACGTGGACCGGCTGCTCGCCGCCCTCGACCTGGCCGACGGCGCGGTGCCCGCCCTGCCCGTGCCCGACACCCTGAAGCGCGGCGAGGGCCTGATCGACGAGACCGTCCCGCGCGACGGCCTCTGGCGGGCCCAGACGCCCCAGGCCTTCAAGGCGGGCCGGCTGAAGGCCGCCTACCGCCGTTGGCCCGCCGGCGAGGAGCCCACCGATGACGCCGCCGTGGTGGAGCGCGCCGGCGGCCACGTCGCCATGGTGCCCGGCGACCCCATGCTGATGAAGCTGACCTACCCTGAGGACTTCCTCATGGCCGAGCAGCTCGCCGCCTCCCGCCGCATGGTGCGGATGGGCCAGGGGATCGACGCCCACCGGTTCGGCCCGGGCGACGTGGTCTGGCTGTGCGGCATCCGCATCGAGCACGACGTGGGCCTGATCGGCCACTCCGACGCCGACTGCGGCCTGCACGCGCTCACCGACGCGGTGCTCGGCGCCATCGGCGAGGGTGACATCGGCGAGCACTTCCCACCGTCCGACCCGCGCTGGAGGGGCGCCTCGTCGGACCAGTTCCTGATCCACGCCGTGAAGCTCGCCCAGGCCCGCGGCGCCCGCATCCTGAACGCCGACGTGACCCTGATCTGCGAGCGGCCGAAGATCCGCCCGCACCGCGACGCCATGCGCGTCCGCATCGCCGAGCTGCTGGAGATCCCGGTCCATCGGGTCAGCGTCAAGGCCACCACGACGGAGGGCATGGGCTTCACCGGCCGCGAGGAAGGCCTCATGGCCCAGGCCGTCGTCGCCCTCGAGACGCCGCTCTAGCGACGGCCAAGGAACCAGGGACCCCGCGGACGGCGCGGAAGACGTCCCGCGCGCCTAGCGCGGGATCCAGGCGTAGCGTTCCTGCAGCTTCCGCCACAGCGCGCCCGGCACGTTGGTGTAGTCGTCTGTCCAGGGCCGTGTCTGGTTGGGGTCCAGCGCCAGCCAACGCGGGTCGGCGCCATAGGCGGCCACAGCCTGCGGCGTGCGGCCGACCACGATGGCGTCCTCGTCGGCTTCCCAGAAGGCGTCGCCGCCGATCACCCGGCGCTTCTGCAGGTAGCCATGGCCGCCCGCCGCCCGCACCACGGCCTGCGCCGGCCCGAGCAGTTCGAGGTTGCGGTTGGAAAGGTGCAGGATCAGCACCCCGTCCGGCTTCAGCTTCCGCAGGTAGCCCCGCACCGCCTCGACGGTGAGCAGGTGCGTCGGCACGGAGTCCGACGAGAAGGCGTCGATCAGCAGGATGTCGAAGGCCTCGTCCGGCTGCTTGGCCACGGTCAGGCGCGCATCGCCCACCACGTAGTCGATCGGCCCCTGGGCGCACTTGGTGGTGTAGGTGAAGTACTCCGGGTCCGTGGCGATGCGGATCACCAGCGGGTCGATCTCGAAGAAGGTCAGCCGGTCGCCCGGCCGGACGTAGGCCGCCACCGAGCCGGTCCCCAGGCCCACCGCGCCGATGCGCGTCGCCGGCCGCTCGTGCTGCTGGCGGATGAACACCTGACCGATCGGCGTCCCCACGGTGTAGTAGACCATCGGCTGGCAGGCCCACTGCGGGTGCACGGCCTGGGCCCCGTGCAGGGTCGTGCCGTGCGCCAGCATGCGGATCTCGCCGCCCCGCGCCGCGGCCTCGGTCTTCGACAGCGACAGCACGCCGAAGAAGCTGCGCCAGGTCTTGGTGGTGTTCACCCGGTCGGCCACCGCGTCGCCGGCCAGCGAGATCACCGCCACGATGGCGAACAGGAAGAGCGTATGCTTGCGGACCAGGAAGGCCGAGATCACCGCCGCGCACATCAGCACGCGCACCCCGAGCTCGAGGAAGTCGCTCTGGCTGAAATCGCCCACCAGGGCGCGGGTCTCCAGGGTCGGGCCGACGAAGGTCATCAGGATCGGCGCCACGGCCGCCGAGACCACGCCCAGGATCAGCATGGCCCAGCTCCACGGCTCGATCCTGGCCGGGCCCCAGGGCCGCGCGAAGGCCGACAGCGCCAGGACCAGCGGATATTCCCAGACGTTGTTGAAGATCACCGGCGCCACAAAGGCGTTGAAGGCGCCGCCGACCACCCCGCCCACCGAGAGCCACAGGTAGAATTCGGTCAGGTGCGCCGGATCCGGCCGGCGCGCCACCAGCCGCTGGTGGCACATCAGGGCGGTGAGGAAGAAGGCCGCCAGGTGGACCAGGAGCTGCACCAGCAGGTTGGTCGCCTTGTAGGGCAAGAGCGCTGCGCAGCCGGCCAGGGCCGCCGCCTGAAGCACCAGCGTCAGGTCCCAGGGAATCAAGGGTTTGCGCTGGAAAGCTATGATGAAGGTCAGCAGGTAGAGGGCCAGCGGCGCGACCCACAGGAAGGGCGCCGAGGCCACGTCCGTGGTGATGTGGGTGGTGACCCCGAGCATCAGGCTGGACGGGATCGCCGCCAGCGCCACCCAGGCGCCGCGCTCGCGCCAGGAGAGCGGCGCGGCCTTGCGGACCTCCGCCACGTCCGGCGCATGGTCCTGCGCCCGGGCCACCACCAAGGCCAGGCCCGCCATCAGCAGGACGAAGGCGCCGTAGCCCAGGCTCCAGCCGATCCGCTGGCCCAAGACGGTGAAGGCCGGCTCCACCAGGATCGGATAGGCGAGCAGCGCCAGCAGGCTGCCCAGGTTGCTGGCGGCGTAGAGGACGTAGGGCTCCTTCCCTTCCTCCGCACCGATGGTCCGCGCGTGCCAGGCCTGCACTAGCGGCGCGGTGGCCGAGAGGACGGCGAACGGCGCGCCGATCGAGACCGCCAGCACGCCGAGCAGCCAGAGGTTCGGATGCGTCGAGGACGGCTCGCCGACCAGTTCATTGACCCGCAGCGGCAGGGCGAGCGCCGCCGCCAGCAGGACCGCCCCGTGGATCGCCGCCTGCCGGCCCACGGACGGGACCTTCTGCAGCAGGTGGGCGTAGCCGTAGCCGGCCAGCAGGGCGAGCTGGAAGAAGGCCATGCTGGTGTTCCAGACCGACGGGCTGCCGCCCAGCAGGGGCAGAACCAGCTTGGCCACCATCGGCTGCACCAGGAACACCAGGGCGGCGCTGGAGAAGACGGTGATGGCGAACAGAGCCGGGGGCGGTCGGAGGCCGGTCCGGTCGGCCGCGATCGTGGTCATGGACGCTTTCCGCCTTGAATCGGTGACGCTGCCGATGTTGTGGTCTGGCGTTCTTACCAACCAGCCAATTTTCGCGGGGTCGCGCACCGATGTTTTCCCTGGAGATCGTGACGCTGGCCCGCCTGCTGATCGACGAGGCCCGCGAACGGTCGCTGCGGATCGTCACGGCCGAGAGCTGCACCGGCGGCCTGGTGGCCGGCGCCATCTGCTCCGTCGCCGGCGCCTCCGACGTCTTCGAGCGCGGCTTCGTCACCTATTCCAACCGCGCCAAACAGGAGCTGCTGGGGGTGCCCGGCGACCTGATCGCCGACATGGGCGCGGTCTCCGAGCCCGTGGCCCGGATGATGGCCGAGGGCGCCCTGGAGGCCAGCCACGCCCACCTCGCCGTGGCGATCACCGGCATCGCGGGCCCGGGCGGCGGGACGCCCATGAAGCCGGTGGGCACCGTCCACATCGCCACCGCCCGCACCAACCACGGCCTGATGCACCGCCAGGAGCTGTTCGAGGAGGAGACGCGCGAGGGCATCCAGTTCGCCGCCGTCCAGGCCGCCCTCCAGGCGCTGCGCGACCGGATTGCATGACGACAACGCCGCCTCGTCATGGCCGGGCTTGTCCCGGGCAGCGATCGGCTCCGACGAGGGGCAGGAGGCCGGCGATGACGGCCGGGTAGAGGGCTGGCCTAGGCGGTGACGCCGCCCGGACCGGCCGCCGCCGGCGCGGCCTCGCCGTACAGGCTCTTCGCCCGGGCCTCGAAGCAGCCCATCAGGCGATCCACCGCATGGCTGAAGTTCGCCGCCAGAAGGCCCTCCAGCAGGCGGGACTTGAACTGGAAATCGATGTCGAACTCGATGCGGGTGCAGCCGTGCCCGGCGTCGATGAACCGCCAGCGGTTCTCCAGCTTCCGGAAGGGCCCGGACAGCAGGCTGGTATCGATCTGGTGGTTCTTGGCGTCCCGCCGGACGCGGGTGGCGAACCGCTCCTTCAGGAACGAGAAGCCCACCTTCGCCTCGGCGTCCACCGCGTCCACCCCGTCGCTGAGCTGGCGCTGGTTCCAGGTGCGCATCGCGGTCACCCACGGGACGAACTCGGCGTAGCGGCTCACGTCGCCCACGAGGGTGAAGAGCTGCTCGGGCGTGTACGGCAGGAGCTTGGAAACGTGGTGGCGCATGCCGCCGGCCTCAGGCCGCGCTTTCACGGGCCATCCGCGCCGCCTGCAGGCGGGCGAAGTCCTCGCCGGCGTGGTGCGACGAGCGGGTGAGCGGGCTGGACGAGACCATCAGGAACCCCTTGGCCCGGGCGATCTCCTCCAGCGCCCTGAACTCGTCCGGATGGACGAACCGGTCGATGGCGGCGTGCCGGCGGGTGGGCTGCAGGTACTGGCCGATGGTGATGAAGTCGACGCCGGCGGACCGCATGTCGTCCATCACCTGCATGACCTCCTCCTTCGTCTCCCCCAGTCCGACCATGACGCCCGACTTGGTGAACTGGGTCGGATCGCGCTCCTTCACCCGCTCCAGCAGGCGCAGCGAGTGGTAGTAGCGCGCGCCGGGCCGGATCGAGAGGTAGAGCCGCGGCACGGTCTCGAGGTTGTGGTTGAAGACGTCCGGCTTGGCGTCGATCACCAGCTCGGCGGCGCTCGTGGGCTTCCGCAGGAAGTCCGGCGTCAGGATTTCGATGGTGGTGGTGGGCGAGGCCGCTCGGATGGCCCGCACGACTTCGGCGAAGTGGCCCGCGCCGCCGTCGCTGAGGTCGTCGCGGTCCACCGAGGTGATCACGACGTGGGCGAGGCCCATCTTGGCCACGGCCTCGGCCACGCGGGCCGGCTCGGTGGGATCCAGCGGGTTCGGCTTGCCGGTCGTGACGTTGCAGAAGGCGCACGCCCGGGTGCAGACCTCGCCCATGATCATCATGGTGGCGTGGTTCTTGGACCAGCACTCCCCGATGTTCGGGCAGGCCGCCTCCTCGCAGACGGTGACGAGGCCGTTGTCCTTCACGATCGAGCGCGTTGCGTTGTAGCCGGCCGAGCCCGGCGCGCGCACGCGCAGCCATTCCGGCTTTCGCAGGATCGGCGTCTCCGGACGGTTCTGCTTCTCGGGGTGACGCGGACGCTTGCCGTCCAGGGTGTCGATGACCACGGCCATAGACCCTAGATCGGCCGTTAGGGGCTCCGGATCAAGCGTGCGATGCGCCGCGGCGGAACTCACGGATTGTTGCCGACCTTTTCAGAGTCACGGCCCGGCTATAGTTTGCGCGCCAACGAGAACAGTTCGGGAGACGTACGCCCCTTGTCGCGTACCTTCGATGCCAACCGCATCCGCACCTCGCTTTTCGACGCCCTGATCGACGCGAGCCAGACCCACGGCGCCAAGAAGCCGATCCTGGAGGACCAGGAGCGGAACCCCCTCACCTACCGCGACCTGATCCGCGCCTCCTTTGCGCTCGGCCGCAAGCTCGCCGCCATGACCCGGTCGGGCGAGCGGGTCGGCGTCATGCTGCCGGCCAGCGCCGGCGGCGTGGTCACCTTCTTCGCCCTGCACGCCTTCGGCCGCACGCCGACCATGCTGAACTTCACGGCCGGCATCCGGAACCTGAAGGCGGCCTGCGAGCTGGCCGGCGTGAAGACCGTGCTGACCTCCCACCGTTTCGTGGAACAGGGGAAGCTGCACGACCTGATCGACGCCCTCGAGGGCCTGACCAAGGTCGTCTATCTGGAGGAGGTCCGCGAGACGATCGGGCTTCAGGACAAGCTGTTCGCCGCCGCGGCCGGCGCCCTGCCCCGGCAGTTCCGCGCCGCCACCCGGCCGGACGATCCCGGCGTGATCCTGTTCACCTCGGGCAGCTTCGGCGCGCCGCGCGGCGTGGTGCTCACCCAGGCCAACCTGGTCGCCAACTGCCACCAGATCGCCGCCCACATCGAGCTCGATCCCGACTGGGTGTTCTTCAACCCGCTGCCGATCTTCCACGTCTTCGGCCTGACCGGCGGGGTGCTGCTGCCGCTGCTTACCGGGATGAAGGCGTTCGAGTACCCCTCGCCCCTGCACACCAAGCAGATCCCGCCGCTGGTGAAGGACTCCAAGGCGGCGGTGCTGCTGGCCACGGACACCTTCATCAACCAGTACGCCCGCGCCGCCGAGCCGGGCGACCTGTCGGGGCTGAAGTTCGTGGTCTGCGGCGCCGAGAAGGTGCGCGAGGAGACCCACAACCTGATCACCGAGCGCTTCGGCCCCATCCCGCTGCTGGAGGGCTACGGGGCCACGGAGGCCTCGCCGGTGATCGCGGTGAACAAGCCCACCGACAACCGCCGCGGCACCGTCGGCGGCCTGCTGCCCGGCATCGAGACCAAGCTCGAGCCGGTGGAGGGCATCCCGGGCGGCGGCAAGCTCTACGTCCGCGGGCCCAACGTCATGGCCGGCTACCTGCAGCCCGGCGGCGGGATCGAGCCGCCGCACGGCGGCTGGCACGACACGGGGGACGTGGTCTCCGTCTCCGACGACAACTGGATCAAGATCCTCGGCCGGGTGAAGCGCTTCGCCAAGGTGGGCGGCGAGATGGTCTCGCTGACGGCCGCCGAGGACCTCGCCGCCGCTGTGTGGCCCGAGTGCCGGCACGCCGTCGTCGCCCTGCCCGACCCGAAGAAGGGCGAGCGCCTGATCCTGGTCACCGACAAGCGCGACGCCGAGTCCGCGCCCCTCCTGGCCCACGCCCAGACCGTCGGCGCGCCCGAGATCGCCGTGCCGCGCAAGATCATCCGCGTCCCGGAGATTCCCGTGCTGGGCACCGGCAAGACCGACTACGTCGCCCTCCAGCGTATCGTCGACGCCGAAATCCGCCGCGCGGCCTAGGTAGGTTCTTCGTTCCTCCCCCGTCGGGGCAGGGGCCCGAAGGGGCGGAGGGGGTCAGGACCGACGTCAGCGGCGGACCCCCTCACCCGCTTCGCGGGAGCTCCCCCGAAGGGGAGCGACGTCACTCAGATGTGCAGGACCTGGCCGAAGGCGTCGAGGGCCGACTCGTGCATGGCCTCGCTCATGGTCGGGTGCGGGTAGACCGTGGCGTGGAGCTCCGCCTCGGTCGCCTCCAGCGTCATGGCCAGCACATAGCCCTGGATCATCTCGGTGACCTCGGCGCCGATCATGTGCGCCCCGATCAGAGCGCCGGTCTTGGCGTCGAACACCGTCTTCACGAAGCCCTCGGTCTCGCCCGAGGCGATCGCCTTGCCGTTCACCCGGAACGGGAAGCGGCCGACCTTGACCTCCAGGCCCTGCTCCTTGGCCTGGGCCTCGGTCAGCCCCACCGAGGCGACCTGCGGGTTGGAGTAGGTGCAGCCCGGAATCGGCGAGGTCAGGTTGGAAGGCTTGAGGCCGGCGATGTGCTCGATGCAATGCACGCCCTCGTGGCTGGCCTTGTGGGCGAGCCAGGGCGGCCCGGCCACGTCGCCGATGGCATAGAGCCCCGGCACGCCCGTGCCGCCATGCTGGTCGGTGACCACGTGGGTCCGGTCCACCTTCACGCCCAGCGCCTCGATCCCCAGGTCCTCGACGTTGCCGACGATGCCGATGGCGACGATGGCCACGTCGCCCGTCAGGGTCTCGGGCTTGCCGCCCGCCTCGATGTCGATGGAGACGCCGGAGGCCGTCTTGGTCAGCTTCTTCACGCTGGCGCCGACGCGGAACTTGATGCCCCGCTTCTCGAACGCCTTGTGGGCGGCCTTGGAGACCTCCTCGTCCTCGACGGGCAGGATGCGCGGCAGGGCCTCGATCACCGTCACCTCCGAGCCCAGGGCTCGGAAGAAGCTGGCGAACTCGATGCCGATGGCGCCCGAGCCGATGACGATCAGGTTCTTGGGCGCGGCCTTCGGGACGAGCGCCTCGCGATAGGTCCACACGCGCTCGCCGTCCGGCTCCAGGCCGATGGCCGGGATGGTGCGGGCCCGCGCGCCGGTCGCCAGGATCACGTGCTTGGCCTGCACCGTGCGCGAGCCGCCGCCGTTCAGCGCCACCACCACCTTGGGCGCCGGATCGCCCTTCTCGAGCTTCGCCGTGCCGGCGATCACCTCGATCTTGTGCTTCTTCATCAGGAAGGCGACGCCCTGGTTGAGCTGGGCCGACACCTTCCGGGACCGCTGCACCACCTTGTCGAAATCGAAGCCGCGCTTCTCCACCGACAGGCCGTAGTCGGCCAGGTGGTCCAGGGTCTCGTAGACCTCGCCGGACTTCAGCAGCGCCTTGGTGGGGATGCAGCCCCAGTTCAGGCAGATCCCGCCAAGCTCCGCCCGCTCCACGATGGCGGTCTTCATGCCGAGCTGCGAGGCCCGGATCGCGGTCACGTAGCCGCCCGGGCCCGAGCCGATCACCACAACGTCGAAATCAGCCATCAGAGCAAAGCCTCGATCGCGCCTTCCAGCGCCTTCGGTTCAACGGTCGGCGCGAAGCGCCCGACGACCTGGCCGTCGCGGTCGACCAGGAACTTGGTGAAGTTCCACTTCACCGCCTCGGTGCCGAGCACGCCCTTCTTCGCCTTCTTGAGGTAGGCGTAGAGCGGGTGCGCCTTGGGCCCGTTCACGTCGATCTTCCGCATCATCGGGAAGTCCACGTCGTAGGTCAGGGCGCAGAAGCTGGCGATCTCCGCGGCGTCCCCGGGCTCCTGCTGGCCGAACTGGTTGCAGGGGAAGCCCAGGACCACCAGGCCGCGGTCGCGGTATCTCCGGTGCAGCGCCTCCAGCCCCTCGTACTGCCGCGTGAAGCCGCACTTGCTGGCGGTGTTCACGATCAGCACCACCTGGCCCTTGTAGGCCGAGAGCGGCGCGGGGCGGCCGTCGAGCGTCTCGGCCTCGAAGTCGTAGATGCTGGCCATGCCGCCTCAGACGATCATGGTGATCGGGTCTTCGATCAGCGCCTTGAAGGCCGCGAGCCAGCGGGCGCCGACCGCGCCGTCCACCACCCGGTGGTCGCAGGTCAACGTCACCGACATCACCGTGGCCACCGCGAGCTGGTCCCCGCGCACGACGGGCCGCTTCTCGCCCGCGCCCACCGACAGGATGCAGCCCTGCGGCTCGTTGATGATCGAGGCGAACGACTTGATGCCGAACATGCCGAGGTTGGAGACCGAGAAGGTGCCGCCCTGGAATTCCTCGGGCTTCAGCTTCTTGTTCCGCGCCCGCTCGGCCAGGTCCTTGGCCTCGGTGGCGATCTGCGCCAGCCCCTTCAGCTCGGCCTGGCGGATGATCGGGGTGATCAGGCCGCCGGGGATGGCCACCGCCATGGCCACGTCGGCGTGGTGGTGCATGGCGATGCCTTCCGGCGTGTAGGAGGCGTTGGCCTCCGGCACCCGCTTCAGCGCGATGGCCGCCGCCTTGATCACCAGGTCGTTGACGCTGACCTTCACGCCCTCCTTCTCGAGCAGGCCGTTGACCTTGGCCCGCGCGGCCAGCAGCGCGTCGATCTCCAGGTCGATGTTCAGCGGGAAGTGCGGCACGTCGCGGAAGCTGTCGGTCATCCGCCGGGCGACCGTCTTGCGCATGCCGTCGAGCGGCACGAGGTCGTAGCTGCCGGGCGCTATGCCCATCTGCTCCAGCGACTGGGCCTGCCTGGGCGCAGCCGCCGCGGCGGCCGCGGGGGCTGGCCCCTTGGCCTGCGGGGGCTGGGCGGCGGGCGCCTGGCCGGGCTTGGCGTTCTCCACGTCTGCCTTGACGATCCGGCCGTGCGGGCCCGAGCCCTGGATCGCGGCGAGATCCACGCCCTTCTGCTCGGCGATCCGGCGGGCCAGCGGCGAGGCGAAGATGCGCGGGCCCCGCGGCGCCTGGAAGGCGGCGGCCTTCTGCGGCTCGGGGGCGGCCGTCGGCGCGGCCTGGGCCGGCGCGCCCTTCTGCACCGGGTCGGTCTTCTGCTCGCGAGAGGCCCGCGCCGAGTCCGTCCCGGCGTCCGGGGCCGGCGCGGCGGCGGCCTTGGGGGCCTCGGCGGGGGCCGGTGCGGCGGTCTCGCCCTCGCCCGACAGCCGGGCGATCGGGGTGTTCACCTTCACGCCCTCGGCGCCCTCGGCGACAAGGATCTCCTCCACCACGCCTTCGTCGACGGCCTCCACCTCCATGGTGGCCTTGTCGGTCTCGATCTCGGCGATCACATCGCCGGAGCGGACCTGGTCGCCCTTCTTCACGTGCCACTTGGCGAGCGTGCCCTCCTCCATGGTGGGCGACAGGGCGGGCATGAGGACGTCGATGGGCATCGGCTCTCTCAGACGGTGGATTGGGCTTCGACGAGGACCGCGGGCGTCCAGCGGGCCGCGCGTCGCGCCGCCCGCTCGGCCGGAGCCTCGTCGTCATAGGTCATGGGCTCGGCGGTCCGGCCGGCGAAGCCGGCCAGGTCCACGCCCGGTGCGTTGATCACGGCCAGCAGGCCGTCCGCGCCGGGCGCGACGGCGCCGACGTAGACGCCGCACTCGGCGCAGAACAGGAAGTCGCTCCCCTCCTGGCCGAAGCGGTAGCGGCTCACCGACCCTGGCGCGGCCTCGATGTGGGCGTGGCCGGCGGGGTCGCTGACGTACTGGGCGTTGTGCCGCCGGCAGAAGGTGCAGGTGCAGGCCCGGAGCGGCAGCTCGGCGGCCGCGTGCGGGGTGTCCAGGATCACCCGGATCGACCCGCAGTGGCACTGTCCGGCGAGCTGGGTCATGCCGGCTCCTTCGACAAGTGCGAGAGCTCGTGGGCGTTGGCTTCCCAGTTCTGGCCGTCGAAGGCGGTCAGGTCGAGGTTCACGCCCTCCAGGCTGTCCAGGCAGCGCGCGTTGACGCTCCACCCGTCCGGGTTCGACCGCGGACGATAGAAGCTCTTCACCCCGCATTCGGCGCAGAACAGGTGCTTCGCCACGCGCGTGTTGAAGGTGTACTCGGCCAGCCGCTCGGCGCCCCGGGTGATCCGGAACCGGCTCTCCGGCACGATCACGTGCACGAAGCCCGTCTTGGCGCACATGGAGCAGTTGCAGGTCTGCGCCTCCACCACTTCCGGCAGGGCCACCTCGAACCGCACCCCGCCGCAGTGGCACCCCCCGGCCCGCCATTCGAACGGGGCGCGGCTCATCCCCGCCCCCCGCTCATCCGGGTCCGGCGAGCCGTCACTTGTAGCTGACGGCCTTGGCCGCCTTCACGATCCGCTCCACCGACGGCAGCGACAGCGCCTCCAGGTTGGCGGCGTAGGGCAGCGGCACGTCTTCCTGGCAGACCCGGGCCGGCGGGGCGTCGAGGTAGTCGAACGCTTCCTCCAGCACCCGCGCGCAGACCTCGGCGCCGACGCCCATGGGGCCCCAGCCCTCCTCGACGGTGACCAGGCGGTTGGTCTTCTTCACGCTCTCGACCACGGTGGGGATGTCCATCGGCCGGATGGTGCGCAGGTCCACGACCTCCGCCTCGATCCCTTCGGCGGCCAGCTCCTCGGCGGCCTTCAGCGCCAGGCCGACCATGCGGCTGTAGGCGACGATGGTGACGCCCGAGCCCTCGCGGCGGACCTTGGCCTTGCCGATCGGCACGACCCAGTCGATCCCCTCGGGCACGTCGAACTCCTGGCCGTAGAGCATCTCGTGCTCCAGGAAGACCACCGGGTTCGGGTCGCGGATGGCCGCCTTCAGCAGGCCCTTGGCGTCGGCCGCGTCATAGGGCGCGATCACCTTCAGGCCCGGCACGTGGCCGTACCAGGCGGCGTAGTCTTGGCTGTGCTGGGCCGCCACGCGCGCCGCCGCCCCGTTGGGCCCGCGGAACACGATGGAGGTCCGGAGCTGCCCGCCGGACATGTAGAGCGTCTTGGCCGCCGAGTTGATGATGTGGTCGATGGCCTGCATCGCGAAGTTGAAGGTCATGAACTCGACGATGGGCTTCAGGCCCGCCATCGCCGCGCCCACGCCCACGCCCGCGAAGCCGTATTCGGTGATCGGGGTGTCGATCACCCGGCGGTCGCCGAACTCCTGCAGCAGGTCGCGGGAGACCTTGTAGGCCCCCTGGTACTGCGCGACCTCCTCGCCCATCAGGAAGACGTTCGGGTCGCGGCGCATCTCCTCGGCCATGGCGTCGCGCAGGGCGTCGCGCACGGTGGTCTTCACCAGGTTCACGCCGGGCGGCAGCTCGGGATCCTTCAGCGGCTCGGCCGGGGTCACCGCCGCCGGGCCTTCGCCCTCGGGACGGCCCTTGGCCTCGGAGGGGCCCTTCTTCTCCTCGTCGCCGGAGGGCTCCTTCTGGAACGGCTTGTCCGACACCGTGTCCGTCTGGCTGGCGCCACCGGTGTCATTCGCCGAAGCGCCGGCGTTCGCGCCAGGTTGCGCGGCCCCGCCCTCGCCCGCCAGCCGGGCGATCGGCGTGTTCACCTTCACCTCTTCCGAGCCTTCCGGCACGAGGATGGCCTCGACCACGCCTTCGTCGACGGCTTCCACCTCCATGGTCGCCTTGTCGGTCTCGATCTCGGCGATCACGTCGCCCGAGCGGACGGTGTCGCCCACCTTCACGTGCCACTTGGCGAGGGTGCCCTCTTCCATCGTGGGCGACAGGGCCGGCATCAGGACGTCGGTCACGCGCGCGCCTCCGTATAGACGTCGGTGTAGAGTTCGGACGGTTCGGGCTCGGGCGAGGTGCGGGCGAACTCGGCGGCGTCGGCGACGATGCGCTTCACTTCGGCGTCGATCGCCTTCAGAGCCGCCTCGTCGGCGAAGCCCTGCTTCTCCAGCAGTTCCTCCACGTGGTCGATCGGGTCACGCGTCTTGCGGATCTCGTCGACCTCCTCGCGGGTCCGGTACTTGGCCGGGTCGCTCATGGAGTGGCCGCGGTAGCGGTAGGTCTTCATCTCCAGGATGTAAGGGCCTTCGCCGGACGCGGCGTGCTCACGGGCCTTGGCGGCCGCGGCGCGGACCGCCAGCACGTCCATGCCGTCGACCTCCTCGCCGGGGATCCGGAACGAGGCGCCGCGCTTGAAGAGGTGGGTCTCGGACGAGGAGCGCTCGATCGAGGTGCCCATGGCGTACTGATTGTTCTCGATCACATAGACCACGGGGAGCTTCCACAGCTCAGCCATGTTGAAGCTCTCGTAGACCTGGCCCTGGTTGGCGGCGCCGTCGCCGAAGTAGGTCCAGCTCACCTTGCCGTTGTCGCGGTAGCGGTTGGCGAGCGCCAGGCCGGTGCCGAGGCTCACCTGGGCGCCGACGATGCCGTGGCCGCCGTAGAAATCGGCCTCGGTCGAGAACATGTGCATGGAGCCGCCCTTGCCCTTGGACGAGCCGCCGGCCCGGCCGGTCAGCTCGGCCATGACCTCCCTCGGGTCCATGCCGCAGGCCAGCATGTGCCCGTGATCGCGGTAGCCGGTGATCACCGGATCGCCTGGCTGCTTCACCGCCTGCACGCCGACCGCGATGGCTTCCTGCCCGATGTAGAGGTGGCAGAACCCGCCGATCAGGCCCATGCCGTAGAGCTGACCCGCCCTCTCCTCGAAGCGGCGGATGAGCAGCATGTCGCGGTAAAACCCGAGCAGCTCTTCCTTCGTGGCCCCTACCCCGCCGTCCTGCGGATGGGAGCCATTGGCCTTTTGCCGGCCGGCCGCGCCAGCCTGCGCACGCGCCATGCGTCTCTCCGTGATCTCTGTCTGCGCCCTTTTTATCCGGACCGCCGAAGCAGCCCTAGGGCTTCATTCGGATCACATAGTCCCTTGGATCGGCGAAGCCTAGAAGGGAGCGCGCCCTTTCCTCCAGCAGATCGCGGGAAAGGCTGGTGTCGCGCATCAGCTGAGCGCGCATCTCCAGATCCTGCCGCTGGGCCCGCAGCTCGGCGAGCTCGCGGCTCTTCGCGACCAGGGCCGCGTCGCGCTTGTCCGACTGCAGCAGGCCGCCCTCGCCGGTGAAGGCGTGGAATCCGAAATAGAAGATCAGGAAGGCCAGGGCCGCGGTGGGCAGGTACGGGCGGAGGCGGGCGAACACGGCGAATCCCTAGGGCGGTGCGGAGCAGATTCGCGCACCATGCTTAATAGGCCGCTAACCATCGGCTCCGCCTTCGAGGCTCGTCATCCCGCGGCGCGGTCCGGGGATCGATGGCCGTGCGCTCGCCGACGGTGGCCGCCGGTGCGCCGCGCCCCTGCCGCAGCGCCGACGGACGCCCTCTTGATGGGGCGCAAGGCGCACGGCCGAGTGCGCCGCCACCCTCCACCGGCAACTGACGGAGCGTTCATGGACAGATCCCGCTTCATCGCCAGGGTCCTGGGCCCCGTCCTGTTCGTGGTCGCGGTGACCGAGGCGAAGAACCTCGACGTCTTTCACGCCGTGCCCCCGGCGCACGTCTTCCTGAACGGCATGATGCTGTTCGCGGCGGGCCTGGGTCTGATCGTGGCCCATGGCGGCTGGACGCGCGACTGGCGCAGCCTGGTCACCTTGTGCGGATGGGCCCTGCTGCTCGCCGGGCTCTTCCGGCTCTGGGCGCCCGCCGCGCCGCAGGCCGGTCCGGGACCGGCGACCTATGGCGGGCTCGCCCTCCTGGGCCTGCTCGGCGCGGTGATCGGGCTGTGCGGTTGGCTCGCTCCCCGTCGCGGATGGGGCTCCTGATCAGTCCGCCAGCACCTCGGCCAGCGCCCGGCGCCAGAGCGGCGTCTGCCGGTCGTTCACACCGGCCTGGCCGGTGACCACGATCAGCGCCTTCCAGAGGGTCCAGCCCTTGGCCCGCGCCCAGGTTTCCGGATCGGGGTCGAGGCGGGCGCGGAAGGCCGCGCGGGCCGGCGTGTCCAGGAAGGTCCACGCGATTCCGTAGTCGCAGGCCGGATCGCCGACGCTGAGCTGGCCGAAGTCGATCACCGCCGCGAGCCGCCCGCCCCGCACCAGCAGGTTCGAGGGCGCGAGGTCGCCGTGCACCCACACCGGCGGCTCCGCCCAGCGGCTCGCCAGCGCCGCGTCCCAGAGGGCCCGCGCCGCCCCGGCGTCGCCGTCGAACCGGGCGAGCGCCGCCTCCGTCTCCTCCGCATAGACCGCCAGGTCGCCGCCGCGGTGGAAGCTGTGTGCGCCGGCCGGCGGCCCGTCCGTAGCGTCCGCCGCCTGGAAGGCCCTCAGGAGGTCCGCCAGGTCCTCAGCGAAGGCGATGAGGTCGCCGGGCGGCGCCTGCTCCGCCGTCTCCCCCTGCAGCCAGCGGAACACCGACCAGGGATGTGGGTAGCCTTCGCCCGGCTCTCCCAGCCCCACCGGCTCGGGGATCGGCAGCGGGAGGTGCGGCGCGAGCCTCGGCAGCCAGCGCTGCTCCTTCTCCACCGCCGCGGCGTAGCGGCGCGCGCCCGGCATCCGGACGCCGAGTTCGTCGCCCAGGCGGAAGGTGCGGTTGTCCCAGCCGCCGGGCTCCACCGCGCGCACCGGCAGGTCCGCCCACTGTGGGAATTGCGTGGCGATGAGCCGCCGGACGAGGGCTTCGTCGATCCCCTCGCCCGGCCGGCTCACGTCAGCCGACCTTCAGCGCCTTCCGGCCGAGGTAGATGGCCTGGTCGCCCAGCTCCTCCTCGATGCGCAGCAGCTGGTTGTACTTGGCGGTCCGGTCGGAGCGGGCCAGCGAACCGGTCTTGATCTGACCGCAGTTGGTGGCGACCGCCAGGTCGGCGATGGTGGAGTCCTCGGTCTCGCCCGAGCGGTGGCTCATCACCGCCGTGTAGGAAGCCCGATGCGCCATGTCGACGGCGTCCAGCGTCTCCGACAGGGTGCCGATCTGGTTGACCTTCACCAGGATCGAGTTGGCGAGGCCCTTGTCGATGCCCTGCGACAGGCGCGCGGGATTGGTCACGAAAAGGTCGTCGCCCACCAGTTGCACCTGCTTGCCCAGCCGGTCGGTGAGCAGCTTCCAGCCCTCGAAATCGTCCTCGGCGCAGCCGTCCTCGATGGTGACGATCGGGAACTTCGAGACGAGGCCCGCCAGGTACTCGACCATGCCGGACGGATCGACCGTCTTGCCCTCGCCTTCCATGACGTAGCGGCCATCCTTGAAGAACTCGGTGGAGGCCACGTCCAGGCCGAGCACGAAGTCGTCGCCCACCTTGTAGCCCACGGCCTCGCCCGCCTTGACGATGAACGCCAGCGCGTCCTCGGCGCTCGACAGGTTCGGCGCGAAGCCGCCCTCGTCGCCGACGTTGGTGTTGTGGCCGGCGTCGTGCAGCGCCTTCTTCAGGCCGTGGAAGATCTCCGCGCCCATCCGCAGGCCCTCGGCGAAGGTGTCCGCGCCGGTGGGGAGGATCATGAACTCCTGGATGTCGATCGGATTGTCGGCGTGGGCGCCGCCGTTGATGATGTTCATCATCGGCACCGGCAGGACCCGGGCCGAGACCCCGCCGACGTACTTGTAGAGCGGCAGGGCCGAGCTGCTCGCCGCGGCCTTGGCCGTCGCCAGGCTCACCCCGAGGATCGCATTGGCGCCCAGCCGGCTCTTGTTCGGCGTGCCGTCCAGCTCGATCAGCGTGCGGTCGATCCGCCGCTGGTCCTCGGCGTCCATGCCGGCCAGGGCGTCGTAGATCTCGCCGTTGACGGCTTCCACCGCCTGGCGGACGCCCTTGCCGCCGTAGCGGCCCTTCTCGCCGTCGCGCTTCTCCACGGCCTCGTGCGCGCCGGTGGACGCACCGGACGGCACCGCCGCGCGGCCCATGGAGCCGTCCTCCAGAACCACGTCGACCTCGACCGTCGGGTTGCCGCGGCTGTCCAGGATCTCGCGGGCGTTGATGTCGACGATCTCGGTCATGGTGTCCTCAAGCTCAGGTTTCCGGGGGCGGGGCTGGCTTAGCCACCTTCCCGTGCGAGGGCAACTTGACTTCACCCTGGGTCGGCCTGCTCTGACCGGCTCAGGAGGACGCTCATGCTGCTCGTCGAAAAGGATGGCCCCGTCGCCGTCGTAACGCTCAACCGGCCCGAAGCGATGAACGCGCTGTCCAAGGCGCTGCGCTCGGCGCTGCGGCAGGCCATGGTGGAGCTGGACGGCGACGAGACGGTGAAGGTGATCGTGCTGACCGGGGCCGGCGAGCGGGCCTTCACCGCGGGCCTGGACCTGAAGGAGCTCGGGACCGATCCGCTGGGCATGGGCGCGGCCAACGCCACCGATCCCGCCGAGAACCCGGCCCGCGCCCTGTTGGCGACCCGCAAGCCGGTCATCGGGGCGATCAACGGCGTGGCGATCACCGGCGGCTTCGAGGTGGCGCTCGCCTGCGACGTGCTGCTGGCCTCGACCAACGCCCGCTTCGCCGACACCCACGCCCGCGTCGGCATCACCCCCGGCTGGGGCCTCTCGCAGAAGCTCTCGCGGGTGATCGGTCCCTACCGGGCGAAGGAGTTGTCGCTGACCGGGAACTTTCTGGACGCCCAGACCGCCTGCGAATGGGGCCTGGTGAACCGCGTGGTCCCGCCCGCCGAGCTGATGCCCGCGGCTCTGAAGCTCGCCCACGAGATGGCCAGCATCGAGACCGACATGCTGGTCACCTACAAGGCGATGATCGACGACGGCTACGAGCAGACCCTCGCCGATGGCCTCGCCCTCGAGCACGAGCGCTCGGTGGGACACAACGCCGGCGTCACGCCCGAGATGGTCGAGGCCCGCCGCGCCGCGGTCCAGGCCCGCGGCCGAGGGCAGTAGCGGGAGCCGCACCCGCGCCACACGAGCCGCGAATCAAAAACGCCGGCCTTTCGGCCGGCGTCCGATCAGAGCCAGGCTCTGCAGAAGCGCTTAGTCTTCCTTCGGCGCCAGGACCTGGCGGCCCTTGTACATGCCGGTCTTCAGGTCGACGTGGTGCGGGCGCTTCAGCTCGCCGGTTTCCTTGTCTTCGACGTAGGAATTCGGGCCCAGCGCGTGGTGCGAGCGCCGCATGTTGCGCCGGGACGGCGAGGTTTTTCGCTTGGGAACGGCCATGGGAGAGTCTCGCAGGCGTGGGAAATGGAAGCGGCGGCCGGTGAGGGCCGCCGACGTGAGCGCGGGCTTATGCATGAAACCGGCCCGGGTTTCAAGCGGGGCTTGAGCCCTTCACCAGCCGTTTCGGCGCGACGCTCGCCCAGGCCAGCCGCATCAGCCCCGGAAGGCGCTCGGGCGCGAGCTTCTCGTAGTCCACGAAGGTCGCGCCGTTCCGGCCCCAATGGCCCGGGACGGGCTGGATGGCGTCCCCGTCGGACAGGTTGTGCTGATCCTCCGGATCGAGCTTCAGCATGATCCGCGGCCGGTCGGCGTGGAGCGTGCAGAAGATCTTCTTCGCCACCCGGAACGAGGCCTTCTCGAAGTGCGGCTCCTCGTAGGCCTCCGGCTGGGCCAGCGCTTCGCGGCGGATGTCGTCGGCGGTCAGCATGGCCGTCCTCGCCCCATCGCCGGCTAGACCAGCCGGCTCCGCTCCTTGGCCGCGCCGATGAAGCTGGCGAACAGCGGGTGCGGGTCGAACGGCCGGCTCTTCAGCTCGGGGTGGTACTGCACGCCCACGAACCACGGGTGGTCCGAGCGCTCGCAGATCTCCGGCAGCACGCCGTCCGGCGACAGCCCGGTGAACTTCAGGCCGGTGTTCTCGATCCGCTCGCGGTAGCTGATGTTCACCTCGTAGCGGTGCCGGTGGCGCTCGGCGATGGTCTGCGAGCCGTAGATCTCCGCCACCTTCGAGCCGGGGGCCAGCACCGCGTCGTAGGCCCCGCAGCGCATGGTGCCGCCGAGTTCGCCGCCCGCCTGGCGGACTTCCTTCTCGTTGCCGCGCACCCACTCGGTCATCAGGCCGACGATCGGCTCCGATGTCGGGCCGAACTCCGTGGACGAGGCCTGCTTGATGCCGGCCAGGTTCCGGGCCGCCTCGATCATCGCCATCTGCATGCCGAAGCAGATGCCGAAGTACGGGATCTCGTGCTCGCGGGCGAACTTCACCGCCCGGATCATGCCTTCCGAGCCGCGCTCGCCGAAGGCGCCGGGCACCAGCACGCCGTGCACCCCGGTCAGCCGCTCGCCGATCAGGTCCTCGTCCTTCTCGAAGGCCTCGCCCTCGATCCAGTCGAACCTCACCCGCACGTTGTTGGCCACGCCGCCGTGGATCAGAGCCTCGACCAGCGACTTGTAGGCGTCCGTCAGCCCCGTGTACTTGCCGACGATGGCGATGTTCACCTCGCCGTCGGGGTGGCTCAGAGTGTGCGAGATCTGCTGCCAGCGGCTCAGGTCGGGGGCCGGCGCCGTGTCGCGGATGCCGAAGACGTCCAGCACCTCGGTGTCCAGCCCCTGGGCGTGGTAGTCCAGCGGCACGGCGTAGATGTTGGCGCTGTCCATCGCCTGGATGACCGCGCTCGGGCGCACGTTGCAGAACTGGGCGATCTTGCGCCGCTCGCCTTCCGGGATCGGCTGCTCGCAGCGGCAGAGCAGGATGTCCGGCTGGATGCCGATCGACCGCAGCTCCTTCACCGAGTGCTGGGTCGGCTTGGTCTTCATCTCGCCGGCCGTCTTGATGAACGGCAGCAGCGTCAGGTGAATGTAGCAGGCGTGGCCGCGCGGCAGCTCCTGGCCGAGCTGGCGGATCGCCTCGAAGAACGGCAGGCCCTCGATGTCGCCCACCGTGCCGCCCACCTCGATCAGAACGAAGTCGACGCCCTCGCCCGGGTCCGACAGGACGAAGTCCTTGATCTCCCCGGTGACGTGCGGGATCACCTGGACCGTGGCGCCGAGGTAGTCCCCGCGCCGCTCCTTCTCGATGATCGTCTTGTAGATCTGCCCGGTGGTGATGTTGTCCGCCCGGGTGGCGTTGACGCCCGTGAACCGCTCGTAGTGGCCGAGGTCGAGGTCGGTCTCAGCGCCGTCGTCGGTCACGAAGACCTCGCCGTGCTGGTAGGGCGACATCGTCCCCGGATCGACGTTCAGATACGGGTCGAGCTTGCGGAGGCGGACCTTGTAGCCACGTGCCTGGAGGAGCGCGCCGAGGGCGGCGGACGCGAGACCTTTACCAAGGGAAGAGACCACGCCGCCGGTGATGAAAATGTACCGGGCCATGGGCGTTCAGATTAGCCGTGATTCGCCTGGGCGACTCAGTCGGCCGTTCGATTCATCCACCGTTACTGTTGGGGCGCGGGCGCGGCGGGCTGGCCGGCGGCGGGGGCGGCCGGCTCGCCGGCGACGAAGGGGTTGCGGACGGTCGGCGCCGGCGCGGTGATCGGCGCGGGCTGGCCGGCGCTGGGCGCGCCGGGGGCCGGGGCGCCCGCCGGGGCGTTCTGGGCCGGCAGGTTCAGGCTGTCCGGGTCGATGGCGTTCACCTTCAGCCGGTCGACGACCGAAGAGGCGCCGCGCTCGCGGCCGGCGAGGATCGTCAGCAGCAGGGCGATGACGAAGAAGCTGATGCCGAGGATCCAGGTGGTGCGGGTCAGCAGGTCGCCCGCGCCGCGCGCCGTCATGAAGCCCGAGGGGCCGCCGCCCATGCCCAGCGCGCCGCCCTCGGAGCGCTGCAGCAGCACCACGCCCACGAGGGCCAGGCTGACGAGGATCTCGATGACCAGGAGGATGGTGAGCAGCATGCGAGCTTCTGAGCGTCCGGTGCGTCCGGGCGGTGACACCGCCCTGAAATGAAGGGCGCGCTCTATCACCGAGCTTACGCCAAGGCCATACCTAGGACGTCGCAGCCACGTGGCAAGAATGATTCTCGACCTGCAGCGCCTCCCGATCCTGGAGACCGAACGCCTTCGCCTCGAGCCGCTCAGCCCGGACGACGCCACGGACGTCTTCACCATCGTCGACGATCCCGAGGTGATGGCCGAGCTCGACTTCCCCGAGATCGACGATCCCGACCTGGTGGCCGAGGTGGTCCGCAGCCAGGTGGAGGCCATGCACGCCGGCCGCGCGGTGCACTGGGCCATGCGCCGCCTGGGCGACGGGGCCTTCGTCGGCGCCTGCGACCTGCGGGACATCGACCGCCGCCGCCGCCGGGCCGAGGTGGTCTTCATGCTGGGCCGCGGGGCCTGGGCGGAGGGCTTCGCCGCCGAGGCCCTGGGCGCCGTCACCGCCTATGCGGCGACCAGCGGCCTGCGCAAGCTCTCGGCCCGCACCCACCTGGGCAACCGCCGCTCCGAGGACCTGCTGCACGCCCTCGGCTTCAAGGAGGAAGGCCTGGTCCGCGGCCCGATCCTCAAGGACGGCGACCGCCGCGACTGCCGCCTCTTCGGCCTGACTCTCTAGATCACGAACGGGACCAGCCGGGCGCGGACCCGCCGGGCATAGTCCTCGTAGCCCGGCAGGTTGGACCGCAGCCACGCTTCCTCGATGTGCATCCGGGCCAGGGTGAAGCCGACCATCACCAGCACGCCGGCCAGAGCCGCCGTGCTCCCGAGCCACAGCGCCGCGCCCGCGAACGACAGCAGGTTGCCCGCATACAGCGGATGCCGGACGACGCCGTAGAGGCCGCTGTCGACCACACGCTGCCCGTCGGCGAGCTGGTCCTGCACGGTCGGCGCCGCGAACCGGTTCTGCGCCACCGCCAGCAGCGCCACCGCCGAGCCGACGGCCACCGCCGTCAGCCCGACGAGCCTCAGCGGCCATGCCGGCTCCGGCAGCAGGCGTAGCCAGAACACGTCCAGCGGGATGAACACCGCCCAGCCGGCCAGGTAGACCGCGTAGATGAGCGAGCCCACTGCATCGAGCCGCGGCTGCTTGCGGCCCTTCTCGGCGATCACGCCCTGCTGGCGGACGTCGAAGCTGGCCGGCCGGTAAACGGCGATCAGCACATAGCCGACCGCGGCCAGGCCGCCGTACGCCGCCAGGAACAGCCAGCCCGCCGGCCACCGCCAGCTCCCGCCCGGCGCGAGCCCGGCCGGCACGAGCAGCAGCCCCGCCAGGATCGCCACATAGATCACCGACGCCACGAGGCTCTTGATCACCCGCATCGCCGCCTCCCCTGAAGCCTGGCCTCAGGGAACGACGTTCTGAGCGGCCTGGCAACCGGCGCTCAGACGGCCCGCACGATGGCCAGGAAGTCGGCGGCCTTCAGCGAGGCCCCGCCCACCAGCGCCCCGCCCACCTCGTCGGCGTGCAGGATCTCGGCCGCGTTGCCCGGCTTCACCGAGCCGCCGTAGAGGATCGGCGCGGACTTGCCGTGCTCGCCGAACAGCTCGACCAGGGTCGCGCGGATCGCCCGGTGGACCTCCTCGATCTCGGGCGTGGTGGGCGTCAGCCCCGTGCCGATGGCCCACACCGGCTCGTAGGCCACGGAGAAGGTCTGGCCGGCCAGCTCGGCGGGCAGCGATCCCCTCACCTGCCCGGTCACCACCTCCAGCGCCCGGCCGGCCTTGCGCTGCTCCAGCGTCTCGCCGACGCAGACGATGGGCTCCAGCCCGGCCCGCAGCGCCGCGCGCGCCTTGTTGGCCACCACCTCGTCGGTCTCGCGATAGCCCTCGCGCCGCTCGGAGTGGCCGAGGATCACCAGCTTCGCGCCGGCGTCGGCCAGCATCTCCCCGGAGATGTCGCCGGTAAACGCGCCGGCGTCGTCCCAGTGCGCGTCCTGGCCGCCCACCAGCACCTTGCCGCCGGCCAGCGCCTGCGCCATCCGGTGGATCAGGATCGACGGCGGGCAGATCGCCACCCGCGCGGGGCAGTCGCCCACCCCCTCGGCGATCGCCTGCGCCTCGGCCAGCGAGGCGGAGGTTCCGTTCATCTTCCAGTTCCCGGCGATCAGGGGCGTCGGAGCGGTCATTTGGCCTCACTTTTGTCCACTGGCGCGGGCGGTTAAGCCAAGCCGCCGCCGCTGTCACCTGCTTGCGGGGACGAAGCGGCCTCCACTATACCCGCGACCAAGTCTGCGCCCGGGAAAGGGATTTGATGCTCGCCGCCATTCGCAACTTCGCGAAATCCTGGGTCGCCGCCGTCCTCATCGGCCTGCTGATCGTCAGCTTCGCCATCTTCGGCATCAACGACGTGTTCCGCGGCAACTTCCAGGACTCGGTGGTCCAGGCCGGCGACCGGCACGTCACCTCCGCCGACTTCCGCCGCGAGTTCGACGCCCAGCGCCGCCGCCTCGAGCAGCAGTCGGGCCAGCCGATCCCGCTGGACTTCGCCGTCGAGCGGGGGCTCGACCGCCAGGTCCTGCAGGTGGTCGCCGATCGCGAGGCCTTCGCGGCCCTGCTGGCCAAGATGAACCTCAAGCCGTCGGACAAGCTGGTGGTGGACGAGATCGCCAAGATCCCGGCCTTCTTCGACCCGGTCTCCGGCCGCTTCGACAAGACCGCCTACCAGCGCCAGCTCGCCCAGAACAACTTCACCGTCGAGCAGTTCGAGCAGATGGCGCGCGACGACATCGCCGCCCAGATGGCGCTCACCGGCATCGTCGCCGGGGCCCGGGCGCCGCGCGCCATGTCGGCGCTGAACGCCCTCTACGGCCTGGAGCAGCGCGACGTCGCCTACTTCAGCGTCACGCCGGCCATGATCGGCCAGGTCGCCGCCCCCACCGAGGCGCAGCTCCAGGCCTTCATGCGCGAGAACGCCCAGCAGCTCACCCGCCCCGAGTTCCGCGTGCTCACCGTCGTGCGCTTCACCCCGGCGCTGGCCGGCGCCCTGCCGCCGATCCCGGACGAGGAGCTGCGCAAGCGCTACGAGTTCCGCAAGGACACCTTCTCGACGCCCGAAACCCGAACCGTCGTCCAGGTCCCGGCCCGCGACCAGGCCACCGCCCAGCAGGTGGCCGCCCGCCTCCAGCGCGGCGAGGATCCGCAGGCCGTGGCCGGTTCGTTGAAGGTCGACGCGATCACCTACGACAACCGCCCAAAGACCGCGATCCCCGACCGCCAGGTGGCCGACACGGCGTTCCGCCTGCCGGCCGGCCAGGTCGCGCCGGTGCAGAGCAGCCTCGGCTGGCAGGTGGTGAAGGTGCTCTCCGTCACCCCGGGCCGCGAGGTCAGCCTCGAGGAGGCCCGGCCGGTGCTCGAGGCCGAGATCCGCAAGGACCAGGCGACCGAGAAGGTGCTGGCCCTGACCCAGGTCTACGAAGAGGCCCACACCGCCGGCGGCAACCTCGCCGAAGCCGCCCGTAAGGCCGGCGTGCCGACCATGACCGTGGGCCCCGTCTCCCAAGGCGGCCGCGACGAGCAGAACCAGCCCGTGGCCGGCCTGTCGCAGAAGCTGGTGGAGACCGCCTTCGGCCTGCCGTCCGGCGGCGAGAGCGACCTCGTCGAGGACGGCGACGGCCAGTACTTCGCCGTCCGCGTGGAGCGGATCATCCCGCCGGCCCTGCCGCCGCTCGATGCGGCGCTGCGCGCCGAGCTGACCCGCGTCTGGACCGGCCGCGAAACGCTGCGCCGGATGCAGGCCCGGGCCGACGAACTGGCCGCCCGCGTCCGCAAGGGCGAGGTGATCGACGCCGTGGCCGGCTCGGTGGGCGCCCGCGTCAGCCGTGTCGCCGGCCTCACCCGCCAGTCGGCCGCCCAGAACCAGCAGCTCTCGCAGGACGTCATGGGCCAGGCCTTCACCGTGAAGCCGGGCGAGGCCTTCACCGCCCGGGACGTGCAGTTCGCCATGGCGGTCGGCCGGCTCGAGGCCGTGCGGCCCGGCGACGCGGCGCTCGCCGCCCAGATCACCGAGTTCGCCCGCGACCAGATGAGCATGGGCCTGTTCCGCGAGCTGGAGGAATCCGCCCGCGCCGGCGCCCGCCGCGCCATGAAGGTCAAGGTCGACGAGGCCCGCGCCCGCACCGCGCTCGGCCTCGAGGCCCCCGAGGCGCCGGCCGGCAAGGCCGCGGGGAAGGCGAAGTGAAGGCGGAGCCCGAGTTCGCCGCCTTCCAGGCGCGCTACGACTCCGGCGCGCCCCAGCTCGTCTGGACCCGGCTGATCGACGACCTCGAGACGCCGGTCTCGGCCTATCTGAAGATCGGCCACGGCCGCCCTTACGCCTTCTTGTTCGAGAGCGTCGAGGGCGGCGCCTTCCGCGCTCGCTACTCGATCATCACCCTCAACCCCGACCTCGTCTGGCGCTGCCGCGGCGACCAGGCCGAGGTCGCCGAGGGCGAGGACATCGCCGCCGGCCGATTCACCGCCCAGCCGGGCGGCGCCCTCGACAGCCTGCGCGACCTGGTCGCCGCCTCCCGGATCGAGCTTCCGGCCGGCCTGCCGCCTCCGTCGGCCGGCGTGTTCGGCGCGATCGGCTACGACATGATCCGGCTGGTGGAACACCTGCCCGACGTTCCGCCCGACACGCTCGGCCTGCCGGACGGCGTGCTCACCCGCCCCTCGATCGTCGCCATCTTCGACGCCATCGCCCAGGAGATCCTGCTGGTGACGCCGGTGCGCCCGAACGGCGCCTCGGCCGAGCAGGCCTACGCCGCCGCCGAGCAGCGCCTGGCCGGTGTCATGGCCGACCTGCGCAAGCCCACGCCGCCCCTGACCGGCGACGGCGTGCCCGAGCCGGACCGCTTCACCACCCCGGTCAGCCGCGAGCGCTACCGGGAGTTCGTCGGCCGGGCCAAGGACTACATCCGCGCCGGCGACATCTTCCAGGTCGTCCCCAGCCACCGCTTCCGCAGCCCGTTCGACCGCGACCCGTTCGCCCTCTACCGCTCGCTGCGGCGCATGAATCCCTCGCCGTTCCTGTTCTATCTGAACTTCGGGGACTTCCAGCTCGCCGGCTCCAGCCCGGAGATCCTGGTCCGGTTGCGCGACGGGAAGATCACCATCCGCCCGATCGCCGGCACCCGTCCCCGCGGCGCGACGCCTGCCGAGGACGCCGCCCTCGAACAGGAGCTGGTCAACGATCCCAAGGAGCGCGCCGAGCACCTCATGCTGCTCGACCTCGGCCGCAACGACGTCGGCCGGGTCGCCATGCTGAAGCAGGCCGGCGCGAACGAGCCCCAGGCCCGGCCCCGCGGTCCCCGCGTGCGGGTCACCGACAGCTTCTTCGTCGAGCGCTACAGCCACGTCATGCACCTGGTGTCCAACGTCGAGGGCGACGCCCCCGAGGGTCTGGATCCGGTCGACGTGGTCATGGCCGCCCTGCCCGCCGGCACGCTCTCTGGCGCGCCCAAGGTCCGCGCCATGGAGATCATCGACGAGCTGGAGGTCGAGAAGCGCGGAATTGGTTACGCGGGTGGCGTTGGGTATTTCGGCGCCGACGGCTCGGTGGACACCTGCATCGTGCTCCGCACTGCGCTCTTCAAGGACGGGACGATGTACGTCCAGGCCGGCGGCGGCGTGGTCGCCGACTCCGACGCCGACGCCGAATACGACGAGACGCTCCACAAAGCCCGCGCGCTCCGCCGCGCCGCCGAGGAAAGCTGGCGCTTCGTCTGAGCGCCTCGTGGGAAAGGGGCGCACTTCAACAGATCCCACCCAAAAACTTGCCTTGCGGCGATTTTCATGTTCTCCTTTCGTTCATGTCGTCGCCCACACCCCTTCCGGAGGATCGGCACTCGGCCGTGCTGGCCGAGCTGGCGGCGATGAGCCTCACCCTGGCCCGCGACCTGCAGAACCGCGCTCTGGAGGCCGAGAGCGTCGCCGACGCCACCCGCCTCGCCGCAGCCTTCCAGCAGGTCTCCCGGGGGCTGCGCCAGACGCTCGCCCTCGAACTGAAGGTGATCCGCTACCGCGACGAGCTCGCCCGCGAAGCCGCCGCGGCCGATGAGGAGTGCGCCGCCGTCGAGCGGATGCTCGCGGAAAACCACGCCGAGGCGGTCCGCCGCCGAGGCGAGCAGATCCGCAGCCGGGTCAGCCACGCCATCTGGTTCGAGGAGGAGGACCTGTCCTCCGACGAGCTGCCCGAGGGCTTCGAGCCTCCCGAGGATCCGGAGGCCCTGGCCGAGGCGCTCGACCGCTGGGTGGAGGCGGCCATGCGACGCGGCGATTTCCTGCGTACCGATTACGTCGACCTCGTCTTCGAGGCCTGCGAAGCCATCGGCGCCGACGTTCGCGTGCTCTATGAGACCCGCGAGCCCACCCGCGCCGCGCCGGCGGCCCGGCCCCCGCCCGGCCCCGCCGACTCCAGCTAGGCCAAACGCCCCTCCTCTCACCCCGCGAAGCGGAGAGGGATGGGGCCAGCGGCGTCGGCGTTCATTCAGATCCACCGCCAGGCGGGCCGGCTCACCGGCCGCGCCTCGCGCGCCGTGCGCGCTTCGCGCCCCCTACTCCACCCCCTCGACGGAATGGCTCACGACCGGCGGGGCGAGGATCATGGCGGTGGCGAAGCTGAGCGCGGTGAACGCCGCGAGGGCCGCGGCGGCGACGACCGGCCAAAGGCGCTCCTTCCGCGCGGGCGGCGCGGTCAGCTTGCGGGCGCGCTTCAGGGCCTCGATATCCAGGGCGGACATGGCCGCGCAGGATCGACGGAGTCGCGCTTCCGGCCAATCGGCGCGCTTGGCGTCCGCGCCCTCAGACCGTAGAGAGTTCGCATGATCCTGGTGATCGATAACTACGACAGCTTCACCTACAACCTCGTCCACTACCTGAACGAGCTGGGGGCGGAGACGGTCGTCCACCGCAACGACGCGCTGAGCGTCGCCGAGGCCCTGGGGCTGAAGCCGCAGGGCGTGCTGCTGTCGCCGGGCCCCTGCACCCCGAACGAGGCCGGCATCTGCCTCGACATCCTGAAGGCCGCGCCGGACGACCTGCCGATCTTCGGCGTCTGCCTCGGGCACCAGGCCATCGGTCAGGCGTTCGGCGGCGAGGTGATCCGCGCCAAGGCGCTGATGCACGGCAAGACCAGCCAGATCCACCACACCGGCCAGGGCGTGTTCGCCGGCCTGAAGAACCCCTTCACCGCCACCCGCTACCACTCGCTCTCGGTGGAGCGGCAGGTGCTGCCGGACGTCCTCGAGGTCACCGCCTGGACCGAGGACGGCGAGATCATGGGCGTGCAGCACAGGACGCGGCCGATCCACGGCGTCCAGTTCCACCCCGAATCGATCGCCACCGAGTGCGGCCACGAGCTGCTCGCCAACTTCCTCGACATCGCCGGCGTGAAGCGCCTGGCCACCGCCTGATCGCCTGACGGATGTCCGACCTCTTCAAGCCGCTGCTGCAGCGCCTGGCCGACGGCGCGACCCTGTCCGATGAGGACGCGGACGACTTCTTCGCCGCCTGCCTGCGCGGCGAGCCGACGCCGGCGCAGGTCGGCGCGGCGCTCACCGCCATGCGGATGCGCGGTGAGACCATGGGCGAGATCGCCGCCTGCGCGCGCGCCATGCGCCGGGCCGCCATCCACATCGAGCCGGGCTTCCCGACCATCGACGTGTGCGGCACCGGCGGCGACGGCCTGCACACCCTCAACATCTCCACCGCTGCGGCCTTCGTGGCGGCGGGCGGCGGGCTGAAGGTCGCCAAGCACGGCAACCGCGCGCTCTCCTCCAAGTCCGGCGGGGCCGACGTCCTCTCGGAGCTGGGCGTGAACCTCGCCGCCCCGGCCGAGACCCACCTCAAGGCGCTGGAGGAGGCGAACATCTGCTTCCTGTTCGCCCCGGCCCACCACGGCGCCATGCGCCACGTCTCGCCGATCCGCACCGAGCTCGGCTTCCGGACCATCTTCAACCTGCTGGGCCCGCTGACCAACCCGGCCGGCGCAAAGCGGCAGGTGGTCGGCGTCTTCGCCGAGCGCTGGGTCTCGCCGCTCGCCCAGGTGCTGGGCGCGCTGGGCGCCGAACGGGCCTGGGTCGTCCACGGCGGCGGCATGGACGAGATGACCACCACGGGCGAGACCAGCGTGGCCGAGTACCGCGAGGGCCAGGTTCGCCTCTTCACCATCACGCCGGAGGCGGTGGGCCTGCCGCGCGCCGCGCTGGCCGACCTCACCGGCGGCACGCCGGCCGAGAACGCCCGTGCGCTTCGCGGCCTGCTGGCGGGCGAGACCGGTCCCTACCGCGACGTGGTGCTGCTGAACGCGGCCGCGGCCTTCCTGGTGGACGAGAAGGTCGAGACCCTGCGCCAGGGCGTCGAGTACGCCGCCCAGGTGGTGGACGACGGGCGCGCGCTCGGCGCCCTCGACCGGCTGGTCGAGATCACCAAGACCTACGCATGAGCGACATCCTCGACCGCATCGCCGCCTACAAGCGCGACGAGGTCGCCGCCCGCAAGGCCGAGCGCACCCTCGACATGGTGGAGGCAGCCGCCAGGGCCGCGCCGGCCCCGCGGGGCTTCAAGGCCGCCCTGAAGCGCGCCCACGGCCCCGGCCGCCTGGCCCTGATCGCCGAGATCAAGAGGGCCTCCCCCTCGAAGGGCCTGATCCGCGAGGACTTCGACCCGCCGGCGCTGGCCCGCGCCTACGAGGCCGGCGGCGCGGCCTGCCTGTCCGTCCTCACCGACGGCCCGAGCTTCCAGGGCGCCGACGCCTTCCTCGCCGCCGCGCGTCAGGCTTCCGCCCTGCCCTGCATCCGCAAGGAGTTCCTGGTCGATCCCTGGCAGGTGGCCGAAAGCCGGGCGCTCGAGGCCGACGCCATACTGGTGATCCTCGCCATGGTCGACGACGCGCTCGCCGCCGAGCTGATGGCCGAGGCGCGCCGGCTCGGCATGGACGTCCTGGTCGAGACCCACGACGAGGCCGAGATGGACCGCGCCGGCCGCCTCGGCGCCGACCTCGTGGGGGTCAACAACCGCGACCTGCGGACCTTCACCGTCGACCTCGCCATCACCGAGCGGCTCGCCGCCCGTGCGCCCGACGGCGCCCTGCTGGTCACCGAGAGCGGCATCTTCACCGCCGCCGACGCCGCCCGCCTGGAACGCTCCGGCGCCCGGGCCATGCTGGTCGGCGAGAGCCTGATGCGCCAGGCCGACGTCGCCGCCGCCACCCGCGCGCTGCTCGCCGCCTGAGTCGGCCCGGCGCCTGCTGGAAAAGCGCTGCAGTTTCAGCAGGCTGCGGGGTAACTTGACATTAACGAAGAACACCTAGAGAACATCGATCAGGTTTTCGCTTTGTTCTTCAAGGGCCGGCGCCATGCTCACCCGCAAGCAGCACGAACTGCTCATGTTCATCCACGAACGCATCAAGGAGACCGGCGTGTCTCCCTCGTTCGACGAGATGAAGGAGGCCCTGGACCTTGCGTCGAAGTCGGGCATCCACCGGCTGATCACGGCGCTCGAGGAGCGCGGCTTCCTCCGCCGCCTGCCCCACCGGGCCCGGGCGCTGGAGGTGGTGAAGCTGCCGCAGCAGGCGACGACGGCCGCCCCGCCCAAGGGCCGCGCGCCCTTCAAGCCGCAGCTCGTCGAGGCCGGCGCGGTCATGCCGACCGCCGCCAACGACACCCGCGAGCTGCCGATCCTCGGCAAGATCGCCGCCGGCACGCCCATCGAGGCGATCCAGCAGGAGCGTGACCGCCTGCCGGTGCCCGAGGCGATCCTCGGCGCGGGCGAGCACTTCGTCCTCGAGATCTCGGGTGACTCGATGATCAACGCCGGCATTCTCGACGGCGACTTCGTGGTCATCCGGCGCACCGACAGCGCCCAGTCCGGCGACATCGTCGTGGCGTTGGTGAACGGCGAGGAAGCCACCCTCAAGCGCCTCCGCAAGAAGGGCGCCTCCATCGCCCTGGAAGCCGCCAACCCGGCCTACGAGACCCGCATCTTCGGGCCCGACCAGGTGTCGGTGCAGGGCCGCCTCGTGGGCCTGATCCGCCGCTATCACTGACGGCGCGGGTCGGGTCCCCAGGTCCAGGGCCGGCGTCCGCGCAGGTCCTGCGCCCAGACGACCCGCCAGGAGCCGTCGGCCTGCCGGTAGAGTTCGGCCGCGCCGCCCTTCCGGAAGTCCTCGCCTGAGAGGACCAGCGACGCCCGGCAGGCCGCCGGGCGTTCGTCGTTGCGGATGACCAGCACCTCGGCGCTGGCGCACATCGCCTCGATGCGCCCCGGCTTCAGCGGCCGCTTCAGGTTCCAGGCGTTGGCCAGCCGGACCGGCCCATGGGCGCCCGGCAGGCAGCTCCAGCGGTCGCAGGCGTAGGCCTGGGCCGGCGCCGGCTCCGGCGTCAGCCCGCGCCGCCTCGCCCACAGCCCGGCGCCGAACAGCTTCGCGTCGGGCCGCAGCAGCAGGGCCGTCTGCCCCTGCCGCACCGCCGCCGTCGAGCCGTCCGCGGCGATCCAGGCGTCCGGCGCCACAGGCTTTGGGACCAGCAGCACGGCGAGCGCGAACGGCGCTCCCGCCCATCGGAGCGGCCCCTTCCACAGGCAGAGCCACAGGATCCCAAGGAACGCCGCCACCAGGGTCCAGGCCGCCCCGCTCGGGACCACGAGCTGAGCGTTGGGCGCCGCCGCCGCCGTGGCCGCCACCCGGTTCATCAGCTCGATGGCGAACCCCGCCGCCGCCAGCGGCGCGTCGCCCAGGCCGATTGGCGAGAGGGTGGCGCCGAGCGCCAGCGCCGGCATCATCAGGAAGGACGAGATCGGCGCCACCGCCAGGTTGGCCGCCAGTCCCCAGGTGGAGACCCGGTTGAAGTGCTGCATGGCGAAGGGGCCGGTGGCGAGGCCTGCCACCAGGCTGGCGGCCAGGCTGATCGCCACCCACGCGCCGATGGCCTGCACCGCCCGGATCGGCCAGGGCGCATTGATCTCCTTCACGGGCCTGGGCCACCGCTCGGCCAGCGCCACCAGCGCGGCGGTGGCGGCGAAGGACATCTGAAATCCCGGCTCGGTGACCGCCTCCGGGTGCATCAGCATCACCGCCATGGCCGCCAGCGCGAGCGCATGCAGGCTGATGGCCTGCCGGTCCACGAGGATCGCCAGGAACGCCACGCCGGCGGTCACCGCCGCCCGCTCCGCCGGCGGCGGCGCGCCGGAAAGCACCAGATAGCCGCCCACCGCCGCCAGGCCGACCACGGCGGCCACCTTCTTGCCGCTGACCCTGAGCGCCAGCCACGGCCAGGTCGCGATCGCCAGCCGTGCGGCGGCGAAGGCGAAGCCGCCGACGATGGCCATGTGCAGGCCGGAGATGGAGACGATGTGCGCCAGTCCCGCCGCCCGCAGGTTCTCGGCCTGCTCGCGCGGGATGAAGGCCTCGTGGCCCGTCGTCATCGCGGCCGCCAGCCCGCCGGTCTCGGCTCCCAGCTCGTCGACGATCCGCCGCGACAGGGCCCAGCGCACCGCGTTCACCTGCATCTGCAGGCGCAGTCGCCACGGCGGCTCCCGCCCCGCCTCCCAGGTGGCCGGCGGGGTGAGGGCCAGGCCGACGGCGCCCACGCTTTCGAAGAAGGCGTCGCGGGCGAAGTCGTAGGCCCCGGGGCTCGCCGGCGGCGGCGGCGGGTTGACGATGGCCAGCAGCCGCACCGGCGCCCCTGGCGATGGGATCGGCGTCCCGGGCCGCAGCGTCACCCGGATGCGGATGGGCGTGGCGCCGGGCGCCCAGTCGCCGATCCGCGACGGCGCAATGAGCAGCCGCTGGCCGCCCTCGCCCGGGCTCGCCACGTCCACCACCCATCCCTCGACCCGCTGCGGCACCGCCTGAGCCGGCGCGATCGGCGCCCAGACCCGCTCCGTGCGCACCTTGCCCATGCCGAACCCGCCCAGGCCGCAGGCGGCCAGCACCAATGCCGCGGTCAGCAGCCGCCTGTTCGAGCGGCCGGCCGCCGCCAGCAGGATCGCGGCGCCCGCCAGGGCGGCCCAGGCGACGCCGGGCAGCGGCTCCCGCAGCAGGGCGAAATAGAGGGCTGCGCCGAGGCCGAACGCCACGGGCGTCCACAGCGTCCAGCGGTCCGCCTGCGCGCCGGCCTGGGCGAGAAGCCAGGCTCCGGCTGCGGCAAGGCTAGGACCGCGGCGAATCCGCGTGCTAAGAGGCGCCGCCCAGGCGCCCCGCGCCGCAGCCTCCCCAGTCTCGCTGATCCCGATGTCCGACCGTCCCGTCGTCACCCGTATCGCCCCGTCCCCCACCGGCATGATGCACATTGGCACGGCCCGGACGGCGCTTTTCAACTGGCTTTATGCCCGCCACACCGGCGGCAAGTTCCTGCTGCGCATCGAGGACACCGACCGCGAGCGCTCCACGGCCGAGGCCGTGCAGGTGATCTTCGACGGGCTGAAGTGGCTCGGGCTCGAGGCCGACGAGACGCCGGTGTTCCAGTTCGCCCGCGCCGACCGCCACCGCGAGGCCGTCGAGGAGCTGCTGGCCAGCGGCGCCGCCTACAAGGACTACATGACGCCCGAGGAGCTCGAGGCCGAGCGCGAGGCGGCCCGCGCCGCCGGCCGCGTCGTGCGCTCGCCCTGGCGCGACCTCAGCCCCAACGACGCTCCCGACCGCCCCTTCGTGGTCCGGCTGAAGGCGCCGCAGGACGGCGAGACCATCGTCCACGACCAGGTGAAGGGCGACGTCCGCTTTCAGAACCAGAACCTCGACGACCTGATCCTGCTGCGCACCGACGGCACGCCGACCTACAACCTGGCCGTCGTGGTCGACGACCACGACATGGGCGTCACCCACGTGATCCGCGGCGACGATCACCTGAACAACGCGGCCCGCCAGACCCTGATCTACCAGGGCCTCGGCTGGGATGTGCCGGTGTGGGCGCACCTGCCGCTGATCCACGGGCCGGACGGGGCCAAGCTGTCGAAGCGCCACGGGGCCCAGGCGGTGAGCGAGTTCGACGCCATGGGCTACCTGCCGGAGGCCATGCGCAACTACCTGGCCAAGCTCGGCTGGGGCCACGGCGACGACGAGATCTTCTCGGACGACGAGGCCATCGCCTGGTTCGACATCAAGGACGTGGTGAGCGCGCCGGCCCGCCTGGACTGGGACAAGCTCAACCACCTCAACAACCACTACATCCGTCAGGCCGAGCCCGCCCGGCTCGCCGGGCTGGTGGCGGAGATCCACAAGAGCCGCGACTGGAAGATCCGCGAGGCCGACCTGCCGGTGCTCGAGCAGGCCATTCCGCTCGTCCGCGACGGCGCCAAGACCCTGCTCGACCTCGCCGACGCCACCGTCTTCGTGCTGAAGCAGCGTCCGCTCGAGCTGCCCGAGAAAGTGCAGGGCCTGCTCAGCGACGAGACCCGCGGCCGCCTTTCGCGCCTGCGGGAGAAACTCGGGGCCGAGGCCGACTGGTCGGTCGCCACCCTCGAGCAGGCGATCCGCAGCTTCGCGGAGTCCGAGGGCGTGGGCATCGGCAAGTTCGGCCCGGCGCTGCGCGGCGTCCTGTCGGGCGGCTCGCCTGCGCCGGACCTTGCCGGAACGCTGGTATCGCTTGGAAAAGACGAAAGTCTTGGCCGGCTTGACGATGCGCTTTCACCGGGCGCGTAAACCGCTATAAGGCCGCTCGAACGAGCGTTTCATCTCGCAATGGCGAAAGGGGTTCGCATGGGCGACACGGCGAAGATCGGCATCGGCGGCAAGACGGTCGAGCTACCGGTCCTGAAGGGCACGACGGGGCCTGACGTCGTAGACATCCGCAAGCTCTACGCCGAGACCGACACCTTCACCTACGACCCCGGCTTCACGTCGACGGCATCTTGCGAGAGCAAGATCACCTTCATCGACGGCGACAGGGGCGTGCTGCTGCACCGCGGCTACCCGATCGACCAGCTGGCCGAGCAGTCGAGCTTCCTGGAAGTCTGCTACCTGCTGCTGCACGGCGAGCTGCCGACGGCGACCGAGTTCGCCGAGTTCGAGCACAACATCACCTACCACACGATGGTGCACGAGCAGTTCGACCGCTTCTTCATGGGCTTCCGGCGCGACGCGCACCCCATGGCGATCATGGTTGGCGCCGTGGGCGCCCTGTCGGCCTTCTACCACGACAGCACCAACATCGACGATCCGGAGCAGCGGACGATCTCGGCCCATCGCCTGATCGCCAAGATGCCGACGATCGCGGCCCGGGCCTTCAAGTACTCCAAGGGCCAGCCGTTCGTTTACCCGCGCAACGACCTCTCCTACGCCGAGAACTTCCTGCGCATGTGCTTCTCGGTGCCGGCCGAGGACTGGAAGCCAAACCCGGTGCTGACCCGCGCCATGGACCGGATCTTCATCCTCCATGCCGACCACGAGCAGAACGCCTCGACCTCGACCGTCCGTCTCGCGGGGTCGTCGGGCGCCAATCCGTTCGCCTGCATCGCCGCCGGCATCGCCTGCCTCTGGGGGCCGAGCCACGGCGGGGCGAACGAAGAAGCCCTGAACATGCTGGCCGAGATCGGCTCGGTGGACCGCATCCCCGAGTACGTCCAGGGCGTGAAGGACCGCCGTTATCGCCTGATGGGCTTCGGCCACCGGGTTTACAAGAACTACGACCCGCGCGCGAAGGTGATGCAGCAGACCTGCCATGAGGTGCTGGCCGAAGTCGGTCACGCCGACGACCCGCTGCTGAAGGTGGCCATGGAGCTCGAGAAGATCGCGCTCAACGACCCCTACTTCGTGGAGCGGAAGCTCTATCCGAACGTCGACTTCTACTCGGGCATCACCCTGCGCGCCCTCGGCTTCCCGCCGGAGATGTTCACGGTGCTCTTCGCGCTCGCGCGGACCGTCGGCTGGATCGCCCAGTGGAAGGAAATGATCGAGGATCCGTCGCAGAAGATCGGCCGCCCGCGCCAGCTCTACACGGGCTCGCCGCAGCGCGACTACGTCGCGGTCGACAAGCGGGGCTAAGCGCCCCGCCTCTGGCGGACAATCTGCAGAACGGCTTCAGCGGCGGCCTCCGAGGGATCGGGGCCGCCGCGTCCCATTTGATCGAGCGCTTGGAACTGGCGCGCCACCTGCAGGCGGCGCAACTCCGGGTCGTCGAGGCGCCGCGCCACTTCCGCCGCAAGCCGCGGTCCGTCGCATTCGTCCTGGATCAGCTCTGGGGCCACGAAATCCTGGGCGGCGATGTTGAACAGCGTGACCCAGCGCGTGCGGATCAGCCGCTTCAGGATCGCATAGGTCACCGGGCCCAGCTTGTAGCCGACCACCATCGGGGCGCCGGCCAGCGCCAGCTCTGTGGTGACGGTGCCCGAGCAGGCGAGCGCCACGGTTGCGGCCTTCATGGCGTCGAGCTTGGCCCCCTCGCCTTCCAGCACATGCGCCCGATGCGGCCATCCGGCCACCCGCGCCTTGACCATCTCGGCCACCGTCGGGGCGGCGGGCACGACCACGTGCAGGCCGGGTCGCTCGGCCTTCAGGCGGTGCACGGCGTCCTCGAACGGCGGCAGGACCCGCTCGATCTCGCTTGGCCGGCTGCCAGGCAGGACGAGGAGGATCGGATCCTCGGGACCGGCGCCGATCTGCCGGCGCAGCCGGTCGGGGTCCGACCCGGAGAAGTCCATGTGCAGGGCGGAATTGCCGACGAAGGTGACGGGCAGGCCCTCGGCCTCGAAATAGGGCGCATCGAAGACGTGGATCGACAGCAGGTGGTCGACAGCGCGGGCCAGGGTCCGCGCGCGGCCCGGCCGCGACGCCCAGACCTGAGGCGCCACGTACTTCACGAGCGGCAGGTTCGGCTCCGCCTTCCGCAGCCGGTGGGCGACCCTCAGGGTGAAGCCCCAGGAGTCGATCAGCACCGCCACGTCGGGCGTCTCGCGGGCGGCGATGGCCGCGGTCTCCTGCGCCCGGCGAACGACGCGCCGCCAGGCCAGCAGCCCCTCGAGCAGGCCGAAGATCGACAGCTCGGTGATGTCGAACGGGCTCTGCACCCCCTCGGCCGCCATGTTGCGGCCGCCGACGCCCACGAACCGCACGCCGTCGCCCAGCCGTCGCCTCAGCGCGCGAGCCAGCCCGGCGCCGCGGTCATCACCGGAGGCCTCGGCGGCCACAAGCATAACGGTCAGCGGACGCTCCGCCATCGTCAGGCGGGCTCCACGCCCACGATGAAGACCCCGAGTTCGTCAGCGAGCTGGATCACCGCCTCGCGGTCGAGGACCAGCAGCCGGCCCGCCTCTCCCACGATGCCCGCAAGCCCGGCCCGGGCGACGCCCTCGACGGTGGCGAGGCCGATGGTCGGCAGGTCCACCCGCGTCTCCTGGATGGGCTTCGGCGCCTTGGCCAGCACGCCGCGCGGCGCTTCGGGACTGCCGCGAAGGGCGTGCGGCAGGTCGGCGACGCGCGAGAGCATGGCGTCGGTCCCCTCCTGGGCCTCCACCGCCAGCACCAGGCCGTCGCAGACCACGGCCCCCTGCCCCACGTCCAGTCGTCCGATGGCGCGCGCCACCTCCAGCGCCCGGGCCACATCGCCGCCGGCTTCCGGCGGCGGCGCATGCCGGCCCAGCGGCCCGGCAGGCAGGCCGAGGTCGTCCATCACCTCGTGCGCCCCTTCGACCGTGAAGCCTTCCTTCTCGAATTCGCCCACCAGGAAACGCAGCAGCGCGTCGTCGCCGCGACGGGCCGCGGCGATCGCACCCGGCAGCGCGGCCAGGCCGCGCATGTCGGGTACGAGCGAGCTGAAGTCCGGCCGGCTCACGTTCCCGGCCAGGCAGACCGCCTCGCAGCCGGCCCGCTTCAGCGCCTTGAAGCACTTGCCGAGTTCCGCCAGCCCCACCTCGGCGCCCGCATAGGGCGCGAGCCCGTCGCCCGCGAAGCCTTTCAGCCGGATGAGGAAGAGCGGCCGACCGGCGCGCTCGCAATGCCGGGCGATCTCCACGGGCAGGCTCCCGCCGCCGGCGATCAGCCCGAGCTTCTTCATCAGACCTCGCGGTCGGGCAGGCAGAGCGGTCGGCTGGCGTCGGCGCGGATGAAGTCGATGATCTCCATCACCTCCGGCGAGGCCGCATAGGTCTCGGCGGTATCCTCCAGCCGCTCCTGGAAGGTGCCTTCGTCGGCGAACAGCAGGCGGTAGGCGGCGCGGAGCGTGTTGATGCTCTCGCGGCTGAAGCCGCGGCGCTTCAGCCCCACCAGGTTCAGGCCCTCGAGGTGGGCGTGATTGCCCCACACCGAGCCATAAGGGATCACGTCCTTCACCACGGCCGCCAGGCCGCCGATCATGGCGTGCCGGCCGACCCGGGTGAACTGGTGAACGGCCGCGAGCCCGCCGACGATCACGTAGTCGCCGATCTGGCAGTGGCCGCCCAGCGTCGCTTGCTTGGTGAGGATCACGTGGTCGCCGACCACGCAGTCGTGCCCCACATGGCTCTCGATCATGTAGAAGCCGTTCGACCCGATGCGGGTGACCCCGCCGCCGTTCACGGTGCCCAGGTTCAGCGTCGCGTGCTCGCGGATCAGGTTATTGTCCCCGATCACCAGGCGGGTGTCCTCGCCCTTGTAGGCGGTGTGCTGCGGCGGACCGCCGAGCACAGCGAAGGGATAGACCTGGTTGTTCTCCCCGAGCTCGGTGGAGCCCTCGACCACAACGTGGCTATGCAGCTTGGTGCCCGCCCCGATGCGGACCTTCTCGCCCACCACGCAGAACGGGCCGACGGAGACGCCGTCGGCGAGCTCCGCGCCTTGGGCCACGAGGGCCGTCGGATGGATCTGGACGCTCACTGGGTGTTGACCACCATGGCGGCGAACTCGCACTCGGCGGCGACCTTGTCGCCCACCAGCGCTTGGCCGGCGAACTTGAACACGTCGCCCCGGTGGCGGATCACGCGCACCGGCATGCGGACCACGTCGCCCGGCCGTACCGGCGAACGGAAGCGGCAGTTGTCCGCCGACATGAAGAAGATTGCCTTGCCGGTCGTGTCCACCTCGAGCGACTTCGACATCAGCACGGCGCCCGTCTGCGCCATGGCCTCGATGAGCAGCACGCCCGGCATCACCGGGTAGCCCGGGAAGTGGCCCTGGAAGAACGGCTCGTTCACGGTCACGCACTTGATGCCGACGATGGACTCGTTCGGCCTGTACTCTTCCGCCCGGTCGACGAGCAGGAACGGGTAACGGTGCGGGATCCGGTCGAGGATCTCGGTGATGTCGATCTCGCCGGTTCCGTCGTTGACCGGGGCCTTACGGCTCATTCTCGGATCCCTCCTTGCGGGCCGCCATCTTGGCCAGCCACGCGGTCTCGCGCATCCACTTGCGGATCGACCTGGCGGGCATGCCGCCCCAGGTCTCGCCGGCAGGAATGTCCTTCATGACGCCGGCCGCCGCGCCCACGCGGGCGCCGTCGCCGATGGTCACATGGTCGGCGACCCCCGCCCGCCCGCCGAACTGGGCGCCGTCGCCGATCACGACGCTGCCGGAGATCCCGGTGTGCGCCGCCATCACGCAGTTGCGCCCGATGCGGACGTTGTGGGCGATCTGCACCAGGTTGTCGATCTTGGTGTTCTCGCCGATCACGGTGTCGTCGAAGGCGCCCCGGTCGACGCAGGTGTTGGCGCCGATGGTGACCCCGTCCTGCAGGATCACCCGCCCGAGCTGAGGCACGTCGATCAGGCCGCCGGCCCCGAGCGTTGCGCCGAAGCCCGGTTCCCCGATCACCGCGCCGCCCAGGATGCGCACCCGGTCTCCCAGCAGCGCGAAGCCGATGGTCACATTGGCCCCGATCTGACAGTCGCGGCCGATGGCCACGCCCGGCCCGATCACCGTGTTCGGGCCGATCACCGTGCCGTGGCCGATCTGGGCGCCCTCGCCCACCACGACTCCCGGGCCGAGCACAACTCCCTCCTCAAGCCGGGCGTCCGGCGAGATCGCCTCCGCGCCCGCGGCCACCCGTGGCCGGTGCAGCCGCTGGGCGCTCAGCGCATAAGCTGCCTGCGGGGCGGGCGTCACCAGCACCACGCAATCCTCAGGCGCGGCGGCCGCCTGGCTGGCCGGCAGGAAGCAGGCGCCGGCGCGCGACGCCCTTAGCGCGGCCGCGTGCCGGCGGTCTGAGAGGAAGGTGACGGTGTCGGCCTGGGCCTGGGCCAGGACGGCGACCGACCGCACGGGCCGATCGGCGGCGGTCGGGTCGCGAAGCTCGGCGCCGGTGAGCGCCGCCAGCTCCCCGAGGGCGACGGGACCGAGGTCTTCGAAGAAGCGCGGGTCGGGCATGGCGTCCTTATGGGCGAGCGCGACCCGCGCCCCGTCGTGTCTAGCGGCGGGTGGCCGGCGCCGGCGTCGTCGTCGCCGGGCGCGCGGCGCCGGCCTGACCGCCCGCCGCCGGGGTCGCCGGCTGCTGGTCGAGGCGCTCGCGTTCGATGGTGAACTGGGTGATCTTGGCGTTCAGCGCCTGGACCACACCCGGGGTGATGTCCATGGCCGGGTTGGCGATGACCACCGCTTCGCGGTTCAGCAGCACGGTGCACTGGCGCTGCTGGTAGACCTGCCGGATCAGCGGCTCCATCTCCTGCCCGACGCGGCCCATGGCGCGCTGCTCGGTGGCGGCCACTTCCCGCTCGCGCTGGGCGGCCCGGCGCTGCAAGGCGTTGGCCCGGACCTGGAGGCCCGACGCGCGCTGCTCGAAGGCGGTGCGGTCGAGGGTCGCGCGCTGGCCTTCCAGGGCGCGGGTCTCGTTCTCGATGGCGGTGCGCTCGCCGTTCAGCTCGGCGTTCACCTGCTGGACGATCTGGTCCATGCGGGTGGCGACGTGGCGGCCGACGGTGGAGCCGGCGATGGCGCCCTGGACAGACAGGATGCACATGCCCGCGATCGGCGCGCCATGGCTCACGGCCGGGGCCTGGGTGGTCTGGGCCGGGGCGGCGGCCTGCTGCGCGAACGCGGAGGAGCCCGCGCCCAGCGCGACGGCGGCGCACGCGACCGCGGCGAGAGTCTTGGAAGTCATGATGATGCTAGAACCTGGTTGAGGTGGAGAACCGGAAGGTTTCGGTCTTGTCGTAGTCTTCTTTGGCCAAAATCTGACTGAAGTCGAAGCGGATCGGCCCCATGGGCGAGCGCCAGAAGATGCTCAGGCCCGCGGCGGCGCGCAGCGACAGATCGTCCCGGATGGCCGGATTCCGCGTCCCGACCGGGCAGGTCGCCCCGTCGTCCCGGGTGCACAGCTTCTGCTCCTTGTCGAGCAGGCCGACCGTCCCGAACTCGGTGAACACCGCGGCCTTGATGCCGTACTGCTCGGGCAGGAAGGTCGGAACGGTCAGTTCCACGGTGCCGATGGCGTAGGCCTTGCCGCCCAGGGCGTCCTGGCGGCCCAGCGAGGTGTCGCGCGGACCGACGCCGGCGGTCTCAAAGCCGCGGAAGTTGGTGCCGCCCTTGAAGAAGCGGTCGTTGATCCGCACCTCGTCTCCGCTCCACCCGTCGATGTAGCCGGCCGAGCCGGTCACACTCAGGATGAAGTCGCGGTTGAAGCCATAGTACCAGCCGCCGTCCACCTCGGTGCGCAGGTAGTTCACGTCGCCGCCGACGCCCGCCAGGTCCTGGTTGGCCGCCACGTAGAAGCCGCGGGTCGGGTTCAGGTAGTCGTTCCGGCGATCGAGCCGGTAGCCGTAGCTGACCAGCGAGGTCAGGTACGAGCCGCGCTGGTCGCAGATCACAGACGAGATCAGGTTCTGGTTGCAGAGCTCGTCGTCGATCGAGACATCGTCGGTGCGCAGGGTGTAGCCCAGGCTGCCACGCGAGTTCAGGCTGAGCGGGAAGCTCAGGCGCACGCCCGTGCCCAGCGACTCGCTCTTGTAGGCCGAGTACTCGGTCAGGTCGTACATGTAGTAGTAGGCGTCCAGGCCGGCGGCGAGGTCGCGGCCAAGGAAGCGCGGCTCGGTGAAAGAGAAGTCCGCCTGCTGGCGCAGCGAGCCCAGGGACACCCGGGCGCGCACGTTCTGCCCGCGGCCGCGGAAGTTCCGCTGGGTGACGCCCAGGTCGATGACGAGCTGGTCGACCGACGAGTAGCCGGCGCTGAACGAGAGTTCGCCCGTGGGCTGCTCCTCCACCTGCACGCGCAGGCCGGTGCGGTCCGGCGCAGAGCCCGGCACCTCGGTGATCTCGACTTCCTTGAAGAAGCCGAGACCGCGGATCTGATTGCGCGAGCGGTCGACCAGCGCGCGGTTGTAGGCGTCGCCTTCCGAGACGTTCATCTCGCGGCGGATCACGTAATCGAGGGTCGCGGTGTTGCCGACGATGTCGATCCGGTCGACATAGACCCGCGGGCCTTCGTTCACCTGGAAGACCACGTCCACCAGCCCGGTCTCGCGGTTCGGCGTATAGCGCGGCCGGACGTCCACGAAGGCGAAGCCGGCGGCGCCGGCGGCGAAGGTGAGCGCGTCGGTGGCCTGCTCGATGGCCTCGTCCTGATAGGTCTGGCCCGACCGGATCGGCACGAGCGCGGTCAGCACCTGCTTGTCGAGCTTCTGCAGCTCGGTCTCGACGCTGATCTTGCCGAACTTGTACTCGCGGCCCTCCTCGAGGGTGTAGGTGACCACGAAGCCGTTCTTGTCGGTGGCGAGCTCGGCGACCGCGGATCCGACACGGAAGTCGTAGAAGCCGCGGTTCCGGTAGTGCTTCCGGAGCTGCTCCTTGTCGTATTCAAGCCGATCGGGGTCGTAGTTCGCGTTGTTCGAGAAGAAGCGGTACCAGCGCGACTGCTCGGTGACGACCACGTCGCGGAGGTCGTTGTCTGAGAACTCCCGGTTGCCCAGGAAGTTGACCCGCAGCACGCCGCTCTTCGGGCCCTCGTCGATCTTGAAGATGAGGTCGACGCGGCGCTGCGGCAGCTCGACGATCTGCGGCGTGACGTTCGCCGAGATCCGGCCGGAGCGGCGGTAGAGCTCGACGATCCGCTGGACGTCGGACTGCACCTTGGCCCGGGTGAAGATCCCGCGCGGGCGGACGCTCACCTCGTCGCGGAGCTTGTCTTCCTTGAGGCCCGAGTTCCCCTCGAAGATCACCCGGTTGATGATCGGGTTCTCGACCACGGTGATGACCAGGTCGCCGGCCTGGAAGTCGATCTTCACGTCGGCGAACAGGTCCGTCTGGAACAGCGTCTTCAGCGCCAGGTCCAGGCGTTCGGCGTTCACCGCCTCGCCCGGCTGAATCGGCAGGTAGGAGACGACGGTCGCCTGCTCGATGCGCTCATTGCCGCGCACGATGATCCGCTGCACGACGCCCGAGGCTTCGGCGGGGAGAACGGCCGGAGGCGCCGCTGGCTGTTGGGCGAGGGCCAAGCCGGGGGCGACCAGGGCGGTCGAGCCCAGAAGCAAGGCAAGGCCTGTGGCAAGCGCAGCGCGACGGGCGCAGTGTTGGTGCATCGAATCAGCCGTTTGGGAAAACCGGAGGGCTAGGAGAATAGCCCGCCGAAGAGATTGAACACACGCAGGCGCTGCAGATCGTTCCAGGTCGCGAACAACATCAATCCTAGCACCAGTGCAAGGCCCACCCGGTACCCTGCCGCCTGAACCTTGGCAGCAAGTGGGCGGCGGGCGGCCGCCTCGTAGGCATAGAAGAGCAGGTGTCCCCCGTCGAGCACGGGGATCGGCATCAGGTTGAGGAATCCGATGCCCACGGAGATGTTGGCGACCAGCAGCAGGATGGTGAGGAAGCCGTTGCGGGCGAAGCTGCCCACGTCGTGCGACACCTCGACGTTCTGCTTGGTGAGCTCGCCCGAGATCTGCGCCATGCCGAGCGGCCCGGAGAGCTGCTCCGCCGTCTCCCGGCCGGACAGCATGCGGCCGATGTAGAAGACGGTCGTGGTGACCACCTCCTGGGTGCGCTCGAGGCCGCCCGCCACCGCCGCCACCGGGCCCAGCCGGTCGAACCGGATCTCGGCGTTCTCGAAGGCGATGCCGATTCGGCCCAGCCGCTGCGTCCGGCCGAGGCTGTCCACCACGGCTCCGCGCTCCGGCGTCACCACCAGGTGCAGCACCCGGCCGCCGCGCTCCACCGTGAAGTCGGTGGGCATGCCGCTGCGCAGGACGATGAGCTGTTTGACCGCATCCGGAGTCTTGATCTGTCGACCCTCGGCCTCGACGATCAGGTCGCCCGGCCGCAGGCCGGCGCGCTCGGCCGGCGTGCCCGGCTCCACACGGGCGACCCGGGCGGACTGGATCGGTTCGCCCAGGACCATCAGCAGGCCCGCGAAGATCACGATCGCCAGGAGGAAGTTGGCCACCGGCCCCGCGGCGGTGATCACCGCCCGCTGCCAGAGCGGCTTGAAGTGGAAGTACTGGGAGAGCGCCGCCTCCCCTTCCCGCGCCACCAGGTCCCGGCGCAGGGCGTCGAGGTCGTCGCGGTCCGGCACGCTCGCGGCGTTGTCGTCCCCCGCGAACCGGACGTAGCCGCCGAGCGGCAGCCAGCCGACGCGCCACTGCACGCCGTGACGGTCCCGCCACTGGGCCACCGCCTTGCCGAAGCCGATGGAGAACTGGTCGATCTTGGTGCCCAGCCAGCGCGCCGCCAGGAAGTGGCCGAGCTCGTGCACCGTGACCACCACGCCCAGCACAATGAGGAACGGGACGATGTAGATCAGGGCGCTTTGCAGGAAGCCGATCATCGGGACTCCATCAGGCCTGGGCCATTAGACCGGACACCACCTCGTCCGCCACCCGTCGCGCCGCCGCATCCGTCGCGCGCGCGTCCTCCAGCGCGTCGCCGGAGCCCGCTCCCAGATCCTCGCGCGCCATGCGCTCGAGGGTCTCGGAAACCACCTCGGCAATATCGAGAAAGCGGATTTTCCGGTCAAGGAAGGCGGCCACGGCAATCTCGTCGGCGGCGTTCATCACCGCCGGCGCACGGCCGCCGGCTGCCAGCGCCTCCTTGGCGATCCGCAGCGCCGGGAAGCGCTCCAGGTCGGGATCCTCGAAGGTGAGCTGGCCGGCCCTGGCGAGGTCCAGCCGCTGGGCCGGCCATGGCAGCCGGTCGGGCCAGGCGTAGGCGCAGGCGATCGGCGCGCGCATGTCGGGCGGGCCGAGCTGCGCCAGGGTCGAGCCGTCCCGGTACTCCACCAGGCTGTGGACGATCGATTGCGGGTGAATCAAGACCTCGACGCGCTCCGCGGGCATGGAGAACAGGTAGGCGGCCTCGATGACCTCAAGGCCCTTGTTCATCATGGTCGCGGAATCGACCGAAATCTTGGCGCCCATGTTCCAATTCGGATGGGCGAGCGCCTGCTCCGGCGTCGCATGGGCCATCTGCTCGCGGCTCCAGCCGCGGAACGGCCCGCCGGAGGCGGTCAGGATCAGGCGGTCGACATTGTGGGCGTTGCCGGGGTCGAAGACCTGGAAGATGGCCGAATGCTCGGAGTCCACGGGGATCACCACGCCACCCGCCAGCTTGGCGGTGCGCAGCAGCGACGGCCCGGCGCAGATCAGGCTCTCCTTGTTGGCGAGCGCGACCACGGCGCCGGCCTTCGCGGCCGCGAGGGTCGGCTCCAGCCCCGCGAAGCCGACGATGGCCGACATCACCCACTGAGCGTCGGCGGCGGCCGCGTCGGCCACCGCGGCCGCGCCGGCCGCGGTCTCGATGCCCGAGCCCGCCAGCCGCTCGCGCAGTTCCGGCAGCTTGCCCTCGTCCTGGATGACCACCAGCTTCGGCCGCCACCGGCGGGCCTGCTCGGCCAACCGCTCGGCGTTGCGCCCGGCGGCAAGCGCGGTGACCTCCACCTCCACCCCGGCCTTCTCGAACAGGTCGAGCGTCGAGACGCCGATCGAGCCGGTGGAGCCCAGGACGGAGACCTTGCGCGGCAGGCTCAATGTCCCCACCCCCAATGATTGACGAGACGGGCGGCCGACATCACCACCACGGCGAACATCAGCCCGTCCACCCGATCGAGCAAGCCGCCGTGGCCGGGGATCAGGTCGCCGGAATCCTTCACGCCGAAGCGTCGCTTGATCGCCGACTCCCACAGGTCGCCGGCCATGGTGGCGAGGCCCACGAGCAGACCGATCAGGGCCGCAGCGGCGAGATTGAGCTGGAAGACCGACCAGGCCGACATCAGCGTGCCGGTGGCCATGGCCGCCGCGAGGCCGCCGATGAAGCCGGACCAGGTCTTGTTGGGCGAGAACCGGGGCCAGAGCTTCGGGCCCTTCAGCGTGCTGCCGACTGCGAAGGCGCCGATGTCGGCGGCCCAGGTGACCGCGAACAGCATCAGCGTCCACCAGTGGCCCTGGGCGGACATGGTGTGGTCGGTATCCCGGAGCCAGACGAGGCAGATGCAGGCGGGTGCGATGTAGAGCACGCCGAACGCCGCGTCCGCCGGCCGCTCGGCGACGCCGCGGGCCACGAGGGCGGCGGCCGCCGCCCCCACCACCATGGCCAGCCAGGCGAGGCCGAAATGGTCCTGGTGCGCCAGGAAGACGGCCGACAGCACCGCGACGGTCACGGCCAGCGACACCCGCACAGGTGCGTAGGGGGCGCTCATCCCGCCCCATTCGATGGACAGCAGCGCCACCGCCACGGCGATGACCACGAGGAAGACCCAGCCGCCGATCCAGGTGGCGAACAGCGCGCCCGGCACGAGCACCACGGCCGAGGCGATGCGCAGGCCGAGGTTGGACCAGTCGAAGCGTCTAGCCGGCGGCAAGGACGTCATCGGCCGCGAGGGCCCCATAGCGCCGGTCGCGGGCGCCGAAGGCGGCCAGCGCCGCCTTCAGGTGCTCGTGGCCGTAGTCCGGCCACAGCACGTCCTGGAAGACCAGTTCGGCGTAGGCGGCCTCCCACAGGAGGAAGTTCGACAGCCGCTGCTCGCCGGAGGGGCGGATGATCAGGTCGGGCGGCGGCGAGCCGGCCGTGGCCAGGTGTCCGGCGAACACCTGCTCCGTCAGGTCCGACGGGCGGGCGCGGCCCGCGGCCACCTCTTCGGCGAAGCGCCGGGCCGCCTCGGTGATGTCGGCCTGGCCGCCGTAGTTGAACGCGATGTTGAGGAAGAAGCGGTCGTTGTGGGCGGTCCGCGCCTGGGCGTCCTCGATGATCCGGACCAGCTCGGCCGACAATCCCTCGCGCCGGCCGATCACCCGCACCCGCACGCCCTCGCGCTCGAGCCTCGCGATGTCGCTCTCGAAGTAGCGCTTCGGCAGGGCCATCAGCTCGGAGACTTCCGAGGCCGGCCGGCTCCAGTTCTCGGTGGAGAAGCCGAACACGGTCAGCCAGCGCACGTTCAGTTCGGCCGCGGCCGAAACCGTGCGCTTCAGCGCGTCGACCCCGGCGCGGTGGCCCAGCGTGCGCGGCAGGCCGCGCTTCTTCGCCCACCGGCCGTTGCCGTCCATGACGATCGCCACGTGCAGCGGGGCCGCCGCGCCCTCGTCGGGCGCGCCCTCGGAGCGGGGCTTCTTCTGGGCGGCCATGCGGCTGGGTTCCTGGACGGCGGGAACGGACGGGCAGGTCCTTAGACCTGCATGATCTCTTGTTCCTTGGTCTTCAAGGCCTCGTCGATGCGCTTGATGGCCTCGTCGGTCATCTTCTGCACCTCGCCTTCCATGCGCTTCTGCTCGTCCTGGTTGATCGCCCCGTCCTTCTCGGCCTTCTTCAGGTCGTCGTTGGCGTCGCGGCGCACGTTGCGGACGGCGATCTTCTGCTGTTCGGCGTACTTGCCGGCCACCTTGGCGAGTTCCTTGCGGCGCTCCTCGGTCAGCGGCGGGATCGGGATGCGCAGGTTCTGACCGTCGACCACGGGGTTCAGGCCCAACCCGGCGGAGCGGATCGCCTTCTCCACGGACACGACCATGCCGCGGTCCCAGACGTTCACCGACAGCATGCGGGCTTCCGGGACGCTCACGGCGGCGACCTGGTTGAGCGGCATCGAGGAGCCGTAGGCCTCCACGTGCACCGTATCCAGCAGGCTGGCCGAGGCGCGCCCGGTGCGCAGGCCGCCGAACTCCTCCTTCAGGGCCGCGACGGCCTTGTCCATCCGATCCCTGTACTTGGACAGAACCGGCTTTTCCGTGGTGGCCATGGACGTGTCTCCCGTCTCTCGAACCTGTGACTCAAGCGGCGCTCAGGCGATGGTCGTATAGACCCCCTCGCCCTTCAGCACCTTCAGGAAATTTCCCCGTTCGCGGATGGAGAACACCACGATCGGGATCTGGTTGTCGCGCATGAGGCTGGTGGCCGAAGCGTCCATGACGCGCAGATCCTTCGCCAGCACCTCCTGGTAGTCCAGGGTCTCGTAGCGCTGGGCGGTGGCGTCCTTCTTCGGATCGGCCGTGTAGACGCCGTCGACGCTCGTGCCCTTGAACAGCGCGTCGCAGCCCATCTCGGCCGCGCGCAGCGCCGCGCCCGTATCCGTGGTGAAGAACGGCGCACCGACGCCAGCGGCGAAGATCACCACCCGGCCCTTCTCCAGATGCCGGAGCGCGCGTCGGCGGATGTAGGGCTCGCAGATCGCCTCCATGGGAATGGCCGACTGGACCCGCGTGTAGACCCCGATCTTCTCCAGCGCGCCCTGCATGGCCAGCGCGTTCATCACCGTCGCCAGCATGCCCATGTAGTCGGCGCTCGCCCGCTCCATGCCCCGGCCGGCGAGCGAGACGCCGCGGAAGATGTTGCCCCCGCCGATCACCAGGCAGAGCTCGACGCCGGACTTCACCACCTCGGCGATGTCCTCCGCCGTGCGGTCCAGCACGCCCGTGTCGATGCCGAAGGGCTGGTCGCCCATCAGGGCCTCGCCCGAAACCTTGAGCAGGACACGTTTGTAGCGCGGCTGGACGTCGGGCATGGGCGATCCGGTACGAAAGCGGGGAAGTAGATATACCAAGGGCGCGAACCGCGTCGACGCGGCCGCGCCCTTGTTTTGTCGTAAGGCTGTTAGGCCTGGCCGGTCATCGAGGCGACTTCGGCGGCGAAGTCGGCTTCCGGAGCCTTCTCCACGCCTTCGCCCAGGGCGAAGCGCACGAAGCCCTTCACCGTCACCGGCGCGCCGACTTCCTTGGCGGTCTCGGCGACCAGTTGCTCGATGGTCTGGTCGGGGTTCATCACGAAGGGTTGCTTCAGGAGGACGACTTCCTCCTGCCACTTGCGGATGCGGCCCTCGACCATCTTCTCGGCGATCTCGCGCGGCTTGCCCGATTCCATCGCCGTCTGGGTCTGGATCTCGCGCTCCTTCGCCACGACCGCCGGATCGAGCTCGTCGGAGTTCAGCGCCAGCGGCGGGGTCGGCGTGCCGGCCACGTGCATGGCGATGCGACGGCCCACTTCCTTCAGCTTGTCGGCGTCGCCGGTGCTTTCCAGAGCCACGAGCACGCCCAGGCGCGCCACCCCTTCGCCCTGCACATTGTGCAGGTACATGGCGACGGCGCCCTGCTCGACCTCGAGCTTGGCGGTGCGGCGCAGGCGCATGTTCTCGCCGATGGTCGCGATCAGGTTCGTGATCATGTCGCTGATGACTTCGCCGTCGGCGGTCTTCGCGTCATGGATCTGGTCGAGCGTGTTCAGCGCGATCGCGGTGGCCGCGATGTTGCGGGCCGCGGCCTGGAACTTGTCGTTCTTGGCCACGAAATCGGTCTCGGCGTTCAGCTCGATGAGCACGCCCTTGCGGCCGTGATCGCTGACCAGGCCGGCCACGAGGCCCTCGGCCGCGGCGCGGTCGGACTTCTTGGCGGCCTTCGAGAGGCCCTTGGTGCGCAGCCAGTCCATGGACGCTTCGAGGTCGCCGCCGTTCTCCTGCAGCGCCTTCTTGCAGTCCATCATGCCCGCGCCGGACTTTTCGCGCAGGTCCTTGACCAGCGCAGCGGTGATCTCCGCCATGGTCAGCTCCTTCAGGTTGAAATCCGACGGGCCCCCAGAATGGAGGCCCGCCATCAAGGTCTTGTGTCGGTCGGGCGCAGGGACTGCGCCCGGGCGACGTTCTTACTGCTGCTCGGGCGCGGCTTCGGCGCCGGCCTCGGCGGCCGGAGCTTCAGCGGCTTCCGGAGCCAGCTCACGAGCCAGGGCCGGCTCGACGGGGGCTTCGGAGGCGCCGAGATCGACGCCCGAGGCGGCCTGGCCGGCCGCCAGGCCGTCGAGGATCGCGTCGGCCATCAGGTCGCAGTAGAGCTGGATGGCGCGGGCCGCGTCGTCGTTGCCCGGGATCGGATAGGTGATGCCGTCCGGATTGCAGTTGGTGTCGAGGATGGCGATCACCGGGATGTTCAGCTTCCGGGCTTCCTGGATCGCGATCGCTTCCTTGTTGGTGTCGATCACGAACATCAGGTCGGGGATGCCGCCCATGTCCTTGATGCCGCCCAGGCTCAGCTCGAGCTTGTCCTTCTCGCGGGTGAGCGTCAGCAGCTCCTTCTTGGAGCGGCCCTGGCCTTCGCCCTCGACGAGGCCTTCCAGCTCACGCAGGCGCTGGATCGAGCCCGAGACGGTGCGCCAGTTGGTGAGCGTGCCGCCCAGCCAGCGGTGGTTCACGTAGTACTGGGCGCAGCGCCGCGCGGCCGTGGCGATCGGGTCCGACGCCTGGCGCTTGGTGCCGACGAACAGGATCCGGCCGCCGGACGCGGCGACTTCGCGGACCTTCACCAGGGCCTGGTGCAGCAGCGGGATGGTCTGCGACAGGTCGATGATGTGGATGTTGGAGCGGCTGCCGAAGATGTAGCGCTCCATCTTCGGGTTCCAGCGGTGCGTCTGGTGGCCGAAGTGCGCGCCCGACTCGAGCAGTTGGCGCATGGAAAATTCAGGCAGAGCCATCGTCTGTGTCTTCTCTTTCTTCCGGTTGGACCGCCGCAGGCAAACCCTCCGAAGAGGACCGGAACGGACAGGACGGGATGTCTCCCCGACCGGGCCGCACACCTGCGTGTGGATTGGAGCGGCGCATGTAGGGTGAAAGCGCCGGAAAATCAAGACGGGGCGGCGCGCGGCACCCGGCGGCTCGCCGTCTACTTCTTCTTGGGCTTGCCGTCCGGACCGAAAAGGCTGGTCGGGGCGTCGGACTTCCAGGGTTCGTGAGGCTTGAACGCCGGGGAAGACGGCGCGGTCGTGGGGGCCTTGGCCGCGGAGGTCGGCGGCGCCGGCGGCCTGGGCAGGCCGAAGTCGGCTTTCGGCGCCGTCCTCGGGCCGCCGGGCGAGAAGGTCCCGTAACCGCCGGGCTTCCGGCCCGGGTTGAAGCCGCCCTGCGCGAGGGCGGGCCCGGCGACGGCGATCGCCAGGTCGACGGCGAGATGCGCGAGACGCATGGCTCCCTCCTCTACAGATCCTCCACGAACACCACGCCGGGCGCGGTCTTGAGCGCCCCGCGCACCGCCCCGTTCAGAGTGAAGCGGCCGGGAAGCTTCAGCTCCACCTCGCGACCCTGGCCGAGGCCGGCCACCAGCAGGATCTCGCCACCGCGGGGATCGGTGACCCCCTCCAGGCGCTTCTTCAGGGCCTCGATCTCGGCGCTGCGGGGCGCCACGTGGACGCGCAGGCCGGCGACGGCGTTCTCGATCGCCTTCTCCACGGGAACGGCGTCGTCGCCGAAGAAGCGGACCTCGCCCTCGCTCGCCTTGGCGCGGACACGGATCGACACCGCCTTGCCAGGCTCCAGGAAATCGCGGCAGCGGCGCAGCGTCTCGGGCGGGAAAAGCACCTCGTATTCGCCGGTGGGATCGGAGAGCGTCACGAAGGCGAACTTCTCGCCCGTGCGCCCGGGCTTCTCCAGCTTGCGGCGGACGATGCCGGCCATCCGCAGGGCCTCGGCCCCGCCCAGCGCCTTGGCCACGGCCTCGGTGTAGAGGTCGGTGCGCTTGCGGCGGAGGGCCTCGACCATGTCTTCCAGCGGGTGGCCGGAGAGATAGAAGCCGATGGCCGCCAGCTCCTCGTCCAGGCGCTCGGTCGGCGTCCAGGGCTCGCGCTTCGGCATCTTCTTCTTCTGGGCGGCGGCCAGGTGGTCGGTGGCGTCGCCGAACAGCACGGCCTGGTCCGAGGCGCGCTGGCTGGCCACGCTCTGGGAGAAGCCGATCAGCAGGTCCGCCGCCTCCACGAGCTGGGCGCGGTTCGGATGGATGCTGTCGAACGCGCCAGCTCGGGCCATGGTCTCGAAGGTGCGCTTGTTGACCAGCTTCGGGTCCACCCGCTCGACGAAGTCGAAGATGTCGCGGAACGGGCCGCCCTCGCGGCGGATCTCCACCACGTGCTGCATGGCCTGGAGGCCGACGTTGCGGATGGCGCCGAGGGCGTAGAGCACCTCCCCGTCCTCCACCTCGAAGTCCGCCGCCGAGCGGTTGATGTCCGGAGGGCAGATCTTCACGCCGAACCGCTTGGCGTCCTGGTAGAACACCGACAGCTTGTCGGTGTTGGCGATGTCGAGGCTCATCGAGGCGGCGAAGAACTCGACGGGCGCGTTCGCCTTGAGCCAGGCGGTCTGGTAGCTGATGAAGGCGTAGGCGGCCGCGTGGGACTTGTTGAAGCCGTAGCCGGCGAACTTGTCCACCAGGTCGAAGATGGCGCCGGACTGGGCCGGCGGGATGCCGTTCTTCTCGGCCCCGTCGACGAAGCGCGCCCGCTGCGCGTCCATCTCCTCCTTCTTCTTCTTGCCCATGGCGCGGCGCAGGAGGTCGGCTTCGCCAAGGCTGTAGCCCGCCAGGATCTGGGCGATCTGCATCACCTGTTCCTGGTAGACGATGATGCCGTAGGTCTCGTTCAGCACCGGCGCCAGCGTCGGGTGCAGGGTGTCGATCGGCTTGCGGCCGAACTTGCAGTCCACGAAGGCCGGGATGTTGTCCATCGGCCCCGGGCGGTACAGCGCGCCGATGGCGGTCACGTCCTCGATGGAGTTCGGACGGAGCTGGCGAAGGGTGTCGCGCATCCCCTGCCCTTCGAGCTGGAAGACCCCCACCGTCTGGGCGTTGCTCATCAGCTCGTAGGTCTTGGCGTCGTCGAGCGGCAGGGCGGCCATGTCCACGCGCGCCCCGCGCTTCTCCATGTACTTCAGCGCCCGGTCGATGACGGTGAGCGTCTTCAGGCCCAGGAAGTCGAACTTCACCAGGCCCGCGCTTTCCACCCACTTCATGTTGAACTGTGTGGCCGGCAGTTCGGAACGCGGATCGCGGTAGAGCGGGGTCAGCTCGGTGAGCGGCCGGTCGCCGATCACCACGCCGGCGGCGTGGGTCGAGGCGTTGCGGTAGAGGCCCTCGAGCTGGAGGGCGATGTCGAGCAGGCGGGCCACGCCCTCGTCGTCCCGGCGCGCCTCCTTCAGCCTGGGCTCGATGTCGATGGCCTGCGCCAGCGTCACCGGGTTGGCCGGGTTGGCCGGCACCATCTTGGCCAGCCGGTCGACCTGGCCGAGGGGGAGCTGCAGCACCCGGCCGACATCGCGCAGCACGGCGCGGGCCTGCAGGGTGCCGAAGGTGATGATCTGGGCCACCCGGTCACGGCCGTAGCGCTGCTGGACGTAGTTGATCACCTCCTCCCGCCGCTCCTGGCAGAAGTCGATGTCGAAGTCGGGCATCGAGACCCGCTCCGGGTTCAGGAAGCGCTCGAACAGAAGGCCGTAGCGCAGCGGGTCGAGGTTGGTGATGGTGAGCGCATAGGCGACCAGGGAGCCGGCCCCCGAGCCCCGCCCCGGCCCCACGGGGATCTCGTGCGCCTTCGCCCACTTGATGAAGTCCGACACGATCAGGAAGTAGCCGGGGAACCCCATCTGGGTGATGACCCCGATCTCCCGCTCGAGCCTCGCCTCGTACTCCTCCGCCGGGGCGGAGTTGGCTTCGCCGCGCGACATGCGAAGCTTCAGCCCCTCGCGGGCCTGGTGGGCCAGTTCCTCGGCTTCGGAGCGGCCGCCCTCGGTCGGGAAGCGCGGCAGCAGCGGATCGCGCTTGTGCACCATGAAGGCGCAGCGCCGGGCGATGTCGAGGGTGTTGTCGCAAGCCTCCGGCAGATCGGCGAACAGGGTCCGCATCTCGGCCGCCGGCTTGAACCAGTGCTCGGGCGTGATCCGCCGCCGCTCGTCCTGGCCGATGAAGCTGCCGTCGGCGATGCAGAGCAGCGCATCGTGCGCCGTGTACATGGCCGCCTTGCCAAAATAGCAGTCGTTGGTGGCGACGAGCGGCACGTCCTCGTCATAGGCGAAGGCGACCAGTTCACCCTCCGCCGCGGCCTCGCCCGGCGTGCCGTGGCGCTGCAGTTCCACATAGAAGCGGTCGCCGAAGACCCGCTTCATCTCGCGGAGCGCCGCGCGCCCCTCCGCGACCTTCTTGCCGGAGGCCATCAGGTGGTCGACCGGCCCGTCCGGGCCGCCGGAGAGCAGCAGCAGTCCCTCGGAATGCTCCGCGACGCGCGACCAGGGCACGTGCGGCTCCTCGGTCCCATCGTTCTCCACGTAGGCGATGGAAGAGAGCTCGCAGAGGTTCAGGTACCCCTTCTCGCTTTGGGCGATCAGCACGACGGTGGGCGTCTTGGCCCAGCGCTCCGGCGGGCGTTCGCCGATCCCGGAGACCGGCAGGGCGCACGCGATGATCGGCTGGACGCCGGCGCCCTTGGTGGCCACCGAGAACTCCAGGGCCCCAAACAGGTTGGCCCGGTCGCAGAGCGCCACGGCGGGCATGCCGTGGTCCTTGGCCATCGCGCCGATCTTGTCGGCCTTGATGGCCCCTTCGAGCAGCGAATAGGCGGAGCGGACCCGCAGGTGGACGAAGCCTAGACCCTCTTCGCTCAACCCGGCCCTCTCCCCCATCCGGCTCATGGCGTCACCCCACGTGAGCCGCCACAGCGCACATCATCCAGACAAAGCTGGCGACAGAGGCAAAAGCCAGTGATTCCCGGGCCAGACGAACCATGTGCGACGTTCCTGCTGTGGGCGTCCTGTGGACAGCCGGTTGATCGTTCCGGGTTCGTTCTTATTCCGGTTTTGTTCTCCCCGTCAAGCGTGCTACGGCTGAGCTTCGGAATCGGAGCTCTTCGCATGCTGACGCGCGCCCTCCTCGCCGCATTCGCCATGACGTTCGCCGCCGCACCGCCGGCGACGGCCCAGAGCGGGCGCATGTTCCAGGCGCTTCCGCCAGCCAATTGCGGGACGCCGCTCGCCGCCACGGGCAAGGCCCTGGCGTTCAAGGCGCCGCTCGATGCGGCGAGCCGCTCGGGCCTGATGGCGGGCCTGTTCCTCGCCCTCCGCGATCCCACTGGCCAGGGCTGGTCCGAGACCGACCTGAAGACGGCCGGCCGCTGCCCGGTGGCGCGGTTCGCCGCCGGTGACGCGGTCTGGACGCTGGTCTCCGGCGCAGGCAGCGCGCCGCCGCGGATGGCCGTCGCCGCTGGACGGCGCGACGGCTGGTTCCTCGTCCGGGGCCCATCGCCGTCCGATGCTGAAGCCTGGAGCCGGACACGCCGGGGCCTGCCGGAGGCCACGACGCCCCACGCCTACTATCTGGTGAGCCAGACAGGCCACGACCCGATGTTCCTGTACAAGGTCTACGACGGCCCGCCCGCCGCCGCGCTGCTCGCCGACGACATCGCCGCCGCCCTGGAAGGCGACGCCGAGGCCATCGCCGCCTACACCGAGGAGGGCGGGGCCGTGTCCCTGCTGCTGGACACGGCGGCGGGCGCGCGCGCCGAACTGTTCCGACCGGCCAGCATCACCGTGTCTGCGCCCGCCAGCCTCTTCGCACCCGATGGCCGGCTGGTGACGGAAACCGGCGGCGGTGACTGGGTGTTGCGCGGCTCAGGGTTCGCCTGCCGTAGCGCCCATGGGGCCTTCCAGCGCATCCGCGTCCAGGTTCTGGACGTCCGGGACGAGGCGCTGGACCTGGCCTGCGCCTGGTCGACGGACGAGAGCTGGACCGTGCTGGACGTGACCTTCATGCCCGACAAGGCCAAGGACAAGGCCTATGTCGCCGAGCGGATCCGGCAGGAGGAGGAGGCGTTCGGCGTAACCCGCAGGTTCTCCAAGCTGCCCACGGGACGGGACAGCCCGGTGATCGCCGGGCGGTGGTGGGTCGACAAGGAGGACGTGCTGCAGACCATGTACGTCATGCGCCGCGGCGACTACCTCTTCGAACTGCGCCAGGGGCTCCCGAACCGGAACGAAATCGAGTCCGCCAACGAGATCGGCCTCGCCCTCATTGATCAGGTCGCCGCCCCGGGTGAGGCCGGCCAGCCCAGCATCGACGCCTGGCGCTCGAAACGCTGACCCCGCCGGCCGCGCCTCCGGCTAAGGTCGTCCTTCCGGCGGGAACGGCTGGCGCTGGCCCGCCAGCTTGTGGACGACGCCACGGCGCATGACGAAGGTCGGGCGCTCGAGCTCGGTCACGTCGGCCAGCGGGCTCTTCGCCACGGCGATCAGGTCGGCGTCCTTGCCGGCCTCCAGGCTGCCCAGGGTCTCGGACCGGCCGAGCAGCTCTGCGGCGTCGACGGTGGCGGCCTTGATCGCCTGGGCCGGCGTCATGCCCACCTGGACCATCAGGGCGAACTCCTTGGCGTTCTCCCCATGGGTGGAGACGCCCGTGTCCGTGCCGAACGCGATCTTCACCCCGGCGGCCACCGCGCGCCGGTGATTGTCCATGGCCGCCTTGGCGGCGATCTCGGCCTTCTCGAGCGTGTTGCGGGAGCGGGCGCCGGCGCGGGCCTGGGCGAGCGCCGCCTGCGGCGCGACCATGGTCGGCACGAACCAGGCGCCGGTCCTCTTGAACAGCGCGTCGGTGTCCTTCGTGCCGAAGGTGCCGTGCTCGATGGAATCCACGCCGGCGGCCAGCGCGGCGGCGATGCCGTCCGTGCCGTGCGCGTGGGCGGCCACCTTGCGGCCGAACATGTGGGCCGTGTCGACGATCGCCTTCATCTCGTCGTCGAACATCTGCCGGCCAAGCCCGCCGGCGACGTTGGAATTCACCCCGCCGGTGGCGGTGAACTTGATCACTTCGGCGCCCTGGCTGATCTGGCTGCGCACGGCGCGGCGGCAGTCCTCGGGTCCGTTGCAGACGTTCTCGGCCTGCGACCGGGCGACCGCGGCCAGGTCGCGGTTGAGGTTGTTGGCGGGGTCGGCGTGGCCGGAGGTGATGGCGATGGCGCGGCCGGCCGGAACGATGGTCGGGCCGGAGATCAGCCCGTTGTTGATGCCGTCGCGGAGGGCCGTCACGCTGCGGATGTCGCTGCCGAGGTCGCGGACCGTGGTGAAGCCGGCCTCCAGGGTGCGGCGAGCGTTGTCGATCCCGATGACCAAGTTGTCCTCGATGTCCCGGTTCGGGCCCTCGATCCGCGCGCGCATCTTGTCGTCGTCGTTGAAGATGTGGACGTGCATGTCGATCAGCCCGGGCAGGACGAACTGGTCGCGCAGGTCGACGACGCGTGCGCCCGCCGCGCCGACCGCAGCCGGGTCGAGATGGCCGTCGCGCACCGCCTCCACCTTGCCGCCGCGGATCACCAGCGTGGAGGGCCCGCGTGGCGGCTGGCCCGGACGCGCGAGCAACTGGCCCGCGTGCACCACCACGACGCCCTGCGGCGCCTGGGCGGCAGCGGGCTGGGCGGCGACGAGAGCGATGGCCGCCGCGGCGGCGGCGAGAACGGTGCGCATGGATGCTTCCCCCCTGGAACGGGCGGCACTCTAGCCGCCCGCCGCGGGAGGTCCAGCGTCAGGCCTGCGGTTCCAGGTGGCCGTCGCGCAGCGCGAAGACCCGGTCCATGTGCCGGGCGAGTTCGAGGTTGTGGGTGGCGACCAGAGCCGCCACGCCCTCGCGGCGCGCCAGGTCGTAGAGGTTGTCGAACACCGCCGTCGAGGTGTGCGGGTCGAGGTTGCCGGTGGGCTCGTCGGCCAGCAGCAGCCGCGGCCGGTTGGCCAGCGCCCGGGCGATGGCCACCCGCTGCTGCTCCCCGCCCGAGAGCTGGGCCGGCTGGTGGTTCACCCGGTCCTTCAGGCCGAGCTGCTCAAGGAGCTCCCGCGCCCGGGCCTGAGCGGCCTTGCGCGGCCGCCCGGCGATCATCTGCGGCAGGGCCACGTTGTCGAGCGCCGTGAACTCCGGCAGCAGGTGGTGAAACTGGTAGACGAACCCGACCGTCGCCAGCCGGACGCGGCTGCGCTGGGCGTCGGAGAGGTCGGTGCAGTCCTGGCCAAGCACAGTGATGCGGCCGCCGTTCGGGTGCTCCAGCAGGCCTGCGGCATGCAGCAGCGACGACTTGCCGGACCCGGAGGGCCCGATCAGGCCAACGATCTCGCCGGCCTGCAGGTCGAGGTCGACGCCCTTGAGTACGGTCAGCCCGCCGGCCGCCGTGTCGTAGGTGCGCTCCAGCCCGCGGATGGAGAGGACCGTCTCACTCATAGCGGAGCGCCTCCACCGGATCGAGCCGCGAGGCCCGCCAAGCCGGAGGCAGGGTCGCGAGGAAGCTCATGCCGAGCGCCCAGGAGGTGATGATCGCCACCTCCGCCCAATCCACCTTCGCCGGGATGCGCTCGAGGAAATAGACGTCGGACGAGAACACGGCCTGGCCGGTCGCCCATTCCACGAACTGCTGGATCGGGCCGATGTAGGTGCAGAAGACCACGCCGATCAGCAGGCCGACGATGGTGCCCAGCACGCCGATGGACGCGCCCGACATGAAGAAGATCCGCAGAATGGACCCCTGCCCGGCTCCCATCGTCCGCAGGATGGCGATGTCTCGGCCCTTGTTCTTCACCAGCATGACCAGGCCCGAGATGATGTTCATGGCGGCGATGGCCACGAGCAGCATGAGGATCAGCCGCATGACGTTGCGCTCGACCTTCAGCGCGCCCCAGAACGAGCTGTCCCGCTGGGTCCAGTCGGTGACCATGGCCATGGGGCCGGCGGCGCGATTGACGGCGGCCTTCATGCGCGGCGCCTGGTCCGGATCGGCGACCTTCACCTCGATAACGTCCGCTGTGCCCTCGCGGCCGAAGAAGAGCTGGGCTTGGGCGAGCGGCATGTAGATGTAGGCCTGGTCGTACTGGCTCATGCCGACGGCGAAGGTGCCGCCCACGGTGTAGGCCTTCTGCAGCGGCGTGCCGCCGAAGGCCGTGGCGCCCCCGCTGGGCGAGATCAGGGTGAGGACGTCGCCCGGGGCCACGCCGAGCGCCTGCGCCAGCCGCTCGCCCACCAGGATCACATCGCCGCCGTACTCGCCGGACCCGAAGCCGCGCATGGAGCCGCGGGTGATGTTACCCGCCACGATGGTGGTGGCGGCGAGGTCCTTTGGCGCGACGCCGCGGACGATGGCCCCGGAGATCTGGGTCGGCCCCATGGCGATGGCCTGGGCCTCGATGATCGGCGCCGCCTGAAGCACGCCGGGCACCTTCACGATCCGTTGGACAGCCTCGTCGCGCAGGGGCCCCTCCAGCACCGGACCGGCCACGAACAGGTGGCCGTTGAAGCCGAGGATCCGGCCCAGCAGCTCGGAGCGGAAGCCGTTCATCACGCTCATGACGATGATCAGCGTGGCCACAGCCAGCATGATGCCGATGAAGGAGATGACCGAGATCAGCGCCACGCCGCCCTGGCTGCGCTTGGCGCGCAGGTAGCGGCCGGCGAGCATCCGCTCCCACAGGCCGAACGGCGGGGCCCGCCCGCCGATGGGTCCGGCGTCGGCCATCAGGCGCAGATCGCCTTCAGCGCCTGGTCGAGCGGCAGGGTCTGGCGCTCGCCGGTGGCGCGGCGCTTGATCTCCACCGTGCCCTCGGCGACGCCCTTCGGCCCGACAATGAGCTGCCAGGGCACGCCCACGAGGTCGAGCGAGGCGAACTTCGCCCCCGGGCGGTCGTCGCGGTCGTCCAGGCAGGGTTCCTTCCCCCGGTCGGCGAGCGCGCGGTAGGCCTGCTCGGCCACCTCGTCGACGGCCGACTCGCCCGGCCTCAGATTGACGACCGCCGCGCCGAACGGGGCGACGCTCTCCGGCCAGATGATGCCGCCGTCGTCGTGGCTGGCCTCGATGATCGCGCCCACCAGGCGCGAGACGCCGACGCCGTAGGAGCCCATGTGCACCGGGACCTCCTTGCCATCGGGGCCCGCCACCTTGGCGCCCATCGGCTTGGAGTACTTCTCGCCGAAGTAGAAAATGTGGCCGACCTCGATGCCGCGGGCCGTCATCCGGTCCCCTTCGGCGGCTTCCGCCTCGAAGCGGGCCTGGTCGTGCATCTCGTCGGAGGCGGCGTAGAGGCGAGTGCGCTGCTCGACGAGCGGCTGCAGGTCGCCGTCCCAGTCGATGTCGGGCCCCGGCGCGCCCATCTCCACCAGGTCGCGGTGGGCGAACACCTGGCTCTCGCCGGTCTCCGCCAGGATGATGAACTCGTGGGACAGGTCACCGCCGATCGGGCCGGTGTCGGCGCGGACCGGGATCGCCTTCAGGCCGAGCCGGGCATAGATATTCAGGTAGGCCAGGAACATCCGGTTGTAGGCCCGCCGCGCGCCCGCCTCGTCGAGGTCGAAGGAATAGGCGTCCTTCATCAGGAACTCGCGGCCGCGCATCACCCCGAACCGGGGGCGGCGCTCGTCGCGGAACTTCCACTGGATGTTGTAAAGATTCTTCGGCAAATCCTTGTAGGACTTCACATAAGACCGGAAGATGTCGGTGACGACCTCCTCGGCCGTCGGGCCGTACAGCAGGTCCCGCTCGTGGCGATCCTTGATGCGGAGCATCTCCTCGCCGTAGTCGTCATAGCGGCCGCTCTCGCGCCACAGGTCGGCGAGCTGCAGGGTCGGCATCAGGATCTCGACGGCGCCCGCGCGGTTCATCTCCTCGCGCACGATCTGTTCGATCTTCTTCAGCACCTTAAGGCCGAGCGGCAGCCAGGCGTAGATGCCGGCCGCCTCCTGGCGGATGAGCCCGGCGCGCAGCATCAACTGGTGGGAGACGATCTGGGCGTCGGCCGGCGCCTCGCGCAGGGTCGGCATGAAGTAACGCGAGAGGCGCATGGGTCTGGTCGGTGTCCCTGGTGGTTCAGCGAGCGGCCCTGATAGCCCCCGCCGCCTCAGCTTGGCAACCGAAGCCGCGGACCGCGCGCCCTAGTAGCCGGAGGGCAGCGACGGCAGCTTCACGAGGCCGAAGTGGATCACCGCCCAGACCACGACCCAGACAATGGCCGAGATCCAGGTGGTGGTGAGGAACTTCTTCTTCAGCTTGGGATCGACCGGGGCTGCAGGATCGCCTCCGTCCCCCTTGTCGATGCCGGCCTGGGCGTGGCTCGTCACCCCCCACGGGAGGACGGCGAACAGCACCGTCCACCAGATAGTGATGTAGATCGCGATCCCGGTGACCGGCCCCATCAGTGGGCTCCCTTCGGGGTTTCCATCAGCTCCACCAGCACCCCGCCCATGTTCTTCGGATGGACGAAGATCACCGGCGTGCCGTGGGCCCCGATGCGGGGCTGGCCGTTGTTGAGCACGGTGGCGCCCTTGGCGGCCAGGTCGTCGCGCGCGGCGATGATGTCGTCCACCTCGAAGCAGACGTGGTGTTGCCCGCCCATTGGGTTCTTCTCAAGGAAGCCCTTCAGCGGCGAGTTGTCCCCGTGGGGCTCGATCAGCTCCACCTGGCTGTTGGGCAGGTCCACGAAGCAGACCCAGACCCCCTGCTCCGGCATCGCGAAGCGCTCGCCGATCTTCGTGGCGCCCAGCACGTCGCGGTAGAGCTTCACCGAGTCCTCGATGGAGGGGGTCGCGACGCCGATATGGTTCAGTCTTCCGATCATGCGGATGCCTATACGCCTGCGCGGGCGCGCGCGCGAGATCACGCCGCGTCAGACCCTCAGGACGATGGTCTCCACGACGGGTCGGCGGCCCCAGATGCGCTGGCTGGCCTTCTTCACGGCGCGGGACATGGCGGTCTCCACCGTGTCGTCCAGGCCGAGGTCCTCGCGCTTCAGCCGATCGAGCGCGTTCTCGGCCTCCTCGGAGAGGTCGTCCAGGACATCGTCCAGCGGATAGTCCTCGTCGGTGGGCAGGCCAAGGGCGCGAACCTCGGGGCCCGCCAGGATCTTGCCCTTGCGGTCGAGGACCACGGAGACCGCCAGCATGCCGTTGTAGGCGGCGTGGCGGCGTTCGCGCAGGGCTTCGCCGTTCTCGGGCGTCAGCACGCCGGCGTCTACGAACAGCCGCCCGGCCGGCACTTCGTCGATGATTTCGGCCCGGCCAGGCGCGAGCCGGACCATGTCGCCGTTGCGGGGAGCGACCTGCTGCGGGACCTGCAGGTCGCGGGCGAAGGCCACGTGCTCCAGCAGGTGGCGGCGCTCGCCGTGGGTGGGGACGGCGATCGTCGGGCGGGCCCAGCGGTACATCTCGGCGAGTTCGTCGCGGCACGGGTGGCCGGAGACGTGGATGCCCGGATGGTCTCGCTCGGTGTAGAGGCGCACGCCGCGCTCGGTGAGCTTGTTCTGCAGGTTGCGGATCGGGATCTCGTTCCCCGGGATCACCCGCGAGGAGAAGATGCAGCTATCGCCGGCCCCCAGGTTCACGTGCGGGTGGGTGCCGTCGGCGATCCGCGACAGCGCCGCCCGCGGCTCGCCCTGGCTGCCGGTGCAGAGGTAGAGGATCTTCTCGGCTGGGAAATAGCCGGCCTCCTGGTCGGAGACGAACTCCTGGACGTCCTGCATCAAGCCCACGGACTTCGCCGCGGCCGCCATGCGGTGCATGGAGCGGCCCACCAGGCAGACGCGCCGCCCGTTGGCCTCGGCGGCACGGATCACGCTGTCCATCCGCGCCACGTTGGAGGCGAAGCAGGCGACGGCGATCTTGCCCTTCAGGCCCGCGATCAGCGGCACCAGGGTGTCGCGCACCTCGGCCTCCGAGCCGGCCACGCCGTCCACGAAGACGTTGGTGGAGTCGCAGACCATCGCCAGTACGCCCTCGTCGCCGAGCTTACGGATGGCCTCCTGGTCGGTCGGGGCGCCCAGCACCGGGTCGGGGTCGATCTTCCAGTCCCCGGTGTGCAGCACGGTGCCAAGCGGCGTCTTGATGGCGATGCCGTTCGGTTCCGGGATGGAGTGCGTGAGGGTGATCAGCTCCATCCGGAACGGGCCGAGCTCGATGACGCCGCCCAGCGGCACCTCGGTGATCTCCACCTCTTCCAGCAGATCGGCCTCGCGCAGCTTCTCGCGCAGGACGAAGGCGGTGAACGGCGTGGCGTAAACGGGCGCCTTGAGCCTGGGCCACAGGTGGGCGACCGCGCCGATGTGGTCCTCGTGGGCGTGAGTGACCACGATGCCGAGGATGCGCTCGGCGTACTCCTCGATGTACTCGGGATCGGGCAGTATCACCTCGACGCCGGGCGTGGACTGGTCGCCAAAGGTGACGCCCAGGTCGACGATCACCCATTTTCGGTCGTGCGGCGGGCCGAAGCCGTAGAGATTGAAGTTCATGCCGACCTCGTTCGACCCGCCGAGCGGCAGGAAGACGAGCTCGTCTTGGGCGTCACGCGCCATCAGGATGCTTTCGTGTTGCGGCGCCAGATCTCCAGCATGCCGCGTATGGTGAGGTCGGGGTCGAAATGGTCGATGGCGTCGGTGGCGCCGTGGAACAGCGAGGCGACGCCGCCGGTGGCGATCACCTTCATCGGCCGGTCCTGTTCGGCCCGGATGCGGGAGATAAGGCCTTCGATCAGGGAAATGTAGCCCCAGAACACGCCTGACTGCATCGCGCCCACCGTATCCGTGCCCACCACCCGCTGGGGCTTCTGGATGGCGACCCGCGGAAGTTTGGCCGCCGCGGTGTGCAACGCCTCCATGGACAGGTTGATCCCGGGCGCGATGACGCCACCCTCGAACGCCCCGTCGGGGGCCACCACGTCGAAGGTCGTGGCCGTGCCGCTGTCGATGACGATCAGCGCGCCGTCGTAGACCACGTGCGCGCCGATGGCGTTGACCAGCCGGTCGGCGCCCGCTTCGGACGGCTTGTCGATGCGCACGTCGATGCCGAGCACGGCGTTCTCGCCGATCACCAGCGGCTCCACTCGCAGGTAACGGCGGGCGAGGTTCCGCAGGTTGAAGATCGACTGCGGCACCACGCTGGAGATGATGCAGCCGTTGAACACGCCGAGCTGCAGCCCGGCCATGGCCAGGAGCTGCGACAGCCAGACGGCGTACTCGTCGGCGGTGCGGCTGGAGTCGGTGGCGGCGCGCCACTGAGCGGTCCAGCGCTCCCCGTCATGGACCGCGAAGAGGGTGTTGGTGTTGCCCTGCTCGATCGCCAGCAGCATCAGGATCCCCCGAAGAATACGTCGCCTGCCGTTATGCGCTCCAGGCCGCCGTCGTCCAGCCTGAGCCGCAGCGCGCCATCCAGGTCCAGGCCCTCTGCGACGCCGGTGACCGTGCGGCTGGGCAGCCGGGCCTCGCAGCGCGCCCCCAGGCCCATGGCCCGTTCGGTCCAGCCGGCGGCGATCGGCGCGAAGCCCTGGGTGGCCCACAGCCTGCGCCAGGCCTCGAAGCGGGCGGCGAGCACCTCCAGCGCGTCCAGCGGCTTCGGCGGCGGTCCGGCCATGTGGTCGGCGAAGGCGGTGGCGGGCCGCTCCACGTCCTGCGGCGCATGGGCGAGGTTCACGCCGATGCCCACCGCGAGCCAGAGCCGGCCGTCCTCGCGCGCGCCGGACTCGATGAGGATGCCGACCGCCTTGCGGCCGTGCACGAGCACGTCGTTCGGCCACTTCAGCCGGGCGGCGCCGGCGCCCAGGCAGGTGTCGGCGAGATCGCAGGCGGCGAGCGCGGCCACGAACGAAACCTGCGCGGCCTCGACGGGCGCGAGGTCGGTCGTCGTGAGCAGGGTCGCGGCCAGGTTCCCGCGCTGCGTCGACCAGGCACGGCCGCGGCGCCCACGGCCGGCGGTCTGGAGGGCGGCGGTGATCCAAACCGGTCCGCCCTGCCCCGCCTCGGCGCGTCGCCGCGCCTCGGCGTTGGTGGAGTCGATCTCGTCGTAGGCCTCGACCGGCGGATGATCCGCCAAATCAGGCCAGTCCGAATGCCGCGGCGGCGCGGGCGGCGGCAGGGTCGAGCCAGGCCAGCGCCACCATCACCACGGGGAAGGAGAACAGCGCCAGGACGACCGCGATCAACCGGGCCTCGAAGGCCGGCTTGTCGGTCGCGCCCGAGGCCGCGTCGAACCACATCACCTTGATCAGGCGCAGGTAGTAGAAGGCGGCGACGACCGAGCCCACGAGGCCGGCGACGGCGGCCCAGGCCAGGCCCGCGTCGATGGCGGCCTTGAACACATAGACCTTCGCCCAGAAGCCGGAGAACGGCGGCAGGCCGAGCGCCGACAGCGAGAAGGCGGTCATGGCGAGCGCGATGCCCGGCTGTTCCTTGATCAGCCCGGCCATGTCCTCGATCGTCTCCATCGACCGACCCTGCCGCGAAAGCGCGGCCAGGCAGGCGAAGAAGCCGGTGACGTCGATCATGTAGAGGACCATGAACACCAGCATGGACTGCACGCCCTCGCCGGTGCCGGAGGCGAGGCCCAGCACGGCGTAGCCGATGTTGGCGATCGAGGAATAGGCCCACAGGCGCTTCAGGTTCTTCTGCGCGAGGCCCGCGAAGGCTCCGACGAAGACCGAGATCAGGGCGATCGCGACGAGCACCTGCTGCCACTGCGGCACGGCGCCGGCGAAGCCCTCGGCCAGCAGGCGGGCGAACAGGACCATGGCGGCCAGCTTCGGCGCGGCGGCGAAGAAGGCCACGACCGGCGTCGGCGCGCCTTCGTAGACGTCCGGCGTCCACATGTGGAACGGCGCGGCGGAGACCTTGAACGCCAGGCCGCAGATCATGAACACCAGGCCGAACAGCAGGCCCGTGTTCGCCCCGCCCTGGGCGGCGGCGGCGATGTCGCTGAAGATCGTCGAACCAGCGAAGCCGTAGACCAGGCTCGCGCCGTAGAGCAGCAGGCCCGAGGAGAGCGAGCCCAGCACGAAGTACTTGAGGCCGGCCTCCGAGGCCTTGCCGTCATCGCGCCGCATGGCGGCCAGCACGTACAGCGCCAGCGAGTGCAGCTCGACGCCGACATAGAGGCTGATCAGGTCGCCGGCCGAGGCCATCATGCCCATGCCGAGCGCGGCCAGCAGGATCAGCACCGGGAACTCGAAGTTGCGCACGCCCCGCCGCTCGAACCAGCGCTGGCCGAGCGGGATGGAGATCGCCGAGGCGATGTAGATGGCGACCTTGGCGAAGGTGGCGGCCTCGTCCGAGATCAGCCCGCCGGCGAAGGCGCGGCCGAAGGGGCCGGTCGCGGCGGCGAAGGCCGCGCCCAGCAGGACGACGATGGCGGCGGCCGCCAGGGCCGTCGTCATGCGCGGGGCGAAGGCGCCCCAGACGAGCAGCACGAGCGCGCCGCCCGCCAGGATCAGCTCAGGAAAGGCGAGGCCGAGGTCGGCGGAGAACGTCATTGTCGGCTTAGCCCCCGACAGCCGCGCGGTAGACCGAGACGAGCTGGTCGACCGAGGCCGCAGTCACGTTGAACACGGAGTTGGGCTGGACGCCCAGGTAGAGGGTGGAGACGATCAGCGGCAGGAAGATCACCCACTCGCGCCAGTCGAGGTCCTCGATGCCGGCGAGCTTCGGGTTGGTGAGCTCGCCGAAGACCACGCGGCGGTACAGGGTCAGTGCGTAGACCGCCGACAGGATGACCCCGGTCGCCGCCACGATGGCGGTCCAGGTGGACGCCTGGTAGGCGCCGGTCATGGTCAGGATCTCGCCGACGAAGCCCGAGGTGCCCGGCAGGCCCACATTGCCCATGGTGAAGAGCAGGAACACGGCCGCATACCACGGCATGCGGTTCACGAGGCCGCCGTAGAAGGCGATCTCGCGGGTGTGCATCCGGTCATAGACGACGCCGACGCACAGGAAGAGCGCGCCCGAGATCACCCCGTGCGAGATCATCTGGAACAGCGCGCCCTGCTCGCCCTGGGCGTTGCCAGAGAAGATGCCCATGGTCACGAAGCCCATGTGGGCGACGGAGGAGTAGGCGATCAGCTTCTTGATGTCGGTCTGCCGGAACGCCACCAACGAGGTGTAGACGACCGCGATGACGCTCAGCGCGAACACCAGCGGCGTGAACAACTCGGACGCGTTCGGGAACATCGGCAGGCTGAAGCGCATGAAGCCGTAGCCGCCCATCTTCAGCAGGATGCCGGCCAGGATCACCGAGCCCGCGGTGGGCGCCTCGACGTGGGCGTCGGGCAGCCAGGTGTGCACCGGCCACATGGGCATCTTCACCGCGAACGAGGCGAAGAAGGCGAGCCAGAGCCAGGTCTGCAGGCCCGGGTCGAACTTGTAGGCCATCAGCTCGGGGATCGAGCTGGTGCCGGCGATGCCGATCATGGCGAGGATCGCCGCCAGCATCAGGACCGAACCTAGCAGGGTGTAGAGGAAGAACTTGAAGGCCGCGTAGACGCGCCGCGCGCCGCCCCAGATGCCGATGATCAGGAACATCGGGACCAGGCCGAACTCGAAGAACACGTAGAACAGCACGAGGTCGAGAGCGCAGAACACGCCGATCACCAGGGTCTCGAGGACCAGGAAGGCGATCATGTACTCGGGGACGCGGTTCTCGATGGAGCGCCAGGAGGCCGCGATGCACAGCGGCATCAGGAAGGCGGTCAGCAGGACGAACAGCACCGAGATGCCGTCGACGCCCATCCGGTAGGAGATGCCGGCGAACCAGGGGACCTCCTCCAGGAACTGGAAGCCCGGGTTGGCGGTGTCGAACTGGACGACCAGCAGGACCGACAGCAGGAAGGTGGCCAGGGTGGCCACGAGCGCGATCCACTTGGACGCGTTCACGACGCCCGCGTCCTCGCCCCCGCGCACGAGGCGCAGGATCAGGATGCCGGCCACGCCGACCAGCGGCGCGTAGGTGATGAGGGACAGGAGCCCGGTCATTGTCTCTACGCCCTCCCCTTAGGCGTTCCAGGCCCAGAGGGCGTAGGTGAGCAGGCCCGCGACGCCCAGGAGCATCACGAAGGCGTAGTGGTACAGGTAGCCGGTCTGCAGTCGGCCCGTGCCGCGGCCGACGGCGTAGGACACGGCCGAGACGCCGTCGGGGCCGAGGCCATCGATGACCTTCTGGTCCCCGCCCTTCCAGAACAGGTCGCCGAAGAACTTCGCGCCGCGGACGAAGGTCGCGTCGTAGAGCTCGTCGAAGAACCACTTGTTGTAGAAGAACAGGTAGAGCGGCCCGCCGCGGGCGGCGAGGCGCGCGCCCATGCCCTCGCGCAGCAGGTACATGTAGGCGGCGACCAGCAGGCCGAGGACCGAGGCCACCAGCGGGGCCCAGATCACCCAGGTCGGCGCGTGGTGCTCCTCCGCCGTCGAGGCGTCGGTCCCCGGGACCGGGCCGGCGGCGGTCTGGGCGGCATGGCTCGCCGGGCCCTCGGCGGCCGGAGCCGTGGCGTGCGCGGGGCCGCCGTGCTCTGCGGCCGGGCCCGTGGCCTCGGCCTGCGCCGGGGCGTGATGGGCCGGGGCGTTGTAGATCGCGCCGCGCCAGAACTCGGCCTTGTGCTCGCCGATGAACTGGTGGTGGAAGGCGAAGCCCGCGCCGATGGCGCCGATGGACAGCACGATCAGCGGGATCCGCATGGTCCACGGGCTCTCGTGCGGCTTGTGGTCGTGGCCGCCGTGGCCGTGAGCATGGCCGTGGGCGTGATCGTCGCCGGAGAGCGGCTCGTCGTGGGTCTCGATCTGGGCGGCCGTCGCATGGTCGCTCGGCGCGCCGTGGGCGTCGTCGTGACCGTGGTGGTCACGGTTGTGCCAATGGTGCTCGAGGTCCTCGCTGGTCCAGCGGGCGTGGCCGTTGAAGGTGAAGAAGGCCACGCGCCAGGAGTAGAAGGCGGTCAGGCCGGCCACCAGAACGCCGATGATGAAGGCGAAGTAGCCCAGCGGCTGGCCCGCGCCGCCGGCTTCCCAGGCGGCGTGGATGATGGCGTCCTTGGAGTAGAAGCCCGCGAAGCCCAGTTCCACGCCCGGAATGCCCAGGCCGGTGATGGCGATCGTGCCGATGGTCATCACCGCATAGGTGATCGGCAGGAACTTCGAGAGCTGGCCATAGCGGCGCATGTCCTGCTCGTGGGCCATGCCGTGGATCACCGAGCCCGCGCCCAGGAAGAGCAGCGCCTTGAAGAAGGCGTGGGTGAACAGGTGGAACATGGCCGCCTGATAGGCGCCCACGCCCGCGGCGAAGAACATGTAGCCGAGCTGCGAGCAGGTCGAATAGGCGATCACCCGCTTGATGTCGTTCTGGGTCAGGCCGACCGTCGCGGCGAACAGGGCCGTCACCGCGCCGATCACCGTCACGATGGCCTTGGCCACCGGGGCGTACTCGAACATCGGCGAGAGCAGGCAGACCATGTAGACGCCGGCGGTCACCATGGTGGCCGCGTGGATCAGCGCCGACACCGGGGTCGGGCCTTCCATCGCGTCCGGCAGCCAGGTGTGCAGGAAGAACTGGGCCGACTTGCCCATGGCGCCGACGAAAAGCAGCGCGCAGGCGATGTCCATCAGCGGCCATTCACGGCCGGCGAACTCCCAGGTGCGGCCGGCGTTGGCGGCGATCTGCGGGAAGATCTCGGCGAACTGGATGGTCCCGAAGGCCCAGAACACCGTCATGATCCCGAGCGCGAAGCCGAAGTCGCCGACGCGGTTGACCACGAAGGCCTTGATCGAGGCGGCGTTGGCGCTGGGCTTCTTGAACCAGAAGCCGATCAGCAGGTAGCTCGCCAGGCCCACGCCTTCCCAGCCGAAGAAGAGCTGCATGAAGTCGGAGGCGCTGATCAGCGACAGCATCGCGAAGGTGAACAGCGACAGGTAGGCGAAGAACCGCGGCTTGTGCGGATCCTCGGCCATGTACCCCCACGAGTAGAGGTGCACGAGCGAGGAGACCGTCGTCACCACCACCAGCATCACGGCCGAGAGGCCGTCGAGCCGGAAGGCCCAGTTCGACTGGAAGTCGCCCACATGGATGAACGGGGCGTAGGTGACGGTGAACGGCTCGATCGAGCCGTTCATCCAGCCGAGGAACACCACCCACGACAGGGCGGCGGACACGAACAGGAGCGCGGTCGTGACGGCCTGGGAGGGCACGTCGCCGATCTTGCGGCCGAACAGGCCGGCCACGATGGCCCCCAGCAGGGGGCCGAACAGGATGATGCTGACGAGGGTTTCGGCGGGCATGTGTCTGCGCTCAGCCCTTCATCATCGAGGCGTCATCCACCGAGATGTCGCCGCGGTTGCGGAAGAAGGTGACGAGGATGGCGAGGCCGACCGCGGCCTCGGCCGCGGCGACGGTCAGCACGAACATGGCGAAGATCTGCCCCACCACGTTGTGCAGGTAGACCGAGAAGGCCACCAGGTTGATGTTCACGGCGAGCAGGATCAGCTCGATCGACATCAGGATGACGATGATGTTCTTCCGGTTCACGAAGATCCCGAAGACCCCGATCGTGAACAGGATGGCGGCGACCGCCAGGTAGTGCGGAAGGCCGATGGTCATTCGCCGACCCCTTCGCCGGGCTTGAGGGAGACGACGCGCATGCCGGTCTTCGGCGTGCGCAGGACCTGGTCGGCGACGAGCTGGCGCCGGACGCCAGGCTTGTGGCGGAGCGTCAGCACGATCGCGCCGATCATCGCCACCAGCAGCACCAGGCCCGCGGCCTGGAAGAAGTAGACGTAGTCCGTGTAGAGCACCCGGCCGATCGCCTCGGCGTTGGTCACGTCGGTCGCGCCGGCGGCGTTGGGTGTCTCGTTGGCCGCGGCCGCGCCGCGGGTCGCCACGGTCGTGGAGACCATCACCATCTCGATCGCGAGGATGCCGGCGACCACCAGGCCCAGGGGCATGTAGCGTGCGAAGCCCTGCCGGAGCGCGGCGAAGTCCACGTCCAGCATCATCACCACGAACAGGAACAGCACCGCGACCGCGCCCACGTAGACGACGATCAGCAGCATGGCGATGAACTCGGCGCCCATCATCACGAAGAGGCCGGCGGCCGAGAAGAAGGCCAGGATCAGCCAAAGCACGGAGTGGACGGGGTTTCGCGCCGAAACGACGGCGAAGCCCGCCAGGACGGTCACCGCCGCCAGCAAGTAGAATGCGATCGCCTGCAGGGCCATCGGCGGGTTCGAGCTCCCCTAAAAACTGAGTTCTGCGCCTAATCCAGAAGGCCGCGGAATCGCGCGGCTGTCTTAGCGATAGGGCGCGTCGAGTTCCAGATTCTTCGCGATTTCGCGTTCCCAGCGGTCGCCGTTATCCAGCAGGCGCTCCTTGTCGTAATAGAGCTCCTCGCGGGTCTCGACGGCGAACTCCAGGTTCGGGCCTTCCACGATGGCGTCCACCGGGCAGGCCTCCTGGCACAGGCCGCAGTAGATGCACTTGACCATGTCGATGTCGTAGCGAGTCGTCCGGCGCGACCCGTCGGCGCGCGGCTCGGCCTCGATGGTGATCGCCTGGGCCGGGCACACCGCTTCGCAGAGCTTGCAGGCGATGCAGCGCTCTTCGCCGTTCGGATAGCGGCGCAGCGCGTGCTCGCCGCGGAAGCGCGGGCTCTGCGGGTTGCGTTCGTGCGGGTACTGCACGGTCTTCTTGGGACGCACCATGTGCTTCATGGCCAGGCCGAAGGCCCCGGCGAAATCCAGGAGCGCCGCCCCCTTCACCGCCTGTCCGATACGATTGAGCATCTCAGTTCCTCTCGCAGGCGTAGTCTTCCAGGTACTGGGAATTCCCGCCCCGCTTCAGCGTCAGTTTTCCGCCCTTGGCGGCGCAGTCGGACTGCGCGCGCCGCAGGTCGTCGTAGGTGGCGACCCCGCCGGCCGGCATGGCCGTGGCGCAGGCGGTCACGCCCAGCGCCAGCAGCGATGCCAGGAACGTCCTCATGCGCCCGCCGCCGGGCGGAGCACGAAGAGCGCCCAGCCGGAGATCGCGAAGATCGCGATCAGCGAGAACGGCAGGAACACCTTCCAGCCCAGCCGCATGAGCTGGTCGTAGCGGTAGCGGGGCACGATCGCCTTCGCCATGGCCACGAGGAAGAAGAAGAAGATCACCTTCAGGAAGAACCACATGAAGCCGTAGAAGCTCTGCAGCGTCTCCGGCCACTGGTGGACGAACCCGAAGTCGATCGGCGCCTGCCAGCCCCCAAAGAACAGGATGGTGGTCATGGCGCAGATCAGCACGATGTTGGCGTACTCGCCGATCTGGAAGAGCAGGTACGGCGTCGAGGAGTATTCGACGGCGTAGCCGGCCACGAGCTCGGATTCCGCCTCCGGCAGGTCGAACGGCGGGCGGTTGGTCTCGGCAAGGCCCGAGATGAAGAAGATGCCGGCCAGCGGCACCATGAAGATCAGCAGCGGCAGCTTTGCCAGGCCGCCCGGGCCGCCGAACACGTACCAGTTCCAGAAGCCGCCGGCCTGGCTGGCGACGATGCCCTGCAGGTTCATGGTGCCGGCGAGCACGATCACCGCCACGATGATGAAGCCGATGGAGACCTCGTACGACACCATCTGCGCCGCCGACCGCAGCGAGCCCAGGAACGGATACTTCGAGTTCGAAGCCCAGCCGCCCATGATGATGCCGTAGACGCCGAGCGAGCTGATCGCGAACAGGTAGAGGATGCCGACGTTGATGTCGGAAACCACCCAGCCGGGGGCCAGCGGGATCACCGCCCAGGCGGCGAAGCCCAGGGTGAAGGCGATCATCGGGGCCAGCAGGAAGACCGCCTTGTCGGCGCCGGCCGGGATGACGATCTCCTTCAGCAGGAACTTGCCGAAGTCGGCGAAGGACTGCAGCAGGCCGAACGGACCGACCACGTTCGGCCCTTTGCGCATCTGCACGCCCGCCCAGATCTTGCGGTCGGCCAGCAGCAGGAAGGCCAGCGAGATCAGGATCCAGACCATCACGGCCAGGATCTGGCCGACGGTCAGCAGGGTCCAGCCGCCGGGGGTCGCCCAGAAGCTTTGGGTCGCAGGTTCCATGCCTACTCCGCGGCGATCTTGGCGGCGCCCGAAGCCAGGGCGGCGCACTCGGCCATCGTCACGCTGGCGCGGGCGATGGGGTTGGTGAGGTAGAAGCTCTTGATCAGGCTGACGAACGGCTCATCGCGCAGGTCGCCGGCCCCGCCGAGGGCCGCGAAGTCGAGCCCCCTCGCCGCCTCCGGACCGGACACGTAGTCGATCCGGCCGAAGGTCGGGTGCTCGGCGAACAGCTTCGCGCGAAGCTGGTCGAGGCTGTCGTACGGCAGCTTGCGCCCCATGCGCTCCGAGAGCGCGCGCAGGATCGCCCAGTCTTCCCGGGCCTCGCCCTTCGGGAACACGGCGCGCGAGCCGAGCTGAACCCGGCCCTCGGTGTTCACGTAGAGCCCACTCTTCTCGGTGTAGGCGGCGCCCGGCAGGATCACGTCCGCGCGGTGCGCGCCGGCGTCGCCGTGGGTGCCCAGGTAGACGATGAAGGCGTCGGAGGCGGTGAGCTCGATCTCGTCGGCGCCCAGCAGGAACAGGACGTCGGCGCCGCCCGGCGCGACCAGCTCGCGAGCGGTCTTGCCGCCTGGGCCCGGCACGAAGCCGAGATCGAGGCCGCCGACGCGGCTCGCCGCCGTGTGCAGCACGTTCCACGCCGCGCCGAAGCTCTTCGCCGCGGCGGCCGCGGCTTTGAGCACCGCCGCCCCGTCGGCGCGGCTGAGCGCGCCGGCGCCGACGATGATCGCCGGGTTCTTGGCTTCCTTCAGCGCCTTGACGAAGTCGTTGCGCTGACGGGACAGGCCGGCCAGCGTCTGAGGTCCCGCGCCCAGGTAGTCGTAGGCGTAGGTCAGGTCGGCCTGCTCGCCGATCACGCCGACGCGCAGGGCGCCATTCAGCCAGCGCTTGCGGAGGCGGGCGTTCAGGACCGGCGCCTCGAGGCGCGGATTGGTCCCGACCAGGAGGACCACGTCGGCGTCCTCGATGCCGGCGATGGTCGAGTTGAACAGCCAGCTCTCCCGCGGACCGTCGCCCAGCGCCATGCCGTCCTGGCGGCAATCGGTGGACTGAACGCCCAGGCCGCGGAACAGGTCCAGCGTCGCCTTCATGGACTCGGCGTCCTGCAGGTCGCCGGCGATCACGCCGATGCGGTCCGGGCTGGCGGCGCTGAGGCGCGCGGCCACAGCGTCGAGCGCCTCGTTCCAGGTGGCGACGCGCAGCTTGCCGTTCTCACGGATGTAGGGCCGGTCGAGCCGCTGGCGCGAAAGCCCGTCGACGGCATAGCGGGTCTTGTCCGAGATCCACTCCTCGTTGACGTCCTCGTTGATGCGCGGCAGCACGCGCAGCACCGCGGGGCCGCGGGCGTCGACACGGATCGCCGAACCCAGGGCGTCGTGCACGTCGACGGTCTCGGTCTTTTTCAGCTCCCAGGGGCGGTAGTTGAAGGCCCACGGCTTGTGGGTCAGCGCGCCCACCGGGCAGAGGTCGATGACGTTGGCCGATAGTTCCGACGACACGGCCTTGTCGAGGTAGGTGGTGATCTCGACGTCCTCGCCGCGGGAGATCAGGCCGATGTCCGGCACCCCGGCCACTTCGGTGATGAAGCGGACGCAGCGGGTGCACTGGATGCAGCGGGTCATGACCGTCTTGATCAGCGGACCCATGTACTTCTCTTCGACCGCGCGCTTGTTCTCCGCGTAGCGGGAATCGTCGCGGCCATAGCCCATGGCCTGGTCCTGCAGGTCGCACTCGCCGCCCTGGTCGCAGATCGGGCAGTC
>NZ_JAYSEO010000013.1:0-136641 GCF_041913825.1 Phenylobacterium sp.
GCGAGGCCGAGCGCCTGGCCTTCTGGGCCGGCCGCAAGGCGGCCTTCCCGGCGGTCGGCCGCATCGCGCCCGACTACTACTGCATGGACGGCACCATCCCGCGCCGCGAGCTGCCGCGCGTGCTGTCGGCCATGTACGAGATGTCCAGGGCCTACGGCCTGGGTGTCGCCAACGTCTTCCATGCCGGCGACGGCAACCTGCACCCGCTGATCCTCTATGACGCCGACAAGCCCGGCGAGCTGGAGCGCGCCGAAGAGTTCGGGGCCGAGATCCTCAAGCTCTGCGTGGCGGTGGGCGGCGTCCTCACCGGCGAGCATGGCGTCGGCGTCGAGAAGCGCGACCTGATGGGCACGATGTTCAGCGACACCGACCTCGCCTGCCAGCAGCGGCTGAAGTGCGCCTTCGACCCCGAGCTGCTGCTGAACCCGGGCAAGGTCTTCCCGACCCTGCACCGCTGCGCCGAGCTCGGCCGGATGCACGTCCACCGCGGCCAGCTCGCCTTCCCGGAGCTTCCCAGGTTCTGATGGTCGAGGTGCTGCACAGGATCGAGACGCCGGCCTCCGCCGACGAGGTTCAGGCGCTCATCGCCGCCGCCGGCGCGGCCGGCCGCACGCTCGAGGTCGTCGGCGCCGGCACGAAGCGCGCCGTCCAGCCCGTGCGCGCCGACGCCCTGCTGTCCCTGGCCCGGATGGACCGGGTGGTGGACTACGCGCCGGAGGAGCTGGTGCTGACCGTGGAGCCCGGCGCCCGGCTCGCCGACCTCGAGGCCCTGGTCGCCGCGGAGGGCCAGATGCTGCCCTTCGAGCCGCCACACCTCACGACCCTGCTGGGGACGGCCGGCCAGCCGACCGTCGGCGGGGCCGTGGCCGCGAACCTCTCCGGCCCCCGCCGCATCCGCGCCGGCGCCGCCCGCGACCACGTCCTCGGCTTCGCCGGCGTCACCGGCCGCAGCGAGGTGTTCAAGGCCGGCGGCAAGGTGGTGAAGAACGTCACCGGCTACGACCTGTCGAAGCTCATGGCCGGCTCCTGGGGCACGCTGGCGGTGATGACCGAGATCACGCTCAAGGTGCTCCCCGCCGGCCGCACCGAGGCGACCCTGCTGGTCTTCGGACTCGACGAGCGCCGGGCGGGCGAGCTGATGACCGTAGCCATGGGGACCTCGGCCGAAGTCTCCGGCGCGGCCCACCTGCCGGCCTTCGCCGCCGGCCGCCCGCCGCTCGCGGCCGAGATGCCGGTGACCGCGCTTCGCCTGGAGGGCTTCCCGGCCTCGGTCCAGGCCCGCGCCGAGAGCCTGATGGCCGAACTCCGCCGCTTCGGCCGGATCGAGGCGCTCGACGCCGGCCACAGCCGCGGGTTCTGGGCGCAGGTCCGCGAGGTGGAGGCCTTCGCCGCCGATCCGCGCCCGCTCTGGCGCGTCTCCGTCCCGCCTGCCGCCGGCTGGCGCGTGGGCGACGCGCGCCTGGGCGATCCGCTCTACGACTGGGCGGGCGGCCTGGTCTGGCTGCTGAGCGAGCAGCCGGCCGAGCGGGTCCGCGACGCCGCCCGTGCGCTCGGCGGCCATGCCGCCCTCTGGCGCGGCGAAGGCCCGGCGTTCGAGCCCCTGTCCGGCGCGCTCGCCGCGCTGTCGGCGCGGGTCAAGGCCGCCTTCGACCCGCTCGGCGTGCTCAACCCCGGAAGGATCGCCTGATGCGCGTCGACTTCCCCGCCGAACGCCTGGCCGAGCCGGAGTTCGCCCGCTCGCACCGCGCGATCCGCAAGTGCGTCCACTGCGGCTTCTGCACCGCCACCTGCCCGACCTACGTTCTGCTGGGCGACGAGCGCGACAGCCCCCGCGGCCGCATCGAGCTGATCCGCGCCATGCTGGAGAAGCCGGACGAGCGGCCCTCGGCGGCGACCGTCACCCACATCGACCGCTGCCTCTCCTGCCTGTCGTGCAAGACGACCTGCCCCTCGGGCGTCGACTACGCCGACCTGATCGACCACGCCCGGCGCCACATCGAGGACCACTACCGCCGCCCCTGGCCCGAACGCCTGCTGCGCGCCCTGATCCCGGCGGTGCTGACCCGGCCCAAGCGGCTGAAGGCGGCGCTGGCGCTGGGCCGCGTCGCCCGGCCGCTGGCGCCCACCCTGGAGCGGTTGCGCCTCGCCCCGCTCGCGGCCCTGCTTCGGCTCGTGCCGGAGCCCGCCGGGCCTGCGCCGGCCGGGCCCGTCGCCGCCGGGAGCCGCGGCCGCGTCGCCCTGCTGCAGGGCTGCGTCGAGCCGGCCATGGCCCCGCAGATCCGCGCCGCGGCCGCCCGCCTGCTGGCCCGGGCCGGCTTCGAGGTGGTGGAGGCGCCGGGCGAGGGCTGCTGCGGCGCGCTCTCCGAGCACCTGGGTCGCGCCAACGAGGCCGCCGCCATGGCCCGCCGGAATGTTCGCGCCTGGCAGGCCGCCGGCCCGCTGGACGCCATCGTCACCACCGCGGCCGGCTGCGGCACGACGCTGAAGGCCTACGGCAAGCAGGCCGGGCCCGACGGCGCTGAGGTGGGCGCGAAGGCGCGCGACATCCTGGAGTTCATCGCCGAGGTCGGTCTGCCGCCGGTGACCCGGCCGGGCGGGATGGCGGTGGCCTACCACGCGCCCTGCTCGCTGCAGCACGGGCAGGGGATCAAGGCGGCGCCCGCCGCCCTGCTGGCCCAGGCGGGCTACGAGGTGCGCGAGCCGTTCGAGCCGCACCTCTGCTGCGGCTCGGCCGGCGTCTACAACATCCTGCAGCCCGAGCTCGCCGGTCGGCTGCGCGACCGCAAGGCGGAGAACCTCCGGCGCACCGGCGCGGCGGTGGTAGCGGCGGGCAACATCGGCTGCATCGCCCAGATCGCGCCGGCCGTGGACGCGCCGGTCATCCACCCGGTCGAACTCCTCGACTGGGCGACCGGCGGGCCGCAGCCCGCGGGGCTGCGCGGCCGTGGCTGACAGCTCAGACGGTGGCGTAGAGGTCCGCGATCGGGCGCTCCACCGGCACGGGAGCTTCGGCGCCCCCGCAGCCCTTGGGCGGCCGCCGCGAGGTCACGAAGGCTTCCCAGTCCGGCGGGTTGCGGCCCGAGCGGAACGGCGTGCGGATGTTGAAGGACCGGAGGCGGTCGAGCAGATGCTCGAGGCTCTCGTCCGATCCCACCAAGTCGGGTTTGAAGTGTCGATCGGCCATGGCGCGGCTTATACGCCGTCCTGCGTCAGAACGCCACATCGAATAGTAACGTTTTCCGAACGTGTTCTCTGATTCGTGAAGGACCGCCCCATGGCCGAAATCCGCACCCTGAAGATCGGCTTCGAAGGGGCGCTGCAGCCCGGACCCAAGCCCTGGATGTGGGCGACCGTCGAGGTCGCGCTGGAGGACGAGACCCGCAACCATCGCACGGTGAGCGCCTCGGTGCCGGTGCCCTTCGAGGGGCAGGACGTCTTCGAGATGCGCGAGGTCGCCTGGGCCGCCTTCCGCGAGGCGCTGGAGCAGGCGCTGGCCTCCGGGGCCGGCAAAACCGCCCAGCAGCTCTCCTTCACCGGCCCGGACGCGGGTTGAGCCGGGACCCAACGCCGGCGCCGTGAGTTCCAGCCTCGGGATGCCGCCGTCAGCCGATACCGCCACCGACGCCAGGCCCGTCCTGCACGAGGACGGCCTGCCGACGCCGCGCCGCTACTGGGCGATCCTGACGGTGTGGTTGGCCATGGCCATGTCGGTGCTCGACGGCGCCATCGCCAACGTCGCCCTGCCCACCATCGCCCGCGAGCTGCAGGCGACCGAGGCGGCGTCCATCTGGATCGTGAACGCCTATCAGCTCGCGATCACCGTGGCCCTGCTGCCGCTGGCGTCGCTGGGCGACAAGATCGGCTACCGGCGGGTCTATGTGGCGGGCCTGGCGGTCTTCACCCTGGGCTCCCTCGGCTGCGCGCTGTCGGGCAGCCTCAACGAGCTCGCCGCCGCGCGCGTCGTTCAAGGGCTCGGCGCGGCCGGCATCATGAGCATCAACAGCGCGCTCGTCCGCCTGGCCTACCCGCGCCACCTGCTGGGCCGCGGCATCGGCCTGAACGCGGTGGTGATCTCGGTGTCCGCCGCGGTGGGGCCGACCGTCGCCTCCGCCATCCTTGGCGTCGCCTCCTGGGAGTGGCTGTTCGCGATCAACGTGCCTATCGGCGTGCTGGCGGTGGCGATCGCGCTCCGCGCCCTGCCGCGGACGGAGGGCTCACGCCGGCCGCTGGATTTCGCAGCCGCCGGGCTGAACGCGCTCGCCTTCGGCGGCCTGATCCTCGGGGCCGAGACCCTGGTCCGCGAAGGCCCGGCGCAGGGCCTGCCGATCCTCGCGGTCGGCGTGGTGGCCGGCGTGGTGCTGGCCCGCCGCGAACTCGGCCGCCCGGCGCCGATGATCCCGTTCGACCTGCTGCGGATCCCCATCTTCGGCCTGTCGATCGCCACCTCGATCGTCTCGTTCGCCGCCCAGATGCTCGCCTACGTGGCGCTGCCCTTCTACTTCCAGGGCCCGCTGGGGCGCTCGGCCGTGGAGACCGGGCTGCTGATGACGCCCTGGCCGCTGGCCGTCGGCGTCGCCGCGCCGATCGCGGGACGCCTCGCCGACCGCTATCCGGCCGGCGCGCTGGGCGGGATCGGCCTTGCCGTCTTCGCCAGCGGCCTCGGCCTGCTGGCGCTGATGCCGCACGACGCGTCGAGCCTCGACATCGCCTGGCGGATGGCGGTGTGCGGCCTCGGCTTCGGCTTCTTCCAGGCGCCCAATAACCGGGCCATGGTCTCCTCGGCGCCCCTGCAGCGCAGCGGCGCGGCGGGCGGCATGCTGGCCACCGCCCGCCTGCTCGGCCAGACGACGGGCGCGGTCGCCATGGCCGCCTTCTTCCACATCGCCGGCGCGCGGGCGACGGTGACCGCGCTGGCCGTCGCCGCCGGCGTGGCGGCGCTCGCGGGCCTCGTCAGCCTGCTGCGCCTCCGCATCCCGGAGGCCAAGGCGCCCGGGGAGCCCGTGGCGGAGGCGGCGGTCGGACCGACCTAGCCGACCTTGCGGTCGCGGCCTTCCCAGTAGGGCTTGCGCAGCTCGCGCCGCAGCACCTTGCCGGACGGGTTGCGGGGCAGCGCCTCGATGAAGTCGATGGACTTGGGCGCCTTGAACCCGGCGATCCGCTGGCGCGCCCAGGCGATGATCGCTTCGGGGTCCGGCGCCTCGCCGGGGGCAGGCACCACCACGGCCTTCACGGCTTCGCCCCAGCGCTCGTCGGGCACGCCGATCACGGCCGCGTCGGCGACCCCGGGGCAGCCCAGGATCGCGTTCTCCACCTCGGCCGGATAGACGTTCTCGCCGCCCGACACGATCATGTCCTTCACCCGGTCGTGGACGAAGAAGAAGCCGTCCTCGTTCATGTAGCCGGCGTCGCCGGTGCGCAGCCAGCCGTCCGGCCGGATGGTCTCGGCGGTGGCCTCCGGCCGGTTCCAGTAGCCGGCCATGACGATCGGCCCGCGGATCTCGATCTCGCCGATCCGGCCGGCCGGCAGGGTCTGGCCGTTCTCGTCGGCGATCCGCGTCTCCAGGGTCTCCCACGGACGGCCGCAGGAGCGCAGCAGCTCGCCCGTGTGCGCCGTGGGGGACAGGGTGGTGCCCGCGCCCGTGGTCTCGGTCATGCCGTAGAACTGGATGAACCCGCACCCGAAGCGCTCGGTGGCGGCCTTCAGCACGGCTTCCGAGATCGGCGAGGCGCCGTAGGAGACCGTCTTCAGGCTGGAGAAATCGGTGGTCTTCGCCTGGGGCGCCTGCAGCAGCACGTTGATCATCACAGGCGCCAGGAAGACGTGCGCCACCTTCTCCTGCTCGATCAGCCGCAGGACCTCCGCCGGGTTGAAGTCGGCCACGACGATCAGCCGACCGCCGGCCGCCAGGCCCGAGAAGCTGATGTTGGTTCCGGCCACGTGGAACAGCGGCATGACGATCAGCACGGTGTCGTCTGGCCCGTAGTCGAAGCCCTCCACCCGGCGCCGCAGCGCCAGAAAGGCGGCGTAGTTGGCGTTGTTCAGCCGCACGCCCTTCGGGAGCCCGGTGGTGCCGGAGGTGTAGAGCTGCAGCACGTCGTCCTCCGGCCGGGGCGCCTCCAGCGCCGGCGGACGCGCCGTCTCGCGACGCGCGGCGTAGCTTTCGAAGCCTTCGGTCTCGCCGTTCACCGCGATCAGCAGGATCTCGCGGTCGATGCGCGCGACCACCTCTCGCGCGGCGTCGAAGAAGTCCGGCGTGACGAAGAAGAGGTCGGCGCCGGAGTCCTGCAGGATGAAGGCGATCTCCGGGACCGCGAGCCGGGTGTTGATGGGCGCGAGGCACGCCCGGGCCCGGGCGGCGCCGAACATCAGCTCGTACCAGGCCTCGCAGCTCTTCCCGAGCCAGCCGATCCGATCGCCGGGCTCCGCGCCCAGCTCCTGCAGCAGGCCCGCCGCCTGATCGGCTCGCCGGTCGAGTTCGGCATAGGTGAGGGTGCGGCCCTCGAACTGGACCGCGACGCGCTCGCCGCGCGCGGCCGCCTGGACGCGCGGGATGTCGCTCAGGAACCGGATGCTGTCGCCGCCGCCGTCGGCCATGGTCTGCTCCCTGAAGCCGGCGTGTGTCCGCCGTTGTCGGAACGCTACCGGATCGGCGGGCGTAATCCAGCCCGCGTATGAGGATCGCCACCTTCAACATCAACAACGTGGTCAAGCGCCTGCCGAACCTCCTGGCCTGGCTGGAGGCCGAGCGGCCGGACGTCGTGTGCCTGCAGGAGACCAAGGCGCCCGACGCCCTGTTCCCCGCGCAGGCGCTGGAGGCGGCGGGCTACGGCGCGGTCTGGAAGGGCGAGCGGACCTACAACGGCGTCGCAATCCTGGCGCGCGGCGCGACGCCGGTGCCGACGCGCCGCGCCCTGCCGGGCGATCCCGCTGACGCCCAGAGCCGTTACATCGAGGCGGCGGTGAACGGCGTCCTGGTGGGCTGCCTCTACCTGCCGAACGGCAATCCGCAGCCGGGGCCGAAGTTCGGCTACAAGCTCGCCTGGTTCGACCGGCTGATCGCCCACGCCGGCGAGCTCCTGGCCACGGGCGTGCCCGTGGTGCTGGCCGGCGACTACAACGTGGTCGCCACCGACCTCGACATCTACCGGGTGAAGCCCCTCACCACGGACGCCCTGCAGCAGCCGCAGAGCAAGGCGGCGTACCGGCGACTGCTGGACCAGGGCTGGACTGACGCGGTGCGCGCCCTTCACGCCGGCGAGCAGGTCTTCACCTTCTGGGACTATTTCCGGGACGCCTGGGGCCGGAACGCTGGCATGCGCCTCGACCACCTCCTGCTCAGCCCCGTCCTCGCGCCACGCCTGCGGGCGGCGGGGGTGGACGCCTGGGTGCGCGGCGACGCGGGGGCCAGCGACCATGCGCCCGCCTGGGCGGAGCTCGACTGGCCCTAGCGATGCGCGGGGGTCGGATGCCTGGGCGACCGGAATGCTTAGTGCGACAATTGTTCTGCTGCGGCGCTTCGCCGTTTTAGCGCCTCACCTGCCGGGCTATCGTGGCGGCGGGACGGGACAATATGAGGCCGCAATGGCTGGCTTGGACGACGGCGACGAGCCGTCGAAGGGCGTGCGCGCGCCGACACGGCGCTACGAGGCGAGACGCAGCGCAATTCTCGCCTCCGCCGTAACCGAGATCAATGCGAGGGGAGTCCGCGGCATGACGCTGGCAGACGTGGCCGCGCGGCTCGGCCTCGTCCCGACGGGCGTGATCTACTACTTCAAGAACAAGGAGGAGCTGGCGGCGGCCTGCTTCCTCCGCGGCATCGAACGCTTCGAGCAACTGATCGCCGACGCCGCCGCCGCTTCCGACGACCGGGCGCGGCTGCTCGCTTTCGTGCACGGCTACCTGGAATTCAAGCGCCGCGCCGAGCTTGGCGAAGCCGAGCAGATCGCCATCTTCAACGATGCGCGCGCGCTCGGCGCGCCCGCGGTGGGCGAGGCCTTCATCGGCATGTTCCGCGCGGCCCGGCGGCTCGTCAAAGGCCCGCCGGGCGCGCCGCTGCCCCGGCTCGACCGGAGCGCGCGCACGCACCTCCTGCTGTCGGAGCTGTTCTGGAGCGTGGCCTGGCTGGAGACCACCGACGTGGAAGACTACGGGCGCGTGGCCGACCGGGTCGCCGCCGTCCTGGCGGACGGGCTGCTGCCGCGCTGCGGGCGATGGCCTCAGGTGGGCGTCCTGCCGCTGACCGCCGACGGGGACCCCGACGCCGGGGCCTCGGCCGAACAGTTCCTGCGCGCGGCGACCGAACTGATCAACGAGGAGGGCTATCACGGCGCGTCCGTCGAGCGGATCTCCGCGCGCCTGAACGTCTCCAAGGGCGCCTTCTACCACCACAACGCCACCAAGGACGACCTGGTGGTGGCGTGCTTCCAGCGCACCTTCCAGATCGTGTGGCGCGCCATCCGGGCCTCTGAGGCCGAGGGCGGCACGGGCCTCGAGGTGTTGGCGCGGGCTTGCGTGGCGCTCGCCCACCACCAGCTCGCGGGGCGGCTGCCGCTGCTGCGGACCTCGGCGCTCACCGCGGTGCCGGAGGCCATCAACGCGGAGCTGACCCGTGAATTCGACCGCATCTCCCTGCGCATCGCCTCGGTGATCTGCGACGGGATCGCCGATGGCTCGATCCGCCCGGTGGACGTGAACGTCGCCGGCCAGCTCGTCACCGGGATGATCAACGCCGCGGCCGACCTCAAGCACTGGGCGGCCGAGCTCACCCCCGACGACGTCGCGGCCCGCTACGTGCGGCCGCTGTTCGAAGGCCTGCTGTCCCCCGCCGCCGCCGCGGACTGAGGCCCGGGCACACGGCCAGGATGCCGCGTGCTCAACCGGGGCTGGCGTCGCGCGGACGTCGCCGCAACGTATGCGATGTCAAGGGCTTGGCTTGGCTTGGCCTTAGGTGTCAGATAGCCGCGGGGCCCTGGCCGGGGCGGCGCTTGCGGCGCCGGTGGCGCGGGCGTGGGGGAGAGCTTCTGCAAGCGGACGCATGGACCTACGCGCCCTACGTCTCCTGATCGTCGACGACAACCGCAACGCCGCAGAGATCGTCAGGTCCGTCCTGGCGAGCGTCGGCGCCAAGGACATGTCGCTCGTCACCACGCCTGAGAAGGCGTTCGAAGACCTGCAGGGCGGCGGCTACGACCTGTGCATCGTGGATCAGAACCTGGGGAAGGGCGACGACGGGACCGAACTGGTGCGGCGCATCCGCACCGATCCGCGCAGCGCCAATCCGTACCTGCCGATCCTGATGCTCACCGGCTACACCGAGCAGCGGCGCGTGCAGGCGGCCCGGGACGCGGGCGTGACGGAGTTCCTCAGCAAGCCCTTCACCATCGTGGGGCTGCTGCGCCGGATCGAGGCGCTGATCCACGCGCCCCGGCCGTTCGTGCGGTCGGAGGACTACTTCGGGCCGGACCGTCGCCGTCGGCAGGATCCGGACTACAAGGGCCCCGAGCGGCGCAAGCGACCGCCCGGGGGCCCGTAAGGGTCAGAAGCGGTAGGTCAGGCCGGCGTTGAACACCAGCGGGTCGACCTTGACCTTGGCGCGCACCGGAGTCGGGCCGAGGTTCGCCTTGGCGACGGTGCCGACCCAAGCCTTCTTCACGTCCACGAAGCCGCCCCAGCGGTCGTTGACCATCAGGTTGGCGCCGGCCTGCAGGACCGTGCCCACGGCGCTGTCGGCCTCGAGGTCGTTCAGCGCCCCGTCCTCGGTGTCGAACACCACGAGGAAGGAGGCCCCGCCGCCCACGTACGGCTGGAAGCGGCCTTCGGGGTTGAAGTGGTACTGGGCCATGATCCCGGCCGGGCCGCCGGTCATGGTCCCGGCTCGGCCGAGCGAGGCGAGCGTGCCGCTGGCGTCGACGTTGAACTTGGGCGGGAAGCCGCCGGCCACCGCGATCGCCACGTTCGGCGTCACGAAGTAGCCGACCTCGACCTCGGCGGTCCAACGGCCGCCGATGGAGACGTCGGCCCCCGGGACGGTCTGGCCGCCGGCGGTCATGTCCGCGCTCTCGTCGGGCTCGACGAACGCCGGACCGGCATGGACGAACCAGCGGCTCGCCTCCTGCGCGTGGGCGGCGCCGGCCAGGGAGGCCGCCGCCAGGGCGGCCGCGGCCGCGATCTTCATGGAAGCCATCACCTGCATCCCATTGCACTTGGTTGTTGCCCTGGTTCTAGGCCGTAAACCTTAAGAAACGCTGAGGTGAACGTTGATCAGTGGTAACCGGCACAGTAATCGGTCGGTAACCATAGATCGAAACCGCCGGTTGTTTCGTGTAGATCTGGGCAATCGGAGATATTCGCCGGATGCGAGTTTCTCGCCCGCATCTTGTTTAGGACGTGCACGGTTATTTAAGTCGCGCCGCTTAGCGTGCTGGCGATTGTAATTCGCTTTGTGCGTGCTCGGGGTTCGTCATGTCTGAGGAGCTAACGACGATCGGTGACCAGGACCGGCCCGCCCGGATCCTGATCGTCGACGACGTCGCCGATAACCGCACGATCCTCGGCCGCCGCTTCCAGAGGCGCGGTTTCGAGATCGCCGAGGCGGACTCCGGCCGCGGCGCGCTGGCCATGGTCGAGCAGGAGGACTTCGACGTCGTCCTGCTGGACGTGATGATGCCCGACATGAACGGGCTGGAGGTGCTCCGCCGCATCCGCCAGACCCACAGCGACGTGCAACTGCCGGTGATCATGGTCACCGGCAAGACCGAGAGCCAGGATATCGTCGAGGCGCTGAACGCCGGCGCCAACGACTACATCACCAAACCCGTGGACTTCGCTGTGGCCATGGCCCGGGTGTCCACCCAGGTGCGCAGCCGGCGGGCGGAAGAGAATGTCCGTCGGGCCAACGCCGCCCTGTCCCGCGCCAACGAGGATCTCGAGCGCCGGATCGGCGAGCGCACGGTCGAACTGGTGGACGCCAACGCCCAGCTCCGCGCCGCGATCGCGGAGGCCGAGGCGGCGAACCGCTCGAAGGATGAATTCCTGGTGATCGTCAGCCACGAGCTGCGCACCCCGCTGAACGGCATGGTGGGCATGGGCCAGATGCTGGCCCGGACCGAGCTCACCGAGTCGCAGCGCCGGATGGTCAGCATCATGAACGCCTCGGCCGACCAGCTCCATGGCGTGGTGGCCGATCTTCTGGACACCCTCGATCTCAGCGCCGGGGGACTGGTGCTCGCGCCCGAGCCGACCGCGCTCGGCGAGCTGGCGGCCGAAGCTGCCGCGGCCGCGGCCGCCCGCGCTCGTGAGAAAGGTCTGCGGTTCCGGCTGGACGTGGCCGAGGAGGCGGCCGGCCTTGCCGAGGTGGACCGCCAACGCCTGCGCCAGGTGCTCGGCAAGATCCTCGACAACGCCGTGAAGTTCACCGAGGCGGGCGAGGTCTCGCTGACCGTCGCCCGCACCCCCGACGGCGTCGCCTTCGAGGTCCGGGACACCGGGGTCGGCTTCGATCCCGAGACCGCCCGGCGGATGTTCCGGCCGTTCGAGCAGGCCGACGGCTCGCTCACCCGCCGGTTCGGCGGCGTGGGCCTCGGCCTGGCCATCTGCGCCGGGCTCGTGGAGCTCATGGGGGGTGAGATCGCCGCCGAGAGCGAGCCCGGACGCGGCGCGCTGTTCCGGGTGACCCTGCCGCTGAAGGCGCTGGCCGCCGCCGCCTGATCCGCGCGGACGCTGAGCGGTCGAGCCCGTCAGCGCGCCGGCTTCTCGACACAAGAAAAAGGGCCGGGCTTTCGCCCGGCCCTTTCTTCGTTTCCCGGCCCGTCCGCCTCAGGCGGTGGCGCGGAGCGGCTCGCGCTCCTCGTTCATGGCCTCGAACTCGGCGAGGCCCGCCTGGTAGGCGTCCTTCAGCCGGCTGACCGCGTCGCGGATGTTCTGCGGCGTGTGGTTGGCCATGACCTGCATGCGGAAGCGGGCCTGGCCCTTGGGGACCGCGGGGAACTCCACGAGGTTGGCGATCAGGCCCACTTCCGGCAGGCGGCGGCTGACCAGCCGGGCCAGGCCTTCCGAGCCCATCTTCACGCAGACGATGGTGGATGGATCGCCGTAGACCTCGAAGCCGGCCTCGGTGAGCTGCTGGCGCAGGCTCAGCACGTTGGTCAGCAGCCGGTTGCGCAGCTCGGCGCCCTCGGTGGACTCGATGATCTCGAACGCCTTCAGCACGGTGGCCGCCTGCATGGGCGACAGGGCGTTCGAGAAGGTGCACGGCGGCGAATAGAAGCGGAGGTACTCCTTGATCTCGCGGTTCCGGCAGGCGACGAAGCCGCCGTTCGAGCCGAAGGTCTTCGAGAAGGAGCCCATCACCAGGTCGACCTTGCCCAGCATGCCCTGCATGCCGATGTGGCCGCGGCCATCGTCGCCCAGGTTGCCCAGGTCGTGCGCCACGTCGACCATCAGGGTCGCGCCGAACTCGTCGCAGAGCGCCTGCATCGCGGCCAGGTCCGGCGTATCGGAGTCCATCGAGTACAGGGACTCGATGACCACCATGATGCCGTTCTCCTGGTCCTTGGCGCGGATCTTCTCCAGCCACTTGCGGCATTCGCCGACCATGTTGTGGCGGAACAGGTAGATGTTGCGAGTGGCGGCGCCGGCGCCTTCCTGCAGGCAGGTGTGGGCGAGCGCGTCCATGACCACGTGGTCGGTGGAGCGCACCAGACCCTTGATCACGCCGTAGCCGGCCGCCCACCCGGTGGGGAACAGGATGGATTCCGGCATGCCGAGGAAGTCGGCGATCTTCCGCTCCAGCAGGACGGAGTGATGGGTGTTGCCGAGCAGGGCGGCGGAACCCGCGCTGTGGACGCCGAACTCCTCGATCACGTCCTGGGCCACCTTCTTGATGACCGGGTTGGTGGACATCGACAGGTAGTCCTGGCTGGCGAAGTTCACGCCCTCGATCTTGCCGCCGGCGTCGTCGCGCGCGGCGCAGACGGTGGACGGGCTCTCCTCGGTGGAGCGGGAGAACGGCCACAGCCCATGCTGACGGCGCAGGTCCTGCCACTTGAAGAAGCCGCCGACCCGGGTCTGCAGGTCGCTGCCTTTCGGGTACCGGTAATCGCGCATGCTGCCCGTCAGAGACGCGGCAGGCGCATAGTTATTGAATGCCTTCAGCATAAATACTCCCCACCCTTTTCTCGGGTTCTGGGATGTCTTCTACGCTGTAGATGTTATTCCTGAGTGTACGGAAGGTACCCTCAAGGTTTACAGACACTATTAATTGTCGGTTGTTGGTTTGAGTTAATCGGCGTTCAGGTAACAAGCTATTGGTGCGCCTTCGAAATTCCAGGTTGTGCCGCCTAAGGGGCGCAACGAAAAACGCCCGCCGAAGAGGCGGGCGTTCCGACAGTTAATCGGTAAACGACGCGTCAGGCGGCGCGGGCCGCCAGGCAGGCGCCGATCTTGCCGAGCAGGCGGGGCAGGTCGACGGGCTTGGTGTCGAAGTCGGCGCAGCCCACCTCCACGCTCCGCGCCCGGTCGGTGGCCAGCGCGTGGGCGGTCAGGGCGATCACCGGGATGGCGGCGGTCGTCGGCCGCTGCTTGATGAGGGTGGTGGCTTCCCAGCCGTCCATGTCGCCCAGGGCGATGTCCATCAGGATGACGTGCGGCTGCTCGCTCTCGGCCATGGCCACGCCGGTCGGGCCGTCCGGCGCGCAGCACACCTCGAACCCTTGCCGGGTCAGCCGCCGGGTCAGCATGTCCCGGTTCATCTCGTTGTCTTCGACCAGAAGGATCTTCGTCATGGGGTCGGTCCGGTGAGGTTGCAGGTCAGGCGGCCAGCTCGGGCGCCTCGGCGCGCGGGCGCCGCTTGCGCTTGGCCGGGGGCGCGGCGGGCAGGGTGACGGTGAACACCGAACCCTTGCCCAGTTGGCTCACGGCCGTGATGGTGCCGCCCATCAGGTTGCAGAGCGCCAGGCTCAGCGAGAGGCCCAGGCCGGTGTCGCCGTACTTGGACGTGCTGGCGTCGCGCGCCACGGTGAACTTCTCGAACAGGTTGGGCAGCATGTCCGGCGCGATGCCGATGCCGGTGTCGTGCACCTCGATCACGACGCTGTCGGACCCGCGGCCGCCGCGGCGGGCGACGCGGACCTTCACCTGGCCGGCCTCGGTGAACTTGATGGCGTTGTCGACCACCTGGCCGAGGGCCTGGCGGACGCGCTGGCCGTCCCAGCGGGCGGTGCCGAGCGCCGGGCCGAGCTCGACGAGCAGGGGGACGCCCTTGGCGTCGGCCTTCGGGCGCTGGTGGTCGACGATGGCCTGGATGAACTCGCCGACCGCCACGTCCTCGGGCACCAGCTCCATCTTCCCGGCCTCGATCTTCGAGAGGTCGAGCACCTCGTTGACCAGGCGCAGGAGGTGGTGGCCGGCCTTGTGGATCTTCTCCAGGTCGGCGATCGCTTCCTGGTCGTCCTCGTCGGCCGCGTCCTCCAGCAGCATCTGGGAATAGCCGATCACGGCGTTGAGCGGGGTGCGCAGCTCATGGCTCATGCTGGCCACGAACTCGGCCTTGGCGGCGCCGGCGCGCTCGGCCTCGGCGGTCGCGCGGCGAAGCTGAGCGGCGGTCGCCATGTGGCCGCGCATCTCGGCCTCGAGCTCGACGCCCGACTGCAGGATACGGCGGTAGTAGAGCGCCATCATGGTCACGTAGCCGGCGCAGGCGAGGGTGGAGACGATGCCCAGGCCCTGCAGCGCCTCGCGCGGGGTGTCGTCGGCCGGCGGCGGCGCGAAGTGGTAGAGGGCGACGAACAGCGCGAAGTTCAGCCCGAACTGCGCGAGCGCGTACTTCCTGAGCTTGGGCGAGTGCCCGAGGTAGAAGAACGCCAGCAGCGGGATGGTCAGCACCCAGGGCAGGGTCGGCGAGGTGACGCCGCCGTAGTAATAGCAGCTCTCCAGGATGCAGAAGTGCAGGTTCTGGACCGAGACGAAGGTCCAGAGGTTGTAGCGGCCGAACCACTTCAGCAGGAACGGATAGACCCAGAACGAGGTGATCGAGACCGCCAGCATGAGGGTCGGCCAGCCCGGGGTGGGATCGAGGAAGAAAAGGGCTCCGGGCACCACATTGCCCAGGAACGGCCCACAGCAGTGGCTGATCAGGAACATGCGCGCCTGCTGGCGCTTCTCGCGCTCCGCCTTCACCTCGGCCGGAATGAACCAGTCGATGAAGCGGTCGAGCAGATTTGTGGCGTGCGCCACGGCCGTCGTCATGTCGAGCCTGCCCCCAAGAGTCCCTGGCAAGAGTCGATTCAGGAATTCACTGCGATCGACCTGAGCGCCCCGAGTTCAGCACGAGGCGTTCCGCAATCTCCACGCCGCCAATTAAGATCGCGTTATTCAGCTCAAGTCGTGTCGTGCACGAGTTCTTAAGAGGCCCGGGCGTTCATACCGCGAAAATCACGGGCGTCCTCGAAGCGGGACGATGCGGGGCATGTGGGAAAACATCCTGAAGATGATCGACTGGTTCGTGCCGGAAGCCGCCAAGCGCGAGCGCTCCGAGCTGGGCCTGGCGCGGAACTTCGTCTTCACCCACCTCTTCGGGCCGCTGATGGCGCAGTCGATCTGCGTCTTCCTCTACCTGACCGATCCCAACCCGAGCTGGATCGTCTGGACGATGGTCGGCGCGATCTGGTCGTTCTGGGCCCTGCCGTTCGTCCTGAAGTTCACCAAGAACCTGCAGCTCGTGGCGCTGATCTCCGTGCAGACCCTGGCCTTCGCCTCGCTGTTCGGCTCGTTCCACTACGGCGGCGTCTCCTCGCCGCTGCTGCCGTGGCTTCTGGTCGCCCTGCTGCTGGGCTTCTTCTACCTGGGTGAGCGGCCGCTGCTGGTGCTCGGCATGTTCGCCGCCGACCTGCTGGTCTTCTACGCCGCCTACGCCCTGAACGGCGCCTTCGACGAGCGGGTGCCGCTGGAGCAGCTCACAAACGTCGGCTGGATCTCGATCTTCTCGGCCACCGTCTACATGTCGTGGATGGCCGTCTATTACGTGAGCACCATCTCGCTGCGCTCGGACCTGGAGCGCGAGGCCGACCGCCACCGGGCCACCGCCGTGCGCCTGCGCCAGGCGAAGGACCAGGCCGAGCGCGCCAACCTCGCCCGCTCGATCTTCCTGGCCAAGATGAGCCACGAGTTCCGCACGCCGCTCAACGCCGTGATCGGTTATTCCGAACTGCTCCTCGAGCAGTGCCAGGACGTGGGGGGCGACCCGCAGAAGCTGGCGGACCTCGGTCGCATCAACGCCGCGGGCCAGCACCTGCTGGCCCTGGTGACCGACGTCCTCGACGTCTCGCGCATCGAGAACAACGCCGTGGAGCTGACGCTCGACACCTTCGACCTGGAGACCTTCATCGAGCATGTGGCCGCCACCGCCCAGCCGCTGATGACCCAGAACGCCAACCAGCTCGTCATCCGCGCCGCCGGGCGCCTGGGCGAGGTCACTTCGGACCAGACCAAGCTGCGGCAGGTGGTGCTGAACCTGCTCTCCAACGCCGCGAAGTTCACCAGCGAGGGCGTGGTCACCGTCACCGCCCGGCGCGACGAGAAGCCGGCCGGCGACTGGATCGAGATCCGCGTGGACGACACCGGCATCGGCATCGCCGAAGAGGACCTGCCGAAGCTCTTCCAGGACTTCGGCCAGGTCAGCGCCACCACCGCCAGCCGCTATGGCGGCACGGGGCTCGGCCTGGCGGTCAGCCAGAAGCTCTGCGCCCTGATGGGCGGCGGCATCGCGGTGAGCAGCGAAGCTGGCCACGGCTCGTCCTTCGTGGTCCGTCTGCCGGCCGTCGCGCCGGCCGACGAACAGTCCTCGGACGCGGCTCAACCCCTTGCCGCGTAAGGGGTTTGCGTAAATCGGCGAGTAACCAGTTTCCGGCAGGACTTACCCACCGTCTCTCCCACACGGCGGATCTTTCGGGGATACCCAAGTGCGTGATCTGAAAACTCGGGCCGTCTTCGGCCTCGCGGCGCTCGGCGTCGTGCTCGGCGTGGCTGGCCAGGCGTCGGCCAGCGGCATGGGCGTCACCGAAGTCAGCGCCGAAGGGCTCGGCCGCGCCAATTCGGGCGAGGTGGCCGACACCGGCGCGTCCGCGCTCTTCTGGAATCCTGCGGCCATCGCCCGCGGCCCCCGCGGCCTGTCGATCGGCGGCCATTACCGCCAGGACGAGACCGTCTTCGCCGACGTGGCGACCCAGATCACCCGGCCGATCCCGCCTGCGGGGCTGACGCTGCCGGCCGGCGGCGACGGGCGCATCGAGGACGCGAGCCCCGAATTCGCCGCACCGCACTTCGCCCTCGCCCTGCCGGTGGGCGACCGCTTCGCGCTGGGCGTCTCGGTCTTCCGGCCGTTCCGTGTCCAGACCACCTTCGGGCCGGACTCCTGGACCCGCTACGACACCGTCCGCAGCAAGATCGCCGTCACCGAGGTCCAGGTGGCCGGTGCGGCGCGCGCCACCGATTGGCTCGACCTGGGCTTCGGCGTCACGGCCAACCGCACCGACGCCTACTACGACCAGGCCTATCCGAACCTCGACCCGAGCGCGCCGGACGGCCTGTCGCGCCTGAAGGCCGACGGGTGGAACTACGGCTTCACCCTGGGCGCCCAAGCGCACCTGGAGCGCGTCACCCTGGGCCTCGCCTACCGCTCCAAGATCAAGCACGAGCTGGAGGGCGACATCGCGCTGAGCGGGCTGCAGGGACCGCTGGCCGGCGCCAACTTCGCCGCCCCGGCCGAGGCGCGCTTCGCCACCCGCTCGACGGTGACGGTCGGCGGCCGCTACGCCCTGACCGAAGCCACCACCCTGAACGGCCAGGTCATGTGGTCGAACTGGGACGTCTACGACACGCTGGACGTCAGCTTCGCCGGCAGCGAGGTCAGCATCCCGCAGCGGTTCAAGGACACCACGTCCGTCGCCCTGGGCGTCGATCACGTCCTGAACGACGCCTGGACCGTGCGCGGCGGGGTGCAGTACGACCCGACGCCCACCCGCGACACCCTGCGCGAGCCGGGCGTGTTCGACAGCGACCGCTGGATCTTCGCCGCCGGGGCCAGCGTGCGGCTGCAGCCGGCGCTGACGCTCAACGGCGCGCTCGCCTACACCCGTTTCGAGGACGCCAACCTCGCCGACCTGGACGTGTTCTACGGCGGCACGCCGGCCCAGACGGTGTCGCCGCTGTCGGGCGCCTTCGAGGGCCACGCCGTCTCGGCCGCGCTCAGCCTCGACTGGGCTTTCTAGGCCCTGAAGCTTCGGAAAACGAAAGGGCCGGCGCCTCGCGGCGCCGGCCCTTTTTCGTGCGCGGGATCCTGCGGCTCAGCCCGCGTGGGCCGAGCGGACCTGATGGGCGGCCTGGGCCTCGGCCTTGGCGGCCTCGGTGGTGGATTGGATGATCGCACCGATCAGCAGGTCGGGGACGATCGGCTTGGCGATGTGGTGGTCGGCGCCGGCCGCGCGGGAGGCCTGCACGTGCTCGCTCATGGCGTTGGCGGTGACCGCCAGCACCGGCGTGCGGTGGCGGCCCTGCTCCTGCTCGAACTTGCGGATCTCGCGGATGGCGGTGAGGCCATCCATGACCGGCATCTGCAGGTCCATGAGCACGACGTCGAAGTCGTCCATCTTGTAGGCGTTCAGCGCCTGCAGGCCGTCCTCGACCTGCACGAGGTCGCAGTCGATCAGGCCGAGCACGACCTCGATCACGGCGCGGTTCGTCGGATGGTCGTCCGCCATCAGGATGCGCAGGCGCCGCGCGCTTTCAGCTTCCGTCGACAAGCCTAACCCCTGCCTCCTGATCCGGGCCTGAGCCCGGCTCTCCGACGGTGAAGCTAGCCCGAAGGGGTAACCAAGCGGTCAACGCCCCATGCACGGACGGTTAAGGCCGGCGTGGCAGAATGGCGCAACTGGACCTTTGAGGACCCCGCCTTGCCGGCCACCGACCCCTCGGACGTCGCCAGCCTGGTCCGGCCGCGCCTCCTGATCGTCGACGACCTGGAGGACAACCGGATCCTGATGAGCCGACGCTTCGCGCGCCGGGGCTTCGACGTGCTCGAAGCCGCCGACGGCGCGTCGGCGCTCGAGCTGCTGGCCCGCGAGCCGGTCGACCTGGTGCTGCTCGACATCGTGATGCCCGGCATGAGCGGCTTCGAGGTGCTCTCGCGGATCCGCGAGACCTATTCGCCGACCGCCCTCCCTGTGATCATGGCCACGGTCCGCGACGCCAGCGCCGACGTGGTCCGCGCGCTGCGCCTCGGCGCCAACGACTACCTGACCAAGCCGGTGGACTTCGACATTGCCCAGGCCCGGCTCGAGGCGCACGTCGCCCGCAAGCAGGCCGAGGAGCGCGCCGGCCGCGAGCAGCCGGATCTGGAGGCGATGGTCGCCGAGCTCCGCCGGAGCGTCCGCGAGGCCGAGGCCGCCACCCGCGCCAAGTCCGACTTCCTGGCCAATATGAGCCACGAGATCCGCACGCCCCTGAACGGCATCCTGGGCGTGGCCAGCGTGCTGGCCGCGCGGCTGGACGGCGACGAGGAGCGCAGGATGGTGCGCACCATCGTGGAGTCCGCCGAGGCCCTGGAGCGGCTGCTCTCCGACGCGCTCGACCTGTCGCGCGTCGAAGCCGGCAAGCTCGAGATCCGCAACGAGCGCTTCGACCTCCCTGCGCTCGTGGAGCGCGCGGCCGCCCTGTTCCGGCCGCAGGCCGAGGAGAAGGGCCTGGCGTTCTCCATCGAGATCGACCCCGCCGCCCGGGCCACCGTCACCGGTGATCCCCTGCGCCTGCAGCAGATCCTCACCAACCTGATCAGCAACGCGGTGAAGTTCACCGCCCGCGGCGCCGTGAGCTGCCGCGTGGAGGTTGAGGCCGGCGCGTTCCGCTTCGAGGTCCGCGACACCGGCATCGGCTTCGATCCGGCGCGCGCCGCGGAGCTGTTCGGCCGCTTCCAGCAGGCCGACGGCAGCATCGCCCAGAAGTACGGCGGCTCGGGCCTCGGCCTGGCGATCTCGCGCCACCTGGCCGAGCTGATGGGCGGCTCGCTCGCAGCGGCCGCGGCGCCGGGGCAGGGCGCGGCCTTCACGCTTACGCTGCCGCTGGGCGAGCCCGCCGCCTCCGCCGGCCCGGCCTCGCCGGTTCATGCGCCGCACGCCCGCCGCGCCAAGGTGCTGCTGGCCGACGACCACGCCACCAACCGTCGCGTGGTGGAGCTGATGCTCGCCGCCGAGCCGGTGGACCTCACCCTGGTGGGCGACGGATCCCAGGCGCTGGACGCCTTCGCCGCGCAGACGTTCGACCTGATCCTGATGGACGTGCAGATGCCGGTGCTGGACGGCCTGTCGGCGATCCGCGCGATCCGCCGCCAGGAGGCCGACCTCGGCCTGCCCCGGACGCCCATCGCAGCGTTGTCCGCCCATGCGCTGCCGGAGCACGTGGCCATGTCGCTGGCGGCGGGCGCCGACCGCCACCTGACCAAGCCGATCCGCGCCGAGGCCCTGCTGCTGGCGCTGGCCGAGTCGCTGCGCGACGGCGCGACCGCGGGCTGAGCGGCCCGGTGGGCGCCCTGCGCGTGGGCGACCGACCGTCATTCTATTGTCACCAGAGCACAGTCGGCCCGCCTCGCCGCCCGGAAGCGTGAGCGTGCATTGACAAGGCGCGGGACGAACCTCTCCATTCGCATACCGTTGTTGCACGATCGGATAACTGCTTGCCCGGCGCCGCCGCAGAGCCCCAGGGAACGCTCGCCACCGCGCTCAGCCACGCGGCCCGCCTCCTGACGCAGAGCCCGGCGCTCGCCGAGGCCCAGTCGCGCGAGATCCTAAAGGCCGCGCCCGGCCACCCTCAGGCCCTGCTGCTGCTTGCGGCCGCGCTCCGCCGGCAAGGCGCGCCGGCGGCGGCCCGCGACGTGGCCCAGCCGCTGGCGGCGCGCCATCCGCAGTGGGCCGAGGCCCACGCCGAGCTGGGGCTGGCGCTCGCCGCGCTGGGCGACACGCGAGCGGCGGTGACGGCGCTGGAGCGGGCCATCGACATAGAGCCGCGTCACGGCCAGGCCTGGCGGGCGCTGGGCGACGCCTGGACCCTGCTGGGAGACACCGCCCAGGCGGACGCGGCCTACGCCAACCACATCCGGGCCGGGGTGCGCGAGCCTGCGCTGATGGAGGCGGCGAACGCGCTCTGCGAGAACCGCCTACCGGAGGCCGAGCACCTGCTCCGCGGCTTCCTGAAGCGCCAGCCCACCGAGGTGGCGGCGATCCGGATGCTGGCGGAGACCGGCGCGCGGCTCGGGCGGCTGGCGGACGCCGAGGCCCTGCTGGCGCGCTGCCTGGAGCTCGCTCCCGGCTTCACGGCCGCCCGGCACAACTACGCCGCCATCCTCTACCGCCAGAGCAAGCCCCTGGAGGCGCTGGCCCAGGTGGAACGCCTGCTGGCGGCCGAGCCGGGCAACCCCGGCTACCGCAACCTCAAGGCCGCCGCGCTCAGCCGGATCGGCGAGTACGACCAGGCTATCGCAATCTACGAGGCGGTGCTGGCCGAGTTCCCGCGCCAGCCGAAGGGCTGGATGAGCCTCGGCCATGCCCTGAAGACGGTGGGCCGGCAGGCCGACGCCGTCGCCGCCTACCGCCGCGGCGTCGAGCTGCAGCCGTCCCTGGGCGAGGCCTGGTGGAGCCTGGCCAACCTGAAGACCTTCCGATTCTCCCAGGAGGACCTCGCCGCCATGGAGGGGGCGCTGGCGGGCGCTGGGCTGTCTGACGACGACCGCCTCCACCTCCACTTCGCGCTCGGCAAGGCGCGGGAGGACGCGCGTGAGTGGGAGGCGGCCTTCGGCCACTACACAGCCGGCAACGCGCTGCGCCGGCGCACTCTCGGCTACCGCGCCCAGGACACGACCGATCAGGTCGACCGGGCGGTGGCGCTGTTCACGCCGCGGTTCCTGGCCGCGCGGGCGGGGCAGGGCTGCCCGGCTCCGGATCCGATCTTCGTCGTAGGCCTGCCCCGCGCCGGCTCGACGCTGGTGGAACAGATCCTCGCCAGCCACAGCCAGGTGGAAGGCACCCAAGAACTGCCCGACATCATCACCCTGGCTCGCCGGCTGGGCGGCAAGCCGGCCGCCGAGCGCGACACCGCCTATCCGGAGGCGCTGGCGGAACTCTCCCCAGGCGAGCTCAAGGCGCTCGGCGAGGAGTACCTCGAGCGGGCGCGGGTGCACCGGAAGCTCGGCCGCCCCTTCTTCATCGACAAGATGCCCAACAACTGGGCGCACGTCGGCCTGATCCACCTGATCCTCCCGAACGCCAGGATCATCGACGCGCGCCGCCACCCGCTGGGCTGCTGCTTCTCCGGGTTCAAGCAGCACTTCGCCCGCGGCCAAGGCTTCACCTATTCGCTGGACGACGTCGGCCGCTACTACGCCGACTACGTGCGCCTGATGGCCCATGTGGACGCGGTCCTGCCGGGCCGCGTCCATCGCGTGATCTACGAGCAGATGGTGGCCGATCCGGAGGCGGAAGTGCGTCGCCTGCTCGACTACTGCCGTTTGCCCTTCGAGGCCGGCTGCCTGCGCTTCTACGAGAACGACCGCGCCGTGCGCACCGCCTCCTCGGAGCAGGTGCGCCGGCCGATCTACGCCGACGCCACCGAGCACTGGCGCAACTTCGAGCCCTGGCTGGAGCCGCTAAAGGCGGCGCTCGGCCCGGTGCTGGAGACCTATCCGAAGGCGCCCGGCTGACGGGCGCGGGGATCATAAGAAGAGGGGGTGCGTATGAGTTCTAGATCGACCCGCAGGCTGGGGGCGCTGCTCGCCACCAGCATGCTCACGGGCCTCGCCGCGCCGGCGCTCGCCCAGTCCGGGCCTCAGCTCGAAGAGGTGGTGGTCACCGCGCAGAAGCGCTCCGAGAACCTGCAGGACGTGCCGGTCAGCGTGCAGGCGCTGGGCGCCGAGCGGCTGGACGAGCTGCAGGTGACGGACATGGCCGACTACGCGCGCTTCCTGCCGAACGTCACCATCCAGACGGCCGCGCCGGGCTTCTCGACCATCTACATGCGCGGCGTCGCGTCAGGGGAGAACAACAACCATTCCGGCCCGCTGCCCAGCGTCGCCGTCTACCTGGACGAACAACCGGTCACGACCATCACCGGCCCGCTCGACATCCACGTGTACGACATCGAGCGCGTGGAGGTGCTGTCCGGTCCGCAGGGCACGCTCTACGGGGCGAGCGCCCAGGCCGGCACCATCCGGATCATCACCAACAAGCCGACGCCGGCCGGCTTCGAGGCGGGCTACGACCTCGACCTCAACAAGTTCAGCCACGGCGACGTGGGTTATGGCGTCGAGGGCTTCGTCAACCAGCCGCTTGGCGACAACATGGCCGTGCGCCTGGTCGCCTGGGCCGAGCACGACGGCGGCTACATCGACAACGTGCCGGGCACGCTCACCTATCCCACGGGCCCGGTGACGGTGAACAACGCCGCCCTGGTGGAGGACGACTACAACGAGGTGGACATCTACGGCGCGCGCGCCGCCCTGCGTATCGACCTCGACGACAACTGGAGCATCACGCCGAGCATCAACGCCCAGCGCACCGAGGCCGACGGCAACTTCTCGTACGATCCGGGCAAGGGCGACCTGAAGGTGAGCCGTTACCGCCCGGAGCGCGGCGACGACAAGTGGGTTCAGGCCGCGCTCACCGTCGAGGGCGCCATCTCCAACCTCGACGTGGTCTACGCCGGCGCGCTGATGAAGCGCTGGGTCGACACCGAGTCCGACTATTCGGACTACTCGTACTTCTACGACACCCTGGCCGGCTACGGCGCCTACTGGACGGACGACGCGGGCAATCCGCACGACATCAGCCAGTACATCCAGGGCAAGGACGCCTACAAGAAGCAGAGCCACGAGCTCCGCGTCTCCAGCCCGGCGGAGCATCGCCTGCGCGGCACGGCCGGCCTGTTCTACCAGCGCCAGACCCACAACATTCAGCAGCGCTACAAGATCGACGCCCTGGCCGCCGCCACCGAGGTGCCCGGCTGGCCGGACACCATCTGGCTGACCAAGCAGCTTCGGGTCGACCGGGACTACGCGGCCTTCGCCGACGCCTCGTTCGACCTCACCGACCAACTGACGCTGAACGGCGGGATCCGCTTCTTCAAGGCGAAGAACTCCCTCGAAGGCTTCTTCGGGTTCGGCGAGGGCTACAGCGGCAGCACCGGGGTCGCGGCCTGCTTCGGCCCGGCGATCGTCGAGGGCGGACCCTGCACCAACGTGGACAAGGTCACCAAGGACTCCGGCCACACCTACCGGCTGAACGCCGAGTACGAGTTCGACGACGACCGCATGGTTTACGTCACCTACTCCACCGGCTACCGGCCGGGCGGCATCAATCGGCGGGGCACCCTGCCGCCCTACGAGTCCGACTACCTGAAGAACCTCGAGTTCGGCTGGAAGACCATGTGGCTCGACAACCGCCTGCGGTGGAACGGCGCGGTCTATTCCGAGAAGTGGGACGACTTCCAGTTCTCGTTCCTGGGGGCCAACGGCCTCACCGAGATCCGCAACGCGGGCAAGGCCAAGATGAAGGGGGTGGAGACTGACTTCAGCTTCGCCGCCACCGAGGGCCTGACGCTGAACGGCGCGCTCGCCTATACGGACGCCGAGCTGGACGAGGACTACGTTCCCGATCCCAGCGAGCCGCCCACCGCCCTGAAGGGGACCAGCCTGCCCGTGACGCCGAAATTCCGGGGCTCGCTGACCGCGCGCTACGAGTGGACCTTTGGCGACATGGACGCCCACCTGCAGGGCGCGCTGGCGCACACGGGATCGGCCTGGCCGGACCTGCAGTCGCAGGACCGCGCGGTGGTCGGCAAGCTGCCGGCCTACACCACCGTCGACCTCGCCGCCGGCGTGCAGCGCGACAACTGGCGCTTCGAGGCCTACGTGAAGAACCTGTTCGACGAGAACGGCCAGATCGACCGCGGCGTGCAGTGCGTCTCCTCGGTCTGCACGCGGGTGTTCGTCACCCCGATCCGGCCGCGGCTGATCGGCGTCCGCTTCGGACAGTCATTCTGAGCGGACGGTTCTCCCGGGAGCCGACCGAGGTCCGCCGCGAGGCGCTGATCGAGGCGGCTGTGGCCAGCCTGGCCGACCGGGGGCTGGGAGCGGTGTCGGTGCGGGACGTGGCGCGGCGCGCCGGCGTCTCGCCCGGCCTCGTCCGCCACCACTTCGGCGGCTTCGGTCAACTCCTGATCGAGGCCTACCGGTCGGTGACGAGCCGCGTCGACGCCCAAATCGACGCGGCGCTCGCCGCCGCCGGAGAGGACCCCCAGGCGCGGTTCGACGCCTTCCTGGAAGCGAGCTTCTCGCCCGCCATCGTCGACCGTGACCTGCTGTCGGCCTGGCTGGGATTCTGGGGCCTGGTCCGCACCGACGCGGCGGCGGCGGCCGTGCACGCGGAGACCTTCGCCGCCTACCGCGCCCGATTGGAGGGCCTGCTCGCCGGCCTGGGCGTGGCCGAGCCCAGGCTCGCGGCGCTCGGTCTTTCAGCACTGCTGGACGGACTCTGGCTCGAATTGTGCCTCGACCCCGCGACCTTCACGCCAGACGAGGCCGTGAGGCTGGCCCGCCACTGGGCGGCTTGCTATACGAGCGTATAGCAAGCGGAGGCGAACGTGGATCTGGAACAGAGCCTTCCCGCCTGGATCTACGCCGATCCCGGCTTCTTCGAGCGCGAGCGGCAGACGGTGTTCCGCACCGGCTGGCAGGTGGTGTGCCACGTGAATGACGTGCCCAACGCCGGCGACTACCAGACCCTCGACATCCTTGGGGAGCGGGTGGTCGCGGTGCGCGGCGACGATGGCGAGGTGCGCAGCTTCCACAACGCCTGCCGCCACCGCGCCGCGCGGCTGGTGGACGGATCCGAAGGCAACTGCGGGCACCGGCTGGTCTGCCCGTACCACGCCTGGAGCTACGGCCTCGACGGGGCCCTCCGCAACGTGCCGCGGTGGCAGGGCTTCGAGGGGATGGACCTGGCCAGCCACGGCCTGAAGCCGGTGGAGCAGGAGGTCTGGCGCGGGTTCGTCTTCGTCCGCTTCGCGCCGGGCCTGCCCAGCGTCGCCGAGATGATGGCCCCCTACGAGGCCGAGATCGACCCGCACGGCTTCGAGGGCCTGCAGCCGCAGGGCCGCGTCACGCTCCGCCCGCGGCCGGTCAACTGGAAGAACGTCGCCGACAACTACGCCGACGCCCTGCACATCCCCGTGGCGCACCCCGGGCTCACCCGGCTGTTTGGTCCGAGCTACGCCATGAAGGCCGGGGAGTGGACCGACACGCTCTGGGGCGACATCACCGAGACGCCCTCGCCCAACTGGGTGGAGCGGAACTACCAGGCGCTGCTGGACAACTTCGACCACCTGCCGCCGGAGAGCAGGCGTCGGTGGAGCTATTATCGGCTGTGGCCGAACATGGCCTTCGACGTCTACCCGGACCAGGTCGACTTCATGCAGTTCATCCCGGTCTCGCCCACCGAGACGTTGATCCGCGAGATCGCCTACGTGCGGCCCGACGCGCGCCGGGAGGTGAGGGCCGCCCGCTACCTCAACTGGCGCATCAACCGGCAGGTCAACGCCGAGGACACCGTGCTGATCGCCCGCGTGCAGGAGGGGATGGCCACCTCCGGCTACGTCAGCGGCCCGCTCGGACCCGGCGAGGTCTGCCTCTCGGCCTTCGCCCGCCGGCTGAGGTCGATGATCCCGGAAGCCGCCCTTGACCACGCCCCCAGGGAAGCCGCCTGAGATGACGAAGACCGATGTCGTGGTGGTCGGCGGCGGCCACAATGGGCTGACCTGCGCCGCCTACCTGGCCGCAGCCGGGATGAAGGTGACCGTTCTGGAGCGCCGGGCCGTGGTCGGCGGCGCGGCCGTCACCGAGGAATTCCACCCCGGCTTCCGCAATTCGGTGGCCAGCTACACCGTCTCGCTCCTGAACCCCCAGGTGATCCGCGACCTCGACCTGCACCGCCACGGACTGAAGGTGGTCGAGCGGAAGATGTCCAACTTCCTGCCGCTGGACGGCGATTCGTTCAGCGTAGGGGAGGGGCGGACCAAGGCCGAGGTGGCGCGGTTCTCGGTCCGCGACGCCGAGCGGCTCGACGACTACGGCGACCGGCTGGAGCGTATCGCCGACGTGCTGCGCGAGCTCGTCCTGATGACTCCCCCGAACCTGGTCGAGGGCGGCCTCGCCCAGGCGGTCCCGGAGCTCCTGAAGAGCGCCGCGCTCGGCAGGCGCCTGTCGAAGCTCGACATGACTGGCAAGCGCGACCTGCTGGCCCTGTTCTCCCAATCGGCCGGAGACTGGCTCGACGGTTGGTTCGAGGGCGACCCGATCAAGGCCGCCTACGGCTTCGATGGGGTGGTGGGCAACTACGCCAGCCCCTACACACCGGGGTCGGCCTATGTGCTGCTGCACCACGTGTTCGGCGAGGTGAACGGCAAGAAGGGCGCCTGGGGCCACGCCATCGGCGGCATGGGCGCGATCACCCAGGCCATGGCCGCCTGCTGCCGCGAACGCGGGGTTGAGATCCGCACGGGGGTCGGCGTCGCCGAGGTGCTGACACGCCACGGCCGGGCGACCGGGGTGGTGACCGAGTCCGGCGAGACGATCGAGGCCCGTGCGGTGGTGTCCAACCTCCACCCGCGCCTGCTGTTCGGCAGCCTGGTGGACCCCGGCGTCCAGCCGGCCGACTTCCGCGAGCGGATCGGCCGCTACCGCTCAGGATCCGGCACCTTCCGGATGAACGTGGCGCTCTCCGAACTGCCGCGGTTCACGGTGAAGCCGGAGCCCGGCGACCATCTTACCGCCGGCATCATCATCGCTCCCACGCTGGCCTACATGGACCGCGCCTACATGGACGCCCGCGTCCACGGCTGGTCCCGCGAGCCCATCGTCGAGATGCTGATCCCGTCCACCCTGGACGACAGCCTGGCGCCGGCCGGACAGCACGTGGCCAGTCTGTTCTGCCAGCAGGTCGCGCCTGTCCTGCCGGACGGCCGCGGCTGGGACGAGTGCCGCGACGAGGTGGCGGACCTGATGATCGAGACGGTCGACCGTCATGCGCCCGGCTTCAAGGCCTCGGTGGTTGGACGCCAGGTCCTCTCGCCGCTCGACCTGGAGCGCACCTTCGGCCTCGTCGGCGGGGACATCATGCACGGCAACCTCAGCCTGGATCAGATGTTCTCGGCGCGGCCGGTGCTGGGGGCCGGCGACTACCGGACGCCGTTGGCGGGGCTCTACCAGTGCGGCGCGGGCACGCACCCGGGCGGCGGTGTCACCGGCGCGCCCGGCCACAACGCCGCGCGCGAGGTGATCCGCGACGCGAAGCGGCGGCGGTTCTGACGCGGCCGGAAGGCTCCCCGCTCGCCTTGGCCGCCCCTCGTGCAGATCTCCATGATCGCAGAGGGTGCCAAACGGTGGCGGCCGGTGTTTATGGATCCCCGGCGCAGGGCCGGGGATGACGAGCGGGACAGTGGCCGAGACACCGAAGCAGAAGGGGCTCGGGCCTCTAACCGCGACCTTCCTGGTGGCCGGCAACATGGTCGGCTCGGGGCTCTTCCTGCTGCCGGCGTCGCTGGCCACGGTGGGCAGCGCCAGCCTGATCGGCTGGGCCATCGCCGGCGCGGGCGCGCTCGCCATCGCCGGCGTGTTCGCCTTCCTGGGGGCGATCCGGCCGGACCCCAACGGCCTCGTGCGCTACCCGGCCGAAGGCCTGCACCCGGCCGCCGGGTTCGTCGCCTGGCTCGCCTACTGGCTCTCCTGCTGGGTCGGTAACGTCGCCATCGCTCTGGCCGCGGTGGGCTACCTGGCCGTCTTCCTGCCGCAGCTCATCGGCCCCTGGCCGACGGCGCTGTCCGCTATCGGCGCCATCTGGCTGATGACGCTGGCCAACCTGAAGGGGCCGCGGGCGGTGGGCTGGCTCTCGGGCTCCACCCTGCTCATCGGGCTCGTGCCGATCCTGGCGGCGACCATCTTCGGCCTGCTGGCCTTCGACCCCGAGGTGTTCGCCGCCTCTTGGAACGTGAGCGGCCAGCCGCTGACCCACGCCATCCCAGCCAGCCTGGTGACCATCTTCTGGGCCTACCTCGGCCTCGAGAGCGCAGCGATCGCGGCCAAGGCGGTGGACAACCCGCAGCGCAACCTGCCGATCGCCGCGCTCGGCGGCGTTCTCCTGGCGTCGGTGATCTACGCGGCCGCGACCGCGGCAGTGATGGGGGTGATCCCGGCGGCGGAGCTCGCCCGCTCGACCGCGCCCTTCGCAGACGTCGTACAGCGGCTGGTCGGCCCCGTGGCGGGGGCGGTCGTCGCGGCCTGCGCCCTGGCCAAGACACTAGGGACGCTCGCCGGCTGGCTGCTGGTGGCCGCCGAGGCCGGCGCCTCGGGCGCGGCGAACGGTTACCTGCCCCGGATCATTGGCGGCGAGCCCGGTTCGCGCCTGCCGGTGCGCGGCGTGCTCGCCACCGCCGTCCTGATGTCGCTGACCGCGCTCGTCACCGTCTCGCCCACCCTGACGAAGCAGTTCAACGCCCTGATCAACGCCGCCGTGCTCGCCAACCTTGCGGTGTACCTGCTGTGCGCGGCCGCCCTGGCGCGCTTCTCGAAGGGGCTGCGGCCTGGTCCGCGGGCGGCGGCCCGCGCCGTCGCCGTGCTGGCCGCGGCCTTCTGCGGCTGGGCCACCTTCGCCTTCGTCGCCGGCTGATCCGTAACGGCGTTCTGCGGGCTTGCGGCGCAGCCGTGCGCGGCGCAACCTCCTCCTCGGGTGATAAGAACGGGGAGGAAACCGAATGCGCACCCTGCTGATCGCGGCGCTGCTGACCGGCGGTGTCGCTCTGAGCGGCTGCGAGGGCTCCAAGAGCGAAGCTGCCGCGCCGGCCCCTGCCGCCAAGCCCAAGTCTCTGGCCCGGCCGGCCCAGATGTACGCCGGCCAGGAGCAGATCCTCAGCGTCTCGAAGGGCGAGCTGGAGATGGACGGCGGCAAGCTGATCCTGAAGGTCGAGGGCGCCACCCCGGCGGCTGGCTACACCGACGCCGCCTTCCTGCCGAGGATCTACGCCGCCCAGCCCAAGGACGGGATCTACGAGGTGGATGTCATCGCCACCCGGCCGGAAGGGGCCGCGGCCCAGGCGGTGACGCCCATCGAGGTCGAACGGGCCTGGGCGGGCTATCCGAAGGACCGGCTGAAGGGGGTGAAGTTCATGGCCAAGACCAACGAGGTCGTCGCCATGCTGCCCGCGGCGCCGGCGGGATCCTGATCCCGCGCGGCGCGAGCCGGGCTGACGGGGGGCTGGGGCTGGGCTAGCCTGCCGCCGCGCGCCGCGTGGCCGCGCGGTGAGAAGGAGCGTGCGTGGCGGCAGGCGCGTCGGCGTCGGGTGCGGGAGCGGCGGGGCAGGACCTCGCCGCGGCCCACAAGGCGTTGCTCGACACCCCCGGCATCCAGTTCGACTTCCAGCGCGTCGTGCCGCCCGAGCCGCCCACCTGGCTGGACGACCTCGTCCGCCTGCTCTCGGCGCTCGCTCCCTTCGTCAAGCCGGTGTTCTGGGTGCTGGTGATCGCCGGGGCGGCGCTGATCCTGTGGTTCGTGGTCGCCGAGGTGGCGGGCCTGAAGCTCGGGTCGCGCAAGCGCCAGGCCGCTGGCGCCACCGACTGGCGGCCCGACGCGGCGCACGCCCGTGCGCTGCTGGACGACGCCGACCGGCTGGCGGCGGAAGGACGGTTCGGCGAGGCGATCCACCTCCTGCTGTTCCGCAGTATCGACGACCTGGCGGGCCGCCGCCCCGGGCTGGTGCGCCCGGCCCTGACCAGCCGCGACATCGCCCGGCTGGACGCCCTGCCCGGCGAGGCACGCGCCGCCTTCGCCCGCATCGCCGAGGCGGTGGAGCGGAGCTTCTTCGGCGGCCGCAGCGTCGGCCAGGACGAGTTCCGCGCCGCCCGCGCCGACTACGAGGCCTTCGCCTTCGCCGGGGCCTGGCGGTGAGCGCGCTGGCGGACGCACAGCCGAAGCCGCCGGCGTTCTCCCCGCGGACTGTGCTGGCGCTCGTCCTGGTGGGCGTGCTGTCGTTCTCCGCCCTGGCCGTGCTGTCGGCCTACGCCCCCGACCTGCGGGCCGGCCTGGATCCCGGGGCGCACGCGCTCTCGTCGTCCGCGGTGGGCTATCGCGGGGCGACCGTCATGCTGGAGGCGCGGAACATCCCCGCCGTGGTGAGCCGCACCACGCCGCGGGGGAAAGAGCTCGAAGGCGTTCTGCTGGTGCTGACGCCGGACGCCGGCGTGCGCGCGCAGGAGATCACCGCCTTCCCGGCCGCCGACCGCACCCTGATCGTGCTGCCCAAGTGGTCCGTCCAGCGCGACCCGCTGAGGCCCGGCCAGGTACGGAAGGCCGGTGTCGCCTCGCCGCCGGCGACACAGATGCTCAGGCTCTTCTCGCGGACGAGCGAGCTGAACGTCCGCCCCGGCGTCTCGCGGCCACAGCTCCGCGGCGCGCCCGGCGGCTACATGGCAGGGACCTTCCTGCCGCTGGATGCCATTGACCGGCTCCAGACGCTCTCCGGCCCGGGCTGGGATCCTGTGCTGGTGGACGAGCAGGGCCGCGCCGTTCTGGCCCGGTCGAAGGCGCGGCCGGAGACCTTCGTCCTGAGCGACCCGGACCTGCTCAACAACCAGGGCATCGCGCGGTTCGCCAACGCGCGCGCCGGCATGGCCGTGCTGGACAGCCTTCGCACCGACCGCGGCGTGCGCTTCGACGTGACCCTCAACGGCATCAAGCGGGGGCGGGGGCTCGGCCGGCTGATGCTGGAGCCGCCGTGGCTCGCCGCCACCCTCTGCGCCGTGGCCGCCGCGGTCCTGATGGGCCTGCACGCGCTGGCGCGCTTCGGGCCGGCGCAGGTCCGGGGCCGGGCCTTCGCGCTCGGTAAGGCGGCGCTGGTGGACAACTCTGCTGGGCTGGTCCGCATGGCTCGTCGCGAGACCGAGATGGGGCCGGCGTATGTGGCGCTCTCCAAGGCCCTGATCGCCCGCGCCGCGGGCGCGGACCGGAACGACGACACCTGGCTGACCGAGGTCGCCCGCCTGCGTGGCGCGGCGACGCCGGCCGAACTGGAAGCCGAGATGCAGCGGGCCACCACGCGGGAGACGCTCGCCGAGGCGGCGCGCCGGCTGCACGACTGGAGACTGGAGATGACGCGTGAACGTCGATGAGGTGAAGGCCCTCGCCGAGCAGGTGCGGGCGGAGATCGGCAAGGCCATCGTCGGCCAGTCGGAGACGGTGGACCTGCTGCTCACCGCCTTGTTCGCGCGCGGTCACGTCCTGCTGGAAGGGCCGCCCGGCACCGCCAAGACCTTCCTGGCCCAGTGCTTCGCCCGCACGTTGGACCTCGGCTTCGGGCGCATCCAGTTCACGCCCGACCTGATGCCCGCCGACATCATCGGGGCCAACCTGTTCAACTTCCAGACCTCCAGCTTCACCCTCAACCCGGGGCCGGTGTTCACCGAGCTGCTGCTGGCCGACGAGATCAACCGCACCCCGCCCAAGACCCAGGCCGCCCTCCTCGAGGCCATGCAGGAGCGGCGGGTGACCATCGACGGCAAGCCGCATCCGCTCTCGGACAGCTTCATGGTGGTCGCCACCCAGAACCCGCTGGAGCAGCAGGGCACCTATCCGCTGCCGGAGGCGCAGCTCGACCGGTTCCTGTTCAAGCAGGCGCTGCAGTACCCCAGCCGCCAGGAGGAACTGGCCATCGTCGCCGCCTATGGCGTCCAGAGCGGCCAGGCCGACCCGGCGAGGATCGGCGTGGCCAAGGTGGCCGGTGCGAAGGCGCTGGCTGCGGCCCACAGGGCGGTGGCCGGCGTGCGGCTGAACGACGATGTCGCCGCCTATGTGGTCGATCTCGTGCGGGCGACCCGCGAGACCAGCGATCTTTCGAGCGGCGCGTCGCCGCGCGCGGCGGCCCAACTCGCGCTCGCGGCCCGCGCGAGGGCGGCGCTAGACGGGCGCGACTACGCCATCCCCGACGACGTGAAGGCGCTCGCCCTGCCGGCCCTGCGCCACCGCGTCATCCTCTCGCCCGCCGCCGAGATCGAGGGGCGGCGCGCCGACGAGGTGATCCGCGGACTCGTGGAGCAGGCGGCGGCGCCGCGCTGATCCGTGACCCTCTACCCCACCCGACGGGCGATCCTGCTGACGGCCGCCGGCGCCCCGCTGGCGCTGGCGATGGCTGTGGCCGCGCCCCAGCTCTGGGTCGCGGCGGGCGCGTGGGTGGTCATGGCCGCGGGCCTGATGCTGGCCGACGCGCTGCTGTCGGCGAAGCCCGCGGCCGCGACGCTCGCCGTCTCCGCGCCGCGCACCGCCGGCGTCGGCCGCCCCGAGGCGGCCGAGGTGACCGCCGCCTCCGAGGGCGGCGCGCCCCAGCAGGTGGAGGTGGCCCTGGGCGGCAACGACCGCCTCGCCGTCTCGCCGGTCCGGCAGGTCGTCCGCCTCGCCTCGGGTTCGGCCCGGGCGACGTTCGAGCTGGCGCCCGGGCGGCGCGGGGAAGGGCGGCTGGAGCGCGTCTGGGCCCGCTGGCAGGGGCCGCTCGGGCTCGTCTGGCGCCAGCGCGAGGCCGCCCCCGCCCGCGAGGTCCTGGTGACGCCCGACGTGCAGGGGGTGAAGGAGGAGGCCCTGCGCCTGTTCGCCCGGGACGCGGCCTTCGGCATGAAGGCCCAGCTCGAGACCGGCGAGGGCTCAGATTTCCACGCGCTCAAGGAGTTCCAGACCGGGATGGACACCCGCGCCATCGACTGGAAGCAGAGCGCCCGTCACGCCAGACTTGTGGCCCGCGAGTTCCGGACCGAGCGGAACCACCACGTTATCCTGGCGATCGACTCCGGACGGCTGATGTCCGCGCCGCTGGCCGGCCTGGCGCGCGTCGACCACGCCATCAACGCCGCCCTGCTGCTCGCCTTCGTGGGACTGAAGCTGGGGGACCGGCTGGGCCTATTCGCCTTCGACTCGCGGCCGCGGGTGGCGAGCGGCGTGACCGCGGGCGCCCAGGCTTTCCCGCTGATCCAGCGCCTGGCGGCGGAGATCGACTATTCCGCGGAGGAGACCAACTTCACGCTCGGCCTGACCACTCTGGCCGGCCGCCTGGACCGCCGGGCGCTGGTGGTGGTCTTCACCGACTTCGCCGATCCGACCAGCGCCGAGCTGATGGTGGAGAACGTGCAGCGGCTGATGCGCACCCACCTCGTGCTCTTCGTGGTCTTCCGCGACCAGGAGTTGGAGGACCTCGTCCGCGCAGAGCCGAAGGACGCCGACGACGTCTCCCGCGCGGTGGTCGCCCAGGCCCTGCTGCGCCAGCGCGACGCGGTGGTGGGGCGGCTGAAGCGGCTGGGCGCCCAGATCGTCGAGGCCCCGGCCGGCGAGCTCGGGCCCGCGCTGGTGGGCGCCTACCTCGACACCAAGCGCCGGGAGCTCGTCTGATGGCCGAGCTGCAACTGAAGAGCCACCGGTTCCGGGACGAGCGCGAGGCCGACTGGCGGCGCCTGGAGGCCCTGCTGGCGAAGGCGGAAAAGGGCGATGCGCGCCGGCTCAGCCGCACGGAACTCCTGGAGATGCCGGTCCTCTACCAGCAGGCGCTCTCTTCCCTGTCGGTGGCCCGCTCCATCTCCCTCGACCAGAGCCTGATCGAGTACCTCGAGAGCCTCTGCACGCGGGCCTACTTCCTGGTCTACGGGACCCGCAGCCGCCTGGGCGAGCGGGTGGTCGGCTTCTTCCGCCGCGATTGGCCGCTCGCTGTGCGCGGGCTCTGGCGCGAAACGCTGGCGGCCGCGGCCATCATGGTGGTGGGCGCCGTCGTCGCCTTCATCCTCGTGGGTCAGGATCCGGACTGGTTCTACGGCTTCATCCCGGCCGAACTGGCCGGCGGGCGCGATCCCACCGCCACCGCCGACTTCCTGCGCGGCACGCTCTACCAGCCGGCGACGCTGAAGGACGGGCTGTCGACCATGGCCGCCTTCCTGTTCACCCACAATTCGCAGGTGGCGATCTTCGCCTTCGCCCTGGGGTTCGCGCTCTGCCTGCCGACCGCCGGGCTGATGCTCTACAACGGCTGCATGCTGGGGGCCTTCCTCGCCCTGTTCTCCACCCACGGCCTGACCGTCGAGGCGGTGGGCTGGCTGATGATCCATGGTGTGACCGAGCTCTTCGCCATCACCCTGGCCGGCGCAGCGGGCTTCTCCGTCGGCTGGGCCGTCGCTTTCCCCGGCGAGCGAACGCGGCTCGACGCGGCGGCGCATGCGGGCCGGCGCGCGGCCCTGGTCATGGCGGGCGTCGTCGTCATGCTGTTCGTGGCCGGCCTGCTGGAAGGCTTCGGACGCCAGCTCATCCGCGAGGACGCGGTGCGCTACGCGGTGGCGTTCGGCACCGGCCTCTTCTGGCTGGCCTACTTCTACCTGCCGCGCCGGCTCCGCGCGCCATGAGCCTCGCCGCAACCCCTCGCCGCACGCGGGAGCGCAGGCCGAGGACGCCGGACGACGGCTCGCGCGCCTTCGTCACGCCGGAGGGCGTGGACCTGCGGTTGAAGGTGGGCAGCTACGCCGAGCGCGCCGCCGCCTTCCTGCTGGACCTGGCGATCGTCGGCGGGTCGCTGGCTGCGCTCACCCTGTTGGTGGGCCTGGCGAGCTGGCGCCTGCGCCTCGGCTTCGCCATGGAGGCGGCGGCGATCATCTGGCTGCTGGGCTTCTTCGCCCTCCGCTACTTCTACTTCGTGGTGTTCGAGCTGCGGCCCGGCGCGGCGACGCCCGGCAAGCGGCGGCTCGGTCTGCGCGTCATCGCCCGCGACGGCGGCCGGCTGACCGCCGACGCGGTGTTCGCGCGAAACGCTATGCGCGAGCTCGAGGTCTTCCTGCCCGCCGCCTTCTTCCTCGCGCGCGGGCAGGGGGTGGACGCCTGGCTGATCACCCTGGGGGCGATCTGGAGCGGCGTCTTCGTGGTCTTCCCGCTGTTCAACCGCGACCGGTTGCGGCTGGGCGACATCGCGGCCGGGACAATGGTCGTCCATGCGCCCCGCCGCCTACTGCGGCCGGACCTCAGCCACTCGCCGCCGGCGCTGGGCATCGCCTTCAGCCAGGCGCAGCTCGACGCCTATGGGGTGAAGGAGCTGCACGTGCTCGAGGGCGTGCTGCGGTCGAAGGACCGCCGGACGATGTCCGAGGTCGCGCGCCGGATCCGGACCAAGATCGGCTGGGAAGGGCCGCAGGACCTCTCCGACCTCGCGTTTCTGTCGGCCTACTACGCGGGCCTCCGCGGACGGCTCGAGCAGCGCATGCTGTTCGGCCATCGGCGCAAGGACAAGTTCGACCGGCCCTAGTCGAAGATCGCCGCCAGCGCGTCGGGTGTCGCACCCTCCCGCACCCGCCGAAGCTCGGTGTAGAGCACCGCCGCGCCCGTGGCGCCGATCAGGCCGGAGATGACGTTGGTGACGACATTGATGACGATCTGGGCCGGGGTGATGTCGTCCGTGGACGTGTCGCCTATGACCCCGGCCACACCGGCCACCAGGCCGACGACCATGGTGATGGCGATGAACACCAGGACGTAGACCAGGAAGAGGCCGAAGATGCGCCAGCGGTTGCCGCGGGTGAGCTGCGCGCTGCGGCCGAACGTGTCCATGATGCCGATACGCTCGGCGATCAGCGCCGGCACGGCGGCGCACCAGGCCACGGCGATCATGATGCCCGGCACGATCAGCAGCAGCGTCCCGAAGCCCACCGCGAGGCCGTAGAGCAGGCTCACCGCGAAAAGGCCCAGGAAGTTGCGCAGGCCGATGGTCAGGCTGTCGGAGACGCTCACGCGACGGCCGTTCAGGTCATTGATCGTCCCGAAGATGAGCGCGCCCTGCAGGACCATGGCCATCACGCCGGAGATCAGGCCGGTGACCAGGAACCAGGACCAGCCGGCCACGGTGTTGGCCCGCGCAGCCTCCATCTGGAGGACGCCGACGATGGCCGTCGGCAGGCCGGTGAGGATCAGCGCCAGGACGAAGAAGGTGGCGAAGTTCCGGCCCAGGACGGCGAACGTCTCCTGGATCACCCGGCCGATCTCGAGCTTCTCCTCGGTCATCGTCGCCGTCGTCATTCTCGCGTCTCCTGAACCCAGGCAAAGCTAAGCACAGTGGGCGGCAGCTCGGCAAATGGGAGCGCTACCAGAAAGCGCTTGATTGGTCTGACCACGTCGTCCACAACAACAAACCATAAGGCCCGCGGCCACACGGCGCAGACGGGCCGGGACCAGGGAGGCCGTAATGCCGCGACAGGTTTCGCGAAGGCAGGCGCTGGCGATGGGCACAGGCGCCGCGCTTCTGGCGGGCGCGGCCGGTCCTGCCGACGGCCTCGACGGCCTGGCTCGCCGGAAGGGCCTCAGGTTCGGGACGGCGCTGGGCGTCGGGCGCCCGCCGAACAGCGGCCTCGACGACGCGGGCTACCGCGCCCTAATCGCCCGCGAGTGCGGGCTGATCGTCGCCGAGAACGAGCACAAGTGGTACGTGCTGCGGCCCTCCGCCGACCGGTTCGACTTCGGTCCGGCGGACCGGCTGGCGACCTTCGCCCGCGAGAACGGCCTAGGCTTCCGTGGCCACACCCTGTTGTGGAACCGCGACGAGTACTCCGCGAGGTGGCTGGCCTCGCACGACTTCGGACCGAACCCGCGGGCCGCCGCCGAGCGGATGCTGACGGATCACATCCGGACGGTCTGCGGCCGCTATCCGCAGATGAGCTCCTGGGACGTGGTCAACGAAACCGTCGACCCGGCCACGGGCGAGCTCCGCAACACGGTGATGGGCCGGGCCATCGGCCCGGAGATCGTCGAGGTGGCGTTCCACGCCGCCAAGGCCGCCGCGCCCAAGGCCAAGCTCGTCTACAACGACTACATGAACTTCGGCGTGGAGGAGGCGACGCACCGCAAGGGCGTGCTGAAGCTGCTCGAGCGCCTGAAGGCCCGCAACGCGCCCATCGACGCGTTGGGGATCCAGGGCCACATCGGCGGCGGGGTGGATTCCAGCGACGTGGCCCGCTTCTCGGCCGCCGACCAGCGCGACTGGCGCGCCTTCATCGACGAGGTCCGGGGCATGGGCCTCGACCTGCTGGTCACCGAGTTCGACGTCAACGACAAGGCCATGCCCGCCGACATCGCCAAGCGCGATGCGGAGCTCGCCGCCCTGGCCGGCGACTTCACCGCGCTGATGCTGGACTACCGCGAGCTGAAGCAGTTCCTCGTCTGGGGTCTGGCCGACCGCTACTCCTGGCTCCAGGGCACGTCCGCCCGCCGCGACGGCCTGCCGAAACGGCCGACCCCCTATGACGCCGAGCTGCGGGCCAAGCCAATGCGCGAAGCGCTGGCCGCCGCCTTCCGCGCCGCCCCGGAGCGCACGCCATGGGCATGATCCGCGCTGTGATCGCCGCGCTGGCGCTCGCCGGTCCCGCCGCCGCCGCCGAAGCGCGGTTCGACTGGTTCGACTACCGGGGCCTCGATCCCGCGCCGGCGGTGGGGCCCGGTCAGTTCCGCAATCCGGTGCTCACCGGCTTCTACCCAGACCCCAGCCTGACCCGGGCAGGCGACGCCTACTACCTGGCCACCTCGACCTTCGCCTACTTCCCCGGCCTGCCGGTGTTCCGGTCCACCGACCTCGTCACCTGGACCCAGGTGGGCAACGCCATCGACCGGCCCGGCCAGCTCGACTTCACCGGGCTCGGCCTGTCGCGCGGCGTGTTCGCGCCGGACATCAGCTTCCGGGACGGGACGTTCTACATCCTGAACACCTGCGTGGACTGCGGCGGGAACTACCTGCTGACGGCGAAGGACGCCGCCGGGCCGTGGTCCGACCCGATCTGGATCCGCGAGGTGGACGGGATCGACCCCTCGTTCTTCTTCGACGAGGACGGCAGGACCTACCTGCTGAACAACGGCCCGCCGGAGGGGACGCCGCTCTACGACGGCCACCGCGCTATCTGGATGCAGGCGTTCGACTTGAACGCCATGCGGCCGGTCGGCCCGCGCAAGGTGCTGGTCAACGGCGGCGTCGACATCTCCAAGAAGCCGGTCTGGATCGAGGGGCCGCACATCTACAAGGTGGACGGCTGGTACTACCTGAGCTGCGCGGAAGGCGGCACCTCGGTCGACCACTCCCAGGTCGTCCTGCGCAGCCGCGACGTCTGGGGGCCCTACCAGCCCTACGCCGGCAACCCCATCCTGACCCAGCGCCACCTGCCGGCGGATCGGCCCGACCCGATCACCTCGGCCGGTCACGCCGATCTGGTGCAGACGCCCACCGGCGAGTGGTGGGCGACGTTCCTGGCGACCCGGCCCTACACCGGCGACTTCTACAACACCGGCCGGGAGACCTTCCTGCTGCCGGTGACCTGGAAGGACGGCTGGCCCGTCATGCTGGAGGGGAATGCGGAGATTCCGAAGGTCCTGGCCCGGCCGGGCCTGCCGCCGGCCGGCGCGCAGCGGCCCGACGCGGTTCGGGAGGAGTTCGACGGCCGGGCCCTTGGGCCCGAGTGGATGACGCTGCGCACGCCCAGGAGCGTCTGGCACCGCCTGGAGGGCGGCGCGCTCCGGCTGACCGCCCGGCCCGTCCCCCTGGGCTCGCTTGGCCAGCCCTCCTACTTCGGCCGGCGCCAGCAGCACCTGTCGGCCAGCGCGGCCACCCGGGTGGCGTTCACGCCTGCCCGCGACGGCGACCGGGCCGGTCTCGCCGCCCTGCAGAGCGAGGGCTTCTTCTACCTGCTGAGCGTCAGCCGCGAGGGCGGACGCCCGGTGGTGAAGCTCGAGCGGCGCGCCGGCGATAAGGACCCGGCGCATGGCGTGGCGCTGGCCAGCGCACCGCTGCCCCGGTCGGGACCGGTCGAGCTGAAGATCACCGCTCGCGGCGGCCGCTACGACTTCGCCTACGCCGTCGAGCCCGGCCGCTACCGCACCCTGCTCGCCGACGCCGACGGGACGGTCCTCTCCACCAAGACGGCCGGCGGCTTCGTCGGCGTCACCTTTGGCCTCTACGCCTACTCGGAAGAGACCCCATGACCCACCTGACCCGACGCCAGATGGGCGCGAGCCTCGCCGCCGTGTCCGCCGCCATGGCCTCGCCCGCCGCCGCCCAGGGCCGGCCGCTCTACAAGGACGCCCGCGCGCCGATCCCCGCGCGTATCGACGACCTGCTGGGCCGGATGACCCTCGAGGAGAAGTGCGCCCAGCTCGTGGGCGTCTGGCTCAAGAAGGACAGCATCCAGACGCCGGAGGCGGAGTTCTCGGCCGCGAAGGCCGCCCAGGCCTTCCCGCACGGCCTCGGACAGATCTCCCGGCCCTCGGATCGCCGCGGCGCGAGCCAGGGGCCGCATGCCGGGGCCGCCGCCGGGACCATCAACCGCACGCCGGTGGAGACCGCCCGCTACATCAACGCCGCCCAGCGCTGGGCGGTGGAGCAGACCCGTCTGGGCATCCCGCTGCTGATGCATGAGGAGGCGCTGCACGGCTACACGGCGCGGGAGTCCACCAGCTTCCCGCAGGCCATCGCACTCGCCTCGTCCTGGGACCCGGTGCTCGTGGAGAAGGTGTTCGCCGTCGCGGCTCGCGAGATGCGCGCCCGCGGGGCCAACATCGCCCTGGCGCCGGTGGTCGACGTGGGCCGCGATCCCCGCTGGGGCCGGATCGAGGAGACGTACGGCGAGGATCCCTACCTGGTGTCGGAGATCGGCCTCGCCGCCATCCGCGGCTTCCAGGGTCGCACCCTGCCGCTCGCCAAGGACAAGGTCTTCGTCACCCTCAAGCACATGACCGGCCACGGGCAGCCCGAGAGCGGCCGCAACGTCGGCCCGGCGCAGATCTCGGAGCGCGCCCTGCGGGAGAACTTCTTCCCGCCCTTCGAGCGGGCGGTGAAGGAGGCGAACGCGCTCTCCGTCATGCCGTCGTACAACGAGATCGACGGGGTGCCGTCGCACGGTAACCGCTGGCTGCTGACCACGGTGCTCCGGCAGGAATGGGGCTTTCAGGGCGCGACGCTCAGCGACTACTTCGCGATCCGCGAGATGCTCGTCCGCCACCGGATGTTCGCCACGCCCGAGGACGCCGCGGTGGCCGCGCTCGATGCCGGCGTGGACGTCGAGCTGCCCGACGGCGAGTACTACAACGCCCTGCCCAAGCTGGTCCGCGATGGCCGCATCCGCCAGGACCAGATCGACGCCGCGGTCCGCCGTGTGCTGCGCCTGAAGTTCGAGGCCGGGCTGTTCGAAAATCCCTACGCCGACGAGCGGCGCGCCGATCGTCTCACCGCCACGCCGGACGCCATCGCGCTGGCCCGCGAGGCGGCGCGCCGGTGCATGGTGCTGCTGAAGAACGACAAGGGCCTGCTGCCGCTCGACGCCGGCAAGATCGGCCGGCTGGCCGTGCTGGGGACCCACGCCCGCGACACCCCGATCGGCGGCTACAGCGACATTCCCCGCAAGGTCGTGAGTGTGCTGGAGGGCATCCAGGCCGAAGCCCGCGGCAGGTTCCAGGTGGACTACGCCGAGGCGGTGCGGATCACCGAGGCCCGCGTCTGGGCGGCCGACGAGGTGAAGCTCGTGGACCCGGCGGTGAACGCGCGCCTGATCCGGGAGGCGGTGGAGGTCGCCCGCCGGGCCGACGTCGTGGTCATGGTGCTCGGCGACAACGAGCAGACCAGCCGCGAGGCCTGGGCCGACAACCACCTGGGCGACCGCACCTCGCTCGACCTTGTCGGCCAGCAGAACGACCTCGCGCGGGCGATCTTCGACCTCGGCAAGCCGACTGTCGTGGTGCTGCTGAATGGCCGACCGCTGTCGGTGAACCTGCTGGCCGAGCGCGCCGACGCCATTCTGGAGGGATGGTACCTCGGCCAGGAGACCGGCCATGGCGTCGCGGACATCCTGTTCGGCCACGCCAGCCCGGGCGGCAAGCTGCCCGTGACCATCCCGCGCAACGCCGGCCAGCTGCCGCTGGTGTACAACGCCAAGCCGACGGCGCGGCGGCCCTACCTGTTCGACGAGGGGACGCCGCTCTATCCGTTCGGCTTCGGCCTCAGCTACACGACGTTCGACATCTCGGCGCCGCGGATCGCCAAGGCGACGGTCGGCGCCAACGAGACCGTCCGGGTCGAGGTGGACGTGACCAACACCGGCGGCCGGGCCGGCGACGAGGTGGTCCAGCTCTATCTGCGCGACGAGGCGGCTTCGGTGACCCGGCCGCTGATGGAGCTGAAGCGTTTCCGCCGGGTGACGCTGGCGCCCGGCGCCCGCACGACAGTGGCCTTCGAGCTGACGCCGGCCGACCTCGCCATCTGGAACATCGACATGAAGCGGGTCGTGGAGCCAGGGGAATTCACCGTGATGGTCGGCCCGAACTCGGCCCAGACCAAGAGCGGCAAGTTCACGGTGGCGGCGCAGTCGTGAGGGTAGGCCTAGGCCTCGCCGCCCTGGCGGCGGCGATCGCCCTGAGTTCGGCGGCGGCGGCCTGCGAGACGCCGGTTTCCGTCTGCGAGCGGGTTTCGACGGGCGCGTTTCCGCTGATCCGCGCCGGCGCGCCGGCGGCTCTGCTGGTCGAGCCCTCGGCCGATCCGGCCGTCCGGCACGCAGCGGACGGTTTCGCCGCCGACCTGCAGCGCGTGAGCGGCCGACGGGCGGAGCGCATGGCGCGCCTCGACCAGGCTCGGGGCGACCTCGTGATCCTGGGCGTGCTCGGCCAGAGCCCGGTCATCGATGGTCTCGTGGCGGCAGGGAAGCTGCAGGCGACGGACCTCGCCGGCGAGTGGGAGGCCTTCCGCCAGGTGGTGATCGAGCGGCCGTTTCCGAACGTTCGGCGGGCGCTGGTGGTCGTCGGCTCCGACCGCCGCGGCGCGGTCTTCGGCGCCTACGACCTCTCGGAGAAGATCGGGGTTTCGCCCTGGTACTGGTTCGCCGACGTGCCGGTGGCCCGGCGCGCCGATCTCTATGTGACGGCGGGCGCCCGGCGCGACCAGCCGAAGGTGAAGTACCGCGGCTTCTTCATCAACGATGAGGCCCCGGCGCTGACCACCTGGGCCGAAGCGAAGTTCGGCGGCGCCAATTCGAGGATGTACGCCCACGTCTTCGAGCTGCTGCTGCGGATGAAGGGCAACTATCTCTGGCCGGCCATGTGGCAGCCCCGGGCCTTCAACGACGACGATCCCCGCAACATGGTCCTGGCCGACGAGATGGGCGTGGTGATGGGCACGTCCCACCACGAGCCCATGACCCGGGCCCACGACGAGTGGCATCGCAACCAGGACGGCGGCGTCGCGGGCGGGCGCTGGGACTACGCCACCAATGGCGAGAACCTCCGCCAGTTCTGGCGCGGCGGCATCGAGCGGATGATGTCAAAGGGCGACGGCCGCGGCTACGAGGCGGTGGTCACCGTCGGCATGCGCGGCGACGGCGACGAGGCCATGGGCGAGGCCACCGCCACCCAGCTTCTCGAGACCATCGTCGCCGACCAGCGGAAGATCATCGCCGACGTCACCGGCCGCCCGGCAGAGCAGACACCCCAGGTCTGGGCGCTCTACAAGGAGGTGCAGGACTACTATGACCACGGCATGAGGGTCCCGGACGACGTGACCCTGCTGTTCGCCGACGACAACTGGGGTCAGATCCGGCGCCTGCCCACGGGCGACCTCGGCCGCAAGGGCGGCTACGGCGTCTACTACCACTTCGACTACGTGGGCGCGCCGCGGAACTACAAGTGGCTCAACAACACCCAAATCGAGAAGACCTGGCAGCAGATGGACTTGGCGTACCGGCGCGGCGCGCGGGCGCTTTGGATCGTGAACGTTGGCGACATCAAGCCCATGGAGTTCCCGCTGAGCTTCTTCATGGACCAGGCCTGGGACCCCGAGGGGATGACCGTGGAGGCGATGGCGGCCTACCCCGCGGCCTGGGCCCGCAAGGCGTTCGGGCCGGCGAGCCGCGCCGAGGTGGGCGAGTTGATCACCCGCTACAGCAAGTTCGCCGCCCGCCGTAAGCCGGAGCTGATCGACGCCGCCAGTTTCCCGCTTGGGGAAGGCGCGGGCGACCGGCTGGATGGCGGCGAGTTCGGTCGCATGGTCGCCGAGTGGGACACGCTCGAACGCGACATGCTGCGGGTCAAGGGCAAGCTCCGGCCCGAGCAGCGGGACGCCTATCTCCAGCTCGTGGAGCATCCGGTGGCCGCCATGGCCAACCTCTACCGGCTCTACTACGCCGTGGCATGGAACCGCCGGCTGGCCGCCGCGAAGGATCCGCGCGCCAACGCCTTCGCCGATCAGGCGGAGGCCGCCTTCCGCCGCGACCAGGCGCTGACCGACGCCTATCATCGCGCCAACGGCGGCAAGTGGGACGGCATGATGAGCCAGACCCACATCGGCTACACGACCTGGCAGCAGCCGCCGGCGCAGGTCATGCCGCGGGTGGAGCGCGTGGACGCCACGCGGCCTGCCGAACCGCTCGCCTTCGCGCCGCCGTCCGCGGCGCCCGCCGGCGTGGTCGCCATCGAGGCGCCCCGCTTCCGTCGGTTCAGGAATGGCGCGGGCCTGGCGTGGCGGGTGATCCCCAACCTCGGCCGCACCCTGGGCGCGATCACCGCCCTGCCGCAAGGCCGCCCGGCGACCACGGCCGAGGACGGCGTGCGGGTGGAGTACGACATCGCCGTCGCAAAAGGCGGCGACCTCACCGTCCAGCTCTATCTGGCTCCGACCCTGGATACGACCGGCCGGGGTTCGCAGCGCATCGGCGTCTCGATCGACGACCGGCCGATGCTCACGCTCGTGGACAAGCTGCTGCCGTCGCCCACCGCCACGACGCTGGAGGAGCAGGCCGCCTGGAACAGGGCGGTGGAGGACAACGGCCGGGTGCTGGAGGCCACCTTCGCCGACGTGACAGCCGGCCCGCACGTCATCAAGGTCTGGCGTCTGGACGACAACATGGTCCTGCAGAAGATCGTCGCCGCCACCGCCCCGATCCCGATCAGCTACCTCGGGCCGGTCCCGGCGCCCTGAAGCCGACCGCGGCTAGATGGCGACGCGCTTGGCGATCTGGCTGCGGCGGGCCTTGCTCTCCTGCTGGGCGCGCTCCAGGGCTTCCGTCTCGGTGGCGTGCAGCAGGTGATCGATGACGCGCTCCAGATGGTCGCGCATGGCCTGCCGGGCCGCAGCCGGGTCGTGGGCGCGGAGGGCCTCGACCACCGCCCGATGCTCGGCGATGCGGGGCTCGAGCCCGCCGCCACGGGCGCGGGTCAGGATGCTCCGGGCTAGCGGCGAGCGGTTGCGCAGCTCCCAGAGGTTCTCGACGGTCGCGATGATCGCGCCGTTCCCGGTCGCCCGCGCGATCACCATGTGGAATTCCTTGTCGGCGTCCTCGCCCTTCAACTCGTCCTCGTCGGCCATCAGGCCGAGCAGCCGGTCGAGCTCGGCCAAGGCCTCGTCGTCGATGGTGGCGGCCGCCAGCGCGCAGGCTTCGCCTTCGAACAGGCGGCGGGCCTCGATCAACTCGAACGCGCCGATCTCGAAGTCGTAGGCCGCCGCGGTGATCGGCAGCGCCGCGCGGGTGACGTAGATGCCGAGGCCATGGCGGGCCTCGATCATTCCCAGCATCTCCAGGGCGATCAGCGCCTCGCGCAGCGTCGGGCGCGAGACGCCGAAGTGCTCGGCCAGCTCGCGCTCCGTCGGCAGGCGCTCGCCCACCTTGTACTTCCCCGCCTCGATCTCGGCGGCGATCTGGTCGGCGAGGCGGCGGTAGAGCTTGCCGGCGGCGGCGGCCATGGTGTCGGTCACTTCGGCTGACGCGCGTCCCCCGACGCGCTTCCTGTTCAGCACCATAGCGGAACGTCACCAGTCATGCATGGAGCCGTCGAGCCGGCGGGCCACGGGCAGGTAGGCGCGCTTGTACGGGAACCGGGCGGCGGCGTCCTCGTCGATCTCCACGCCCAGGCCCGGGGCCTCGCCCGGATGCAGCATCCCGCCCTCGAACGTGTAGGCGTGCGGGAAGACGGCGTCGGTGTCGGCGGTGTGGCGCATGTATTCCTGAATGCCGAAGTTCGGGATCGAAAGGTCGAAGTGCAGGGCCGCGGCCATGGTCACTGGCGAGAGGTCCGTCGCCCCATGGCAGCCGGTGCGCACGCCGTGCAGGTCGGCGAAGGACGCGATCTTGCGCAGGTGGGTGATGCCTCCAGCGTGCACCACCGTCGCCCGGATGTAGTCGATGAGCTGCTCCTCGATGAGCTGCTTGCAGTCCCAGATGGAGCTGAAGATCTCGCCCACCGCCAAAGGCGTCGTGGTGTGCTGGCGTATGAGACGGAAGCCAGCCTGGTTCTCCGCCGGCGTGGCGTCCTCCATCCAGAACGGGCGGTAGGGCTCCAGGTCCTTGCCGAGGCGGCCGGCCTCGATCGGGGTGAGCCGGTGGTGGACGTCGTGCAGCAGGTGCACCTCCCAGCCCAGCGCCTTCCGGGCGGCGGCGAACAGCTCCGGCGCCACGCGCATGTACTTGTCCGTCGACCAGACGGTCTCCTTGGGCAGGTCGGAGTCCGCGGGCTCGTAGAACAGCTTGTCCTTGGAGACGCCGTAGACGTCGGACATCCCCGGCACGCCGGTCTGGAGGCGCACGGCCTTGTAGCCGTTGGCGACGTATTCCCGGGCCGCGGCGATGGTGTCGTCGATGGTCTCGCCGTTGGCATGGCCGTAGACCATCACCCCGGTGCGGCAGGCGCCGCCCAGGAGCTGGTAGACCGGCAGGCCGGCGATCTTCCCCTTGATGTCCCACAGCGCCATGTCCACGGCGGCGATGGCGGACATTGTCACCGGACCCCGGCGCCAGTAGGCGCCGCGGTAGAGGTACTGCCAGATGTCCTCGATTTGATGGGCGTCCCGCCCGATCAGGCAGGGGACGACGTGGTCGCGGAGGTAGCTCTCCACCGCCAATTCACGACCATTAAGCGTCGCATCGCCCAGTCCGGTGACGCCGTCCCCCGTCTCGATCTTGAGGGTGACGAAGTTCCGCCCCGGGCAAGTCACGATGGTCTTGGCGGAGATGATCTTCGGCATCGGACGCTTTCTTTTGGGCGGGGAGGGCGCGCGCCCGGAGCCGGCAGCGGCAATGCGCAAACTTAGCTTCCGCCGGACCGTTGTCAATCAGGTGGTCTGACCAATACAACTATGGTGTCTCGACCTTGGGAGGTGCCGGTGCGGCTTGGAATTCTGGGCGTCCTCGTGGCGCTCCTGGCGATCTTCACCGCGCCCGCTGCGCAGGCGGAGGACGGCTACGACCTCTGGCTTCGGTACCGGCCGCTCGACACCGCGGCGGCCGCGTCCTACCGCGAGGCGATCGGTCCTGTGGTGGCCGGCGGCGCCTCGCCCACGTTAAAGGCCGCTGCGGACGAGCTGCGGCGCGGGCTCGGCGGCATGCTGGGCGCGCCCTCCGCCTCGAGCCCGCCGGTGGTCCTGGGCACGGCGGCGGACCCGCGCATCGCTGCGCTGCGCCTGCCGCTGAAGGCGGCCGGGCCCGAAGGTTACCTTATCCGAACCGTCACCTTGGATGGCCGTCCCGCCACGGTGATCGCCTCCGACAGCGAGGCGGGCGTGCTCTACGGCGCCTTCCACTTCCTGCGACTGGTGCAGACGCGGCAGCCGGTCGCCCGGCTCGCCGTCGCGTCCGCGCCCAAGGTCAAGGTGCGGGTGCTGAACCACTGGGACAACCTCGACCGGACGGTGGAGCGCGGCTACGCCGGCCAGTCCATCTGGGACTGGCACAAGCTGCCCGACTGGAAGGACGGCCGCTACGTCGACTACGCCCGTGCGAACGCCTCGCTAGGGATCAACGGGACCGTCCTCAACAACGTCAACAGCAAGGCCGACAGCCTGACCGCGCCCTACATCGCCAAGGCCGCGGCCCTGGCGGACGTGTTCCGGCCCTACAGGATCAAGGTCTACCTCTCCGCCCGGTTCTCGGCCCCGATCGAAATCGGCGGGCTGAAGACCGCCGACCCGCTGGACCCGGCGGTCCGCGCGTTCTGGAAGGCCAAGGCCGACGAGATCTACCGCGCTGTCCCGGACTTCGGCGGCTTCCTGGTGAAAGCCAACTCGGAGGGCCAGCCGGGGCCGCAGGATTACGGGCGCTCCCACGCCGACGGCGCAAACATGCTGGCCGAGGCGCTCGCGCCGCACGGCGGGATCGTGATGTGGCGCGCCTTCGTCTACTCGAACGAGCAGCCCGAGGATCGCATCAAGCAGGCCTACAACGAGTTCGTCCCGCTGGACGGCAAGTTCGCGGCCAACGTCATCGTGCAGGTGAAGAACGGGCCCCTCGACTTCCAGCCGCGGGAGCCGTTCCACCCGCTGTTCGGCGCGACGCCCAGGACGCCGCTGATGCTCGAGGTGCAGATCACCAAGGAGTACCTCGGCTTCGCCACCCACCTCGCCTACCTCGGCCCGATGTGGGAGGAGACTCTGCAGGCGGACACCTGGCGGCGCGGCAAGGGCTCCACCGTCGCGAAGGTGGTCGAGGGCGAGCTGTTCGGCCACGAGCTCACCGGCATGGCCGGGGTGGCCAACATAGGGACCGACCGCAATTGGTCCGGCTCGCACTTCGACCAGGCCAACTGGTACGCGTTCGGCCGCATGGCCTGGGATCCGCAGGCGTCGGCGCGGACCGTCGCCGAGGAGTGGGCGCGGATGACCTTCTCGAACGAACAGGCCTTCCTGGAGCCGGCGGTGGGCATGATGATGGGCTCGCGCGAGGCGGTGGTGAATTACATGACGCCGCTCGGCCTGACGCACCTGATGGCCACCGGCCACCACTACGGTCCCGGCCCCTGGGTCGATGACCTGGAGCGCGCCGACTGGACTCCGTTCTACTACCACCGCGCCGACGCCCGGGCGGTCGGCTTCGACCGCACGCGCACGGGCAGCGACGCCATCTCCCAGTACGCGCCACGCGCCGCGGCCGCCCTGCTGGCCGACGAGCGCGACCTCCTGTGGTTCCGCCGGCTGCCGTGGAACCATCGGACCGCCTCTGGCCGCACGCTGTGGGACGAGCTGGTGGTCCGCTACAGCCTCGGGGTGGATCAGGTGGCCGCCATGCGCCGCACCTGGGCCTCGCTCGCGCCCTACGTGGACGATGAGCGGCACGCAGAGGTCGCCGCCTTCCTGGCGATCCAGCAGAACGAGGCCCAGTGGTGGCGCGACGCCTGCATCGCCTACTTCCAGAGCCGCTCCCAGCGACCGCTGCCGGCGGGCTACGCCCCGCCGGCGCACGCCCTCGAGGACTATAAGGCGCTGAGCTTCCCCTACGCGCCTGGCCACCACTGAAGCGGAAAGAAAAAGGGCGGCGCCGAAAGGCGCCGCCCAGGTGACCTTTTCTCTGGGGGACGGGAGAAAAGTAGCTCGTCAGAACTGTCCGCGGATGCCGATCAGGAAGGTCCGGCTGCCGCTGTAGAAGGACTGGGTGGCGTTCGGCCAGACGAAGGCCGTGCGCTGGTCCTCTTTGGTGATGTTGATGACGTCCAGCGTCAGGCGCGGCGAGGTCGGCAGCCACTCGAGCTCGTAGCCGGCCGACAGGTCCCACTGGCCGTAGGCGTCGTTCTGGAAGCGGCCTGGGATGGCCGGTCCGCCGTCGGGGTTCGGCAGGTTGATGCCGTTCTCCGGACCCGGGGAGCCGATCTGCTTGGCGTTGTAGACGTACGACACGCGGATCGAGGCCGGCCCGTGATCGTAGTAGCCCGTGATGTTGTAGGTGTAGGGCGACACGCCCACAGCCACCGGCGGCGCGCCCGCGCCTGACGCGGACTGGTAGATGCGGGTGTAGTTGGCCTGGAAGCCGAGGCCGTCCAGCAGGAAGCTGAGCGGCTGGACCCAATTCACCTCGAAGCCGCGGATGGTCAGCGTGCCGCCGACGTTCACCTGCTGGCGCACCGTCACCGTGGCCGCGTTCGGGCCGCCGCGGTTGTTGATGGCCGTCTGCTGCAGCGGGGTCAGGGCGTCGAACGGGATGCCCAGCTCGCTGAATGGGATGGTGTTGGTCCCGTTCTGCGTCCACCCGGTGATCTGCTTGTTGAAGCCGACGATCCCGATGTAGCCCTCGGCGCCAGTGTACCACTCCGCGCCGATGTCGAAGTTGTTGGAGAAGAACGGGGTGAGGTTCGGGTTGCCCTGGGTGGCTTCCTGGGCCGAGGGGTCCGAGAAGCTGGTGCCGGGCAGCATGTCGGCGGGGTTCGGCCGGGTCAGAGTCCGCGAGGCCGACAGCCGCAGGTTCACGTCGTCCCGCACCTTCAGGACCGCGTTGAACGACGGGAGGTAAGCGTCGTAGCGGCTGTCCCGGCGCTGGAACTCGGTCGTCTGGGTGTTTCCGATCGTGAAGGTCACCGGGCCGGTGATGTCCTGGTCCGTGGAGACGTAGCGGACGCCGCCGTTGAACCGCAGCTCCCAGGGGCCGAGGTCGGCGCGGCCATTCAGCTCGACGAAGGCGCCGAGCGTCTCCTCCTGGATGATCCCGGAGCGCGTGCCGGTGTTGGCCGAGGCGGAGAACGGCGCCGTCGAGGCGAGCTCGGAGTAGTTGGTGGCGCCGAAGAAGCGGTCGTAGTCCACCGCCACGAAGCCGTAGGGGCCCGGCCGCAGGTAGCTGCCGATCGCCGAGCTTGGCACGGCCGAGCCGGCCTGCCCGTTGCACGGCGGCTGCGGGGCCGGGACAGGCTGGAACGTCCCGCCGCCGCCGCAGACGAGCTGCTGCCAGCGGGCGGTGTTGTCCTGGGCGATGATGCTGCGGCTCGCCTGGTCCCAGGCGACGCCGCCGCGGACGTTGACGCCGTCCTCCTCGCCGAACAGCACGTTGAAGTGGGCGGCCTTGGTCTTCGTCACCCGCCGCTCGTTCTGAATGTTCACCCGACCGCCGCCGGCCCAGGTCCAACCCAGGTTGGGATCGTTGAGGTTCGCGTTGGTGGCGATGTCCGGGAACGGCTCGCCGGGATTGCTGTACTCGACGTCGATCCCCTGCCCGAGCGGGGTGTTGAACAGGATGGTCGGGCTTTCCCGCAGGAACTGGCTCTTCGACATGTTGAACTGGCCGTCGAAGCGCAGGAAGTCGTTGTAGCGGTAGGTGAACCCCGGGTTGAGGTTAAAGAAGTTGACCTTCTCGTGGTACGGCCGGGCTTCCAGGAAGAACTGCGAGTTCAGGAAGGTCCCTTCGGTGACGACGAAGTTCTCGTCCACCTGCAGGCCGGTCGGGACCATGAAGTTCGAATTGCGGCCCACCCAGTTGATGTCGACCCGATCGAATTTCCGGATGCCGCGGCCGAGCAGGGTGTCGAAGTAGAAGTTGAGGTTCTCGGTCGGCCGGTACTCCAGCGAGATCAGGCCCGAGTAGCGGTCGCGCTGGCCATCGGTGTAAGCTGGTCGGCCGAGGCGCGGGATCATTGCGTCGGAGAGCTGCTGCAGGGTCAGGCCCGGGTTCAGGGCCAGCAGGTCGGCGTTGGTGAGCGGCGAGCCGACCGGGCGGCCGGGCAGGGTCACGCCGGCCGGCACCGTCGAGGCGAAGTTGAAGTTGTTGCCGCCGTAGATGTTGCAGCCAGTGCAACTGATGTTGGCGTTGGACCAGCCGATGGACTCGAAGCCCTCGGTCTTCACGTGGGTCCGCGCGCCGGCGAAGCCGAGCAGCACCCCGAACTCGCCCATTCCGGTGTCGAAGGTCTCGCTGGCCAGGATCGAGCCCCGCGGCCCCCACTTTTCGGCGAGGGTGTTGTAACTGCCCTGCAGGGAGTAGGTGAGCTGGCGGCCATTGTAGTCGAAGGGCCGCGCGCTGCGCATGTTGACCGTGCCGGAAACACCGCCTTCGAGCATGCTGGCGGTGGGCGTCTTGTTCACGTCGAGCCGGCTGAACAGCTCGGTGGGGAACATGTCGAGGTCGACTTCGCGGTTCTGGCTCTGGGCGTCCAGGCGGCCGGTCGACGCCACGGCGATTTGATTGCCGTTCAGCAGGACTTTCGTGAAGTTGGTGCCCAGGCCGCGGATGGCGATCTGCAGGCCCTCGCCGGTGACCTCGCGCGAGAGCTGCACGCCCGGCACGCGGTTGAGCGACTCGGCGAGGTTGGTGTCCGGGAACTTGCCGATGTCCTCCGCGAAGATGGAGTCCTGGATGATCGTGGACTCGCGCTTCGCCTCGGTGGACTGCTGCAAGCTGCGGCGATAGCCGGTGACGACCACCTCCTCGACCTCTCCAGAGGTCTGGCCAGTGGTCTGAGCATGGGCCTCAGTCGCGATCGCGCCCGACAGGAACGTGGCGCCGAGCAGCAGCGCTTTGACGCGCGCAGACTGCTTCTGTCTCGAAGTATCCATGGTTTCTTCCCCTATGTGTGTGCTCGGCACGCACTTCTTGTTTATTTGCGCGGATACGCCACGGAGGGCCTTTGGCCGGTCCGGCTTACGGAAAGTCTTGGGGGCCGCCCGAGTACTCCGCTATGATAGCGGTCACATTGACAGTGGTACTAGGTCAGTTCTTTGCTGTCAATACGGTCTGACCGCTCCTGAGGTTTTGGTCTGACCAATACTTGATGGCTGGGGACGGGCCGCTGCGCGGGCTTGAGGTCGGCCTCGCGCTGGGACAAACACCTGTATGGGCGGTGCGCCCGGGAGGCTCTTGGTTGGAGACGAAGACTGCACGCCGTCAGAGGGGTTCGCTGACGATCCACGACGTAGCCCGCCGCGCGGGTGTCTCGCCGATGACCGTCTCGCGGGTGATCAACGGCGAGAAGAACGTCCGCGAGGCGACGCGGGAGGCGGTGAACGCGGCCATCCGCGACCTCAACTACCAGCCGAACCCGGCCGCCCGCAGCCTGGCCGGAGCGGACTTGATCCGGCTGGGCCTGCTCTACTCGAACCCCTCGGCGGCCTACCTCAGCGAGTTCCTGGTGGGCGGTCTCGACCAGTGCAGCCGGGCCAACATCCAGCTCATTGTCGAGAAGTGCGATGTGGAGGGGGGCGAGAAGGCCGCCGCCGAGAAGCTGGTGGCCTCTGGGATCGACGGGCTGATCCTGCCGCCGCCGCTCTGCGACTCCGAGGTGATCGTCCGCGTGCTGGCGGCCAGCAAGATCCCGGCGGTCGCCGTGGCGACCGGCCAGCCGCCGCCGGACGCCGCCGCGGTGCGCATCGACGACTTCGCCGCCGCGCGCGAGATGACGCGCCACATCCTGCGGCTCGGTCACCGACGGATCGGGTTCATCAAGGGCCACCCCAACCAGACCGCCAGCGAGCAGCGGCGCGAGGGCTATGTGGCGGCGCTGGAGGAGGCCGGCGTGCCGGTCGACCCCAAGCTGATTGTCCAGGGCTACTTCACCTACAGATCGGGCCTGGAGGCGGCGGACGAGCTGCTCGGCCTCGAGGATCCGCCCACGGCCATCTTCGCCAGCAACGACGACATGGCGGCGGCCACCGTCGCCGTGGCCCATCGCCGGCACCTGGACGTCCCCGCCGACCTGACCGTGTGCGGCTACGACGACACCGCGCTCGCCACCACCATCTGGCCGGAGCTGACCACCATCCGCCAGCCCGTGGCCGAAATGTCGCGGGAGGCTGTGGACCTGCTGGTGGAGGAGATCCGCAGCCGGCGGGCGGGCGAGACGCCCAAGCATCCGCACGCGGTGCTGGACTTCGCCCTCATCCGCCGGGAGTCGGACGGCCCGCCGAAGCGCCGCTAGCCGCAGACCGGCTCGAGCGCGGCGGCGGACCAGGTCGTCGGCGGCGCAGCGAGGCCCCGGGCGGCGAAGGCGTCCTCGAGGGTGGCCGGCGCCGGCGTCCCGGCCGCCTTCAACTCGTCCTTGTAGAACGGGTCCGCCATGGCCTCGGGCAGGCTGACGAGGCGGACGCCGCGCTCGCGGTACAGCGCCAGCAGGCGCGGCAGCATGCGCGCGTCGAAGGCGCCCACATGCATCAGCAGGACGAGCGGGATCTCGCGGCCGTAGAGCTGGCGGGACATGGCCTTCGCGCGGGTCAGACTGTCGTCGGCGGCGGCGAGGAAGCCCGCTTCCAGGCGCGCGACCTCCGCCGTGTCGCCTTTGGCGAGGCAGCGCGCATAGGCGCCGTTCCAGGCCCAGTCGTCGAAGGTCAGGGTGACGCTCGCCACACGATAGCCGCGCGCCGCCAGGATCCGGCGGGCGGCGGTGCGCAATTGCGGCGTCGCGCCTTCGTCCAAGAACGGATAGCGGAACCAGCGCCAGTCGCCGCCGAGCGCCTTCAGCGTCGCCTCGTTGCGGACCACCTCGGCCTCGAAGCCGGCGGCCTCGGTCAGGCGCTGGTGCGACCAGGTGTGGTTGCCCACGGGATGACCGGCCGCGCGCCAGACGCGCAGCGCCTCGGCGCCGCCGCGCTCGGCCTGGCCACCGCCGTTGATGAAGCCGTAGCTGGGGGGCGCGCCGGCGTCGGCCAGGGCGCCCACGATCCGCGCCAGGACGCCCAGCCGCGTCTCGCCGGCGGGCAGGTCGGCATGCACCGGAAGGTCGTCGAAGGTGAGCGCCACGTCCTGGGCCGCCGCGGGCGTGGCGAGCAGGGCGGCCGTCAGCGCGATCCAGGCCTTCATGGGCGGAACTCCGAGAGCGGCACGGCGCCGGCCATCAAGCGGTAGCCGGCGATCGAGGGGTGCAGATGGTCGCCGGAGTCGAGATCCGGGCGAAGGCGTTCGGGCCGGACCGGGTCGCGCATCACCGCATCGAAGTCGATCACCGCATCGAAGGCGCCGGGCGTGCGGATCCAGGCGTTCAGCGCCTGCCGATCGGCCTCGTTGGCGGCGGTGGGGGTGTAGACCGGCGTGCCCATGAACGGGAGGATCGTGGCGCCGATCACCTTGACGCCCTTGGCCCGGGCGCGCGCCACGAGCTGCCCGTAGCCGCCGATCATATCCCGCACGAGACGGGCGTGGTCCTCCGGCGTGGCGGTCGTCCGCTGGGTGAGGGCGCCGAGGTCGTTCACCCCGATCAGCACCACGAGATAGCGCACGCCCGGCTGGGAGAGCACGTCGCGGTCGAAGCGGGCGAGGCCGTTCGGGCCGAGTTCGTCCTTCAGCAGGCGGTTACCGCCGATGCCGTGATTCAGGACGCTGAGATGCCGCGTGCGCGGATCCGCCTGCAGGCGCTCGGCGAGGAAATCGGGCCACCGCTCGTCCCGGTCCGGCCCCACGCCGAAGCCGTCGGTGATCGAGTCGCCGAAGGTCACGATGGCGGCGCTGCGCGGCTGGGCCGGCACGTCCACCCCGGCCAACTGGTACCAGTGGACCACCGGGTTGGCGCCCGGCAGGTCGACGGCCGAGACATGCCGGCCGTGCGCGGTCCACGAGGTGGTGCGCGAACCTGGGTGGCTGGTCTGCCGGGCGGGGGCGCGAGGGAGGTGGACGGTGACGGCGATGCGCTCGAGCGGCCGCACCACGAAGGTCACGGGATCGGAGAAGTAGTCCGCGCCGGCCGGCACGGTGACTTCGGCCCGCCCGTTGAAGGTGACCGCCCGGTCGGTGGCCGCGTCGATGCGGGGCGATCCGGCGGTGAGCGGCCGCGCCACCCGAACGGCGGAAAAGGTCAGCGGCTCCGTCCCGAAGGCGTTGGACAGACGAATGCGGATTCTGGAGCCGCCGACGGAGACTCTGACCACCTGGCGCAGCGTGGCGTCGTTGAGGTCCTCCTCCGGCAGGGCGTTGCGCGGCTCGGGGATCTGCTGCGACGAGGCCCAGGCGCCGACCCATCGTTCCGGCTTCGGCTGGGCGGCGGCGGGCGTGAGGCTGAAAGCGGCCGATAGAGCCAGCGCGCCCAGCCGAAACGCCCAGCGGCGTACCGCATCTTTCATTGAATGATCCTCCCGTCGGCGTGTTCGCCTTGACAGCGGAGCACTCTGATTGATAGCGCTACCAAAAATCAAGGGAGGTCAGACCAATGGTTGGGGGCGCCACGAGTCCGGCGACATGGCTGCCTGTTGACTGGCGGGACGCGCTCCTGGTGGGGCGCATCCAGACGCCGCAGGGTCCGACCCCGATCCTGGTCCGCCACGGCCGTGTCGTCGACGTCTCCGCCTTCGCGCCCACCGTCTCCGAGCTTCTGGACCGCTGGACCGGCGAGGCGCCCGGCGGCGCCGATCTGGGCGTCGTGGCGGACTTCGACTTCGCGGCCCGGCCGCTCCTGGCCCCGGTCGACCTGCAGTGCGTGAAGGCGGCCGGCGTGACCTTCGCCGTCTCAGCGGTCGAGCGGGTGATCGAGGAGCGCGCGCGCGGCGACGCGGCCAAGGCGGAAGCCATTCGCGGCGACCTGCGCGAGCGGGTCGGCGCCGACATCCGCTCGGTGCAGCCGGGCTCCGAGGCGGCGCAGCGCCTGAAGGCGGCGCTGATCGCCGACGGGCTCTGGTCACAGTACCTCGAGGTGGCGATCGGACCCGACGCGGAGATCTTCACCAAGGCTCCCGTCCTGTCGGCCGTGGGCCACGGCGCCCAGATCGGCGTGCGCTCCGACAGCGCCTGGAACAACCCCGAGCCGGAGGTGGTGCTGGTCTGCGACGGCGCCGGCCGCGCGCTGGGCGCGACCCTCGGCAACGACGTGAACCTGCGCGACTTCGAGGGCCGCAGCGCGCTGCTGCTCGGCAAGGCGAAGGACAACAACGCCTCCTGCGCGCTCGGCCCGCTGATCCGGCTGTTCGACGACCGCTTCACCGTTGACGACGTGCGCTCGGCCGAGGTCGAGCTGACCATCCAGGGCAAGGACAACTACCGCCTGGAGGGGCGCAGCCTGATGAGCGAGATCAGCCGCGATCCTCTGGAGCTGGTCCGCCAGGCCCTGAGCGAGCACCAGTATCCGGACGGCTTCGCCCTGTTCCTCGGCACCCTGTTCGCGCCGACCCAGGACCGCGACACCCCGGGCCTGGGGTTCACGCACAAGCCGGGCGACGTGGTGCGCGTCGCCAGCCCCCGGCTGGGCGTTCTCGAGAACGAGGTGACGACCTCGAAGGCGGCCCCGCCGTGGAGCTTCGGCATCGCCGACCTGATGCGTAACCTGGCCGGACGCGGCCTGCTTTCGGCGGAGGCCGCACGATGACCCAGACCCTACCCCAGTATATCGGCGGCGAGAGGGTGGGCGCCGACGCCCCCGACGAGAGCCGCAACCCGTCCAACACCAACGAGGTCGTCGCCCAAGTGCCGAAGGGCGGCGAGGCCGAGGTGGACGCCGCGGTGGCGGCCGCCCGCCAGGCGTTCCCCGCCTGGGCCGACGCCTCGCCGGAGGTCCGTTCCGACCTGCTGGACAAGGTGGGCGACACCATCCTGAAGCGCCGCGAAGAGATCGGCCGGCTGCTGTCGCGGGAAGAGGGCAAGACCCTTCCCGAGGGCGTCGGCGAGACCGTCCGCGCGGGCCGCATCTTCAAGTACTTCGCCGGCGAGGCGCTCCGCCGCCACGGGCAGAACCTCGACTCGGTGCGGCCCGGCGTCGAGATCCAGACCTATCGCCAGGCGGTCGGCGTCTATGGCCTGATCACCCCATGGAACTTCCCCATCGCCATCCCGGCGTGGAAGACCGCGCCGGCGCTCGCGTTCGGCAATACCGTGGTCCTGAAACCGGCGGGCCCGACGCCCGCGACGGCGGCGGCGCTCGCCGAGATCATCTGGGAGTGCGGCGCGCCGGCCGGCGTCTTCAACATGATCTTCGGACCCGGCCAGATGGGCGCGAAGCTGGTGGAGCACCGCGACGTGGACGGCATCTCGTTCACCGGCTCCCAGGGCGTGGGCGCGACGGTGGCCAACGCCGCCGTGGCCCGCCAGGCCCGCCTGCAGCTCGAGATGGGCGGCAAGAACCCGCTGGTCATCCTGGACGACGCCGACATCGACCGCGCGGTCATGGTGGCCCTGGACGGCTCCTTCTACGCCACCGGCCAGCGCTGCACCGCGTCGAGCCGGATCATCGTGCAGGACGGCATCCACGACCGCTTCGTCGCCGCCCTGGCCGAGAAGGTCGCCAGCCTTCGGGTCGGCGACGCGCTCGACCCGAACACCCAGATGGGCCCGGCGGTGAGCGAGTCGCAGATGGAGACCAGCTATCGCTACATCGACATCGCCAAGTCGGAGGGCGGCCGCATCGTCACCGGCGGCGGGCGGCTGAAGCTCGACAACCCCGGCTGGTACGTCCAGCCGACGCTGATCGCCGACACCCACAAAGACATGACGATCAACTGTGAGGAGGTGTTCGGGCCCGTGGCCTCCACCGTTCGCGTGAAGGACTACGACGAGGCGCTGGCGGTTGCCAACGACGGCGACTTCGGCCTGTCGGCCGGGATCGTCACGACCTCGCTCAAATACGCCAGGGACTTCCAGAGGAGAGCGAAGGCCGGAATGGTCATGGTCAACCTGCCCACCGCGGGCGTCGACTACCACGTGCCGTTCGGCGGCATCAAAAAGTCCAGCTACGGGCCGCGCGAGCAGGGCTTCGCGGCCGTCGAGTTCTACACCCAGACCAAGACGGCTTACTCATGGGCGTGATGGCGGACGTGAATGCGGACGTCGCCGCCGCGGGGCAGGGGGCGATCTACCCGAGCCTGAAAGGCAAACGGGTGGTGATCACCGGCGGCGGCTCCGGCATCGGCAAGGGCCTCGTGGAGGCGTTCGCCGGCCAGGGCGCGGAGGTGCACTTCCTGGACGTCCTGACGGAGGAGTCCGAGGCCCTCGTCAAGGCGCTGGAGGTGTCGCCGATCCAGCCGGTGTTCCACCGCTGCGATCTGAAGGACGCCGACGCCATCGCCGCGTGCTTCGACAAGATCGGCCCCGTGCACGTGCTGGTGAACAACGCCGGCAACGACGACCGCCACAGCCTGGATGAGGTCACGCCCGCATACTTTGACGACCGGATGGCGGTGAACCTGCGGCACATGCTGTTCTGCACCAAGGCGGTGGTGGACGGCATGAAGAAGGCCGGCGGCGGGGCGATCATCAACTTCGGCTCGATCTCCTGGCACCTCGGCCTGCCGGACCTGGTGCTCTACGAGACCGCCAAGGCCGGCATCGAGGGCATGACCCGGGCGCTCGCCCGCGAGCTCGGCCCCGATGGCATCCGCGTCACCTGCATCGCGCCGGGCAATGTGAAGACCCCGCGGCAGATGAAGTGGTACACGCCGGAAGGCGAGGCCGAGATCGTCGCCCAGCAGTGCCTCAAGGGGCGGATCGAGCCCAGGGACGTGGCCGCCCTGGTGCTGTTCCTGTCCTCGGACGACGCCCGGTTCTGCACCGGCCACGAGTACTGGATCGACGCAGGCTGGCGATGAGCGCGATCGACGAACCGCAATGCGTCTTCACCGCCGACGCCGAGCTCGGCGAAGGCCCGGTCTGGCGGTCCGCCGATGACGCGCTCTGGTTCGTGGACATAAAGGGGCTGCGGATCCACCGCTTCGAGCCGGCGACGGGCGCGGCGTGGAGCTGGGCCGCCCCCGCCCAGCCGGGGTTCATCGCGCCTGTCTCCGACGGTGGCTGGATCGCCGGCCTGAAGACCGGGCTGCACCGCTTCGATCCCCGCAGCGGACGGTTCGAGCTGATGACCTCGGTCGAGGACGCCAGCCTCGACAACCGCCTGAACGACGGCTTCGTCGACGGCCAGGGCCGGCTCTGGTTCGGCTCGATGCACGACGGCGAGACCAACCTCACTGGCGCGCTCTACCGCCTGGACGGCCGCGGTCTGGTGCGCTGCGACACCGGCTACTGCATCACAAACGGCCCGGCGGTCAGCCCCGACGGACGGACGCTCTACCACACCGACACGCTGAAGAAGGTGATCTACGCCTTCGACCTGTCGCCCGGCGGCGACCTCTCGAACAAGCGCGTCTTCGCCAAGGTGGATGAGGGCTATCCCGACGGCCCGGCGGTCGACGCCGAGGGCTGCATCTGGACCGGCCTGTTCGCCGGCTGGCACGTCCGGCGCTACGCCCCCGACGGCAAGCTGATCGAGAAGGTGCGCTTCCCGGTGGCCAACATCACCAAGCTGGCTTTCGGCGGCGACGACCTGAAGACCGTCTACGCCACCACCGCCTGGAAGGGTCTCTCCAAGGCCGAGCGCGACGCGCAGCCCCTGGCCGGCGGCCTGTTCAGCTTCCGGGTGGACGTGGCGGGCCTGCCGCAGCACGAAGTCCGCCATGCCTGATCGCACCCCCGTTCGGCCGTTCCGCTCGCGCGAGTGGTTCGCCGCCCCCGGCCGCTCCGACATGACGGCGCTCTATCTAGAGCGCTTCATGAACTACGGGATCACCCCGGAAGAACTGACCGGCGGCAAGCCGATCATCGGCATCGCGCAAACGGGCTCCGACCTGTCGCCGTGCAACCGAATCCACCTGGACCTCGCCCGCCGGGTGCGCGACGGCATCCGCGACGCCGGCGGGATCCCGATGGAGTTCCCGGTCCATCCGATCTTCGAGAACTGCCGCCGGCCGACGGCCGCGCTCGACCGGAATTTCGCCTACCTCGGCCTCACCGAGGTGCTCTACGGCTACCCCATAGATGCGGTGGTGCTGACCACCGGCTGCGACAAGACCACGCCCAGCGGGATCATGGCGGCCTCCACCGTCGACATCCCTGCCATCGTCCTCTCCGGCGGCCCGATGCTGGACGGCTGGCACGAGGGCGAACTGGTGGGCTCGGGCACGGTGATCTGGCGCTCGCGCCGCAAGCTCGCCGCCGGCGAGATCGACGAGGCCGAGTTCCTGCGCCGCGCCGCCGACAGCGCCCCCTCCGCCGGCCACTGCAACACCATGGGCACCGCCTCGACCATGAACGCCGTCGCCGAGGCGCTCGGCCTGTCGCTCCCCGGCTGCGCGGCCATCCCCGCGCCCTACCGCGAGCGCGGACAGATGGCCTACGAGACCGGCCGCCGGATCGTCGAGATGGCGTATGAGGACCTGCGGCCCTCGAAGATCCTGACGCGGGCCAGCTTCCTGAACGCCATCCGAGCGGTGAGCGCGCTCGGCGGCTCGTCCAACGCCCAGCCGCACATCGTCGCGATGGCGCGCCACGCCGGCGTCGAGGTGAGCCACGACGACTGGATGGTCCACGGCTACGACATCCCGCTGCTGGTCAACATGCAGCCGGCCGGCAAGTACCTGGGCGAGCGGTTCCACCGCGCCGGCGGCGTCCCCGCCGTGCTGTGGGAACTGCTCAGGGCCGGCAAGCTCGACGGCGACTGCCTGACGGTGACCGGCAAGCCGCTGGCGCAGAACCTGGAGGGCCGCGAGGCCCGCGACCGCGAGGTGATCACGCCCTACGATGCGCCCCTCAAGGCGCGCGCGGGGTTCCTGGTGCTGAAGGGCAACCTGTTCGACTTCGCGATCATGAAGACCAGCGTGATCAGCGAGGACTTCCGCGCCCGCTACCTGTCGGAACCCGGCCGGGAAGGGGTCTTCGAGGGGCGCGCCGTCGTATTCGACGGCTCCGACGACTACCACCACCGGATCAACGACCCGGCGCTCGGGATCGACGAGCGGACGATCCTGGTGATCCGCGGCTCGGGCCCGCTGGGCTGGCCGGGCTCGGCCGAGGTGGTGAACATGCAGCCGCCCGACGCTCTGATCCAAAAAGGAGTCATGAGCCTGCCCACCCTCGGGGATGGCCGCCAGTCGGGCACGTCCGACAGTCCCTCGATCCTCAACGCCTCGCCCGAGAGCGCGGCGGGCGGCGGGCTCGCCTGGCTGCGCACCGGCGACCTGATCCGCATCGACCTGAACGCCGGGCGCTGCGACGCGGTCGTGGATGAGGCCGAGATCGCCCGGCGCAAGGCCGAAGGTCCGCCGCCGATCCCGGAGAGCCACACCCCGTGGGAGGAGATCTACCGCGAGAAGACCGGCCAGCTCGCCGACGGCGGGGTGATGGAGATGGCGCTCAAGTATCGGGGCGTCGCCGCCAAGACTCCGCGGCACAACCACTAGCTCGGCGAACACCAGCATTTGGCTTGACGATGATAGCGCTATCAATCAGCGTCTGACCTGATCCGGCGGCGCAGAACCGCCGGGCATCACGAGGAAACCAGGGCCCCGAGAGGCCCGCCCAGGAGGCGTCAGTGACCACCACAGGGAATGCGCCGGCGACGCCCGCCGGCCTGAGCGGGGAGGCCGCCCGCGTCAACATGGCCTTCATCGCCGCCATCGTCGCCGTCGCGACCATCGGCGGGTTCATGTTCGGCTACGACAGCGGCGTGATCAATGGCACCCAGGAGGGGCTCGAAAGCGCCTTCCACCTGTCCAAGCTGGGCACCGGCTTCAACGTCGGGGCGATCCTGATCGGCTGCGCCGTCGGAGCCTTCATCGCCGGCCGCCTGGCCGACCGCATCGGCCGGCGCACGGTGATGATGCTGGCCGCCGTGCTGTTCATCCTGAGCGCGCTCGGCACCGGCGCGGCCGACACCTCGGCGGTGTTCATCGTGGCCCGCTTCATCGGCGGTCTGGGGGTGGGGGCGGCCAGCGTGCTGTCGCCGGTCTACATCTCCGAGGTGACGCCCGCGAGCATCCGCGGCCGGCTGTCCTCGGTGCAGCAGATCATGATCATCACCGGCCTGACCGGCGCCTTCGTGGCCAACTATGTGCTGGCGCGCACGGCCGGCGGCTCGACCGCCGAGTTCTGGTTCGGCCATCCGGCCTGGCGCTGGATGTTCTGGATGCAGGTGATCCCGGCCGGCGTCTTCCTGCTCACCCTGCTGCTGATCCCGGAGAGCCCGCGCTACCTCGTCGTGAAGGGCCGGGAGCGCGAGGCCGAGGCGGTGCTGTCGAAGCTGTTCGGTCCCGCCGAGGGCCGCCGCAAGGTGGAGGAGATCCGCGCCTCCCTCGCCGCCGACCACCACCGGCCGAAGCTTTCCGACCTCGTGGACAAGACCAGCGGCAAGCTTCGGCCCATCGTCTGGACCGGCATCGGCCTGGCCGTCTTCCAGCAGCTCGTCGGCATCAACGTGGTCTTCTACTACGGCGCGGTGCTCTGGCAGTCGGTGGGCTTCTCCGAGGACGACGCGCTGAAGATCAACATCCTTTCCGGCTCGCTCTCCATCCTCGCCTGCTTCGCGGCCATCGGCCTCATCGACCGCATCGGCCGCAAGCCGCTGCTGCTGATCGGCTCGGCCGGGATGGCCGTGACCCTGGGGATCATGGCCGTGGCCTTCTCCACCGCCAGCCTGGTGAACGGCGCGGTGCACCTGTCCGACGGCTGGGGGCTGACCGCCCTCGTCGCCGCGAACCTGTACGTCATCTTCTTCAACCTGAGCTGGGGCCCGGTGATGTGGGTCATGCTGGGCGAGATGTTCCCGAACCAGATCCGCGGCTCGGGCCTGGCGGTGGCCGGCTTCGCCCAGTGGATCGCCAACTTCGCCATCTCGGTCAGCTTTCCGGCGGTCGCCGCCTCGCTCGGCCTCGTCGTGACCTACGGCTTCTATGCGCTCAGCGCGGCCGTCTCCTTCCTCTTCGTCCGCGCCATGGTCCACGAGACCCGCGGCCGCGAACTGGAAGAGATGACCGGCTGACCACCGTGTCCCGGGGGCCGCACCCGAGCGGCCCCCGGCCTTCCCCGAACCGCGTTCTGTTGCGCCGCCGGAATCGGGGCGCCTAAGCTCGGCCGAGTCGCGGGCCTGACCCGCGGCGTGAAAGAGGGAAGGAAACCAAGATGCATTCCGTCGAACGGAAGCGCGTACGCCTGCGCCTGATGGCGGCCACGTCCCTGGCGGCCCTGCTGGCCGCGCCCGGGCTCGCCCTGGCCCAGACGCCCGCCGAGGTGGAGGAGGTGATCGTCACCGCCACCAAGCGGGCCACCACGATCCAGGACGTGCCCTTCTCGATCAACGCCCAGACCCAGGAAGACATCCAGCGCTCCGGCGCGACCACGCTCGAGGACCTGTCGCGGAACGTCGCCGGCCTGACGATCCAGAACCTCGGCCCCGGCCAGAGCCAGGTCTCCGTCCGCGGCGTCTCGGCGGGCCAGGTGGTCCGCGACCAGCCCGGCGTGAAGGAGCAGGTGGGCGTCTACCTCGACGAGTCGGTGATCTCCCTGTCGCTGTTCACGCCCGACCTCGACCTCTTCGACCTGAACCGCGTCGAGACCCTGCGCGGGCCGCAGGGGACGCTGTTCGGCTCCGGCTCGGTGGGCGGCACCATCCGCTACATCACCAACCAGCCGCAGATCGGCGTCTTCGAGGGCCAGATCGAGGGCAACCTCAACCTGGTGGACGGCGATGACATGGGCGGCCACCTCAAGGGGGCGGTGAACATCCCCGTCTCCGAGACCATGGCGGTCCGGGCGGTGGCCTACCACACCAAGTACGGCGGGTTCATCGACGCCCTGCGCGAGGGGGGCGGCCGCACGGAGGACGTGAACGACGGCACGCGCACCGGCGGGCGCCTGGCGGTGCTGTTCCAGCCCACCGAGAGCCTCAGCCTGACGCCCCGCGTGGTCTACCAGAAGATCGAGGCCGACGGCTTCAACCGGCAGGAGGTCTACAACCTCTTCGCCAACCCGTTCACCACCACCCGGCCGGCGGTCACCTTCGACGAGCGCGAGCAGTTCCTGCTGCTGGACGAAGCCTTCGAGGACGAGACCTTCATCGCCGACCTCACCGCCGAGGCGGACTTCGGCGCGGTGACGCTGACGTCGATCACCAGCTACATCGACCGCAACATCCTGGTGAGCCGCGACGCCAGCGCCCTGTCGGGCAGCGTCTCGGTGGACCTGGGCTTCCCGGCCGCGGCGGTGGTCCTGCCGTCGAACCTGGTCGACCGCACCGACCTCGAGCAGTTCTCGCAGGAAGTCCGGCTGAGCTCGAACAGCGACGGCCCGCTGCAGTGGCTGGTGGGCGCCTTCTACTCGCAGGTGGACCGCGTCTATGGCCAGCGCCTGCCGACCCCCGGCTACGACGCCTTCACCGACGCCACCCTCGGCGCCGGCACCTCGGCGGCGGTGGCCAACGGCTTCCCGGCCAACTCGCCCTACAACGCCGACATTCCCTACGACATCAAGCAGCGGGCCATCTTCGGCGAGGCCACCTACGACTTCGGGCGGCTCTCGGTGACCGCCGGCGGCCGCTACTACGACTTCGACGAGGAGCGGCGGTTCACCTCGGGCGGCCTGTTCGCCAACGGCGACGACCAGACCGACAAGACGAGCTCCAACGGCTTCACGCCGCGCGTCCTGGTCTCGTTCGACGCCAGCGAGAACATCACCCTCAACGCCCAAGCCGCCAAGGGCTTCCGCCTGGGCGGGGTGAACGACCCCCTGAACCTGCCGCTCTGCACCCCCCAGGACGCGGCCATCTTCGGCGGCTTCCAGAGCTACGATGACGAGACGCTGTGGAACTACGAGGCCGGCGTGAAGTCGACCTTCGGCGCGGTCACCTTCAACGCGGCAGGCTTCTACACCGACATCAAGAACCTGCAGACGACGCTGGACGCCGGCTCCTGCTCCTCGCGCGTGGTGTTCAACGTGCCCGAGGCCCACACCATGGGCGTGGAGGCGGAGTTCACCGCAAGGGTGGCAGAGGGGCTCGACCTCTCCGTCTCCGGCAGCCTTCTGGAGGCCGAGTTCGACTCGACGGTGCGCGACGGGACCGGCGCGGTGATCGGCGGCATCCGGGAAGGCAACCGCCTGCCCAGCGTGCCGAAGTTCCAGATCGCCGCCAGCGCCACCTACACCCGGCCGATCCGGGCCGGCATGGACGGCTTCATCAATGTCTCGGCCCAGCACGTGGGCAGCCGCTACACCCAGGCGAGCGACCAGGAGAACAACCCGCGCTCGTTCGTCTCCGGCCTGCCGTTCGGCGGGGCCACGGGCACGGCGGCCACGGTCGTGAACCTCAAGCTGCCCAGCTACGAGCTGGTGAACTTCAGTCTAGGGGTGGAGATGGACAACGGCACCGACATCGTCGCCTACGTGAACAACGTGTTCGACGAGAACCCGCTGCTGTCCTTCGACCGCGAGCGCGGCGGCCGCGCCCGCCTGGGCTTCCAGGTGGGTCAGCCCCGGACCATGGGCGTCACGGTCCGGCGGAGCTTCTAAAGGCCGCGCCGCGCGGAGGCGGCGGAATGTCCCGTCGCCTCCCGCGATACGATCCGCCTAGTGACGTGGGCCTTGCGCGCCGCCTTGGGGCCCCGCCTTGCGGTAGTGTTCGGCCAGGAGGGCGCTGTGGTCCTCCTCCTGGATCGTCTGGCCGATGCTGGCGCGCCAGGACTCCGACATGGCGCTGGCCTTCGGCAGGCCGTCCTCGTCGTGGGTGTCGGCGATCGGGGCCATCAGCGGGCTGAGCTTCGCCTCCGGCGGCGGAGCCTTCCGCGGCTTCTTCAGATGCACGACGGCGGCGAGCCCGGCCATCGGCCCGACGAGGAAGAACAGGCCTGCGAGTGGCGGCACAGGAACTCTCCAAGCAACGGCGATCCGAGGACCGCCCCCGATCCACGCCGAGCCGCGCATCACCACGAGATCGAGTCGGAATTGCGGCCGCGTGGCTTGAGAGCCGCCAGCTGCGCGCGTGCGCCGCTGTGTGAGCCCGTCACGCGACCGGCCACGCCTGCGGCAGAAGGGGCGGTTGGCAGACAAGGTGGCGGTGAGAGAGGGATTCGAACCCTCGATAGGCTTTCACCTATACACGCGTTCCAGGCGTGCGCCTTCAACCACTCGGCCACCTCACCACGCGCCACGAAGGGGAGCGGGCTCCCCTCGGGAGGCGCGCAATATAGTCAGGACGCCCCGCGGAGCAAGCGGCGTTCTTGGGTGTGGCGACAGGCCTCCGCGGCGCCGTGCAAGTCGGGCTTGGAGCGCCTATATTCCGGGACCAGTTCCAGGAGCCTTCCATGCTGTTCCAGAAGACGCTCGAGCTGCCGACGCAGGAGACCGCTCTCCCCGGCCGCGCGCACCCGATCCCCACCGCCGAGACCCACTTCGTCAACGGTCGGCCGCTGAAGGGACCCTATCCCGACGGGCTGGAGACGGCGGTCTTCGCCATGGGCTGCTTCTGGGGCGTGGAGCGCGTGTTCTGGAACCTGCCGGGCGTCTACGTGACGGCGGTGGGCTATGTGAACGGCATCACGCCCAATCCCTCCTACGAGGAGGTCTGCTCGGGCCGGACCGGCCACACCGAGGCCGTGCTGGTGGTCTACGATCCGAAGGTCGTCACGTACGAGGACCTGCTGAAGGCCTTCTGGGAGAACCACGATCCGACCCAGGGCATGCGCCAGGGCAACGACATCGGCACCCAGTACCGCTCGGGCATCTACCCGGTGAACGATGCCCAGGCCCAGGCCGCCGAGGCCTCCCGCGAGGCCTACCAGCAGGCGCTTTCGAAGAGCGGCCTTGGCCGCATCACCACCGAGATCGCGCCGGCCGGGCCGTTCTACTTCGCCGAGGACTACCACCAGCAGTACCTGGCCAAGAACCCGAACGGCTACTGCGGCATCGGCGGCACGGGCGTCACCTGCCCGATCGGCGTCGGCGTCCAGGCCTGACGCCGTGACGCCCACCGAGGTCGAGGCGTTCGCCCTGTCCCTGCCCGCCACCGCCAAGGTGGTCCAGTGGGGCGGGTCGGACGTCTACAAGGTGGGCGGCAAGGTGTTCGCCATCTGCGGCGAGGGAGCGATCTCGTTCAAGGTGACCGAGATCGGCTTCGTCGTGCTCACCGAGGAGGGCGGTCCCGCTCGCCAGGCGCCCTATCTGGCCAAGGGCCAATGGGTGATCGTGGACCTCGACGACGTGTCTCGTGACGAGCTGGAAGGCTGGCTCGTCACGGCTCATTCCCTGATAGCGGCGAAGCTGACGAAGAAGGCTCGGCTGGAACTGGGGCTCGCCTAGGCGTCGCCTCCAGCAGCCGGCGAAGGTCGCCGATGGCCTTGGCGGCCGGCGAACGCCGCTGGCGCCAGAACAGCAGGGTGATGGAGCCCAGGGTGGCGGCCATGAAGGCCCAGGGGCCGAACAGCCAGGCGCCGGCGGCGATGGCGAAGTAGTAGCCGCGGATCCCCGAGTTGAACGACGAGAGCGCCGGGTTCAGGAGCCGGGCCGAGATCTGCCCGAACTGCTCGGTCTCCTCCGTCGTCAGGCCGTCCGGCACCGCGCCCACGGTGGCGATGCAGTAGTTCATCTGACGGATCGACCAGATGAAGTCGAGCAGGCCGCGGGCCAGGCAGACCAGCACCAGGGCGAGCTGGAACTCGAACAGGAAGCGCGAGGAGGTGCGGATCACCTCCAGGGCCGAGACGCTGCGGAACGTCGCCTCGCCCCCGAACAGCGCCCCGGCGGCGGCGGCGATCAGGATCAGGTTGGACGAGGCGAAGAACGAGGCCGAGTTGAGGGCATGGCCGAGGAGCTGGCCGTCCATGAACCGGTTCTCGCGCCCCACCATGTTGCGCATCCAGGCCGCCCGGATGACCGTCATGTCGGTGTTGATCACCCCCCCGCGCTGCTTGGACACGAAGCCCAGCAGCGGCTGGTAGGCGAGCCAGCAGACGAGGAAGACGCCGAAGGCGGCGATGTCGAGCGGGCCCACGCCTCAGTCCTCCAGGATCAGGCTCTGCCGGTTGGTGTCGCGCAGCCTCAGGGCGACGAGAAGGCCAGCGGCCATCATCACCGAGACGTAGATATAGAAGCCGTGCTCCATGCCGGCGTCCTTGAACCAGAGGGCCACGTACTCGGCGGTGCCGCCGAACATGGCGTTGGCGACGGCGTAGGGGAGGGCGACGCCCAGGGCGCGGACGTGGGCGGGGAACAGCTCGGCCTTCACCAGGCCGCTGACCGCGGTGTAGCCCGACAGGATCACCAGCAGCAGGATGATCAGCGCCAGCGCGCCGGCCGCCGAGGTGGTCCCGGCCAGGGCGGTCATGACTGGATAGGTGGCGACGGCGCCACCGCCGAAGGCGATGGCGATGGCCCCGCGCCGGCCGATCTTGTCCGACAGCCAGCCGAACGCCGGCTGGGCGAGCATGTAGACGATGAGGGCCACGGCGGTGATCGAGGTCGCCGCGCCCTTGGTGAAGCCCGCGGTGTTGACCAGGAACTTCTGCATGTAGGTGGTGTAGGCGTAGAAGGCCAACGACCCCGCCGCCGTCAGGACGAAGATCATCGCGCTCTCCCGCGGGAAGCGGGCGAACAGCATCATGGTGTGGGCGCGCTCGGCGCCCTCGGCCTTGGCGGTCAGGTACGACGTGCTCTCGTCCATGCCGCGGCGGATCCAGAACACCACCACGGCCAGCGCGCCGCCGATGAAGAACGGGATGCGCCAGCCCCAGTCCTCCAGCGCGGCCCGCGGCATCAGGTTCTGGAGCAGGATCAGCACGCCCAGCGCCAGGAGCTGGCCCGCGATCAGCGTCACGTACTGGAAGCTCGCCCAGAAGCCGCGTCGGGCGCGGCTGGCCATCTCGGAGATGTAGGTCGCGCTCGCGCCGTACTCGCCGCCCACCGACAGGCCCTGCAGAATGCGGGCGGCGAGCAGGCCGAGCGGCGCCCAGGCGCCGATCTGGCGGGCGTCGGGCAGCACCGCGATGGCCAGCGCGCCGGCGCACATCATCGCGACGCTCATGGCCAGCGCCGCGCGTCGGCCGTGCCGATCGGCGTAGAGGCCCATCAGCCAGGCGCCCAGCGGCCGCGCGAAGAAGCCCACCGCGAAGATCGCCGCCGTCTGCAGGAGCTGGGCGGTGGTGTCGCCGGCCGGGAAGAAGTGCGGCGCGAAGTAGAGGGCGAAGGACGAGTAGGCGAACCAGTCGTACCACTCGACGAGGTTGCCGGCCGAGCCGCCGACGATGGCCCTCGCCCGCTGGAGGGGCGTCAGCCCGCCTTGCCGCAGCGCGCCGGGCGCCTGGGTGTCGACACCCGTCTCTTCCGCCGTCATCCGTCCCCCTGGTCCGATGGGGGGATGCTAAGGGATCAGGCGCGGCCGCGCCAATCGTCAGTCTGCGGCGTCCGCGGTATGCAGGCGCGCCTCGCGGTCGGTGACGCCCAGCGCATACATCAGCCCGATCCAGCCGCCCTTGATGCGCGGCAGGGCGAGCAGGGTGATGACGCCCAGCGAACCCAGCAGGATGGGCACGGAGTAGACCGCCGGGCTCTCCCAGACGATCGGGAAGAAGAACAGCGGCCCCACGATCAGGTGACCGACCAGCAGGATGGTCAGGTAGGCCGGGCCGTCGTCGGCCGGGTAGCGGGCCAGGTCGTGGTCGCAGGCCTCGCAGCGCGGCGTGACCTTCAGGTACTTCCGGAACAGCTTGCCTTGCCCGCAGGCGGGGCAGCGGTGCTTGAGGCCGCGGGAGACCGACGGGCCGAGCGGATAACGGATTTCAGCCATGGCCGCCCCATATGGCCCGCCGGACTCCGCGTGGGAAGGGCGCGAGACGAAGAGTCGCCGGCTTACGGATGGGAGCGTTGCTGCTCAATCGGCGTCGGCGCGCCGGTGGCGTCGGTGTCGTTGCCGACGTCGCCTTCCTCGGTGTTCTCGCCGTCCTGGCGCAGGATGTGCGGATCCTCGCCCGAGATGGTCGTGCCGCGCGAGGCGCCGATGCCGGGATCGTCCTGCAGGTCGTCGCGGGGCGGCTGGGCCTCGCCGGGGCCGGGGTGCTTTGACGTGCTCATGGGGACCTCCTCGTGGGCTTGGTCCCCGTCGAACGGCGCGCGCGGCGCGGCCGTTCCCTCCCGTCTCAGCGCTTGGCGTCCTCGGCCGCGCCGCTGACCGCCGAGCCCGCAGCCTCCAGGTCGCGCCCAATGCCCGACATGGTGTTGCAGCCCGACACCCACAGCGCCGAAAGAGCCGCGCCGAGCACGATCAGTTTCCGCATCCGGTTCCCCCACCGAGTTCTTGGCGAGCCATTTCCGGCGCCGTCATCAAATCGTCAAGTGCCCGGCGAAGCGAGCCCGCCGAGCCTCGCCGACATGCGCCGCACATGGCTGCCCGGCCAGTAGAGGCGCCCACAGGCGGGGCAGGCGCGGAACGGTCCGGGCAGGGCCTGGGCCTGCGGCGGCATGGTGTCGATCTCGTCGAGCGTGGCGGGCCGCAGGCGCGCATTGTCCATGACGCAGCGGGTGAACGGCGCGCAGGACCAGTCCAGGGCCACGGCGGCGCTCAGCGACTGCGCCTGGGCCTCGACGCCGCGGCCGGCGATCAGCACCGAGTCGGGCTCCGCCGCCTCGGCCAGGCGCCGGTCCTTGGTCAGCAGCAGCCGGCCCTCCTCGCGGGCGATGTGCAGCAGGGCCGCATCGTTCTGCCCGCCGCTCGCCAGGTAGGTGTCATACCCCGCCGCCCGGAGCAGGCGGGCGAGCCGCACCAGCATCTCGTCGCACAGGAACCGCATGCCAACCAATCGCCGCGGCGGGAAACGCGTTCCTTCTCTGCGCCGCAGGGCACGGGCAGGATGGGCGGATGAACGCCGCGCTCGGCCAGCTCGTCCTGCTGCTGCACCTGCTGGTGATCGCCTTCAACGTGCTGGGGCTTGTCGCCATCCCGGTGGGCGCGCGGTGCGGGTGGGACTGGGTGCGGATCCGCGCGTGGCGGGCGCTGCACGTGGTCTCGTGGGTAGTGGTGGCCCTGCAGGCCGTCCTCGGCCGTGCCTGCTTTCTCACCGTCTGGCAGGACGGCCTCACCGGGGGCGGAGCGCAGGACCCGCTGATCATGCGGGCTGTGAACCGGCTCATCTATTGGCCGCTTCCCATGTGGGCGTTCACGGCGATGTACCTGGCGTTGTTCGCGCTCGTGCTGGCGCTCTGGCGCGCCGTGCCGCCCCGCAGGCGCCCGGCCGCCGGGCAGGGGCCGCCTCACACCTGAGCATTGGGGGCAAACGGCGTTCAAAGAACGTTGCGTTGCAACAATGGCGGCTTACAAGAGTTTTTGCAGGTGCGAAGGGGCTGGGTTATAGGCGGCCCAGGTTCAGGAGTAGACACGTCCCATGCTCGAGGTCTCGATGCGCACCTTCCCCGGCCTGTTCGTGGGCCGCCGGACCGTGGTGGAGGCCCAGGATCAGGTCGCCGCCGGCGCCACCGCCAAGTTCGTTTGCGGGGCCTGCGACGACGTCATCTTCACCGCCCAGGACCGCTCGGTGCTGGCCGACATGGTGGTGAAGTGCCGCTGCGGCGAGTTCAACCAGCTCTGAGCCGGTTCTCTCCCGCGGCTCTAGCGGGAGAGGCGAGCATAGGATCCCCGCGTCAGTCCGCGTCCATCTTGAGGGCGGCGATGAAGGCTTCCTGCGGGATCTCCACCTTGCCGAACTGGCGCATGCGCTTCTTGCCCTCCTTCTGCTTGTCGAGGAGCTTGCGCTTGCGGGTGGCGTCGCCGCCGTAGCACTTGGCCGTCACGTCCTTGCGGAGCGCGCGCACCGTCTCGCGCGCGATGATCCGCCCGCCGATCGCCGCCTGGATCGGGATCTGGAACATGTGCGGCGGGATGAGTTCTTTCATCTTCTCGACCATGCCCCGGCCGCGGCTCTCGGCCCGGTCGCGGTGCACCAGCATGGAGAGCGCGTCCACCGGCTCGGCGTTGACCAGGATCGACATCTTCACGAGGTCGCCCGTGCGGTACTCCTCGATCGTGTAGTCGAACGAGGCGTAGCCCTTCGAGATGGACTTCAGCCGGTCGTAGAAGTCGAACACGACCTCGTTCAGCGGCAGGTCGTAGACGACCATGGCGCGGTTGCCCACGTAGGAGAGCTCGCGCTGCTGGCCGCGGCGGTCCTGGCAGAGCTTGATGATCGGGCCGAGGTAGTCGTCGGGCGTGAAGATGGTCGCCTTGATCCACGGCTCGGCGATGCTCTCGATCTTCACCGGGTCCGGCAGGTCCGCCGGATTGTGCAGCTCGATCTCGTCGCCGTTGGTCATCGTCACGCGGTAGACCACCGACGGGGCCGTGGCGATCAGGTCGAGGTCGAACTCGCGGCTCAGGCGCTCCTGGATGATCTCCAGGTGCAGCAGACCCAGGAAGCCGCAGCGGAAGCCGAAGCCCAGCGCCGCGCTGGTCTCCATCTCATAGCTGAACGAGGCGTCGTTCAGGCGCAGGCGCCCGATGGCGGCGCGCAGGTCCTCGAAGTCGGCGGCGTCCACGGGGAAGAGGCCGCAGAACACCACCGGCTGCACCTCGCGGAAGCCGGCAAGCGGCGCATCGGTAGGCTTGCGGGTGTCGGTGATGGTGTCGCCGACGGCGGCGTGGGCGACTTCCTTGATCGAGGCGGTGATGAAGCCGACCTCGCCCGGGCCGAGCTCGGCCACGTCCGTCTGCTTGGGCCGGAAGACGCCGAGGCGGTCGATCTGATACTCGGCCCCGGTCTGCATCATCTTGACCTTCTGGCCGACCTTCAGAGTGCCGTCGAAGACGCGGACCAGCACGACCACGCCCAGGTACTGGTCGTACCAGGCGTCCACCAGCAGCGCCTTCAGCGGCGCGTCGCGGTCGCCCTTCGGCGGCGGCAGGCGCTTCACGATGGCTTCCAGAACGTCGTGGATGCCGATGCCGGTCTTGGCCGAGCACTCCACAGCGTCCGAGGCGTCGAGGCCGATGACGTCCTCGATCTGCTGGCGCACCCGTTCCGGTTCGGCGGCCGGCAGGTCGATCTTGTTCAGGACGGGCACGATCTCGTGATTGTTGTCGATCGCCTGGTAGACGTTGGCGAGGGTCTGGGCCTCGACGCCTTGCGAGGCGTCCACCACCAGGATCGAGCCTTCGCAGGCGGCGAGCGAGCGGGAGACCTCGTAGGCGAAGTCCACGTGCCCGGGGGTGTCCATCAGGTTGAGGACGTAGGTCTCGCCGTCGTCGGCCTTGTAGTGCAGCCGGACCGTCTGGGCCTTGATGGTGATCCCGCGCTCGCGCTCGATGTCCATGTTGTCGAGCACCTGCTCGGACATCTCGCGCGCGGTCAGCGCGCCGGTCTCCTGGATCAGGCGGTCGGACAGGGTCGACTTGCCGTGGTCGATGTGCGCGACGATGGAGAAGTTGCGGATCTTGTCGAGGGAAGTCGTCATCAGGCGCGCCTCCTAGCACATATCGGGCGCTCTGCGAGGGACGCGGCGTCGCGTCACGGACGTGCGTGGTTAATCCGGCGTTAAGCTGCGCGCAGCCATCAGTCACCTGGGCGGGAGCTGGCTGAAGACCTCTGGAGGAATAGGCGCCCATGGATCGCCGCACCCTGATCATGACCGGCCTGGTGTCGCTCGGCGCCGCAGGCCTCGCCCGCGCCCAGTCCACCGAAGTCCGCGAACTGCCGCCCGTCCGCTCGGCTGACGACCCGGCCCCGCCGGCCGGCCGCGCCGAAGCGCCGCCGCCGCCGAACTCCACGCCCAGCTATCCGGCGCAACCGCCGGGCCAGGCGCAGACCTACACGCGCGACGAGATCGTCCAGAACGTTTCGGACTTCATGGGCGTGACCGCGGAGACGGCGGGCGCGGCGGTGGAGAAGATCTTCGCCAACAACGGCCGTCCCACCGCCTACATCGCCGGCGAGGAAGCCTCCGGCGCCCTGGTGTTCGGCGCCCGCTACGGCCGGGGCCTGCTGTACATGAAGGGCCGCGAGCCGGTGGAGGTGTTCTGGCAGGGCCCGTCGGCCGGCTGGGACTTCGGCGGCAACGCCAGCCGCGTGTTCACCCTCTGCTACGACCTGCAGGAGCCGGACACGATCTTCCAGCGGTTCCCGGGTGTCGAAGGCTCGGCCTATTTCGTGGGCGGCCTGGGCGTGAACTACCAGAAGGCGGCCGGGGTCACCCTCGCGCCGATCCGCGCAGGCGTCGGCGTCCGGCTGGGCGCGAACGTCGGCTACCTGAACTACTCGCGGAAGCGGAACGTCCTGCCGTTCTAGGCGGGGGCGCCGGTCAGGCGGCGTAGTCGGACCTCGGCACCGCCACGATGGCGCCGCCCTCTGGGAAGACCTCGGGATGCAGGGTGCGGGAATAGACCCGCCCGCTGGGTGCGAAGGCGTGGGTGGCGCAGCCGTGCGGGTCCGTAATCGTCACGACGCCGTTCCACGCCGTGGCGAGCGCGCTGAAGGCCGCCCGGTTTTCCGGCGTGTTCCAGGCGTGGCGGCGGCCGGGCAGCGACACGACCTGCACGGCGACCGGCCAGCGGTCGCGTTCGCCCGCCGCCAGCACGAAGCCGCACGACGGCGGAAATAGCCGCTCAGGCGCCTCGCCGTGCCGCCACAGGCAATGGAAGGTCTGGCACGAGGGCGGATGCTCGCCCCATACGGCGCAGCCGCGGGCCTCGCCCAGCAGATGCCGGCACGGCTCCCCCGCCGGCTTCGGCAGCTCGCGCACCGCCATCACCGTGCAGCAGGCGTCGCAGCCCAAGCAGGTGCGCGGCGGTGAGGGGGAGTCGCTCATCGTCCGAGCATGGCGGAGCGGCCGCCGCGGTCCAATGGGCCGCGGCGTCGCGCCGGGATTAGCCGCGGAGCTTCGCGCCCACGGCCTTTTCGGCCACCGCCACGATCTTGGCCGACAGGGCCTCGATCTCCGCGTCGGTCAGGGTCTTCTCGCGCGGCTGCAGGAGGACCTCCACGGCGACCGACTTCTGGCCTTCGGGAACGCCCTTGCCCTGGTAGACGTCGAAGATCCGCACGTCGGCGATCAGCGCCTTGTCGACGCCGGCGATCGGCCGGACGAGGTCGCCGGCCGGGGTCGCCTCGTCGACGACGAAGGCGAAGTCGCGGCGCAGCGGCATAAGCGCGGAGAGCTCCAGCGCCGGCTTGGTCTTCACCGCCTTCTTCTTGGGCTCGGGGATCGCCTCGAGGTTCAGCTCGAAGGCCAGCATCGGCCCCTCGGCGTCGAGCGCCTTGAGGATGCGCGGATGAAGCTCGCCGAACTCGGCGACGACGGTCTTGGGTCCGAGCTGCAGGCGGGCCGAACGGCCAGGGTGCCACCAGGGCGAGTTCTGGCCCTGGACCGTCTGCAACGCCGGCGCGCCCAGCTCCTCCAGCAGGAAGATCAGGTCGCCCTTGAGCCGGAACAGATCGTCGCCCGCCGCGCCCGCCCAGTGCTTGGGTCGGTGCGGCGCGAGCAGGGCGGCCACCGCCGTCCACTGGTCGCCCGGCTGGTCGCCGCGGAAGTTCGGGCCGACCTCGAACAGGGCGGCGTCGGGGAACCCCTTGCGCGCGTTGCGGGCCGCGGCCTCGATCAGATTGGGCAGCACGGACGGCCGCATGCAGGCGAGGTCCGCGGCGATCGGATTGGCGAGCACCAGTTGCGGCTGGCCGCCGCCGAAGAGCTGGGCCCACTCCGTACGCAGGAAGCTCCAGGTGACGGCCTCGGCATAGCCGCGCGCGGCCATGGCCCGGCGGGCGGTGCGCATGCGCGACTGGCGCACGGTGAGCGCGCCGCCGGCCGGGGCGGCGACCTCGGGAAGCGGCTCGAGCGGCAGGCGATCGTAGCCCTCGATCCGGGCGATCTCCTCCACGAGGTCGGCCTTGCCTTCCACGTCGCGGCGCCAGGAGGGCGGCTGGACGCGCTCGCCATCCAGCTCGAAGCCGAGCTTGCGCAGGATGTCGTCCGTGCGCTCGCGCGGCAGGTCGAGGCCGGAGAGCTTCTTCACGTAGCCGCGATCGAACTCGAACGCCGCCGGGCGGGCGGGGGCCTGGCCGGCGACCCGGATCTCCGACGGCTCACCGCCGCACAGCTCCAGGATCATCCGCGTGGCGAGCTCGAGGCCCGGCACGAGGCTCTCCGGGTCGACGCCGCGGGCGAAGCGGTACTGGGCGTCGGAGGTGATGCCGGTGGTGCGGCCGGTCTGGGCGGTGCGGATCGGGTCGAACCAGGCGCACTCGACGAACACGTCCACCGTCGTCTCGGAGCAGCCCGTGCTCTCCCCGCCCATGACCCCGCCGATGCCGATCGGCCGCTGCCCGTCGGCGTCGGCGATGACGCTCATCTCGGGCGTCAGGTCATAGGTCTTGCCATCGAGGGCGATGAGCTGCTCGTCCTTGTGGGCGTGCGGCGTCGGCGTGTCCTCGCCGGAAGGTTCGGCCGGGCCCTTGCCGAGCCGCGCCTCGATCACGTCGCCGACCATCAAGGCGCGGTCGTAGACGTGCAGCGGGCGGGCGCGGTCGTAGGTGATGTAGTTGGTGACGTCCACCAGGGCGTTGATCGGGCGCAGGCCCACCGACACCAGCCGCTGCTGCAGCCAGGCGGGCGAGGGGCCGTTCTTAACCCCGCGGATCACCCGGCCGGCGAACACCGGGCAGGCGTCGCCGTCGACGCGGATTTCGACGGGGCAGGGGTACCGCCCCGGGACCGGCTCCAGCGGATCGGGCTTCAGCGTGCCGAGGCCGGCGGCGGCGAGGTCGCGGGCGATGCCGCGCACGCCCAGCCAGTCGGGCCGGTTCGGCGTCACCTCGAAGTCGATGACGGCCTCCAGGCCGAAGGCCTCCACGGCCGGAGCGCCCACCGGCAGCTCGTCCGGCAGCTCGACAATGCCGTTCGACTCCTCCGAGACCTCCAGCTCCTTGGCCGAGCAGAGCATGCCGTTGGAGACCACGCCGCGCACCGGCCGCGGCTCCAGCGTGATGCCGCTGCCGGGCACATAGGCGCCGATGGGGGCGTAGATGGTGGTCAGGCCCGGGCGCGCGTTCGGGGCGCCGCAGACGATCTCCAGCCGGCCGTCCTTGGTGTCGACCTGGCAGACCCGCAGCTTGTCGGCGTTCGGGTGCTGCACGGCCTCGACGATCTTGGCGACCGAGAACTTGGCGAGCTTGGAGGCGGGGTCCTCGACCCCTTCGACCTCGAGGCCGGCCATGGTCATGGCGTCGACCACCTCCTGCACGGAGGCGGTCGTGTCCAGGTGCTCCTTGAGCCAGGAGAGGGTGAACTTCATCGCTTTATCCTCTCAGGCGCTCAGCTCAGGCCGGTGGCCGGGTTCGGCGCCTGGAAGGCCGAGAAGCCCCAGTGCTCCAGCCAGCGGGTGTCGGCGGCGAACATGTCGCGCAGGTCGGGCATGCCGTACTTCAGCGCGCCCAGGCGATCGATCCCGAGGCCGAAGGCGAAGCCCTGCCATTCGTCCGGGTCGAGGCCGCAGTTGATGAGCACCTTGGGGTGGACCATGCCGCCGCCGAGGATCTCCAGCCAGTCGGAGCCCTCGCCGATCTTGATCGAGCCGCCCGACCGGTCGCACTGCACGTCCATCTCGCAGGAGGGCTCGGTGAACGGGAAGTGGTGGGGGCGGAAGCGGGTGACCACCGCGTCCGTCTCGAAGAACCGGCGGGTGAAGGCGTCGAGCGTCCACTTCAGGTGGCCCATGTGGATGTTCCGGTCGATGACCAGGCCTTCCATCTGGTGGAACATGGGCGTGTGGGTGGCGTCGCTGTCCGAGCGGTAGACGCGGCCCGGCACGATGACGCGGATCGGCGGCGCCTGGCCTTGGGCGATCCAGCTCGGGAGCTTGGCGTTCTGGCCCTGCTGCATGACCCGCACCTGCACCGGGCTGGTGTGGGTGCGCAGGAGCTTGCGCTCGCCGTCGGCGTCCACGGGCAGCCAGAAGGTGTCGTGCATCTCCCGCGCCGGGTGCTTGGGCGGGAAGTTGAGCGCCGTGAAGTTGTGGAAGTCGTCCTCGATGTCCGGGCCCTCCGCCAGGCCGAAGCCCATGTCGGCGAAGATGGCGATCATCTCGTCCAGCACCTGCATGGTGGGATGCACGCGGCCCCGGCGCTCCGGCGGAGGGGGCAGGGTCAGGTCGACGCGCTCGGCGGCGAGCCGCGCCTCCAGCTCGGCGGCCTCCAGCTCGGCTTTGCGCGCGGCGATGGCCGCGGTGATCCGGTCGCGCAGCCCATTGATCAGCGGGCCGCGCTCGCGGCGCTCGTCGGGGCTGAGCTGGCCCATGGTCTTGAGCAGCTCGGAGACGGAGCCGGACTTGCCGAGGGCGGCGACGCGCACCGCCTCGAGGGCGGCCACATCGCCGGCGGCGGCGATCGCGCCGGTGAGGTCGGCTTCGAGTTGGGAAAGGTCGGTCATGACGGTGGGGTTCTTAGAGGGGGAAGGGACGTTCGTGAACCCGGAGCGCGCACAGCAAAAAGCCCTCCGGCGGTTCGGCCGGAGGGCTTTTCCTTAAGTCCCGGATCTCGAGGACCCCGTAGCCTTAAGCCAGCGCGGCGCGAACCTTGTCGGCGATGGCCTTGAACCCGGTCGGATCGTTACCCGCGATGTCCGCGAGGACCTTGCGGTCCATCTCGATCCCGGCCTGGCTCAGGCCGTGGATAAACTGCGAGTAGGTGAAGCCCTCGAGGCGCGCCGCGGCGTTGATCCGCTGGATCCACAGCGAACGGAAGTTGCGCTTGCGGACCTTGCGGTCGCGGTAGGCGTACTGGCCGGCCTTGTCCACCGCGGCCTTGGCCGCGCGGATGGTGTTCTTGCGGCGGCCGTAGAAGCCCTTGGCCTGCTCCAGGACCTTCTTGTGCTTGGCGTGGGCGGTGACGCCCCTCTTCACGCGAGCCATCTGTCAGATCTCCCTTAGAGGCCGTACGGCAGGAACTTCTTGATGATCTGAGCGTCGGCTTCGCTCATCACCTTGGTCCCGCGGTTCTGACGGATGTACTTGGCGTTGTGGCTGATCAGGCGGTGGCGCTTGCCGGCCACGCCGGCCTTGAGCTTGCCCGTCGCCGTCAGCTTGAAGCGCTTCTTCGCGCCCGACTTCGTCTTCAGTTTCGGCATTTCACGTCGGAGCCGCGAAGCTCCGTCCTTCTGGTCGTGTTTATGAACCGCCATGGCATGCCTTTGGCCAGGCGGCTCCGAAGGGGCGGGCTAATACGCGAAACGGGCCGGCGGCGCAAGGCGGCGGCCCTCAGGCCGTCATGGCGGGCCGGCGCCGCCGCGCCTGCGCCGGGCGATCTCGCCGGCGGCGAGCGCCAGCCACACGGCCGGCGCGACGGCCAGCGCCCCCTGGAGGAAGGGGCCGTGAATGGTCAGCCCTGCGAAGGAGAGACCGGCGCAGAACGGCCCGATCACCCGGGCCAGCGCGCTCATGGCGTTGTTGAGCCCGAGGATCTGACCCTGGCGGTGCGGGTCGGCGGACTCCGAGATCATCGCCGCCACGTTCGGCCAGGCGATGGAGGCGCCGATGGCGCTCAGCGACATGACGGCGATCGTCGCCGGCCCGCTGTTCACCACCGGCTGCAGCGCGAGACAGACCATGGTCAGCGCCATGCCGACCGCCAGCATCCGGCCCTGGCCGTAGCGCTCGGCCAGCGGCCCGGTGAACGTCATCTGGGTCACCGCCGAGGCCGCGCCGGCGAAGGCGAAGGCGATGCCGACCTCGCGCGGACCCCATCCGTAGCGCTCCTGCGCCCACAGGCCGAAGATCGACTCCACCCCGGTGAAGGCGAAGCCGACCAGGAAGGTGACCAGCATCAGCTTGCCGATCACCGGGTGGCGGGCCGCCTCGCCGGTGGCGCGCCACCGGCTCGGATGGCGGGGCGGGCCGACCTCGCGGGCCCGGCTCTCGCGGATGACCAGCAGGATGCCGAGTGCGCAGGCGCCGAACATGCCGGACGCGATGAACAGCGGGAGCTGGAAGCCGACAGGTCCCGCCTCGGGATGGGCGAACAGGCCGCCGAGCGAGGGGCCGACGATCAGGCCGACGTTCCAGGCCGCGCTCTGGTAGCTCAGCGCGCGCGTGCGGCGCTCGGGCGGCGTCACGTCGGCGATGTAGCCCTGGATCACCGACCCGTTGCCGGAGAACAGCCCGCCCAGCAGCCGGATGCCGAACGCCGCCCAGGCGTTGGGCGCGAACGCCAGCGCCAGGTAGCAGAGGCCATTGGCGATGATGGTCGAGATGAGCAGCGGCTTGCGGCCGTAGCGATCCGAAAGACGTCCCCAGAACGGCTCGCCGAAGAAGGTGCCGACGGAGAAGGCCGAGAAGATCAGCGCCACCTGCCAGGGCGGGGCGTCGAACGACTTCGCATAGAAGGGCAGCAGCGGGACGATGATCCCGAAGCCCAGCATGTTCAGGAAGATGAGAGAGATCAGGGACGCGGCCGCGAAGCGGGGCGGCTTCGTCGCCTCCCCAGGCGGCGTTTCGGACATGCCCTAGGCTAGGACTGAGCCGCGGCGATCAGCAACACCTCAGTTCGTCCGACTACTTCGCGGTCGTGGCCTTCTGCTGCTTCTCGAGCTCGGTCCGAAACGCCTTGTAGGAGGCCTGGTAGTAGGCCTTGCAGCCAGCGGGATCGACGAAGGCGTCGACCTTGCCACCCTTCAGGGCCTCGTGCTTGGCCTTGAGATCGAAGAACCGCGTGTGGCTGGCCAGGAACACCTCGCACGGGGCGTTCAGCCAGAAGCGGTGGCTCCGTTCGTAGTCGGCGGCCATGCCTGGATAGGTCTCGGGCGCCACCAGGCGGTAGCCCGGCAGGACGCTCGACGAGCAGTGGACCAGCGCCTGGCGCACCTTGCCGGCGACGGTGACCGGAAAGGTCCAGGTGGTGCAGCCCTTGGTGTGGCCGGGCGTCACGTGCGCGGTCAGGGTCACGCCGCCGAGGGTGATCTTCTGCCCGTCCTTGATAATCGCATCGACCTTGGTGGGCGCGTACTCCCACTGCGGGCCCTTCAGGTAAGGGTCGCCCTTGCCGCCGGCCTCGATGATCGGCGCGTCCGCGGCGCTGGCGTAGAGCTTCGCGCCCGGCGCGGCCCGCTTGACCTCGGCGAGGCCCGCCGCGTGGTCAAAGTGCTGGTGGGTGTTGACCAGCACCTTCACCGTCTTCGGGTCGAAGCCCAGGGTGCGGATGTTGGCCACCACCTGCCGGCCGGTGGGCCCGTCGCCGCCGTCGATGACGATCAGCCCGGCCCTGGTCGTGAGCAGGTAGGCCGCGTAGTCCGCCGCGCCCACGTAGTAGAGGCCCTCGGCGATCTTGAACGACGGGTAGGGTGCGTTCTCCGGCGTCGTCTTGTCTTGCGCGGCGGCGGGCAAATGAAAAGCGGCCGCCGTGACGGCGACCGCTCCCCAGATTCCGAGATGTCCCGGCTTCACGCGTCTACCGCGGCGCGAGGATCATGATCATCTGGCGGCCCTCCATCCGGGGCTCGTACTCCACCTTGGCGACCGGCTCGAAGTCGGCCTTCACCTTCTGGAGGAGCTTCATGCCCAGTTCCGGGTGGGCCAGCTCGCGACCGCGGAAGCGCAGGGTGACCTTCACCTTGTCGCCCTCTTCGAAGAACCGATGCATCGACTTCGCCTTGGTCTCGTAGTCGTGCGTGTCGATGTTCGGGCGGAGCTTGATCTCCTTGATCTCCACCACCTTCTGCCGCTTGCGCGCCTCGTTCTTCTTCTTCTGCTCCTGGAACTTGAACTTGCCGTAGTCCAGGATCTTGCAAACGGGCGGATCCGCATTCGGAACGATTTCCACCAGGTCGAGGCCGGCCTCTTCGGCGGCCTCCAGCGCGGCGGAGGTCGGCATCACGCCCTGCTTCTCACCGTTCTGGTCGATGAGGAGGACGCGGGGAACGCGGATTTCATCATTGATGCGCGGACCGTCTTTGACGGGCGGCGCCTGCATGGGGCGGCGAATAGGCGAGGCTCCGAGTGTTGTTTCAACGCAAAACGCCGGCGCGCTAACTGCGCTCCGGTCGCTCGATAAAGTATATGCGTGAGCGCCGCCCCGGTATCAACCCGCGCTGGCCGGGGTTGGCGCGAGAGAAACTGCAGCCTGTGCCACCTTGGCCACAGGAAGCTCCGACAGTTTCTCCGCCCGCAGGACGGCGACCTTCCCCCGCGGGGCCGACAGGGCGGGGTCCGACGCGCCCGAGAACAGCACCACGGTCGGGGCTCCGGCGGCGGCCGCGAGGTGCAGCGGGCCCGTGTCGTTCCCCACCGCCAGCGCCGCCTTGGCGCCCAGCACGGCGATGCGCGCGAAATCGGTGCGGCCCGTGAGGTCCCGGGCGCGCGGCACGGTGCGCTGGATCGCATGCGCCAGCGCCGTCTCCTGCGGACCGCCGATGATCACGATGTCGAAGCCGCGGCCGTAGAGGATGCGGGCCAGTTCGGCGTAGCGGTCCACCGGCCAGCGCTTCTCCGGGCGGTGCGCCGAGCCGCCGGGGACGAACATCACATAGGCCCTCGGCTTCACCGCACCCGGCACGGGCCGGTCGGAGGGCTGGTTCTTCCAGATCCACGACAGGTCGGGGGGCGGCGCCTCGCCGGGCGCGGTCGGCGCGTCGGGCCAGATGCCGGCGTACATCAACTGGTCGGCGTGCCGCTCCAGCGTGTGCATGTGGTCGCGCAGCTTGTTCCGGTGCGGCAGCGAGCAGCCGAGCGCGATGCCGGACCAGGCCGGCGGGTTGGGGCGCAGGATCTGGAAGATGCGGTTGGAGGCCGACGAGGTCTGCAGGTCGTAGACGCGGTCGTAGCCCGCCGCCTTCAGGCGCTTCCGGAGCGCCATCCACTGGGCGAAGGTCTCGGGGCGACCGTCCGTCTCCACCGCGTTGAAGTAGGGGCAGGACTTGGCCAGCGCCTCGAACGGCGGCGTGGTGAGCAGGGTGATGTGATCCTTGCGGTGCGCCTCGCGGATCTTCTTCATCGCCGCCAGCGCCAGGACGAAGTCGCCCAGCGCCCCCAGCTTGACGACCAGGATCTTCTTTACGCCGCGGGCCATCAGGCGCGGGCCTCCAGCACCCGTTCGTAGGCCGCCAGCGTCGCGGCGCACATGGCGTCCACCCGGTAGAGCTGACGGGCGCGGTCCATGGCGGTGCGGCCCATCTCGCCGCGTCGGGCGGGACCAGCGTCCACGGCGGTGCGAAGCGCCTCGGCCCAGGCCGGAGCGTCGCCCGGCGGGACCAGCCAGCCGGTCAACCCGTCGACCACCGTCTCCACCGTGCCGCCGTGGGCGGAGGCGACGACCGGCCGGCCCATGGCCTGCGGCTCAACCGCCGCGCGGCCGAAGGACTCCGGCACGGTCGTGGGCAGGATGGCCAGGTCGCAGAGCAGGAAGGCCGCGGGCATGTCGTCACAATGCCCGACGATCTTTACCGTGTCCTGAAGAGCGGCGGCGGCGATCTGCGCCTCCAGCTCCTGGCGGTACTCGGTGCGGCCCTGGTCGTCGCCGGCGAACAGGACGAGCAGGTCGCGCCGGCCCTCCGCCGCCAGCCGCGCGACAGCGTCGACGATGGTGGCGTGGCCCTTGATCCGCGTCAGCCGGCCGGCGAGCAGCACCTTGGTCCGTGGATCGCCGGGCGGGATCCCCCAGGCCTCGCGCAGGCGCGCGACGCGCTCGGGCGCCACCTTCTCCGGATCGAAACGGTCGAGATCCACGCCGCGGGGGATGGTCACGACCTTCTCAGCAGGCAGGTGGTGCTCGGCCAGGACGTGGGCGCGAGTGTAGTCGGAGTTGGCGATCACGAGGTCGCCGCGGGTCATCACCGCATTGTACCAGCGCTTCAGCCCGGACTTGGCCTTGTAGACCCCGTGGTAGGTGGCCACGAACGGCCTGCCGGTGGCGCGCGCCGCCCACAGGGCCGAGAAGGCCGGGGCCCGGCTGCGGGCATGGACGAGGCTGACCTTCTCCCGCCGGATCAGCGCCGCCAGGCGTCGCGCGTTGCCAAGTATCACCAGCGGGTTCTTGGACTGGGCCTCCAGCGGCACGAGCTCGCCGCCGTCGGCCGCCAGCCGCGCCGCCATGCGCCCGCCACGGCTCGCCACGATCGCCCGGCCGCCGGCCTGTACGACCGCGCGGGCCACCTCCAGGGTGGTCTGCTCGGCGCCGCCGGTCTCGAGCTCCGGGACGACCTGCAGGAGGGTGAAACCAGGGGGCAGGGCCACGTCCTTCCCATAGCGCGAAACGGGCGATGGTAAACACCGCCGGCCCCGGGCTAAGACCCCGCCATGAGCGAAGAGAGCGGACACCTCGCGCGGCCGGGCTACCGGATCGCCTGGAAGCGCGTCGCCGGCGAAGGCCCGACGGTCGTGTGGCTGGGCGGCTTCAAGTCGGACATGGCCGGCGCCAAGGCCGAGGCGCTGGCGGACTGGGCGCAGGCCCGCGGCCGCGCCTATGTGCGGTTCGACTACTTCGGCCACGGCGAGTCCGAAGGCGACTTCCGCTCCGGGACCATCACCCGCTGGCGCGAGGATGCGCTGGCGGTGATCGACGAACTCGCCGCGGGCGAGACCGTGCTGGTCGGCTCGTCCATGGGCGGCTGGATCGCCTGCCTGGCGGCCATGGCCCGGCCCGAGCGGGTGAAGGCGCTGGTGCTGATCGCGCCGGCGCCCGACTTCACCGAGAAGCTGATGAAGCCGGAGATCCCGCCGGAAGGGCTGGCCGACCTCGCGCGCGACGGGGTTTGGCTGAGGCCATCGGAGTACGGCGAGCCCTATCCGATCACCCGCGAGCTGCTGGAGGACGGGGCGCGCTGGTCGATCCTGGAGGCTCAGGAGATCCCCATCGAGGCGCCGGTGCGCATCCTGCAGGGCGGCGAGGACCCCGACGTCCCCTGGCGCCACGCACTGGAGCTGGCTCAGGGCCTGAAGGGCCGGGACGTGGTCTTCACCCTGATCAAGGACGGCGACCATCGCCTGTCCCGGCCGCAGGACATCGCCCGGATCGTCGCCGCCGTGGACGAGGCCGTCTCCTGAGCCCCGCCGCCCTCTGGCGCGCCGCGCCCCTGCTGCTCTGCCTGACCATGCTGTTCTGGGCGGGCAACTCGATCGCCGGCCGGGCGCTCGCCGGCGCCGTACCGCCCGTCGCCCTGTCGTTCTGGCGCTGGGCGGCGGCCCTGGTGCTGGTCACGCCGCTCGCCTGGCCGCACCTGAAGCGCGACTGGCCCGAGCTGCGCCGCCGGTGGAAGATGATCGTGGCGCTGGCCGCCATGGGCGTGGCGAGCTTCGGCGTCCTGCTCTACTTCGGCCTCCAGACCACCACGGCGCTCAACAGCGTGGTCATGCAGGCGGCGATCCCGCCGCTCGTGATGCTGTTCGGCTGGCTCGCGCTCCGCGACCGGGTGAACAGGTGGCAGATCGCCGGCATGGCGCTGTCGCTGGTCGGCGTGCTGGCGGTGGTGACCCATGGCCGGCCCTGGGACCTGCTGCACCTCGGGCTCAACGCCGGCGACGGCCTGATCCTGATCGGCGTGGTGCTCTACGCGGTCTACTCCCTGATGCTGCGCCAGCGGCCGCAGGTGCATGCCCTCAGCCTGCTGTGGGCGACCTTCGTGGCCTCCCTCGTCCTGCTCGCGCCGCTCTATGCGGTGGAGCTCGCCGCCGGACACCGGATCGTCGTCTCGCCGGCGAGCTTCGCGGGCATCGCCTATGTGGCGATCTTCCCGTCGTTCCTGTCCTACCTGTTCTACAATCGCGGCATCGAACTTTCGGGGGCAGCGCGGGCCAGCCAGTACCTGCACGTCCAGCCGATCTTCGGCGCGATCCTCGCGGTCCTTCTGCTGGGCGAGGCCTTCGGTCCACACCACGCTGTGGGCATGGTCCTGATCCTGGCCGGCATCCTCGTGGCCGCCCGTCGCCCGCCGGCCTAGCCGCCGGCGGCCAGGATCGCGGCCAGGCCTTCGCGGTAGGTCGGATAGGCCGGCCGCCAGCCCAGCTCGGCCTTGGCGCGGGCGTTCGAGACCCGTTTGCTCTCGGCGTAGAAGCGCATGGCCTGGGCGGACAGGCCGGCCTCGGCCAGCGGGATCTCCGGCGGCGGCGCAATCCCCAGCAGGCGCGCGGCGTAGGCGATCACGTCGGGGTTCGGCGCCGGCTCGTCGTCGCACAGGTTGTAGATCCCGCCGGCCCGCGGCCGGGCGATCGAGGCCTCGAGCCCCGCCGCCAGGTCGTCCACGTGGATGCGGGAGAACACCTGCCCCGGCGCCGTGATCCGCCGGGCCTGGCCGGCGCGCAGGCGGTCGAAGGCGGAGCGGCCCGGGCCGTAGATGCCGGGCAGCCGGAAGACGGTGACGCTCAGCCCCATGCCCCGGCCGACCTCCAGCCAGTCGCGTTCGGCCGCCACCCGCCGCGCGCCCTCCACTGACTGGGCGGCGAGCCGGCTGGTCTCGAACACCCAGCGGCCCCGGCGGTCGCCATAGACGCCGGTCGTGGAGAGATAGCCGGTCCAGTCCGGGAAGGCCCGGGCGTGGGCCAGCGCCGGAACCAGCACGGGCAGGGCGGGGCAGCCCTCGGGTCCCGGCGGGGCGGTGATCAGCAGCGCCTGCGCGCCGGCCAGGGCCGCCGCGATCGTGTCGGGCGAGCTCAGGAGGTGGGCGATCACACCTTCCGCGGCGAGCGCCGGCGCGTCCTCGGGCCGGCGGACCGTGCCGTGCACCTCCCAGCCGCACGGCTGCAGCCGTCTCGCCAGCGCCCGGGCGGTGAAGCCGTAGCCGAAGACGAACAGCCGCAAGCGCTATTCCGCGGCGACGGCGCCCGCCCGGGCGGCCGCCGTCGCGGCGGCGCGCTCCGCGTTCCAGGCCGAGACGCAGGGGATCTTCGACAGGTCCGCGCGCTCGGCGTAGGCCCGGGCGATCTCGGCGACCTCCAGCAGGAGGCCGTCCTCCAGTGTGATCGGGTCTAGCCCGTACGAGAGCAGGCGCCGGTTCTCGACCGCGAGGTCGTTCTCGTCCGCCTCCTGCCGGGGGTTCGGCAGGTGGGCCACCTCCGCGCCGGTCAGCCGCGCGATCATCTGGGCGAGGTCGCGGACCCGCCAGCATTCGGTCATCTGGTTCATCACCTTCACCCGCTCGCCGCGCTCCGGCGGGTGCAGCAGGGCGAGCTCCACGCAGCGCACGGTGTCCTGGATGTTGATGAAGGCCCGCGTCTGGCCGCCCGGCCCGTGCACGGTGAGCGGATAGCCGACCGCCGCCTGCATCAGGAACCGGTTCAGCACGGTCCCGTAGTCGCCGTCGTAGTCGAACCGGTTGATCAGCCGCGGATCGAGACGGGTCTCGGCGGTCTGGGTGCCCCAGACGATGCCCTGGTGCAGGTCTGTGATCCGGACGTGGTCGTTCTTGGCGTAGAACTGGAAGAGCAGGGCGTCCTGCGTCTTGGTCATGTGGTAGATCGAGCCCGGGTTCGCCGGATACAGGATCTCCCGCGGCGCCCAGCCCGAGGGCGTCTCCACCTTCACCGTCAGATAGCCTTCCGGGATGGCCATGCCGGCCGTGCCGTAGCCGTAGACGCCCATGGTGCCGAGGTGCGCCAGGTGGACGTCGAGGCCGCTGTCCACGATCGCCGCCAGGATGTCGTTGGTGGCGTTCAGGTTGTTGTCGACAGTGTAGCGCTTGTGCCGCGCCGACTTCATCGAATAGGGCGCCGCGCGCTGCTCGGCGAAGTGCACCACCGCGTCCGGCCGGAACGCCTGCAGCAGGGCCAGCAGCTCGTCGTAGTCCTTGCCCACCGTGAGCCGGTGGAAGCCGATGTCGCGGCCCGAGACCTCGCGCCAGGCGGCCAGCCGGGTCTCGATGTCGGCGATGGGGGTCAGCGACCAGGCGCGCAACTCGTCGTCGATCCGGCGTCGGGACAGGTTGTCGGCGATCGCCACCTCGTGGCCGCGCGCGGAGAGATGCAGCGCGGTCGGCCAGCCGCAGAATCCGTCCCCGCCGAGGATCAGTACGCGCAAGGCGCCGCTCCCTTCTCCCCCGTTTTGTGAACGGCTACCGCAGACCGCGGGTCTGCGGAAGCCTCTGGGGTTAAAGCAGTTCCCGGATCGCCGCGCGGGCCGCGTCGGCCAGGTCGGGGCGCCGGAGCGCGAAGGCGACGTTGGCCCGCAGCAGGCCGATCTTGTCGCCGCAGTCGTAGGTCGTGCCCTCGTACTCCAGCGCATGGAAGTCCTGGCGCTTCATGAGGTTGGCCATGCCGTCGGTGAGCTGGATCTCGCCGCCCGCGCCGCGCTCCTGGGTCTCGAGGATCTCGAAGATGTCCGGCTGCAGGATGTAGCGGCCCGAGATGAACAGGTTCGACGGCTCCGTCCCCGGCGCGGGCTTCTCGACCATGCCGGTCATCCGGTTGAGGCGGCCGTCCTGGCCGTCCAGCGCGACGATGCCGTACTTGTGGGCCTCGCCCTCCGGCGCCGGCTCCACCACCACGATGTTGCCGCCGACCTTGTCGTGGGCGGCCACCGCCTGGGCGAGGGCCGGGGTCTCGGCGGCCATCAGCATGTCGGGCAGCATCACGGCGAACGGCTCGTCGCCGATCACGTCGCGGGCGCACCACACCGCGTGGCCGAGGCCGAGCGGGGCCATCTGGCGGATGAAGCTCATCTGGCCGGGCTGCGGCAGGTCGCGGCGGACCTCCTCCAGGATCGCCGTCTTGCCCTTGGCCTCGAGCGCCTGCTCGATCTCGGGCGAGGCGTCGAAGTAGTCCTCGATCGCGCCCTGGCCCCGGCCGACGATGAACACGAAGTGCTCGATGCCGGCGGCGCGCGCCTCCTCGACGATGTACGACAGGATCGGCCTGTCGACGACGTTCAGCAGGTTCTTGGGCGTGGTCTTGGCCCCCGGCAGCACACGGGTCCCCAGCCCCGCCACCGGCAGGACAGCCTTACGGACGCGCTTCGTCATCGACACCCCTCTCCACCCGTTCCCCAAGCTTCGCCTTGCGGCGGACACCCAACGCCTGGACGCGCCGAGCGATCCCTCCGCGGTAGAGGACAGGCGCCCGGAAATCCACAGGCGCGTGCGACAAAAGTGATCAGGTCGACCCTGTTCACGATTTCGGGAACGTGTAACCTGCCGCCACAAGTCGGGGGAAAATCGTCCTCCAGGGGAGACACCCATGAAGCTCCGTATCCTCACCTCCGTCGCCGCCGCGGCCGTCCTCGCCGCGGGCCTGTCCGCCTGCGGCCAGAAGACCGAAGAAGCGCCGGCCACCGGCACCGCCGCGGACGCCTCCGCGACCGCTCCGGCCGCCGACACCTCCGCCATGGGCGCGGCGACCACCACCGATCCTGCCGCCGCCGGCGCCATGGGCACGACGACGGATCCGGCCGCGGCCGGCGCCACGACCGGCGCGACCACGGGCGACACCACCGGCGCCATGGGCGCGACCGGCACGACGGGGACCACCGGCACGACCGGAACCACGGGTACGACCGGCACGACCGGTTCGACGACCACCCCGTAAGACCTTTCCGGCCTCAGGCCAGGAACGGAGCGGCCGCCCCCTCAGGGGCGGCCGTTTTCGTAGGCGCTATTCGACGGTGACGGACTTGGCCAGGTTGCGCGGCTGGTCCACGTCGGCGCCCTTCTGAACGGCCACGTGATAGGCCAGGAGCTGCACCGGCGCCGACAGCACCAGCGGCGCGATCAGCGGATCGCAGCGGGGCGCGGTCACCACCACCCGCGCGCCCTTGGGGGCGTGGCGCTCGCCGTCCGGATCGGTGATGAAGATCACCTGGCCGCCGCGCGCCATGACCTCCTGCATGTTGGAGGCCGACTTCTCGAAGTAGCTGTCGAAGGGCGCCAGGATGACGATCGGCGTCTGCTCGTCGACAAGGGCGATCGGCCCGTGCTTCAGCTCGCCGGCCGCATACCCCTCGGCATGGATATAGCTGATCTCCTTCAGCTTCAGCGCGCCTTCCAGGGCCAGCGGGTACATCGGCCCGCGCCCGAGGTAGAGCACGTCCCGGGCCTTGGCGACCTCCTGGGCGATGCTGCGGACGGCGTCCTCCAGCTTGATGGATTCCGCGATCAGCCGCGGCGCCTCGAGCAGCACGCGCACCAGCCGCTGCTCCTCGGCGGCGTCGATGCGGCCGCGGGCGCGGGCCGCCGCGATGGCCACGGCGGTCAGCACGCTCACCTGGGCGGTGAAGGCCTTGGTGGAGGCGACGCCGATCTCCGGACCGCAGTGGATCGGCCACACCACGTCCACCTCCCGGGCCATGGTGCTCTCGGTCGCGTTGACCACCGCCGCCGTGGTCATGCCCTTGCTGGCGCAGAACCGCAGCGCCGCCAGCGTGTCGGCGGTCTCGCCCGACTGCGACATGGCGATGGCCAGGGCGTCCTTGCGCAGCGCCGGCTGGCGGTAGCGGAACTCCGAGGCGATCTCCACGTCCACCGGCAGGTCGGCCAGTTGCTCGATCAGGTACTTGCCCATCACCCCGGCGATGTAGGACGTCCCGCAGGCGACGATCTGGACGCGGTCGAGCTCGGCCCAGTCGATGTCGCCCGGCACCGCGGTGCTGGCCGACAGCGTGTCCACATAGGCCGCGATCGTGTGCTGGCACCCTTCGGGCTGGTCGTGGATCTCCTTCTCCATGAAGTGGCGGTAGTTGCCCTTCTCCACCAGAGCGGCCGAGGCGGGCACCTGGCGGACCGGGCGGTCGGCAGGCTGGCCGGTCTCGTCGAAGATCCGCGCCTGGCCGTGGTCGATGGCCACGTAGTCGCCCTCGTCCAGGTAGGCGATGCGGTTGGTGAACGGCCCGACCGCCAGGGCGTCGGAGCCGATGAACATCTCGCCGTCGCCGTACCCGACCACAAGAGGGCTGCCGCGGCGGGCGCCCATCACCAGCGAGTCCTCGCCCTCGATCAGCACGCCGATGGCGTAGGCGCCCTTGAGCTGGTCGAGCGTGGTCTTCAGCGCCTCCAGCGGCGGCCTGCCGTCCAGCTCGCAGTCCAGAAGCTGAGCGATCACCTCGGTGTCGGTGTCGCTCTCGAAGGTGCGGCCGCGCGCCTTCAGCGCCTCGCGCAGCTCGGCGTAGTTCTCGATGATGCCGTTGTGCACCAGGGTGACGCGGCCGGCCTTGTGCGGGTGGGCGTTGCGCTCGGACGGCGCGCCGTGGGTCGCCCACCGCGTGTGCCCAATGCCGACGGTGGCCTGCAGCGGCTCGGACGCCAGCCGCTCCTCCAGCGCGCGGATCTTGCCTTGGGCCCGCCGGCGCTCGACCTTGCCCCCGACGACGCCCGCCACGCCGGCGGAATCATAGCCGCGGTACTCCAGCCGCTTCAGGCTTTCGATCAGCCGATCCTGAACCGGACGCGTACCGACGATGCCGATGATGCCGCACATGAGCCCTTGATTCCTTTGTGGTAGAGCGCCGACTTGCGCACTCGGCTGTAACGCTGGGGCTTTAGCATCGGCTAAGCTGCCGGCCACTAAATCTCAGTTTCGGATCGTTTCGGGAGCATCGATGAGCAAGCGCGCCTATTTCGGCACCGACGGCATCCGCGGCCAGGCCAACCGTCACCCCATGACGGCGGAGGTCGCGCTGCGGGTGGGGATGGCCGCCGGCAAGCTGTTCATGTCCAAGGACGAGCGGCGGCACCTGGTGGTGATCGGCAAGGACACCCGGCTCTCGGGCTACATGATCGAGCCGGCGCTGGTGGCGGGCTTCACGAGCGTGGGGATGGACGTGCGCCTGTTCGGGCCGCTGCCGACGCCGGGGGTGGCGATGATGACCCGTTCGCTGCGCGCCGATCTGGGCGTGATGATCTCCGCCTCGCACAACCACTTCGCCGACAACGGCATCAAGCTGTTCGGCCCGGACGGCTACAAGCTCTCCGACGAGCGCGAGCTCGAGATCGAGGCCCTGATGGACCAGGGCCTGGAAGAGGGCCTGGCGGCTCCGAACGGCCTCGGCCGGGTGCAGCGCATCGACGACTGCCAGGCGCGCTATGTGGAGATCGCGAAGGCCTCGTTCCCGCGCCGGCTCAGCCTGGCGGGCATGCGGGTGGTGATCGATTGCGCCAACGGCGCCGCCTACAAGGTCGCCCCCGAGGCGCTCTACGAGCTGGGCGCCGAAGTGATCCGCATCGGCGTCGCGCCGGACGGCTTCAACATCAACGACGAGTGCGGCTCGACCGCCCCGGCCGCCATGCAGAAGGCGGTCAAGGAGTACCGGGCCGACATCGGCATCGCGCTGGACGGCGACGCCGACCGCCTGGTGATCTGCGACGAGAAGGGCCAGATCGTCGACGGCGACCAGATCATGGCCCTGATCGCCGACCACTGGGCGCGCACCGACCGGCTGACCGGCGGCGGGGTGGTGGCCACGGTGATGTCGAACCTCGGCCTCGAGCGGTTCTTGGCCGCCCGGCGGCTCAAGCTCGAGCGGACCAAGGTGGGCGACCGCTACGTCATGGCCCGCATGCGCGAGGGCGGCTTCAACCTGGGCGGTGAGCAGTCCGGCCACATCATCCTGTCGGACCTCTCCACCACCGGCGACGGCCTGCTGGCCGCCCTGCAGGTGCTGGCGGTGCTGAAGGAGAGCGACCAGCCGATGAGCGCGCTCGCCCGCCAGTTCGAGCCGGCGCCGCAGAAGCTGGAGAACGTGCGGTTCTCGGGCGGCAAGCCGCTGGAGAACGAGCAGGTGAAGAAGGCTATCGCCGAGGCCGAGGCGCGGCTGGACGGCGTCGGCCGGCTGGTCATCCGGCCCTCCGGCACCGAGCCCCTGATCCGGGTCATGGCCGAAGGCGATGACGAGAAGCTGGTCAGCCAGGTGGTCAAGGAGATCGTCGGCGCGGTGAAGAAGGCCGCCGCCTAGGCGCGGGGGGGCGGCCCGCTCTCCGCCGCGGCGCGCCGCCACCGCGCCCGTGCGCCATCCGAGCCCTCGCGAACAAGGTCTTGTCAGCTGCCGTGGCGGCAACCCTACCCATGGTTAGCGACTTGTGTCAGCATCGTCACAATGCTGCGTCGCTCGAACGGCGTGGCGCATAATGGGTTGGAGGAAACATGCGGCGCGACCTCGCTTTCGGCGGGGCGGCGCGGCCAATGGTCGGCAGGGGCGTCAGCTCCATCGCCTGCCTGGCCTTCGTCGTCGTCCTGGCGCTGGCCTTCTGGGCCGGTGCGGTCTGGCTCGGTCAGCTTCTGATGCAGGTGAGTTCCGGCGGGTTCTGAGCCCCGCCGTCACGTCCCTCAGGCGCGTCCCACGCTGGTGTACGCGAAGCCGCGCGCGCGCATGTCGTCCGGCTTGTAGATGTTGCGCAGGTCGACCAGCACGGGCGTCTTCATCAGCAGCTTGATGCGGTCGAGGTCGAGCGCGCGGAACTGGTCCCATTCGGTGATGATGACCAGCGCGTCGGCGCCCTCCGCCGCGGCGTAGGGGTCGTCCCGGAACGCCACGTCCTTCAGCATGTGCCTGGCCTCGTGGCCCTCGGGGTCGAAGGCCTGCACCCGCGCGCCGGCCGCCTGCAGGGCCGGGACGATGTCGAGGCTGGGCGCGTCGCGCATGTCGTCGGTGTTCGGCTTGAAGGTGAGCCCCAGCACGCCGATGGTCTTGCCGGCGAGGCCGTCGCCGTCCACCGCCTGGATGACCTTCTGGGCCATGGCCTTCTTGCGGGCGTCGTTGACCCGCACGGTGGTCTCGATCAGCTCCACGGGCGAGCCCGCGTCGCGGGCGGTGCGCACCAGGGCCAGGGTGTCCTTCGGGAAGCAGGAGCCGCCGTAGCCGGGCCCGGCGTTCAGGAACTTGGAGCCGATCCGGCCGTCCAGGCCGATGCCGCGGGCCACCTGTTGCACGTCGGCGCCCACCGCCTCGCAGAGGTCGGCGATCTCGTTGATGAAGGTGATCTTCATCGCCAGGAAGGCGTTGCCCGCGTATTTGATCAGCTCGCTGGTCCGCCGGCCGGTGAACTGGATCGGCGTCTCGTTGAGGTAGAGCGGCCGGTAGAGCTCGCGCATCACCGCCTCGGCGCGCGGATCGTTCGTGCCGACGACGACGCGGTCGGGGCGCTTGAAGTCCTCGATCGCCGCGCCCTCGCGCAGGAACTCGGGGTTAGACACCACGGCGACCTCGGCCTCGGGCCGCACGCGCTTGAAGATCGCCTCGATCTCGTCGCCCGTGCCCACCGGCACCGTCGACTTGGTCACCACCACGGTGAAGCCTTCCACCAGCCCGGCGATCTCCTCGGCGGCGGCGTAGACGTAAGACAGGTCCGCATGGCCGTCGCCGCGGCGCGAGGGCGTGCCCACCGCGATGAACACCGCGTCGGCGTTCTTGACCGCCTCAGCCGCGTCGGTGGTGAAGAACAGCCGGCCGGCCTTGACGTTGTTGGCCACCAGCACGTCGAGGCCCGGCTCGTAGATCGGGATGCCGCCGGCCTGCAGCCGCTCGATCTTGCCCGCATCCTTGTCGATGCAGGTCACGATGTGACCGAAGTCTGCGAAACAGGCGCCGCTGACCAGGCCCACATAGCCTGTGCCGATCATCGCCACGTGCATGAGTCGTATCCCCGACTGGAGTTGGCGCCTTTCACCACGCAGGCGCGGCCATAACAACGGGCCGCCGGACGGCGGCGGCACAATTCCGAAAGACGCAGCAAATCGGCCGCCGTCAGATTTCCTGGTTGTAGGCGCCCACCTGCGGCCGCTTGGCCAAGCGGGGCTTCACCTCCTCGCGGAAGAGGGCGCGCATGTCGTCCTCCGACTGCGAGCTTTCCACCACCACCACGATCTCCGGCTTATTGGACGAGGCGCGGACCAGCACCCAAGAGCCGTCCTCCAGCGCCACGCGCACGCCGTTGACCGTGATCACCTCGGTGATCGCCCGGCCCAGGATCTTGCCGCCGGACTTGGCGAATTCGGTGTATTCGCGGACCACGTCCTCGACGACGCCGTACTTCTCCTCGTCGGCGCAGTGCGGACTCATCGTGAGCGAGGTGTAGGCGACCGGCAGGGCCTTCTTCAGGTCCGACAGCTTCTTGCCCGGGTTGCGGTCGAGCATGGCGAGGATCGCGGCGGCCGCCACGATGCCGTCGTCGTACCCGCGCCCGATCGGCGGGTTGAAGAAGAAGTGGCCGCTCTTCTCGAAGCCCGCCAGCGCGCCCAGCTCGGCGGTCTTGCGCTTGATGTAGCTGTGGCCGGTCTTCCAGTAGACCGTCTTGGCGCCGTTCGCCTTCAGCACCTCGTCGGTGGCGAAGAGGCCGGTGGACTTCACGTCCACCACGAAGGTGGCGTTCTGGTGCAGGGCGCTGAGGTCGCGGGCCAGCATCAGGCCGATCTTGTCGGCGAAGATCTCCTCGCCCTCGTCGTCCACCACGCCGCAACGGTCGCCGTCGCCGTCGAAGCCCAGGCACACGTCGGCCCCGTACTCGCGGACGGCCTTGGCCATCTCGCTGAGCATGTGGTGGTCCTCGGGATTCGGGTTGTACTTGGGGAAGGTCCAGTCGAGATCGCAGTCCATCTCGATCACCTCGGCCACGCCCATCCGGCGCAGCGCCTCCGGCGCGAAGGCCCCAGCCGTGCCGTTGCCGCAGGCGGCGATCACCTTCAGGGGCCGGGTGATCTGCGCCCGGCTCGCCGCGTCGGCGATGTAGCGTTCGCGCACGCCGTCGATGTGGGCCACCGTGCCACCCGGCCGCTGCTTCCACTGGCCGCCGAGCACCAGCTCCTTCAGGCGGCCCATCTCGTCGGGGCCGAAGGTCAGCGGCCGCTGGGCGCCCATCTTCACGCCGGTCCAGCCGTTTTCGTTGTGGCTGGCGGTGACCATGGCCACGCAGGGCGCCTCCAGGTCGAACTGGGCGAAGTAGGCCATGGGCGAGGTGGCGAGGCCGATGTCGAGGACTTCGCACCCGGCCGCGACCAGGCCGATGGTCAGGGCCTGCTTGATGGACAGCGAGTAGGAGCGGAAGTCGTGCCCGACCACGATGCGGCTCTGGCCGAGCTCGTGGATGTAGGTGCCGAGGCCCAGCCCCAGGGCCTGCACGCCCAGCAGGTTGATCTCCGGCCCGAACAGCCAGCGCGCGTCGTACTCCCGGAAGCCCGTGGCCTTCACCAGGGCTTGCGTCTCGTATTCGAAGGTGTTGGGCGCGAGGTCGGCGCGGGGAGCGGGCAGCATCGGAACTCCGGAAAACGGCGTCAGGCGATCTTACTACTTGAGCGGAAGGCCCCTAGGCGACTCCCAACGCTCGCAGCGTAGCTTTGTGCCTTACATAACCCCGGCGCGCAGGATGTCGTGCACGTGCAGGATGCCGACCGGCCGGCCGTCGTCGACCACGAACAGCACGGTCACCGCCGGCGGCGGGTCGCTCATCAGCGCCAGGGCCTCCGAGGCCAGCATGTCGGGCGGCACGGTCTTCTTCGGCCCCGGCGTCATGACCTCGCCGGCCGTGTGGCCCATCAGGCCCTCGATGTGGCGGCGCAGGTCGCCGTCGGTGATCGCGCCCACGAGCCGGCCGGCTCCATCGGTGACCCCGACGATGCCCCAGCGCTTCTCGGTCATCACCAGCAACGCCTCGCGCATCGGCGTCGCCTCGTCCACCAGCGGCAGCTCGTGCGCGCCGTGCATCAGCGAGCCGGCGGTGCGCAGCATGGCGCCCAGCTTTCCGCCCGGGTGGAAGACGTGAAAGTCGGTGGGCTTGAAGCCCCGCCGTTCCAGCAGGGCCACGGCGAGCGCGTCGCCCAGCGCGATCTGCAGGGTTGTGGAGGTGGTCGGCGCATTCACCTCCGCCGTGGCTTCCGCCGCGTCGGTCAGGGCGAGGATCACGTCGGCCGCCTGGCCAAGCGCGCTGTCGGGGCGCGCGGTGATGGCGATCAGCGGGATCGCGAACCGCTTCGCGTAGGCGAGGATGTCGGCCAGCTCTCGCGACTCCCCGGACTTGGAGATCGCCAGGATCACGTCGGCTTCCGTGACCATGCCCAGGTCGCCGTGGCTGGCCTCGGCCGGGTGGACGAAGAAGGCGGGCGAGCCCGTCGAGGCGAAGGTGGCGGCGATCTTGCGGGCCACGTGGCCCGCCTTGCCCATGCCGGTGCAGATGATCCGGCCGCGGGCCTCGAACAGCAGGTCGACGGCACGGGCGAAAGTCGCGTCCAGGCCGCCGGCCTGGGCGGCCAGGGCCTCGGCTTCCTGGGCCAGGACGCGGCGGCCCACGGCGATGGCGTCGAAACTGCTCATTGGGTGGGCGCGATCGCCTGGCTCTGCAGGTCGCGGACGGCGTCGCGGGCCTGGCGGGCCCGCTCCTGCGCCGCCTCGTGCTCGCGCTGCATGGCCGCCTTCATGGCGGGCGTCTGCTGGACCGGCGTATGGCCGAACGGCCCCGGCGACCGGGCGCCAAGGCCCTGCGGCCAGACCATGGCCAGCGCCACTGCGCCCACGGCGGCGAGCCCCAGCAGCGGCAGGTAGAGGCGGTCGAGCATAGGGCGCATATAGCCGCTTCGCCGCTTGACGGCCAATGTCCCGGACCGCTAGCGGCTCTGGCCCAGCCTGAAGGAGACCTCCGCCTTGCCGACGCTCATCCTGCTCCGCCACGGCCAGAGCCAGTGGAATCTGGAGAACCGCTTCACCGGCTGGGTGGACGTGGACCTGACGCCTCAGGGCGAGGCCGAGGCGAAGAAGGGCGGCGAGCTGATCAAGGCCGCCGGGATCTTCCTCGACGGCTGCTACACCTCGGTCCAGACCCGCGCGATCCGCACCTCCTGGATCGCCCTGCACGCGGCCGGCCAGGCCTATGTGCCGGAGGTGAAGGACTGGCGGCTGAACGAGCGTCACTACGGGGGGCTCACTGGCCTCAACAAGGCGGAGACGGCCGAGAAGCACGGCGAGGAGCAGGTGAAGATCTGGCGCCGCTCCTTCGACATCCCGCCGCCCGAGCTCGCGCCGGGCGGGGCGTACGACTTCTCCAAGGACCGCCGCTACGCGGGCGTCGAGCTGCCCGCCACCGAGAGCCTGAAGACCACGCTCCAGCGCGTGCAGCCCTACTGGGAGGCCGAGATCGCGCCGCAGCTCAGGGCCGGCAAGACCCTGCTGATCGCCGCCCACGGCAACTCGCTGCGGGCCATCGTCAAGCTGCTGTTCAACGTGGCCGACGACGCCATCGTGGGCGTCGAGATCCCCACCGGCAATCCGCTGCTGATCGAGCTGGACGCGAACCTGAAGCCCACCGCCGCCCGCTACCTCGACGAGGCCCGCGCGCAGGCGCTGCCGGCGATCTGACCGGCATGGGCGCCGACGAGACCCACATGCGCCGCGCCATCGCGCTGGCCCGGGGCAACGTCGGCGCCACGGGCGAGAACCCGTCCGTCGGCTGCGTGATCGTCCGCGGCGACACGGTCGTCGGCGAGGGTGTCACCGCCCCCGGCGGACGGCCGCACGCCGAGGAGCTGGCGCTGGGCGTGGCGGGCGAGGGCGCCCGCGGCGCCACGGCCTACGTCACCCTGGAACCCTGCGCGGTGCGCTCCAGCGGCGCGCCCTCCTGCTCGCAGCGCCTGGTCGCGGCCGGCGTCGCGCGGGTGGTGATCGCCTGCGAGGACACCTCGGTGATGGCGGCGGGGCAGGGCGCCGCCCGTCTCCGGGGCGCGGGTGTCGAGGTGCTCGCCGGCCTCCTCGCCGATGAGGCCGCCGCCCTTTACGCGGACTATCGACCGCGCCAAGCCTGAGGCGGCCGCCAGGGCCGTTGCCAAGTCTGCCAAGGCTCGATATTGCGAATTAGTCGCAAGTATCGAGGTCCGGCTTCCATGATCCGCGCACGGCGCTTCCGTCCGGCCGTCTGCCCCCGTGCGTCGGGGGTGTGCGCGTGACCACGTCCGAGCTTGCGCCTGCCGACGCCGCCCAGGCCGAGCGCGCCCGCGCCAAGAAGCGCGCCCAGGCCCGCGCCGCCCTGCTACGCCAGGTCCTGCGCTGGCACTGGATCAGCGCCGCGGTGTGCCTCGTAGGCATGCTGCTGTTCGCCATCACCGGCATCACCCTGAACCACGCCGGGGCCATCAAGGCCGAGCCGAAGACCGTCACCCGCGAGAGCGTGCTGCCCGAGCCGCTGCGACCGGCCCTCCAGGCCGCCGAGGCCGCCGGCGGCGTCCTGCCCGAGCCCACGCGCCAGTGGCTCGCCCGCGAGATGCAGGTGAAGGCGCCGGCCGGCGCGAAGGTGGAGTGGTCGCCAGGCGAGGCCTATGTGGCCCTGCCGGGGCCGGGCTCCGACGCCTGGGTGACGATCGACACGGCCACGGGCGACGCCGCCTACGAGCGCACCGACCGCGGGGCGATCGCCTACCTCAACGACCTCCACAAGGGCCGCAACACCGGCCCGGCCTGGGCCTGGTTCATCGACATCTTCGCGATCGGCTGCGTGGTGTTCTGCGTCACCGGCCTGATCCTGCTGCAGCTCCACGCCCACGCCCGCAGGTCCACCTGGCCGCTGGTCGGGCTGGGCCTGGTCATCCCCCTGCTTCTCGCCCTGTTCCTGATCCACTGAGGAGAGCGTATGCGCGTCCCTGGTCCAAAGTTCGTCGCGGCCGTCACCGGGCTCGCCGCCGCGCCGGCCGCCGCCGAGGCCGCCCAGCTCGCGGTGAGCGTGGAGATCCCCCGCCTGGATGTCGCCGAGTACCACCGACCCTACGTGGCCATGTGGATCGAGAAGCCGGACAGCACGGCCGTGAAGACGCTCGCCGTCTGGTACGACGTGAAGCAGAAGAACAACGAAGGCGCCGAGTGGCTGAAGGACATGCGCACCTGGTGGCGGCGGGCCGGCCGCGGCCTGGCCATGCCCGCCGACGGGGTGAGCGGGCCGACGCGCGCGCCCGGCCGTCACCAGGTGGTGTTCAGCCAGGCCCAGATCGGAAACCTGCCGGCCGGCGACTACGCCCTGGTGGTCGAGGCCGCCCGCGAAGTGGGGGGGCGCGAGGTGGTGCGGGCGCCGTTCGTCTGGCCGCCCAAGGGCGTGAAGACCGGCCAGGCCCGCGGCTCCACCGAGCTGGGCGCCGTCGCCGTCACCGCCAAACCGTGATCATCGAGAGAAGAAGGACCGTCATGACCGCTTCCCGCGCCGCCGCCGTCCTGGCCGGCCTCGCCGTGCTGACCCTGCCGGTCGCCGCCCAGGCGCACCGCATGTGGATGGTGCCGTCCTCCACCGTGCTCTCCGGGACCGACGCCTGGGTGACGGTGGACGCCGCCGTGTCGAACACCCTGTTCTTCCCCGACCACGTGCCCATGCGCCTGAACGGCCTGCAGGTGATCGGTCCGGACGGCGCCGTGGCCAATCCGGAGAACCCCGCCACCGGCAAGTACCGCTCGACGTTCGACGTCCACATGACGAAGCCGGGGACCTACAAGATCACCACCGCCAACGAGGGCCTGATGGCCTCGTGGAAGGACGGGACGGAGACCAAGCGCTGGCGCGGTTCGGTGACCGACTTCGCCACTGCCGTGCCGCAGGGCGCGCCGGAGCTGAAGGTCACCGCCAACCAGCGCCGGCTGGAAACCTTCGTGACGCTGGGCGCGCCGACGACAGACGCGCTTAAACCCACCGGCAAGGGCCTCGAGCTCGAGCCCGTCACCCACCCCAACGACCTCGTGGCCGGTGAGGCCGCGAAATTCCGGCTGCTGCTCGACGGCAAGCCGGCGTCGGGCGTCGAGGTGGAGGTGATCCCGGGCGGCGCGCGCTACCGGAAGTCGCCGGGCGAGATCAAGGCCACGACCGGCGCCGACGGGGTCTTCCAGGTGACCTGGCCCGAGGCCGGAATGTATTGGATGGAAGCCGAGGTGCGCGGCGGGGCGGGCCCGGTGCCGGGCTCTGAGCGGAACGCCGGCTATGTGGCAACCTTCGAGGTGCTGCCGGACTAAGTCCGGCATGCGCATCGCCGTCCCGAACTCCATCGCGTCCGCGGCCGCCCGTCCGCGGGGCGGCCGCGAGGTCCGCCTGTCCGGCCCGACCATGGGCGTGAGCTGGACGGTGCGGGTGCTGGCGCCGGACGGCGCGTCGGACGCCGAGATCCGCGCCGCCGTCCAGAGCGCCGTGGACGGCGTGGTGGCCCAGATGAGCGACTGGGAGCCGGAGAGCGACCTATCCCGCTTCAACCGCGCCCCGGCCGGAAGCTGGGTCCGGGCGCCGGCCGACCTGGTCGACGTGGTGCAGGCGGGCGTCTTCCTGGCCACCCTGTCGGAGGGCGCCTTCGATCCGACAATCGGAGCCTTGACTGAGCTCTGGGGTTTCGGCCCGGCCGGGCCGGTCGCGGAAGCGCCCGAACGCGCCGCGCTCACCGCCGCCTGCGCGGGTTGGCGCGGCCTGCAGGTGGATGTGGCGGGCGGGCGCCTCTACCAGCCCGGCGGCCTGCGGCTCGACCTCTCCGGCATCGCCAAGGGCTTCGGCGTAGACAGGGCCTCGGCGGCGCTATCCGGGCTCGGGCTGCGCGACCACCTGCTCGAGATCGGCGGCGAGCTGAGGGGGGAGGGCGTGAAGGGCTCGGGCGAGCCCTGGTGGGTGGACGTCGAGCCGCCGCCGGGCTCCGCGCTGGAGCCGCTGCGGGTGGCCGCCCACGGCCTCTCGGTGGCCACCTCGGGCGACTGGCGACGCGGCTTCGAAGCCGATGGCCGGCGCTACAGCCACACCCTCGACCCCCGCACGCGCGCGCCGGTGGACGCGGCGCTCGCCGCCGTCACGGTGATCCACCGCGAATGCATGCAGGCCGACGCCCTGTGCACCGCCCTGATGGTGCTGGGCGCCGACGCCATGACCTTCGCCGAGCGGCACGAGGTGGCGGCGCTGATCGTCCGGCGATCCGGCAAGGGCTTCGTCGAGGAGGTGACGCCAGCGCTGCAGGCGCTGCTCGACTGACACGAAAAAGGGCGGCCCCTGGGGACCGCCCTTCGTTCGGGAGCTGAGAGGCGAGGCCTTAGGCGGCCTTTTCGCCTTCGATCAGTTGCGACCGGCCGGCGCCGATCTCGATCCGACGCGGCTTCAGCGCTTCGGGAAGCTCACGCTTCAGCGAGATGGACAGAAGGCCGTTGTCGAGGCTGGCGTCCGTGACCACGACGTAGTCCGCCAGCTGGAACCGGCGCTCGAAATTGCGCTCGGCCAGGCCGCGATGCAGGAAGCGGCGGGTGTCGTCGTTGGCGGCCTTGCGGCCCTGGACGGTGAGGAGGTTCTCCTTCACCTCGACGTTGAGTTCTTCGGGACGGAAGCCCGCCACCGCGATCTCGATGCGGTAGGCGTTCTCGTCGGTCCGCTCGATGTTGTACGGCGGATAGCCGGTCGCGGTTTCGGTCGTGGCCTGATCCAGCAGGTCGGCCAGGCGGTCGAAGCCCACGACGGAGCGGTAGAGGGGGGAGAAGTCGATCGTACGCATGCGGTCACATCCTTCTTTCAAAGCAAGGTTGCGTCTGTGGGACTGTCGGCGACCCCGAAGGCCTCGCGCGGCGTCCCGGAAGGCCCGGACATCCAGCGCCTTCCGTCAGTCTAGGTAGGGGCGCCGTTTGCGGGTTCAAGAGGGGCCCGCGCGCCGAAATCGAGCGCTTGCCAGCGCCGCCGTGGCCGCTAAGTCTTGCCGGCCATAACCAGGTTCATCGGGAAGAGAACGCCATGCTCCGCGCCCTCATCGCCGCGCCCGCCCTCGCGGTCGCGATCGCCGCCGCCGCGCCCAGCCAGGCCGCCGACGCCCAGTTGCAGAAGGCTGTGGCCAACCCAGCCCGCGCCGAGGAACACAAGGCTCGCGACAAGTGGCGCCACCCGACCGAGACCCTGGCCTTCTGGGGCCTGAAGCCCGGCCAGACGGTCATCGAACTGTCCCCCGGCTCCGGTTACTGGACCGAGATCCTGGCGCCCTACGCCAAGGCGACCGGCGGCGCCTACGTGACGACGGGCGCGGACCTCGAAAACCCGGCGACGTCGGAAGGCGCTCGCCGCGGCCGCGCCGCCTTCGAGGCCAAGTACGCCGACGCCGCGAAGTGGGGCCCGGTGAAGGTGGTGAACTTCGGCCCTCAGGCAAAGCCGCTCGGCGCGCCCGCCTCGGCCGACATGGTCATCACCGCCCGCAACATCCACAACTTCATGTACCAGCAGGGCATGCTCGATAAGGTGATGAAGGACGCCTACGACGTCCTGAAGCCGGGCGGCGTGCTGGCTGTCGAGGAGCACCGGGCCGACCCGCGCCCGGAGACGCCCGGAGTCACCGACGGCTATGTGGCGATGAAGACCGTGGTGGCCGCGGCCGAGAAGGCGGGCTTCAAGCTCGCCGCCCAGTCCGAGGTGAACGCCAATCCCAAGGACACCAAGGATCATCCCTTCGGGGTCTGGACCCTGCCGCCGGTGCGCCGCTCGGCCGCCCCGGGCCAGGCCGCGGATCCGAACTTCGACCGCACGAAGTACGACGCCATCGGCGAGAGCGACCGCATGACGCTCCGTTTCGTGAAGCCGGCGTGACGCTCGGCCTTTGACGGTAAAGGCGGAGCGGTCTACCACCACGGCGATGTCAGTTGCCGGGGGGCGTGACGAGGTCGGTTTGGCGCGCCCCATCTCCACCCTTTCCCGTCGCTCCATTCTGCTGGGCGCCGCCGCGCTGAGCGCTTGCGGCGGCAAGCCCGCCGAACAGGCGCAGGCCCCTGCGAAAAAGGGCCCGGCGAGCGGCATGACCCTGCAGCAGGCGGTGGCCGGCGACTGGCGGCTGCCGGCCGACCGGGCGCGGGACGCCTGGCGCCATCCCGTGGAGAGCCTGACCTTCTGGGGCCTCAAGCCCGGACAGACGGTGGTGGAGTTCTGGCCGGGCGCCGGCTGGTACACCGACATCCTGGCGCCGTTCCTGGCCGCCACCGGAGGCAAGCTCTACGCTGCCAACCTACAGCCCGATCCGGCCGACCCCGCCAGCGTCGCGGTGGTCGAGGCCTACCGCCGCCGGCTGACCGACAATCCCAAGCTCTACGGCCAGGTCGAGATCACCGCCTTTGGCCCCACCAGCGGCCCGGTGGCGCCCGTCGGCTCCGCGGACCTCGTGCTGTTTCTGCGCAACCTGCACAACTGGATGGCGGCCGGCGTGGCGGAGAAGGCGTTCCGCGACGCCTTCGCGGCGCTCAAACCCGGAGGACTGCTCGGGGTGGAAGAGCACCGCGCCAACGCCGGCGGCGTCCAGGACGTGATGGCGGCGGAGGGCTACGTCCAGCAGGCCTATGTGGTCCAGCTCGCCCAGGAGGCCGGCTTCCAGCTCGCGGAGGCGAGCGAGATCAACGCCAACCCCAAGGACACCAAGGACCATCCCTTCGGCGTCTGGACCCTGCCGCCGGTGCGCCGCTCCAGCCCGCGTGGCCAGCCGAACGACCCGGACTTCGACCATTCCCGCTACGACGCGATCGGCGAGAGCGACCGAATGACGCTGCGGTTCGCGAAGCCTGTCTGAACGCAACCCTGACGGTTTACTTCCCTCGCCTGCGAAGCGAAGCTCGACGGTGAGTCGGGAGGCCGGGGGGCTATGGCGACGATCGAGGAAATCACGGACCGGATCCGCCACGCGGCGGCGACGTCGGCTGGCCTCGACAAGACCATCAAGCTCGACCTGAAGGGCGAAGGCTACATCCACATCGCCGGCGCCGAGGTCACCAACGAGGACCGCCCGGCGGACCTCACGGTCACCGTCGCGCGCAAGGATCTGGAGGCGCTGGGCAGGCGCGAGCTCGACCCGATGCGGGCGGTGATGACCGGCCGGCTCAAGCTGTCGGACATGGGCCTCGCCATGAAGCTCCTGCCGCAGATTCAATCTCTGTTTTCCAACGCCGGGTAAGGCAGCGTCATGGCCGAGTCCGCGCCTCTGTTCGAGATCCCCGGCAACCCCATCCCGCGCGGCGGGACGGCGGAGTGGTTCAGCGGCCACGGCGGCGCCCGGCTGCGCGCCGCGCTGTTCCGTCCCGAGGGTAAGCCGCGCGGCTCGGTGGTGCTCTCCGGCGGCCGGACCGAGCCGATCGAGAAATATTTCGAGACGGTCTCCGACTTCCTGGAGCGGGGCTTCGTGGTGCTGGTCCACGACTGGCGCGGCCAGGGGCTCTCGCACCGCTCCCTCGGCGACCGGCTGAAGGGGCACGCCAACGGCTACAAGGCCTTCCTCGACGATTACCAGGCGCTGCTCGCCGCCTTCGCGGACCGTCTGCCCAAGCCCTGGCTGGCGGTCGGCCACTCCATGGGCGGTTGCCTGACGCTGCTGGCCCTGGCGCACGGGGAGAGGCGCTTCGCCGGGGCGCTCCTGTCGGCTCCGATGCTGGGCATCCGCACCGCGCCCACGTCCCAGCGCGCGGCGCGGATGGCGACGCGGATGAATTTGCTGCTGGGCCGCGCCGCCCGCTACGCCCGGGACCCCAAGCGGGCGCTGCCCGAGGACGACTTCGAGACCAACATCCTGACCCACGACCGCGCGCGCTTCGAGCGCAACTGCGCCCTCGTGGCCGCCCACCCCGACCTGGCGCTCGGCGCGCCGACCTGGGGCTGGCTGGACTTCGCCTTCCGCGCCACCGCCTTCCTCGCCCGGCCCGAGCGGCTGCGCGAGGTCACCTTGCCGGTGACGATCGTGTCCGCGGGGGAAGAGAAGCTGGTGGACAACGCCGCCCAGGCGGCCGCGGCCCGACACCTGCCGCAGGGCAAGCTGATCGCCGCGCCCGGCGCCTACCATGAAATCCTGATGGAGACCGACGAGATGCGAAACATCTTCATGAAGGCCTTCGACATGCTGACCGGCCGCACCGCGCCGAAGCCCGTCGAGACGCCGAAGCCCACCGTCGCCGCGTCCGCGGCGCCGAAGCCGGCGGAGGCCCCCAAGCCCGCCCCGGCGCCCGTGGCCGAGGCCCCGAAGCCCGCCGCCGCCCCGGCTCCGGCGAAGGCCGAGGTGAAGCCGGTCGCCGCCAAGGCTCCGGCCGCCAACAAGCCCGCGGCCAAGAAGCCCGCCGCCAAGGCCGCAGCGCCGAAGCCTGCGGCTCCGAAGGCCGCGGCTCCGGCCAAAAAGGCTCCGGCCAAGGCCGCCGCGAAGCCGGCCGCCGCCAAGGCCGCGGCTCCGAAGACCGCACCGAAGCCCACCGCCAAGCCTGCGGCCGCCAAGGCTCCCGTGAAGGCCGCCGCCCCGAAGGTCGCCGCGAAGCCCGCGGCTAAGCTGGCGAAGGTCTCCAGCCCGAAGGCGGTTGCGCCCAAGGCTCCGGCGGCGAAGGTCGCGGCTCCGAAGGCGGCTGCGAAACCCGCGGCCAAGCCGGCCGCGCCGAAGCCGGCGGCGGCCGCCAAGCCCGCGGTCGCCAAGAAGCCGGTCGCCGCCGCGGCGAAGAAGCCGGTTGCGAAGAAGCCCGCGCCGGCCATGTGAGCCGCAGCCCCCCGCTTGGCGGGAGGGTGGGCGGGCAGGGATTGGGGTCCAGGCGGACTCGTCGGCGCTTGCGCCCGATGCCCTTGCCGCCCGTGCGAGAGGTTCAGGCCCTCCCCGCCAGGGGAGGGCTTTCCTATTTGGCCGAGCGCTTCAGGGCCACCAGGGCCTCGTCGAGGCAGGCGCGGTCCCCGGCGATGGCGATCTGGCCGCCGCGCTCTGGCATCGGCTGACCGCGCCAGTCGGTGACGATCCCGCCCGCGCCCTCGATCAGCGGCACGAGGCCGGCGACGTCCCAGGGGGCGAGCCCCGCCTCCACCACCAAGTCCATCGTGCCGGCCGCCACCATGGCGTAGGCGTAGGCGTCGCAGCCCAGCCGGGCGAGCCTGGCGGCCGCGCGGACCTGCCGCCAGGCGCCCAGCTCGGCGCCGTCGAAACAGGCTTCCGGGTCGGTGGTGGAGATGATGGCGTCGGTCAGCCGAGGGCACGGCCGGACCTTCAGGGGGCGCTCCTCGCCCCGGACGACCAGCCGGGAGCCGCCGGGCGTGCCCACATAGACTTCGCCGAGATAAGGCTGGGCGATCGAGCCCAGCACCTGGCGGCCCTCGACCCGCAGCCCGATCAGGGTGCACCACAGCGGCAGGCCGGAGATGAAGGCGCGGGTGCCGTCCACCGGATCGGTGATCCACACGAACTCGGCGTCCGCCCGGTCCTCGCCGTACTCCTCGCCCACGACCCCGTGCTCGGGATAGCGCTCGGCGATCAGCTTGCGGATGGCGCGCTCGGCGCCCTTGTCGGCCTCGGTGACCGGATCGAAGCCCTTGGCGCCGCCCTTGTCCACCAGGCCATGGTCGGCGCGGAAGTAGGGCGCGATGGCGGCGGCGGCGGCGGCGTTCAGCTCGAGCAGGAAGGCGTCCAGCTCGGCGATTTTCTCGGGGGAGAGGGCGGGCATGGCCCGCCCTTTATCAGCCTTCCGCCTCGCCGTTGAGCGACTTGGCGAGGTCGAGCAGCCGGCGGCGGGGACGCTCGCCGAGCTGGTAGTAGGCCTGGATAAGGTCGCGGGTCTCCTTGCGGGCGAACATCTCGCCGCCGCCCTCGCTGGCCAGCACCTGCTCGCGCTGGGCCTTGGACAGCCCCTCGTAGAAGTAGCTGACAGGCACCTCGAGCACCTCGGCAAGCTGCCACAGCCGGGCGGCCGACATGCGGTTGGCGGCGCACTCGTATTTCTGGATCTGCTGGAAACGCACGCCGCAGACCGCCGCCAGTTGCTGCTGCGTCAGGCCGAGCAGGCGCCGGCGACGGCGCAGCCTGCGGCCGAGGTGGACATCGATCTCACTGCTCATGACGGTCTACGGCCCCCAGTCCCCGTCCCGATGCGGGACAACCCGCTCCAGCGCCGCAAGTCGCTTGCCACGCGGGTTGGAGGGATCGCCCGCCCCCGCTAGGTAGGGGGCCATGGCGGAGAACAAGCCCTCGCTCGGGCGCGACATCGGTTGGCGGCTGGAGGCCTTCGCCTACGACGTGGCCGAGGCGCTGGCGCGCGCCTTCCCTATCGACGCCGTGTCCGATTTCGGCGCCTGGCTGTTCAGCCGCCTGGGCCCGCTGACCAGCGCGCACCGGGTGGCCGAGACCAACCTGCGGATCGTCTTCCCCGAGAAGTCCGACGCCGAGATCGCTGCGTTGCTGGCCGAGCAATGGCGCCATCTCGGCCGCTGGTTCGCCGAGTTCCCGATCCTCGACCGCATCCTGGCCGACCCCTCCCGGGTGGAGGTCGTGGGCGCCGTCCGGCTGGCGGAGATCCGCGACGGGGGTGGGCCCGTGGTGTTCATCTCCGGCCACTTCTCGTCGTTCGAGCTGATGTCGGCGGTGATCGTCCGCTCGGGCGTGCCGTGCCAGATCACCTACCGCGCCACCAACAACCCGTACGTCGACGCCCGCATCCGCCGCGGCCGCATCCGCTACGGGGTCAGGCTGTTCGCGCCGAAGGGGACCGAGGGCGCCCGCGAGCTGCTGCGCGCGCTCTCACGTGGCGAGTCCGTGGCGCTGATGAACGATCAGAAGTTCAACGGCGGGGTCCCCGCGCCGCTGTTCGGGGTGACGGCGCACACCGCGCCGGGACCGTCCTCCTTCGCGCTTCGCTACGGCATCCCGCTGCAGCCGATGAGCGTCCAGCGGATCGACCGGGCGCGGTTCCGGGTGATCGTCCACGAGCCGATCTTCCTCACCGACACCGGGGACCGGAACGCCGACATCGAGGCCGGCGTGCGGGTGGTCAACGCCTGGATGGAGGCGCGCATCCGCGAGCGCCCGCCCGAGTGGTTCTGGGTCCACAAGCGTTGGCCGAACGAGGTGTACAAGCGGGCGAAGGCGCCGCCGCCGGCTAACTAGGGGTTGGTTTCCTTCCACCGCTGCAGCGCCTCGGCCGGCCCGGCGTAGGCCTCCTGCAGCGGGGCGCTCCAGTAGCGGAGCTGCTCGAGCGGGATCTTCTTGCCCGTCACCGCGCAGATCACGTAGCGGCCCGGCTTCAGCACGGCGAAGTCGCCGTCGCCGTAGTGCAGCTTGGCGAGGTCCTGTCCCGAGAAGTCGCGATCGTGGGCGTTCATGGGCCTGGATATAGCGCGCCGGCCCGGCTCAGAACAGGTCGCCCTGCGCGGGGTCCGCCGCCTTCGGGCGGGGCTTGGCGGGCTTGGCCGGCGATGGCCGCTGGACCGGGGGCTGGACTGGGGGCTCGGGGGGCGCGCCGCCGGCTCCGTCGATCACCGCCTGGCGCGTGACCTTGTCGCCGAACTTGATCGCGACCGTCTCGCCGAACGCCAGCGCCGCGCCCTGGTGGACGATGGACCCATCGGCGCGCGTGACCCGGGCGAAGCCACGCTCGAGCGGTCGCTCGGGGTCTACAGAGGCGTGCAGCTTGCCCAGCGCCGTCAACCGTTCGGCGAGACGCTCCAGCCGGCGTTCGGCCGCGGGCTGCAGGCGGACGGCCACGGCGTCCAGCCGATCCTTCTGGACGGCCTGCGGACGCTGCAGCAGCAGCGGCGACAGCCGGGCGGAGACCCGCACCAGATCCCGTTCGTGGGCGGCGGCGTTCTTGGCCAGGCCGGCGCCCAGCCGGCTCGACACGACGCCGAAACGCTGGGCGGCAAGCTCCACCAGGTCGGGCACCCGCTTTAGGGCGCGGTCGGCGTGCTGCACGCGCACCCTGCGATCGTCCACCGCGCGGCCGCCGCAGCGGTGCATCCGGGCGCCGAAGTCGCTGACCAGAGCCTTCAGCTCCGAGAGCACGGGGGTGGCCATCTCGGCGGCCGCGGTCGGGGTGGGCGCGCGCCGGTCCGACACGAAGTCGATCAGCGTGGTGTCGGTCTCGTGGCCCACGGCGCTGATCAGCGGGATGGTGCAGGCCGCCACCGTGCGGGCGAGCTGCTCGTCGTTGAAGGGCCAGAGGTCCTCCACCGAGCCCCCGCCGCGGGCGACGATCAGCACGTCCGGCTTCGGGATCGGGCCGGCCCGGTCCAGGGCGCAGAAGCCGCGGATGGCGGCGCACACCTGGGCGGCGGCGGCATCGCCCTGCACCACCACGGGCCAGACCACCACCCGGCAGGGCCAGCGGTCGCGGATGCGGTGCAGGATGTCGCGGATGACCGCGCCGGTGGGGCTGGTGATCACGCCCACCACGGCCGGCATGGAGGGCAGCGGTTTCTTGCGGGCCGGCTCGAACAGCCCCTCGCCCTGCAGCTTGGCCTTCAGCCGCTCGAGCTGGGCGAGCAGGGCCCCGACGCCGGCCGGCTCCATGGTCTCGATGACGATCTGGTAGCGGGAGCCTTGCGGATAGGCGGTGATCTTGCCGGTGACCACCACCTCCATGCCGTGCTGCGGCCGGACCTGCAGCATCCGCACCTGGCCCTTCCACACCACGCCGTCGATGGCGGCGCGTTCGTCCTTGATGGTGAGGTAGACGTGGCCGTTGGAGTGATGGGTGACCTTCGACAGCTCCCCGCGCAGCCGCACGAACCCGTACGCGTCCTCAAGGGTCCGCTTGAGCGCGAACGCCAGCTCCGAGACGGAGTAGGGCCGGGCGTTGCCGCCACCGGCGGCTTCGGACTCAGGCGCGAGATCGGTCATCGAGGGAAGGTAGCGACGCGCGACGGGAAACCCAATGCAGCGCGTGCGCGCACTGCAAAACGGGAAAGGGCGCGCCGGCCGCTCTTAGCGTCCAACGCGCCCCCATCCCCAACGGATCACGCAAACCGCGCGCGGGGCGCGGATCTCACTAGATGTAGCGGCGCAGGCTGCGGGCGAGCTCGGCGGCGCTGCTCTTCTTCTTGCCGGTCTGCGCCGGCTGGTAGGCCACCTGGCTGTGCTCGTGGCAGTAGGGGCCTTCGCTCGAACGGCGACCGCAGAAGGTGAAGTTGTCCATCGCCGGATCGCCGATCGGCCACTTGCACATGTGCGCGCCCAGGGTCAGCACCGTGGCGGTGCCGGGGGCTTCCTCCACGTAGCGCACCGGGGCCGGCTGCGCGGCGACCGCCGGCGGCTCGGCGATGCGGCGCGGGGCCGACGGGGCCGCCGTCACCGGACGGGCCGGGCGCGGGGCCTTGAAGACGGTGCGCGCGGGCTTCGACGGCGCGGCCCGGCCGGAGAGGCCCAGGCGGTGCACCTTGCCGATCACCGCGTTGCGGGTGACGCCCCCAAGCTGCTTGGCGATCTGGCTGGCCGAAAGGCCGTCCTGCCACAGCTTCTTGAGCAGCTCGACGCGCTCGTCCGTCCAACCCATTTCGCTCTCCCAGCCCTGGGATCCGGCCGCACCCCCGCGGTCCGGATCAACATCTTGTGGCGATGAGCAGCCTCACCGCCTACCAACCACGATTAGTAGTAAACAAACGCCTAACGGCCACAATAGGCGCCCTGCCGCTTGTCCACAGGAACTAGATGTAGCGTCGTTTGGGCTGCGTTTTTGTCGCAGGGTTGCGGCTGGCGCGGCTTGGGCGCACATCAGCGGCCATGAAGGACATGCCTGCCGATCAGACCGTGCTGCCGCCCCAGCCCCGGGAGTATCCCGGCGTGAACTGGGAGGGGCTGAAGACCCTGTACCTGCGTGAGGTCCGGCGGTTCATGAAGGTGGGCATGCAGACCCTCGCCGCCCCGGTGGTGACGGCGCTGCTCTACATGCTGGTGTTCGTGGTGGCGGTGGGCGGCGGCCGGCCGGTGCACGGCGTGGAGTACGGAACCTTCGTGGCCCCCGGCCTGGTGATGATGCAGATCCTCTCCAACGCCTTCGCCAATTCGTCGTCCAGCCTGCTGCAGGCCAAGTTCAACGGCCTGATGGGCGACTTCCTCACCCCGCCGCTGACGCCGGCTGAGCACGTGGTGGGGTTCGGCCTCGGCGCGGCCACCCGCGGCGTGGTGGTGGGCGCGGTCAGCCTGGCCGCCATCCTGCCGTTCGCGCGCCTGCCGGTGGCTCAGCCCTGGGCCATCGCCTTCTTCGGGATCGGCGCCGCCCTGATCATGGGCTTCATCGGCATCATGGCGGGGCTGTGGGCGGAGAAGTTCGACCACATGGCCGCGGTCACCAACTTCGTCATCATGCCGATGACGTTCCTGTCGGGGACCTTCTACCTCGTGGAGCGCCTGCCCGAGCCGTTCCGGACGGCCAGCCACTACAACCCGTTCTTCTACCTGATCGACGGCTTCCGCTACGGCTTCGTGGGCCAGGCGGAGGGCTCGCTGCTCGCCGGCGTGATCATGACCCTCGTGCTGGTCCTGGCCACGGGCTGGGCCTGCTTGTGGATGTTCCGCACGGGGTACAAGATCAAAACCTGACGGCAGAGCTTCGAGGAGGACGTCCATGACGGTCGCCGGCGCCACGTCGGAGGCGGCCGCCCGCCTCGCGAGCATTCCGCAGATCCTGAAGGCCGGCCTGCTCGGCGGGCTGGTGGATTTCGTCTACGCCTGCGGCCTCGCGGCGCTGGTGCTGAAGCGCCCGGTCCTCAGCCCGTGGCAGGGCGTCGCCTCCGGCTGGATTGGCCCCGCGGCGCGGGACATGGGCTGGGCGTCCGCGGCGCTGGGGGTGGCCACCCATTTCGCCATCGCGATCGCCATGGCCGCCGCCTACGCCCTGGGCGCCGCCCGCCTCCCGCTGCTCGTCCGCCAGCCGGTGCTCGGCGGCGCGCTCTACGGCCTGGTGCTCTACGCGGTGATGTACGGGATCGTCCTGCCGCTGCGCTTCCCGCAGCGCTTCCCGCGCTGGGACGGACTGATCTCGGTGGCGGACGTGGCGGCCCACGTGGGCGTCGGCCTTGCCATCGCCCTTGTGCTCGCGCGGGCGCTGTCACGGCCGTGAGATTGACACACCCGTCTTAGAGGTCGAAAAGGCCAGGCCTTCCAGTCCCCGTGCCGCGCGCCGGGGACGCTTCCGTTTTGGAGGGCCTCCTCGGTGACCGATAACGCCACCACGCCTGCCGTTCCCAGCGACCACATCATGGGCGTTTACGCCCGCGCTCCGCTGGCGTTCGAGCGAGGCCGAGGCGTGCGTCTCTACACCGCCGAGGGCGAGGAATACCTGGACTGCATGGCCGGCATAGCGGTGACCGCGCTCGGCCACAGCCACCCCAAGCTCGTGCAGGCGGTGAAGGACCAGGCTGAGAAGCTCTGGCACACCTCCAACATCTTCCGCATCCCCGACCAGGAGAAGCTGGCCGGGATGCTGACCGACGCGACCTTCGCCGACGTGGTGTTCTTCACCAACTCCGGCGCCGAGGCGATCGAGTGCGCCATCAAGACGGCGCGCAAGCACCACTGGGCCAACGGCCAGCCGGAGCGGATCGACATCATCGGCTTCGACGGCTCGTTCCACGGCCGGACCATCGCGGCCATCTTCGCTGCGAACAACCCGAGCTACGTCGAAGGCTTCGGCCCGACCCCGCCGGGCTTCGTCGGCGCGAGGTTCGGTGACATCGAAGGCCTGAGGGCGCTGGTCGGCCCGACCACGGCGGCCATCCTGCTGGAGCCTGTGCAGGGCGAGGGTGGAGCGCGCTCGTGGACCGAAACCCAGCTTAAGGAAATCCGCCAGCTCTGCGACGAGACCGGCGTCCTGCTCATCTACGACGAGATCCAATGCGGCCTCGGCCGGACCGGAAAGCTCTTCGCCTACCAGTGGGCGGACGGCGCGGCGGACCCCGATATCATGGCCGTGGCCAAAGCCCTGGGCGGAGGCTTCCCGGTGGGCGCGTGCCTGGCCACCATCGACGCGGCCAAGGGCATGACCCCGGGCTCCCACGGCTCGACCTACGGCGGCAATCCGCTGGCCATGGCGGTCGGGCTGGCGTCCTTCGAGGAGCTGGTGAAGCCGGAACTGCTGGATCACGTCCGCGAGGTCGCCGGCTACTTCACCCAGCAGCTCGCCGGGCTGAAGGATCGCTACCCCGACGTGGTCGTGGACATCCGCGGCAAGGGCCTGCTGATCGGCCTGAAGCTCGCCACGCCGAACCGCGAGTTCATGCAGCACGCCCGTGACGAGCACCTGCTCATCGCCGGCGGCGGCGACAACTGCGTGCGGCTCCTGCCGCCCCTGGTGATCAGCCAGGCGGAGGCCTCCGAAGCCATCGAGAAGCTGGAGCGCGCCTGCGAGACGGCGCGGGCCAAGGCGAAGGCGGCGGCGTGACCCAGGTGCGTCACCTCCTCGACCTGTGGCGGCTCGAGGGCCGCGACCTGCGGGCCATCCTGGACGACGCCCGGCGTCGCAAGGCCGCGCGCCTGGGCTGGCCGAAGGGCCGGCCCGACGCCGACAAGCCCGCCGAGGGCCGGACGCTGGCCATGATCTTCGAGAAGCACTCCACCCGGACGCGCTTCTCGTTCGACGCCGCCATGCGCCAGCTCGGCGGCGACGTGATCATCTCCAACGCGGCCGAGATGCAGCTCGGCCGGGGCGAGCCGATCGAGGACACCGCCCGCGTCCTGTCGCGGATGGTCGATGCGATCATGATCCGCGCCAACGATCACGAGGACGTGGAGCGGCTGGCGCTGGCCGCCACGGTGCCGGTGATCAACGGGCTGTCCGACAAGGGCCACCCCTGCCAGATCCTCGCCGACCTGCTGACCTTCGAAGAGCATCGCGGGCCGGTGGCCGGCAAGACTCTCGCCTGGGTGGGCGACGGCAACAATGTGTGCGCCAGCTTCATCCACGCCGCGCCCAAGCTCGGTTTCCGGCTGAACATCGCGAGCCCGGCGATTTACCACCCGGACCTGGTGGACCTGGCGCGCGCCCAGGAGCAGCAGGGCCAGGTGATGACCACCGACGACCCGCGCGAGGCGGTGCGCGGCGCGGACTGCGTGATCACCGACACCTGGGTGTCCATGGGCGACACCGACCACGACGAGCGCCTCGACGCGCTCGAGCCCTACCAGGTGGACGAGAAGCTGATGCAGCTCGCCAATCCGGACGCCTGCTTCCTGCACTGCCTGCCCGCCCACCGCGGCGAAGAGGTGACGGACGAGGTGATCGACGGGCCGCGCAGCCTGATCTGGGACGAGGCGGAAAACCGCATCCACGCCCAGAAGTCGATCCTGGCCTGGTGCTTCGGCCAGATCGGCTAGGGCTTTGCACATGACAGCGCCCCCGCCACGCCCTTAGCCTGGGCCCGTTGGGGGAGTTGTCCGTGATGAAGACCTTGCTGCTCGCCGGCGTCCTGGCGCTCGCCGCTGCGCCCGCCCAGGCCCAAACCGTCCCGGGCCCGGCCGTCCGGAACGAGTCCGCGCTTGGAAGCCGGATCGATCCGGTCTTCAAGCTCTGGAACCGGGCCGACGCCCCCGGCTGTGCGCTCGGCGTGGCGCAAGGCGGCAAGGCCGTGTTCACCGGCGCCTGGGGGTCGGCGGACCTCGAGCACGGGGTGCGCAACACGCCCCAGACCGTCTTCGAGAGCGGCTCGGTGGCCAAGCAATTCACCGCTGCGGCCCTGCTCACCCTCGTACAGGACGGCAAGGTGGCGCTCGCCGACGACGTCCGCGCCTACGTCCCCGAGCTGCCGGACTACGGGGCCAAGATCACCCTGGAGCACCTGCTGAACCACACCAGCGGGCTGCGGGACTGGGGCGAGGTGGCGCAGATCGGCGGCTGGCCGCGCACCTCGCGCGTCTACACCAACGCCGACGCCCTTCAGATCATCGCTCGCCAGCCGCGACTGAACTACGCCCCTGGCGAGGAGTACTCCTACACCAACAGCGGCTACACCCTGGCCGCGGTGGTGGTGGCCCGGGTCAGCGGGCAGTCACTGGCCGAGTTCAGCCGCGACCGGCTGTTCCGCCCCCTGGGGATGGTCAGGACGCAGTGGCGCGACGACTTCCGCCGCATCGTCCGCGACCGGGCGATCGCCTACCGCTGGACCGGTCGGGCCTGGGAACAGGACATGCCGTTCGAGGACACCTACGGCCACGGCGCGCTGCTGACCACGGTGGCCGATCTCCTCGTGTGGAACGAGGCCCTCACCCAGGGGAGACTCGGGCCGCTGGTCACCGCCGAGCTGCAGCGCCCCTCGCGGCTGAACGACGGCCGCGTGATCCCCTACGCCCGCGGCGTGTTCGTGGACCGGCACTACAGCGCGCTGGAGGTCGCCCACGGCGGCGCGACCGCCGGCTACCGGACCTGGCTCGCACGATACCCGGAACAAGGCCTCTCGGTCGCCCTGCTGTGCAACGCCGCCGACGCCAACAGCGGCGAGCTCGGCCATCGGGTGGTGGACCAGTTTCTCGCGCCGCCGATGCCTGCAACATCTGCGGCGGCGCCGCCGACACCTGCCGAAGCCGTGTCCGGCCGACCGGGCGTCTACCTCGACGACCGCACCGGGCTCGTGCTGACCCTCTCGGCGGTGCCCGAGGGGCTCCGCGTCCACGGCGGTTCGACCCTGATGTTCGCCGGCCCGGACCAGTTCCGCAGCGGCGGCGAGACCTACGCCTTCGGTCCCGACGGGACGCTCGAGCGCCGGACGCAGCAGGGCGAGACGCAGCGCTTCCGCAAGGTGGCGGCCTGGACCCCCTCGGAGAGCGAACTCGCCGCCGTCGCGGGCCGCTACGCCAGCGCCGAGGCCGACGCCGTCCATGTGCTGACCGTGCGGGACGGGCGACTGTACCTGCAGGCCGACGACCGGCCCGGCGCGGCCCAGGCGCTGACCCCGCTCTTCCCGGACGCCTTCCGGATTGGCGGCCCCGACGTGCTCCGGATCGTCCGCAGCCCTGACGGCCGGATCGAGGCGCTCAGCTTCTGGGGACCGCGGGTGCGCGATCTCCGCTCGACGCGGATCGCCCCCTAGGCCTGCGGCCATCCGCCCTCTCGCCGCAGCCCATCGGGCGGGCGACGCTCGACTTGCGACAACCGTTCCCTATATGGGGCCGATGCTTACTTCCCAGATCCCTGACGACCTGGTCGGCGCCTTCCAGATCGAAGGTGAGCCGGTGCGCGGCCGCGTGGCGCGCCTGGGCGCGTCCATCGACGAGATCCTGCGCGCCCACGACTACCCCGAGCCGGTGGCCAACCTGCTCGGTGAATGCTGCGCGCTCGCCGCCCTCGTCGGCTCCAACCTCAAGTTCGACGGCCGGCTGATCGTCGAGGCCCGCGGCTCCGGCGCGGTGCGCTACGTGGTCGCCGACTACGATACGTCCGGCGGCCTGCGCGGCTACTGCCGCTACGACGCCGACGAGGTCGCCGAGGCCTCGGGCGGCTTCGCCAGGCCCGGCGCGCGCTCGCTGCTGGGCGATGGCATCTTCCTGATGACCGTGGACCAAGGCCCGGACATGGACCGCTATCAGGGCGTGACCGCCATCGAGGGCGAGACCCTGGCGCTGTGCGCAGAACAGTATTTCGCCCAGTCCGAACAGACGCCCACCCGCGTGCGGCTGGCGGTCGGCCAGGCCGATGACGGCGAAGGGCTGAAGTGGCGGGCCGGCGGCGTGCTGATCCAGAACATCGCCGAGGACGACGCCCGCGGCTCCACCGAGGAGGCCTGGACCCGCACCCAGGCGCTGTTCGAGACGATCGGCGAGGACGAACTCATCGACAGCCTGCTGTCGTCGAACCACCTGCTGTTCCGCCTCTTCCACGAGGACGGCGTGCGGGTGTTCGGCTCGAAGCCGCTGCGCGCCTTCTGCCGCTGCTCGCAGGACCGTATCGAGACGGTGCTCAGGTCGTTCCCGGCCGCCGACCGCGAGGACATGGTCGAGCCGGACGGCCTGATCCACGTCACCTGCGAGTACTGCAGCCGCGTCTACGCCGTCGAGCCGCAGAAGCTGGAAGAAGCGGCGGCGTAAGCCGGTCGCCCCCTCCTTCCTCGGGGGGAGGGGCCGTTCGCTACGCCGCGTCCAGCGCCCGCGAGACGTCGCGCACGAGGTCGTTCGCGCCTTCCAGGCCGACGCTCATCCGCACCCAGCCCTCGGTGAGCCCGATCTGGCGGCGTTCCTCCTCCGGGACGGAGCGGTGCGTCGTGGTCGCCGGGTGCGTGGCCATGGACTTGGCGTCGCCCAGGTTGTTGGAGATGTCGACGATCTCCAGGGCGTTCAGGAAGCGCCAGGCCGCGGCTTGGGTCCCCAGGTCGAAAGCCAGCACATTGCCGCCGCCGGTCATCTGGTTGGCGATGATCGCCGCCTGCGGGTGATCCGGGCGGCCGCAGTACATCACCTTCCGCGCCTTGCTGTGGGCGGCGATGGCGTCAGCGACGCGGGCGGCGTTGTCGCTCTGGCGCTGAACTCGAAGCTCGAGAGTCTCAAGGCCCTTCAGCAGCACCCAGGCGTTGAACGGCGACAGCGCCGGCCCCGTGTGGCGCAGCATGTCCTTGTAGGCCTCGGTCATCAGCTCGGCCGAGCCGAGGATCGCCCCGCCCAGCACCCGGCCCTGTCCGTCGATGTGCTTGGTGGCGGAATAGACGACCACGTCCGCGCCCAGCGCCAGCGGCTTCTGGAAGACCGGCGTGGCGAACACGTTGTCGACGATCAGCTTGGCGCCCGCCGCGTGCGCGATCTCGGCGACCGCGCCGATCGCGGTGACCTCCAGCAGCGGGTTGGCCGGGCTCTCCACCAGGAAGGCCTTGGTGTTGGGCCTGACCGCGTTCTTCCACGCGTCCAGGTCCGTGGCGTCTACATAGGTGGCCTCGACGCCGAACCGGGGCAGCCACTCCGAGATGATCCAGCGGCACGAGCCGAACAGGGCGCGCCCCGCGACCAGGTGGTCGCCGGCCCGCAACAGGCCCATCAGCGCCATGTGCACCGCGCTCATGCCCGAGGCGGTGGCCCGGCAGACCTCGGCGCCCTCGAGAAGCGCCAGCCGGTCCTCGAAGATCTGCGTCGTGGGGTTGCCGAAGCGCTGGTAGATGAAGCCCGGATCGTCGCCCGAGAACCGACGGTCGGCCGCCTCGGCGCTGTCGTAGGCGAAGCTCTGGGTGAGGAAGAGCGCTTCGGAGATCTCGCCGTACGGCGTGCGCGCCATGCCCCCGCGGACGGCCCGGGTCTCGATCTCCCAGTCGCGCGGATCTTCAGCCATGACGCCCTCCTTCGGCAGAGGAGCCGCATCAACGGCGAAGCGCGTCGTGCGTCAAGCAACCTCTCCTGAAGGCCCGCTTAGCGGAGCTTGCACCTTGCAAGACTCCGCGTCTCCGCTAAGGCTTCGCCGCCCATGAGCGAAATCCTCCGCCCGGGCATCCTGCCCTGCCAGTCCATCGACGCCCTGATCGCCCAGGGCGCCATCACCTCCGAAGACCGCTTCGACGCCGACCAGGTGCAGCCGGCCAGCCTGGACCTGCGGCTGGGCGCCCGCTGCTGGCGCGTCCGCGCCTCGTTCCTGCCCCGACGTGGCCAGACGGTGGCCCAGCGCATCGCCGACGTGGCCATGCACGAGCTCGATCTCACCAAGGGCGCGGTGCTGGAGAAGGGCTGCGTCTATATCGCCGAGCTGCAGGAGGGCCTGGCCCTGCCGCCGGGCGTCTCGGCCCGCGCCAATCCCAAGAGCTCTACGGGCCGGGTGGACGTGTTCGTGCGCCTGCTGTCGGACGGCGGGCCGGCCTTCGACGACGTGGCGGAGGGCTACCAGGGGCCGACCTACATCGAGATCGCGCCGCAGACCTTCTCGGTTCTCGTGCGCCGGGGCACGCGGCTCAATCAGCTTCGCCTCAAGACCGGCGAGCCGCCGCGGCTGCGGACCGAAAGCGTCGGCGTCGACCTCACCGGCGAGATCGCCGGCTTCCGCGGCCGCCGCCACGCGCCGGTGGTCGATCTTGACCACGTCGACGGCCACGACCCGCGACTCTACTGGGAGCCGCTGATCCCGCAGAACGGCCAGCTTCTGCTCGATCCCGGCGAGTTCTACATCCTGGCGTCCAAGGAGGCCGTCGAGATCCCGGTGCTCGAGGCCGCCGAGATGACCCCTATCGACCCGTCGGTGGGCGAGTTCCGCGTCCACTACGCCGGCTTCTTCGATCCCGGCTTCGGCACCGACGAAGCGCACGGCAAGGGCAGCCGCGGCGTGCTCGAGGTGCGCAGCCACGAGACGCCCTTCATCCTGGAGGATGGGCAGACGGTCGCCCGCCTGGTGTACGAACCGCTGACCGAGCGGCCCACGCGCCTCTACGGCGACCTCGGGTCGCATTACCAGCGTCAGGGCCTCAAACTATCCAAACACTTCAGGGTCTGGGGCGAGTAGGCGAAGAGCCCGCCACCGGTCCCTGAGGGGGCGGTAGAGTGGGCGTGTTTCGCAGGGTCGCCCTGGCGGCGGCCGCGTGGTTCCTGGGGCTGGGTCTGGCCGGAGGCGCGGCGGCGGCGCCGGCGCTTTGGGTCGTCCGCGACGCAGACTCCGAGATCTATCTTTTCGGCACCCTGCACGCGCTTGATCCGGCGACCCGCTGGCGCACGCCGGCCTATGACGCCGCGCTCGCCCGCGCCTCCACCGTGTGGTTCGAGGCCGACTTGGACACCGCCGATCCGCGCGCGGTCGCGCGGATCCTCGACCGCTACGGCGTGGACCCCGAGCGTCCGCTCAGCCGCAAGCTGCCCGCCGCTGACCTGCAGGCCCTCGCTCGCCATGTGGACCTCGCCCGCATCGACCACCTGCGGCCTTGGGCGGCGGCGCTGATGCTCTCCATGCAGCCGATGCTCGAGCGGGGGGCGCGGGTGGAGGCCGGCGCCGACATGACCGTCACCCGCGCCGCCCGAGGCGCCGCCAAGTCGGTGCGCGCCTTCGAAACCCTCGAGGATCAGGCCCGCCTGTTCGCCGGCCTCTCGGAGCCGGCGGAGGTGCAGTACCTCACCGACGTGATCCGCCAGCGCGCCGCCGGGCCGCGCCTGTCGCTTCGCCGCGGCGCGGGCGATCTGGAGCAGGCCTGGGCCGCCGGCGACATGGCCCGGCTCGGGCCGGCCCTGGTCGGTGGGCTGCGCGCCGGCAACCCCGCCCTCTACGAGGCCCTGCTGCAACGCCGGAACCTGGCCTGGGCCGAACAGCTCGCGGCCGAGATGGGCGGGGCAGGGGTCGACCTCGTCAACGTCGGCGCCCTGCACATGGTGGGCGAGCATGGCCTGCCCGCCCTGCTCGCCAACCGCGGCTTCACCGTCGAGCGGGTGCAGTAGAAAGCATACCTGACAATCTGTCATGTTCGCTTGACAGGCCCTCGGTGTCGTGTTTCCTTGTCTTTGGGACAAGGGAGCTTGCCATGCGGCCGCGCCGCCTCACCGCCTGGACGATCGTGTCGGCCCTCGCCGTGGGGGTGCTCGCCGCCTACGCCGCGGCCGGCGCGGCCCTGCTGCTGCGGCCCCCGTCCCTGGTCGTCGCCACGGAAGCGCCCCGCGCCCTGGTCTCCGCCTCCTCGCGGCTGCTGCCGAGTGCCGCCAGCCTGCGCTGACCCCACAAGGACCCGCCATGACCCTCTCCTCCAGCTTTCGCCGCAGCCTGGTCCCGGTGCTGGCGATCTTCGCCGGGGCCGTGGTCGGCTTTGGCACGCGCCACTTCGTACAGCCCGGCGAGCCGTTGCAGCTCCTGCTGTGGTTCTCCCTGCCGCTGGTCCTGGCGCTCGGCGGCTCCATCCTCTGGTGGCGGATGCTCGACGAGGTGGCGCGCGACGCCCACAAGACCGCCTGGTACTGGGGCGCCTCGTTCGGGATGCTCATCGGCTTCGTCGCCCTGATCCTGCTGGAGCGCGCCGGCGGCGGGGTAATCACCCAGGGCCTGGGCGGCAAGACCACCCCTGAGGCCTTCGTGGGCCTCGGCGCCATGCTGGTCATCGCGGCCCAGATCGTCGGCTACCTGGTGGTCTGGGTGGGCTGGTGGATCTCCAAGCGCTAGGAGCCGCGGCCATGAAGAACCGCCTCAAGGTGCTCCGGGCGGAGCGCAACTGGAGCCAGGGCGAACTTGCCGAGCGTCTCCAGGTCTCGCGTCAGAGCGTCAATGCCATCGAGACCGGCAAGTACGACCCCAGCCTGCCGCTCGCCTTCAAGATCGCCCGGGTCTTCGGCCTGACGATCGAGGCCATCTTCGAGGACGAGGCCGCCTGAGCGGCCGCACAGGACAAGGACTTGCCATGCTGTCGCCGTTCATCCGCGCCATGGGCCGGCTCGCGGCCGTCGCCGCCGCGCTCGCGCTCGCCGCCGCCGCGCCGGCCGCGGCGGAGCCCGCCCTGTGGGCCATCCGCGACCAGGACTCCACCATCTACCTGTTCGGCACGGTCCACGTGCTTAAGCCCGGGACCGAGTGGCGCTCGGCCAAGGTCGCCAAGGCGCTCGGTGAAAGCCGCGAGCTCGTGATCGAGGTCATCGGCGCCGACGATCCCGCCGCCGCCCAGCCGCTGATCGCCCGCTACGGCGTCGACCCGGCCAACCCGCTGTCGGGGAAGCTCCCGGAAGCCGATCGCGCCCGGCTGGCCCAGGCCGCGAAATCCATCGGCCTGCCGGAGGGGGCTCTGGAGCCCATGCGCCCCTGGCTCGCGGCGCTGACGCTCTCCATCGCTCCGATGATCCAGGCCGGCTACGACCCGAAGAGCGGCGTCGAGACCATCCTCACCGCCGAGGCCAAGGCCACCGGCAAGCCGATCGGCGCGGTGGAGACGCTGGAGCAGCAGATCCGCTTCTTCGCCGACATGGCGCCCGACGTGGAGGTCGACCTCCTGCGCGCCACCCTCGACGACGTGGCCGACGGCCCGGCGCAGCTCGACCGGATGGTCGCCGCCTGGGCCGCGGGCGACATGGCCGGCCTCGAGAAGGAGTTCGTCGAGGAGACCCGCCGCGACTATCCGCACATGTACGAGGTGGTGGTGGTCGGCCGGAACCAGGACTGGGCCCGCCAGCTCGAGGCCAAGCTGAAGGGCTCCGGCGTCAGCTTCGTCGCCGTCGGCGCCGGCCACCTTGTGGGCCCGGACAGCGTCCAGGCCCAGCTCGCCAGGCGCGGCATCGTGGTGACGCGGGAGTAGGGCGCGTCAGAGCCGGGTCCGGAGGCTCCACAGCTCGGGAAACGCCCGCCGCGCGAGCGTCCTTCCAAGATAGCCGACCCCGTCCGTCCCGCCGGTGCCTGGCCGGCCGCCGATGATCCGCTCGACGGTCAGGACGTGCTTGTAGCGCCAGGTGAGCAGGGCGTCGTCCAGGTCCACCAACTTCTCGGCGAGCTGATAGAGCTCCCACCAGCGCTTGGTGTCGCGGTAGACGGCGAGCCAGGCGTCCTCCACCGCCTGCGTGGCCGCGTAGGGCTTGGCCACGTCGCGGCCCAGCACCTCGGCGGGCAGCGCCAGGCCGTGCGCCGCGAGCTGGGCGATGGCGAGGTCGTAGAGGCTCGGCCCCTCCAGGGCGGCCTTCAGGTCGGCGAGCGCCGCCGGGCGCTCGGCGTGGAAGCGCAGGAAGCTCTCATCCTTCAGCCCCAGCAGGTATTCGAGCTCGCGGAACTGGTGCGACTGGAAGCCCGAGCTGGTTCCCAGGCTCTCGCGGAAGCTGAGGTAGTCCGCGGGGGTCATGGTCGCGAGTACGTCCCAGGAGAGGGTCATGATCGTCTGGATCCGCGAAACCCGGGCCAGCGCCTTGTAGGCGGGCTCGAGGTCGCCGGCCGCCACCAGCCCCTTGGCCAGCTTCACCTCGTGGATGATCTCCTTCAGCCACAGCTCCTTCGTCTGGTGGATGACGATGAACAGCAGCTCGTCGTGGCGGTCGGACAGCGGCTTCTGGGCGGCCAGCAGCTCGTCGAGCGCCAGGTACCGCGCATAGGTCATGGGTTCGGACATGGCGCGGACCCTAGGCCGCTCCGGCCTTGCGGGAAATGCCCCCGGGGACTAGCTCCGGGCGCCAGCCTGCGAGGATCCCATGAGCGAGCGCGACCCGGCCACCGCCGGCTTCACCCTGAACCAGACCATGCTGCGGGTGCGGGACCCGCAGGCCTCCGTCGCCTTCTACCGCGACGTCCTGGGCATGACCCTGCTGCAGAAGCTCGACTTCCCGCCGATGAAGTTCTCGCTCTACTTCCTGGCCTATCTGCAGCCCGGCGAGTCCGTGCCCGAGGACCCGGCCGAGCGCGCCCGCTTCATCTTCGCCCGCGAGACGACCCTGGAGCTGACCCACAACTGGGGCGCCGAGAGCGACCCGGAGTTCAAGGGCTACCACGACGGCAACGCCGAGCCGCGCGGCTTCGGCCACCTGGGGATCAGCGTCCCGGACGTGGACGCCGCGTGCGCCCGCTTCGAGCAGATGGGCGTGCCGTTCAAGAAGCGTCCGCAGGACGGGGTCATGAAGGGCATCGCCTTCATCATGGACCCCGACGGCTACTGGATCGAGATCCTGTCCCCCGCCGGCATGGCCCCGGTCGTGGCCGCCGCCGGCTGAGCCGCCCCGCGACCGCGGGCGGCTTGAGTCCCGGCCGCATCCCCGGTAGGAACATGCGCCTCCGGCCGTGGCCGGCGCGCGCGGGTGTAGTTCAGAGGTAGAACGTCAGCTTCCCAAGCTGAATGTCAGGGGTTCGATTCCCCTCACCCGCTCCAAAAACGCTTGCAAAAACAAAGACTTATTGGGAATTTGGCCGCTGAAACCGCCGCCCAACTCGGCCGATGTTTGGTGCGTAAGCCACGGAATCGTCTGAAAGAACGACAGCTTTCTTGGGTGAGCCAACGCTAAGGGCGTTCTTGCGAGCCATGCCGTCGTCGCTTCTGGAGCCGCCAGCGCTGCAATTCGTCAGGCCCTTGTCCTGGCGCGGAACGATCGAGCTGTATCTCAATCGTCCCGTCGAGGCTGATCGTTACCGACCGGACGACGTGCTCTTCCTCTCGGAGAGCCGACAGGACGCTCCGCAACAGGTCTTCCAAGGGCAGGGGAGGGGCCGACATTGCGGAATAGGGACTATATTCCCTAGAGACTATAGTCCTGTCTGTTCCCCATCCCTGGCATGGATTGGCCGGCGATCGTGGGGAGGAATGTGCGCCGGCTTCGACAGGAGCGGGGGCTCACGCAGGAGCAGCTCGCGTTTGAGGCGAAACTCGACCTCACCTACGTCGGTGGCATCGAGCGGGGCAGGCGAAACCCCAGCCTGCTCGTACTCGCGCGGTTGGCAGACGCTCTGGACGTCGCGCCGTGGGAACTGATCAAGGCTCCCTAAGCCGGCAACCACGGACGACCCCAGAGTCTCGCGCCTTGGGCGCCGCTCTCAAGGTGCTGAGAACCCAGCTCGGCCTCACGCAGGAGCAAGCGTCCGTGGCGCTGAACTGCACCAGCCAGTACTGGGCGATGTTTGAGCGCGGCCTCGTGCGGGGGATCTTCCAGCCGGAAACAAAGCGCCGACTGGTTCAGGCCCTCAATGACGCGGGTAAGGCTGCCCCGCCGCTCACCGTGGACGACCTAGAAAAGCTCGCGGCAGGCGGCGATCGGCCCGAAACGGTTTCGAACGCTGCGACCTACGGCACGCGAGACGCTGTATTTCCAACGAAGGACGGTGACGTCGTCATCCGCTTCCCGGCTCACCTGTCGGCGTTTGGGAAGCGGCAGCTCCGCGACTACCTGGCCATCTTCCTTGCGGACGCGGACGAGTAGCTGGACGTTCGCATAAGGCAGCTTGGGCGCGTTTAGGGCTGGCGGCCGGTCAGCCACATGCCGTGGAGTTGGTTCAATTCATCACGATGGCGGTCGTAGAGCTTGGCCGAGAACTGCGGCATGCCTTCGACGGCCGCGTTGTAATCCGTGAGAATTCTAACCACGGCCAGCAGATCAGGTTCGCGGCGCAGTTCCGCGTTCAAGCGCTCGGCTATGACCTCGATCTCAGACGCCGCCGACGCGTAAGCGCGGGCTACGCCGCAGAAGTCCGCTGAGAGCAAGAGCACCAGGAGGACGGTAACGACGCGAAGTCCGAGCGTTGCGATGGTGGGCTGGATGATGAGCGTGGCGGCGAGCACGACAAGACCGAACGTGACGCCGCCCACGAAGAGTGCCCAAGCGTCCTTGCTCGCGTACCCCGCTAGGGTTCGAGTCCAGAAAGCGCTTTCGGCGAGGTTTTCGGCTAGGCGCCGGGCACCAAGAGGCGCTTTGCTCTTGAAGTAGGCCGGATCGCGAAGCGCGTCGGCTTCACTTCGGGTTGCGCTGCAAACGCTTGTGATGTCGCGCAGCTCGCTCTCCGAAAGCGGCGCCCCAAGCCCGTTTAAGAGCAAGATGGTCCGTCGAAGGCGCTCCGCGCATGACCGCGACTTTCGCCCTTCCCAGGTGGCCCATCCGAGTGCAAGCGCGACCAAGGTCGCGACGACCGCGAGCAGAGTGCTCACGACGTCTGGCAAGGGGAAGGCGGTTATCGCCGACACGATGGCGAGCGCCACCTGAGCGCACATGGCGCGCGTTCGCATGCTGCCGGAGCGCGCGTATTCGGCCTTCTGATAACCGACTAGTAGGTCGCTGACGTCCGCGATCTTCTTCGGGATGCGCGCCATCAAACCCACGTCAGTCCGGTGTAAGCGGGGAACATACCGTTGAAGACGAGGTCCCAACGCTCGAACGCGGCCCGGACCTTGCCCTCGCGGCCGAACTCGACGGCCTGGCTCGCCCACGTCGCAGCGCGTTCAAGCTTCGTGATGGCGTCCTGACGTTGCAATTCCGTGTTCGCGGCCTTGATGAAGTTCCCATCGTTCGGGAACCTCGGATCGAGCAGATCGGACAGGGCGCGCGCCTTCAGGCGCGCCAGCATACGCGCGACGTCGCTGGGATAGTGAATGTACGTCTCGCCGCGTCCGTATTCTGCGGTGCTGAGCTCGAGGTAGAACGACTTGATCGGGACGGACCGGTAGTACTTCCAGGCCTTGATCAACCTGATGAGCGGCTTGAGCTCACAATTTAAGCCGTCGTCAATCTCGCTCACAAACGCGTTGTGGGACTCCGGGGCGCTGAACATCCAACCGCCAGCACCGTCCGGCATGCGGAACTCGCGATAGCCGAGCTTCGTGTAGCCGACGTGCTGAACAGGGATGATCTCGGTGTGCTCCGCACCGTCCAATCCGAACGGAACGGCCACGCCAGGGCTGTCGACGCGGATGCCCTCAGTGGTGGGATAGCGCAGCCGAAGGTCGGCCGCGACTTGGCCGAGCGTTACGGCCGAGTTGTCGTCGAGGTTCTCGTCGGGAATGATCGCGAAATAATCCACGTCGCTGTACCAGGCGACGTTCGTCCCTGATCCAAATGAACCGCTCCGGAAAAACCCCGTCATGCCGAACGTGTCGGTGAGGCGTGCGCTCAGACTTCGCCGATGGCTCTTCGCCGCCTCGGCTTCCGTCGCTGTTGTCTTGATGCCGCTAATGAGTTCGTTGAACGCGGCTTCCACCGTCTTCGCCATGTTTCCTCCGGGCGCTGACGGACAGATGGTGAACAGCCCATTGAAGCTCAACCGTGGCGAGTTGTCGCGGTACCCCTGTTCGCTGAACCTTGAGGGCTTGATTTCCACGGGACGCAATAGCCGTACAGCGTCCCGCTGTTCCAAGGCGCGCCTAAGCCAGCGATGCGTAGATTGGGAGTTCAGGGGATGTTGGGAAAATCCGCCTAACCCATTGATGCAATTAGGCCGGTTTCGTCCTCTTTGGGAGCTAGGCCTTTGATATCGCGGGCTTTAGGCCAGTTTCCCAAGCTGAATGTCAGGGGTTCGATTCCCCTCACCCGCTCCAATCTCCCCATTCCCGTCCCGCTGTCGGCCCTGGGCGCCGCTTGACACTGACCGTCGGTCAGTAGCTAATGACCAGAGGTCATTAGGAGCCTGAGATGGAGCGTCCCGTGCGGCGACGCCTAGCGCCCGAGGCGCGGAAGCTGGAGATCGTCCAGGCCGCCGAGCGCCTGCTCCAGGCCCACGGCTCACGTGTCCGGGTGGAGGACGTGGTCCGGGAGGCCGGCGTCGCCAAGGGCACCTTCTTCCTCTACTTCCCCACCTGGGACGACCTCCTGGAGACCATCCGCGACCGGCTGGTGGCGGAGTTCGACACCAACTATCCGCTGCCCACCGAGGTGGACGGACCGGTGGAATGGCCGGCCCTGGTCGACACCCAGGCGGCCGCCTTCATCGAACACACCCTCTCGCGCCGGGGCATCGGGGAGGCGGTGTTCCACTCCGACTTCGCCGAGCGACGCCCGCTGGCCGACAATGCCGTGGTGCGGCTGACCGCCGTGATCCGGGCGGGCCAGGAGGCGCAGGCGTTCGGGGACGTCGACCCGGAGCCGACCGCCCGGCTGATCTACGCCGCTATCCACGAGGCCGCCGACGCCGTCGCCGAGGGCGGCGACCGCGCCGCGATCCTCGCCGCCCTGCAGAAGATGCTGCGACGAACCCTGGCGCCCTGAGCGCCCGCAAGGAGGAGGAACGAGCCATGAGCGAGAGCCCGGTGAACGTGCGCTACATGGTCTCCGACGTGGCGGCGGCCGCGGACTGGTACGTGGCCCACCTGGGTTTCAGCCGGCTGCCGAACGCCTCCCCGGCCTTCGCCGCGGTCGAGCGCGGGCCGCTTCGGCTGCTGCTGAGCGGCCCCGCCAGCTCGGCGGGGCGCCCGATGCCGGACGGCCGTCAACCGGAGCCCGGCGGGTGGAACCGCCTGCAGCTCGTGTTCGCGGATCTGGAGGCGGAGGTCGAGCGGTTGCGCGGCCGTGGCGTCCGCTTCCGGAACGACATCGTCCGCGGGCCCGGCGGCGCACAGATCCTGGTCGAAGATCCGGCGGGGAACCTCGTGGAGCTGTTCCAGCCTGCCGCTTGGGGCTAGACCCCGGGCCGGTCTTCGTCGGGGAGCGGCGTGAAACCCTCCGACACCAAGGGCCGACGCGCGGGCGAGGTGGTGGCGGCGCGCTCGCCCGAGCTGCAGCATCGTGTCCGCGAGCGGGTGTGGTTCTGGACGGTAAGCCCAGCCATGACGTCCCCGCGCGCTGTCCGCTGGAGCGCACCGCCCGGCGGACGAGGCCGGTGGAGCGGCCGAGGCGGGGGATAAGTCAACGTCGAACCTAGGCCGCCTCGGCCTGCGCCGCGCGCCAGCCGAGGCCCGCGCGGCGCACCACCGGCAGCGCCTTGATACGGCGGAGCAGGGTCTCGGCCCGTTCCGTCGTCAGGCCATGGGCGTCGATGCGCAGGGTGTAGCCGTCGCCCTCGCGGGTCATGGCGGCCTCGGCGATCTCCGCGCCGAGCACCACGAAGGCGTTGACGACGCGCAGCAGGGCGTCGGGCTCGGGGTGGGCGTCGACCACCAGGCTCCAGCGGGCCGCAGGTCCCATCACGCGCCCTCCGCCAGTCGGCCATAGCTCTCGCGAAGCAGCAGGCGGCCGTCGTCATCGAAGGCCTTGAGCTGCAGCCGGGCGTTCGCCTGGGCGGCCGCGGCCCAGACTACCTCGTGCCGGGGCGGGCGGCCCTCGCCCTTCGGCCAGGCGGACTTCAGCGCCGCCTCGAACTGGAAGACGCGCTCGGCGTCCGGGGCGTGCAGCACGGCCTCCACGTGGGCCGTGGCGCCCAGAGCCGCGCGGGTGGCGAGGCCGTCGGCGAAGGCCCGCACCGCGCGTCTCAGCGCATCGAGCTCGGATCGGAGGGTGGGGGAGGGCATCTGGCAGGTCCTTTCAGAGATTGGGACCGGCGGCGCGCACAACAAAAAACCCCGCTGCCTTTCGGAAGCGGGGTTCTTCGATCTTGCGATCCGCCGGAGGTGTCAGCTCGCGCGCGTTCGCCCCGCTTCCGAGGTGGGGGTGATAATAATCATCATCATGGCGGCGGCCGCGCACGCCGGAGCCGCGGCCGCGAGGCGGCCGGCCGTCAGGCGTTTGGGCTGTTGGGCCATGAGGAACATCGGGCGAAGCCGTAGCCCACGCGGCCCGCCGCGGCAAGCCGGCGGGCGAACATGGTTAGCGCCGCGTTTACCGGATCGCCCGAGAACCGGGCCATGGACATCTCGGCGATGCGCTTGGTGGAAAAGCCCGAAGGGCACCTGGAGCTCGAGCCCCGGCCGACGCCGGACGAGCTCGCGGCCTACTACCGCGACAAGTATTACGGCTCGCGCGACGGCCGCACGCCCTACGCCTACGGCTACACGGCCGAGGAACTGGAGCACAAGCTGCTGCAGCCCGCGGAGGCCGAGCACGTCTGGGGCCGAGCGCCCGGCCGCCTGCTCGAGGTGGGCGTCGGCGAGGGCTTCACCCTCGACTACTTCCTGAAGCGCGGCTGGCGCGCCACGGGGCTCGACTTCACCGACGACGGCGTGCGCGAGTTCCACCCGCACCTCGTGGGCGCGCTGACCACCGGCGACGCCTTCCAGCTCCTCGACCGGGCCATCGCCGCCGGCGAGACCTACGACCTGATCATCTGCAACAACGTGCTCGAGCACGTCATCGACCCCGTTGGCCTGCTGGACCGGCTGCGGGCGATCGTGGCGCCGGAAGGCCTGCTCCGGATCGCCGTGCCCAACGACGGCTCCTGGCTGCAGGACGAGATCGTGTCGCGCGGCCATGGCGCGCCGGAGTTCTGGCTCGCCCCGCCGGACCACCTCAACTACTTCAACACCGATACCCTCCCCAAGGCGCTGGCCGCGCACGGGTGGGAGGTCACCGAGCACCTGGGCGAGTTCCCCATCGACGTCTTCCTGCTCAATCCCGAGACCAACTACCTGGCCGAGAAGGCCAAGGGTCGGGCTTGCCACTTCACCCGCGTGGCCTTCGAGATGGGGCTGTGGAAGCAGCGGGGGCTGGACGCCGTCGTCGACTACCGGCGCGGCTGCGCCCGGGCCGGCATCGGCCGCAACCAGACGGCCTACGCCCGGCCGGCCGCCCGCTAGGGCCGTGAACGTCCTCGTCCTCAGCGCCGCGGCCAAGGTCCTGCTGGTCAGGGCCTTCCGCGAGGCCGCCGAGCCGCGCGGCGGCACGGTGTTCGCAGCCGACCTGACGCCGGACAACGCCGCCCTCTTCGAGGCGGACGGCGCGGTGCTCCTGCCGCGCAGCGACGACGCCGGCTTCGGCGCGGCCCTGATCGAGGCCTGCCGCCGCCACCGGATCGGTCTCGTGGTCCCCACCCGCGACGGGGAGCTCGAGGTGCTCGCTGGCCTTCGGCCCTGGCTGGCCGCCGAGGGCGTGACTCCGCTGGTCGCCTCGCCAGAGGCGCTGTCCGCCTGCCGCGACAAGCGCCGCTTCGTGGAGGCGTGCCGCGCGCATGGGCTCGAGACGCCGCGTACCTACCCCGCCGGAGAGCGGCCGGAGCGCTTCCCGGTGTTCGTGAGGCCGGTGCAGGGCGCGGGCGGCGCCGGCGCCCGCCGCATCGACCACCCCGCCGACCTGCCGCGCGATCCCGACCTGCTGGTCCAGGACCTCGACACTGCGCCGGAATACACCGTCGACGCGCTGATGGACCTCGAAGGCCGTCCCCTGCAGGCGGTGGCGCGTCGCCGGCTTCAGGTCCGCGCCGGCGAGGCGGTGAAGTCGCAGGTGGTCGACGCCCCGGAGCTCACCTATCCGGCGCTCAGGCTCTGCGAGGCCTTCGGCCTCGTCGGTCACAATGTGGTCCAGGCCTTCTACGAACCCGGCCGGCCACCGCGCTTCATCGAAGCCAACCCGCGCTTCGGCGGCGCCTCCAACCTGTCGATCCGCGCCGGCCTGGCGTCTCCCGAGCGCCTTCTGCAGATGCTGGCCGGAGAGTCGGACGCGGCCGCCGCGCCCCGGGCGATCGCCCACGGCCTGATGATGCTGCGCTACGCGGAGGATCGCCTGGTCACCCCGGCGGAGTTGGCGGCGGTCGCCCCGTGACCCGCGCCCTGCTGCTCGACATGGACGACACGCTCTACGAAGAGCGGTCCTACGTGCTGTCCGGCTTCCGCGCCGTCGCCCGGGCCATCCACGAGCACTTCCCCCACGCCGACGCCGAGGCGCTGCACGCCGCCATGGTGGAGGGGCTCGACGTCCAGGGTCGCGGCAAGCTGTTCGACGGCGCGCTCATGGCCTTCCGGATCGAGCCCACGCCGGAGCTCGTCCAGCACCTGGTGAGCGTCTACCGCAGCCACGCCCCCGACATCGCGCTCTGGCCCGGCGTCGCCGACACCCTGGCCGAACTGCGGAAGGACTGGCGCCTGGCGGTGGTCACCGACGGCCTCCACCTGATGCAGGCCCGCAAGGCCGAGGCGTTGGGGCTCGCCGAGCTCGTGGACACCGTGGTGTTCTGCTGGGAGCACGAGGCGCCCAAGCCCGATCCGCGCGGTTACCGCGAGGCGCTGAAGCGGCTGGGGGCCGAACCCGCCGAGGCGGTGGTGATCGGCGACAACCCACTGCACGACATGGCCGCCGCCCGCGCCATCGGCGCCCGCTCGATCCGGGTGCGCACCGGCCGTTTCGCCGCAGTGGACCCCGGCCGCTGGCCGCCCGATGCTGATGTCCCCACCTTCAACGAGGCGCCGGCTGCGCTCGCCAGGCTCCAGGGATTGTCGAGATGACCCGCACCGTCACCATCGCCGGGCGCCGCATCGGTCCGGAAGACCCGCCCTATGTGGTCGCCGAGATGTCGGGCAACCACAACGGCGACATCGGCCGCGCGCTCGCGCTGATCGACGCGGCGAAGGATGCCGGTGCGGATGCGGTGAAGCTGCAGACCTACACCGCCGACACCATCACCATCGACCACGACGGCCCGGAGTTCCGCGTCCAAGGCGGGCTCTGGGACGGCCGGCGGCTCTACGAGCTCTACCAGGAGGCCCATACGCCCTGGGACTGGCACCCGCGGCTGTTCGAGCACGCGTCCAAGGTGGGCATCACGGTCTTCTCCTCGCCCTTCGATCCGACGGCGGTGGCGTTCCTGGGCGGGCTGGGCGCGCCGGCCTTCAAGATCGCCAGCTTCGAGCTGATCGACCTGCCGCTCATCGAGCTCTGCGCCGGCACCGGCAAGCCGCTGATCATGTCCACGGGCCTGGCCTCGCCGCAGGAGATCGCCGAGGCCGTGGCGTCGGCGCGGGGCGCCGGCTGCGACGAGATCATCCTGCTCCACTGCACCAGCGGTTACCCGACGCCGGCCTCGCAGATGCATCTGCGCACCCTGCAGCACATGGCCCAGCAGCACGACGTGGTGGTCGGCCTCTCGGACCATACCCTGGGCGTGGCGGTCTCGGTGGCGGCCGTGGCGCTCGGCGCCTGCTTCATCGAGAAGCACTTCACCCTGAGCCGGGCCGAGGGCGGGGTGGACAGCGACTTCTCGCTGGAGCCCGCCGAGCTGGCCCGCCTGGTGGAGGACAGCCGCACGGCCTGGGAGGCGCTCGGAACGGTGCAGTACGAGGAGGCCGCGTGCGAGGCGTCGAGCCGCGACCACCGCCGCTCGCTCTACGTCACCGCGGACGTGGCTGCGGGCGAGCCGCTGACGCCGGACAACGTCCGCTCGATCCGCCCGGGCTTCGGGTTGCCGCCCAAGCACCTGCCGCAGGTCCTGGGCCGCAGGGCCTCCCGCGCGCTGAAGCGCGGCGCGCCGCTCGACTGGAGCATGGTGGAGTAGGCCTCAGGCCTCGCGCTCGTACCGCTGGAACGGCAAGCCACGGATGTCGTCGGAGGTGAACGCCGGGTTCCCGGGGTAGAGCGCCTCATACACCCGCGCCACGAAGGCGTAGTCGTCCGGCGTGTCCACCGTCCAGCGCAGGTCGCTCTCGTCGCGCGCCTGGGTGAGCGCCGCCTGGGTGAACCGCGAGCCCTGCGCGTAGAGGTAGGGCGTCACGTGTTCCCGGTCGTAGGCGCTGGTCGCTTCACGGCCGGCGCTCAGCAGCGCCTCCAGGGTGAAAGCCTCCACGTCCAGCCCACGGGGATAGGTGCGCACCCGGCCGTTGGTGCAGTAGTCGGCGCCGCTGTCCGCCCGCAGGCGCACGCAGGCGTCCACCACCTCGGGATCGATCAGCGGACAGTCCGCGGTCAGCCGGACCAGGTCGTCCTCGACCTTCAGCGCCTGGACGCAGGTGACGAACCGCCCCAGCACATCCTCCAGCGGACCGCGGAAGACCTCGACGCCGATCGTTGCGAGGTGAGCCGCCAGGGCGTCGTCCGAAGGCTCCGTGCTCGTGGCGACGACCAACCGGGTCAGGGTCTCGCAGCGCCGCAGCCGCTCGATCTGGCGCTCGATCATGGGGCCGCCCGCGAGCGGCTTCATCACCTTGCCGGGCAGGCGGCTGGAGCTCATCCGCGCCTGCAGGATCGCCGTGGCCATGGGGGTCCTCCCGATGGCCCTGGTCTAACCCCGCAGGCGCGGCTTGGGGAAGCGGCGCGTCCTAGAAGATCCAGTCCCCGCCCAGGGACGAGAGCTGGACGTTCACGAGGGTGAGCTGGCCGCCGCCGTCGGCGGTCACCACCACATCCCCGCCGACCTGGGCGACACTGTAGCCGGCCGCGGCGTCCACCCGGTCGCCCTCCCAATAGTTGAAGTCGAGCACCCGGTCGGTGTCCGACTCGGCGAAGACGTGGAAGGTGTCGGCCCCGCCGCCCCCGACCAGCACGTCCGCGCCGCGGTCGCCGGCCAGCCAGTCGGCCCCGTCGCCGCCCTGCACGAAGTCGTCGCCCTGGCCGCCGCGGACCACATCGTCGCCCGAGCCGCCGGAAAGGGTGTCGTTCCCCATGTTGCCGAGCACGATGTCGGCCCCGTCGTCCCCGAACAGGACGTCGTTGTCCCTGCCGCCGACGACCCAGTCGTCGCCCCAGCCGCCGGACACGGTGTCGTTCCCGGCGTTCCCGTGCAGGTCGTCGAACTCGGCGCCGCCGGAGAGGCTGTCGTTTCCGTCGTCGCCGCGCAGGTAGTCGCGGCCACCGTTCCCCACGAGGGTATCGTCGCCGGAGCCGGCGTGGTGGACGTCGCCGCCCTCCGAGCCGTTGATCCAGTCGTTGGCGCCGCCGAAAGCCGGGGCGGGGGCCGGCGCGGGAGCCGGCGTGGGCGCCGGCGCGCCCCCAGGGGCGCCGGCCCAGGGGGTGTCGTAGCCCGCGAACTTCTTAACGTACTCCGAGACGGGCGTGCCGTACGGATCGCGCATGTTCATGCCGCCGTTGGTGGCCAGGTAGTCCTTGAGGTTCCAGACGCCGACGAGGTGCGCGCCGGCGATCAGGCCCGACATGGTCACCTGGCCCCCGTCGACCCACTGGCCCACGTACTTCACGAGGTCGAGCTTCTGCAGGTCGGAGTGGATGTTCTCGAACCAGGCCTGCTGGGCGGCGTCCTGCGCCGCGGGGGACGCCAGGAAGCTGGCCTTGTCGTAGACGCCGTAGCTCGCCGCCTTCTCCGTCCACCCGCCGATGAAGTCGATCTGCGGCGTGCCGTCGTTGCCGCGGTAGAAGCCCACGGCCTGCAGGGCCTCCTCGCCGAACTGGAAGCGGCCGAGATAGCCGACGCTGCTCACGAAGGCGTAGTTGTTGCCCGACTCGTTCTGCCCGAGCGCGCGCAGCAGGTCGCCGTAGTTTCCGTTGCTCATTCCCGTGATCCCCTTGTCATGGGTGGTCCGTCCCGCTCCCGACGGCGGACGGATGTGAGGAGTCGCCGCCCGATACGGCGCTCCGGCTCTCTCAAGGTTCTTGGAGGTGGCCCCCCGGCTCGTTGCAGGCGCGAAGCTCGCGGCGGGCGCGGGCCGGAATGTGGCGGGCGCTCGCCACAAACCTGCGTCAAGTTGACCGCGCCAAGCTTGTTTACCTCACGGTCAAGGTCATCCTGCAGGCGATGTCAGACCCGATCCCGCCGCTCCGCGTCGCCACCCCGACCGATGCGCCCGCCCTGCGTGTCCTGATGGATCGATCGATCCGCCGGCTCCTGGAGCCGTTCCTCACCGCGGCGGAGCTGGCCGCCTCGTTCGAGGTCATGGGCCTCGACACCCAGCTCCTCGCCGACGGGACCTACTACGTGATCGAGGTGGACGGACGCCTGGCGGCCAGCGGCGGCTGGAGCCGGCGGGCCACCCTGTTCGGCGGCGACCACACGGCGGGGCGTGACGCCGCCCTTCTGGATCCAGCCGCCGAACCGGCGCGCGTGCGGGCGATGTACACGGATCCCGACTTCGCTCGCCGGGGCCTGGGTCGCCGGATCCTCGAGGCTTGCGAGGCCGCGGCCCGCGCGGAGGGGTTCGGCTCGGCCGAACTGGCCGCCACGCTCGGCGGGGCGCCGCTCTACCGCGCCTGCGGCTGGCGGGAGGTGGAACCGTTCCACGCCGAGACGGCGTCCGGCGTGCAGGTGCCGCTGGTGCGCATGGCCAAGGCGCTTTGACGACGAAACGGGCGGGCCTCGCGGCCCGCCCGTCCGAGCCGCGCCCGCCGCCAGGGGGAGGCCGGCGGGCGGCGGGTCTGCGCCTGCGGGGGGGGCTCCGGACCCCC
>NZ_JAYSEO010000014.1:0-133921 GCF_041913825.1 Phenylobacterium sp.
CGGTCCAGGCCTCCGCCGCGCCCGCCGCCCCGACCCCGGCTGCGCCCGCGCCGGCCGCTCCGCCGCCGCAGGCCGCCCAGCCCGCCGCGCCGCGTCCGGCCCCCGAGGCTCCGCGCCCGGCGCCGAGCGGCCAGACGCGCACCTACCAGCCGTCGCCGGACCGCCGCGACGACCGCCCGAGCACCACCACCTATCGCCCGGACCGACCCGCAGCCGGCAGCCGCTACGAAGGCGCGACCTTCAACCAGCGCGCGCCGCGCCGCGACGACGACCGTGGCCCACGTCCGCCGCGCCGGGACGACGACCGCGGTCCGCGCCGCGACGACCGCCCGCAGGGCGGCGCCCCGCGTCCGGAAGGCGGCACGGTCCGCTACTCGGCGCTGGCTCCGCGTCCCGCGCCGCCGCGTGACGGCGCCCGTGGCCCCGGCGGCCCGCGCGGTCCCCGCATCGGCCCGGCCTCGCCGCCGCCGACCCCTGAAATCCAGCGCGCCACCCGCCAGGCGCCCCGCCCGGGCGCCGCCAGCATGGACCGCCGGCCGGACGACGACGATCGTCGCCGCGACGCCGGCCCCGGCAAGGCCATCTCGCGCGCCAAGGGCGCCCCGCAGCGCCGCGAAGGCCGCCTGACCATCCAGACCGTCGCCGGCGACGCCGACGGGGCCGAACGGATGCGTTCGCTGGCCTCGGTGCGGCGCGCTCGGGAACGCGAGCGCGAGAAGCGCCGCGGCGGTGTCCAGGAGCAGGCCCGCGTGGCCCGCGAAGTGGTCATCCCCGACGTCATCACGGTGGGCGAGCTCGCCAACCGGATGGCCACCCGCGGCGTCGAGGTCATCAAGTTCCTGATGCGTCAGGGCGTGATGCTGAAGATCAACGACGTCATCGACAACGACACCGCCGAGCTGGTGGCCACCGAGTTCGGCCACACCGTGAAGCGCGTGTCGGAAGCCGACGTCGAAGAAGGCTTCATCGGCGGCGAGGATCTGGACGATCACCTGGAGTCGCGTCCGCCGGTCGTGACCGTGATGGGCCACGTCGACCACGGCAAGACCTCGCTGCTCGACGCGCTCCGCTCCACCGACGTGGTGGCGGGCGAGCACGGCGGGATCACCCAGCACATCGGCGCGTACCAGGTGCGCCTGGAGAACGGCCAGCGGGTCACCTTCCTCGACACCCCGGGCCACGCCGCCTTCTCGGCGATGCGCGCCCGCGGAGCCAACATCACCGACATCGTCATCCTGGTGGTGGCCGCCGACGACGGCGTCATGCCCCAGACGATCGAGGCCATCCACCACGCCAAGGCGGCGGGGGCTCCGATCATCGTGGCGATCAACAAGATCGACAAGCCGGACGCCGATCCGACCCGCGTGATCAACGAGCTGCTGCAGCACGAGATCGTCGTGGAAAGCCTCGGCGGCGAGACCCAGGCGGTGGAGGTCTCCGCGACCCAGAAGCTTGGCCTCGACGACCTGATCGAGAACGTGCTCGTGCAGGCCGAAATCCTCGACCTGAAGGCCAATCCCGACCGGACGGCCGACGGCGTGGTCATCGAGTCCAAGCTCGACAAGGGCCGCGGCGCGGTCGCCACCGTGCTGGTCAAGCGCGGCACCCTGAAGCGTGGCGACATCGTCGTGGCCGGCGCGAGCTGGGGCCGTGTCCGGGCGCTCCTCAACGAGCGCAACGAGCAGCTCACGGAAGCGACGCCCTCCACTCCGGTGGAGATCCTCGGCCTCGACGGGACGCCCGATCCGGGCGAGCCGTTCGCGGTCGTGGAGAACGAGGCCCGCGCCCGCGAGCTCACCGAGTACCGCATCCGCGTGAAGCGCGAGAAGTCGGGCGCTCCGGTGGCCGGCGCGTCGCTCGCCGACATGATGGCCCGGCTCGCCGACAAGAAGGTCTCCGAGCTGCCGGTCATCATCAAGGCCGACGTGCAGGGTTCCGCCGAAGCCATCGTGGGCTCGCTGGACAAGCTCGCCACCGACGAGGTCCGCGCGCGGATCATCCTGTCGGGGGCCGGCGCGATCAGCGAGAGCGACGTGCTGCTCGCCAAGGGCGCCGGCGCGCCGATCCTCGGCTTCAACGTCCGTGCGTCCAAGCAGGCGCGCGACCTGGCTGAGCGCGAAGGCGTCGAGATCCGGTACTACGCGATCATCTACGACCTGATCGACGACATCAAAGGCGTGCTCTCGGGCATGCTGGCGCCGATCCAGCGCGAAACCTTCCTGGGCAACGCCGAGGTCCTCCAGGTCTTCGACATCACCAAGGTGGGCCGCGTGGCCGGCTGCCGCGTCACCGATGGCGTGGTCCGCAAGGGCGCCCGCGTCCGGATCATCCGCCAGGACGTGGTGGTCCTCGAGCTCGGCACCCTGCAGACGCTCAAGCGCTTCAAGGACGAGGTCAACGAGGTCCCGGTGGGCCAGGAGTGCGGCATGCACTTCGGCTTCCAGGACATCAAGGCGGGCGACGTCATCGAGTGCTTCACCCTCGAAGAGGTCAAGCGGAGCCTCTAAGCGGGCCCTGCTGTCACGGATCAGCCCTCCCGAGCGATCGGGAGGGCTTTTTCGTGAGCGCCAGGCCGTGATCCGGCCGCGTTCCTCGTCTATCTAGCGACCGTGCAGACGGAGCAGACCATGCGTTTCGCCGCCCTCGGCCTCGCCGCCCTGACCCTGGCCTCCTGCGCCACGGCCCAGAAGCTCGACGCCGCCGGCGACGTGCACGCCCTGCTGATCTCGATCCGCGACGACGACCAGGCGGCCTTCGACGCCCACGTGGACCGCCAGGCGCTGAAGCGGGAGATCCAGGCGCGGCTGGTCGCCGAGGGCCGCAAGGACCCGCGCCTCTCGGGTGTCGCCGCCATTTTGGCGCCTGGCCTGGCCGAGCTCGCCGGGGAGACCCTGGTGCAGCCGCAGGTGTTCCGCCTGGTGGCGGAGCGCTACGGCTACACCCCGCAGACCAAGATCCCGAACCCGGTGGTGATCTCCCAGGCGCTGAAGCCCCTGCCCGACGGCCGAGTCTGCGCCACCCGCACCAAGGGCGGGCCCTGCCTGCTGACCTTCAGCAAGATCGAAGGGACTTGGAAGCTCACCGGCTTCGAGGGCGGGCTGTCCGAGCTGCGCATCTAGGCCTAGGCTCCCTCCGGGCGAGGGAGGGGCAGATGGGCTACGAGGCCGCGCTTTCCGAGTACGAGAAATCGGAGTTCACCGCCGGCCGCTGGAGCCGGCCGGTCTTTCGCCGGGGGGCCGGTCCCGCGGTGATCGTCATCCACGAGATGCCGGGCCTGCACCCCGACGTGATCCGCTTCGCGGACCGGGTGGCGGCGGCGGGGATGACCGTCTTCTGCCCCAGCCTGTTCGGCGCGCCCGGACGGCCGGCGAACCATCCGGGCAGCCTGGCGACCTTCGCCTACGGCTGCGTCCGGCGGGAGTTCAACGTCTGGGCCACCGGGCGTTCCAGTCCGATCGTCGATTGGCTCCGCGCGCTGGCGCGCCAGGCGCACGCCGAGTGCGGCGGCCGCGGCGTGGGCGCGGTGGGCATGTGTTTCACCGGCGGCTTCGCGCTCGCGATGATGACCGACCCGTCGGTCGTCGCGCCCGTGCTGTCGCAGCCCTCGCTGCCGCTCGCGGTTGGACCTGGCGGACCGCGCCGTGGAGCGGGAATTGACGCCTCGCCGGAGGAGATCGGCTGCGTGCGTCAGCGGCTGGAGGATGAGGACCTCACGGTCATGGGCCTGCGTTTTCGGGGCGACCCCACCGTGCCCGATGCACGGTTCGCGGCCTACGCCGCGGCCCTCGGCGACCGGTTCCGGCCGTGGACCCTCGACCCGGCCGAGGCGAGGCCGGGGGGACTGCCGCATCCCCACTCGGTGCTCACCATAAACCTGCGGGAGGAGGGCGAGACCAAGCGGGCCGAGCAGGCGGTCATCGCCTTCTTCCGCGAGCGCACCGGCGCCGCCTGAGCGGCGACGCTGGACTTCGGCCGGCGCCGGCACTAGTTACGCGCCCTTTCCTGAGCGGCGCGTCCGATCCGCGCCCCAGGCGGCAAAGGCAAGGCAGGATGTCCCGTCAATCACACCACAACCGCGGGGGCGGCCAGGGGCCGACCCAGCGCCAGCTCCGCGCGGGCGAACTCGTCCGCCATGCGCTGGTCGAGATCCTTCGCGAGGAGGACATCACCGACCCCGCGCTGGAGGGGGTCTCGGTGACCGTCACCGAGGTGCGGATGAGCCCGGACCTGCGCCACGCCACCTGTTTCGTAGAGCCGCTGGGCGGCGGCCATGCCGCCGACGTGGTGGCCGGGCTGAACCGGCACGCCAAGTTCCTGCGCGGGCGCTTGGGCCGGCACATCGAGATGAAGTTCACGCCCGACCTGCGCTTCCTGCACGACGAGAGCTTCAACGAGGCCGCCCGCATGGACCGGCTGTTCCACGATCCGAAGGTGGCGCAGGACCTGCGGCCGCAGCCGCCATCCGACTCCTGGAAGGACGAGGACTGATGGGGCGTCGCCGCAAGGGGGACGCGGTCTCCGGCTGGATCTGCCTCGACAAGTCCTACGACCTGACCTCCACCCACGCGGTGAGCCGGGTCCGGCGCATCTTCAACGCTCAGAAGGCCGGCCATGCTGGAACGCTGGACCCGCTGGCGACCGGCGTCCTGCCGATCGCGCTCGGCGAGGCGACCAAGACGGTCCCGTTCCTGATGGACGCCGACAAGGCCTATCGGTTCACCATCGCCTGGGGGCGGACGACCGCCACCTTCGACCGCGAGGGCGAGACCCTGGCGGCTTCGGACGTGCGGCCGACGCTCGCCCAGGTGGAGGCGGTGCTGCCGCGGTTCGTGGGCGAGATCGAACAGGTCCCCCCGGCCTATTCGGCGATCAAGGTGGACGGCGAGCGCGCCTACGACCTGGCCCGCGCGGGCGAGACGGTGGAGCTGAAGGCCCGGCCTGTGAGCATTCATTCGCTGCGCGTCGCGGACGCCGTCGACGCCGACCACGTGACGCTCGAGATGGAATGCGGCAAGGGCACCTACGTCCGCGCGCTGGTGCGCGACCTGGCCGAGGCGCTCGGCGCCTGCGGGCACGTGGCCGAGCTGCGCCGCACGCGCGTGGGCACGTTTACCGAACAGTCCTCGGTGACGCTGGAATTGCTTGAGGATTTAGGGCATAAGGCCCGCCAGTCGGAGGCCTTGCTTCCGGTCGAGACCGCGCTGGACGACATCCCGGCGCTGGCCGTGACCGACGAAGACGCCTTCCGGCTGAAGCAGGGACGACCGATCGTTCTCGTTCCCCGACAGGTCGAAGCGGTGAAAGCCAGGCTCGCGCCGGGCTCTCGCACCGTTTCCGCCATGGCGGGCGGGTCCATCGTCGCTCTCTGCGAGATGCGCGCGGGCCGGCTCGAACCCTCGCGGGTCTTCCATCTCGAAAAGAGCGGAGACTAACCCGATGTCGATTACGGCCGAACGCAAGGCTGAACTGATCAAGACCCATGCCCGCGGCGAAGCGGACACGGGCAGCGCCGAAGTCCAGGTGGCGATCCTCTCCGAGCGCATCGCGAATCTGACCGAGCACTTCAAGACGCACAAGAAGGACAACCACTCGCGCCGGGGCCTGCTGAAGCTCGTCTCCCAGCGGCGGTCGCTCCTCGACCACCTGAAGAAGTCCGACCAGGGCCGTTACCAGGCGCTGATCGAGACCCTGGGCCTGCGCCGCTAAGGGCTCACGCCAAGTTGCCCCGCCGCCCGGTTGCGAAAGCCGGGCGGGCGGGTGTTTAGCTACTGAAAGCCGCTCCTCCGTGACAGGCCGGGGGACCGATGCGGCGCCCGGAGCGCCACGCGCTCCACCGATACGCCGAGGGTTCGACAGAAATCCTCACCCCGCCTGTTCCATAGGAGAGGATTTCGGAAAGCCGAGCCCCTGTCCGCCCCCGCCGGGAATACGCCCGCGGGATGAGAAAGAAGCGAAAATGTTCGACATCAAGAGAAAGACCATCGAGTGGGGCGGCAAGACGCTCACGCTCGAGACCGGCCGCATGGCCCGTCAGGCTGACGGCGCGGTGCTGGTCACCTACGGCGAGACCATGGTGCTGGCCACCGCCGTCTACGCCAAGAGCCCGAAGCCGGGCCAGGACTTCTTCCCCCTGACCGTCAACTACCAGGAGAAGTTCTACGCTGCGGGCAAGATCCCGGGCAGCTTCCCCCGCCGCGAGGGCGCGCCCTCGCAGAAGGAAACCCTCACCAGCCGCCTGATCGACCGTCCGATCCGCCCGCTGTTCGTGAAGGGCTTCAAGAACGAAGTCCAGGTGGTCACCACGGTGCTGGCCCACGACCTCGAGAACGATCCCGACATCGTCGCCATGGTCGGCGCCTCCGCCGCCCTGGTGCTCTCCGGGGCGCCCTTCATGGGCCCGATCGGCGCGGCCCGCGTCGGCTTCATCAACGGCGAATACGTGCTGAACCCGACTCTCGACGAGATGAAGGAGAGCCGGATGGACCTGGTGGTCGCCGGCACGCACGACGCCGTGATGATGGTGGAGTCCGAGATCCAGGAACTCTCCGAGGCCGAGGTCCTGGGCGGCGTCACCTTCGCCCACAAGGGCATGCAGCCGGTGATCGACGCGATCATCGAGCTGGCTGAGCACGCGGCCAAGGAGCCGTTCGACTTCCAGCCGGACGACACCGACGCGATCAAGGCGAAGGTCAAGGACGCCATCGGCGCCGACCTGCGGGCGGCTTACGAGCTCACCAAGAAGTCCGAGCGTCACGCGGCCATCAGCGCGGCGAAGGACAAGGCCGTCGCGCAATTCGCCAAGTCCGAGGCCAATCCGGACGGTTACGACGCCAACAAGCTCGGCGGCGTGTTCAAGGAGCTCGAGGCCGACATCGTCCGGCGCGCGATCCTCGACACGGGCAAGCGCATCGACGGCCGCACCGTCGACCAGGTCCGCCAGATCGTCTCGGAAGTGGGCGTGCTGCCCCGGGCCCACGGCTCGGCGCTGTTCACCCGTGGCGAGACCCAGGCCCTGGTGGTCGCCACCCTCGGCACCGGCGACGACGAGCAACTGATCGACGCCCTCGAAGGCAAGTACTTCGAGAAGTTCATGCTGCACTACAACTTCCCGCCGTTCTCGGTGGGCGAGACCGGCCGCATGGGCGCCCCGGGCCGTCGTGAAGTGGGCCACGGCAAGCTGGCGTGGCGGGCGATCCGTCCCATGCTGCCGACCGCGGAAGAGTTCCCCTATACGATCCGCCTGGTGTCGGAGATCTTCGAGTCCAACGGCTCCTCGTCCATGGCCTCGGTCTGCGGCTCCTCGCTGGCGCTGATGGACGCGGGCGTGCCCCTGAAGAAGCCGGTTTCTGGCATCGCCATGGGCCTGATCCTCGAGTCCGACGGCTTCGCGGTGCTCTCCGACATCCTCGGCGACGAGGACCACCTGGGCGACATGGACTTCAAGGTGGCCGGCACCTCTGACGGGATCACCTCCCTGCAGATGGACATCAAGATCGCCGGCATCACCGAGGAGATCATGAAGAAGGCGCTCGAGCAGGCCAAGGCCGGCCGCGAGCACATCCTCGGCGAGATGAACAAGGCCATGGAGGCGCCGCGCGCCGAGCTGGGCGAGTTCGCGCCGAAGATCGAGACGATCAAGATCCCGGTCGACAAGATCCGGGAAGTGATCGGTTCGGGCGGCAAGGTGATCCGCGAGATCGTCGAGAAGACCGGCGCCAAGATCGACATCGGCGAGGACGGCACGATCAAGATCGCGGCCGCCGAGTCCGCCAAGATCGAAGCCGCGAAGGACTGGATCAAGTCGATCGCCTCCGAGCCGGAAGTGGGCCAGATCTACAACGGCAAGGTCGTGAAGATCGTCGACTTCGGCGCCTTCGTGAACTTCTTCGGCGCCAAGGACGGCCTGGTCCACGTGAGCCAGATCTCCAACGAGCGCGTGAACAAGGTCTCGGACGTGCTGCAGGAAGGCCAAGCCGTGAAGGTCAAGCTCCTGGGCTTCGACGACCGCGGCAAGACCCGCCTCTCCATGAAGGTCGTGGACCAGGAGACCGGCGAGGACCTGTCGAAGAACGAGAAGGCCGAGGAGACCGCCGACGCCTAGGCGTCAGCGACCCAGGCTGAAACGAAAGGGGGCGGCCGGAGCGATCCGGCCGCCCTTCTTCTTGGCGCCGCGCCGCGCGATCAGCCGGCGCGTGCGTAGGCCGCGACCCGCGCCTGCGCGTCGTGCACCGGGTTGCGGGCGCCGGCCGGCGGGGTCCGCAGGCGGAAGCGGCCCATCAGGCTCGTCAGCGCGCCCGCCTCGCGCTTCAGCGCGTGCGCCGCGGCCGTGGACTCTTCCACCATGGCGGCGTTCTGCTGCACCACCTGATCCATCTGGTTCACGGCGGTGTTCACCTGCTGCAGGCCCGCCGCCTGCTCCTGGGCGGAGGCGGCGATCTCCTTCACGCGGCCGTCGATGGCGGTCACCTGCTGAACGACGCGCTGCAGGACCTCGCCGGTCTCGGCGACGAGGCGGACGCCCTGGCCCACCTCCTCGCCGGAGGTGGCGATCAGGCCCTTGATCTCCTTGGCCGCGTCGGCGGAGCGCTGGGCGAGCGCGCGGACTTCCGAGGCGACGACGGCGAAGCCCTTACCGGCGTCGCCGGCCCGGGCGGCCTCCACCCCGGCGTTGAGCGCCAGGAGGTTCGTCTGGAAGGCGATCTCGTCGATCACGGCGATGATCTGCTCAATCTGCTGGGAGGACTGCTCGATCCGGGTCATGGCGTCGACCGCCTGCTGCACCACCGTGCCGGAGCGTTCCGCGTCGCGGCGCGCCTCGGCCAGCGTCGCGGAGGCCTCCCGGGCGCCTTCGGCCGTGGTCCGAACCGTGGCGGTGACCTCGTCCAGGGCCGCCGCCGTCTCCTCGAGGTTCGCGGCCTGCTGCTCGGTGCGGCGGGCGAGGTCGTCGGAGGCGTGGGCGATCTGGTCCGAGCCCGAGCTCACCTGGCCGGCCGTGTCGAGGATGCTGGCCATAGCGGCCTGCAGCTTCTCGGCGGCAGAGTTGAAGTCGGTGCGGAGCTGCTCGGTCTTTACCGCGAACGGGCTCTCGATCCGGTGCGCGAGGTCACCCTGCGCCAGGCGCGCGAGGGCTTCGGCCAGGGCGTTGATGGCGACGGCGTCCTCGGCCGCCTCCTGAGCCTTCTCCCGCTCGCGCTGAGCGCGCTCGGTCTCGGCGTGCGAGCGGTCGCTGGCGGCGCGGCCTTCCAGCTCGACCTTGGCGATCGCGGCTTCCTTGAACCTCAGCACAGCGGCGGCCATCTGGCCGACCTCGTCCTTCTGGCCGGAGGCGGGCACCTCCACGGCGTTGTCGCCATCCGCCAGGCGGCGCATCACGTCCGTCATCTGGGCCACGGGCCGGGCGATCGTCCGAGCGAGCAGCCAGGCCATGGCGATGGCGATCATCACCGAGGCCACCGCGCCTACGATCAGGGCGACGATGGCGTTGCGGGTGGCGGCCTTCTGCTCCGCACCGCGGATCTTCACGCGTTCCATGGAGGCGTCGCGCAGTTCCCCGTGCAGCTCACGCAGGGGCCCCAGGCTGCTGCGGCCCATGAACTCCGCCGCTTCCAGCCGCGAGGCCGGGTTGGCCGCGGCGGAGATGGCCGGCTCGGCGATCTCCTTGCGCCAGTCGGCCATGGCGGCGCGCATGCGCTGGATGCGCTCCTGCTGGGGCTTCTGGGTGGTGGTGCTCTCGAACTCGTCGAGCCCCGCGTCGAACTCGGTCGCATCGGCGCGGTAGGCCTCCACGAACTCGGGCCGACCGAGCAGGGCGTAGGCCCGCAGGGCGTTCTGCTGTTCCAGGATCAGCGCCATCAGGCGCTCGGTCTGCGCCTGCAGGGCCAGGCTCCGCTGGGCTGACTTGGACGCGTCGGTGATCGTGTTCAGGCTAACGAGCACAGAGCCCGCCGAGAGGCAGAAGGCGACGATCAGGCAGGCGAACGCGATGCTCAGCTTGCCGGCGATTTTGAAGTTTCCGAAGCGCACTTGGACCCCACTGACGAGACTGCGTGGGACGCTGGGGTCACGAACTCAAAACACCCTTAACAGCGCAGCTTGCGGGTCCCGGCGGCGAGCGGCATTCCGCCGCACCCGCCGCTCCGCACTCGGCGGGGGTCTTCCCGGTCCGGTCGATGTGGCCGAACGCGGGTCCGCGGGCGATGGGCTACAGCGTAAGGTGCAGGAACTGGTTGAAGGGCGAGGCCTCGTAGTCGGAGAACGCCTCGCCGTTGGCGAAGCCGCGCTTGCGGTACAGCGAGAGCGCCGGCTCGAACGACGGACCGCTGCCCGTCTCCAGGCTGAGCCGCGACAACCCGCGCACACGCGCCTCGTCGATGATCCGTTCGAGGATCGCCGCGCCCACGCCCTTCCGCAGATGGTCAGGATGGGTGCGCATCGACTTCACCTCGCCGGTCCCGTCTTGCAGGACCTTCAGGGCGCCCACGCCCGCCACGGAGCCGGCGTCCCAGGCCGTCCATACGGTGACGTTCGGCTGCTGGAGACCAGAGAGATCGAGCGCGAAGACGTGGCCCGGCGGCGAGTTGGCGTGCATGCCCGCGAGATGCAGCGCGAGCAGCGCCCGCGTGGGCTCGCCCGTCAGGTCGTCTTCCCGGATCTCCATGCCGCCGCCCCCAACGCCCGCGATGGCGGCAGCCTAGCGCCGCTCATGGCCTTGGAGTAGGGGCGGTCAGGCCAGGAAGTCGCCAGGCACGACGTCCCAGGCGTTGTTGAGGCTCACCACCTGCGCATATGCGAAGTCCACCAGGCCGTCCCAATCGAGGTCACCGCGGTTCGTGGCCACCCAGCCGTCCGAGAACAGCAGGTCGGCGTCACCGTCCCGGTCGAAGTCGGACACCGCTACCGCATCGCCGCCCCGGGCGAGCGTGACCACCCGGAAGTTGGTCACCCGGTCGCCGTCGGTGTCGCCGAGGTTCATGGCGAGTTCGGAGCCGCCGCTGCGGTCGCCGAACAACACGTCCAGGTCGCCGTCGCCGTCGATGTCCGCGAAGGTCGCGCCCATGTAGGCCGAGGACGCGACGACCCCGCTGGAGACGAAGTCTGGCGCGCCGTCGCCGTCCACGTCGCCCCGGCCCTGCAGCACGTAGGACCCGCCGGTGTAGGCGGCCACGGCGATGTCGAGGCGGCCGTCGCCGTTCATGTCGGCGATGTCGATGCCGGCCAGGGTGGTGTCGACGGTCGAGAGCGTCACCGCCCGGAATTCAGGCGCGCCGTCGCCGTTGGCGTCGCCGAGGTTCAGCAGCAGGGCCAAGGTCGTCTGGCCGGCCGCGGCGCCGTAGGTGGTCAGCACGATATCCTGCCGGCCGTCCCCGTTGAGGTCGGCGACATCCACGCCGTAGCTGTAGGCTTGCGACGCGGCGCTCGGAAGCAGCCGGGTCGTGAAGTCCACCACGCCGTCCCCGTTCACGTCGCCGCGGTTCAGGTGCAGGCGGTCCGCGGTCCGCCCCCCTTCCACGATGTCGAGTCGGCCGTCGCCGTTCACGTCGGCCAGGCGTGCGTCCTGCCACTGGTTCACGCCGTCGGCGGGCAGCGACAGGTAGGAGACCGCAAAGTCCGCCTGACTATCGCCGTTGGCGTCGCCGCTGTTCAGCAGGAGGGCGCTGCGGCCGCTGAAGTTGGAGACCACCGCGTCGAGATCCCCGTCGCCGTCCACGTCCCCCACGTCGCCACCGCGGGCGCTGAAGCCGCTCAGGATGGTCCGAGCTGGCGAGACGGTGGCGCTGTCGAGCACGCCATCGCCGTTGGTGTCCCGCACGCCCGACAGCAGGCGGTAGGTGGAGCCCAGGAACGCGATGACGTCCGGCTGCGCGTCCGCCGGGGCGGGCGCTGGCGCCGACGGGACCTGGGCGGCGGGCGGGATCGGCGCGGGCGGCGCGTCGGCCGCGCCGGTGAGGGTGACGCTGATCGTCTGGCTTGCCACGCCCCCGCGCCCGTCGGCCACCTGAACGGTGTAGGTCTGGGTCCGCACTTCGCCGGCCACAAGACCGTCGAGCGCGGAGTCCGGAACCTGGAACGTCCAAGCCACGCGGTTGGCCGCCTGATCCACCGGGCTCAGGGTGAGCGCGCCGATGTATCCCGCTCCGCCCGGGCTCACTGTCGCCGTGTGGACGTCGGCCAGATCGGGGTCGGCGAACGCCACCGCTCCGCTGAGCGTGTGTGTGGCGCTGTTCTCCCCGGCGGCCCCGTCCGCCAGCTCGCGCACGGCGCCGGTCGCCGTGACGCCGGCCGCCGCGATGGAGGGTGCATCGTTGGCCCCGGTCACGCGCACCAGCGCGGTCGAGGTGGCGCTCGCCCCGTGCTCGTCCAGCATCACATAGGTGAGGGTGACGTCCTCGCTCTGACCCTCGGCGAGGCTGTCGAACGCCGCGCCAGGCGTGAACACGACCTTGCCGTCCACGACGGCGCCGGAGCCCTTGGGCGCCTCGACGGAGACCAGGGTCTTCACCGCGCCGGCGTCCAGGTCGGTGTCGTTAGCCAGTACGTCGATGACGATGGCTTGGTTTTCCCCCGTGTTCGCCATGTCGGCGCGGGCGACCGGCGCGTCGTTGGCGCCGGTGACGGTGACGACGATGGAAGCGGTCGAGGTCGCGCCATGCTCGTCCCGCATCACGTACGTGAGGGTGACGTCCTCGCGATGGCCTTCGGCGAGGCTGTCAAAAGCGGAGCCAGGCGTGAACACGACCTTCCCGTCCGTGACGACGGCGGAGCCCTTGGGGGCGGCGACGGAGACCAGGGTCTTCACCGCGCCGGCGTCCGCATCGGTGTCGTTGGCCAGCACGTCGATCGTCACGGCCTGGTTCTCGCCGGTGCTCGCGGCGTCCGCGCGGGCGACCGGCGCGTCGTTGGCTCCAGTCACGGTGACGAGCACAGACGCCGTCGACGTCGCGCCGTGCTCGTCCTTCATGGTGTAGGCGAGGGTGACCTCCTCGCTCTGGCCCTGCGCCAGGTGATCGAAGGCCTCACCGGGCGTGAACAGGACCTTGCCGTCCACGACAGCGGCCGAGCCCTTCGGCGTGTCGACGGAGACCAGGGTCTTCACCGCGCCGGCGTCCGCATCGGTGTCGTTGGCCAGCACGTCGATCGTCACGGCCTGGTTCTCGCCGGTGCTCGCGGCGTCCGCGCGGGCGACCGGCGCGTCGTTGGCTCCAGTCACGGTGACGAGCACAGACGCCGTCGACGTCGCGCCGTGGTCGTCCTTCATGATGTAGGTGAGGGTGACCTCCTCGCTCTGGCCTTGGGCCAGGTGATCGAAGGCCTCACCGGGCGTGAACAGGACCTTGCCGTCCACGACGGCGGCCGAGCCCTTCGGCGTGTCGACAGAGACCAGCGTCTTCACCGCGCCGGCGTCGGGATCGGTGTCGTTGACCAGCACGTCGATCGTCACGGCCTGGTTCTCGCCCGTGCTCGCGGCGTCCGCGCGGGCGACCGGCGCGTCGTTGGCTCCGGTCACGGTGACGACGACCGAGGCCGTCGACGTCGCGCCGTGCTCGTCCTTCATGATGTAGGTGAGGGTGACCTCCTCGCTCTGGCCCTGGGCCAGGTGATCGAAGGCCTCACCGGGCGTGAACAGGACCTTGCCGTCCACGACGGCGGCCGAGCCCTTCGGCATGTCGACAGACACCAGCGTCTTCACCGCGCCGGCGTCTAGGTCGGTGTCGTTAGCCAGCACGTCGATCGTGACGGCCTCGTTCTCGCCGGTGGCGGCGAGATCAGCCATGGCCACGGGCCGATCGTTGGTCCCGGTGAGGGTCACGGTGACGGTGGCGGTGCTGAGCGCCCCGTTCTTCCCCATCTGAATGGTGTAGGTGAAGGTGTCGGTCAGCGTCTGGCCGGCGGCCAGCGCGTTGGCCCGGCTGCTGTCGGCCAGGTAGACAATCCGCCCGTCGACAATGCTGAGCTGCGCTCCTGCAGCAGTGACGCCGGTGGTGGCGGCCTGAGCCGGACGGGATTGGTCGACCGAGTAAAGGGACTTGCCGTTCCCGCCGAGGTCGTTGGCGAGCACGTCGATGCTGAGCCGTACGTTCTCCGAGGCCGCCGCGACGTCGTCCTTCGCCTGAGGCGTATTGTCGATGTTCTTGCCCTGTCCCGCCATCACCGCTCTTCTGGTTTGCCGGCGTTTGCCGCCGGTCTGCCCCACGTGATCCGCAGCCTTGGCCGCGGCACGGTTAAGCCACTGAAAAGCGATATGGTTTTTCAACCTGAGGAGGCTGAGATTCCAAATGGGCGCCCGTCAGGATTGTGGCCCAGCTCTGCCTGAGGCGATGTGCTAAGGGGCGCGCATGTTCCGTATCCTCGGCCGCTTCAGCTCCATCAATGTGCGCAAGGTCCTGTGGACCGCGGCCGAGACCGGACTCCCGTTCAACCATGAGCCCGAATGGGCGGACTCCAGCGACACCCGCGCGCCCGAATTCCTGGCGCTGAACCCAAACGGGCTCGTGCCGGTGCTGGTCGCCGACGAGGGCGTGCTGTGGGAGAGCAATGCGATCTGCCGCTACCTGGCGGCGCGCGCCAGTCGGTCCGACTTGCTGCCTGAGGCGCCGTTCGCGCGGGCCGAGGTGGAGCGCTGGATGGACTGGCAGGCCACCGAGCTCAACAGCGCCTGGCGGCCGGCCTTCATGGCGCTGGTTCGCGGCGCTCAGGGACCGGAGTACGGGGCCGAGATGGTGGAACGCAGCACCGTGCGGTGGAACGCCCTGATGCTGATGCTGGAGGCGCGGCTGGCCCAGACCGGCGCCTATGCGGCCGGCGCAGCCTTCACCCTCGCCGACGTGGTGCTGGGGCTGTCGCTGCAGCGCTGGCTGCTCACGCCCATGCCGCGGCCGGACACGCCGGCCTTGCTCGCCTACCGCGCCCGCCTGCAGGACCGCCCCGCCGCCAGAGGGTGGATGGGTCCTGAGGTTCCCTGAACGAAGAAGGCCCGCCGTGCGGCGGGCCTTCGGCCTCGTCTCTCCTCGAGGTCAGCCTAGCCGCGCAGCTTGCGCAGCAGGACGTCCAGGTCGCGGGCGATGGCCGCGTCCTCGGCCTTCAGCGCCTCGATACGCCGCACCGCATGCAGCACGGTGGTGTGGTCGCGGCCGCCGAACCGCCGGCCGATGTCCGGCAGCGAGCGGGTGGTGATCTGCTTGGCCAGCCACATCGCCACCTGGCGCGGTCGAGCCACGGCGCGGGCGCGCCGCTCGCTGATCAGGTCCGCCTGCTTGAGGTTGTAGTGCTCGGCGACGGCCTTCTGGATCATGTCCACGGTCACCTTGCGCTCGTTGCACGACAGGTGCGGGCGCAGGATGGATTGGGCTTCGTCCAGCGTCAGGCGGGCCACGTCGGCGCCCACCCGGGCGACCAGGGTGTTCAGCGCGCCTTCCAGCTCGCGGACGCTGTCGGTGAACCGGTCGGCCAGGAACTGCAGCACCTCGGGACGCGCCGACGGCACGAACTTGCCCTGGGCGGCCAGGGTCGCGAGCTTGCGTTCCAGAATGCCCATCCGCAGCGAGCGGTCGGCCGGCTCGATGCCGCAGACCAGCCCGGCCTGCAGGTGCGAACGCAGGCGCGGCTCCATCTCGGACAGCTCGTTCGGCGAGCGGTCGGCGGTCATCACCACCCGGCGGCCGTCTTCGACCAGGGCGATGAGGGTGTGGAACAGCTCTTCCTGCGTCGTCGGCTTGCCGGCGACGAAGTGGACGTCGTCGATGAGCAGCAGGTCGGCGTTGCGCAACTCGTCCTTGAACGCCTGGGTCTGGCGATCCTGCAGGGCCTTCACGAACGTCGTCGTGAAGCGCTCGGCGGTGAGGTAGACCACGCGCTTGCCGGGGTCGCTGCGCATGGCCTCCCAGGCCAGGGCGTTCAGCAGGTGAGTCTTCCCGAAGCCATAGGGGCCGTGGAAGACCACCGGGTTGAAGTGGCCGTCGGCCCACGAGGCGACGCGGCGGGCGACGGCGAAGGCGAACTCGTTGGCGGGGCCGGGCACGAAGTTCTCGAACGAGAACCGCTCCTGCAGGCCCTGCAGGCGACCCTGGCGCGCGGCCACGGGCGGCACGTCGGCCTCCACCTCGACTTCGAAGACGGCGGGCGCCGCGACTGGCGCGTTGGCGGCCACCGGGGTGGCGGCCGGCGGCGGGGCGACCGCGCCGGCGGAATCCACTTCCATACGGGACTTCAGGTCCAGGCGGCGTCCCAGCGGGTCGTTCTGCGCCCACAGCTCGCCGATGCGCCGCCAAGCGTGGCGACGGATCCAGTCCCGGGCCACGCCAGTCGCGGCGACCAGGCACACTTCGTCACCGGTCTCGCGCAGGGCGGCCTGACCCAGCCACGAGCCAAAGGTCGCTTCACCGAGTTCGCGCTTGAGAACCTGGCACGTCTTCATCCAGACGGCACCGACCGGCGCTTCAGCCATAGCTCCCGCAGCCCCCCCGTTCATCATCCTCTTCAACCCCGCCCTCTCGACCTGGACCCCACGCCCTGGTCGGCCCTTTTACTCAACACAAACAAGCTCTTACCCGGCGAACACATGTGCTGCGCCGGCGTCTCGATTGCTCCGAGATCAAGTGGAAGACGCCTGTAAGACGAATGAGATTAGTCGGGGGACCGGGGGGGTCAACGGCGATTCTTCGCGGCTCCGAGCGATATTTTCGTTGACTCCCGGGGACCCGCTGAAGGGCCTAGGGAAACCGGTTTTTGACGGCCAAGCCGTGCGCAAATCTGCCGCACGAGTCGCATATCCGACGAACAATTGGGCATGAAAAAGCAGCGCCCCTAAGGGACGCTGCTTGGTCATTCCCGATCGTAAAAACGGGGGGGCGGAGCCGGCTCCGCGCGCCCCGGAAGCGTCAGGCCGAGGCCGACAGCTTCTTCAGTTGGGCGGCCAGGCGCGAGACCTTCCGCGAGCCGGTGTTCTTGTGGACCACGCCCTTCGACACGGCGCGCATCAGCTCGGACTGAGCCTGGACGAACGCGTCCTTCGCGGCGCCGGCGTCACCGGAGGTCACGGCCTCCTCGAACTTGCGCAGGAAGGTGCGGACGCGCGAGCGGCGCGCCTTGTTGACTTCGGTGCGGCGGGCGATCTTACGGACCGCCTTCTTGGCGCCGGGCGTGTTGGCCATTCTGAATGCTCTTCAATACGGATCGCGCCCGGCCGGCAGCCGGGCGGGCAAATCGGAGGCGCGGATATACGGGAGCCGACCTTCCGGGTCAATGCCGCGCCGGCGGATTCTAGATGCCTCCGGTGAAGGTCCGCCAGGCGGGGTGGGCCATGACCAGTTCGGCCATGCGCTGATAGCCGCCGGAGCCGGGGTGCGCGCCGTCGATGGCCTCGGCCTCGCGGTTCCACAGCCCGTCCGCGAACAGCGGCCGGAAGACGTCGATGAACGGCGCCTGGATCCGCCCGGCGAGCGTCTTCAGGTGCTCGTTCAGCGTCTCGAGGCGGGCGCAAATCCCGGGGTCCGGCATGGGGGGTGGTCCGACCAGCAGCACAGGGCCGAGCTTGCCGGCCTCCGTCAGCATGGCGCGCGCGTGCAGCAGGGTTTGGGCGGCGCCGACTCGCGGCGCGCCGCCTTCCACCGCACAGTCGTTCGCGCCGAACGAGAACAGCAGTCCGCTCTCGCCCGGCCTCAGGCGGGGCCCGGCTTCCGCTCGCCACCGCCGCGCGATGTCGGCGCTGGTCTCACCGCGGATCCCGAGATTGTAGAGCGTGATCTCCGGCCGCTCGCGGACGGCGCGACCGACCCAGCCGAGGTGGTCGGGGTCGCCCTGGCCGAGGACGAAGCTGTCGCCGAAGGCGATGAGGCGCATCGGGCTCAGCGGCCCGTGAAATTGGGCTTCCGCTTCTCCACGAAGGCCGCCATCCCCTCCTTTTGGTCCTCGAAAGCGAAGAGGGAGTGGAAGAGGCGCCGCTCGAGCGCCACGCCGGCCGTCAACGTCGTCTCGTAGGCCGCGTCGACCAGCTCCTTTGCCATGGCGACGGCGAGCGGCGACTGGCCGGCGATCCTGGCGGCGGCCGTCATGGCCTCTTCCATCAGCTTGTCGGCGGGCACAACGCGGCTGACGAGGCCGGCGCGCTCGGCCTCGGCGGCGTCCATCATCCGGGCCGTCAGGATCATGTCCATGGCCTTGGACTTGCCGACGAAACGGGTAAGCCGCTGGGTGCCGCCGATGCCTGGTACGACGCCCAGGTTGATCTCCGGCTGGCCGAACTTGGCGGTGTCGGCGGCGATGATGAAGTCGCAGAGCATGGCCAGTTCGCAGCCGCCGCCCAGGGCGTAGCCGGAAACCGCCGCGATGATCGGCTTGCGGAAGGTCTCAACCCGGCTCGCCGCCTCGGCGAAGAAGTTCTGCGTGAACATCTCCGCATAAGACTTCTCGCTCATCTCCTTGATGTCGGCGCCGGCCGCGAAGGCGCGCTCCGAGCCGGTGAGGACCACGCAACGGATGGCGTCGTCGGCCCCGGCGGCGTCCAGCGCCCGGGCCAGCTCGCCGAGCAGGGTGGAGTTCAGCGCGTTCAGCGCCTCGGGGCGGTTCAGCCGGATCAGGCTCACCCCGTCCTTCGCCTCGACGATCAGGGTCTCGTAGGTCATCGGCGCCTCCTCGTTCTCGGCTGGCGGCTTAAGGCCCCTTCACGGAATAGCCAAGCGCCCGCAGCCGCTCCGGCAGGCCCTCCGGTCCGACGAGGTGGCCGAGGCCGACCACCACGACCGTCCGGCCGCGACCCTTCAGCCTGGCGTCGAGCTGCGCCGCCCAACGTGCGTTCCGCTCCGCCACCAGGCGCTGAAACAGGGTGGGGGCGCTCGCGGCGAGCGGCTGCAGCGCCAATCGGTCGATGGCGTCGACGTCGCCGCCCATCCAGGCCTGCACCAGCAGGGCGAACTCGTCGGGCTCGCTCTCCATGTCTCGAACCGTCTGGTTCAGCGAGGCGATCTGTTCGCGCAACGGCGTCGCCGCGAAGAAGCCGATCTGCTCGGCCGGGGTCTCGAAGGCGCGACGCGCCACGCGCTTTGGAGCCGCCGCGGAGATCGCGGCCTCGACGCCGTTCTCGGCGGTGGCCGCGGCGCGAGCGTAGGCGGCGCTGGCCAGGGCCTGTTCCGCCAGCCACGGCTGGAAGGCCTCCAGCATGGCGGGATCGACCCCGTAGAGCAGGGCGACCCGGGCCAGGCGCTGGGCGTCCTGCGGGGCGAGGAGCTTCGAGAGCCGCTGGTCCGGCGGCAGCAGTCCGGCGCGGAGGGCGGCCCGCGACGCCTGCTCGGCGGTGGCGGGCTCCTGCGGCAGCTCGAACCAGAGATCGTCGGCCCGCCGGACAGCTCGGTCGAGCTTTCGGGAGCGCCAGTCCAGCCCTGGCGGCAGGAGGTGGACGGCGCCGAACAGCATGAGCTCGGAGTCGCGGTCGCGCACTACCCACAGGGGCGGCTCGGCCCGAGCGCAGCCGGCGGCGAGGAGCGCCAGGCTGGCGACGAGCCAGGCCCCGCGACGCCTCACTTCTGGCAGACCGGACAATGGAAGGTGGAGCGCCCGGCCTGGACCTCCCGGCGGATCACGCCGGCGCAATCCTCGTTCGAGCAGGGCCGCCCCTCGCGGTCATAGACTCGGAAGCGGTGCTGAAAGTAGCCGAGCGCCCCGTCCGTGCTGGCGAAGTCCTTCAGCGAGGATCCCCCGGCGGCGATCGCCTCGGCCAGGACCGCCTTAACCGCCTCCGTCAGCTTCTCCAGCCGCGGCAGCGAGATCCGGCCGGCGGGCTTAAACGGCGAGATGCGGGCGCGGTGCAGCGCCTCGCACACATAGATGTTGCCGAGCCCGGCGACGATGCGCTGGTCCAGGAGCAGGGTCTTGGGCCCCTGCTTTCGCCCTTCGAACGCGGCCTTGAGGTGGCGCGCGTGAAAGGCGTCCGACAGAGGCTCCGGGCCCAACTGGGCGAACCAGGGGTGCAGGTCCAAGAGGGCTGTGTTGACGAGGCCCATGTAACCGAACCGCCGCGGGTCGTAGTAGGTCACCCGCGCGCCCGCGTCGGTCTCGAAGACGATGTGGGCGTGCTTCGGGTCCGGGTCGGGGGCGTAGTGGAACTCGCCCGGACGAACGGATCCCTCCGGCCGTGCGATCTCGAAGCGCCCGCTCATGCCCAGGTGCATCACCAGGGTGTCCTCGCGGTCGGTTCGCGCCAGCAGGTACTTGGCGCGGCGGCTCAGCTCCACGATCGTGGCGCCGCTGAGCTGCTGGACGAAGTTCTCCGGCAGGGGGAAGCGCAGGTCGGGCCGTCGGGCCTCGACGCGGGTCAGGCGATGGCCCTGCAGCACCGGCGCCAGGCCCCCGCGCACCGTCTCGACCTCGGGAAGTTCGGGCATGCCGCACGCTTGGCACGGGCGGAGTGGCGCGCCAAGACCTGCCGGTCTAAGAGGCTCGCCATGACCGGACCTTCCGCCACCTTCGGCTTCAAGGACGTGGACCCCGCCGCCAAGCCGGGGCTCGTCCGGGGCGTGTTCGACCGCGTGGCGCGCCGCTACGACCTGATGAACGACCTGATGAGCGGGGGCGTCCACCGGCTCTGGAAGGACGCCACGGCCGCGCGGCTCAACCCGCAGCCGGGCGAAACCATCGTCGACTGCGCCGGCGGTACCGGCGACATGGCCCGGCGCTTCGCCCGCATGGCCCGCCGCGTGCAGGAGCGCCGGGGCGGCGCCGACGCCAAGGTCTTCGTCATCGACTACAACGCCGAGATGATCGCCGCCGGCCGCGAGCGCGGCTTCGAGCCGGAGATCGCGTGGGCCGTGGGCGACGCCCAGGCGCTGCCGCTGCCGGACCGCTGCGCCGACGCCTATGTGATCTCCTTCGGAATCCGGAACGTCACCGACATCCCCAAGGCGCTGCGCGAGGCGCGTCGGGTTCTCAAGCCGGGCGGCCGCTTCCTTTGCCTGGAATTCTCCCGGCCGGTGACCGAGGCGCTGCAGAAGGCCTACGATGCCTACTCTTTCAAGGTGATACCGGAGATCGGCCGGCTGGTGGCTCAGGACCGCGACTCCTACCAATACCTCGTGGAGAGCATCCGCCGGTTCCCGGATCAGAAGCGGTTCGCGCGCATGATCGCCGAGGCCGGCTTCGGCCGGGTCGACTACACCAACTTCACGGGCGGCGTGGCCGCCCTGCATACCGGGCGGGCGATCTAGCGGATGAGCGGTCCCGCAGCCTTCGGGCGGCTGATCGGCGCGGCCTGGATGCTGGTGCGCAACGACGCGCTCCTGCCCCGCGAACTCGACCCGCTGTACGGCGGCAGCATCAAGACGCTCTCGAAGGCGCTGCGCCTGTTCGCGGGCCGCGGCGCGCGGCAGGGTCGACCGGGCGAGCGCCTGGCGCGGGCGCTGGAGCGGCTGGGGCCGGTAGCCATCAAGCTCGGCCAGTTGCTGTCCACCCGGGCCGACATCTTCGGCGGTCAGTTCGCCGAGGACCTCTCGCGGCTGAAGGACCGGCTGCCGCCGTTCCCGACGGACGTTGCGCGCGCCGAGGTGGAGTACGCCTTGGCCCGGCCGATCGAGAGCCTGTTCGCAAGCTTCGGCGAGCCGGTGGCGGCGGCCTCGCTCGCCCAGGCGCACGAGGCGGTGCTGCTGGACGGCCGCAAGGTGGCCGTGAAGGTGCTGCGTCCCGGCATCGCCCGGCGGGTGGCCGAGGACTCCGAGGTGCTGGCGCTGGCGGCGCGGCTGATCGACCGCTGGGTCCCGCCGGCCCGCCGGCTGGAGCCCCGGGGCTTCGCCGCGACGGTGATCCGCGCCACCGAGCTGGAGCTCGACCTGCGGCTCGAGGCGGCCGGCGCCGACGAGCTCGGCGAGGTGATGGCCAAGGACGGCTACATGCGCGCGCCGAAGGTCATCTGGGAGGGCGTCGGCAAGCGGGTGCTGACGCTGGAGTGGGCGCAGGGCTGGCCGCTGTCGGAGGCCGGGGCCCTGACCCAGGAGAACCTCGACCGCAAGCAGCTCGCGGATAACCTGACCCGGGCCTTTCTGGCGCAGGCGCTGGACCACGGGGTGTTCCACGCCGACCTGCACGAGGGCAACCTGTTCGCCGCCGCCCCGGCCCAGCTCACCGCCGTGGACTTCGGGATCATCGGCCGCCTGGGCGCCCCCGAGCGGCGCTACCTGGCCCAGATCCTCTGGGGGTTCCTGCAGCGCGACTACGACCAGGTGGCCCGGGTCCACTTCGACGCCGGCTACGTGCCGCCGCACCACAGCGTGGCGGCCTTCGCCCAGGCGCTGCGGGCGGTGGGCGAGCCGATCTTCGGCCGGGCCGCCGCCGACGTGCCCATGAGCCGGGTGCTGACCCAGCTCTTCGAGATCACCGCCCTCTTCGAGATGCGCCTGCGGCCGGAGCTCGTCCTGCTGCAGAAGACCATGATGACCGTCGAGGGCGTCTGCCGGCGGATCGACCCGGGCCATGACATCTGGTCCGCCGCCGAGCCGGTGGTCCGCCGCTGGATCGCCCAGGAGCTGTCGCCGGCCACCCGGGTGAAGCGGCTGGCGGGGGAGGCCGAGATCGCTATCCGCAACCTCGCCCGCCTGGCCGAGTCCCCGCCGCACGCGAGCGCGGTGGCGGTGGTGGAGCGGGGCCGGGGCGGCGCCCTGCTGGGCTTCGCGCTCGGCGCCCTGGCCTCGGGCGTGGCCTTCCTCGCCGCCGCCCTGCTGCTGACCTAGGCCTCGTCGTCCGCCTGGCCGCGGCGGTCGCGGCTGGCGGTGCGCCGGGCCTCGCGCGCCTTCTGCTGCTCCCAGTAAGCCATGCCGTCGTCCGGCTTGAACATGGTCCGCGGGGTCCCCGCCTTGTTGGCGACGGCGAAGACATTGCCCTTCGGGTCGTAGAGCAGGACGTCGCCGTTGGCGCGGGTCAGGGTGAGCGTGCCGGCCGGCGGATGCTCCACGAAGGCGTGGGCCTTCTTCACGAACTGGTCGAGGTCGCGGGCGCCGAAGGCCTGGCCGTTGCGCTCGAAGGCGCGCTGGGCGTTCTCCTCGGCCGAGTAGCGCCGGCTGGCCGACCACATGGGCTTGCCGTCGACGGTCGCCACGGCCGTGTCGCGCCCGTCGCGGGGGGTCGAGCGCTCGTATGTTTGGATTGGCGCCACAGAACCCCCGGAGGTCGCCATCTGGGTCCCGGCGGCCTGGTGGCCGTCGGCCACGGCGGAGGGGCCGTTGTCGCAGGCGGCGAGCAGGGCGAACGCCGCCGACATCCCGAGCGCCACGCCCGGCGCCCACTTCATCCCAGCCATCCTCGTTCTCCCTCGGTCATGGCCTAGCTGGAACAAAGAAAGAACACAGGTCCGCGGGTTTGTCGAGTCCCGCGCCATGGCCTACATCGGGGCCTCCATCCACCGGGGGCGCGGCGCCTTGGACGGCAAGAGAATCCTGCTGATCGTCGGCGGCGGCGTCGCGGCCTACAAGGCGCTCGAGCTGACGCGGCTGTTCCGCAAGGCCGGCGTGGCCGTGCGCCCCATCCTGACCAGGGCGGGAGCCCAGTTCGTGACCCCGCTGTCCCTGTCCGCCCTGGCCGAGGACAAGGTCTATAGCGAGCTCTTCTCGCTGACCGACGAGGCGGAGATGGGCCACATCGAGCTCTCCCGCTCCGCCGACCTGGTGGTCGTCGCGCCGGCCACGGCGGACCTGATGGCCAAGGCGGCCCACGGCCTGGCGAACGACCTGGCGTCCACCACCCTGCTGGCCACCGACAAGCGGGTGCTGATGGCGCCCGCCATGAACGTGCGCATGTGGGAGCATCCGGCGACCAGGCGGAACCTGGCGCAGCTCCAGGCCGACGGCGTGCTGTTCGTCGGTCCCGACGAAGGCGCCATGGCCTGCGGCGAGTACGGGTTCGGGCGGATGGCCGAGCCGCCGGCGATCTTCGAGGCCGCCATGGCGGCGCTGGATTCCAACCGGGCGCTCGCGGGCAAGCGGGCGATCGTCACGGCGGGCCCGACCGCCGAGCCCATCGACCCCGTCCGGCTGATCACCAACCGCTCCTCGGGCAAGCAGGGCTACGCCATCGCCCAGGCCCTGGCGCAGCTCGGCGCCGAGGTGACCCTGGTCAGCGGGCCCACCGCCCTTCCGGCGCCCGCCGGCGTGCGGCGGGTGGACGTGGAGACCGCCCGCGAGATGCTGGCCGCCTGCGAGCAGGCCCTGCCGGCCGACATCGCCGTCTGCGTGGCCGCCGTCGCCGACTGGCGGCCGGAAAGCGTCGGCGCCCAGAAGATCAAGAAGGGCGAGGGCGGCCCGCCGCCCATCGCCATGGTCGAGAACCCCGACATCCTGGCGACGCTCGCCCGGTCGCCGGCGCGCCCGCGGCTGGTGGTGGGCTTCGCCGCCGAGACCAACGACGTGGAGGCCCACGCCCGCGCGAAGCTGGCGAAGAAGGGCTGCGACTGGATCGTCGCCAACGACGTCAGCGTGGAAGGGACGATGGGCGGCGACGACAACGCCGTGGCCATCGTCAGCGCCGGCGGAATCGAGCGATGGGAGCGCATGGCCAAGGGCGAGGTCGCCAAGCGGCTCGCCGCCCGCATCGCCGAGGAGCTGAAGTGACCGCCGCCCCCGTGATCCCCATCGTCCGCCTGCCGCACGCCGAGGGCCTGCCGCTGCCCGCCTACGAGACCGCCCAGGCCGCCGGCATGGACCTGCGCGCGGCGGTGCCGGACGACGCGCCCGTAACGCTGAAGCCGGGCGCGCGCCATGCGGTGCCCACGGGCCTCGCCTTCGCCCTGCCGGCCGGTTTCGAAGGCCAGGTTCGGCCGCGCTCGGGCCTCGCCCTGAAGCAGGGGGTCACCTGCCTGAACACGCCCGGCACCATCGACGCCGACTACCGCGGCGAGGTGAAGGTCATCCTGATCAACCTCGGCGAGGAGGACGTCCACATCCGCCGCGGCGACCGCATCGCCCAGCTCGTGATCGCGCCTGTGGTGCAGGCGCGCTGGTCGGAGGTGGCGACGCTGGACGAGACGGCCCGCGGGGCCGGCGGCTTCGGCAGCACCGGCGGACAGTAGGCCGGCCCCTCCGGGCGGCGTCGTGGCCGTTGGCGCCAAGTCGCAAGTGGCGCATTCTCTCCCGCAGAGAGCCCGACAGAGGCTCCGCACGGGAGTGAAACCATGGCCGATCTGCCGATCGGACCGCCACCGGAGCGCGCGCCCCATTCGCTGGCGCTCGACCTCGCGGTCCTGCTCGTCCCCTTCCTGCTGCTGGCGGCGCTGCTGCCGCTGATCGACTGGGGCGTCGACGCCCTGTTCGCCCTGATCGGCTGAGCGCTCAGCCGACGGCCCGCTGAAGCGCGTCGCCGAGGCTCCGGGCCAGCCGCTCGCGCTCGGCCGGATCGTCGAGCCCATTGTTGTCGATCGCCCGCGCCATGCTGGCGCCCATGATGATCGCGCCGACCGTGCGCGCGCGGATCGCGGCGTCCTCGCCGCCAAGCCAGGCCTCCATGGGACCATAGAAGGCGGTCTGCACATTGGCGCGGATCGCCGGACCTGCCTTGGGCGACGAGGCCGAGCGCAGGATGATGAGCAGGATGTCGAGCTTCTGGGACTCCACGGGGTCGAGCAGGAGCTGCCGCGCCACCCGCTCGCCGAATTCGCTGCGCTCACCCGCCAGCAGGTCCTCCACCGTGCCGCTCTCGGCCAGCACCGCCACGAACAGCTCGTCCTTGGAGCCGAAGTACCGGAGCACGAGGGCGGGATCGATGCCGGCCTCCGACGCGATGCTCCGCACGCTGGCTACGTCGAAGCCCTCCTGCGCGAACCGCGCCCGGGCGGCGGCCAGGATGGCGGCGCGGGTGGCGGCCGCATTGCGGGTGCGCGGCGTCGCCTCAGGCTGGGCCATGACGTCCTCCATTCAGTCAACGGGTGTTGACTTAGACCATATCGACGCATAAGTCACCGCGCGTTGACTTAAACCCCCGCGACGGGAGCGGGGAGGGGATACAGACCATGCGTACCTTCCGGACGCTGGCGCTCACCGCGCTGGCGAGCTTTGCGCTTTTCGGCTGCGGGCGGAAGGAGGCTGCGCCGCCGCCCCCGGCGCCCGCGGTTTCGGTGGCGACGCCGCTGCGCGAGACCGTGCGCGACTGGGACGACTTCACGGGCCGCTTCGAGGCGGCCGAGAACGTGGAGGTCCGGGCGCGCGCCGGCGGCTACCTGCAGGCGGCGCACTTCCGCGAAGGCCAGATGGTCCGCAAGGGCCAGCTCCTGTTCACCCTCGACGCGCGCCCGGCCCAGGCCCAGCTCGCCGCCGCCCAGGCGCAGGCCGGTCTCGCCCGCGCCGAGCTGCGGCGGGCCGAGAGCCTGCTCGCGGCCCAGGCCATCTCGCGCGAGGAGTACGAGAACCGCCGGTCCGCCGCCGCCGTGGCCGACGCCACGCTGCGCGCCCGGCAGCTCGACGTGGAGTTCACCCGCGTGACCGCGCCGATCAGCGGCCGGATCTCGGAACGTCGCGTCGACCCCGGCAACCTGATCGCCGGCGGCACCTCGGCCGGGGACGTGCTGACCACCATCGTCTCGTCCGACCCGATCCACTTCGTGTTCGACGCGTCCGAGGCCCAGCTCCTGAAGATGCAGCGCCAGGCCGGCGGCGTGGACGCCGCGCCGGTGCAGGTGCGCCTGCAGGACGAGGCGGAGTATCGCTGGGACGGCGCGGTCGACTTCCTCGACAACGCCGTGGACCAGACCTCCGGCGCCACCCGCCTGCGGGCCCGGATCCGCAATCCCAACGGCTTCCTGAAGGCCGGCATGTACGGCTCGGCGCGGATGGCCGGGGCCGGCGCCTACCAGGCCCTGCTCATTCCCGAGACGGCCATCGTCGCCGACGGCGCCCGCAAGGTCGCCTATGTGGTCGCGGCCGACGGACAGGCGCAGTCGCGGCCGCTGCAACTCGGCCCGCAGATCGGCGGCCTGCGTGTGGTGCGCGCCGGGCTCCGCCCCGACGAGCGGGTGGTCGTCAACGGCGTGCAGCGCGTCCGCCCGGGCCAGAAGGTCCAGGCGCGCAACGTCGCCATCAGCCGCGGCCAGCCCCAGGCGCCGTCGGCGCCCGTCCTGCCGGCGGCTCCGGCCTCCACCGGCTCCATCGTCCGCTAGGCGGCCAGGTCCATGAAATTCTCACGCTTCTTCATCGACCGGCCGATCTTCGCCGGGGTGATCTCGGTGTTCATCGCCCTGCTGGGGCTGTTCGCCTATCCCCAGTTGCCGCTGGCCCAGTACCCGGAGATCGCGCCGCCCTCGGTCGCGGTGATCGCCAGCTATCCCGGCGCTTCGGCGGAGACCCTGGCCGAGACAGTGGCCGCACCGCTCGAACAGGAGATCAACGGGGTCGAGGACATGCTCTACATGACCTCGTCCTCGGCCAACGGGACCGCGCAGATCACCGTCACCTTCCAGCCGGGCACCGATCTCGACGCCGCCCAGGTGCTGGTCCAGAACCGGGTGGCGCTGGCCGAGCCGCGCCTCCCCGAACAGGTCCGCCAGATCGGCGTGACGGTGAACAAGCAGTCGACCGGCTTCCTGATGCTGGTCGCGCTGACCTCGACCGATCCCTCGGTGGGGGTCGACTACGTGGGCAACTACGCCAACTCCGTGCTGCGCGACCGCCTGCTGCGGGTGCCCGGCGTGGGCGGCGTGCAGTTGTTCGGTGGCGGCTTCTATTCCATGCGGGTGTGGATCGACCCGCAGAAGGCGGCGGCGCGCGATCTCACCTCCCAGGAGATCGTCGCCGCGCTCCGGGCGCAGAACGTCCAGGCTTCGGCCGGCTCGCTCGGCCAGGCCCCGTCCGACAGGGGCGTGGCCACCGAGCTGCCCGTCCAGGTGCAGGGCCGCCTCAGCACGCCCGAGCAGTTCGCCGAGATCGTCATCCGCACCGACGAGGCGGGCCGCGTGACGCGCGTCCGCGACGTGGCGCGGGTCGAACTGGGCTCGCAGGACTACAGTGTCCGCGGCTATTTCGGCGGCGAACGCGGGATCGGCGTCGCGGTCATCCAGCAGCCCGGCTCCAACGCGCTCTCCACGGCCGAGGCGGTGATGAAGACGGTGGAGGAGGCGAAGGCCGACTTCCCGCCGGGGGTCCAGTACACCATCCCCTACAACCCGACCGAATACGTCCAGGCTTCCGTCGAGGCGGTGCAGCACACCCTGATCGAGGCGGTCTTCCTCGTCGTGCTCGTGGTGGTCGTCTTCCTGCAGACCTGGCGGGCGGCGATCATCCCGATCCTGGCGATCCCGGTGGCCCTGGTCGGCACCTTCGCAGTGCAGCTCGCACTCGGCTACTCGATCAATTCGCTGTCGCTGTTCGCCCTCGTGCTCGCCGTCGGCATCGTCGTCGACGACGCCATCGTGGTCGTGGAGAACGTCGAGCGGAACCTGCGGGCGGGGATGACGCCCAAGGAGGCGGCCTACCGCACCATGGACGAGGTGAGCGGCGCGCTGATCGCCATCGGCCTCGTGCTGCTGGCGGTGTTCGTGCCCACCGCCTTCGTCCCCGGCATCCCCGGCGAGTTCTACCGGCAGTTCGCGGTGACCATCTCGGCCGCCGCCCTGATCTCGCTGCTCGTCTCGCTGACGCTGTCGCCCGCGCTGGCCGCCCTGCTGCTCAAGCCGCACCGGGACGGCGAGCACCATGGGCCCAGGTGGCTGCGGCCGCTGCAGGTGGCGGGCGCGCGCTTCAACGCCGCCTTCGACGCGGTGAGCGACCGCTATGGCCGGCTGACCGCGCGGCTGGTGCGCACCAGCGTCATCGTGCTGGCGGTCTATGGCGGCCTGCTCGCTGTCACGGGCTGGCGCCTGGCCGTCACCCCCACCGGCTTCATCCCGCAGCAGGACCAGGGCGTGCTGATCGGCGTGATCCAGCTTCCGCCGGGCGCCTCGCTGGAGCGCACCGACGCCATCCTCCGCAGCGCCAGCGCCGAGATCGCCAAGATGCCGGGGGTGGACACCGTCGCCGGCATGGCCGGGCTCGACGGGGCGAGCTTCTCCAACGCCTCCAACGCCGGGACCATGTTCATCCGGCTGAAGGACTGGGAGGAGCGCGGCAAGCAGCTCAACGCCGACGCCGTGGCCGGCGCCATCATGGGCAAGCTGGGCGCGGTGGAGGAGGCGAACATCTTCGTGCTGTCGCCGCCCCCCGTTCAGGGGCTCGGCAACGGCGGCGGCTTCAAGCTGATGGTCCAGGACCGTTCCGGCGCCGGCTACCGGGAACTGGAGGCCGCCGCCAACGGCCTGATGGGCGCCGCCGGCCAGAGCCGCCAGGTGCAGGGCGTGTTCAACCAGTTCAACACCGGCGCGCCGCGGGTCACCGCCGACGTGGACCGCGACCGGGCGCTGATGATGGGCGTGCAGCCACAGGCGATTTTCGAGACCCTCGGCACTTACCTGGGCTCGACCTACGTCAACGACTTCAGCCTCGGCGGCCGCAACTTCCGGGTCACCGCCCAGGCGCAGCCGTCCGGCCGCGACGACAAGGCCGACATCGCCGACCTCCGGGTCCGCAACGCGCAGGGCGGGATGGTCCCGCTGGGGTCGGTGGCGACCCTGCAGGACGACACCGGCCCGACGCGCGTGGTGCGATTCAACCTGTTCCCCGCCGCCGAGGTGATCGGCGGGGCCGGCCCAGGCGTCTCCTCCGGCCAGGCGATCGGCGCCATGGAGCAGCTCGCCGCCCAGACCCTGCCCCAGGGCATGGGCTACGAGTGGACGGAGCTGGCCTTCCAGGAGAAGGCGGCGGGCAACACCGCGGCCCTGGTCTTCGCCATGGCGGTGGTGCTGGTCTTCCTGGTGCTGGCCGCCCAGTACGAGGCCTTCACCCTGCCGCTGGCCGTCATCCTGATCGTGCCGATGTGCATCCTGGCGGCCCTGGTCGGCGTCAGCCTCCGGGGCCAGGACAACAACATCCTGACCCAGGTCGGCCTGGTGGTGCTGGTGGCGCTGGCGGCGAAGAACGCCATCCTCATCGTCGAGTTCGCCAAGCAGGCCGAGGAGCGGGACGGACAGGACCGCTTCGAGGCCGCCGTCACCGCCGCGCGCACCCGCCTGCGGCCGATCCTGATGACCTCCTTCGCCTTCATCTTCGGCGTGGTGCCGCTGATGCTGGCCACCGGACCCGGCCAGGAGATGCGCCAGGCGCTCGGCACCTCGGTGTTCTTCGGGATGCTGGGCGTCACCTTCTTCGGCCTGCTGTTCACGCCGGTCTTCTACGTGGTCTGCCGCCGGCTCGCGCAACGCCTGCCCAAGCCGCCGCCGGCGCAGGCCGCCGCACCGGCCCAACCTGAAGGGAGCCGCCCGTGAGCGTTCCGAAGTCCCTGGCGACGGCCGCCGCCGCGGCCGCCCTCCTCGCCGGCTGCGCCACCGGCCCCGACTACAAGGCGCCGGCGACGACCGCCGGGGCCGGCGGCTTCGTCAGCGCCGCCGTGGCGCCGGTGGACCCGGCCGAGCCGCCCGCCGACTGGTGGCGGCTCTACCAGGAGCCGGCGCTCGACCGGCTGGTGGGCGAGGCGCTGGCCAACAACCGCGACGTGGCGGTGGCCGCGGCGAACCTCGCCCAGGTGCGCGCCGCCCTCTCCGAGGCGCGGGTCGGACGGCTGCCGGCCACCACGGTCACCGGCGCGGCCGCCCGCAGCCGCCAGCCGAACCCGGCCACCGGCCAGGCGGTGGAGGCGGACACTGTCTCGGCGGGCCTGGACGTCTCCTACGAGCTCGACTTCTTCGGCCGTGTGACCCGCTCGATCGAGGCCGCCCGCGCCGACCGCGACGCCGCCCAGGCGGCGCTCGATGTCGTCCGCGTCTCGGTGGCCGCCGAGACCACGCGGGCCTACGCCGACGCCTGTGCGGCCGGCGCCCAGCTTGAGGTGGCGCAGCGCACGCTGTCGCTATCGCAGGAGACCGCCGAGCTCACGCGCCGCCAGCTCCAGGCCGGCCGCGGCACCGGGCTCGACGTGGCCCGCGCCCAGGCCCAGGCGGAGACGGCGCGCGCCGCCGCGCCGCCGCTGCAGGCCCAGCGCGACGCCGCGCTGTTCCGCCTCTCGGTCCTGGTGGGACGCCCGCCGGCGGAAGTCTCGCCCGAGGCCGCCGCCTGCGCGCGGGCGCCGCGGATCAGCACGGCGATCCCGGTCGGCGACGGCGCGGCCCTGCTCCGGCGGCGGCCCGACGTGCGGCAGGCGGAACGCCGGCTGGCGGCGGCGACGGCGCGGATCGGGGTGGCGACGGCGTCGCTCTATCCGACCGTAAGCCTCGGCGGCTCGGTGGCGACGGTGGGCGGCGGCGGCCAGGACCTCGGCGACGACGTCCAGTTCAGCCTCGGCCCGCTGATGAGCTGGAGCTTCCCCAACATCGCCGCCGCCCGCGCGCGGATCGCCCAGGCCGACGCCGCGGCGCAGGGGGCGCTGGCCGCCTTCGAGCAGACCACGCTGACGGCGCTGCAGGAGACCGAGACGGCGCTCAGCGCCTACGGGCGCGAGCTCGACCGCCGGATGGCGCTGACGCGGGCCCGTGACGAAAGCGCCCAGGCCGTGCGGCTGGCCCGGCTGCGGCAGTCGGCCGGCGTGGACAGCTTCCTCACGGTGCTCGACGCCGAGCGCACGCTGGCGGGGCTCGAGGCCCAGCTCGCCGCCTCCGACGCAGCGGTGACCTCCAACCAGGTCACCCTGATGAAGGCGCTGGGCGGCGGCTGGCAGGCCGCCGGGTCCTAGGCGCCGCGGGCGAAGCCCAGGACGTCCTGCATGTCGTATTCGCCGGGCGGGCGTCCGGCGACCCACTTCGCGGCGGCCGCGGCGCCCCGGGCGAACAGGCTGCGGTCGCGGGCGGAGTGCGAGAGGGTGAGGATCTCGTCCTCAGCCGCAAAGGTGACGGTGTGCTCGCCGACGATGCCGCCGCCGCGCAGGACCGAGAAGCCGATCTCGCCGTCGGGCCTGGGGCCGGTAAGCCCGTCGCGGGTGCGGCGGGCGACGTTCGCAAGGCTGACGCCGCGGCCCTGGGCGGCCGCCTCGCCGAGCATCAGGGCGGTGCCGGACGGCGCGTCCACCTTGCGCCGGTGGTGGGCCTCGAACACCTCGATGTCGTAGTCGGCGGCGGGCAGCGCCGCGGCGGCCTGGCGGACCAGGCCCATCAGCATGTTCACGCCCAGAGAGAAGTTGCCGGCGCGGATGATGGCGATCCGACGCGCCGCATGGGCGATCTGACCGAGCTCCTCGTCGGAAAAGCCGGTAGAACCGATCACCAGGGCGGGGCCGCCGCGGATCGCGCAGGCCTGCGCCAGCTCGGCCGAGGCCGCGGCGGTGGTGAAGTCGATCACCACGTCGGAGGCGGCCAGCGCCGCGTCGCGGTCGACGATCCCCTCGCCCGTGGCGCCCGGGCGGTCGAAGCGGGCGGCGAGCGCGAGCGCGGGATCGGCCTCCACGGCGGCGGCGACGGCCCGGCCCATGCGGCCCTGGGCTCCGGCGATGGCGATCCTGGTGGGGCTGGTCAGCGGCGTCACTCCCGGCGAAGCAGGCGCGCAGTCTCGCCACGCGGCGCGCCTGGTCAATGGGCGGGGCTCCAACGCGGATTTCGGGCGGGGCTGCGGGCGCCTTCGACGCAAACAGGCGTAGCGCGCAGCTAAGCTGCCGGTCTGGGGGCGTCGGAGACCGGAATGCGCAAGATCCTGCTGGCCGTGGCGGCCGTGCTCACCCTGGCCTCGTCGGCCGTGCAGGCGGCCGAGCCGCGGGCCGTGGTCGGCCGGGTGGCCGACCAGATCGCCGCCAACTTCTATGACCCCGCTCGCGGGGCGCAGATCGCCGCCGAGCTGAAGGCCGAGGCCGCCCGCGGCGCCTACGACCGCTATCGTGAGCCGCTGGACCTGGCGGAGGCGCTGACCGCGCGGCTGCGGCCGCTCGACGGACACTTCAACGTCCAGTGGCTGAAGCCGGAGCCCGCGGCGGTGGCCGCCGGCCCGCGGCCGCGGCTGGACGATCCGGACGCCGACCGGCGGGCGAACTACGGCTTCCGCCGGGCGGAGGTGCTTCCGGGGAACATCGGCGTGCTCGACCTGCGCTACTTCGCGGGCTTCGGCGCGGCGGACGACCCCGCGCGGCTGCGGGCGGACGCGGCCCTCGGGCTTATCGCCGGGGCCGACGCGGTGATCGTCGACCTGCGCGACAACGGCGGCGGCTCGCCGGCCATGGTGGGCTACCTGGCCAGCTACTTCGTCGCGAAGGACGCGGCCATCTACAACACCTTCAAGAGCCGCGGGCCCGACGCCTACGAGACGCCGGCGTTCGAGGTGCGCGGGCCGCGCGTTACCCGGGCGCCGCTCTTCATCCTGACCAGCGCCCGCACCGGCTCGGCGGCCGAGAGCTTCGCCTACACCCTGCAGGCGGCGAAGCGGGCGGTGGTGGTGGGCGAGGCCAGCGCCGGGGCGGCCAACCCCGGCGGCTTCGTCCCGGCCGGCGACGGCTTCCGCGTCTTCGTGGCCAGCGGGCGGCCGGTGAACCCGATCACCGGCGGCAACTGGGAGGGCACGGGGGTCACGCCGGACGTGGCCGTCCCGGCGGGCGAGGCGCTGGCCCGCGCCCAGGCCCTGGCGCTCGGCGAGATCCGCAAGGCGGCCTCGGGCGTGGCGGCGACGGAGGCGGAGTGGGCGCAGGCGGCGCTGAGCCCGGCCCGGGCCGAGCCCGCGGCGCTGGCGGCCTACGCCGGCGACTACGGGACCCGCCGGGTGGCGGTGGAGGACGGCCGGCTGGTGGTCCGCGCCGGCCGCCGGCCGCCGGTGGTGCTGGTCCCGCTGGCCGGCGACCTGTTCTTCGTCGAGGGCGCCGCGACGCCGCTGCGCATGCGGTTCGAACGTGACGCGGCGGGCAAGGTCACCGGCCTGCTCGCCCTGACGCCCGAGGGCCGCACCAGCCGCTTCGCGCGGGTGGGCTGAGGCTCGCTAGGCGGCCTGGTAGAGGGCGAACTCCTCGCCGAGCGCGCGGGCGACGGCGGGGCGGGCGCGGAGCCGGTCGCGGTAGGCCACGACGTTGGGCCAGGGCGCGAGGTCGAACTTCACCGCCTGGGCCCAGTTGAGCACGGCGGCGAGGTAGGCGTCGGCCACGGTGAAACGGTCGAGCAGGTACTCGCGGCCCTCGAGCTGGTCGTTCAGGTAGGCGAAGCGCTCGGCGGCCGCCTCGCGGGCCAGGGCCTTGGCGGCGCCGTCGTGCTTCGGGCTGAGCAGGGGCGTGAAGACGTACTTGTGCAGCTCCGCGCCGATGAAGCTCAGCCAGGACTGCAACCGGTAGCGCTCGAAGCCCTCGGGGTTCAGGCCCAGCCGGTCGCCCAGGTACTGCAGGATGGCGGCGTTCTCGGTCAGCACCTCGCCGTCATCGGTGCGGAGCGCCGGGACGAGGCCCTTGGGATTGATCCGGCGGTAGTCGGCGCCGTCGGCGGTCAGGCCGGCCTTGGTGTCGACGCGGTGGAACTCGGCCTCAGCGCCGCCTTCGTAGACGACGATCCGGCTGGCCAGGGAACAGGCGAGCGGCGAGAAGTAGAGGTCCATGGGAAGCTCCCGTCGTTGATATTCATACCGTTCCGCACAAAATAGCGGCGGTCAAGGATTGTTTGCGAAATGGTACAAAAAGAGGAGCGCCGCGCCCGCGGCCGACCGAGGAGCTTCGATCCGGGCGAGGCCCTCGACCGGGCGCGGGCGGTGTTCTGGAACCAGGGCTACGCCGCCACCTCGCTGGACGACCTGGCCCGCGCCACCGGCCTGAACCGGCCGAGCCTCTATGCGGCGTTCGGGGACAAGCACGCGCTCTACCTGGCGGCGCTGGGCCGGGCCCGGGACGAGGCGCTGGCGGCGCTGGCCGGCGGCCTGGAGCGGCCGGGGCCGCTGCGGCCGCTGCTGAGCGGCCTGTTCGAGCGGGCCGGCGCGATCTACCGGGCGGGCGACCTGGGCCAGCGGGGCTGCTTCATCATCGGCACGGCGGTGACCCAGGCGCTGGACGACCCGGAGGCGCGGGCGCTGACCGCCGGCTTCGTCGGCGAGACCGACCGGCTGTTCCGCGAGCGGTTCGCGCGCTCGGCGGGCGAGCTGGCGGCGGGGCTGACCCCGGAAGCAGCCGCGCCCCTGGCCTCGGCGACCCTGCACACCCTGGCGATCCGCGCCCGCGCCGGCGCCGGCGAGGCCGAGATGACGGCCGTGGGGCAGGCGGCGGTGGCGGCCCTGTGCGGCGAGGCCACGGCAAAGGTTGTCCCTTCAACCCCGCCTCTGTAGGTTGCCGGCCCTTCCCGACGCCCTCAGGACCCTGCCGCACGGATGAGCGACGACCGCCGCACCTTCACGGACGAGGAGGCGCTGAGCTTCCACCGCGAGCCCCGCCCGGGCAAGATCGCCATCGCCGCCACCAAGCCGATGGCCACCCAGCGGGACCTTTCCCTGGCCTATTCGCCGGGCGTGGCCGTGCCGGTGCTGAAGATCGCCGAGGATCCGGAGAGCGCCTACGACTACACGTCGAAGGGCAACCTGGTGGCGGTGATCTCCAACGGCACCGCGATCCTCGGCCTCGGCGACCTGGGGGCGCTGGCCTCGAAGCCGGTGATGGAGGGCAAGGGCGTCCTCTTCAAGCGCTTCGCCGACGTGGACGCCATCGACGTCGAGGTGGCCTCGAAGGACGCCGACGAGATCATCACCGTCGTCAAGAACATCGGGCTGACCTACGGGGGCATCAACCTCGAGGACATCAAGAGCCCCGAGTGCTTCCGGATCGAGACCGAGCTGCAGGAGCTGCTCGACATCCCGGTCTTCCACGACGACCAGCACGGCACGGCGATCATCACCGCCGCCGGCCTGATCAACGCCTGCCACATCACCGGCCGCGACCTGAAGGACGTGAAGGTGGTGCTGAACGGGCCCGGCGCGGCGGGCATCGCCACGCTCGAGCTGATCAAGGCCATGGGCGTGCGGCACGAGAACGTGCTGGCCGTGGACCGCAAGGGCGTGCTGTGGCGCGGCCGGGCCGAGGACATGAACCAGTGGAAGTCGGCGCACGCGGTCGACACCGACAAGCGGACCCTGGCGGAGGCGCTGGAAGGCGCCGACGTGTTCATCGGCCTGTCGGCCAAGGGCGCGCTGTCGGGCGAGCTGGTGAAGACCATGGCGCCCAAGCCGATCATCTTCGCCATGGCCAACCCGGACCCGGAGATCACGCCGGAGGAGGTCTACGCCGTCCGTCCCGACGCCATCGTCGCCACCGGCCGCTCGGACTATCCGAACCAGGTGAACAACGTCCTGGGCTTCCCCTACATCTTCCGCGGCGCGCTGGACGTGCGCGCCCGGCGGGTGAACATGGAGATGAAGATCGCCTGCGCGAACGCGCTGGCGATGCTCGCCCGCGAGGACGTGCCCGACGAGGTGGCCGCCGCCTACCACGGCGCGCAACTCAAGTTCGGGCCGGAATACATCATCCCGACGCCCTTCGACCCGCGGCTGATCTGGTACATCCCGCCGTTCGTGGCCCAGGCGGCCATGGACACCGGCGTGGCCCGCAAGCCGATCGAGGACATGGACGCCTACCGGGCCTCGCTGGCCCAGCGGCTCGATCCGACGGCGGCCTTCCTGCAGAAGCTGCAGGGCGCGGTGCTGGCCGGGCCGCAGAAGAAGATCGTCTTCGCCGAGGGCGAGGAGCCCAGCGTCATCCGCGCCGCCTACGCCTTCCAGTCCGGCGGCCTCGGCCAAGCCATCCTGGTCGGCCGCGAGGAGCTGGTGCACGAGAACATGCGCCTGGTGGGTCTCGATCCCGCCGAGGCGAAGCTGCAGATCGCCAACGCCCGCTCCAGCCACTGGAACGCGGAGTTCGTGGACTACCTCTACGACCGCCTGCAGCGGGAGGGCTACCTGCGCCGCGACGTGCAGCGGCTGATCAACCAGGACCGCAACTCGTTCGGCGCCTGCATGGTGGCGCTCGGCTACGCCGACGGCATGGTCACGGGGGTCACGCGGAACTTCGACCAGGCCCTGGAAGAGGTGCTCCGGGTGATCGACCCGGCCGAGGGCGGGCGGGTGATGGGCATGAGCGTGGTGCTGGCCAAGGGCCGGACCCTGTTCATCGCCGACACCAACGTCACCGAGATGCCCGAGGCCGAGGATCTGGTGGAGATCGCCGTCGAGGCGGCCAACGCCGTGCGCGTCCTGGGCTACACGCCCCGGGTGGCGTTCATGAGCTACTCCACCTTCGGCAACCCCATGGGCGAGCGCTCGGAGAAGGTGCGCGAGGCCGTGGCCATGCTCGACGAGTACGACGGCGTGGACTTCGAGTACGAGGGCGAGATGCCGCCCGAGATCGCGCTCGAGCCCGCGCGGCGCGGCAACTATCCGTTCATGCGCCTGACCGGCCCGGCCAATGTGCTGATCATGCCGGCCATCCACTCCGCGGCGATCTCCACCCAGCTCCTGAAGTCGCTGGGCGGCGCCACGGTGATCGGCCCGATCCTGCTCGGCCTGTCGCGCTCGGTGCAGATCACGCCCCTGTCGGCCTCGGTGAGCCGCATCCTGCACATGGCGACGATGGCCGCCTACGACCGGGCGCTGGACGACGTGGAGGGGTAGGGACGCGAGCCGAAGCCGCTCCCCTGTCGGGGGAGCTGTCGGCGAAGCCGGCTGAGGGGGCATCCCCGACGCGTGAGCGGACCCCCTCCGGCCCTGCGGGCCGCCTCCCGGGCGGGGAGGGACTTGAAGCTGTGCGGCTTCCGGCATGGCGCGGTTTTTGGTATTGGGCGCGCCCCCACCGACAGCAAAGCCCCGGGAGCCCGCGCGATGACGGCCGCCTACACGCTGGGCATCGACTTCGGCACGACCAACACCGTGGTGGCGCTGGCCGGCGCGGGCGGGCCGGCGCACCTGGTGAAGTTCCCGGCGCCGGAGGGTGAGCTGTTCGCCTTCCGCTCGGCCCTGTCGTTCCACGCCCCGCCGGAGCATCCCAGCGAGCGGACCATCGCCGCCGGGCCCTGGGCCATCGAGGCCTATGTGGAGGACCCGGCGGAGACCCGGTTCATCCAGTCGTTCAAGAGCTTCGCCGCCCAGGAGAGCTTCACCGAGACCCAGGTGCTGGGCCGGCGCTACCGCTTCGAGGACCTGCTCTCCACCTTCCTGCTGAAGGTGCGCGACTACGCCGGCCAGGAGATGGCTGACCTGCCCAGCCGGGTGATCGTCGGGCGGCCGGTCACCTTCGCCGGCGGCAGCCCCAACGAGGCCCTGGCGCTGGAGCGCTACGAAACCGCGTTCCGGCGGATGGGGTTCGAGGAGATCCTCTACGCCTACGAGCCGGTGGGGGCGGCCTTCTTCTTCGCCCGCGAGCTCGACCACGACGCCACCGTCCTGGTGGGCGACTTCGGCGGCGGCACCTCGGACTTCTCGATCATCCGCTTCGAGCGCGAGGGCGGCGAGATGCGCGCGATCCCGCTCGGCCGCTCGGGCGTGGGCGTGGGCGTGGCCGGCGACGCGTTCGACTACCGGATCATCGACCAGCTGGTCTCGCCAGAACTGGGCAAGGGGTCGAGCTACGAAAGCTTCGGCAAGGTGCTGCCGATCCCCAACCGCTACTATTCGGCGTTCGCGCGCTGGGACCAGCTCGCCCTGATGCGCGCCAGCCGCGACATGCGCGAGATCCGCAAGCTCGAGCGCGAGGCCACCGAGCCAGAGAAGATCGCCGCCCTGATCGAGGTGCTGGACGAGAACTACGGCTACCGGCTCTACCGCTCGGTCTCGGACCTGAAGGTGGCGCTGTCCTCGGCCCAGGCGGCGGAGTTCCGCTTCGAGGCGGGCTCGATCGGCATCCGCCGCGAGGTGGCCCGCGCCGACTTCGAGGGCTGGATCGCCCCCGAGCTTTCCCTGATCGAGCAGGCGGTGGACCGGGCGATGGCGGCCGCGGGCCTGGGCCCCGCGGGCATCGACCGGATCTTCCTGACCGGCGGCTCGTCCCTGGTCCCGGCGGTCCGCGAGATCTTCCACCGCCGCTTTCCCCGCGAGCGGATCGAGACCGGCGCGGAGCTGGAGTCCATCGCCTCTGGCCTGGCGCTCATCGGCCGGGAGCGGGATCTCGGCCGATGGACGCAGGCCGCCTAGCTCACGGCGCCTTCCTCAGCGTCCGGGAGTCCAGGTCGAGCTGGGCGGCGGGGATGACCTCGAGGTTCGGCAGCTTGGCCTTCAGAGGCGCCTGGAAGGCCTTGGCGTCGCCGGCGACGATGACGCTGGCCTGGGCCGGGTCGAGGACGCGGCGGGCGAAGTCCTGCACCTGCGGCGCCTGCACCGCCTCCACCTTGGCGGTGTAGGTGGTGATTTCGTCCAGCGGCAGGCCGTAGAGCGCCAGATTGCCTAGGATGTCGGCGAGACCTCCGGAGGTGGCGAGCTCGCGGCCGAAGGAGCCCACCAGCACGGACTTGCGCGCCTTCAGCTCGTCCGCCGAGGCCGGCTCGGCGGCGAGCCTGGCCATCTCGGCGTTGATCAGGTCGAGCACCTGCGGGGCGGACTCGTTCTTGGTCTGGGCGCTGGCGCGGAACGAGCCGGTGGTGCGCGCCGTGGAGAGGCCCGCCCGGGCGCCGTAGGAGAGGCCACGCTTGATGCGGATCTCCTGGTTGAGCCGGGCCGAGTAGCCGCCGCCGAGGACCGTGGTCGCCACCATGCCGGGATAGTAGTCGGGGTCGGTCCGGGCGATGGCCGGCTTGACGACGTTCACCGAGGCCTGGCCCGTTCCCGGCAGGTCGATGGCGATGGCGCGCGGCTGCGGCTGCGGGCGGATCTCCGGCGCCGGCGGCGGGTTCGCCCCGCGCGCCCAGCCGCCGAACGCCCGCTCGGCCAGGGCGAAGCCCTGCTCGGGCGTGATGTCGCCGGTGAGCACCAGGACCGAATTCTGCGGCTGGTAGTGGCGGGCGTGGATGGCGGCCAGGTCGGTACGCTTGAGCTTCGGCAGGCTGTCGGGCGTGCCGTTGGGCGCGTGGCCGAAGGCGGTGCCGGCGAAGACCACCGGGGCTGCGGCCATGCCGGCGAGCTGACCGGGCTGCTGGTAGGCCACCTGCAGGCCGTCCAGCGCCTGCTGGCGCTGGCGCTCCAGCTCCTCGTCGGCGAAGGCCGGGTTCACGGCCACGTCGGCCATGATGGCCAGGGCTTCCGGCAGCTTGTCCGGCATGACGTTGAGGGTGACCGACGAGGACTCCAGGCCGCCGCCGGACGCTAGGCTGGCGCCCAGGGCCTCGGTCTGGCTGGCGATCTGCTGGGCCGAGCGCGTCCTCGTGCCTTCGGTCAGCATGCCGGCGGTCATGGCCGCGGCGCCGGCGAGCCCCTGCGGGTCCGCCCAGGCGCCGGTGCGGACGGTCAGGTCGGCGGTGACCAGGGGCAGGTCGGAGGATCGGGCGACGATCACCCGCAGGCCGTTGGCCAGCGTCCGCTCGGCCGGCTTGGGCAGCACCGGCTGCACCGGCTCGGCGAGCGGCGGCGGGGGCGCCCGCTGGCCTTCGGGAGCGAGGGTGAACACCGGGCCGTCGTACTTCGCCACCGTCTTCGGCGGGGCGGGCGGCGTCGGGTCCTTCGAACCCGCGGGGCGCTCGCTCTCGGCGCGGTAGCGGACCACCATGCGGCCGTTGTCGGTGAGGTACTTGCGGGCGACGCGCTGCACGTCGGCGGCGGTCACCGCCTGCAGGTCGGCGAGTTCGGTGTTGGCGCGGGCCGCGTCGCCGGTGAGCTGCAGGGCGTAGCCCAGCGCGAAGCCGCGGCCGTCGATGGTCTCGCGCTCGCGCAGCTTGCCGGCCACCAGCTCGTTCTTGGCCTCGGCCAGCTCGGCGGCGGTGGGCGGCTGGTCGCGAAGCCGCTTCACCTCGGCCAGCAGGGCGGCCTCGCCCTCCTGGATGGTGTGGCCGCTGGCCATGATGGCGGCGACCATGAACATGCCGGGGTCCTTCGGCAGGTCGGCGTTGGACATGGCCTCGGCGGCGATCTGCTTCTCGTAGACGAGGCTGTTGTAGAGCCTGGACGACTTGCCGCCGGAAAGGATCGCGTCGAGCACGGTGAGCGCCGCGGCGTCCGGGTGGGCGGCCTCCACCGACTTCCAGGTGATCGCCACGGCCGGCAGCGGCACGTTGGGGCCGTAGCCCTCGAACACGCCGGGCTGGGTGCGCGGCGGCTCCTTCGCGGTGACCTGCGGCATCGGCCGGGCGGGGCGCTCGAGCGCGCCGAAGTAGCGGTCGACCCAGGCGTTCAGCTTCGCCTCGTCGAAGTTGCCGACCACGATCAGCGCGGCGTTGTCGGGCCGGTACCAGGTCTGGTGGAAGGCGCGGACGTCGTCGATGGTGGCGGCGTCCAGCTCCTCGATGTTGCCGATGCCGGGCCGCTTGTAGGGGTGGGCCTGGTAGGTGGCCTGGGGCAGGTAGAGGCCGAACAACCGGCCGTAGGGCTGGGCCAGATAGTTCTGGCGGAACTCCTCCTTCACGACGTCGCGCTCGGACTTGAAGTTGGCCTCGTCCACCACGAGCGAGCCCATGCGCTCGGCTTCGACCCACAGCAGGCGCTCCAGGTGATTGGCCGGCACCACCTCATAGTAGTTGGTGAAGTCGTCCCAGGTGGAGGCGTTGTTGAAGCCGCCCACGTCCTCGGTCATGCGGTCGATGCTCTCGGCCGGCAGGTTCTTCGTGGCCTTGAACATCATGTGCTCGAAGAGGTGGGCGAAGCCCGAGCGACCCTGCGGGTCGTCCTTGGAGCCGACGCCGTACCAGACCTGGACGGTGACGTTGGGCGTGGCGCGGTCGAGGGAGGTGAACACCTTCATCCCGTTCGGCAGCGTGCGCTGCTTGAAGGCGATCGGCGGGACCTCGGCGCGGGCGGCGGCGGCGGGCGCCTGGGCCAGGGCGGCCGGGGCCAGGGCGGAGCTGGCGAGGAGGGCGGCGAGGGCGCAGGCCCGGGCGGTGCGGCGCATGGAGGCTTCCCAACGAGACGTTGGCGAAACCTGTAGCACCCGCGGCGCCGCGGGGAAGCTTACGGGAATGTCATGCGGCGAGTTCGCCGCCGCTGCAGGTGATCAGGTCCGACACCGCGACCTTCACCAGCCGCACCAGGCCCGGGCGGTCGAGCGCGTCGGCTGTCTCGGCGGCGTCGAGCAGGGTCTCGATCTCGGCCAGCGCGGCCGAGGCGGCGGCGTCGGCCCGGGCCGCCAGCGGCTCCAGCGCCTCGCGCAGCTCGGCGGCCAGCATGGCGAGGGCCAGGGCGTCCTGCGGGTCCTCCTCCCCCAGCCGGATCAGCAGGCGGAAGAGCGCCAGGCGCTTGCCCGGGCGGACGAGGTCACAGGCGTTCCGGCCCGCCGCAGGGGAGGGTGCGGTGACGGACATGCGGGGCTCCTTCCGGCCGGCGAGGGGGCCGGCGGAAGCCGCATCTCCTAGGCGCGGGCGAAGAGCCGCGGCGTGACGCGGGTCACGCGCGACGCCGGTTCGCCCGAGGGGCGGGAAAAGGAAAACGGCCGGGGATCGCTCCCCGGCCGTTCCGTATCGTGACGATGCGGGCCGCTAGGCCTGCTTCGTGAACAGGTCGGCCCAGCGGCGCTTCTTGCGGGCCTTGTGGGCGCCGTGATGCCAGGCGTTGGAGGCGATCAGCGGCACCACGGTGGTGGCTTCCGCGAACACCATCTGCTCCCAGGTCACGTCCACCTTGCCCCAGGAGCAGGCCTCCTTGAGGGTCGAGGACGAGCAGGCGCCGTCGCGCACGTCCGCCACCGTGATCTGGATGGCGTACTTGTGCATGTCGACCTCGTGGCCGAGGATCTCGGCGCAGACCACGGTGTCCTGCGCGAAGTTCTTCGGCACGCCGCCGCCGACCATGAAGAGGCCGGTCGCGCCCGCCTTCAGCTTGATCTCCGTCAGCTCACGGAAGTCGGCCACCGAGTCGATGGTCAGGTAGGGCTTGCCCTCCTTCATCCGCTCGACCTGGTGCTTCACGAGGCCGAAGCCGGCCGAGGAGTCCGTGAAGGCCGGGCAGAAGATCGGCACGCCCTCGCGGTACGCCACCTCGATCAGCGAGTTCGGCTTCTTGGCGTTGCCCGCCGCCAGCCACTTGCCCATCTCGTAGATGAACTCGCGGCTGGAGTAGGGACGCGGCTCCAGCAGGTTGCAGATCTCGTAGATCGTGCCGTCGCAGTTCTGGAGCTCTTCCTCGTCGATGTAGGTGTCGTAGATGCGGTCGATGTACATCTCGCGCAGCTCACGGTCGTCGACGCTGGAGTCGGCCTGGTAGTGCTTGAAGCCGAGGGCCTCGAAGAAGTCCATGTCGACGATCGAGGCGCCGGTGGCGACGATCGCGTCGATCATGTTGTTCTGCACCATGTCGCGGTAGATGTGCATGCAGCCGGCCGCCGAGGTGGAGCCCGCCAGGGTCAGCCAGGTGGAGCAGTCGGCGTCTTCCAGGCTCATCTTCCAGATGTCGGCCGCACGGGCCGTGTCGCGGCTCGTGAAGCTCATCTTGCGCATGGAATCGATGATCGGACGAGCGTCGTACTGGTCGATCGCCACGTGCTCGACGGTGTTGGCCAGCAGTTCGGCCTTGCGGTTCGTGTTCTGAACGGGAGCGTTCATCGTCGGAAGTTCCCTTCTGAGGGTGATCGCCCGTCCATAGGAGAGGCGCGACCGGGACGGAGCGACCGGCCGCGCCTATAGCTCGAATGTGTCGGTTTTAACGCCGACGGCCCTTCTTCCCCGCCGCGCCCTTCGGACGCGACAGGCGGACCACCTTGCGCTCCTCGGCCTGCTGCTCGCGCGGCAGGCGGATCACGCGGCCCGCGAGGCCGTACATGGAGGCCATGGGCGCATCTTCAACTGCGACAGTTTCGGCGTCGCCGAAGCCGTTGAAGCGCGTGTTCATGGCGATTCCGTAGGCGCCCAGCATGCCGATCTCCACGTAGTCGCCTTCGCGGATGTCTTCCGGCAGCCAGAACGGACCCGGCATCTGGTCGATGGAGTCGCAGGTCGGGCCGTAGAACCGAAAGGGCCGCAGGGCGCCTTCCAGCTCGGCCGGCTCGCCGTTGTCCGCGCCGCGGTAGGCCTTCACCGGGAAGGGCCACTTGGCGTGGGCCGCGTCGAACAGGCTGCCGTAGCTGCCGTCGTTCAGATAGAGCGCGTCGCCCTTCTTCAGCTCGACCTTGGTGAGCACCGAGGAGGCTTCCGCCACCAGCGCCCGGCCGGGCTCGGCCCACAGCTCGGTGTCCTTGTGGACGCTCATCTCCGCGAAGCCTCGGTGGATCGAGTCCACGTAGTCCGTCAGGTCCGGCGGCACCATGCCCGGGTAGACCGACGGGAAGCCGCCGCCCACATCCACCACGTCGACCATGACGCCGGCGCGGAGGATGGCGCGGTTGGCCTGGGCCATGGCCGCCTGGAAGGCGGTCGGCCGCATGCACTGGCTGCCGACGTGGAAGGAGACGCCCATCCGGTCCTGGGTGGCGCGCCGGGCGGCCAGCAGCAGCGCCGGCGCCTGGTGGCTGTCCACCCCGAACTTGCCCGACAGCGAGTAGGCCGCGCCGTCCGCCGAGACGCCGAGACGGACGATCAGGGACAGATCGTCAGCGCCGCCGGTCGCCTCGAGGATCTTCTGCAGCTCCTCGTGCGTGTCGAAGGAGAAGGTCTTCACGCCGTGGTCGAAGTAGGCCTGCGCGATCGCGCGGCGGCTCTTCACCGGGTGCATGAAGGCCATGCGGGACCCCGGCGCGAACTGCGCGACCAGCTCGATCTCGGGGACCGAGGCTACATCGAAGGACGCCACCCCGTTGGCCGCGAGGGTCTCGATGACCCACGGCGAAGGGTTCGCTTTGACAGCGTAGAAGACGTCGCCTTGAAAATTGTCCTGGAACCAGCGCGCCGCTACGGCCACCACGCCCGGCCGCGCAAAGGCGACAGGACGCTCCGGGGACCGCTCGCGGACCAGGTCCAGGGGCGTATGGTACGTATGCACCTCACGCAACCCCCAACGGATTGTTGAACCCAGACCGGCGTTAGCAGCGCTTTTTAGGACTTCGGGTCCGCCGGAAGCCGCGCAAATAGGGGCATCTGACCCCCATGTAAAGGGACAATGTCCTGCGACGTCCTGCCTCTATTCGGAACGCGGATATTTCAACTGGCCCGGCCTTGTAACGTCGGCCGCCGCCGCCGGGGGCGGGGCCTGCGTCGCTTAGGCGCCTGAGGCGGCTGGACCTTTTGCCGGCCGCCGTGTCATGAAGCCGTCGCACCGGCCGGCGAATTTCGCCCGCTTGCGCACGCAACTTGGGGAAATTTCGCCGTTCATGCCTGACGCCGCCGTTCTGTCCATACGGAACGTGTCCAAGACCTTTGGCGCCAGGCGCGCCCTGGACAAGGTTTCCCTCGCCGTCTCGAAGGGCGAGATGATCGCCCTCATCGGTCCCTCCGGTTCGGGCAAGTCGACGCTGCTGCGCTCGATCAGCGCGCTGCAGACCATCGACTCCGGCGAGGGCCGCATCGAGGCCTTCGGCGGTCCGGTGCAGGAGAACGGGCGGATCGCCCGCGACGTGCGCAAGACGCGCACCCGCATCGGCATGATCTTCCAGCAGTTCAACCTGGTGGGCCGGCTGTCGCTGTTCTCCAACGTGGCCCTGGGCTCGCTCGGCCGGATCGACGCGGTGCGCGGCCTGTTCGGCCTCTGGCCGGTGGAGACCAAGCAGGCGGCCATGGCGGCGCTCGCCAGGATGGGCGTGGCCGACTACGCCGCCCAGCGCGCCAACACCCTGTCCGGCGGCCAGCAGCAGCGCGGCGCCATCGCCCGCGCCCTGGTCCAGAAGGCGAAGATCATCCTCGCCGACGAGCCGGTGGCCTCCCTCGACCCCGTCTCCGCGCGCCGGGTGATGGAGAGCCTGCGCGAACTGAACAAGCAGGACGGCCTGACCGTGGTCGTCACCCTGCACCAGGTGGACTACGCCCTGCGCTACTGCGACCGCGTGGTGGCCCTGAAGTCGGGCAAGATCGTCTATGACGGCCCGTCCAGCGGCCTGAAGCGCGAGCAGCTCATCGACATCTACGGGCCGGAGTTCGAGGACGTGTTCTGGGAAGGAGCCCCGCAATGATCGGCCGCCGTGTCCTGACCGGCCTTGGCCTGGCCGCCCTGATGGGCCTCGCCGCCTGCGGGGGCGAGCCCAGCACCCAGCCGGGCGCCACGCCCAAGCAGCTCACCTTCTCGATCCTCTCGGCCGAGAACCAGCAGTCCATGGGCCCGCTGTGGCAGCCGCTGCTGGACGACATGTCGAAGCAGATCGGCGTGCCGGTGAAGCCCTACTTCGCCACCAACTACACCTCGCTGATCGAGGCGATGCGCTTCAACCAGGTGCAGGTGGGCTGGTTCTCGGCCCTGCCGGCGCTGGAGGCCACCCGCCGCGCCGACGCCCAGGTGCTGGGCCGCGTGGTCGACGCCGGCGGCGAGGACTCCTACCGCTCGGTGCTGATCGTGCGGAAGGGTTCGGGCATCACCCTCGACAAGGTGCTGGCCTGCGACAAGAGCCTGACCTTCGGCCTGGGCGACGCCAAGTCGACCTCGGGCACGCTGGCGCCGATGACCTACCTGTTCACGCCGCGGAACATCGAGCCGGCGCAGTGCTTCAAGGCGGTCCGCTCGGCCAACCACCAGGCGAACGTCTTCTCGGTGGCCAACGGGCTCGTGGACGTCGCCACCAACAACACCGTCGGCCTGCTGTTCGCCGGCCGCCAGAACCCGCAGATCGCCGAGAAGGTGGAAGTGATCTGGCGCTCGCCGCCGATCCCGGAATCCTCGATCGTCGCCCGCAAGGACCTCGACCCGGCCATCAAGGAGAAGATGCGCCAGTTCTTCCTGACCTACGGGACGGGCGCGGGCCCCGAGGCCGACCGTCAGCGCGAGGTCCTGAAGGGCCTGGCCTACGGCGGCTTCCGCGCCGCCGACGACAGCTACCTCGACCCGATCCGCGAGATGGAGGCGGCCCAGGCGCTGGCCGACGCCCGCAAGGGCGGCGACCAGGCGGCGATCCAGAAGGCCCAGGCCGAGTTCGACCGCATCCGCGCGGCCGCGGCCCAGAAGCGCGCGGTGGAGCCGGACGTCTGATGAGCCCCGTCGACACGGTCCCGCCGTCGGCGCACCTGACGCCGCCCAGCCGCTCGCTGGCCCAGCGCGCGCCGGACTTCCTGGTCTGGGGCGCGGTGATCCTGCTGCTGATCCTGGCCTTCGGGCCGGTGGAGATGCGCAACTTCGGCCGGCTGTTCACCAACGCCGAGAACATGCGGATCTACGGCCGTCAGCTCCTGCAGCCGGAGTGGGGCAACATCGGCATCTACATCCGGCAGATGTGGCTGACGATCCAGATCGCCATCTGGGGCACCTTCCTGGCGATCATCGTGGCCATCCCCTTCGGCCTGGCCTGCTCGCGCAACATCGCGCCGGCCTGGCTGCAGCAGCCCATGCGCCTGCTGATGAACCTGCTGCGCTCGATCCCCGACCTGGTGATCGGCACCATCTTCCTGGTGGCCGTGGGCCTGGGGCCGTTCGCCGGCGTCATGGCGCTGGCCATCGCCACCACGGGCGTGCTCGCCAAGCTGTTCTCGGAAGCCGTGGAGTCGATCGACAAGGGCCCGGTGGAAGGCGTCCGCGCCACCGGCGCGAGCCGTCTGCAGGAGATCGTCTGGGGGGTGATCCCGCAGGTCGCCCCGCTGTGGACCAGCTATGCGCTCTACCGCTTCGAGTCGAACTCGCGCTCGGCCACCGTGCTCGGCCTGATCGGCGCCGGCGGCATCGGCCAGGTGCTGTTCGAAAGCCTGAACGCCTTCAACTACGGCGAGCTCTCGGCCATCGTCATCGTCATCGTGGTGGCGGTGTCGCTGATCGACCTGCTGAGCCAGGCCATGCGCAGCCGCCTGCTGTGAGGCTTCGGCCGGCCCTCCCGGCTGCGGGGGCGCTGGCCCTCGTCCTGCCGGGCGCGGCCGGCGCCGAGACCGTGCTCGCCCCGGTCATCGTGGTCCCGCGCGCGCCTCTGGGCGCGATCGAGACCCTGGACCGGACGCCGGCCGCCACGGTCGTGCTGCACGCCGGCGACCTGCGCCGCCCGGCGGCCGGGCCGGCGCTGCTGGGCGCGCTGGAGCTGCGCACGCCGGGCCTGTCGCTGAGCGACGCCCAGGGCAATCCCTACCAGCCCAACCTCGTCTACCGCGGCTTCGAGGCCTCGCCGCTGCAGGGCGCCGGCCAGGGGCTGGCCGTCTACCTCGACGGGGCGCGCTTCAACCAGCCGTTCGGCGACACCGTGAACTGGGACCTGATCCCCGAGGCGGCCATCGAGGCGGTCTCGGTGGAGGGCTCCAATCCGGTGTTCGGGCTGAACGCGGTGGGCGGGGCGCTCACCGTCCGCCTGAAGGACGGCTTCGATATCCGCGGCGCGGCGGCCGAGGCGCAGGCCGGGTCCTTCGGCCGCCGCTCCATCACCCTGGAGGCCGGCGGCCGGCCGGCGGCCAACGCCGGCCTCTATGTGGCCGTCAGCGCGCTGGACGAGGACGGCTGGCGCGATTTCTCGCCGACCCGGCTGCGGCAGGCGTATGCGGCCTGGGTGGGCGGCGCGGGGCCGCTCACCCTGGAGGCGCGCCTGCTGGCGGCGGACAATTCGCTCACCGGAAACGGGGCGGCGCCCGTCGAGCTGCTCGCCGCCGACCGCCGGGCCGTGTTCACCCACCCCGACCGGACCGACAACCGCTTCGCGCGCCTGCAGCTCGGGGCCTCCAGCACGCTCGGCGCCGGCCGGGCGGCCACCGTCCAGGCCTATGTGGGGCGCCTGCGCCAGAAGACCGCCAACGGCGACGCCACCGACGCCGAGCCGTGCGAGTACGACGCGGCCGTGCTCTGCCTGGACGAAGACGGCCCCCTGCTGACCGACGCCGCAGGCCGGCCGATCCCGGCCTTCCGGGAGGACGGCCGGTACGCCCAGCTCAACCGCACCGCCACCCGGACCTGGGCCTATGGCGTGGCCGCCCAGGTCACCTCCGACCGCGCGATCCAAGGGCGCGACAACCGGTTGACCCTCGGCGCCAGCTACGATGTGGGCCGCACCGGCTTCCTGGCGCAGTCGCTGCTGGGCGCGTTGACGCAGGACCGGGGGTTCGGCGGCCCGGGAACCCTGGTCGTGCAGGCGGACGGGCCGATCTCGCCGGTGCAGGTCGACACCCGCAGCCAAGCGCTAGGCCTCTACCTGCTGGACACGCGGGAGCTGACGGAGCGGCTGACCCTCACGCTCTCGGCCCGCTACAACCTGATCGACATCCGTCTGCGGGACCGCCTGGGCGAGGCGCTTGACGGCGACCACCGCTTCTCGCGCCTGAATCCCGCCGCAGGCCTGACCTGGGAATGGGACGACGCCCGCTCGGCCTACGCGGGCTACGCCGAGGCGAACCGCGCCCCGACGCCCGCCGAGCTGTCGTGCGCCAGCCCCGAGGCGCCCTGCAGCCTGACCAACTTCTTCGTCGCCGACCCGCCGCTGAAGCAGGTGAAGGCGAGGACCTTCGAGGCGGGCCTCCGGCAGCTCCCGGCCCTGGACCGCAGGCTCACCTGGCGGATCGGCGTCTACCGGACCGAGACCCGCGACGACATCACGCTGGTGGCCAGCGCGTTCCGCGGCCGCGGCTACTTCCAGAACGTCGGCCGCACGCGGCGGCAGGGGGTGGAGGCCGAGGCCGGCTGGCGGCGCGGCGACCTGCAGGCCTGGGCAAGCTATGCGCTCACCGACGCCACCTTCCGCTCGCCCCTGACCCTGACCAGCCCGTCCAACCCCTCGGCCGACGACGACGGCCGGATCGAGGCGGCGCCCGGCGACCGCATGCCGAACGTGCCCCGCCACCGGCTGAAGCTCGGCCTGACCTATGCGCCCGAGCCGTTCCGGCTGGACCTCAGCGTGCTGGCGGCCAGCGGACGCAGGCTGGCGGGCGACGAGGCGAACCTCCAGCCCAAGACGAGCGGCTATGCGATAGCCAACCTGGCGGCCGCCTGGCAGGCCGGCGAGGGGATCGAGCTGTTCGCCGCGGTGGAGAACCTGACGGACGCCCGCTACGAGACCTTCGGGACGTTCGGCCAGACCGACGAGGTGGAGCTGGCGGAGGCGCCCGGCGCGTCCGACCCCCGCAGCCTGGGCCCGGGCCGGCCGCGGACCTGGACGGTCGGCCTGCGGGCCCGGTTCTAGGCGGCCTGGGGGCCGCGCCGCCGGACCCGGGCCAGGCGGCGCAGGCGGCGCCAGAAGCGGGTCTTCTCGGGCTCGGGATAGGGCTGCAGGTTCTTCACGAAGTCCTCGGCGCAGGCGCGCCAGGAGAACCTCTCGGCAAAGGCGCGGACCGCCTTGCGCTCCAGCTTCAGGCAGTCGAGGCAGGCTTCGCGCAGGCCCTCGGTGGCGCTCTTGGCGAGCACGCCGGCCCCGGAGTTCGGGATGATGTCGATGGGGCCGGGCGCCGGATAGGCGGCCACCGGCGTGCCGGACGCCATGGCTTCGAGGATCACCAGGCCGAAGGTGTCGGTCAGCGAGGGGAAGACGAAGACGTCGGCGCAGGCGTAGGCGCGGGACAGGTCCTCCCCGGACTTCGAGCCGGTGAACACCGCCTCGGGGTACTTGGCCCTCAGCTCGTCGAGCTGCGGGCCCGGGCCGACCACCACCTTGGTCCCGGGCAGGTCGAGGCCCAGAAAGGCCTCGATGTTCTTCTCCACGGCCACGCGGCCGACGTAGAGGAACACCGGCCGGGCGAGGCCCTCGAACATGTCGGGCTCGTCGGCCGTCCGCGGCCGGAAGACCTCGGTGTCGACGCCGCGCGACCAGGACGAGATGTTCCGGAAACCATGCTGGGTGAGCTCGTCGCGCATGGTGGGCGTCGCCACCATCAGCCGGCCGGACGGCTTGTGGAACCACTTCATGTAGGCGTAGCCAGCCGCCAGCGGCAAAGGCAGGCGGGCCGAGACGTACTCCGGGAAGCGGGTGTGGTAGCTGGTGGTGAAGGGCAGCTTCCACTCGACGCAGATCCGTCGCGCCGCCAGGCCGATGGGGCCCTCGGTGGCGATGTGGATGGCCTCCGGCTCGAACGCCTTGAAACGCTCCTGCACCGGCTCATAGACGCCGATCGCCACCTTGATCTCAGGATAGGTGGGCAGCGGGAAGGTCTTGAACTGGTTGGGGTGGATGACCTCCACCGTGTGGCCCATGTCGCCCAGTTCCTTGACCACGCGGGTCAGGGTGCGGACGACGCCGTTGACCTGCGGCTCCCAGGCGTCGGTGGCGAGCAGGATGCGCATCGGCCGCTGGGTGTCGCGCGCCGCGGTGATCGCCTCGCGCACCCGGGGCATGGCCCGGGGTCGTGGACGGTCGGGCTGGGCGGAGACCGCCTGGTTCTGCATCCAGGCCCAGAAGGCGCCCAGCAGCGCCTCCTTGGTGGGGAAGTAGCGATAGACGGTGCGCTCGCCGAGGCCGGCGTCCCTGGCCACGTCGGCGAAGCTCAGGTCCTCGAGCGACTGGCCGGCCTCCATCTGCCGGCCGACGGCGCGGAGGATCTGCTCGCGCGTCTCCGCCCGTTGCCGGTCACGCAGGCTGGGGGGCATGGGCGGTTTCATGGCAGCGGCACTGTCACCAAATCGCCGGTGGTGTCAAATCGACGGCGGCTCGGCGGCTCAGGCGGCTCAGGCGGCCAGCGGCTGCGGGACGTTCCCGGACGGGGCGGGCGCGCGGTCCAGCACCGACCAGTGCCGGAGCTTGGCCCATTCGAGGATCTCCAGCCGGCCGTCCATGTGCTCGACGAGCGCCGTGCAGCTCTCCACCCAATCGCCGTCGTTGACGTAGGCGATGCCGTCGATGTCGCGCATCTCGGCCTTGTGGATATGGCCGCAGATCACTCCGTCGACGCCGCGCCGGCGGGCCTCCTCGGCCACCGCCTGCTCGAAGTTCTCGATGAAGTGCAGGGCGTTCTTCACCCGGGTCTTCAGGAAGGCAGAGAAGCTCCAATAGCCGAAGCCCAGCCGGCGCCGCAGCCGGTTGGTGAGCGTGTTGGCGGCCAGCAGCGCCCGGTAGGACCAGTCGCCCAGGAAGGCCAGCCAGCGGGCATGCTGCACCACCCCGTCGAACTCGTCGCCGTGGGTGACGAGGAAGCGCCGGCCGTCGGCGGTCTCGTGGATGGCGTCGCGGGCGACCACCACCCCGCCGAAGTGGACGCCGCAAAAATCCCGCACCCGGTCGTCGTGGTTGCCCGGCACATAGGTGACCTGAACGCCCTTGCGGGCCAGCCGCAGGATCTTCTGGACCACGTCGTTGTGCGCCTGGGGCCAGTACCAGCCGCTCTTCATCTTCCAGCCGTCGACGATGTCGCCCACCAGATAGAGCTGGTCGCATTCCATGTGCCGGATGAAGTCGAGCAGCAGCTCCGCCTGGCAGCCGCGGGTGCCCAGGTGGATGTCCGAGAGGAACACGCTGCGATAACGCCGGATTCCAGGATCGCCCACTTTGCGCCCCCAACGCCTGGATTTTGACCAGTCGCTAGGCCGATTGCATGTCGGTTTCGTGAAACATCGGGGTGCGGCCTTGAAGCACTGGCTCGAACTCCCCTTGTGTTGGTAGGTATTGAGCGAGAGCAGACCCTCCCCAGGTCGCCGAAAATTGGTCCCGATGGACGCCAGAACCTATCCGGCGAAGGCGACGCCGAAGTCGCTGCGCACGCGTGCGCGTATCCTCGACGCCGCCATGCGCCTCTTCGCGGAGGTGGGCTACCACGCCGCCACCAACGCCATGATCGCCGACGCCGCCAGGCTCACCCGCGGCGCCATGCTCTACCACTTCGCGAGCCGCGAAGAGCTGGTCGAGGCCGCGGTCGCGCACATCGAGCTTGAGCGTGCGCGCCTCTTCGAGGAGGCGGGCTCCAGGCCGCACCCGCCGGGCGTGGACGCCACCGAGCACGCCATCGACAGCTACTGGGCCCTGCTCCACGAGATCCCGTTCGTCGCCTTCGCCGAGCTGGAGGCCGCGGCCCGCACGGACGCCATGCTGCGCGAGCGGCTGGCCGCCGCCCAGAGCGCCTTCGACCACGCCCAGGTGGGCGCCCGGTTCGGGGCCATCGTCCAGGCCGGCGCCGATCCGCGCTTCCAGACCAGCCGCGACCTCGGCCGCTTCCTGCTGGAGGGCCTGGCCAAGGGGTCGATGACCTATGACGAGGACGCCCGCCGCGAGCGGCTGCTCACCGTGGTCAAGCGGGCCGTCCGCATGCTGAACCGCAAGGGCGACATCCACGAGCTGTGGACGGAGTAGGCGGCGCTAGCTGCTTCCCCGCCGCGAGCTGTCGCCGCAGGGAACTGAGGGGGTCATCCGCAGGCGCCCGAGCGGACGCCCTCCGGCCCTCCGGGCCAGCTCTCCCGAGGAGGAGGGGCTCGATCAGCCCGCCAGCACGTCCTTCGGGTCAGCCACGTTCAGCAGGTCCTGGCCGGCGACGAAGCGGCGGAGGTTCTCCGCGAACAGGGCGTCGTTGCGGGTGTGCTGGCCGGTGGTGATGCCCGAGGCGTGGGGCGTCAGCGTCACCCGCGGATGGTCCCAGAACCGGCTGTCGGCCGGCAAGGGCTCGGTCTCGAAAACGTCCAGCACCGCGTGCTCCGGCCGCCCGGCGTCCAGGGCCGCCAGCAGCGCCGCCTCGTCCACCAGGCCGCCGCGGCCGACGTTCACCAGCACCGAGCGGTCCTTCATGGCCCCGAGAAAGCGGTCGTCCACCACGTGGCGGCTGTCCGGGGTGAGCGGGATCGACAGCACCACCACGTCGGCCTCGGGCAGCAGGGCGTGCAGCGCCTCCAGCGGCGCGATGGCGTCGGCCGCCGGGTGCGGCGCCTGGTTGCGGCGCAGGCCGGTGATCCGCGCCCCGAAGGCCCGGGCGCGCTCGGCCACCGCCTGGCCGATGGAGCCGAAGCCGACGATCAGCCAATGGGAGCCGTTCACCTCCCGAAACGCCAGCCGGTCCCAGGCGTGGCGGCCCTGGGCGGCGCGCCGCTCCGGCCCGCGCTGGAAGTGGTCGAGCACGCCCCACAGGACGTACTCCGCCATGCCGAGCGCCTGGCCGTGGCTGGTGGTCAGCGTCACCCCCTTGGTGACGAGCTGGCCGAAGATCGGCTGGTCGAAGCCGGCCGCCCCGCTCTGCACCCATTTGAGGTTCGGCGACTTCAGCAGGGCCACCATGTAGGGGCGGGCCGCCGGGCCGAAGAAGACGTCGGCGTTGGCCCAGCCGGCGCGGGCGTCGGCCTCGTCGGGCGCGACCTCCCGGCCGTCCAGGCGCAGCACGCCGTCCTCGCCCATGAGAACGGGCTCGACCCCTTCCGGAATCGAGCCCGCCAGCCTCCGGTAGGAGGGTTCGTAGATCATCAACCGCGTCATCCGGCGCACTATGGCCGGGGCGCGGCCCGGCTGGCTAGCGCCCGCCGGACTTGGCCTGCGGCATGGGCATGGAGGCGTTCTCCGCGCCGCCCCGCCGCCGGCCGAGCATCGACTGCACGGCGGCGAACTCGGTGCGGTCGATGCCGCCGTCCTTGTCCTTGTCGACCATGGCGAAGTACGGCTTCAGCCGGCTGCCCAGGTCGCCCTTGAGTTCGGCGAGCTGCACCTTGCCGTCGAGGTTGTCGTCCAGCATGCCGACCATGCGGCTCCGGTTCAGCTCGTCGTCGTAGGCCACCTCGCTCTTGGAGGTCTCGTCGACCCAGCGGTAGCGGATCGCCGTGTAGAACATCTCCTCGAAGGACTGGTCGCCCCACAGCACCGTCTTGGACGGGTCGGGGTTGGCCGGGTTCCGCTTGGAGTTGTCATAGGTGTAGTGGGCGATCAGCTTCGAGCCGGCCGGCACCTTCACCGGCTCGGCGAAGGTGTAGTGCCGCTGCCAGTTGAAGTCGTAGCGCGGCAGGGCCAGCAGCAGCTTCCGCTCGCCGTTCGGGTACTCGATCCACAGGTCGGACGCGTAGCCGCGGTAGTGGGCGTGCGGGAAGGCCGAATAGAGCAGGGCGTCCTTCGGGAAGCTGAGGTAGGCGACCTCCTTGTGGCGCGCCGCGCCGGCCGGGATGGTGATGGTGTTGTCGACGATCACCGAGTTGCGCATGACGAGGTCCGGCGTCTCGGTCTTGTCGTAGAAGTAGAGCGCGATCTGGCTCTTATCGACGACCTCCTTGCCGAACGGGGTGTAGTGCGCCTGGATGCCGATGGCCCCGCCCGGCGGCAGGTAGACCCCGGCGTTGTCGGGGGCGATCTCGGACTCGGCGCCCACCGCGTAGCCGCCCACGGACGATCCCCACTTGGTCTCGTAGGCCGGACCGTCCGGGATCTCCTTCATGTAGCCGGTCAGGATGTGGTGCACGCCCTGGCGCGCGCCGACCTTGACGGTGGAGGCGCGGATCCAGCGGCCCTCCTTGAGCGGATTGACGATGTAGGGGCGCTGGTAGTCGACCACGCCCGAGGCCGGGATGGTGTAGGCCGGCACGTCGAGGATCAGGTCGGGCTTGCCGAGCGGCCATTCGGGGGCCTTGCGGTCCACAGAGGCCAGCGGGTCGGGCCCGTCGCCGCGGGGCGCGCCGGCCTCGATCCAGTGGACGATCGTCTTGATCTCCGCGGGCGTCATGTTCTTGTTGTCGGAGAACCTGTTGACGTGCGGATCGGCGTTGTAGGGCGGCATCCGGTCGGTGCGCAGCACCTCGCGGATCATCGGCGAGAAGCCCTTCACCATCTCGTAGCTGGTCATCGAGAACGGCCCGATGGAGCCGGGCTGGTGGCAGGCCACGCAGTTCTTCTCGAGGATCGGGGCCACGTCCTTCGCGTAGCTGATCTTCGCGTGCTGCGCCTTCTTGGCCCGCTCGGGGAAGTCGATCAGGCAGCCGCGGGTGTTCATCGCCGCCTGCTGGACGGGCTTGCCGGCGAGCAGGGCGTCGAGGGCGTTGGCGGCGAACGGCTGGACGTTGGCCTTCTGGGCGCCGCCGTAGTCGATGCGGTCGTCGAGCGGCCCGCGGTAGACCACCTGCCAGGTCTTCGGGTCGATCACATAGACCTCGGCCGTGCGGGTGACGCCCAGCGCCTCGCCGACCAACTGGTTGGTGTCCATCAGCACCGGGATGTCGAGGCCGAACTCCTTCGCCTCTTCGGCGATGGACTCGCGGCTGTCCTGCAGGGCGGAGTTCAGCATCAGGAACTCGACGCCCTTGGCCTGGTAGGCGTCGCGCAGCTTCTTCAGCTCCGGGGTCATGGCCCGGGCGATCGGGCAGCCGTTCATGGTGCTGACGATCACGATCGCCTTGGCGTCGGCCATCCGGTAGAGCTCGTGGCCCTCCAGGTTCTGGTCGACGAGCATGAAGTTGTCGACGTGGCCGGGCAGGGCGGCGACGGCGGCCGTCTCCCGGGCCGCGGCGTCGCCGGCGCTGGCCAGCGCATTCGGCGCTCCGTCGGTGGTGCAGCCGAACAGGAGCATCGAGCCCCCGACCGCTGCGAGCACGGAGATGCGTGCTGCCTGCATGTGTGTTCCTCCCTGTCCCCTTCGGTCCGTCTCGTCCGCGTGCGGCGGCGGCGAACCTGAACGCTGTTCAGGGATGTTAGACAGCATACCGGCGTTGCATCAATGTTTCGGTGACGCCTGCGTCATCGATTCCGTTCTGCGGAAATCCAGGCGTCGACCCGGGCCTCCAGCACCGCCATCGGCAGCGGGCCGGCCAGCAGCACGGCGTCATGGAAGCGGCGGATGTCGAACCGGTCGCCCAGCGCCTGGCGGGCCTTCTGGCGCAGCTCCACGTACTTCCGCTCGCCGATCTTGTAGGCCAGCGCCTGGCCCGGCCAGGAGACGTAGCGGGCGAGCTCCACCTCGATGTTCAGGGGGCTGAGCGCCGTGTTCTCGGTGAAGCAGGACCGCGCCTGGTCGAGGCTCCAGCCCTTCCAGTGGATGCCGGTGTCGGCGACCAGACGGCAGGCGCGCCACATCTCGTAGGAGAGCTGGCCGAACCGTTCGTAGGGGGTGCGGTAGATGCCCATCTCGCCGGCCACCCGCTCGGAATAGAGGCCCCAGCCCTCCACGAAGGCGGTGAAGGCGAAGGTCTCGCGGCGGAAGGCCGGCACGTTCTCCAGCTCCTGCGACAGGGCGATCTGCAGGTGGTGCCCCGGCACCGCCTCGTGGGCGGTAAGCGCCGGCAGCTCGTGCAGGCCGCGCTGGTCCAGGGCGTAGGTGTTGACCATGTAGCCGCCGGCGACGCCGAGCTGGGGCGAGCCCTGCCAGTAGCGGCCGGTGGTGTAGGCCTGCTCCAGGTCGGCGGGAACGGGGCGGACGCCGTAGGTCAGTCGCGGCAGGGTGCCGAAGTAACCGGGAAGCTTGTCGTCGATCCGCTTGGCGATCTCCGAGGCCTTCTCCATCAGGTCCTCGCGGCTGGTGGCGTAGAACCGCGGGTCCTTGCGCAGCATGGCGATGAACCCGGCCCGGTCGCCGGTCCAGCCGGCCTCCTTCATCGCCACCTCCATCTCGGCCTGGATGCGGGCCACCTCGCTGCGGCCGATCTCGTGGATCTGGTCGGGCGTGAGGTCGGTGGTGGTGTGGTCGCGGACCACGTAGCGGTAATAGGCCTCGCCGTTCGGCAGCGAGCGGGCGCCGAGCTGCGGCCGCGCCGCCGGCAGGTACTCCCGCTCGAGGAAGGTGACGAACTCGCGCCGCACGCCGCGGAGGGCCTCGACGGCCGTGCGGGCGCGGGCCCGCAGCGCCGACTGCTCGGCGGCAGGAACGGTGTCGGGCAGGGCGGCCAGCGGCTGCAGCAGCGGGTCCTGGTCGACCGGCGCGGCGAGCGCCTCGCGCATCTGCTTCAGCACCACCTCGACGCTGGAGCGGGGCTGGGTGAAGCGGGTCCGGGCGCCGCGGCGCAGGTTCTCGATGTTGTCGCGCCAGTTCTTCGGCGTGGCCTCCAGGCGCGCCACCAAGGCGCGGGCGTCTTCCGTCGTGCGGATCGGGGTGGTCTGCGCCAGGTAGCCGATGGTGTCGTAGAAGCCGCCGTCCGAGGAGATCTGGATGCGGGCGACGTCGAAGGCCAGCGCCTGGAGCTGGCTGTCCACCACCCAGGCCAGCAGGTCGCGGTTCAGCCTGGCGTCCGCCGTGAGGCCGGCGTCGGGGATCGCCTTCAGCCGCTGCTGGAAGCCGGCGAGCGCGGCCTTGCGGCGGGCGTCGGCGGCGGGGGTCACGTCCGGCAGCCTGGCGAGCGCGCCGCGGTCGCCGAGGCGGCCGGCGGTGACCGGGTCGTCGGCCAGCCACCAGGCCTCGTAGTCGGCGACCAGCTTCTGCACGGCGGCGTCCTGTGCGAGCGCCGGCCCGGCCAGCAGCATCAGGACGAAAGCCAGGATCAGGCGACGCATGCGGATCACTCCCCCGTTTTGCGCGGCCAAGCTGGCCCATGGCGGCCGCGGCGCCAAGGCTTGTCGGCGCGCGCGGCGCGCGGCAATGGTGGCGGTTCGTCGGGAGGGCAGTCATGAGCTTCATCACGCGCCGCAAGGCCATCGAGGCGCCGCCGAGCCACGGGGACGGCCAGGGCCTGAAACGCACCCTGGGCTGGCCGCACCTGGTGGCCCTGGGCGTGGGCGCGATCATCGGCACCGGCATCTACACCCTGATCGGCGTCGGCGCCGGCCAGGCCGGGCCGGCGGTGATCCTGTCCTTCGCCATCGCGGGCGCGGTCTGCGCCTTCGCCGCCCTGTGCTACGCCGAGATGGCCAGCCTGATGCCGCAGGCGGGCTCGGCCTATTCCTACGCCTACGCCGGCATGGGCGAGCTGGTGGGCTGGATCATCGGCTGGAGCCTGATCCTCGAATACACGGTGGTCTGCTCGACCGTGGCGGTGGGCTGGTCCGGCTACGCCCAGGGGTTCCTGGTCAGCCGCGGCTGGGGCCTGCCTGAGGCGCTGGCCGCCGGGCCGTGGGGCGAGCCGGCCGGGCTCGTGAACCTGCCGGCGGTGTTCATCACCCTGATGGTCACCGGCCTGCTGCTGGTCGGCACCCGCGAGAGCGCGACGGTCAACTTCTACCTGGTGATCTTCAAGGTCGTGGCGCTCGCCGCCTTCGTGGCCCTCGCCCTGCCGGCCTTCGACCCCGCCAACTTCCAGCCCTTCATGCCCTACGGCTTCAACGCCCACGAGGTGGGCGAAGGGGTGAAGCGCGGCGTGATGGCCGCGGCGGCGGTCATCTTCTTCGCCTTCTATGGCTTCGACGCCATCTCCACGGCGGCCGAGGAGGCCAAGAACCCCGGCCGCGACCTGACCATCGGCATCGTCGGCTCCATGCTGGCCTGCGCCGCCATCTACATGCTGGTGGCGGCCGCGGCGCTGGGCGCCTCGCCGTTCGCGGTGTTCGCCAAGAGCGGCGAGCCGCTGGCCTTCATCCTGCGCGAACTCGGCCACCCGCTGGTGGCGGTGCTGATCGCCGCGGCCGCGGTGATCGCGCTGCCCACGGTGATCATGGCCTTCATGTACGGCCAGAGCCGGGTGTTCTTCGCCATGTCCCGCGACGGCCTGCTGCCGAAGCGGCTGTCGGCGGTCAACGCCCGCGGCGTTCCGGCGGCGGTGACCATCCTGACCGGCGTCTGCGCCGCGGCCATGGCCGGCTTCCTGCCGCTCCGGTTCATCGCCGAGGTGGCCAATGCGGGGACGCTCGCCGCCTTCATCGCCACAGCCATCGCCATGATGATCCTGCGTCGTCAGCGGCCGGACCTGGCCCGCCCGTTCAGGACGCCGCTGTGGTGGCTGGTGGGCCCGCTGGCCGTGCTGGGCTGCCTCTACCTGTTCGCCAGCCTGGCGGCGGTCACCCAGCAGATGTTCCTCGTCTGGAACGTGGTCGGCCTGCTGGTGTACCTGCTCTACGGCCGCACCCGCAGCCGGCTGGCCTGAGGCCCGGTCCCCCGCGAGGGGAGGGGCGCTACTCGTCGAAGCCGGGCGGCCGGTCGGCGAGCTCGCGCAGGTAGACGCCGTACTCGCTCTTGGCCATGCGCCCGGCGAGCTTGAGGAGCTGGTCTCGGTCGATCCACCCCTGGTGGAAGGCGATCTCCTCCAGGCAGCCGATACGCAGGCCCTGGCGCTGCTCGAAGGTGCGGATCAGCTCGCCGGCCTGGATCAGGCTGTCGTGGGTGCCGGCGTCCTCCCAGGCGAAGCCGCGGCCGAGCAGCTCCACGTGCAGCTCGCCGGCCTCCAGGTAGAGCTGGTTCAGCGCGGTGATCTCGAGCTCGCCCCGCGCCGAGCGGGTGAGCGTCTTGGCCAGCTCGCTCGCGCGGCCGTCGTAGAAGTAGAGGCCGGTCACCGCCAGATTGGACTTGGGCGAGGTGGGCTTCTCCTCGATGGAGAGCGCGCGGCCTTCGGCGCTCATCTCCACGACGCCGTAGCGCTCGGGATCGTGCACCGGATAGCCGAACACCGTGGCCCCGTGTTCGCGCGCGCCGGCGTTCTTCAGCATGTGGCTGAAGCCCTGGCCGAAGAAGATGTTGTCGCCGAGGATCATCACGCTCGGCTCGCCGTCCACAAAATCCTCGCCCAAGATGTAGGCCTCGGCGAGACCGCCGGGGGTGGGCTGGACCACGTACTCGAAGCGCACGCCGAGCTGCGAGCCGTCGCCCAGCAGGCGCTGGAAGCCGGCCTGATCCTCCGGCGTGGTGATCACCAGGATCTCGCGCACGCCGGCCAGCATCAGCACCGACAGCGGGTAGTAGACCATCGGCTTGTCGTAGACCGGCAGGAGCTGCTTGGAGACCGCGATGGTCAGGGGGTGCAGCCGGGTGCCGGCGCCGCCGGCGAGAATGATCCCGCGGCGGTTCATGCGGCGGCTCCTTGCATTGCGTTCAGCTTCGCGACCACGTCGGCCAGCGCCGCGCGCCAGGGGCGGAGCTCCACGCCGAACACGGCCTTCAGGCGGCTGGAGTCCAACTCGGCGTTGAGGGCGCGCCTGGCCGGCGTCGGGAAGGCGCTGGTGGGCACGGGCTCGATCTGCGGCGACAGGCCGGCGAGGTCGAACAGGGCCTTGGCCATCTCGGTGCGGGTGGCGACGGTGGGGCCGACGAGGTGCAGCAGGCCCCACTCCGGCGCGCCGGCGGGGGCGCGGGCCAGGCGCTCGGCCTGGTCGAGGAGGAAGGCCGCCACGTCGCCGCTGGCGGTGGCGCGGCCACGCTGGTCGTCCACCACCTTCAGCACCGGCTGGCTCCTGGCGAGCCGCAGCATGATCTGCAGAAAGTTCTGGCCGTAGGCCGAGAACAGCCAGGTCACCCGGCCGACCAGGGCGCGGTCGCAGTTGGCCAGCACCGCCTGCTCGCCGACCAGCTTGGAGGCGCCGTAGACGTGCAGCGGGGCGGGCGCGTCGGTCTCGAGGTAGGCGCCGTCCTTTGCGCCCGAGAACACCATGTCCGTGGAGATGTGCACCATCGGTACGCCGCGCGCCTGGCAGGCCCTGGCCATGGCCTCGGGCGCACGGGCGTTGACGGCGTAGGCCAGGTCGGGCTCGGCCTCGGCCTTGTCGACCGCGGTATAGGCGGCGGCGTTGACCACCAGGTCGATGTCGCCGGCCTCCAGGATGGCCCGGCGGATCGCGTCGACGTCGGTCAGGTCGGCCTCGGCGCGGGAGAGCGCGGTGACCTCCACCCCGTTCCCCGCCCGGTCGAGCACCTCGCGGGCGAGCTGGCCCGTGGCGCCGAACTGCAGGATGCGGACGCTCACGACGCCTTCACCAGCCCCAGGCGCTCGGAATGGAAGCCGCGCTCGCGGATGCCCTCGATCCAGTCGCGGTTCTCCACGTACCAGCGCACCGTCTGTTCCAGGCCTTCCGGCAGGGCGACGCGCGGGCTCCAGCCGAGCTCGCGCTCCAGCTTCGAGGCGTCGATGGCGTAGCGGAAATCGTGGGCCGGGCGGTCGGTGACGAAGGTGATCTTCTCGGCGTGCGGGGTGTTGGCGGGCGCCACCTTGTCGAGCTCGGCGCAGATCATCCGCACCACCTCGATGTTGCGCCGCGAGCTGTCGCCGCCGATGCAGTAGGTCTCGCCCAGCGCGCCCTTGCCGATGACCAGCAGCAGGGCCTCGGCGTGGTCGTCCACGTGCAGCCAGTCGCGCACCTGGCGGCCGTCGCCGTAGACCGGGATCGACTTGCCCTCCAGCGCCCGGGTGATCACCGTCGGGATCAGCTTCTCGGGGAATTGGAACGGGCCGTAGTTGTTCGAGCAGTTGGTGAGCACCACGGGCAGGCCGAAGGTCCGGCCCCAGGCGCGCACGAGGTGGTCGGCCCCGGCCTTCGACGCGGCATAGGGCGAGGTGGGGTCGTACGGCGTCTCTTCCGTGAACTCGCCGTCCTCGCCGAGCGCGCCGAACACCTCGTCCGTCGAGACATGGTGGAAGCGAAAGGCGGACTTCTGCGGCTCGGGCAGGGCCATCCAGTAGTCGCGGGCGGCCTCCAGCAGGACGGCGGTGCCCATGATGTTGGTGCGCACGAAGTCGATGGGGCCTTCGAGCGAGCGGTCCACGTGGCTCTCGGCCGCCAGGTGCATCACCGCGTCGGGCCGATGCTTGGCGAAGATCTCGCGCACCCGGGCCTGGTCGCAGATGTCGGCCTGCTCGAAGGCGTAGCGCGGGTCGTTCGCCACGCCGGCGACGTTCTCGAGGTTGGCGGAGTAGGTGAGGACGTCGAGGTTCACCACCTCGTGGCCGTCGGCGATGGCCCGGCGCACAACGGCCGACCCGATGAAACCGGCCCCGCCCGTGATCAGGATCTTCATGCGGTCTTTCTAGTCTTCTCTGCGGCCCCAGCCGCCGCGGCGGTCGACCATCCCCCGCGCCCTCTTACAACGAAACGGCGCCGGCTCAACCCTGGCCGGGCCGCGCGCCGTTCCGCCGCACGGGTTGAAGCGGGATCGTCGCGGCCCGTAAGATCGTTCCGGGGACCTCCGCGAAGGCGGAGGGCGAGGGGAGCTTGCGCGTGACGGCCACTGGAGACACCGCGGGCGGACGGCCCGCCGCCGGACCGCTGCGGAAGGGGCCGGACCTGACGACCGGGCCGATCGGCAAGACCCTGATCCTGTTCGCCCTGCCGGTGCTGGGCTCGAACGTCCTGCAGTCCCTCAACGGCTCGGCCAACGCCATCTGGGTCAGCCACGTGCTGGGCGAGGCCGCGCTGACCGCCACCTCCAACGCCAACCAGATCATGTTCCTGATGCTGGGCGCGGTGTTCGGGGTGTCGATGGCCTCGAACATCCTGATCGGCCAGGCGGTGGGCGCCCGAGACACGGCCATGGCCAAGAAGGTGGTGGGGACATCCACGGCCTTCTTCCTGCTGCTGTCGATCACCGTGGGCGTCGCCGGCGTGACTCTGACCCCGCACATCCTCGACGCCATGGGCACGCCGGCCGACGCGCGCGCTGACGCCATCGCCTATCTGCGGGTGATCTTCACCGCCATGCCTTTCATGTACTTCTTCTCGTACGTGATGATGGCCCAGCGGGGGACCGGCGACAGCCGCACGCCCTTCTACTTCTCGCTGCTCACGGTCGGCCTGGACGTGGTGCTGAACCCGCTGCTGATCATCGGGCCGGGGCCGCTGCCGACGCTCGGCATCGCGGGTTCGGCGACGGCGACCCTGATCGCCCAGACGGTCACCCTCTTCGCCATGCTGGTCCACCTCTACCGCAAGGGTTCGATCCTGGTGATCCGACCCTCGGAGGCCCGGTTGCTGATCCCGGATCCTGGCATCATCCGGTCGCTGGTGCTCAAGGGCCTGCCGATGGGCTTCCAGATGATGGTCGTCAGCCTGGCGGCGGTGACCATGATGGGGCTGGTCAACCAGTATGGCTCGCAAACCGCGGCGGCCTATGGCGCAGCGGCGCAGCTCTGGACCTACGTCCAGATGCCGGCCATGGCGCTGGGCGCGGCGGTCTCGTCCATGGCCGCCCAGAACGTCGGGGCCGGCCGCATGGACCGGGTGGAGCAGGTGGCCCGCAAGGGCGCGCTCTTCGCCCTGCTGTTCACCGGCACGCCCGTGGTGATCCTGTTCTTCGCCGACCCTATCGTGCTGCGGGCCTTCCTGCCCGGCGACAGCCCCTCCCTGGCCATCGCCCAGCACATCAACAGCTACGTGCTGTGGGGCTTCATCGCCTTCGGGATCGCCTTCATCTTCTCGGGCGTGGTGCGGGCGACCGGCGCGGTGTGGCCGCCGCTGCTGGCCATGGTCATCTCGCTGTGGGGCGTGCGGATCCCGTTCGCCAACCTGCTGGAGCCGAGCCTGGGCGCCGACGCGGTCTGGCTGAGCTTCCCGGTGGGCAGCGTCACCACCCTGTTGCTGGCCGGTGGCTACTACCTGTGGGGCGGCTGGCGGAAGGCCAGGATGCTGGACGTGAAGCCCAGCACCGATGCGCCTGACACCGGTTTCGGCCACCCCGTGGTCGAGGAGGCCGAGGGCATCGCCGACGGCCTTACCCGTTCGTCTCCATCAGGGCCCCGTACGTCAGGGTCCGGAGCTCCCGCCGAATAGGCCAGGTGGAGGACGGGATGAGCTGGGTCATGAAGACCGCGGTCACCTCCTCCACCGGATCCACCCAGAAGGCCGTGGAGGCCATGCCGCCCCAGTAGAACTCGCCGGGCGACGAGGGCAGCAGGGTCTTCGGCGGGTCGAACACCACGGCGAAGCCCAGGCCGAAGCCGACGCCGGCGTTGGTGCTCTCGGAGAACAGCGAACGCGACATCTGCGTCAGGTCCTGGCGGCCGGGCAGGTGATTGGCGGTCATCAGGCGCAGCGTCTTGGGCGCCAGGATCCGGGCGCCGTCCAGTTCGCCGCCGTTCAGCAGCATATTGGCGAACCGCAGATAGTCGGCGGCCGTGGAGACCAGGCCGCCGCCGCCGGACAGCAGGGTGGGCGCGCCGAGGTAGGGGCTCTTGTGCGGATCGTCCTGCAGCTTCGGCCGGCCGCCGGGGACGTGGTCGTAGCAGGCGGCGAACCGGGCGCGCTGGTCCTCCCGCACCGAGAAGCCGGTGTCGGCCATCTTCAGCGGCTCGAAGATGCGCTCGGCGAAGAAGCGGTCGAGCGACTGGCCCGAAACCGTCTCGACGAGGTAGCCGACCACGTCGGTGGACACCGAGTAGTTCCAGGCCTCGCCGGGCGAGAACTCCAGCGGGATCTTCGCCAGCTCGGCGACCATGCCCTCGAGATCGCGGCCGCCGTGCATCCGCTCGATCTCCGCCTTGCGGTAGGCGGCGTCGACATTGGTGCGGCTCTGGAAGCCGTAGGTCAGGCCCGAGGTGTGCCGCAGCAGGTCGACCACCTGCATGGGCCGGGCCGGCGGGGTGGTGAGGTAGGGGCCGGCGCCGGCGGAGAAGACGCCGAGGTCCTTCCAGGCCGGGATGTGCTTCGCCACCGGATCGTCCAGCGCGATCAGCCCTTCCTCCACCAGCATCATCAGGGCGACGGAAGTGACCGGCTTGGTCATGGAGTAGATGCGGAAGACGGTGTCCTCGGCGAGGGCCACGCCGCGCTCCGGGTCCTGCTGGCCGAGCACGGTCTGGTGGACCACCTGCCCCTGCCGGGCGAGCACGAACTGGGCCATGGGCAGGCGGCCCTCGTCCACGTAGCGCTTCAGGTGGCGGTCGATCCGGGCGAGCCGGTCGGCCGAGAAGCCCAGGGTCCTGGCGCGGTTGATCTGGTCCATGGGCGGGCTCCTCCGTTGGCGGCCATTTGCCCCCGGCGGGGGCGCGGCGGCAAGGCCGAAGGCCCTCTCCCGACCCTCCCCGACTTCGCTGCGCTCGGGGGAAATGAGGGGGAGCGACGGCCTAGCGCGCGAGGTCGGTGAAGCTGACGTTGCCGATGGGGTACTGCGCCCAGTCCCTGTAGTCGAAGTGCCACCACTCCTGCTCGTAGACGGCGAAGCCCTCGGCCTCCATGGCGGCGCGCAGCCGGTCGCGGAGCGCACGCTGGCGGCTCGTGCCGCCGACGAAGTCCGGAAAGGCGCGGAGCGAGAACTCGTCGTAGCGGCTCGGCATCTCCACGGGCTTGCCGGTCTTCAGGTCGTAGAGGGTGAGGTCCACCGCACAGCCGCGGTTGTGCCGCGAGCCCTTCGCCGGGTCGGCGACGAAGCCGCGGCTGGCGGGCGGAGTGGCGTCCCAGAACATCTTCGTCACGAACCAGGGGCGATAGGCGTCGTGGACCAGCAGGCCATAACCTTCCGCTCTCAGCCGGCGGGCGGCGCGGCCCAGGGCCTCGGCCGCGGGCCGCTGCAGCCAGGCGCCCGCCCGCTCGTAGAGCGGCACGCCCATGAAGTTGTCCCGGCCGGCGTAGCGGATGTCGAGGCGGATCGCGGGATCGACGGTGGTCAGGTCCACCAGGTCGGCCGGGCGCTTGCCGGTCTCGGCCGGGGGCGTGGCGGCCCGGGCGGCGGCGCGCAGGGCGGCGGGATCGGCCTGCACGGCGCGGCGGATGGCGGCCTGCGCCTCGGCCCCGAAGTCGCGCTTCTCGAGCCGCACCCCGCCCACGGTGGCGGCGTCGCCGAACAGGATGGCCCGCGGCTCGCCCGCCGCAGTGGCGTAGAAGCGGCCCTTCACGCGGACCAGCGGCGCCGCCTTCAGTCCGAGCCCGTCGGCGTGTAGCCGGCCGTCCTTCTCGTAGACCACCAGCGGCCGCTCGGACTCGCCGTAGAGGCCGATGTGCTCGCGGACCGACCGGGGCGGCTCGGGCGGCAGCTCCAGCGCGAGCAGCGCCTGGGGGGCGAGCGCGGCCAGCCCCACAAGGGCCGCAAACAGGCGTCTTCTCATGCCGCCGAGCTTAGGGCGGGCGCCGAGGCTGACAAGCGCCGTTGCGCTGACCCGGCGTCCGCCTGATAGTGTGTCCATACCGGACCTACGAAAACAACGAGCGCCGGCGGGAGGACGAATGGCCTGGGATTTCGAGACCGACCCCGAGTTCCAGAAGAAGCTGGACTGGATCGAGGACTTCATGCGCGAGGAGGTGGAGCCGCTCTCCCACCTCGGGATCGCCGTCTACTCGTCGGTGGGCCGCGAGAAGTTCATCAAGCCCCTGCAGCAGCAGGTGAAGGACCAGGGCCTGTGGGCCTGCCACCTCGGCCCCGAGCTGGGCGGCCAGGGCTATGGCCAGGTGAAGCTCGCCCTGATGAACGAGAAGCTGGGCCGCAACAGCCTGGCCCCCACGGTTTTCGGCTGCCAGGCGCCCGACAGCGGCAACGCGGAGATCATCGCCCACTACGGCACCGAGAAGCAGAAGGCGCAGTACCTCTGGCCGCTGCTGAACGGCGACATCCGCTCGGCCTTCTCCATGAGCGAGCCGACCGGCGGCTCGGACCCGCTGACCTTCCGCACCACGGCGGTGCTGGACGGGAACGAGTGGGTGATCAACGGCGAGAAGTGGTTCTCCACCAACGCCAAGTACGCCAAGGTCCTGGTGCTCTATGCGGTGACCGACCCGGACGCCAAGGACCCCTACCGCCGGACCTCCATCTTCCTGGTGCCCACCGACACGCCCGGCGTGGAGATCGTGCGCAACGTGGCCGTGGGCGCGGGCGGCGAGATCGGCGGCGGCAACGAGGCCTATGTCCGCTACACCAACGTGCGGCTGCCCTACGACGCCCTGCTGGGCGACCGGGGCCAGGCCTTCGTCATCGCCCAGGTGCGGCTGGGCGGCGGCCGCGTGCACCACGCCATGCGCACGGTGGGGGCCTGCAAGAACGCCCTCGACCTGATGTGCCGCCGCGCGGTGTCGCGGACCACCCGGGACGGCCGGCTGAGCGACCTGCAGATGGTGCAGGAGCAGATCGCCGACAGTTGGATCCAGCTCGAGATGTTCCGCCTGCTGGTGCTGCGGACCGCCTGGCTGATCGACAAGCACAAGGACTACCAGAAGGTCCGCAAGGACATCGCCGCCATCAAGGTGGCCATGCCCAAGGTCTACAACGACATCGCCACCAAGGCCGCGCACCTGCACGGGGCGCTGGGCGTCTCCAACGAGATGCCGTTCATGCACATGGTGACGTCGAGTCTGGTCATGGGCATCGCCGACGGGCCGACCGAGGTCCACAAGGTCACCGTGGCCAAGCAGGTCCTGAAGGACTACGCCCCGGACAACGATCTCTTCCCGAGCTACCACATCCCGAAGCTCCGCGAGGAAGCGCAGAAGCGCTACGCCAGCGAGCTGAAGGAGATCCGGGACCACTACGCCGGTCGCGAGCGCAGCCGCGCCGAGCCGGCCTGACGTTGGAGTATCGCAGTGCCTGACACCTGGCCGGTCATGTCCATCGCCGAGGCGCACGCCCGCCTCACCCAGCCGGGCTCCCGGTTCGAGATCGAGGAGGCGGTGATCCGCGGCGTCCCGACGAAGGTCTGGAAGAACGCCCCGCCGACGCTCCGCCACGTCTTCGAGAACGCCCGCAGCTTCGCGGACCGCGAGTTCCTGATCTACGAGGACGACCGGGCGACCTACGAGGGCTTCGCCCGCGCGGCCATCGCGCTCGCCCATCGGCTGCAGGCCGAGGGCGTCGCCAAGGGCGACCGGGTGGCGGTGATCATGCGCAACCTGCCGGAATGGCCGGTGGCGTTCTACGCGGGCGTGCTGACCGGCGCGATCGTCACGCCGCTGAACGCCTGGTGGACGGGTCCCGAGCTGGAGTACGGCCTGGCGGACTCCGGGGCGAAGGTCGCCATCGTCGACGACGAGCGGCTGGAGCGGATCGCCCAGCACCTGGACGCCTGCCCGGACCTGAAGCGGGTCTTCGTCTCCCGGATGAAGGGGACGCCCTCCGACGCCCGGGTCGAGCGGCTGGAGGACGTGATCGGGCCGGTGAACAGCTGGGGCGGGCTGCCCGACCGGCCGCTGCCGGAGGTGGACATCCAGCCCGACGACGACGCCACCATCCTCTACACCTCGGGCACCACGGGCAAGCCGAAGGGCGCGCTGGGCACCCACCGCAACATGACCTCCAACGTCGCCGCCGGCGGCATCTCGGCGGTGCGCAACTTCCTGCGGGCCGGCGAGCCGATCCCGGAATCCGATCCCCACAAGCTGCCGCAGCGGGTCACCCTGCTGGTCATCCCGCTGTTCCACGCCACGGGCCTGTCGGCCACCCTCGGACCCAGCATGAACGCCGGCGGCAAGCTGGTCTTCATGCGCAAGTGGGAGGCGGAGCCGGCCATGCGCCTGATCGAGCGGGAGAAGGTCAACGCCACCGGCGGCGTGCCGACCATCGCCTGGCAGCTCATCGAGCATCCGGCCCGCGAGAAATACGACCTGTCGTCGCTGCAGGCGGTGACCTACGGCGGCGCGCCCTCGGCGCCCGAGCTGGTCCGCAAGATCGCCGAGACCTTCCCGGGCTCGCAGCCGGGCAACGGCTGGGGCATGACCGAGACCACGGCCACCTTCACCTCGCATCTGGGCAAGGACTACGAGAACCGGCCGGACAGCGCCGGCCCCGCCGCGCCGGTGGGCGAGATGCAGATCCGCGACCCGTCCGACGGCCGGACGGTGCTCGCGCCGAACGCGGTGGGCGAGCTCTGGGTGAAGGGGCCGCAGGTGGTGAAGGGCTACTGGAACAAGCCCGAGGCCACGGCCGAAACCTTCGTGGACGGCTGGCTGCGCACCGGCGACCTGGCGCGCGTGGACGAGGAAGGCTTCCTGTTCATTATCGACCGCGCCAAGGACATGCTGATCCGCGGCGGCGAGAACATCTACTGCGTCGAGGTGGAGAACGTCCTCTACGAGCACCCGGACGTGATGGACGCCGCCATCGTCGGCGTGCCGCACAAGACGCTCGGCGAGGAGCCGGCGGCGGTGGTGCACCTGCGGCCGGGCGGCACGGCGACCGAGCAGGCGCTGCGGGACCTGGTGCGCTCGCGGCTGGCGGCCTTCAAGGTGCCGGTGAAGGTGGTCTTCTGGCCCGAGCCCCTGCCGCGCAACGCCAACGGCAAGATCCTGAAGATCGAGCTGAAGAAGGTGGTGGCGCCCGAGCCGGAGCCGGCGTGAGGGCGCGCCCTCTCCCGCTCGCGGGAGAGGGAACAGCCTCGACGGCAGGCTGTCGCCCGCCTACAGGTTCCGGCATGACCGCGACCCGTCCGCTGATCGTGGGCCTGGGCGGCACCGTCCGTCCCGGCTCCTCGACGGAGAGAGCCCTGGCCTTCAGCCTGCGCGCCGCCGAGGCGGCGGGGGCGGAGACGCGCCTGCTGGGCGGCGAGTTCCTGACCCGCCTGCCGGTGTTCGACCCGAGGCCCGGCGAACCCGACCCCGCGCAGCGGGAGCTGGCCGACGTCGTGCGGGCGGCCCAGGGCGTGATCGTCGCCACACCGGGCTATCACGGCTCCATGTCCGGCATCGTCAAGAACGCCCTCGACACCCTCGAGCTGACCCGGGACGACCCGGCGCCCTACTTCCAGGGCAAGCCGGTGGGCGTCATCGTCACCGCCGACGGCTGGCAGGCGGCCGGCACCACCTTGATGGCCGTCCGCTCGATCATACATGCCCTGAGGGGCTGGCCGACGCCGTTCGGCGCGGCCCTCAACGCGCAGCTCGGCCTGTTCGACGAGGCGGGGGACTGCCGCGAGGCGAAGGACGCCTGGCAGCTCTCCACCGTCGCCGAACAGGTGCTGGACTTCGCCAGAATGAAGGCTTCGACGCCATGAAGCGCCCCTACCTCGTCACCCCGTCCGACATCGCCAAGGAGGAAGACTCCGTGTCCTCCGCCATCAGCCCCATCGAGGACATCATCGAGGACGCCCGCAACGGGCGGCCCTACATCCTCGTCGACGCCGAGGACCGGGAGAACGAGGGCGACGTCATCATCCCCGCCCAGTTCGCCACGCCCGAGCAGATCAACTTCATGGCCAAGCACGCGCGCGGCCTGATCTGCCTGTCGATCACCGGCGAGCGGGCCCGGCAGCTTCGCCTGCCGCCCATGGCCACCGACAACCAGTCAGGCCACGGCACCGCCTTCACCATCTCCATCGAGGCCCGTGAGGGCGTCACCACCGGCATCTCGGCGCACGACCGCGCCCACACCATCGCCGTGGCCATCGACCCCACCAAGGGCGTGGACGACGTGGTCTCGCCGGGCCACGTCTTCCCGCTGGTCGCCAAGGACGGCGGCGTGCTGGTCCGCGCCGGCCACACGGAAGCCGCGGTGGACATCAGCCGGATGGCCGGACTCAACCCGGCCGGGGTGATCTGCGAGATCATGAAGGACGACGGCTCCATGGCCCGCCTGCCGGACCTGGTGGCCTTCGCCCAGCTCCATGGTCTGAAGATCGGTACGATCGCCGACCTGATCGCCTACCGCCGCCGCACCGAGCGGCAGGTGGAGCGGGTGCTGGAGACCCCGTTCGAGAGCGCCTACGGCGGCCGCTTCCGGATGGTCATCTACCGCAACGTCCTGGACGGGACGGAGCACGTGGTGCTGACCAAGGGCCGGATCGATCCCGACAAGCCGACCCTGGTCCGCATGCACCGGGTGGACCTCGCCACCGACATGCTGGGCGCGGTGGAAGCCCGCCGCGCCTACGTACCCAAGGCGCTGGAGGCGATCGGCCAGTACGAGGGCGCGGGCGTGGCGGTGTTCATCCGCGACAGCAATCCGCACTGGCTGTCCGAGCGCTATGGCCAGCCGCAGGCCGACCACAGCCAGAACGTGCTGCGCGACTACGGCATCGGCGCCCAGATCCTGCTCGACCTCGGCGTGCGCGACATGCTGCTGCTGACCTCCTCGGCCACCGTCCTGCCGGGCTCCGGCGGCTACGGCCTGAAGATCGTCGGGCGCCAGCCGCTGGACTGACGCCGTCCCTCTGAACCCCACCCGCGCCTCCCGCATTCCGGGAGCATGAGCCAACTGCGCATCGGCTGCTCGGGGTGGGTCTACAAGGACTGGACGGGACCCTTCTATCCGCTCGGGACCAAGGACAAGGACCGGCTCGCCTACTACGCCACGCGCTTCGACACCGCCGAGATCAACGCCAGCTTCTACCGCCTGCCGTCGGAGAAGATGGTCGCCGGGTGGGCGGAGCGGCCGCCGGAGGGCTTCCTATTCGCCTGGAAGGTCAGCCGGTTCATCACCCACAACAAGAAGCTCAAGGACTGCGGCGACTCCGTCGCCCTGGTGTTCGGCCGCATGGCGCCGCTGGCCGACCGCTACGGCCCCGCGCTGATCCAGCTCCCGCCGCAGCTCCGCCGCAACGACGAGCGCCTGGCGGACTTCCTGAAGCTGCTGCCGAAGGGCCGCCGCCACACGGTCGAGTTCCGCCACCCGTCCTGGTACGACCCGGCGGTGTTCCGCATCCTGGCGGACTTCGACGCCAGCCTCTGCATCTCCGACCATCACCACGCGCCGGCGCCCTGGGAGGTGACCGCCTCGTGGGTCTATGTGCGGGGGCACGGGCCCGGCGGCCGCTACTTCGGCCGCTACCCCGACGAGGAACTGGCCCTGTGGACCCGGCAGATCGAGGGCTTCCGGGCCCGCGGCCTCGACGTCTACGCCTACTTCGACAACGACATCAAAAGCGCCGCGCCCTTCGACGCCGAGACCCTGAAGGCGATGACCGGCGCGGTTCCCTACGCCAGCGCGGCCTAAGGGCGTTCCGCGACAACCCGTCGCGGCGGGATTTCGCGCGCCGCGCCCATCTGGGGTGCGCCCACCGGCCGCAAGGCCTCCGGATTGCCGCCGTTCACCTAATCCCTTAAGTAAATGAAGGGGATGGGTTGGCTAGAGTTTGCGTGAGACCGCCCATGCCCATCCTCGCCGAAGACGCCCGAGCCGAGCTGGACGACGCCGGACACGCCGCCGTCCAGGACACGGACGCCCTGACCGGCCTGCGCTGCCAGTGTCCGGTGTGCCTCGGCCAGGCGACGGTGACCGGCGAGCCCGCCGCGGCGGCGGGCGGCGAGACGCTGGGCCCGCAGGCCTACCTCAACGCCGACCAGCGCGACGGCTACGCCAGTAACGGCAAACAGAGCTACAGCATCGACGAGGCCGCCTGGCAGATCATCCGCGGCGACGCGGGTTGGGGCGGGCGCCTCGGCCAGGGCTTCACCGTCACCTACGGCTTCCGTTCGACTGCGCCGGGCACGATGCCGGACGACGCCTCCGGCTTCCAACGCTTCAACGCCGCCCAGATCGCCCAGGCCGAACTCGCCCTGCAGAGCTGGTCCGATGTGGCCAACATCCGGTTCACGCGCGTCGGCGTCGGGACCGCCGGAGAGGGCGCCTACAGCAACAACGCCGCCATCCTGTTCGGGAACTACACGTCGGGTGTCGAGGGCGCCTCGGCCTTCGCCATGTTCCCGGGCTCGACGAGCGCCGGCTCGGCGGCCGGCGACGTCTGGATCAACGCCTCGATCGGCTACAACGCCAGCCCGACGTCGACGAACTACGGCGGCATGGTGCTGACTCACGAGATCGGCCACGCCATCGGCCTCGCCCACCCGGCCGAGTACGACGCGGGCAGCGGCGGCAGCGTCACCTATGCGGTCAACGCCACCTATTACGAGGACAGCCGCCAGTACACGGTGATGAGCTACTTCGGCGAGGGCAACACCGGCGGCAACTTCGGCGGGGTCTACGCCGCCGCGCCGCTGCTGGACGACATCGCCGCCGTGCAGCTCGAGTACGGGGCCAACCTGGCGACCCGCACCGGCGACACCGTCTACGGCTTCAACGCCACCGCCGATCGGCCGTGGTTCGTGGCCGCCTCCAGCTCCAGCAAGCTGGTGTTCGCCGCCTGGGACGCCGGCGGCGCCGACACCTTCGACTTCTCCGGCTATTCCCAGGCCCAGGTCATCGACCTGCGCGAGGGCTTCTTCTCCAACGTCGGCGGCCTCAGCGGCAACGTCGCAGTGGCCAAGGGCGCGGTGATCGAGAACGCCAAGGGCGGCGCGGGCGGCGACCGGATCAACGGCAACGCCGCGGCCAACAACATCGCTGCGGGCGGCGGCAACGACACCGTCTCGGGCGCGGAGGGCCGCGACTACCTGCGGGGCGACGCCGGCAACGACTCCCTCACCGGCGGGGCGGAGTTCGACGACATCAACGGCAACATGGGCAACGACACCGCCTCCGGCGGTCTCGGCGACGACTGGGTGGTCGGCGGCCAGGACCAGGACGTGCTCTACGGCGACGAGGGCGCGGACATCGTCTACGGCAACATGGGCGACGACACCCTCTGGGGCGGCGTCGCGGCCGACCTCGTGCGCGGCGGCCAGGGCCACGACCAGTTGCGGGGCGACGACGGCGACGACTGGCTCTCGGGCGACCGCGGCAACGACACCATCACCGGCGGCCTGGGCGCGGACATCTTCCACGGCTCGCAGGACGCCGGCGTCGACCGGATCACCGACTTCAGCCTCGCCCAAGGCGACCGGGTGCAGCTCGACCCGGGCACCACCTATACGCTCCGCCAGTCGGGCGCCGACACCCTGATCGACATGGGCGGCGGCCACCAGATGGTGCTGGCCAACGTGCAGCTCTCGAGCCTCACCGGCGGCTGGCTGTTCGGGGCCTGACGGCGCGGCGTCGCGCCGCCGTTGCCCCCGCGCAGGCCCCGGCCTAACACTCGGGCCGGGGGGCGCGTGCGATGTCCGAGAGCTATGTCGAGGCGGCGGCGGGCGGCCCCTGGAGCGGCGCAGCCTACCTGAACGCCGACCAGCGCGGCGTGGGCGAGGTGGCGGGCAAGCCGAACTTCTCCATCGACCGCGCCGCCCTGCAGATGACCGGCTTCAACGAGACGGTGCAGCCGGACGGGACGGTGGTGCTGACGCCGGCGCCCGGTTGGTCGTCGAAGGCCGGCCTGCCCTTCACCGTCACCTACGCCTTCCGGGCCACCGCCCCCGAAACCATGCCGGACGACGCCCAGGGCTTCTCGCGCTTCAACGCCGCCCAGATCGCGCAGGCCGAGCTCGCGATGCAGGGCTGGGCCGACGCGGCCAACATCACCTTCGTAAGGGTGGGCGAGGGGGCGAGCGGCGAGGCGGCCTATTCCGACCAGGCCATCATGCTGTTCGGCAACTACAGCTCGGGCGTCGCGGGGGCCTCGGCCTTCGCGTTCTTTCCCAACAACACCGCCATCTCGGCGCGCTCGGGCGACGTCTGGATGAACGTCTCGATCGGCTACAACGCCAATCCGTCGGGGGCGAACCGCGGCGGCATGGTGTTGGCGCACGAGATCGGCCACGCCATCGGCATGGCCCATCCCGGCGACTACGACGCCGGCGACGACGACGGCCGGGCGATCACCTACCAGGCCGACGCCGAGTACTTCCAGGATTCCAACCAGTACACGGTGATGAGCTACTTCCGGGAGGCCAACACGGGGGCCGACTTCGGCGGCCGCTTCCCGGCGGCCCCCATGCTGGACGACATCGCCGCGATCCAGGTGGAGTACGGGGCCAACATGGCCACCCGCTCGGGCGACACCGTCTACGGCTTCAATTCGACCGCCGGCCGGCCGTGGTTCGAGGCCAGCGTCGCCAACCGGCCCGTGTTCGCCGCCTGGGACGCGGGCGGCGCCGACACCTTCGACTTCTCCGGCTACAGCCAGGACCAGCTCATCGACCTGCGGGCAGGGTTCTTCTCGGACGTGGGCGGGCTGGTCGGGAACGTGGCGGTGGCCCAGGGCGCGGTGATCGAGAACGCCAAGGGCGGCTGGGGCGCCGACCGGATCAACGGAAACGCCGCCGACAACGCCCTCTACGGCGGCTCCGGCGGCGACACCCTCGAAGGGTTCGCCGGCCGCGACTACCTGCGCGGCGAGGAGGGATCGGACTCGCTGTCCGGCGGCGGCGAGTTCGACGACCTGCACGGCAACCGGGGCGACGACACCGTGGCCGGCGGGGCGGGCGCGGACTGGGTGGTCGGCGGCCAGGACCGGGACCTGCTGAGCGGCGACGACGGGGCCGACATCGTCTACGGCAACCTCGGCGACGACACCCTGTCGGGCGGGGCCGACGCCGACCTCGTGCGCGGCGGCCAGGGCCATGACGTCCTGCGCGGCGACGCCGGCGACGACTGGCTCTCGGGCGACCGCGGCGACGACACGGTGACCGGGGGTGCGGGCGCCGACATCTTCCACGGCTCGAGCGACGCCGGGATCGACCGGATCACCGATTTCAGCCTCGCGGAGGGGGATCGGGTGCAACTCGATCCCGGGACGGCGTTCCGGCTGATGGCGTGGGGCGGCGACACCCTGCTCGACTTCGGCGACGGCCATCAGATGGTGCTGGTGGGGGTGCAGGCGGCCACCCTGGCCGGCGGCTGGCTGTTGTACGCCTGAGGGCCGGACGACGCCTGGCCGCAGGGGCGGATTCCCGAAATCCGTTCCCACGCGCGCGGAACCGGCCTATATGGTAACCCTCACCGCCCGGCCGAAAGGCCGGGCGCCTTCATTTCCGGACGACCCCCTCAGGGACACCACCATGACCGAAATCCTGATGCCGAAGGCGACCGCCGTCTGGCTGGTGGACAACACCTCGCTCACCTTCGACCAGATCGCCGACTTCTGCGGCCTGCACCCGCTAGAGGTGAAGGGCATCGCCGACGGCGAGGTGGCGCGCGACATCCGCGGCGCCGACCCCATCGCCAACGGCCAGCTTTCGCGCGACGAGCTGGACCGGGCCGAGAAGAACGACAAGTACCGCATGGTGGCCCAGAAGAGCCGCCACGCCGAGCTGCTGAAGCCGGTGAAGAAGGCGCCGCGCTACACCCCCGTGTCGCGCCGCCAGGACCGACCGGACGCCATCGCCTGGTTCATCCGCAATCACCCGGAAGTGCCGGACAGCCAGGTCGCGCGCCTGCTGGGCACCACCAAGGCGACCATCGAGCAGGTCCGCAACCGCCAGCACTGGAACTCGGCCAACATCAAGCCGGTGGACCCGGTGACGCTCGGCCTCGCCACCCAGCTCGAGCTGGACGCGGTGGTGAAGAAGGCGGCCGAGAAGAAGGCCAAGGACGACGCCCGCCGCGGCATCGTCGACACCGAAGGCCCCACCCTGCGTCCGGCGTCGGAGACCGGCGTGGTCGACGTCGAGGACGAGGCCCCGGCGCGCGCCGACCTTACCGCCGCCGACGTTTGGGCGGACCAGGACGACGACGGCGACGAGGATTGAGAGCTGACCGCATCCGTCCCGTCCCCTCGCGGGAACGGGACGATGCGAGAGCACCGGCCAGCTTGGGATCCAAGGGATCAGGCTCTGCGCCCGATCCCGCTCCCCCAGCCGCTCGCCTGGCGTGTTTCCCTCCCCCGCGAGGGAGGGTGGGCCTCAGTGGGCGCGCCCGCGCAGAGACTCCAGCTCCTCCTTGAGCTTGAGCTTCTGTCGTTTCAGTTCCTTCAGCTTGAGATCGTCGGCGGCGGGCCTGCGCAGCTCTTCCTGGATCGCGAGTTCCAGGGACTGGTGGCGAGATCCGAGTTCACGGATCCTGGCTTCCACGGCCATGACGTTACGTCTCCTCGCTGTTGATGCCCCCGAGTGAACACCCGCTTCCCGCGGCTGTCAGATCACATATGTTTGCTGCCGGCTGAGCCGCATCCCTGCGGCGGATCCGGGCGTTGGGAACCTTCCGCATGTCAAAAGTTGAGACGCCGCGGCTGGTGGTCGGGCTCTCCGGCGCGTCCGGAATCGTCTATGGGCTGCGCGTGCTGGACGCCTGCCGGGAGCTGGGCGTCGAGAGCCATCTGGTGGTCTCCAAGTCGGCGGCCCTGACGCTGTCGCAGGAGACCGACCTCAGCCTCGCCGAGGCGCAGGGCCGGGCGAGCGTGGTCTACAAGGCCTCCGACGTCGGGGCGGCGATCGCCTCAGGCTCCTTCCCGACGCTTGGCATGATCGTGGCCCCCTGCTCGGTGCGGACCATGAGCGAGATCGCCACCGGCGTGACCTCGTCCCTGCTCACCCGCGCCGCCGACGTGGTGCTGAAGGAGCGCCGGCCTCTTGTGCTGATGGTGCGCGAGACGCCGCTGCACCTCGGCCACCTGCGAACCATGGTCCGGCTGGCCGAGATGGGGGCGGTGATCGCCCCGCCCATGCCGGCCTTCTACGCCCGGCCCGCCAGCCTCGAGGAGATGATCGACCAGTCGGTGGGCCGCGCGCTGGACCTCTTCGGCCTGTCCTGGAGCCCGGTGAAGCGCTGGGGCCGCGACGTGGGCCCCGCTCCGGGCGAGGCCTGAACCGTGGCGATCTGGGAGTGGGCGCTGGACGCCTACGGCCGCGACGGCGTGGCCGACGCCTGCCTGGCCCTGCAGGACGACCACGGCCAGAACGTGCCCTTCCTGCTTTGGGCGGTCTGGGCCGAGGCGCGCGACCCCGGCCTGCTGGCGCGCGCGGCCGAGGCGGCCCGGCGCTGGGGGGCGGTGGCGGTGGAGCCGCTCCGCCAAGTGAGGCGGGGCCTCAAGGCGGGCTGTCCGCCGGTGGACGACGGCGCCCGCGAGGCGCTGCGCGAGGACGTGAAGGCGGCCGAGCTGCGCGCCGAGCGTTTGCTTTTGGAAACCCTCGCCGGATTATCCGGGACGAAGCCGGGCGGCGCGCCGGCGCTCGCCGCGCTGGAGGCCGCCTCCGCCGCCTGGGGACGGCCCGCGCCGGCCGGCGCGCTGGCCGCCCTGGCGCAGGCATTGGGATAGGATCGACGCCGCATGAACGACGATGAGTTCCCGTCGGAGGAGGCGCTGCGGGCCCGGCTGGCCGAGGTCCGCCAGGACCACGCCGACTTCGACGCCGCGATCACCGCGCTCGCCGCCTCGCCGCTGCCGGACATGATGCTGATCGGCCGCCTGAAGCGGAAGAAGCTCGCCCTCAAGGACGAGATCGCGCGCCTCGAGGACATGCTGACCCCCGATATCATCGCGTGAGCGGCCTCCTCTTCCTCAACGCCGCCCCCGCTTGCGCGCGTACATGGCCGCGTCGGCGGCGGCGAGCAGGGCTTCCGGGTCGGCGGCAGGGTCGATGCGGCTGACGCCGAAGGTGAGGCGGGGCTGGGCCTCGCCGCCGTCGAAGGCCACCGGAGCGCGGTGGACGGCCGCCGCCAGGGCCTGGGCCTTGGTCTCGGCCGCCGCAGGCTCCGCCTGCACCAGGATCACCGCGAACTCGTCGCCGCCCAGGCGACCCACGATGTCGCTCTCGCGGACGTCGGCGGCGAGGCGCTCGGCGACCGCCTTCAGGGCCGCGTCGCCGGCGGCATGGCCGAAGCGGTCGTTCACGGCCTTCAGCCCGTCGAGGTCGAAATAGACGAGGCTCGCGTCGGCGCCGTACCGCTGGATGAAGGTCTGGATGCGGGAGAGCTCGCGCACGAAGGCCCGGCGGTTGAGCACCGGGGTGAGCGCGTCCCGGTCGGCGAGGCCCTCGGCCTCGGCGAGGCGGGCCTTCAGCCGCCCGATCTCGGCCCGCAGTTCGTCGATCTCGGACAGCAGGGTCCCCATGGCGGCCTGCACCTGCGGCGTCAGGTCGGCCTCGGTGAGGCCCAGGAAGTCGGTGGAGTCGGCGCCCCGGGTCGCACCTGAGCCCCGCGCCTTGCCGGCGGCCCCGCCCTTGGCCGGCGCACGTCGGGCCGCGGCCGGCAGGGGCTCGGGTCGCGCGCCGAAGATCTTCATGGCTTCCTCCGCGAAAACCGCAGGCCGCACGGCGACTTGGCCGAAACCTAAGCCACTCGGTTGCGGGCGCAAGGCCGGCGCCTATACTCCGCCGCCTTCCGGGCCGGGGCCCGCCTACGGATTTGACGCACATGAGCGCCGCCACCGCGCCCGTCGCCATCATCATGGGCAGCCGTTCCGACTGGCCGGTGATGAAGCACGCCGCCGAGATCCTGGAGGGGCTGGGCGTCGCCTACGAGGCCAAGGTGGTCTCCGCGCACCGCACCCCGGAACGGATGTACGCCTTCGCCAAGGGCGCCAAGGCCGAGGGGTTCAAGGTGATCATCGCCGGGGCCGGCGGGGCCGCCCACCTGCCCGGCATGACCGCCTCGCTCACCGAGCTGCCGGTGCTGGGCGTGCCGGTGGAGTCGAAGGCCCTGAAGGGCATGGATTCCCTGCTCTCCATCGTCCAGATGCCGGCCGGTATCCCGGTGGGGACGCTGGCCATCGGCGAGGCGGGCGCCAAGAACGCCGGCCTGATGGCCGCCAAGATCCTGGCGATCTCGGACGCGGCCCTGGCTGAACGGCTCGCCGCCTTCACCGCCCGGCAGACCGAGAGCGTCGCCGAGACCGTCGAGTAGGAAGAGCCCGCCATGCCCAGCTTCCCGCTTCCCCCGGGTTCGACCATCGGCATCCTGGGCGGGGGCCAGCTCGGCCGCATGCTGGCCCTGGCCGCGGCCCGGCTCGGCTTCGACGTGGCCATCCTCGAGCGCGACGCCGACAGCCCGGCCGGCCGCTCGGCCACCCAGCTCATCGTCGGGGCCTATGACGACGAGGCGGCGCTCGCCCGCCTGGCCGAGCTCACCGACGTCGTCACCTACGAGTTCGAGAACGTGCCGGCGCGCGCGGTGGAGTGGCTGGCGGCGAAGGGCGTCGACGTGGCGCCGGGCGCCCGCGCCCTGGCGGTCGCCCAGGACCGGGTGGCCGAGAAGAGCTTCCTGAACGAGCGCGGCGTGGCCACGGTCGCCTTCGCCGCCGCCGACAACCCCGTCTCGGCCGTCGAGGCGGTGGAGCGGATCGGCGCGCCGGCGCTGATGAAGACCCGCCGCGAGGGCTACGACGGAAAGGGCCAGCAGTGGGTGGAGCACGCCGCGGACGCGCGCCGGGTGTTCGAGGCGCTGGGCTCCGTCCCGGTGATCGTCGAGGCGCCGGCCGACTTCGTGCGCGAGCTGTCGATCATCGCCGCGCGCGGGCGCGACGGCGCCATCGCGGTCTATCCGCTGGGCGAGAACCATCACGAGCGGGGCATCCTGCGCCGCACGATCGCGCCTGCGAACGCGTCCCAGGCGCTGAAGGACCAGGCCGAGAAGATCGCGCGCCAGGTGCTCGACGGCCTGCAGTACGTCGGCGTCATCGGCATCGAGCTGTTCGAGATGAAGGACGGCCGGCTGCTGGTGAACGAGATCGCGCCGCGCGTGCACAACACCGGCCACTGGACCCAGGACGGCTGCGAGGTCGACCAGTTCGAGCAGCACATCCGCGCCGTCGCCGGCTGGCCGCTGGGGCCGACCGCCGCCCGTTCCCGCGTGGAGATGCTGAACCTGCTCGGCGACGAGGCGGACCAGTGGCGGAAGCTCGCCGCCGAGCCCGACACCCGCATCCACCTCTACGGCAAGCGCGAGGCCAAGCCCGGCCGCAAGATGGGCCATGTGAACCGGGTCCGTCCTCTGGCCTGAGGCCTCCTATGTCAGGTTGACCTGACATGGGGATGATGTAAGGTTCTCCTGACATTGCAGGAGGCCGCCATGGCGCTCGACCCGGCTCACCGCCGCTACCGCTTCCGGACCCTGGCCTTCATGGCCGCCTACGCCGCCCTCTGCACCGCCTGGATCTTCGACGCCTTCGACGACGTCAGGCCGCCCGGCGCCTGGCTGCTGGCCCTGGCTGCGGCGGCCCCGCTGGCGGGACAGCTCTGGGCGACGCTCGCCCTGATGCGGGAGACCGACGAGTACGTGCGCGGGCTGATGGCCAAGCGGTTCATCATCGCCTCGGGCCTGTCCATGACCCTGTTCTCGGCCTGGGGCTTCGCGGAGAGCTTCGCGCGCGCGCCGCATGTGGAGGGCTGGTTCATCTACAGCCTGTTCTGGGCGTGCTACGCGCTGGCCTGCGGCACGGTCCGCACCAGCCGGGCATGAAGAACCGGCTGCGCGAACTCAGGTCCGCCCGCGGCTGGACCCAGGAGGAGCTCGGCCGTCGGCTCGGCGTCTCGCGCCAGGCGGTGATCGCGCTGGAGAGCGACAAGCACGACCCCTCGCTCGACCTCGCCTACCGGATCGCCGCGCTGTTCGGCGAGCCGGTGGAGGCGATCTTCGAGAACCCGCACGCCTGAGGCGTCAGGGGACGTCGGAAAGGTCCGGCTGGCCCGCGGGCGCGGTGCGGTAGCGCATCCGGCCGAGCGTGTGGGCGATGCCGCTGACGAGGTCGCCCGGCCGGAGCCGGGTGGTGGCCTTCCACTTTTCGAAGCGCATGACGTCCTCGATCCGCCGGTCGACATAGACGAGGGCGGCGGCGCGGCCCTGGGCCATGCGGATGGCCAGCGCCGAGCTCAGGATGCCCGCCAGGATGGCGCGCTTGGAATAGTGGTTCTCGTCGGTGGCCACGTCGCCGGCCCAGCGCCAGAGCACGTCGGCGCTCTCCCAGGCGAGCTTGCCGCCCAGGTGGAGGTTCGGCGGCAGCGCCAACCAGCCCGCCCAGCGGCGGGTGGCGGACTCGTCGGCCGCGGCGGCGTCCAGGCGCGCCTCCACCGCCCGGCGGATGCGTTCGCGGATCTTCAGCGCGTCCGGGTCGACGTCGCGCAGGGCGACCATGGCGCGCGCGTCGTGCCGCCGGGAGAACAGGGCGGCGAGGTCGGCCGGCCCGTGCGGGACCAGAAGCTCGGTCTCGCCCTCCGAGAAGCCGCAGGCCCGGCCGGCGGCCTTGGCCATGCGCCAGGTCCAGCCGAACTTCGGCGCCAGCCGGATGGCCTGCTCCAGGATCTGCTGCTCGGCCTCTTGGGCCCAGTCGTCGGCGGGGGCGGTCATGGGGCTTCTCTACTCCTCCGGCCCCCGGCTGCGAAGGCTCGGAGATCGCACGCCGGGCCGACTCCCGCGTGGACAGGGCCCCTGCCTTCTGGTATCTGCCCGCCCTCGAACCCGGAAGGCCCTCGCCTCCGGGCCCAATGTTTTTGTTCGCTCGCCGCCGCCCCATGCCGGGTCACGGGCGCCGGGCGGTGTAGCGACCGACAGGAGAGAGACCCCTGGTTCAGATTTTTGTCCGCGACAACAACGTCGACCAAGCCCTCAAGGCGCTGAAGAAGAAGATGCAGCGCGAGGGCTCGTTCCGCGAGATGAAGCGGCACGTGCACTACGAGAAGCCCTCCGAGAAGCGCGCCCGCCAGAAGGCCGAAGCCGTGCGCCGCGCGCGCAAGCTGGCCCGCAAGCGCGCCCAGCGCGAAGGCCTGATCGCGGCGCCGAAGAAGAGCCGCTAAGGGCTGAAATCGGCCACATCGGTCACTATGTTGAAGGCCGCGCCAACCGGGCGCGGCCTTTTGCATTTACGGTCAAGGCGAGGCCTTCGGTCGCGCACGGTATGGCCTCGCTGGTAGAACGGCGGTCGCCAACCTATCTTGAACGCATCTGCCGGTAATCCTTGCGAGACGGTCCTTAGTCCATGAACCTGCGCAATCTCGTCATCTGGGGCGTCATCGTCGTCGTCCTCGTCGGTCTCTACAGCATGATGACCGGCGGCGGCCGCGCCGCCGGCCAGAGCGAGATCACCTATTCCCAGCTCCTCACCAAGGTGAACTCCGGTGAGGTCAAGCAGGCGGTGATCCAGGGCGCGGCGGTCCAGATCAAGGACCAGGCGAACAAGACCTACACGGCCGTCACCCCGGCCAGCCAGGAAGACCTGATCAAGCGGCTGGAGGCCCAGGGCGCCGACATCGCGGTGAAGCCCGCGGGCGGCTTCACCCTGCTGGGCTTCCTGCTGAACTCCCTGCCCATCCTGCTGCTGATCGGGGTGTGGATCTTCTTCATGCGCCAGATGCAGGGGGGCGCGCGCGGCGCCATGGGCTTCGGCAAGTCCAAGGCCCGTCTGCTCACCGAGAACAAGAACCGCGTCACCTTCGACGACGTCGCCGGCGTGGACGAGGCCAAGGAAGAGCTGCAGGAGGTCGTCGACTTCCTGAAGGATCCGCAGAAGTTCCAGCGCCTGGGCGGCAAGATCCCCAAGGGCGCCCTGCTGATCGGCCCTCCCGGCACCGGCAAGACGCTGATCGCGCGCGCCGTCGCGGGCGAAGCCGGCGTGCCGTTCTTCACCATCTCCGGCTCGGACTTCGTCGAAATGTTCGTCGGCGTCGGCGCGAGCCGCGTGCGCGACATGTTCGAACAGGCCAAGAAGAACGCGCCCTGCATCATCTTCATCGACGAGATCGACGCGGTCGGCCGCCATCGCGGCGCCGGCCTCGGCGGCGGCAATGACGAGCGCGAGCAGACCCTGAACCAGCTTCTGGTGGAGATGGACGGCTTCGAGGCGAACGAGGGCATCATCCTCATCGCCGCCACCAACCGCCCCGACGTGCTGGACCCGGCCCTGCTGCGTCCCGGCCGCTTCGACCGCCAGGTCGTGGTGCCGAACCCGGACATCAACGGCCGCGAGCGGATCCTGCGCGTGCACATGAAGAACGTGCCGCTGGCCGCCGACGTCGAGGTGAAAATCATCGCCCGCGGCACCCCCGGCTTCTCGGGCGCCGACCTGGCCAACCTGGTCAACGAGGCCGCCCTGATGGCAGCCCGCAAGAACCGCCGCATGGTCACCATGCGCGACTTCGAGGACGCCAAGGACAAGGTCATGATGGGCGCCGAGCGCCGGTCCATGGTCATGACCGAGGACGAGAAGAAGCTCACCGCCTACCACGAGGGCGGGCACGCCCTGGTGGCCCTGAACGTCCCGGCCACCGACCCGGTGCACAAGGCGACCATCATCCCGCGCGGCCGCGCTCTGGGCATGGTGATGCAGCTTCCCGAGCGCGACCGGTTCTCGATGTCCTACGAGCAGATGACCTCGCGCATCGCCATCCTGTTCGGCGGGCGGATGGCCGAGGAGCTGATCTTCGGCAAGGACAAGGTGACCTCGGGCGCCTCGTCCGACATCAGCCAGGCGACCAAGCTGGCCCGCGCCATGGTCACCAAGTGGGGCTTCTCCGACCTGCTGGGCGCGGTGGAGTACGGCGAGAACCAGGAGGAGGTGTTCCTGGGCCACTCCGTCGCCCGCAACCAGAACGTCTCGGAAGAGACCGCCAAGGTCATCGACCAGGAAGTGAAGCGGCTGGTGAAGGCCGGCGAGGACGAGGCCCGTCGGATCCTCACCGAGAAGATGGAAGACCTGCACACGCTGGCCAAGGCGCTGCTGGAGTACGAGACCCTGACCGGCGACGAGATCGTCAACGCGCTGAAGGGCGTGCCGCCCAAGCGCGACGAGCCCGAGGCCAAGCGCCCGACGGGCCCGGCGGTCGCGGTGCCGATCTCGCCCCGGCCGGACCCCGAGCCGGCGTAAGGGCAAGGACACCGACGTGAAAGGGGGCGGTCGCCGGAAGGCGGCCGCCCTTTTTCGTGCCGCCCGGCGGCGCGGCGGCTCAGGCGTGGAACACCCAGTCGCCGGTCAGCGTGCTCGCCTGGACGCCCACGAGGATCATCCGGCCGCCGCCCGGCATGTCGATCACCGTGTCGGCCCCCGACTGGCTGACCGTGTAGGTCTGGCCCGGCAGGAGCTGGACGCGGTCCCCCTGGGCGCGGCTGAAGTCGGTGACGCGGTCGACGCCGGCCTCGCCGAAGGTGTGGAAGACGTCGGCGCCCGCGCCGCCCGTCAGGGTGTCGTCCCCGCGGTCGCCGCTGATCCAGTCGTTCCCGTCCTGGCCGGACAGCAGGTCGTTGGCCTGGCCGCCGCGCATCAGGTCCGCGCCCGCGCCGCCCTCCAGGGTGTCGGCGCCCAGGTTGCCGTAGACGATGTCCGCGCCGTCGTCGCCGAACAGCCGGTCGTCGCCCTGGCCGCCCACCACCCAGTCGTTCCCCTGGCCGCCGTGGACGCTGTCCTGGCCCATGTTGCCGTGCACGTCGTCGAAGGCGAGGCCGCCCCAGATCACGTCGTCGCCGTCGCCGCCGCGGATGTAGTCGGACGCGTCGCCCGCGCCGGTGCGCGGGGTCAGCCGGTGGATGTCGCCGTCCAGGCCGATGGCGTAGAGGCGCCCGCGCCCGTCGAGTGCGAAGGAGGCGATCTGATCGAAGTCGCCGCCCCCCGACAGCACGATCTGGCCGTTGCGGTTCAGGAAGTCCTGGGCGGCGCCGCCCTGCTGGGCGACGCTCCACAGATTGCCGCTGGCGAAGTCGGCGAACCAGTAGAGGCCCTGGCCGCCGCCCGGGCCGTGGTAGACGTAGCCGCCCGTGACTGCGACGCCGGAATAGAGCGGCGTGCTGCGGTCGTACTCCAGGATCGGCGGGGTCAGACCCGCGGGCGCGGTCCCGCTGAACGGCATATTGCCTTCCATGAACCGCCAGCCGAGGTTCAGCCCGCCCTGGCCGGCGGGGATGAAGTCCACCTCCTCGCGCGCGCCCTGGCCTACGTCGCCGATCCACAGATCGCCGGTGGCGGTATCGAAGCTCGCCCGCCAGGGATTGCGCAGGCCGTAGAGCCAGACCTCATCGGCCCCGGCCGTCGCGCCGGCGAAGGGGTTGCCGGCCGGAATGGCGTAGTTGCGGGTCGTATCGCCCGGGAAGGCGTCGCCGTTCACGTCGATGCGCAGGATCTTGCCGAGCAGGCTGTCGCGGTTCTGGGCGTCGTTCTCCGGGTCCCCCGCGCCGCCCCCGTCGCCGGTGGCGATGTAGAGGAAGCCGTCGGGGCCGAAGGATATCCAGCCGCCGTTGTGGTTGGTGGCGCCGGGGTGCGGGATGGTCAGGATCGTCCGGGCGGAGCCCGCGTCGGCGTGGTCGGCGTCGGCCCGGCGGTACTCGCGGATCTCGATGTCGCCGGCCGGATTCGTGAAGTGCACGAAGAACCGGCCGCTCGCGGCGTAGTCCGGCGCGAAGGCGAGGCCGAGCAGGCCCTGCTCGCCGCCGGTCGCGAAGCTTCCGTCCGGCAGGTCCAGGAAGGGGTCCGTCTGCACCTGGCCCGAGTTCAGGTCGAGGATGCGGACGCGGCCCGTCTGCTGCTCCACCACGAACAGCCGGTCCGGATCGCCCGGTGGCGAGGCGCCGAACAGCGGCGAGGAGAGGCCCGAGGCCACCCGCACGGCGTCGATCAGGCCGTTGGCGGCGTCGGTGTCGGAGGCGCCGTGGCCGTAGAGAACGTCGTCGCCCGCCCCGCCCATCAGGGTGTCGGAGCCGTCGCCGCCGGAGACGACGTCGGCGCCCGCCGTGCCGTTCAGGGTGTCGCGCGCGCTCGTGCCGTTGACGTCGGCCATGACCTGCTCCTCGGAACTGGGCTCGCAACCCTAACGCGCAAGCTCGGCCGTCGTTCAGGAGCCCTCCCGCAGCAGCCTCGCCGCCTGCCCGACCACCCGGCGGCCCCAGCGCGTCAGGTCGTCGCGGCGGAGCTTCGTCTCGGCCGCGGCCAGCGCCGCCTCGCCGTGGCGCCGCCGCAGGTGCAGGGCCTCCTCGGCGGCCTGACGCTTCAACCGGCGATGGCGGCGCCACGCTCGAATCGGGTTGAGGATCATGCGCGGATCGGGCGCGAACCGCCGCGCTCGCGAATCCGCCCCCGGCTGCTATGGATGGGCAAGCGTGCTGGCCATGTCGACACATTCACCTCCCGCCAAGGTGGCGTCCCGTTCGCGCACTAAGGCGCAGCTTCGTGTCATGGGCGTGGCGAACGTCACCCCCGACAGTTTTTCCGACGGGGGCCGCTACCTGCACCTGGGCGCCGCCCTGGCGCACGCCCGCCGCCTGATCGCCGAGGGTGCGGACATGCTGGACGTGGGCGGCGAGTCCACCCGGCCGGGCGCCGAGCCGGTGCCCGAAGCCGAGGAGATCGCCCGCGTCGTTGAGCTGATCCGCACGCTCAGGGCGGAAAGCGCCATTCCCATCTCCATCGACACCATGAAGCCGGCCGTGGCCCGGGCCGCCGTGGCGGCCGGGGCGACCATGTGGAACGACGTGGCGGCGCTGCGCTACGCGCCAGACGCGCTGGACACCGCCGCCGAGCTCGGCTGCGACGTGGTGCTGATGCACATGCAGGGCGAGCCCCGGACCATGCAGGCCGAGCCGCGCTACGACGATGTGGTCGCCGAGGTGGCCGAGTTCCTGCTGAGCCGGGCGGCGGCGGCCATGGCGGCCGGCGTGGCGCGCGAGCGGATCTGGCTCGACCCTGGCATCGGGTTCGGCAAGCACATGCTGGAGCACAACCTGCCGCTGCTCGCCCACCTCGACCGGATCGTGGCGCTCGGCTTCCCCGTCCTGCTGGGCGTCAGCCGCAAGCGGTTCATCGACGCGATCGACGGCGGCGGCCGCGCGCCCGGCGAACGGCTGGGGGGCTCCATCGCCGGCGCCCTGGCCGGCGCGGTGGCCGGGGTCTCCGCCGTGCGGGTGCACGACGTACGCGAGACGGTCCAGGCGCTGCGCGTCTGGCGGGCCATCGCCGCGGCGCGCTAGCCGCCGGCCGCCCGCACCTTCGGATGGTCGCGCCAGGCCGGCAGGGTGGCCATCCGGGCGAGCGTCGCCTGCTCGGCGGCGGCGCGCGTGCCGCCGCGCTCGCGCATCAGCCAGCGGACCATCCGCTCGAACCGGGTCTCGAAGTCCTGCAGCGCCCCGTGCTCGTCGACGCAGTAGCCGCAGTAGCGCCCGGTCTCGATCGGCATGCCGCAGCTTTCGCACTTGGGGGTCATGGGCGAGCTCCTCTGCGTCCTCGGCGTCCCGGCGCGACTTCGCGCCTGTCGGCGGAACGACGCCTTGACGCGGCGCAAGGCTCCGGCGGCCGCCGTCGCGCCCCGGCGTGAATCCCGATGCATTTGCCGGCCGGCCGCGCTATCGCCACGCCATGCGCTCCTTAGGCCGAGTCCTGATCGTCGCCGGCTCCGACTCGGGCGGCGGGGCGGGCATCCAGGCGGACATCAAGACCGTCACCGCGCTGGGCGGCTACGCGGCGACGGCGGTGACCGCCATCACCGTGCAGAACACCCTGGGCGTCACCGGCGTGCACCCGATCCCGCTGGACGTGGTGGAGGCCCAGGCCCGCGCCGTGCTGGATGACATCGGCGCGGACGCGCTGAAGACAGGCATGCTCGGCGACATCGCCGCGGTCGAGACGGTGGCGCGGATCCTCGACAGCGCGCCCGGCGCGCCGGCGGTGGTGGATCCGGTGATGGTGGCCAAGGGCGGCGCCGCGCTGCTGGCCGAGGACGCGGTGGGCGCGGTGAAGCGCCTGATGGTGCCGCGCGCGGCCCTGCTGACCCCCAACGCGCCGGAAGCCGAGGCGCTGACCGGCCTCGCCGTCGGCTCGGCCGACGACCTGCGTCGGGCCGGCGAGGCCCTGCTGGCTATGGGCGCCAAGGCCGTGCTGATGAAGGGCGGCCACGTGCCGGGCGAGCGGGTCACCGACGTCCTGATGACGCCGGACGGCGAAACGGTCTTCGAAGCCGAGCGCCAGGACACCCGACACACCCACGGGACCGGCTGCACCCTGGCGTCGGCCTGCGCCACGGGCCTCGCCCAGGGGATGCCGCTCACCGACGCCGTCGCCCGCGCCTGGGCCTATGTTCAGGAGGCGATGGCGCATGCGCCGGGCCTCGGCCGGGGACATGGCCCCCTCGATCACGGCTGGGCGCTGCGATGAGCCTGGAGGGCCGCCTCGAGGCGATCGTCCGGGCGACGCCCGGACTGATGCACGTGCTGACCGTGGCCCGGGAGCTCGACCTGCCTGACTGGCTGGTGTTCTCCGGCGCGGTCTACCAGCCGGTGCTGAACCACCTGACGGGGCGGCCGCCGGAGCACGGCATCAAGGACTACGACCTTGGCTACTACGACGCGGCGGACATCTCCTACGAGGCCGAGGACGTGGTGATCCGCCGGGTGGCCGAGGCCTTCGCCCCGCCGTTCCGCGAAATGGTCGAGGTGCGCAACCAGGCCCGGGTGCACGTCTGGTTCGAGGGCAAGTTCGGCGAGGCGTACGCCCCCCTGCCGAACACGCCGGAGGCGCTCGGCCGCTTCGTCTCGCCGCTGTTCGCGGTGGGCGTCCGGCTGGAGGCGGACGGCCGGCTGACCATCCACGCGCCGTTCGGCCTGGACGACCTGTTCGCTCTGCGCCTGCGGCCCAATCCCCACCGGCCGAACAACAAGGGCTTCGAACGCGCCTCGGCGTCGGCCAAGGCCCGCTGGCCGGAGATCGAAATCGTCGGGTAGGCGCTCAGCGCCGATAGACGTCCGGATCGTAGACCTGCATCCAGCGGTCGGCTCCGCTCAGGGGTTCGAAGCCGAACCGGGCGTAGAGGGCGTGGGCGTCGCGGGTGGCCAGGTGCATCCGGCGGAAGCCCTGCAGGTCGGGGTGCGCCGTCAGGTAGGCCATCAGCCGCTTGCCGACGCCCGCGCCGCGCGCCGCCTCGTCCACGAAGACGTCGCAGACCCAGCCGAAGGTCGCGCGGTCGGTGACCACCCGGGCCATGCCCGCCTGAGCGCCGTCCGGCGCATAGGCGCCGACGGTTAGGCTGCCGGCGCAGGCCCTGGCGAAAGTGTCGAAGGGGATGCCCTGCGCCCAGTAGCTCTGGCCGGCGATCCACTGATGCGCCAGCGCCACATCGAACCGTGCGGGATCGTCGCTGAGCAGGTATCCGTCGGCGTCGCGGGTTTCGTGGGGCATCTCGGCTCCCTAACTGACCAAGCTTCGCCATAGGAGACCTTTTCCCCATGCGCCAGTGGACCGTCGATGCGTTCGCCCCGGAAGCCTTCAAGGGCAATCCCGCCTGCGTGGTGGAGCCCTTCGAGGCCTGGCCGGACGCCGGCTGGATGCAGAAGCTGGCCGCCGAGAACAACCAGGCCGAGACCGCCTTCCTCCTGAAGACCGCCGACCCGGCCCGGTTCGGCCTGCGCTGGTTCACCCCGGCCCTGGAGGTGCCGCTCTGCGGCCACGCCACCCTGGCCTCGGGCCACGTGCTGTTCGCCGAGCTCGGCCTCGAGGCCGAGCAGGTGACCTTCGACACCCAGTCGGGGCCGCTGACCGTGCGCCGCTCGGGCGAGCTCTACGAGATGGACTTCCCCGCGCAGCCCCCGAAACAGTGCGAAGTGGCCGGCCTCGCCGAAGCCCTGGGCGTGGAGCCCGTGGAGGTCTGGGCGTCGAACTATGTGGTGGCGGTCCTGGCCGACGAGGACGCGGTGCGGGCCTGCGCGCCGGACCTCGTCGCACTCGAGAAGGTGGCGGGCGAGCACACCGGCAGCCGCGGCAATGTCGGCGTCGCGGCCCTGGCGGCGGGCAAGCCCTACGACGTGGTGGACCGGTTTTTCGCGCCGGGCTCGGGCATCCCCGAGGACCCCGCCACCGGCTCCCTGCACTGCATCCTGACGCCGCTGTTCGCCGAGAAGCTCGGCCGTAGCCGGGTGGCCTTCCACCAGGCCTATCCCGGCCGGGGCGGCGACCTCGACTGCGAGCACCGGGGCGAGCGGGTCCTGCTGCGCGGCCGCGCGACGACGGTGGTGGACGGCACGCTGCGCATCCGCCCCTGAGCGGACGCGAAGACGCCGCCCTGCGGGGGCAGGGCGGCGTCGTGCGCTCAGGCCTTCAGGCCTAGCGGCGGTAGCCCGGACCGTAGCCGTAGCCGTAGTCGCGGTCGTTCCGCTCGAAGCGGATCTGCGTGGCCAGTCGGTCGAAGCGGCGGTCGAGGTCGGCGCGCTCCCGGACGGTGAGGCCGTTCACCCGGTAGCGGGCTTCCAGGCGGCTGAGTTCGCGGAACTCGCGGTGCAGGCGGTTGGCCTCGGCGCGGGTCAGGTCGCCGCGCTGCACGCCCCGGTCGATGCGCCGGTCGAGCTGGGCCTGGCGCTGGTTGATCGACTGCCAGCCGCCGTAGGGCTGGGCCGACGCCGCGGTGGCCGACAGCGCCAGGGCCGAGGCCGCGCCGATCAGGGTCAGGGTGGTGAGCTTCTTCATCGTCAAGGTCCTTTGGCTAGAGGTCCGTCCCTCTGCGTCGGGTCTCCCGCCCATGGGGCGTGAGAACCCCATGGGCGGCGGTTGGTTGCGCCTCAGCGGCGCCAGTCGCGGCCGTAGCCGTCGTCGCGGTCGTAGCGGCTGTAGCGGTGCGACCGCTCCAGGGCGCGTTCGATGCGGTTCATGGTGCTCAGCACCCGCTGGCGCTCGTAGCCGCTGGCGCGGCCGGTCTCGACGCGCCACGCCAGGGGCTGGTTGTCGCGCCACTGGGCGAGCAGGTCGCGCGCCTCGCCGCGGTTCAGCCGGCCTTCACGCGCGGCGGCGTTGATCTGCCATTCGAGCGCGTCGTAACGGCCGGTGAAGCGCTGGCCTTCGTGGCGGTCGTTGCGGTCGTAGTCGCCGCGCCAGGGCTGGGCGGCGGCGGGGACAGCGGCCGCACCGAGCGCAGCGACGGCGGCCATCGAGAGCAGAATCTTCTTCATCTGGTCCTCCGGAACCATCCTTGGGCCGGGAAATCCGGCGTCGATGGTTCGGAGGTAAACACGCGACGCCTGACGGCGATCTGAGCCGGGCGTTGTTTTCCGTTCAGCTAGCTGACGGTCGGTTCAGGCGGCGTGGGTCTGGCCGGACGCGCCGGTGGCGGCGTCGTTGAGGGCGTTGCTGATCGCCTCGTAGAGCTTGGCGATCTCGATGGGCTTGGCCACCAGGCCGTCCATGCCGGCGGCGGTGTACTCGGCGAGCTGGTGGCCCATGGCGTTGGCGGTGAGCGCGATGATCGGCGTCCGCGGCCGGCCCTGCTTCTTCTCGGCGAGACGGATGGCGCGCGCGGCCTCGACGCCGTCCATCACCGGCATCTGGATGTCCATCAGGATCAGGTCGTAGCCGCCAACCCGCCACGCCTCCACCGCCTGCTCGCCGTCGGGCACGATGTCGATGTCGATGCCCAGCGAGTTCATCACCGCCGCCAGCACCTGGCGGTTGGTGGGGTTGTCCTCGGCGGCCAGGAGGCGGATGCCGGCGTCGTGCTCGGCTTCCGCGGCCGCCGGGGCGGCGCTGGCGTCGCCGTGCTGCAGCGGCAGCTCGACCGTGAAGACGGAGCCCTTGCCCTCGCGGCTCTCCACCACGATCGACCCGCCCATCATCTGAGTGAGCTCGCGGCAGATGGCGAGGCCCAGGCCCGTGCCGCCGAAGCGGCGGGTGGCCGAGTTGTCGGCCTGGGTGAACTTCTCGAACAGGCCGGGCAGCTTCTCCGGGGCGATGCCGACGCCGGTGTCGCGCACCACCAGGCGCAGGGCGCCGGTGTCGGGATTCACGTCGACACGCGCCTCCACCGCGCCGGCCGGCGTGAACTTCACCGCGTTGGACAGCAGGTTGCCGAGGATCTGGCGCAGCCGCTCGGGATCGCCGCGCCACCAGCCGGCGGCGTTCGGATCGACCGCGAGCTGGAAGTCCAGCCCCTTGGCCGCCGCCTCGGCGGCGTGGGCCTGGGCGGCGGCGGCGATGGTGGCCTCCAGCTCGAAGTCGTCGCGCGCAAGGGTGAGCTTGCCGGCTTCGATCTTCGAGAGGTCGAGGACGTCATTGAGCACCGCCAGCAGCAGGGCCCCCGACTGGCGGATGATCTCGAGGCGGTCGCGCTGGGTCTTGGCGAGCTCGCCCATGGCCATCACGTCGGCCATGGCCAGCACGCCGTTCAGCGGCGTGCGGATCTCGTGGCTCATGTTGGCCAGGAACTGGGTCTTCAGCACGTTGGCGGCGTTGGCGGCGTCGCGCGCCTGCTCCAGCTCGCGCATGGCGCGCTTCAGGTCGTCCTCCCGCTCGCCGAGCTTGCCCAGCAGGTGGTTGAAGCTCTCGTTGAGGCTCTGGAACAGCTCGTCCTGGGCCTGCACCGCCACGGGCGCGAAGCTGCCGCCGGCGGCCACCTCGTGCATCGCCTCCGACAGGCTCTGCACCGGCGCGATCACCCGGCGGGCCAGGCTGCGGGCCAGGAACAGGGCCACCCCGATCCCGCCGAACAGCAGGGCGAAGGTGAGGGCGATGAACTGCGGCAGGAGGGGCCGCAGCGAGGGCGACTCCACCGTCATGGTCAGCCGCCCGACCCGGCGGCCATTGTCGACCACCTCGGCGCCGATGCGGTGCGACGGCGCCCGCGTGGGCCCGCCGGCCCGGTGGTAGGCGGCGAGCGGCCGGCCGGTATTGTCCGACAGCGTGGCGGAGACCACCCGCTCGCTGGCGGAGAGCGCCGCCATGGGCGCGCGCAGCTTCTTCAGGTCGCCGTCGGCCACCGCCTCGGAGGCGGTCTGGGCGGTGATGTGCGCCAGCGACTGGTGGATCTGGTAGGACTGGGTCTTCGCGACCGCCCACTGCTGCAGCATGAACGTCAGGCAGGCGGCCACCAGCACGACCATGGTCGTGATGAGGCCGACGCTCGCGACGCGGGCGTGGAAACTGGCGACGGGAGCCCGGTCGTTCTGGCCGGCGGCTGGGGTCACGGGGCGCTCGCGTGGGGCGGCAGGGAACCTCCGCAATAGCCCGATAATCCTAACGGAACGCTTCCGCGCGAGCCCGCCGCAGCCGGGGGTTGTTCGCTCCCGACGCGCAATTGCTCGTGCAGCGGGAGAATCTGTGCCCCCCGCGCCACGATGCAACTCCTGGCGGTGAGATTTATGGTCAATGAATCATGAACCGCGTGGATCGAGCTTCACCTTTGATTTACCCTGCTCGACCGTGGGTAGGCTCAAATGAGGGGTGTTCGATGGAGAAGGTTTTCGTGGCCCAGAAGGTGGCGAACAAGCTGTTCGCGACCGAGGCCGCCGTGGACGGCGCGCTCGCCGAGGCCGCCGAGCTGATGAGCGTCATGCTCGCGGCGCGGAAGGACGTGAACACCTCGCTGGTGTTCGCCGACGACGCGCAGGCCAAGCTGATGGACGCGATGAAGGCGCTGAGCGAGGCGCGCACCGCCATGGTGGGCGTGCACAACGAGCTCAACGACGCCAAGCTGCGGCTCGGCATCCGCACGAAGATGAGCGGCATGGACAAGCCGCCGTCCGGCGCGGTGACCACCGAGGTCACCATGCGTGAGGTCGGCTGACCTCAGGGTTGCAACTAATTAACTGGTGTCGCGCCTCTAGTTCCCGCTAGGGGCGCGATGTCATGTCCAACATCAGGATCGGCCTGCTCGTAGACGTCTTCCTCGTGCTCGGCGCGATCTTCGCGCTGTGGAAGGGCGGTCGGGCGGAACGTGCGGCGGCCGTGGTGGTGCTCGCCAACGTCGCCGTGGCGCGCATCTTCGGCTGGATGTCGCCCGAGATCAGTCCGCTGATCTGGCTCTGCAACGACGGCGTCGCGGCGCTCGCCCTGCTGTTCATCACCATCAACTTCGCGGCGCCCTGGATGGGCGGGGTGATGCTGTTCTTCGCCGCCCAGTTCGCCCTGCACTCCTACTACCTGGTGAACCAGCGGCCGTTCGACTTCACCACCGCCCTGGTGAACAACCTCAACTGGACGGGCATCACCTGGTGCCTGATCATCGGCGCGAGCCTGGCCTGGCGCCGGCGGCTCCGCGCCCGCGCCGCAGCCTAGGTCGCCGGGCTGCGGCCCGGCGCCGCTCACGGCGCATTTCGGAACATTTCGCTTGCGCCCCGGCCGGAACGGAGGTTTCTGGCCCGCGGGCCACGCCCTCCCAACGGGGCGCTGCCCATCTGCAAGGATGGGAGACATCGCAGTGACTACGACTCCGCCGAAGCCGGCCATGCGCCCGGCTCGTCCCGAATTCTCGTCCGGCCCGTGCGCCAAGCGCCCCGGATGGACCCCCGAAAACCTCTCCGGCGCAGTGCTCGGGCGGTCGCACCGTTCGAAGCTCGGCAAGTCGCGCCTGAAGGAGGCGATCGACCGCACCCGCGAGGTGCTGGAGGTCCCCGACGACTTCCTGATCGGCATCGTCCCGGGCTCCGACACCGGCGCCGTCGAGATGGCGATGTGGTCCATGCTGGGCCAGCGGCCGGTGCAGCTCCTCGCCTTCGAATCGTTCGGCAAGGACTGGGTCACCGACGTGACCAAGCAGCTCAAGATCGAGGCCGAGGTGCTGTCGGCGGACTATGGCCAGCTCCCCGACCTGACGAAGGTCCGCAAGGACGCCGACCTGGTGTTCACCTGGAACGGCACCACCTCGGGCGTGCGCGTGCCGAACGCCGACTTCATCGCCGAGGATCGCGAGGGGATCGTCATCTGCGACGCCACCTCAGCGGCCTTCGCCCAGACGCTCGACTGGGCGAAGCTCGATGTGGTCACCTTCTCCTGGCAGAAGGCCTTGGGCGGCGAGGGCGCGCACGGCGTGCTGATCCTCGGCCCCCGCGCGGTCGCCCGGCTGGAGAGCTACAGCCCGCCCTGGCCGATGCCGAAGCTCTTCCGCATGACCAAGGGCGGCAAGGTCAACCTCGAGATCTTCGAGGGCTCCACCATCAACACGCCCTCCATGCTGTGCGTTGAGGACTACCTGGACGCGCTGAAGTGGGCGGCGGGGATCGGCGGCCTGGCCGAGATGAAGCGCCGCGCCGACGCCAACCTCGCGGTGCTCGACGCCTGGGCGGCGAAGACCCCCTGGGTGGCCTTCCTGGCCGAGGACCCCGCGACGCGGTCCAACACCTCCGTCTGCCTGAAGGTGGTGGACCCCGAGGTGACCGCGCTCGCCGCCGATGCGCAGGCGGACTTCGCCAAGAAGCTGGCCTCGCTGCTGGAGAAGGAAGGCGTGGCCCTCGACGTGGGCGGCTACCGCGACGCGCCTCCGGGCCTGAGGATCTGGTGCGGCGCGACGGTGGACACCGCCGACGTGGATGCGCTGACGCCCTGGCTCGACTGGGCCTTCGCCACCGTCGCCGCCGACCTGCAGCCGGCCGCCTGACCGCAGGCTCGCGCCTGCTTCCCCAACGACGAGCCTCCCGTGACCGCACGGGAGGACTCCCTCTCCTGAAGGAGACTATCCAATGCCCCGCGTGCTCATCGCCGACAGCCTGTCGCCCGCCGCCGTCGCCATTTTCAAGGACCGCGGCGTCGACGTGGACGTGAAGACCGGCCTGCCCAAGGACGAACTGCTCAAGATCATCGGCGACTACGACGGCCTCGCCGTCCGCTCCGCCACCAAGGCCGACAAGGACGTGCTGGCCGCCGCCAAGAACCTGAAGGTGATCGGCCGGGCCGGCATCGGCGTGGACAACATCGACGTCCCCGCCGCCACCGCGGCCGGCGTGGTGGTCATGAACACGCCCTTCGGCAACTCCATCACCACCGCCGAGCACGCCATCGCCATGATGTTCGCGCTCGCCCGCCAGCTCCCCGCCGCCGACGCCTCCACCCAGGCCGGCAAGTGGGAGAAGAACCGCTTCATGGGCGTCGAGCTCTACGGCAAGACGCTCGGCCTGATCGGCGCGGGCAACATCGGCGGCATCGTGGCCGACCGCGCCAACGGCCTGAAGATGCACGTGGTCGCCTACGACCCCTTCCTGTCGCCGGAACGCGCGGTGGAGATCGGCGTCGAGAAGGTCGAGCTCGACGAGCTGCTGAAGCGCGCCGACATCATCACCCTGCACACGCCGCTCACCGACAAGACCCGCAACATCCTGTCGGCCGAGAACCTGAAGAAGACCAAGAAGGGCGTGATGATCATCAACTGCGCCCGCGGCGGGCTGGTGGACGAGGCGGCGCTGCGCAAGCTGCTGGACGAGGGCCACGTGGGCGGCGCCGCCTTCGATGTCTTCGTGCAGGAGCCGGCCAAGGAGAACCCCCTGTTCGGCGCGCCGAACTTCATCGCCACGCCGCACCTGGGCGCCTCCACCAACGAGGCCCAGGAGAACGTCGCCCTGCAGGTCGCCGAGCAGATGAGCGACTACCTGCTCACCGGCGCCGTCACCAATGCGCTGAACAGCCCGTCGGTCACGGCGGAAGAGGCGCCGCGCCTGAAGCCCTTCGTGGCCCTGGCGGAGAAGCTCGGCGCCCTGGCTGGCCAGATGGTCGACTACGGCATCAAGGGCATCGACATCGCCTACGAGGGCCAGGTCGCGACGCTGAACACCAAGCCGCTGACCGCCGCGGCGCTGGCCGGCGTCATGCGCCCGATGCTGGCCGAGGTGAACATGGTCTCGGCCCCGGCCATCGCGAAGGAGCGCGGCATCTCCGTCTCGGAGTCCAAGCAGGAGGACTCGCCGATCTACGAGAGCCTGATGCGGATCTCGATCGAGACCGAGAAGGGCCGCCGCGGCTTCGCCGGCTCGGTGCTGGCCGGCGCCCCGCGGATCGTGGAGGTGAAGGGCATGGACCTCGACGCGCCGTTCTCGCCGCGCATGCTCTACGTCAACAACCTCGACAAGCCCGGCTTCATCGGCGCCCTGGGCGCCCTGCTGGCCGACGCGGACGTGAACATCGCCACGTTCAACCTCGGCCGGGTCACCGTGGGCCAGGACGCCATCGCCATGGTCGGCGTCGACCAGGACGCCTCCCAGGATCTGCTCGCCAGGATCCAGGCCCTGCCGCACGTCAAGGAAGCGCGGCTGCTGAAGTTCTGAACCATTGGTCCTCCCCCGCCGGGGGAGGGCGGCTACGCACCGGTTGAGGGGGCGCTCGAACCTCTGAGCTGACCCCCTCGTCGCTTCGCGACAGCTCCCCCGATGGGGGAGCAACTGCTTCGCTATCCCCCGCTCAGCGCGCCGAAGATCAACAGCTCGTCGGCGTCGCGCAGCGGGCGCCGGACGTCGCGGGTCTCCTCCATCCCGACGAACAGGCGCATGTGCCGGCGCACCCGGTCCTGCTCGTCGATCACCCGGAATTTCAGGCCGGGGAAGCGGCGGTCCACGTCGTCGAGCACCGCATCCACGGTCGCGCCCGCCGCCTCCAGCCGCGTCTCGCCGCCGGTGTAGGCGGTGAGCTGCGAGGGGATCAGCACCCGCACCATCAGACCGGCGCCGCCACGACCGAGTAGATCTCGGGCAGGTGGCCGGCGATCTGGCGCCAGCTCTCGCCCTCGTCGCCGCTCATCCACACCTCGCCGCCGGTGGTGCCGAGGTAGAGGCCCTGCGGATCGTGCCCGTCGGCGCAGAACGCCTGTCGCTTGACGGTGAACCAGCCCTGCTCGGTCGGGAAGCCGCGGTCCTGCCGCTCCCAGCTCGCACCCCCATCGCGGGTCCGGTAGACGGCCGGCCGGCCGCCAGGGCTGACCCGCGGCCACACGTCCGTCCCGTCCATGGGGAACACCCAGGCGGTCTCGGCGCAGCGGGCGTGCGGCACGATCGAGAAGCCGATGTCACCCACCTCAGGCGGCATGGCTCGGCCGATCCGCACCCAGTCCTCGCCGGGCCGGTCCAGCCGGTAGATGCCGCAGTGGTTCTGCTGCCAGATCCGGTCGGGGTTGGTCGGCGCGAGCGCGATCTGGTGGCTGTCCTGCCCGTACTCGGGATAGGGGTCCGGCAGGAAGTTCGCTTCGACGTTGCGGTTGAGCGGCCGCCAGGTGTCGCCCTGGTCGGTGGTCTCGAGCACCCCGGCCGAGCAGGTCGCCAGATACATGTGGCGGGCGTCGCGGGGATCGATGCAGATCCCGGCCACGATGGCGCCGTCGGGCGTGCCGCCGTCCGGCGGCAGCCAGTCCATGATCCTGGGGTGCTCGTTCAGGCCCGCGACGCTCTCCCAGGTCTCGCCGCCATCGGCGCTGCGGAACAGGCCCGGCGGGGAGGTGGCGGCCCACCAGACCCCAGGCTCCCTGACATGCCCCGGTTCGAGCCAGAAGGTGTGGTTCACCGAGCGGCCGTGCGGGTCGCCCTTGGGGAAGGCCGGCGGCCGGGCCGCCTCGGCCCAGGTCTCTCCACCGTCCGTGGACCGGAAGATGGTCGGCCCGAGATGGCCGGTGGACGCGGCCATGAGCAGGGTGCGGCCGTCCCGCGGATCGAGGACGAGATGGTTGACGATGGTCCCGAGGAAGATCGGCCCCTGCGCCCGCCATGCCTGGCGATCGGGGTCGCTGCGGTAGATCCAGGCGCCCTTGCGGGTGCCGATGAGCAGTTGGGTTGCTTGCCGCATGTGTCACACCTCCCGCCCCAAGGACGTCCGAGGTCGTCGGTTTCCGACAACGCCGGGGCAGCTTCCGGCCGCCGCGGCCCGCCGTCAAACCCGCCCGAACGTGACACATCCTTAAGTTGCCCGCAGGGGGCCGCCCACAGACAGTGGCCAAGCTTGGCTTTGGCCTTGCCGGGGCGCGGGGCGTGCGCCACGATCTACAAACGTAATTTCGAAGTCGGGGTTCTCTTGAAGCGCGTTCTTCTCGCCTTGGCCTCTCCGGCCCTGCTGTTCGCCGGGACGGCCTCGGCCCAGCCTGCCGCACAGTCCCCCAGGTCCCCGCCGGCTGCGCCCAAGGGGGAGGCGAAGACGGTGGGCGAGGTGGTGGTCAGCGGGGCTGCGCCGGACGTGCGCACCTCCATCGATCGCACCAGCTACAACGTGTCCAAGGATCTGCAGTCGGCCACCGGCTCCATCGGCGACGCCCTGCGCAACGTGCCCTCCGTCGAGGTGGACGTGCAGGGCAACGTCAGCCTGCGCGGCGATCCGAACGTCACCATCATGATCGACGGCAAGCCGTCGGGCATGTTCAAGGGCGAAGGCCGCGCCGCCGCCCTGCAGAGCCTGCCGGCCGACCAGATCGAGCGGGTGGAGGTGATCACCAATCCCTCGGCCGCGTTCAACCCGGAGGGCGGCGCCGGCGTCATCAACCTGATCACCAAGAAGAGCCGCAAGCCGGGGTACTCCGGCTCGCTGCGCGGCAACTACGGCACCGAGGGCCGCTGGAACACGGGGCTGAGCGGCGGTTACAACTCGGCCCGCCTGAGCCTGTCCGGCGACATCTCCTACCGGCAGGATCCGCAGAAGTTCTGGTCCCGGGGCGAGCGCGAGGTGGTGGACGCCGCCACCGGCGCCGCGCTCCGCAGCCTGGACGACAGCTCGAACCGCGGCGACGGCGAGATTCTCAACACCCGCGGCAGCCTGGACTACGACCTCGACAAGGCGACCCGCCTCAGCCTCGAGGCGCGCTACGTCGACATGCAGGTGGATAACCAGATCTTCCAGCACTACGAGGTGGAGAACGCCGCCGGCGCGCTGGCCCGGCTGTTCGACCGGAGCGGAACCAACGTCTTTGGCCGCGAGAACGCCGAGGTGTCGGCGACGCTGCGCCGCAAGCTCGCCGGCGAGGACCACGAGCTGGTGGTCACAGGCAGCCTGGAGCGGACCGAGCTCGCCAGTCGTCGGCGGAGCCGGATCGTCAGCCCGGTCCCGCCGGCGCCCGATCTCCACGAGGCGGTGCGGTTCGACAACGTCTTCGACCAGGCGGAGGTGAAGGCCGACTACACGCGGCCGATGCCGCACGAGGGCAAGCTGAAGGCCGGCTACTACTTCCAGGCCGACGCCAACGACTACGACAACTTCGGCGCCCGCGGCGGGGCGGCGGACGATCTCGACGTCGTCCCCTCGCTCACCAACCGATTCACCTACGACCAGACGATCCACCAGGGCTACGCCACCTACGAGCAGCCGTTCGGCGACCTCACCGTCCTGGCCGGGGTGCGCCTGGAGCAGGTGGAGGTGGAGATCGAGGACGTCACCCAGGGCCAGCGGGGCGACAACGACTATGGGAAGGCCTACCCCAGCCTGCACCTCGCCTGGAAGCTGTCCGACGCGCAGCGGGTGACCGCCAGCTACAGCCGGCGCGTCCAGCGGCCGTCGCCGCAGGATCTCAATCCGTTCCGGGTCTACGTCGACGAGTTCAACTACCGGCAGGGCAACCCCAACCTCGATCCGCAGATCACCGATTCCTTCGAGGCCGCCTGGCAGCGGCGGGCCGGCGGCGCCTTCCTGCTGGCCACCGCCTACTACCGCCAGAGCCGCGACGGGGTCACCGACGTGGTCCGCGACCTGGGCGGCGGCGTGCTGCTGACCACCCGCGAGAACCTCGGCGAGAGCCGCGCCGCGGGGCTGGAGCTCACCGCCAATGGACGGCTGACGCCCAAGCTGACCTACAGCCTCAACGGCAACCTGGCCTGGAACGAGATCGACGGCTCGAGGCTCGGGTTCGTGGAGAAGCGGGACGGGACCTCGGTGGGCGGCCGCGCCACCCTGAACTGGCAGGTCACCGACCGCGACTTCCTGCAGCTCAACGGCTTCATGCACGGCGAGCGCCTGACGCCGCAGGGCTATCGCAAGGCGTCGGGCCTGCTGAACCTGGGCTACCGTCGCAAGGTGGACGACCAGCTTTCCTTCGTCGTCACCGTCCAGGACGTGCTGGACTCGTTCAAGGACGTGGTGGTGATCGACACGCCGACCCTGCGCGACCGCGTGGAGCGGGGCGGTAACGTCCGCGGCGTCTTCCTGGGCTTCACCTGGACCTTCGGCGGCCAGGGCCAGAAGCCCCGCGAGCCCGCCTTCGACTTCGGCGGCGGCGGCCCGCCGGGCTAGCGGCCCTGTTCCGGAGCGGGGGGCGTCAGGCCGGCGTGCTGACCTGGGTCACCGGCTGGATGTCGGTGAACTTGGCCACGTCGGCGAACACCTCGCCGGCCCGCGGGCTGGTCATCGAGGCCTGCAGGGCCGCGGCGTCGGCGAAGGTCAGGTGGGCCATGGCCACATAGGGCGGCTTGCCGCCGTCGGGCGTCGGCAGCCCCTGGAAGACCTGCACGCCGGTCAGGCCGGTGGCCCCGAAGGCCTCCTTCACCAGCGGGATATGGGTGGCGTTGTAGTACTCCTGGTCGAAGGACTTCCCGTCCGCGGAGGGGTAGAGGACGCTGAAGATCACGGCCATGGCGGCGCTCCCTTGCGGCCGCCTGTGAAGCCGGCGGCGTTTCGGCGGAGTTAGCCACGCGGCGGCGGCGAGCGCCATGGCGAAGCGGGGATCACGTTCCGGTGCGTCAGCTTGGCGGGGGGCCCGGGGAACTTGACTCCGGGGGCTCCGCGTTCCAGAACAAAACTGGAACGAAAGGAGTCCGCAAAGCCATGTCCGGATCTCGCTCAAGAGAGCTCGCCGCTCTCAAGGCGAAGGTCGCAGCCCTCGAGGCGGGCGGACGGGCGGACTCCGACTCCCTACCCTTCGGCGCGGCGGAAATCGACTCCTGCCTGCCGGGCGCAGGCCTGCCGCTCGCCCGCTGGCACGAGCTGGTCTGCGACGGCATGGAGACCGAGACCGCCGCCGCGCCGGCCGCGGTCGCCGCCCTGATGGCCGCCCCGCTGGCCCGCCGGGGCGAGGCCGTGTGGGTGACCCGCCGGGACGACCTGTGGGCCCCCGGCCTGGCCGGGCTGGGCTTCCCGCCCGAGCGGTTGATCCAGGTCTGCGCCCGCGACGAGGCCGAGGCGCTGGCGGTGATGGAGGACGCGCTGGCCACCGTCGGCGTGGCCGCCGTCATGGGCGAGGTGGAGGCGGTGGACCTCACCGCCGGCCGACGGCTGCAGCTCGCCTGCGAGAAGCTGGGCGCCACGGGCTTCCTGATCCGCCGCCGCCCCTACGGCGGCCAGGCCCGGCGGGAGGCCTCGGGCTCTGCCGCCGCCACCCGCTGGCGGGTGGCCTCCGCGCCGTCCGAACCCGCGTCGGGTGAGTTCGGCCTGGGCGCCCCGCGCTTCCGTCTGGCGCTGGAGCGCTGCCGCGGCGGTCGCACCGGCGCCTGGATCGTGGAGGCGGCGGGCGCCTATTGCATGGAGGCAGGAGATGTCGCGCATCCTCTGCGCCTGGTCGCCGACCTGGGCGATCTTGGCGTGGCGCCGGCGCAATCCGACCGCCGCGCCGCCTGACGGCCAGCCGTTCGCCCTGCTGGAGAACGTGCGCGGCGCGCGCCGCCTCGCCGCCGTGGACGAGGCGGGACTGCGGCTCGGCCTACGCCCCGGCCAGAAGGCCACCGACGCCATGGCGCTGGTCCCGGAACTCGCCACCGCCGACGCCGAGCCGGAAGCCGACGCCGCGGCCCTGACCGCGCTCGTCGACTGGTGCGTGCGCTTCTCGCCGGCCGTCGCGCCCGACCGCCCCGACGGCCTGTTTCTCGACATCTCGGGCGTCGACCACCTGTGGGGCGGCGAGGCGGAGATGATGGCCGACCTCCAGCAGCGGCTCGCCGGCTCGGGCCTGCCGTTCCGCTGCGCCGTGGCCGACACGCCCGGCGCGGCCTGGGCGCTGGCCCACTTCGCCGGCGACGGGACGATCGCCCCGTCCGGCGCCCACCGGGACCTGCTGGCGCCCCTGCCGCCGGCGGCGCTCCGGCTCGACGCCGAGGCCGCCGCCCAGATCGAGCGCCTCGGCCTCCGCACGCTCGGCCAGATCCTCGACCTGCCCCGCGCCCCCTTCGGACGGCGGTTCGGCCAGGCGGCGCTGATGCGGCTCGACCAGGCGCTCGGCCACACCAAGGAGGCCCTGGCCTTCCGCCGCCCGCCCTCGCCCTGGTTCGCCCGCCTGGCCTTCTTCGAGCCGATCAGCGCGCCCGAGGACATGGCTCGGGTGGCGCTCGACGTGACCGCCAAGCTCTGCGCCCGGCTGGAGCGGGATGGGCAGGGCGCGCGCCGGTTCGAGCTCTGCTTCCACCGGGTGGACGGCAAGGCCCTGCCGGTGGCGGTGGGCCTGTCGCTCCCCGGCCGCGACGCCCAGCGCATCGCCAAGCTGGTGACGCCCAAGCTCGAGACGGTGGACCCGGGCTTCGGCGTCGAGGTGGTGACCATCGCCGCCTGGGAGGTGGAGCGGGTCTCCGGCCGCCAGGCCAAGCTCGACGCCCGCCGCGACGCCGCGGTGGAGGACGGCCTGGCACCCCTGGTGGACCGGCTGGTCAACCGGCTGGGCGAGGACCGCGTCTGGCGCGCCGCGCCGGTGGAGAGCCACGTGCCCGAGCTGTCGGTCGGCCGCCGGGGGCCGCTGGCCGCCGCGGGACCGGCGCGGCCGTGGGATCCGGAGACGCCGCGGCCGGTGCGCCTGTTCCGCCGGCCCGAGCCGCTGGAGGGCGTCATCGCGCTGACCCCCGACGATCCGCCCAACCAGTTCCGCTGGCGCGGCCGCACCCACCGCGTCCGCCGCGCCGAAGGGCCCGAGCGGGTGGGCGAGGAGTGGTGGAAGCGCGAGATCGCGGAGGTCTCGGTAGGCCACGTGCGCGACTACTACCGGGTGGAGGACCAGGACGGCGCCCGCTTCTGGGTGTTCCGCGCCGGCCTCTATGAACCCGGCCAGCCGGCGAAGTGGTGGCTCCACGGGCTGTTCGGATGAGCGGCGCAAGATGACCCGCTACGCCGAGCTGCAGGCGACCACCAACTTCTCGTTCCTGCGGGGCGCGTCGCACCCGCACGAACTGGTGGCCGGGGCCGACGCCCTGGGCATGGAAGCCGTCGGGATCTGCGACCGCAACACCCTGGCCGGCGTGGTGCGGGCCTGGTCGGCCATGGAGAAGCTGAAGGCCGGGGGCTCGCAGATCCGCGCGCTCACCGGCTGCCGGCTGGACTTCGCCGACGCCACGCCCAGCCTGCTGGTCTATCCGACCGACCGGGAGGCCTATGGCCGGCTCACCCGCCTGCTGACGCTCGGCCAGCGCCGGGCCGACAAGGGCGAGTGCGTGCTGCGCTGGGACGACCTCCTCGACCACGCCGAGGGCCAGCTCGTGCTGGTGGTCCCGCCCGAGCGGCTGGACGAGGCCTTCGCCGCCGACCTGCGCCGCATCTCAGGCGAGCTGCCCGACGTTTGGCTGGCGGCGGCCCGGCGCTACGGGGCCCGCGACCTGAAGCGGCTGTCGCAGCTCTCGGCCCTGGCCCAGGCGCACGGCGCCCCCATGGTGGCCACCAACGACGTGCTCTACCACGGCCCCGAGCGGCGGCCCCTGCAGGACGTGCTCACCTGCATCCGCGAGACCTGCACCCTCCAGGAGGCGGGCCTCAGGCTCGAGGCCAACGCCGAGCGCCACCTGAAGTGGCCCGAGGAGATGGCGCGCCTGTTCGCGAAGTTCCCGGGCGCGGTGGAGCGCAGCGTCGAGATTGCCGGCCGCATCGGCTTCGACCTCTCCCAGCTCCGCTACGAATACCCCGACGAGCCGGTGCCGCCGGGCAAGAGCCCCATGCAGCACCTGCGCGACCTGACCTGGCAGGGCGCGGCCTGGCGGTTCCCGGCCGGCGTACCCGACAAGGAGCGCCGGGTGATCGCGCACGAGCTCGAGCTGATCGAGAAGCTCGACTTCCCGAACTATTTCCTCACCGTCCACGACATCGTCCGCTGGGCGCGCGAGCAGGGCATCCTCTGCCAGGGCCGCGGCTCGGCGGCCAACTCCTGCGTCTGCTTCTGCCTGGGCATCACCGCCGTCGACCCCACCAAACCCGACCAGGACCTGCTGTTCTCTCGGTTCATCTCCGAGAAGCGCGGCGAGCCGCCCGACATCGACGTCGACTTCGAGCACGAGCGGCGCGAGGAGGTGATGCAGTACGTCTACCACCGCTACGGCCGGGAGAAGGCGGCCATCGTCGCCACCGTCATCCACTACCGGCCACGCATGGCGATCCGCCAGGTGGGTAAGGCGCTCGGCCTCACCGAGGACATCACCGCCGCGCTCGCCGGCACCGTCTGGGGCTCCTACGGCGACGGGGTGCCGGACGCTCACATCCGCCAGGCCGGTCTCGACCCCGACGCGCCGGAGATCCGCCGGGCCACGGCGCTGGCCCAGGAGCTGCTGGGCTTTCCGCGCCACCTCTCCCAGCACGTGGGCGGCTATGTGCTGACCAAGCGCCGGCTCGACGAGACCGTCCCCATCGGCAACGCGGCCATGGAGGACCGCACCTTCATCGAGTGGGACAAGGACGACATCGATGCGCTCGGCCTGATGAAGGTGGACGTGCTGGCGCTCGGCATGCTGACGGCGCTGAAGAAGAGCTTCGACCTGCTGCCGCCGCTGCCCGACGGCACGGTGATCCGCGACATCGCCCACATCCCGCAGGAGGAGCCGGGCGTCTACGAGATGCTCAGCCGGGCCGATTCCGTGGGCGTCTTCCAGGTGGAGAGCCGGGCGCAGATGTCGATGCTGCCCAGGATGAGGCCCAACAAGTTCTACGACCTGGTGATCGAGGTGGCGATCGTCCGGCCAGGACCGATCCAGGGCGACATGGTCCACCCCTATCTGCGGCGGCGCGAGGGCAAGGATCCGGTCTCCTATCCCGCGCCGCATCCCGACCACGGCCGGCCCGACGAGCTGGCCAACATCCTCAGGAAGACCCTCGGCGTGCCGCTCTTCCAGGAGCAGGCCATGCGCATCGCCATCGAGGCGGCGAAGTTCTCCGAGGCCGACGCCGACGGCCTGCGCCGGTCCATGGCCACCTTCCGCCACTACGGCAACGTCGGCGAGTACGGGGTGAAATTCGTCGAGGGCATGGTCGCCCGCGGCTACGATCCGGAGTTCGCCCAGCGCTGCTTCCACCAGATCGAGGGCTTCGGCTCCTACGGCTTCCCGGAGAGCCACGCGATCAGCTTCGCCCTGCTGGTCTATGCGTCGGCCTGGGTGAAGTGGAAGCACCCGGACGCCTTCCTGGCCGCCCTGCTGAACGCCCAGCCCATGGGCTTCTACCAGCCGGCCCAGCTAGTCCGCGACGCCCGCGAGCACGGGGTCGAGGTGCGCGCCCCCGACGTCATGTTCTCCGACTGGGACTGCACGCTCGAGGCGAAGGACGATCCGCGCCTGCCGCACAGGCCGGTGCGCCTGGGCTTCCGCCAGATCAAGGGGCTGAAGAAGGAGGAGGCCGAGCGAATCCCGCAGGCCCGCGCCGCGGGCGCGGCAAGCGTCGAGGACTTCGCGCTCCGCGCCGGGCTCTCGCGTCGGTCGCTGGAGCTGCTGGCCGAGGCCGACGCCTTCCGCTCGCTGGGCCTCGACCGCCGGGCCGCGCTCTGGGCGGTGAAGGGCCTGGCCGACGAGATCGGGGCCGCCGACAAGGCTCCGCTGCTGGCCGGCGGGGTGAAGGAACAGCAGGTGCAGCTCCCCTTCATGAGCCTGCCCAAGCAGGTGGCCGAGGACTACCGCACCACCAGCCTGTCGCTGCGCACCCATCCCGTGGCCTTCTACCGCCGGGACCTGGACGCCCTGGGCGCCGTGCGCTGCGAGGCGCTGAAGGGGATGCGCGACCGCCGCCGCACCGCCGTCGGCGGCCTCGTCCTGGTGAGGCAGCGGCCCGGCACCGCCAAGGGCGTGGTCTTCCTGACGCTCGAGGACGAGACCGGCATCGCCAACGTGGTGGTCTGGAAGGACGCCTTCGAGGCCAACCGGCGGCTGGTGATGGGGGCGTCCTTCCTGCTCGTGGAAGGCCAGCTCCAGAAGGAGGGCGACGTCATCCACCTGGTGGCCCAGCGCTTCACCGACCTGTCGCACCGGCTTGCCGAGATGCGCGACGAGGAAGGCCCCGCCCCCGAGGTCCGCAGCCGCGTCACCGGCCGGCTGATCCGCAGCCGGGATTTCCATTGACCCGGCCCCGGCGCGCCCGAATGCTCCGTAGAACGACAACGGGAGGCTCGCCCATGCTCCGGATCATCCTCGCCGCCGCGGCGCTGCTTGCCGGCGGCGTGGCGTACGCCGCGCCCGTCCGGGCGAGGATCGACACCGGGGCCCTGGTGGGCGAGGCCACCGACCGGGCCCACGTCTTCCGCAACATCCCCTTCGCCGCCGCGCCGGTGGGGCCGCTCCGCTGGGCGCCGCCGCGTCCCGCCGCCGCCTGGACCGGCGAGCGCGACGCCACCAAGGCCGGCCCCTCCTGCCCGCAGCCGATGAACGCCGACGGCTCGCCAAACTCCGGGGGCGCCAATGGCCCGACCTCCGAGGACTGCCTGCAGCTCAACGTCTATGCGCCGCAGGCGGCGAAGAAGGCGCCGGTGATGGTCTGGATCCACGGCGGCGCGCACCGCACGGGCGCCGGCTGGATCTACGACGGCTCGAACTTCGCCCGTGACGGCGTGGTGCTGGTGGCGATCAATTACCGCCTGGGCGCGCTCGGCTACTTCGCCCACCCGGCCCTGACCCGCGCCGCCGGGGCCGAGCCCACCGGCAACTTCGGCCTGATGGACCAGATCGCCGCCCTGCAATGGGTGAAGCGCAACATCGCGGCCTTCGGGGGCGATCCGGAGAACGTCACCGTCTTCGGCGAGAGCGCCGGCGGCATGTCCACCCTGGCCCTGCTGGCCACGCCCAAGGCGCGGGGCCTCTACCACAAGGCCATCGTCCAGTCCGGCCTGGGCTGGTTCGAGCCCGCCACCCTGGCCGACCAGGAGCGCAAGGGCGAGGCCGTCCTGCAGAAGGCCGGGGTCGCGGCCGCCACGGCCGAGGAGCTCCGCGCCCTGCCGGTGGCGACGATCGCGGCGCTGGACATGAGCTACGCTCCGTTCCCGGACGGCCGGCTGCTGCCCGAGACCGCCACCCAGGCCCTGGCCGCCGGCCGCTTCGCCGACGTGCCCCTCATCGTCGGCTCCAACTCCGGCGAGGACTCCCTGATGGGTCCCGGCCCGCTGCCGGCCAGCCGCCTGGCGCAGATCCCGCCGATCGCCCGCGCGCTCTACAAGGAGGAGGCCGCCGCCGGCGACGAAGCCCTGGCCCGCGCCCTGTTCACCGACCGGATCTTCACCGCCCCGGCCCGCTGGGTGGCGGCGAAGGCCGCGCCGGGGCAACCGGCCTTCCTCTACCACTTCTCCTACGTCGCCACCCGCATGCGCCCGGCGGTGACGAGCGCCGCCCATGCCGCCGAGATCCCCTATGTGTTCGAGTACTGGGGCCGGCGCACGCCGATGAGCGTGGTCTCCGACGAGGACCGGAGAATCGCGACGCTGATGCACGCCTGCTGGGTGAGCTTCGCCAAGACGTCGGCGCCCAGGTGCGGCGAGCCCGCCTGGCCGGCCTACCAGCCCACGGCCGACCAGCTCATGGCGTTCGGCACGGACAGCGGCGTGCGGACCAACTTCCGAAAGACCCGCCTCGACGCGCAGCAGGCGATCGCGCTTCCGACGCTGGGTCTCGCCGACCGCTAGACGAAGGCTCGCCGCGGCGGCCGAACTGATTCGCCAAGCGGCGCGTTCTCCGAATCTCGACCTTGGGGATCCGGAGACCGTTATGGCCACCCGACCGACCTGGCAGGGCTACCTGCGCCTCAGCCTCGTGAGCTGCCCGGTGGCGCTCTACACGGCCACCTCGCGCACCGGCGAGGTGCACTTCAACATGCTGCACAAGGACACCCATAACCGGATCCGGATGATCCCCACGGATCCGGAGACCGGGCCGGTGGAGCGCTCGGACATCGTCAAGGGCTACGAGATCGAGAAGGGCCGCTACGTCGTCATCACCGACGAGGAGATCAAGTCGGTCCGCCTGTCGACCACCCGCACCCTCGACATCGAGCGGTTCGTCGGCGAGGACGAGATCGACCGGCTCTACTGGAACGACCCCTACTTCCTGGCCCCCGACGGCGACATGGCCGTGGAGGCCTTCGCGGTCATCCGCGAGGCCATGCGCAAGGAGGGACGCGTGGCGCTCGGCCGTCTGGTCATGCACCAGCGCGAGCGGCTGATGGCGCTGGAGCCGCGGGACCGCGGCATCCTGGCCTACACCATCCGCAACAACCGCGAGGTGAAGAAGCCCGAGGACATCTTCGCGAACATCCCCGAGGCGAAGCCGCCGGCCGCGATGATCGACATCGCGGCGAAGATCATCGACCAGCTCGAAGGCCCCTTCGACCCCAGCCAGTTCAACGACCGCTACGAGGACGCGCTGCGGGCCCTGATCAAGGAGAAGGAGAAGGGCGCCTCGGTCACCGCCCCGCAGCAGCCGCAGGAGGCGGAGGTCATCGACCTCATGGAGGCGCTGCGCCGCAGCCTGGGCCAGACGGCCGGCGGGGGCGAGCGCCGCAAGCCGGCCGCCAAGAGCGCCGCCGGTCGCACCGCCGCCAAGAAGACGACCACCAAGCCCGCGGCCAAGAAGGCGCCCGCCAAGAAGCGCGCCTGACCACGACCTCTTTCGAAACGGGAGACGACAAGATGAGGAAGACCCTGCTCACCACGGCCGCGGCCCTGTCGCTGGCCGGCCTGCTCGCCGCGTGCGACCGCTCGCCCCAGAACGCCGACGGAGCCACCGCTCCGGGCGATGCGGGCACCGCCATGGCGCCGGGCACGGTCGGCGGCGCCGACACCGGCCGCGACACGGGCGCCGGCGGCGAGGCCGGCGGCGCGGGCGAGGTGGGCGTTCCCGCCGAGACCGGCTCGCTCGGCCCCGGCTCCACCGGCGCGAACGCCAACGACTCGGCCGCGAGCGGCGCTGGCAACACCACCAACGACGCCCCGACGGGCGGCGGCACGACCACCCGCCCCTAGGGGCTCAGCCCGTGCGGCGGTCGTGGATCCGGCCCAGGCGGAAGCCGAGGGCCGCCCAGGCCGCCGCGATGGCCGCGCCCAGCAGGGCCACCGCAGCCCCCGAGCCCACCGCCGCCACGGCGGTGTTCAGCCAGGCGCTCAGGACGTCGCCGCCGCGGTAGACCACCGTGTCGATGGCGTTCTTGGCCTTGTACTTGGTCTCGTTGTCGACGCTGGTGAACAGCATCTCCCGGCCCGGCCGGACCAGGGCGTATTCGCCCACCCGCCGCAGGATCATCACCCCGGCCAGCACCGGAAAGGCCGCCGCCGCCGCCAGCAGGCCGAAGCCCGCCACCATCAGCACCGGCACCAGGGTCAGCAGGACGGTCACGCCGAGCCTCCTGGTCAGCCGCCCGGTCAGGAAGATCTGGATGAAGATGGTCAGGCTCTGCACCGCCACGTCGATCGCGGCGAACACCTGCGTCTGACGGGTGCGGTCGGGGAAGGTCACCTCCACCAGCCTCGCCTGCTCGAAGTAGAGGAAGGTGGTCACAGCCGTCAGCAGCAGAACGAAGACCGAGACGCCGATCAGGTAGGGCGAGCGCGCGATCAGCGTCAGCCCCGCCAGCACCCCGCCGCCGATGGGGCGGGACGCCGCCCGCGCCTCCTGCGCCTCTTCGGGCTGTCGGGCGCGCCAGGCCAGCAGGTAGCGCACCGGCGCGAGGCAGGCGACGAGCAGGCCGGCCGAGATCAGCAGCAAGCCCGCGTGGCCCACATGGCCGACCAGCAGGCCACTCACCAGCGGCCCGGTCAGGCCGCCCAGGCTCGAGCCGGCCGCCACCTGGCCGAACAGGCGCTTGGCCTGCCCCGGCCGTATCACGTCGGCCATGAAGCTCCAGCCGATCGACACCACGAAGAGGGTGAACATCGACAGCCAGACGTAGAAGCCGCGCCCCAGCCAGACGTCGTCGGCGGCCCGCCAGATGCCGAATGCGAAGGCCGCGAAGCTGGCGGCGAAGAACAGATAGCAGACCGGCAGCAGCCGCTCCCGCGGCACGGCCCGGGTCACCCAGCCGTAAAGAGGCGTCACCAGCAGAGTGACCACGAAGGTGCCGGTGAACAGCCACTGGAGGTTATCGACGCCGCCGGCCACGCCCATCGTCTCGCGGACCGGGCGCAGCATGAAGTAGCCGGTGAACAGCAGGAAGAAGAGCAGGAAGCCCGCGATGACGGCGGGGACTTCCTCCGGCTCGGCGACCACCAGACGCGAGAGGGCGGCGGGGACGCCCCGCCGGCGCGGCGCCTCAGAGGCCGTCAATGAACTGCTCCATACGGGTCCGCAGCGCGGCGTCGGGCAGGCGGCCGCGGGCGGCTCCGAGGTTGTCGTCCACATAGCGGGCCTGGGCCATGCCCGGCACAGCGCAGGTCACCGCGGGGTGGGAGACCACGTACTTGAGGAACACCTGGGCCCAGGTCGTGCAGTCGATCTCCCTGGCCCAGTCGGGCAGGGGCCGGCCCTGGGTGGCCTGGAACAGGCGTCCGCGGCCGAACGGCAGGTTCACCCACGCCGCCATTCCGCGGTCGCGGGCGAGCGGCAGGATGCGGTCGGCCGAGCCACGGTTGTCCAGCGCGTAGTCCACCTGCACCACGTCCAGGGTCTCGCGGCGCATCATCGCCTCGAAGTCGGCGTACTGGCTGTCGACGGAGGTGGTGGCTCCGACGTAGCGGATGCGGCCACCCTGTTTCAGCTCGCGCAGGGTGGCGAGCTGGTTGGCCGTATCGCGCAGATTATGCACCGCGATCAGGTCGATCTTGTCCGTCCTGAGCTTCTGGAACGAGGCCTCGATCTGCGCGCGCCCCGCCTCCTTGCTGTCGGCCCCGACCTTCGTGGCCAGGAACAGGCCGGGACGGATCTTCAGCTCGGAGACCAGCTCTCCCACCACCAGCTCGGCCTGTCCGTAGGAGGGGGCGGTGTCGATCACCCTGCCGCCCAGCTCGTGGAAGCGCTTCAGGGTGGCGCGCAGCGGCGCGCGCTCGGCCTCGCCTGGGGCGGCGTCGTAGCGCCGGGCGGTGCCTACGCCGATCACCGGCAGGCGCTCGCCGCTCGAGGGGATCGGCTTGGTGATCAGTCCGCCGGCCTGGGCGAGCGCTGGGATCGGCAGGGCGGCGGCCGCGGCGGCGGCGAGGACACTGCGGCGTGTGGCGGACATGGCGTCGGCTCCTGATGTTCGACGAACGCAGCAAAGCGGTTGGAAATCGCGAGCATGTGTCGGACCTTCGCCGACTTGCAACACCGCCCGAGGCCGAAATGACCGCCTACGTCGTAAACGAGATCACCGTCACCGATCCGGAGACCTACCGCACCTATGCGGCGGGGGTGCCAGAGACGCTGGCCAAGTACGGCGGCCGCTTCCTCGTTCGGGGCGGCGCGGTGGAGGCGGTGGACGGTGAGCCGCCCACCGGCCGGATCGTGATCGTGGAGTTCCCGTCGATGGCGCAGGCGCGGGCCTGGCGCAACTCGCCGGAGTACGGCGCGATCCTCGGCATCCGGAACGCCGCCTCCACCTCGCGGGTGTTCATCGTGGAAGGGGCCTGAGGCCTCAGGTCTTCTTCTTCATCAGGAGCTGGAAGGCCAGGATCACCGCCAGCACCACCACCGCCGCCCAGGCCAGTACGCGGATGGCGTCCACGAGGAAGCCCACCACCACGCAGGCGACGATCACCGCCAGCAGGATTCCGATCCACTTGCCCATCTTCAGCCCCTCAGCTTCCGGATCGCGGGCTCAAGCGGCCGCTCGCTGTCGAAATAGTCGGCCCAGGCCTTGGTCTTCTTCAAGAGCGCCGGCGCCGTGCGGATGGTCCAGCCCTTGGGGTTCAGCCCCGGCTTCACCTGGTCCCAGGTGAGGGGGAAGGAGACCGGCGCGCCCGGCCGCCCGCGCGGCGAGAGCGGGGCCACCGCCGTGCTCATCCGGTCGTTGCGCAGGTAGTCCAGGAAGATCCGGCCGACCCGCTTGGCCTTGGCCATGTTGACCACGTACTTGGCCGGTTCTTCGGCGGCGATGGCCAGGCAGACGTCCTGGGCGAACTTCTTGGCGGTGGGCCAGTCCATCTTGCCCTTCCCGTCCTTGAGCGGGGTGACCACGTGCAGGCCCTTGCCGCCGGTGGTCTTGCAGAACGGCACGAGACCGAGCTGCTCCAGCTTGTCCTTCACCCGCAGGGCGCCCTCGATGACCCGCTCGAAGGGGATGTCCTCGTCGGGGTCGAGGTCGAAGACCAGACGACCCGGCACCTCCGGCTGGAAGGGCTGGCAGTTCCACGGGTGGTATTCCACCGCGCCGATCTGGGCCATGGCCGCGAGCGCCTCGATCCGGTCGAGCTGGAGGTAGGGCTTGTGGTCGCCGAACACCTGCACCTCGGTGATCAGGCTGGACGAGCCCTTGCCGGCGTGGCGCTGGAAGAACCGCTGGTCGCCGTCGATGCCGTCCGGCATGCGGATGATCGAGCAGGGCCGGCCCTTGATGTGCGGCATCATCCAGGGGCCCACCGTCTCGAGGTAGCGGGCGAGGTCGAGCTTGGTCACCGGCTTGCCGTCGCCGCCGTCCGGCCAGAGCGCCTTGTCGGGGTTGGACAGCAGCACGCCCATCACCACCGGGTCGGCTTTCGCGGCGGCCCTGGCGCCGGTCTTCGGCTTCGGAGCCGCCTTGGCCTTCGCAGGCGCGGGATCAGGCAGTTCGGTGCTCAGCGGGGCCGGCGTCTCGGCCTCCACCTCCTGAGCGGGCTTGTCCTCGCGCAGCGCCTTGAAGGCGCCCTGGCGGACCATGCCGCCGCCGGTGAAGCCCGCGAACTCGATCTCGGCCACCAGCTCCGGCTCCGCCCAGTGGACGTTGGCCTCCTTGCGCGGCGCGCCGGGGCCGGTGAACGGGCTCTTCTCGCTCTCCACCGCCTGCAGCCGCGGCAGCACGCGGGCGACCTTGTCCCGGCCGAAGCCGGTGCCGACCCGGCCCACATAGACGAGCTTGTCCTCGCGGTAGACGCCCACCAGCAGGGAGCGGAGCTGGCCCGCCTCGCCGGTCCATCCGCCGATCACCACCTCGTGGCCCGCCCGGCACTTGGACTTCACCCAGTCCCCACCGCGGCCGGACCGGTAGGGGCTGTCCAGCTTCTTCGACACGATCCCTTCGAGGGACATGCGGCACGCGGACTGCAGCACGGCGTCTCCGGCGGTCTCGAAGTGGTCGACGTAGCGGACGCGCTTCTCGACCTTCTTGCCCGCAGCCTGCACCACCTGCCGGAGCCTGGCCTTGCGATCCCTCAAGGGGAGGTTCCGCAGGTCCTGGCCGTCGACGAACAGGGCGTCGAAGACGAAGTAGATCAGGTTGGCCGTCTTGCCGTCCGACAGGGCCGCCTGCAGGGCGGGGAAGTCGGGCGAGCCGTTGTGGTCCAGGGCGCAGGCCTCGCCGTCGTAGAGTCCATCCGGCAGGTGCGCCCCGTCGGCGGCGATCTCCTTGAACTTCGCCGTCCAGTCCAGGCCCGAGCGGGTCTTGATCTGCGCCTTGCCGTCCTCGACCCGAAGCTGCAGGCGATAGCCGTCGAATTTGATCTCGTGGCCCCAACCGGCGCCCGGGGGCGGCCGGTCCACCGACTTGGCCAGCACCGGCGCCACGAACCCCGGCAGGGCGGCGGCCTTGAGCTTCGGGGGCGGCGCAGCCTTCAGGGCCGCCGCCTTCTTCGCGGGCTTCGGCGCGCCCTTCGCGGCCTCCGTCTCGGCGCGGTTCGACTGCCAGACGTCCTTGGCCGAAGCCCGGGCGCGGCCGGCCTTCATGAACGGCTTCGGCCCCTTGCCCTTGCCGGCGGCGATCTCCTCCATCGTCCGGCCCGAGGCCACCGAGTTGAGCTCGGTCTCCACCGGCCCCGCCACGTCCAGTTCGTGGCCGTCGTGGTGCTTGATGAGGAGCCAGTTCTCCTTCTTCTCGAAGTCGCGCTTCTTCATCCGAACGAGGACGAAGCTGCCCTGCAGCCGCTCGCCCTCGAGGCGGAACTTGAAGTCGCCCTTCTTCAGCATGGCGTGGGGGTCGCCCTCGGGCTCCCAATAGCCGCGGTCCCACAGCATCACCGAGCCGCCGCCGTACTGCCCCTTGGGGATGGTGCCCTCGAAGTCGCCGTAGTCGAGCGGGTGGTCTTCGACCTCCACCGCCAGGCGCCGGTCGGCGGGGTTCAGCGACGGGCCCTTGGTCACCGCCCAGGACTTGAACACCCCGTCCAGCTCCAGCCGGAAGTCGAAGTGCAGGCGGGTGGCGGCGTGCTTCTGGATGACGAACCGCAGGCGGTTCGACGGCTTCACCGGCTCGTCGCCGCTGGGCTCCTCGGTCTGGGAGAAGTCCCGCATCGACTGGTACCGGGCGAGCTTCTTGTCCGCCAACGCGCGCTCCTTAGCTGGCCAGCGCGGTCCGTGCGGGCTCCAGCCCGGCGAGCTCGCTCACGAACGCATCGCGCCAGGCGGTGACGTCCTCGCGCTGGATGTTGTCGAAGAGAGCGCGCCAGCGGCGGATTCGCTCCTCCTTGTCCATGGCCAGCGCCCGCTTCATGGCGTCGGCCAGCTCCTCGGGGCTGTTCGGATTGACCAGCAGGGCTTCCTTGAGCTGCCGCGCGGCGCCGGCGAAACGCGACAGGATCAGCACCCCCGGATCCTCCGGGTTCTGCGCCGCCACGAACTCCTTGGCCACAAGGTTCATCCCGTCCCGCAGCGGCGTCACCAGCCCCACCCGGGCCACGGAGTAGATCCCGGCCAGCTCGTCGCGGCGGTAGTTCTTGTTCACATAGCGGAACGGCTGCCAGTCCACGTCGGCGAACTCGCCGTTGATCCGGCCCGACAGGGCGTCAAGGCGGGCGCGGATCTCCTGATAAGCCTCCACGCCCTCGCGGCTGACGGGGGCGATCTGCAGCATCAGGACCTCGCGGCGGAGGTCCGGATTGTCGGCCAGCAGCCGCTCGAAGCCGAGGAACCGCTCCTCCAGCCCCTTGGAGTAGTCCAGCCGGTCGACGCCGACGATCAGCCGCCGGAACACGGTGCAGGCGGTCATGATGTCCCGCATCCGCCCGGCCTTGGGGGAGCGAACCATCCGCGCGAAGTCCGGGGCGTCGATGCCGATCGGGAAGGCGCCGACCCGCAGGGTCCGGCCGAACGCCTTGAGGCAGCCGGGCGCGAGCTGTTCGCCCTCGGCCTCGGCCAGCACGTACTCCTCGAAGGCCTGCCTGAACTCGGTGGTCTGGAAGCCGACGAGGTCGTAGTCGAACATCGCCTGCACGAGCTGACGGTGGCCGGGCAGGGTGGTCATCAACTGGTGCGCCGGCCAGGGCACGTGCAGGAAGAAGCCCATCCGGTTCTTCAGCCCGAGCCTGCGCAGCTCCCGCGCCAGCGGGATCAGGTGGTAGTCGTGCACCCAGATCAGGTCGTCCGGCTCCACCAGCGGCCGCAGCGTCTCGGCGAACCGGCAGTTCACCCGGTGGTAGCCCTCGCCGTAGGCCCGGTCGTAGGCCGTCAGGTCGGTGCGGTAGTGGAACAGCGGCCACAGCGTCTTGTTGGCGTAGCCATTGTAGTACTCGTCGTAGTCGGTCTCCTCGAGGTCGATGGTGGCGACCGTCACCCCGTCGATCTTCTGCATGGCGAGCTGGCCGGTGAACTGCGGCGTGGTCTTGCCGCTCCAGCCGAACCACAGGCCCGAGTACTCGCGCAGCGCCGCGGCCAGCGCCATGGCCAGGCCGCCGACGCTCTCGTCGCCCTTGCCGGAGGGCGGCTGGACGCGGTTGGAGATGACGATGAGCCGGCTCACAGGGCGGCCTCGAGCCAGTCCAGCACTTCGTCGACGCCCAGCAGGCGGAAGCTGGCGGCCGTCTCCCGGGGCGGGCCTACGAGGATCCCGACGCCGCCGGCCGCCTGCACTGCCTCGAAGCCGTGCTCGTCGGTGGCGTCGTCCCCGATGAAGATCGGCCGGTGACCGGCGAACGGCGCCTGGCCCAGGAAGGCGCGGACGCTGTCGCCCTTGGTCGGACCCGGCGTGCGCAGCTCCTCGACCATGTCGCCGTGCTGGAGGGTCAGGCCGGTCTCCTCGGCGATCTCCTCGGCCAGCCGCTGGGCGGCCGCGGCGTGGGAGCGGGCGAGGCGGTAGTGGAGGGCGACGCTCAGCCCCTTCTCCTCGACGATCAGCCCGGAGTCGCGGCCGGCGAAATCGCGGAAGCGGGCGGCCGCGGCGGGCAGCCCGGCGTGCGGCGCGGCCTCCTGGGTGCGGCCGTCGGGCTCGCGGCGGACGAGGCCGTGCACCGCCGCCACGGAGGTCACCCGGGCCTCCAGGATGCGGTCCACGTCGGCCAGGGTGCGGCCGCTGACCACCGCCAGCCGGCCGTCCATGGCGTCGGTCAGGCGCTCCACGAGCCGGGTCCGGCGACTGTCCGGGCGCACGTCCTGTGGCCGGGCGGCGATCGGCGCGAGGGTTCCGTCCAGGTCGAGGAACAGCGCGGCGTCCCTGAGCAGCAGCGGCTTGGGCGACGGAAGCGCGATGGTGAGGTCCTCGATGGTCATGAAAACGCCGACGCCCCCGTGGGCAGGATTACGCGCAACGGCGCCCCGCGATCCGCGCGAGGTCTCCCGTCCGAGGCTTCAACGCCCGAACGGCCTTGACGTTTCCTTCGCCAATCGTCGCTATGCGCCCCTCCTGAACCTGACGTAACGAGAGGCGCCGAACGATGGCTGGAACGCCGCAGGCCGATGTGATCGTGCTGTTCGGCGGCGCGGGGGATCTCGCCCGGCGCATGCTCCTGCCCTCGCTCTACTTCCTGGACTCCGACGGCTTCCTGCCCGACGGCTTCAAGGTGGTGGCCACCGCCCGCACCGAGATGACCCGCGACGGTTTCCTCGACATGATGCGCGCCGACCTCGCCGCCCGGCCGGAGGGCCTCGACGAGGCGGTCTGGAAGCGGTTCGCCTGGCGCGTGGAGTACGTCGCCGCCGACGCCACCACCGAGGAAGGCGCCGCGCTGCTGAAGCCGCACCTTGCGGGCTCGCGCGCGCCGATCTTCTACCTGGCGCTCTCGCCCAGCCTCTACGGCCGGGTCTGCGTGGCGCTCGCGGCGGCCGGACTGGCCGGCGACGACAGCCGGATCGTCCTGGAAAAGCCCATCGGCCGGGACCTCGAATCCTCGAAGGTCATCAACGTTTCGGTGGGCGCGGTCTTCGACGAGGAGCGGATCTTCCGGATCGACCACTACCTCGGCAAGGAGACGGTCCAGAACCTGATCGCGCTCCGCTTCGCCAACACCCTGTTCGAGCCGCTGTGGAACAACCTCACCGTCGACCACGTGCAGATCACGGTCGCCGAGACGGAAGGGGTGGGCGAGCGCTGGCCCTACTACGACGAGTACGGCGCGCTCCGCGACATGCTGCAGAACCACATGCTGCAGCTCCTCTGTCTGGTGGCCATGGAGCCGCCGGCCGACCTCGACCCCGAGTCCGTGCGCAACGAGAAGGTGAAGGTGCTGCGTTCGCTGCGCCGCTTCACCCGCGCGGACGCCCAGAGCGCCTCGATCCGCGGCCAGTACACCCCCGGCGTGGTCGGCGGGAAGCAGGTCGGCGGCTACGAGCAGGAGCGCGGCCAGCCCTCCGACACCGAGACCTTCGTGGCGCTGCGGGCCGACATCGACAACTGGCGCTGGGCCGGAGTCCCGTTCTTCCTGCGCACCGGCAAGCGGCTGCCCGAGCGGCGGACCCAGATCGCCATCCAGTTCAAGGGCGTGCCGCACTCGATCTTCGGCGGCGCGGCCAAGGACGACCTCACCGCCAACCGGCTGGTCATCGACCTGCAGCCGGACGAGGACATCGAGCTGCTCCTCATGAACAAGGCGCCTGGCATCGCCCAGGGCGGCATCCGCCTGCAGTCCCTGCCGCTGTCGCTGTCGCTGATGAAGGCCTACGAGGGCCCGGGGGCCCGGCGGCGCATCGCCTACGAGCGGCTGCTGCTGGACGTGATCGTCGGCAACTCCACCCTGTTCGTCCGCCGCGACGAGGTGGAGGAGGCCTGGCGCTGGGTCGACGGCGTCGCGCAGGCCTGGAAGGAAGCCGGCATGGCGCCCAAGCCCTACGCCGCCGGCTCCTGGGGCCCGGCCGGGGCATTCGCCCTCATCGAGCGCTCCGAACGCGCCTGGTACGACTGAGGCTGGTCAGCCCGTGTTGTCGCCGGCGGCGTAGGGCGTCGGCTCGCCGAACCGGTGCGGGTCCTGGCCCAGCGCCATGCGCAGCTTGGTGATCTCCTGCGAGGTCTCGAGCATCTCGACGATCTCGTAGAACGCCTCCTTCTCGTCGATCTCGCCGGTCTTCGACAGGTGGTCCGCCACCCGGTCCTGGATGCGGCTGATCAGGGCGTCGGCGGCCTCCGCCGCGGCGCGCAGCTCCTCGGGGCTCCCGTGGCCTTGCGAGTAATCCGTCATGCGCTGTGGACGCGGAACCGCAGCGAAGGTTCCCTAGCGCACGCTGGTCCAGGGCCTGGACAGCAGGGTCGCGCAGTTGATCAGGCCGACCAGGGAATAGGTCTGCGGGTAGTTGCCCCAGAGCTCGTCGCCCGCGAAGGAGATGTCCTCGGAGAGCAGGCCGGCGGCCGTGCGCCGGTCCAGCATCTGCTCGAAGAGGGCGCGCGCCTCCTCCGTGCGGCCCGACAGGTGCAGGGCCTCGATCAGCCAGAAGGTGCAGAAGTTGAACGCCGTCTTCGGCTCGCCGAAATCGTCGGGGATGGCGTAGCGGAGCATGAACGGGCCGCGCCGCAGCCCCGCCTCCACCGCCGCCATGGTGGCCTGCATCCGCGGGTCGTCCGGGGAGGTGAAGCGCACGTCGATGAGCTGCAGCAGCGAGGCGTCGAGCTCGTCGCCGCCGAAGGTCGCCGCATAGCGCCCGAGCTCTGCGTTCCAGGCCTTGCTCTCGATGGTTTCGCGCACCTGGGCGGCGCGCGCGTTCCAGTACCGGGCGCGGTCGGCCAGGCCGAGCTTCTCGGCGGCGTTGCCCAGCCGGTCGCAGGCCGCCCAGCACATCACCGACGAATAGGTGTGCACCGCCTCCCGGCCACGGAACTCCCAGAGGCTGGCGTCCGGCTTGTCGTGCAGTTCGAACGCCCGCTCGCCGATCGGCTCCAGCGCCCGGAAGTCGTCCACCGTCGCCGGCCGGAACAGGCGCTCGTCGAAGAAGGCCTGCACGGTCGACAGGATGATCTGGCCGTACACGTCGTGCTGCAGGTGCTCGTGCGCCTGGTTGCCCACACGCACCGGCCCCATGCCGCGGTAGCCCGGCAGGTGCGGGGCGATCCACTCGGTCAGCACCGGCTCCAGCCCCACGCCGTAGACCGGCTGCACGTGGCCGGCGCGCGCGGAGTCCACCACCACCGCGGGCCCGAGGCCGCCGGCCCCGGCGGCGCCGTAGACCGGCGCCTGGTCGCCCTTGCGGGCCTGGTCCACCAGGTTGCGGAGGTAGACGAGGTAGTTCTCCAGCATGTCCGCCGCGCCCAGGCGGTTCAGCGCCTGGACCACGTAGTAGGCGTCGCGCAGCCAGCAGTAGCGATAGTCCCAGTTACGCGCCTGGCCGGTCTCGTCGGCGTGCTCGGGGACGGAGGTGGTCAGGGCGGCCACGATGGCCCCGGTCTCTTCGTAGGCGCAGAGCTTGAGGGTGATCGCCGCGCGGATCACCGCCTCCTGCCATTCCAGCGGCACCGACAGCGTCCGGACCCAGCTCCGCCAGTAGTCGGTGGTCTCGCGCAGCATGCGCGCGGTGGTGGTCGCCACGTCGGCGTCGAAGCCTTCGTCGGGTCCCAGGAACATGGCGATCGGCTCCTCCAGCCGAAACGTCCGCTCCTCCTTGATGTGGCTGATCGGGCAGTCGGTGGTGAGCCGCAGCGTCGCCTCGGGCGTGATGAACCGCATGTGGTTCGAGCCCACCGTCACGGGCGGATCGTGCTCGCCATAGTTGGCGGTGGGGCGCAGCCGGATGCGGATCCTGGGCGTGCCCCACAGCGGCCGGATCAGCCGGATGAAGGCGATGGGTCGGTAGACCCGGCCGAACTGCCGGTATCTCGGACAGAAGTCGAGGATCTCGAACCGCGCGCCGGATCGGTCGGAGATCTCCGTGCGCAGGATGGGCGTGTTGCGCAGGTAGCCCTGGCGGACCTCCGCCTGCTCCTCGGCCTGGATGTCCCAGACGCCGCGGGCGATCTCGTCGCCGGCGTCGCGCCCGCTCAGCAGGCCCGAGAAGAACGGGTCGCCGTCCACCCGGGGCACGCAGGCCCACACGAAGCGGCCGGCCCGGTCGATCAGGGCGCTCGCGGTGCAGTTGCCGATCGGGAACAGGTCCAGGTTCTGGGCCAAGCTGTGGGTCCCTCGTTGTGATGGTTCGCGCTGGCGGGCGGAGCGCCCCGGTTTCCGCTCGACGCGGACTAAACGTCCCTTGATAAGCTTGGCTCCGGAAGCCGCGCGAGTCGTTGTGCGTTCTCGCCGGCGCACCCCAACACACAGACGGAAGAGAGCCCGGATGATCCGAGCCCGCAGAGCCCGCATCGTCGCGACCCTGGGTCCCGCCAGCCGCAACCGCATCGCCGAGCTCGCCCGCGCCGGGGCGGACGTCTTCCGGGTGAACTTCAGCCACGGGGCCCATGCCGACCACGCCCGGACCATTCAGGCGGTGCGCAAGGCCGAGGCGGAGGTGGGGCGGCCGATCGCGGTGCTCGCCGACCTGCAGGGGCCGAAGCTGCGGCTCGGCAAGTTCGCGGACGGCGTCGTGCGGCTGAAGACCGGCCAGGACCTGCGGCTCGACCTGGATCCGGCGCCCGGCGACGCCAGCCGGATTCAGGTGCCGCATCCGGAGATCTTCGCGGCGCTGCGCAACGGCGCCACCGTCCTGCTCGACGACGGCAAGGTGCGCCTGCGGGTGGTCCGCCACGGGCCAGACTTCGCGGAGACCATCGTCGAGGCGGGCGAGCAGCTCTCCGACAACAAGGGCCTCAACCTGCCGGGCCTGGCCATCCCGATCCCGGCGCTCACCGAGAAGGACCGGCGGGACCTCGCCTTTGCGCTCGACCAGGGGGTGGACTGGGTGGCGCTGTCGTTCGTCCAGCGCGCCTCCGACATGGCCGAGCTGCGCCGCCTGGTGAACGGCCGCGCCTCGGTGCTGGCCAAGATCGAGAAGCCGGCCGCGCTCGACGTTCTCGACGAGATCCTCGACCTCTCCGAGGCGATCATGGTGGCCCGCGGCGACCTCGGCGTGGAGCTGAATCCGGAGGAGGTGCCCGTCGCCCAGAAGCGGCTGATCCGCGCCGCGCGCCTCCGCGGCATCCCGGTGATCGTCGCCACCCAGATGCTGGAATCGATGATCCACTCGCCGACGCCGACCCGGGCCGAGGCGTCCGATGTCGCCGGCGCGGTCTACGAGGGCGCGGATGCGGTGATGCTGTCGGCCGAGAGCGCCGTGGGCGACTACCCGCTGGAGGCCGTGTCGATCATGGACCGCATCCTCACCCGCGTGGAGAATGACCCCCGCTGGCCCGAGCTGATGCGCGCTGAGTATCCCGTGGAGGACGCCGACGCCGACGCCCTGGTGGCCGCCGCCCGCCGCGCCGCGGAGGCCGCCTCCACCGCCTGCCTCGTGGCCTTCACCACCACCGGTCAGACGGCGCTCAGGCTGTCTCGCGAACGGCCGCTGCAGCCGACCCTGGCGCTCACCCCGCAGCTCGACACCGCGCGCCGCCTGGCCCTTGCCTGGGGCGTGGAGTCCCGAGTGATCGCCGAGCTGTTCGACCCGGAGGAGCTGGCCCGGGTGGCCGTGAAGAACGCCGCGGAAATGGAGCTCGCGCCGCCCGGCCAGCGGGTGCTGATCCTGGCCGGCCTGCCCATGGGTTCGCCCGGGGCCGCCAACATCCTGCGCCTGGCGCACACGCCACGGCGCTAGGCAGGGGCTTGAGCCTTCCGCCGCGCCGGGTTTTAACCCGCCATGGTCGAGACCTACGCGACGTCAACCGCTCTCGCCGAGGCCTGCGCGCATGGCGTCGAGGCCTGCCTCAAGCGCGGCTTGGACACGCGCGGTCGCGCGAGCCTCGTGGGCACCGGCGGCCGCTCGCCGGGCCAGGTCTACGACCGGCTGCGAAACGCCCGGGTCGACTGGGCGCGGATCATCGTCACCCTCTCCGACGAGCGTTGCGTCGCCGCCGACGCGCCGGAGTCCAACGCCCGCCTGCTCGACGAGCGGCTGTTCCAGGGCGAGCCGGCCAAGGCCCACTTCCTGCCGCTGTGGCCGGAGCCGGACGAAGCCGCGCTGCGTGCGCTGCTGCCGTTCGACGCCGTCCTGCTCGGCATGGGCGAGGACGGCCACGTGGCCTCGCTGATCCCAGGCGACCCGGGCCTGGGGGAGGGGCTGAATCCGGCCGGCCAGCGCCTTACATTGCCGGTGCCGGCCGGGCTGGGCTCGCCGCCGCTTCCGCGGATCACCCTCACCCTGCCGGCGCTCCTGCAGGCGCGCGCCATCTTCCTCTTGATCGCCGGGGACGCTAAGCGCGAGGTGATCGACCGCGCCCAGGCCGGAGCCGACCTGCCGGTCCGGGCGATCCTCGTCCAGGATCAGGTCCCCGTCCGCGTCCTCTGGGCGCCGAGCCATTGAGGTCTGAGATGCATCCGGTCACGGCCGAGGTCACCCAGCGCATCGTCGAGCGCAGCCGCGAGACGCGCGCCGACTACCTGGAGCGGATGAACGCCGCCCGCTCGGCCGGCGTCGGCCGGGCCAAGCTGTCCTGCGCCAACTTCGCCCACGCCTTCGCCGCGGTGGGCGAGGGCGACAAGCAGCGGATGCGTGACCCCACGGCCCCGAACGTGGCGATCGTCTCCAGCTACAACGACATGCTCTCGGCCCACCAGCCGCTGGAGCGCTTCCCGGCGATCATCAAGCACGCCGCCCGCGAGGTCGGGGCCACGGCCCAGTTCGCCGGCGGCGTGCCGGCCATGTGCGACGGCGTCACCCAGGGCCGCCCGGGCATGGAGCTCAGCCTCTTCTCGCGCGACGTCATCGCGATGTCGACGGCGGTGGCGCTGACCCACGACGCCTTCGACGCGGCCCTGATGCTCGGCATCTGCGACAAGATCGTGCCCGGGCTGACCATGGGCGCCCTGGCCTTCGGGCACCTGCCTGTAATCTTCGTGCCCGGCGGGCCGATGACCTCGGGCATCTCCAACGCCGACAAGGCGCGCACCCGCGCGCTCTACGCCGAGGGCAAGGCGACTCGCGAGGAGCTGCTGGACTCCGAGATGAAGTCCTACCACGGGCCGGGCACCTGCACCTTCTACGGCACGGCCAACTCCAACCAGATGATGATGGAGATGACCGGCCTGCACCTGCCGAACTCCGCCTTCGTCACGCCCAACACCCCACTGCGCGACGCGCTGGTGGCCGCCGCCGCCCGGCGCGCGGTGGAGATCCGCGACGGGACCAACGACTACACCCCCATGTCGGCGGTGTTCGACGAGAAGAGCGTGGTCAACGCCCTCGCCGGCCTGCTGGCCACCGGCGGCTCGACCAACCACACCCTGCACCTCGTGGCCATGGCCATGGCGGCCGGCATCCGGATCACCTGGGAGGACTTCGACGACCTCAGCCGGGTGACCCCGCTGATTGCCCGGGTCTATCCGAACGGCAGCGAGGACGTGAACGCCTTCCACGCGGCCGGGGGCATGGCTTTCGTGATCCGTCAGCTCCTCGACGCCGGCCTCGCCCACGAGGACGTCATGACCGTCGCCGGCCCGGGTCTGCGCCGCTACATGGCCGAGCCGTTCCTGGACGGCGACCGGCTCGTCTGGCGCGAGGGGGCCGCGGCCTCGCTCGACCGCGACCTGCTGCGGCCGGTGGACGACGCCTTCCAGGCGGAAGGCGGACTTCGCCTGCTGAAGGGGCCGCTGGGCCGCGCGGTGATCAAGACCTCGGCCGTGAAGCCGCAGCACCTGGTGATCGAGGCGCCGGCGCTGGTGTTCGACGACCAGGAGCAACTGCTCGCCGCCCACAAGCGGGGCGAGCTCAACCGCGACTTCGTGGCGGTGGTGCGCTTCCAGGGTCCGAGAGCCAACGGGATGCCGGAGCTGCACTCGCTCACGCCGGCCCTGGGCGTGCAACTGGACAAGGGCTATCAGGTGGCCCTCGTCACCGACGGACGGATGTCCGGCGCCTCGGGCAAGGTGCCGGCCGCCATCCACGTGACGCCGGAGGCCGCCGACGGCGGCGCGCTGGCCTATGTGCGGGACGGGGACATCATCCGGCTGGACGCCGTGACGGGGGAGCTCGCCATCAAGGTGGAGACGAACGAACTGATGAGCCGCACGCCGGCCGCCTGCCCGCCCTCGGGCTTCGGCTACGGCCGCGAGCTCTACGGCTGGATGCGCCGCGCCGCCGGCCCGGCCGACGCCGGCGCCTGCGCCCTCTTCGAGGCCGCCTAGGTGAAGGTCCAGTATGCGGGCCTCGTGGGCGACGTGGGCGGCACCAACGCCCGCTTCGCGGTGGTGGACGCCCAGGGGCACATCCGCAATCCGCGGATCTTCCCGGCCAAGGACTACGGCGCCATCGCCGACGTGATCGGCGAGTACCTGGAGACCACCTGCGGCCGCAAACGCCCGCCTCGTGCGGTGATCGCCGTCGCCGGGCCGGTGGTCGACGGGGAGATCGAGTTCACCAACCTTGACTGGCAGATCTCCGAGGGCGAGCTGATCGCCGACTTCGGGTTCGAGGCGGTGAAGCTGCTGAACGACTTCGCCGCCCAGGCCCTGGCCTGCCCTATCCTCGATCCGGAAGAGCTGAAGCCGCTCGGGCCGAAGCTGAAGGGCGGCTCCGACTGCCCCATGGTGGTGCTGGGCGCCGGCACCGGCTTCGGCGTCGCCGGCCTCGCCCGCGCCGACCGCGGCGACGTCTCGGTGGCCACCGAGGGCGGCCACGCGGCCTTCGCGCCGAGCGACGAGGTCGAGGTGGAGGTCTGGCGGCGGCTGAACGCCCGCTTCGGCCGGGTCTCCGTCGAGCGCATCCTGTCGGGCCCTGGCCTTTACGACCTCTACCGCGCGCTCGCCGACATCGAGGGCTCCAACGCGCCGCTGGAGGACCAGCGGGCGGTCTACGAGGCGGCGGCCGCCGGCGACGGCCTGGCCGGCCGAACCCTCGACCGGTTCTGCGGCATCCTGGGCGCCGTGGCCGGCGACCTGGCGCTCACCTTCGGGGCGCGCGGCGGCGTGTTCATCTCCGGGGGGATCGCGCCGAAGCTGGTGGACCGGCTCGCCTCGGGCGGCTTCCGCGCCCGGTTCGAGGACAAGGGCCGCCTCTCCGACTACGTGAAGCAGATCCCCACCTCGCTCGTGCTGCACCCCTACCCGGCGATCGTCGGGGCGGCGCGCGAGCTCGAGCAGATGGAGCGCCTATGAAGATCCAGGACATCCTCACCCGCGCCCCGGTGATCCCGGTCCTGATCATCGAGGACGTGGCTCACGCCGTGCCGCTTGGACGCGCCCTGGTCGAGGGCGGCCTGAGCGTCCTCGAGATCACCATGCGCACCCCGGTCGCCGGCGAGTGCATCCGCCGCATGGCCGGGGAGATCGAGGGCGCGGTCGTCGGCGCCGGCACCGTGCTCACCGCCAGGATGCGCCAGGAGGCCGCCGACGCCGGCTCTCAGTTCGTGGTCAGCCCGGGCCTGATCGACGGCGAGACGGCCGACGGCCCCGTGCCCCTGCTGCCGGGCGTCGCCACCGCCACGGAGCTGATGGCGGGCCTCGCCGCCGGCTTCGAATGCTTCAAGCTGTTCCCGGCCAACGTGGTCGGCGGCGCCGGGGCGCTGAAGGCCTACGCCAGCCCCTTCCCGCAGGCGAAGTTCTGCCCCACGGGCGGCGTCAGCGCCGCCAACGCGCCCGAATACCTGGCGCTGCCGAACGTCCTCTGCGTCGGCGGAAGTTGGGTCGCGCCGACGGACGCCGTGAAGGCCGGCGACTGGGGCCGCATCACCGCGCTCGCTCGCGAGGCCGCGGCGCTCGGCCAGCGCCCGCCGGCGGCCGTCGAAGGCTGATGGCCAATCCCAACGAGCAGCTCCGCTGGCTCGTCACCGCCCGTGCGCGGCCGGGCGAGCCCGGGGCGGCGACGGTCAGCGTGCTGGCCCGCAACGCGCTGGTCCCGGAGCTCGCCTTCGACATGTCCGTCGACTGGCATGCCGGCGCGGAGGCTCCCGACGTGGAAGGCCGCGCCCTCGTCATCCTCGCCATGCTGTTCAAGGAGCTCGCCGCCGAGTGCGAGCGCGCCGCGGGCAGCCGGTTCTCGGAAGGCTAGCGCCCCACGAAGTTCCCGGCGCGACGCTCGTTCACCGCCCGCACGCCCTCGGCGAAGTCATCGGTGGCCCGCAGGATCGTCTGCTCCCGGTGCTCCAGCGCCATCTGCGCGCGGGCCGCCTCCAGCAGGCCGGCCCGCGAGGTCTTGCGGGTGGCGACCACCGCCAGCGGCGCGTTCTCGGCGATCTCCCGGGCGAGCGTCATCGCCGCCCCGCGCAGCGCCTCGGCCGGGACCACCTCGTCCACCAGGCCCCAGGCCAGCGCCTCCTCGGCCCTGATCCGCCGGCCGGTGAGGAACATCAGGTGCGCCTTCTGCTCGCCGATCAGCCGCGGCAGGGTGTGGGTCAGCGCGAAGCCCGGGTGGAAGCCCAGCTTGACGAAATTGGCCGCGAACCGGGCCTCCGGCGCGGCGATGCGGAAGTCGCAGGCGACGGCCAGACCGAGGCCAGCGCCCACGGCCGCGCCCTGTACGGCGGCGACGATCGGCGTCTCCACGGCGAACAGCCGCGCCGCCTGCTGGTAGAGGGCCGAGACCCCGTCCATGCCGATGGCCACCCGGTCGTCCGAGCGGGCGAGGTCGGCCCCGGCGCAGAACGCCTTGCCCTCCGCCTGCAGCACGATGCACCGCGCCCGGTCGCTGGCGTCGGCCGCCTCCAGCGCCTCGGCCAGGTGCTCGATCAGCTCCACGGAGACGAAGTTGGTCGGCGGCCGGTCGATGGTGACCACGGCCACCTGGCCGTCCGAGGTCGCAGTGATGTTCTCGCCGTACGCCGACTTCATTTTCGGGTCCCCAGAAGGTTGCGGGCCACCACCCACTTATGGATCTCGGTGGGGCCGTCGTAGATGCGCATTGTGCGGAGCTTGGCCTGCATGAGCTGCAGCGGCAGCTCCTTGGTGACTCCCATGGCCCCGAACGCCTGCATGGCCCGGTCCAGGGTCTCATAGGCCATCTCGGTGGCGTACCACTTGATCATGCTGATCTCGTTGCGCACGTCGCGGCCCTGGTCGAGCTTCCAGGCGCAGTCGTAGGTCATCAGCCGCGCGGCGTGGATCTTGGTCGCCGCCTCGGCCACCCAGAACTGGATGGCCTGCCGCTCCGACAGGGGCGCGCCGAAGGTCGTCCGCTGCGGGGCGTACTCCACCACCATGTCCAACGCCCGCTGGGCCATGCCCACCGACCAGGCGGCCATCTGGATGCGCCGGGTGCCTAGCCTCGTCTGCATGGGCGCGAAGCCCTGGCCCTCCTGGCCGAGCAGCTTCCAGCCCTCGACCCGGCAGTCCTCCAGCGCGACCTCATAGGTGTATTGCCCGCCTACCATCGGAATGCGGCGCAGCACGTTGAACCCGGGCGTCCCCTTGTCGACCAGGAAGGCCGAGATGCCGCCGCGGGCCCTCTTCTCGGCGTCGGTGACCGCCATCAGGATGGTGAAGTCGGCGTCCTGCGCCCGGGTGATCCAGATCTTACGGCCGTTGATGATCCAGTCGTCGCCGTCGCGCACCGCCCGGGTGGTCATGCCGGCCGGATCGGAGCCGGCGCCGGGCTCGGAGATGCCGATGGCCGAGACGGTCTTGCCGGCCACGTAGGGCGCCAGGTAGGCCTCGCGCTGCCGCTCGTTCACCGTCTGCATCAGCATCCGCAGGTTCGGGCTGTCGGGCGGCAGGGTGTAGGGCGTGACGGTGCGGCCGATCTCCTCCTCGACGCCGACCATGGCGGTCATCGGCAGGTCGGAGCCGCCGACGTCCTCGGGCGCGTCCAGGCCGAACAGGCCGAGCTCGCCGGCGACCCTGTCCAGCCGGGCCTGCTCCTCGGCGGCGAGGTAGGCGCCCTTGCCCTCGGCTTCGCGGACCATGACGCCAGCCTCCAGCGGCATCAGCTCGTCACGGACGAACCGGGCCACCAGGTCCCTGAGCATGCGGTGATCTTCGGAGAGTTCGAAGTCCACTGGCGTCCCCCCACGTCATTCTGTCTTATCGGCGATCATAACCGGCAAAGACCGAGAGGGGAGAGCGGACGTGGCGGAAACCCGACAACTGGAGTCCAAGGCGACCGGCCCGCTGGCGGGCGTGCGCGTGCTGGACCTGACCAGCGTGGTCAACGGGGCCTACGCCACCCAGATCCTCGCCGACCAGGGCGCCGACGTGATCAAGCTGGAGGATCCCGGCTCGGGCCGCGGGGCCGGCGGCGACATCATGCGCTGGGCCGGGCACGTGCCGGAGGGGACGCCGCGCGACATGGGCCCGATCTTCCTGGCCATCAACCGCAACAAGCGTTCGGTGGTGCTGGACCTGAAGCAGGAGAGCGCGCGGCGCGCGATCCGCCGGCTGATCCGGTCCTGCGACGTGTTCGCCGCCTCGATCCGTTACGAGGGGCTGAAGCGGCTGGGGCTCGGCTACGAGGACGTGAAGGCCATCCGGCCCGACATCGTCTACGTCCACGCCGCGGGCTACGGCTCCGACGGGCCCTACGCAGGCGAGCCGGCGTACGACGATCTGATCCAGTCGGCCTCGGGCCTGGCCGACGTCCTGCCGCGCACGGACGGGAACCCGACGCCGCGCATCCTGCCGACGCTGGTGGCCGACAAGGTCTCGGGCCTGTTCATGGCCCAGGCGGTGACCGCCGCCCTGCTGCACCGCGCGCGGACCGGCGAGGGCCAGTTCGTCGAAGTGCCGATGCTGGAGTGCGTGACCAGCTTCCTGCTCGTCGAGCACCTCTACGACCACACCTGGGAGCCGGCGATCGGCCAGTGGGGCTACCAGCGGGTGATCAATCCCTACCGCAAGCCTTTCGCCACCAAGGACGGCTACATCGGCCTGCTGCCCTACACCGACCGGCAGTGGGACCAGTTCTTCGAGGTCGCCGGCTTCGGCGAGCAGATCAAGCAGGACCCGCGCTTCGCCGACTACGCCACCCGCGCCAAGCACACCCACGAGCTCTACGCCCTGGTGGAGGAGGCGGCCGCCACCAAGACCACCCAGGAGTGGCTGGACCTGCTGAAGCCGCTGTCGATCCCGGTGGTGAAGACCAACCGCATGGACGACCTGGACGCGGAGCCGCACCTGAAGGCGGTGGGCTTCTTCCAGACCTACGAGCACCCGGAGGCCGGCCGCTACCGGGCCATGAAGCCGCCGGTGAAGTTCTCCCGCACGCCCGCCAACATCCGCCGCCATCCGCCGAGGCTCGGCGAGCACACGGACGAGATCCTCGCCGAGGTGCGCGACGGCGAGGAGGCATGAGGTGCGCATCTCGATCATCGGTTCGTCGGGCTCGGGGAAGTCGACGCTCGGCCAGCGGCTGGCCGAGGCCTGCGGCCTGCAGCGGGTCGAGCTCGACGCGCTGAACTGGCAGCCCGGCTGGGTCGGGCTGCACCAGGCGGACCCGCCGGCCTTCATCGCGCGGATCCGGGCGGCCGTCGCGGGCGACCGCTGGGTGACCGACGGCAATTACGGGGTGGCCCAGGAGGTCATCCTGCCCAGGGCCACGCACCTGATCTGGCTCGACTACGAGCGGCCGCTGATCATGCGCCGGGTGATCCGCCGCTCGTTCCTGCGGGCGCTGACCAAACGGGAGCTGTGGGCCGGCACCGGCAACCGCGAGGAGTTCCGGCGCTGGCTCGCCAAGGACCATCCGATCCGCTGGGCCTGGGACACCTTCCACCGCCGCCGCGCCCAGTACGCGGCGCTGTTCGAGGACCCGCGCACCGCCCACCTCGAGAAGCACCGCCTCCGCCACCCGAAGGCGGCGGAGGCGCTGGTGGCGGCGTTGGCCGCCGCCTAGGCCGGCCCGAACACCGGCACGGGCGGTCCGCCCTCGGTGTCCTGGAAGCGGACCTTCACCCGCAGGCCGATCTTCAGGTCGTCGGGCGCGAGGCCGACGAAGTTGGTCAGCACGGCCGGGCCCTCGTCGAGGTTGACGTAGCCGATGGCGTAGGGGCCGCTCGGCGACTTGCGCATCACCGAGAAGGTGTAGACCTCGCCTTCGCCGGGGCTCTCCTCCCACACGGTCTCGGCCGACAGGCAGAACGGGCAGACCGCGCGCGGGTACCAGTGGGCCTTGCCGCAGGGGACGCAGCGCTTGATCAGGAAGCGGCCTTCCTTCGCCGCCTCCCAGAAGGGCTGGCTCTCGATCGTCACCGGCGGGGCCGGGATCGGACGGGTCATGGGCTTGTTGGCGTCTTCGGACATGCTCAGGCCTCCCGCTCGAGGATGACGGTGGCGGCGCCATGGCGGACGCCGAGCGAGCCGCCGGTGCCGTGGGCGATGGCCAGGTCGCAGTTCGCGACCTGCACCTTCGGGTGGGCCTCGCCGCGGAGCTGGCGGACGGCCTCGATCACCTTGGTGATGCCGCCGCGGTTGGTGGGGTGGTTGTTGCAGAGGCCGCCGCCGTCGGTGTTGAACGGCAGCTTTCCGACGCCCGAGATCAGGTTGCCGTCGGCGACGAACCGGCCGCCCTCGCCCTTCTTGCAGAAGCCCAGGTCCTCGAGCTGCATCAGCACCGTGATGGTGAAGCTGTCGTAGATCGAGGCGTACTTGATGTCGGCCGGCGTGACGCCCGCCTCCTCGAACGCCCGCGGACCGGACCAGACGGCGCCGGAGTGGGTGAGGTCCAGGTCGTGGCCGCCCATGGGCCCCTTGGGGCTCTCGCCGGCGCCCAGGACCCGCACCTTGGGCCGGTTCAGGCTCCTGGCCACCTCCGGCGAGGTGACGATCAGGGCGCCGCCCCCGTCGGTGACCACGCAGCAGTCCAGCAGGTGCAGCGGGTCGGAGATCATCCGCGAGTTCACCACCTCCTCGACGGTGACCACGTTCTTCAGGAAGGCGTGCTCGTTCCACTGGGCGTGGTGGCTCGCGGCCACCTTGATCCAGGCGAGCTGCTCCGAGGTCGTGCCGTACTCGTACATGTGGCGCATGGCGCACATGCCGTAGGTGTTGTGCGTGGTGCCGCCGTAGATCTGCTCGTAGCCGGCCTCGGGCGGGCCGTCGGTGAGCACGGTTCCGCCGGCGGGGCCGCCGCGCATGCTGGCGCCCGGCCGGTTGCCGCCGTTGCGCGGCCGGCCGGCGAGGGTGATCAGGGCGACGGTGCACTTGCCCGCGGCGATCGCCTGGGCGGCGTGGCCCACGTGGGCGATGTAGGAGGAGCCGCCCATCTCTGTGGAGTCCACGTGGCGGACGTTCCGCAGGCCCATGTAGTCGGCCATGGACAGCGGGCCGAAGCCCGGCGCGTCGCCGGCGCAGAAATATCCGTCCACGTCGGCCGAGGTCAGGCCGGCGTCCTTCAGCGCGCCCAGGGCGGACTCGGCGTGAAGCTGCGGCGTGGACTTGTCGGGCGCATCGCGCGTCGGGTGCTCGTAGGCCCCCATCACATAGGCCTTGCCCTTGATGCTCATGACCCTCCCCAAACAATCGTTCAAATGAATGGTACGGGCTTAGCAGCAATGCCCCGGCGTCAGGAAGTGGCGCGTGCGAAGTCGCTCCCCCGTCGGGGGAGTTGTCGGCGGAGCCGACGGAGGGGGCTGAACCGGGCGTCTGGGCG
>NZ_JAYSEO010000015.1:0-119069 GCF_041913825.1 Phenylobacterium sp.
GCCAAGGCGCTTTGACGACGAAACGGGCGGGCCTCGCGGCCCGCCCGTCCGAGCGCCGCCCGCCGCCAAGGGGAGGCCGGCGGGCGGCGCGTCTGCGCCTTCGGGGGAGGCTCCGTACCCCCCTCGGGCTCAGAAGGTGTAGGCCAGCTTCCCGTAGTAGTAGCCGCCGTTGATCCCGAACGGGGACCAGGTCGGGTACTGGGTCACGTAGCCGTTGGCGTTGCCGGTCAGGAATTCGAACCGGTAGTTGTAGTTCAGCCGGTCGGGGTAGTAGTTGAACAGGTTGTTCGCCCCCACGGTCAGCTTGACGCCCTCGCGCACCTCGTAGCTCACCTCCAGGTCGGTGATCAGGGCGGTCTTGATCGTCGACTTGTAGCAGCGGGCCGAGGTGGCCGGCGGCAGCGGGCATCCGACGCGGCTGTCGTAGCGGCTGGACGGGCCGTACAGCGACTCCTTCAGGCTCACCTGCAATGGCCCGAGCGTCCACAGGGCGGAGGCCACCAGGCGGTACTTGGGCGCGGTGGTCTCGAGGTTGCCGATGGCCGTCAGGTCGAACAGCGAGGCCGGGCCGGCCGAGCCGGTCAGCTCGGGCGGCGGCGCCGCGATCTTGGTCACCTCGGTCTTGGTGTAGTTGCCGGTCAGGGCCCACTGCACCGAGCCGTAGGGTCCGAAGTCGGACGGCAGGGTGATCACCAGCTCGGCCCCGCGGGTGCGGGTGTTCAGCCCGTTGGTGAAGATGTTGATGCCCGTTTGGGTGACGGTCGGGTCCAGGACGTTGCCGTTGGCCAGGATGGCCGCCGTGACCGCCGGGATGTTGTTCGACCCGCCCGAGCCGAACAGCGAGCCGGAGCCCACGATCCGGTCCTTGATGGTGATCTGGTAGAGGTCGAGCGTGGCGGTGATCCCGAAGCCGGGGTGGCTGACGAAGCCGACGCTGAAGTTGCGCGACTTCTCGGCGTCCAGGCCGTCGACGCCCACCAGGCGCGCCGCCGCCGAGCCCGGCGGGAGCTGCACGAAGGCGGAGGTCGGCGAGACGTTTGTGGCCGAGTAGTAGGTCTCGGCGAGCGTCGGGGCGCGGAAGCCCGTGCTGGCCGTGCCGCGGATGGCGAAGACCTCGCTGAAGTCGTAGCGTCCCGTCCCCTTGAACACGAGGGTGTCGCCGAAATCGCTGTACTTCTCGTAGCGGCTGGCGAGGTCGAGCTTCAGGCCCTCGGCGGGCTCCAGCGCGACGTTGGCGTAGACACCGTAGCTGTGGCGGCTGTGCTTGCCCGCGTCGGTGAGCGCAAAGCCCGGATAGGCCTGTTGGCCCTCCTTGTAGCGGGACGCCGCGTCGCCCGGTTTGATCTCGTAGGAGTCCTCCCGGTACTCGCCGCCGAAGGCCACGGTCATCGGCCCGGCCATGCCCACGTCGTAGTCCTTGGCCAGGTCGAGCTGGGTGGTCCACTGGGTGGCGATGAAGCTGCCGTTGTAGGTGTCCACCGGCGCCTGGCCGGGCGCGGTCGTGGTCGAGGTGTCGATGTAGAGCGACCGGTTGATCGACCCCTTGTTGTAGACGTCGATGTCGTCCTTCCCGTAGGTCGAGGCCAGGTCCCAGCTCCAGCCGGCCAGTTCGCCCCGAACGCCCAGGGTGCCCGCCCAGTCGTCCTCGTAGAAGGTCTCCTTGGGCGAGAAGCCGAGCGGGAAGGGGACCGAGCCGTCCCGGCCCACCACAAGGTTGGGCACGCGGTAGTTCTGGATCCCCGCGGCGTACTTGTTGCCGTAGGTGCCGAAGCTGTAGAGCTCGACCTCGTTCTCGAAGGTGTAGCCCGCGTTGTACGACAGGACGTGCAGCCGGTACTCCGCGTCCCCGGCGATGCGGTTCAGGTACGGGTAGTCCGGGTGGCTGGCGAGCTGGGGATAGCGCGACAGCCGGGAAGTCGACGTCGTGTTGTAGGGCGTGTCGATCACCCGCGGGTCCACGTCGCCGCGGAAGCTGTGGCCGTGCCAGCGGGTGTTGTAGGTCAGGTTGAGGTAGCTGTTCTCAACCGGCGCGAAGCCCGCGTTGATCATCAGGTCGGCCGTCTTGCCGCCGCCGTCCATGTACTTGCCGGCCGAGCCGACGATGCTGCCGCCCTCGACGTTGTCCTTCAGGATCACGTTCACGACGCCGGCGATGGCGTCCGAGCCGTACTGGGCCGCAGCGCCCTCCTGCAGCACCTCGATATGGCCGACGGCGCCCAGCGGAATGAAGTTCAGGTCCGCGGTCGCCCCGCCCTGGAAAGGCCCGCCCAGCACAGCCAGGTTGGCCGTGCCGTGCCGCCGCTTGCCGTTGATCAGGATGAGGGCGTGGTTCGGCGAGAGCCCGCGCAGCTTGGCTGACAGGGTGAGGTTGGCGGTGTCGCCGCCGAACGCCTGGGCGTTGAACGACGGGATGTTCTGGGCGATCGCCTGGATCAGGTCGGTCTGGCCGACCCGCTCCAGCGCCGTGCTGTCCAGCACCTGCACCGGCGCCGGGCTGTCGACGGCCCGCAGGCCGGTCTGGCGGGTGCCGGTGACGATGACTTCGCCCACGTCGGTGCTCTGGGCCCAGGCCCCGCCCGCGCCGCTGCATACGGCGACGGCCGCTGCGCCGGCCAGCCAGAGCCGGCGCCGGAATTTGGTCTGCATGAGATACCCCCAATTCTTGTCTGCAGAGAGTTGTTGCTTTTCTTGAGCGGGGACGTTCCGTCGCCTGCCGACGTCGCCGCCGGCCGTTTCAATTAGTGCGCTACTCAACAAAACTCGCTGGTCGACAACGTCCATCCGCCGCACACCCCAGTAGAGAGAGCGCCCCGGCTCGGGCCGTTTCCTGATCCCACAGCAGACGATGTACGCGTTGCAGTTGATGGTGCGTCGAGGTCCACCCGCGTCGCCGTCTTGCAGGTCTCAGCACCTGACGGATCGCGAACGGAGTCAATGAATTTGGATGTAGCGGTGAATATCTGCTGGGTTTGACGTCACCCGACCGACGTATGCTCAAATTGCAAACAGAACCGCAACAATCGACTCTGGAGTCAATTTGGCGCGCAGAGTCAAATACGTCCGAAGACTTCCCGCTCCCCGTGAGATCTGATCGATTTGGCTACAGCGGCGCCCACGGATTGATCGTTCCTGCGCCGCGTCGAGCTCCGGAGCACTGGCGCGCTTGAAGCCCGGCTCCGGGGCGGACGTGTTCCAGCGGGGCGGGGCGTGTCGTCGTGGAGGGCGTGATGGGTGTCAGCCGAAGGTCGTTTCTGCTGAGGCTGGGGGCGGTGGGCGGCTACGGCGCGGCCTACTCGGCCATGCTGTCCATGGGGCTCCTCGCCAGCCCGGCGCGGGCTCAGGCGCCGTCGTTCGCGCCGGGCGCCGGGCGCGGCAAGCGGGTGGTGGTGCTGGGCGCCGGCATCGCCGGCCTGACTGCCGCCTACGAGCTCGAGCGCGCCGGCTTCGACGTCACTGTGCTGGAGGCCCGCGACCGCGTGGGCGGCCGCAACTGGACGCTCCGCAACGGCTCGAGGATCGAGATGGTGGGAGAGGCCACCCAGACCGTCAGCTTCTCCGACGGCGTCTACATGAACGCCGGGCCCGCGCGGATCCCGAGCCACCACGAGAACCTTCTGGGCTACTGCAACCGGCTGGGCGTGCCGCTGGAGGTGGAGATCAATTCCAGCCGCAGCGCCTTCTTCTGGGACGCCGACTCCAACGGCGGCAAGCCGATCCAGCTCCGCCAGGGCGTCAACGACACCCGCGGCCACATCTCCGAGCTGCTGGCCAAGGCCCTGAACCGCGGCGCGCTCGACCAGGACCTGACGGCCGAGGAGAAGCAGCGCCTGCTGCCTTTCCTCCGCGTCTACGGCGACCTCGACGGCGAGATGCGCTTCAAGGGCACCGAGCGCTCGGGCTTCGTCTCCGTCCCCGGCGCGGCCGACACCTATGCGGTCGACCGGCCGCCGCTGCCGCTCAAGGACCTGCTGGCCAACGACCAGTTGCCGGCGACCCTGTTCGAGGACTTCCTCTACATGCAGGCGACCATGTTCCAGCCGGTGGGCGGCATGGACCGGATCGCCGCCGGTTTCCAGCGCGCCATCCGCAGCCCGCTGATCCTCAACGCCGAGGTGCTGCAGATCCGCGACCTGGCGGCCGGTGTGGCGGTGGCCTGGCGCGACCGGGCGAGCGGCGCGCGGCAGGTGATCCAGGCGGACTACGCGGTGGTCACCATCCCGCTGAACATCCTCTCGAAGATCGATTCGAACTTCGCCGCGCCGCTCAAGCGGGCGATCGCCAGCGTGCCCTACGACTTCTCCAACAAGATCGGCTTCGAGGCGCCGCGCTTCTGGGAGAGGCAGCAGATCTACGGGGGCATCTCCTTCGTGGGCGGCGAGACCACCCTCGTCTGGTACCCGTCCAACGACCTGCACTCGGCGCGCGGCATGCTGCTCGCCTGCTACGGCTCGGGACCGGCGGCCAAGGGCTTCGCGCAGCGCCCGCTGGAGGAGCAGGTGGCCGTGGCCCGCGGCGTCGTCGCCCGTCTGCATCCCGGCCACGAGGGCGAGCTCGAAAAGCCCGCGGTGGTGAACTGGAGCAAGATCCCGTTCAACCTCGGGCCATGGCCCGCCTTCGGCGGCCGTGGCGGGCAAGAGGGTCATATCGAGGATCCGGCCTACAAGCTGCTGAACCAGCCGCACGGCCGCGTCTACTTTTCGGGCGCCCACCTGTCGCAGATGCCCGGCTGGCAGGAAGGCGCGGTGCTTTCCGCCTGGCGGGCGGTGGGCTTGATCGCCGACCGCGTCGGCCAGACGGTAGCGGTGGAGCCCGGCCGTCGCCCGGCCGCGGCCTGACAACGACGGAGATCATCGGGAATGAAGAAGACTGTCCTCGCCGCCCTGGCGCTCGGCCTCGCGGCCGCCGGCTCCGCCCAGGCCCAGAACGTCCACGTGAACCCGTCGAACGGCTTCATCTCGCGGGCGGTGAAGGTGCCGGCCGGGTCGGAGATGCTCTACGTCAGCGGGATCACCCCGCAGGCGACCAATCCGCAGGCGCCGCGCGACCAGCAGACCTTCGGCGACACCAAGACCCAGGTGACCTCGATCCTCGGCCAGATCGGCGAGATCCTGAAGGGCCAGGGCTACGGCTGGGAGGACGTGGTGATGATGCGCGTCCTGCTGGTGAAGGACCCGGCCAAGGGCGGGCGCATGGACTTCGCGGGGATGATGGAGGCGTACAACGCCGTGTACGGCACGCTGAAGAACAAACCGGCGCGGATCACCTCGGAGGTGGCCGGCCTCGTCGCGCCGGGCATGATGGCCGAGATCGAAGTCCAGGCCGCCAAGAAGCCCTAGGGCCGCGTCAGGGGCCGGCGCTTCCGGCCCCTGCTCGGATCAGCGCGCGGCGTAGGCCTGGCCGCGTTGCCGGTAGAGGTCGCTCACCGCCGGCGAGCCCACCTGGGCCACCGCTTGGTCCATCGCCTGGGCGTAGCAGTCGGAGGCGCGGATCGCGGCCTGCACCTCGCGGACACTGGAGATCGAGGCGCCGCACACGTCGAGCGCCGCGCGGTCCAGGCGGCGCAGCAGCCGCTGGGCGTCGGCCTGCCGGCTGAGGGAGAGGTCGCCGGTGCGCACAGCTACGCTCTCTTCGCGTGCCTGGGCCGCGGCCGGAACGATCAGGGCGAGGGCCAGCGCGCCGAGCAGAATGGACTTCATGACTTCCTCCTCTTGCTCTTTGCCTCAAGGATAGGCGCTCGGGGGGCAGGTTGCTACGTTTCGGGGCAATTCAGTCGCCGGCGTACAAAAACGCCGCCCATGATCTAGCCCCGGGCTGCGTCCTACCGATGATTTTCGCCCTCTCTCGAGCTGCCTCGGAGCCTCCGTGCCGGAGGTGAGCGCCGGCCTGCTGCTCTGGCGTCGCACGCCGGCCGGGCCGCAGGTGCTGCTGGTGCATCCCGGCGGCCCCTACTGGCGCGGCAAGGACGATGCCGCCTGGTCCATCCCCAAAGGGCTGGCCGAGCCGGGCGAGGACCTCTTCGCCGCCGCGCTCCGCGAGACGGAGGAGGAGCTCGGCCAAGCGGTGTCGGGGGAGGCCCAGCCCCTGCCGCCCTGCCGCACGCCGGGCGGCAAGTGGGTGCACGCGTGGCTGGTGGAGGCGGACTTCGATCCCGCCGCCCTGCGCAGCAACCTTTTCGAGATGGAATGGCCGCCGCGCTCAGGCCGGCGCGCGGCGTTCCCGGAGGTGGACGAGGCGGCCTGGTTCACGCCCGACGAGGCGCGGATCAGGATCCACCGCGGTCAGCGGCCGATTCTGGACGACGCGTTGCGGCGTCTTCCGCCGACTGGCTGACGCTGGCGGCCTGGGCGCCTACCGGGCGGAAGTTGCGGCTGGCGACGATCTCGGTGCGCGGCGGCTCGGGCGCGGTCCGCAGGTCCTGGGCGGTGGTGTACTGCACCTCGAACAGCGAACAGGCGGCCGGGTAGCCTTCGACAACCACCGAGCTGATCGTGTTCCGGTAGCCGAGCTGGCTGCGCAGCTCGCAGTAGTAGGTCTTGCCGTTCAGCACGACGGCCCGGCGCCAGACGTAGTGCGGTTGGCCGGCGAGCACGATCCGCTCGTCCCAGCGGCCGTAGAGATTGAGCGCAGTGTCCAGCTCCCGCCCGTTCAGGGCGGTGGGCGCGTCCACCGTCGAGGTAGTGGCGCACCCCGCGAGAAGGACGAGACTCAAAAGCGCTGCGACCCGCATGGACCCCTGGACCGACGTGGCGTCGGAAACCCGACAAATCAGGCTCCGCCGCCGGCCAGAACTCATTACGCCGCGGAAGGTTCACGCACGCGCGCAGGAAGGGGGCAGCGACGCTGCGCCGTACCTCTGCGATTGCGCGGCTTAGGGGATTCGCGTCCTTGGGTTTCAATTCCGGCGTTTCTCCGGCCCGCCGCCTGGCGAGCCGGAGAACGCGGGTCCGGCTACCAGATGCGGACGCGGTCTGCAGGGGCGACGTAGAGCTTGTCGCCCGGCTTCACGTCCCAGGCCGAATACCAGCCGGGGATGTTCCGGATCGTGCCGTTGACGCGGTAGTAGGCCGGCGAGTGCGGGTCGGTGACCACCTGCTGGCGCAGCGCCTCGTCGCGGATCTTCTCGCGCCAGACCTGGGCCCAGCCGAGGAACACCCGCTGGTCGCCGGTGAGCCCCTCGATAACGGGAGCGGGCTTGCCCTTGAGCGACGCGTGATAGGCGTCGAGGCCGAGCGACAGCCCGCCCAGGTCGCCGATGTTCTCGCCCATGGTCAGGCCGCCCTGCACCTTCGCCCCCGGCAGGGGCTCGAAGGCCGAGTACTGGGCGCCCAGCCGGTCGGCCTGGGCCTTGAACTTGGCGTTGTCCTCGGCGGTCCACCAGTCGCGCAGCACGCCGTCGCCGTCGGACTTGCGGCCCTGGTCGTCGAAGCCGTGGCTGATCTCGTGGCCGATCACCCCGCCGATGCCGCCGTAGTTGATGGCCGGATCCGCGCCCGGATCGAAGAACGGCGGCTGCAGGATGGCGGCCGGGAAGACGATCTCGTTGTTGGCGAAGTTGTAGTAGGCGTTCACCGTCTGCGGGGTCATGCCCCACTCCCTCTTGTCGACCGGTTGGTCGAGGCGGGCGACCCGGCGGCGCCAGTCGTAGGCGCCGGCGCGCAGGGCGTTGCCGTAGAGGTCGTCCGCCTTCAGCTCGAGGCGGCCGTAGTCCCGCCATTCCTCGGGGTAGCCGATCTTGACGGTGAACTTGGCGAGCTTTTCGAGGGCCCGCGCCTTGGTCTCCGGACCCATCCACTCCAGCTTCTGGATGCGGTCGTGCATGGCGACGCGGATGTTCTTCACCAAGTCGTCCATCTTCGCCTTGGCGTCGGGGGTGAAGTAGCGCGCCACATAGACCCGGCCGACCGACTCCCCGATCGCGTCGTTCATGAAGGTGGCCGCCCGCTTCCAGCGCGCCTGCAGCTCGGGCTGCCCCTGCAACTCCTTGGAGCGGAACAGGAAGTGGGCCTGGACGAACCGGTCCGACAGGTAGGGCGCTGCGCCGTCCGTCACGTGGAAGGCCTGCCAGGCCTTCAGCGTCTCGATCGGCGTCTCCTCGTAGATCTTCGCGATCTTCGGGAAGGCGGTGTTGGTGGTGACGATCACCCGGTCCACCTTCGGCAGCTCGGAAGCGGCGAGGTAGCGGTTCCAGTCGAAGCCCGGCGTCAGCGCCGCCAGCTCGGCCGGAGTGGCCGGGTTGTAGGTCTTGTCGCGGTCGCGCCGCTCGATGCGGCTCCAGCTCGCCTCGGCGATGCGGGTCTCGAAGTCGACGATGGCCTTGGCGTTCTCGGCCGGCTTCTCCCAGCCGGCGAGAGTCAGCATCTGGGCGACGTAGGCCTGGTACTTGGCCTTCTTCTCGGCGAAGCCGGCCTGCAGGTAGTAGTCGCGGTCGGGCAGGCCCAGTCCCCCCGTGCCGGCCATCACCGCATAGCGGGTGGGCGCCTTGGCGTCGATCGACACGAACACCGGCAGCAGGGTGGTGAAGCCCGTGGTCGTCGCCTTGCCCATCAGGGTGGTGAAGTCGGCCTTGGTCTTCACGGCGCGGATCTGCGCCAGCTCCGGCTGGATCGGCTTGGCGTCGAGCTTCTCGGCCAGGGCCTCGTCCATGAACGAGGCGTAGCCGGCCGCGATCTTGGCGGCGTCGGGGTCTTGCAGCTTGCCGGCGCGGGCCTCCTCGAGGATCGCGTGCATCCGGTTGTCGGATAGGTCGCGCAGCTTGTTGAAGTTGCCCCACCGGACGCGGTCCGACGGGATCTCGGTGGTGCGGTCCCAATTGCCGTTCGCGAACTTGAAGAAGTCGTCGCCAGGCTTCACCGAGCGGTCCATGCCGCCCAGGTCGAAGCCCCAGGTCCCGTACTTGGGCGAGGCGAGCGAGGCGGCGTCCGTCGAGCCGGCCGAGGCCGCGGGCGTGTCGAACAGCAGTTCGGTCTCGCACGCCGCGTCGGCGCAGGCGTGGCCGTGACCGTCCGCCAGGGCGGGGCCGGCGCAGAGCGCCGCGAGCGCGGCGGCGGACAGCAGGATCTTTCGCGTAACGGGGGTCATCGGCGTCTCGAATGCACGTGGAGGCTTAGGGGCAGGGTCAGGCCTGCCCCGGCGTGCAAGAAAGGTGGAATTTCGATCCTGGGCAAGGACTTAATCCCGCCCGGCGGCGATCACCGTTCCGGCGGCAGCAGGCGCTCGTAGGTCCGGTTGATGGCGCCGTAGCACTCGCAGGCGAGCTGCTCGAGGGCCCCCCGGTCGATGATGTCCACCACGCCGCGGCGATAGCGGATGGCGCCCTTGTCCTGCAGGCTGCGGGCGACCGCGGTCACCGTGGTCCGCTGCACGCCCAGCATGTCGGCCAGGAACTCCTGGGTCAGGGCCACCGTGTCGGTGGAGATGCGGTCGTGGCAGGTGAGCAGCCAGCGACAGAACCGGGCCTCCACGGAGTGCAGGGCGTTGCAGGCCACCGACTGGATCGCGTGCCCGAAGAGGGCTTCGTTGTGGTGGTCCACCAGATGCCGGATCGCGGCGCTCTTCTCCCAGGCGTCGTGCAGGGCCGCGGCGCTGATCCGCGCCGCGCGCACCGGCGTCTGGACAATGGCCCGCGACAGCGACTGGCGCGGGGAGACCGCCGCCATCAGCCCCAGGGCGCCCTCGCGGCCGATGGTGGCGCTCTCGATGGCCGCGCCGTTCTCCATCAGGGTCATCAGCGAGATCACCCCATCCTGCGGGAAGTAGATGCTCTCGATGTCGTCGCCCGGATCGTAGAGCAGCCGGCCGCGCTCCAGCTCCACCTGCGCCAGGTTGGGAGAAACGAGCCCGTAATCCTCGGGAGAGAGCGACGCCAGAAGACGGTTTCTCAACGCGGTGACGGGCCTTTGCATCGGGGGGACGAAACGACGCCGTAGGGCTTCGGTTTCAAGTTATCGACGCGGCACACCTCGGACTGTCGAGAACGCGACACTAATGGCGACTGGACGGCAAAAATTCGCCCGGATCATCCGGCCGCTGTGGATATCTGGTGATTTCCCAATCCGATCAGAATGTCGGGCGGCCGACCTAACTCTATCTGCGAGCCCTTCGGACAGGAAAAATCCTTCGCCGGCTATCTTTTGATGGGCGGTGGCGCCGAGTCGCCTTACTCGACGCCACGCGATCTTCAGTGGAAGTTGAGATTGGTCCGCTCGCCCAGGTCGGGGCGGTCCTTGGACGCGTTCGCCTTGGCGATCTCATAGGCGAACTTCACCGGGCCGGCCTCGGTGACCCAGACCTGCGCGTCGTGGCACTCGAGGCACAGCAGGGTCAGGCGCGGGTCGTCCTTGCCCTCGGGGTACCAGGCGGCGACGACCGGGCCCCAGTACTTCTCCATCCGCGCCGGATCCGGGCGGATGCTGAGGCGGCCGCCGATGCAGGCCTGCAGGTCCTTGCCCTGGTAGACGAACATGGCGTGGCCGCCCTCGGTCCCGGCGGCCTCGGCCAGGTCGGTGTCCTTGTAGGTGAAGAACCAGATCTGGTTGGTCTCGCGCTCGACGAAGGCGGTCATCGGCTGGAAGTGCTGGTCGTCGCGCATGAGGCCGAGCATGCCCGTGCGGGCGTCCTCGATTTCCTTCCAGAGCATCTTCTCGACGTCGGCGGGGTCGTGGTCGTGGTGGGCCATATGAGGGGCTCCTCGGTTGCGGTCGCCCCGGAAACCCCGCGCTCCGGCGCCGGTTCCTAGCCGCGGGACCGGCGCAGGCGGGCGGCCGCCCAGAACAGGGCCGCGAGCCCGCAGCCGGCCCCGATCCCGGCCGTCAGGTCGTGCAGCACCGTCAGGGCGAAAGTCGCCAGCACCACGGCGGCCGAGCGGGGGTCGCGCAGCAGGGCGGCGAACTCCGCCTTCTCGGCCATGTTCCAGGCCACGACCGCCAGCACGCCGGCCAGGGCCGACACCGGCACGTAGCTGGCCAGAGGCGCGGCGAGCAGCATGAAGGCCAGGATGAAGGCGGCGTGCAGCATGCCGGCCACCGGACTGACGGCGCCGGCGCGGATGTTGGTCGCCGTGCGGGCGATCGTGCCGGTCACCGCGATCCCCCCGAACAGCGCCGAGCCCAGGTTGGCGATCCCCTGGGCCAGCAGCTCCATGTTCGAGCGGTGCAGCCGGCCGGTCATGCCGTCGGCCACCTTGGCCGACAGCAGGGACTCGATGCCGCCCAGCAGGGTGAAAGAGAGCGCGGCCGGCAGCACGGCGAGCGCCAGCTCCGGGGTGACGTGGGGCAGGGCGGGCGCCGGCAGGCCGTGGGGGACGCCGCCGAAGCGCGAGCCGATGGTCTCCACCGGCAGGCCGAGCAGGCGCGCCCCCAGGGTCGCCGCCGCCACGGCGATCAGCATTCCCGGCAGCGACGGCCGCCAGCGGCGAAGGGCCAGCGCCACGACGATCACCGTCAGCGCCACCCCGGCCGACGCCGCGCTGAAAGTGGGCAGGGCGGCGGCCAGGGCGGCCAGCTTCGCGACCATCGGCCCGGGTTCCGGGCCGGCGAGCGTCAGGCCGGCGAGGTCCTTGAGCTGGCTGGCCAGGATGGTCACGGCGATGCCGGCCGTGAAGCCGACCGTCACGGTGTGCGGGATGTGTCGGATCAGGGCGCCCAGGCGCAGGAGCCCGACCAGGGCGAGCAGCAGGCCCGAGAGGAAGACGGTGAGGATCAGGCCCTCGATCCCGAACCGCGCCACCGTGGCCGAGACCAGCACGATGAAGGCCCCGGCCGGGCCACCGATCTGGAACCGGCTGCCGCCCAGCGCCGAGACCAGGAAGCCGCCGACGATGGCCGTGTAGAGCCCGCGGTCCGGCGACACGCCCGAGGCCATGGCGATGGCCATCGAAAGCGGCAGCGCGACGATCGCCACGGTCAGGCCGGCGCCGGCGTCGCGGCGCAGGTGGTCGAGCCCGTAGCCCTCCGCCAGGGTGGTGGCGAGCTTGGGCCGGTAGAGCTTGGCTGAGGCCGTTCGCGCGGCGGCGTCGGGCATGATCGGCGGGTCCGGGCTGCGGCCGCGCGCCACGGCGCGGCCTTCCTCCCGGGAGCCTAGCGGCCCCGGCGGGGCGGCGGGAAGGTCCGTACGGTTACGGAGGCCGGTCAGCTCAGCCAGCGCCGCGGGTGCCTCCAGCCGAGCGGCCGAACCTCGCCGGCCTTCAGGCCGAGCGCCGCCATGCGCGACGGGGGGAGCTGGCGCAGGGCTTCCACCGGCTCCAGCCCGCCCACCGGGCTCGCCGCCACCTGGCCTTCCCGGAGCGCCCAGTCCACAGCCGTCCACTCGGCCTTGGCGCGATCCTCGTGGCCTACGGCGAAGTAGTGGCGCTGGGCCGCCTGGCCCGGCTGTTCCACCATCACTCCGATCACCCAGCCGCCGGCCACCTGCGCCCCCGTTCGAAAGAGGCGCTCTCTAGCCGGGCCGGGCGGATGGCAAAACCCCTTGTTGGACGCGGGGCGGGCCGCGACGGCCTCAGTTGTAGGCGACCACCACGTTGAAGGTGCCGGAATAGGCGCCCGACTGGGTGTTGCTGGCGACCGGGATCGAGCCGCCGACGCCGAACTGCAGCGTGCCCGTGCTGCCCAGGCTGCCGGACAGGGTCTGCGGGTTGGTCACCGACATGTTCAGGGTGACCACGATCGTCTCCGAACCGCCCGTGCGGCTCATGGAGAAGTTGGCCGGGATGTTGACGTTGAACGTCTGCCCGCCTTCGCCGGTGACGGTGTAGGTGGCGCGCGCGGCCGGGGCATTGGGGCCGCTGTTTAGAAGCGCGACGCCGCCGCTGGGCGTGCGCTGGCCGTCTGTGGCGCTGATGCTGACGGTCCCCGAGCCGGTGATCGGGCGCACGACGGTGCCGAACGACAGGTCGGTGTTCTTGGCGAGCTGGATCGGCTGGAAGATGGTGGCCGTGGACGTCGTCGGCTGGGTGGCCGAGGCCTGGGCCCAGGCGGCGGGGGCGATCGCCGCGGCGGCGAAGGCGCCGGCGGCGCCGAGGGCCAGGGTCTGGAAGCGCTTCATCTCGTTCCCGCGATCTTTCCGGTTCGATCCTGTGACGACGGGGCGTGGCCGAGAACGAACACCTCGTCCTGCCCGACCTCGACGCGTGTCAGAACAGAACAGTGGTCGGCCCAGGCAATAGCCCTGCGGCCACGCTGATGCAACAGCGGCGCCGTTGCTTGGCCCGGAACCGCTGTGTCCGTGCGGCGAAACTGCAACCAGCGAATGAATGCGCCGGATTATCTGCAACTTTGGGGTAGATCCGTGCCCCACTTCGAGATGTCAGGGCGAGCTTCGCGGCGTCCCATTCAGCGACTCGTAGACGACGTCGCCGTCCACCACCGTCAGCACGGCGCGGCCCTTCGGGATCTCGGCGGCGGGCGCGGTCATCAGGTCCACCGAGAAGGCGGACAGGTCCGCGCGCTTGCCGGCCTGGATCGCGCCCAGCTCGTCCTCGGCGAACCGCGCGAAGGCGGCGTTCGCGGTGAACAGCCTCAGCGCCTCCTCCCGCGTAAGGGCTTCCTGCGGCCGCCACTCGGGGCCGGAGAAGCCCGCCAGATCCTTGCGGGCCACGGCGGCGTAGAACTCGATCAACGGATCGCCACGCTCCACGGGCGCGTCCGAGCCGCCGGCGACCACGGCGCCGGAGCGCAGAAGGCTCTTCCAGGCGTAGGCGCCGTCGAGGCGGTCGTCACCGAGGCGAGCGGGCGCGAAGTGCAGGTCGCCGATGGCGTGGCTGGGCTGCATCGAGGCGATGACCCGGTCACGGGCGAACCGCGGCAGATCGGCGGGGCGGACCACCTGGGCGTGCTCCACCCGCCAGCGGGGCGCGCCGCGGGGCGCGTTCGGGCGCGCTTCGCGGAACGCGGCCTCGAAGAGGTCGAGAACGGTGGCGTTGCCCTTGTCGCCGATGGCGTGCATCGAGACCTGGATGCCGGCGGTCCGGGCCCGGGCGAGGATCGGTCGGGCCTCCTCCGGCCGGGTGACGTAGGTCCCGCTGACGTGCGGGGCGTCGGAGTAGGGGCGGAACAGCACCGCCCCGCGCGAGCCCAGGGCGCCATCCATGTAGAGCTTCACGGCGCGGGTGGTGATCCGCCCGTCGGCCGCGCTGCGCGGCCCGCCTTCGAACAGCGGTCCGGCCTGGCCGGCGTCCACGGCGTTGTAGACCCGCAGGGTCGCCTCGCCGCGCTCGGCCATTCGCTCCAGCAGGGCCACGTCCGCCCAGTCCACGCTCATGTTATGCACGCCGGTCCACCCGTAGGCCGTCTCGACCTTGAAGGCGGCGCGGTAGGCGGCGAGCTTCTCGGCCTCGCCCGGCGGCGGGACCAGCTTCATGACCAGCGGCATGGCGTTGTCCACCAGCATGCCGGTGGGCTCGCCGCGGGCGTCCTTCAGGATCTGGCCGCCTTCCGGCGCGGCGGTGTGCGCATCGACCCCCGCCGCCTTCAGCGCGGCGCTGTTGGCCGTCAGCGCGTGGCCGTCGGCCCGCTCGAGGATCACCGGCAGGTCCCGCGCCACCGCGTCGAGATCCTCCCGCTGCAGGAACCGCCCCTCCGGCCAGCCGGTCTCGATCCAGCCGCGGCCGTACACCGGTCCCGCTGGCCTGCGCTCGGCAATGTGCCGGCGCAGCCGCTCGGCGACCTCTGCGGCCGACTTCGCGCCTTCCAGGTTCAGGGTCAGCTCCCGCTCGCCGATCCCGCGCAGGTGGGCGTGGGCGTCGGTGAAGCCGGGGAACAGGGCCGCGCCCTTCAGGTCGATGACGCGGGTGCGCGGCCCGACCCTCGCCTGCGCGCCGGCCCGCGCGCCGACATAGGCGATCCGGCCGCCGGCCACCGCCACCGCCTCGGCCTTCGGTCTGGCCTTGTCCCCCGTGTAGACAGGACCGCCCCAGATCACGAGCTCGGCCGGCTGGGCGGCGGCGAGGCCCGGCAGGGCGAGGGCGGCGGAGGCGGCGATGGCGGAGATCGGACGGCGCATCCGGCAAGCTAGAGCACCCGCCGCGCCGCCCCGCAACTAGGCCGCGCCGGACCAGGCGATGATCGGTCCGAACAGCGAGGTGTAGAGGCTCCCGCCCATCCGCTTGTCGATCCGCAGCCGATACACCCCCCGGGGCAGCGGACCGGCGTCCACCGCCACGCGCCGGCCGTCGTTCAGCTCGTCGTCCAGCCAGACGCCCATGTAGCGGTCGCCCAGGCCCTGCATGGCGGCCATCAGCGGCGCGGGGCTCCTCGGCTGGAACGGCAGGTCCGCCGCGAGCTCTCCGTCCGGAGCGGCGTAGAGGCCGACGGCGTAGCTCCGCTCCCCCAGGCGCGCGACGCCGTAGCCCACGTGCGTGTGGTGTTCGCGCAGCAGGTTGATCCAATGCGGCCGGCTCCTGCGCCAGGTCGCCATCAGGTCGCCGGCGGTGTGCGGCGGCCCGCCCCGGCGATAGGCGATGTTCTCCGCCGCGCTGCCGATCAGCCGCCGTCCGAGCAGCCCGAGCCGGTCGGTCGGGTCGAACCCCTCCGGGGTCAGGTGCTCGACATAGTCGCGCTGGGCAAGATCGGCGGCGTGCGCGCGCGCCGTCTCCGCCAGGGCCGGATGCCAGGCCACCGGCGCTGCGCCCGCCGCCCGCCTGGCTCCGTTCGTCAGGTCGAGGAGGCCGCGGGCCAGGCCCGGGTCGAACCGCCCGCCGCCGGCGTCCGTCAGGCGGGCGCGAAGCCGCGCCTCGTAGGCGATCCAGGCGCCTGCGGCGCGCGGCGCGGCCAGCGCAGGACCGGCGGCCGCCGCCAGGCCGCCGGCCACGATCACCCTTCGGCTCGGCTTCATGCCGGGCGAGCCCTCCGTCCGGGTTCGGACGATCTCCTGTGAAGCTGGAACAGCGCGGTCATGGTCGTGGTTCGAGCGGCCGGGCACAGGATCCTAGAGAGGGACTGATCAACATGGCTGTACTGACATCCGCGAAATATGGCGATGTCCTGACCGGCGGCGGCTCAGCCGACACGCTGGTGGCAGGGCAGGGGCCGGACGTGCTGACGGGCGGCGGCGGCGCCGATCTCTTCGTCTTCAAGAGCACGCCCTGGTCAGCGGGCCGCGTCACCGACTTCCAGGTGGGCGCGGACCGCCTCGACCTCGCCGCCCTGCTCAAGGGCTCCAACTACATGGGCGCCGATCCCGTGCGCGACGGCTTCGTGCGCTTCGAGGCCGACGGCGCGGGCGGGACGCGGGTGCTGTACGACGCCGACGGCGCCAAGGCGGGCTTTGCGGCGAGCGTGGTGGTGACCCTGACCGGCGTCGGGCCTGCGGGGCTGACGGCCGGCAACGCCATCGCCGCCAACTGGAAGCCGGGGCTCATCGAGGCCGTGGGCAACTGGCTGGACGCCGGCGACAGCGGCCTGGGGACGGCGGTTGGCTCGGTGGTGAACACCGTCACCGGCTTCTTCGTGAAGGGCAAGCTGATCGTCTCCGACCGCTACGGGGACAAGCTCTCGGGCGGCCTGGGCGACGACACCCTGGTGGCCGGCCAGGGGCCGGACGTGATGAGCGGCGGCCTGGGCGAGGACACCTTCGTCTTCAAGGCCGCGCCCTGGGCGGCTGGCCGGATCACCGACTTCCGGCCGGGGACCGACAACCTCGACGTGGGCGGCCTGCTGGACGGCGTGGGCTACGCGGGTTCGAACCCTCTGGCGGACGGCTACCTGCGCCTGCAGGCCGACGGCCGGGGCGGCGCCCAGGTGATGTTCGATCCCGACGGGGCGGGTTCGGCAGCGCCGTGGACGGTGGTCACGCTGGACGCGGTCCTGCCCGGGCGTCTGTCCGGCGGCGACTGGATCTTCTGAAGGCGGCCCCTCTCCTCGCGCAGGAGAGGGGATCCCCTCGTCAGGTGGGGGCTTCGCTGCGGCTGCCCGCCTTCGCGCGTTCGGCCGCGGCGGCGAGGGCGTCGTGCTCCTCGAGCGCGTCCACCACCAGCGCCAGCCTCGGCGGCACGCCTCGGCCTTCCACCTGGCGGAAGAGGCCCTTCAGCTCGGCGTCGACGGCCGCCTGCCGCCGCGCCTGGCCCGCAGCGCGCATCTTCGACCACAGCACCACGCCCAGGCCCGCCGCAAACGGCCAGGCGACCGCGGCCGCCACCGTGGCGATCTGCAGGGGCGAGGTGATGCTGCTCATGGCGGGGCCCTCCCAAGGCTCCATGAGCCAAGCCCAAACTGGGTAAGCTCGGCAATTACAATCGCCGAGCCTCGCCACGGTTCCGCCGTAATTGTGACCGCGGTCACGCTTAGTGCGCGCTGTCGGCCAAGCTGTGCTCGTAGACCGCGTTGGCCATCCCGCGCACCGTCTGGGCGGCGGTCTTCAGCGCGGTCTCGCCGATCAGCGACGCGGACGCGGCCGCCAGCGTCTCCAGCTCCGCGGCGACGCGCGTGAGGTGCTGGTAGACGTCGAGGTCGGACAGATTGCGCTCGCTCATGTGCGCCTTCCCTCGCACAACCCGAAAGAGTCGTCACGCCGCAAGGCCCCGCTATGCGGGGGTGCGCCGCCATGCCACCCTGGCGCCCAGGGGAGGGGCGGATGAACGACGTCGCCAAGTCGCGCCTCAAGGTCGGCCTGGATGTGCCCTGGGTGACGAGCTGGTCCGGAGAAGCCGTGCTCGGCGTGGGGCCCTGCGCCTCGGTGGGCGGCCGGCTGGCCGTGCGGCAGGCGGAGCGGCCCGGGTTCGGACGGCCCAACTACTCGCGCAACCACCTGCGCCGGCAGCGGCTGACGGTGGCGCGGATGCTCTGCCCCATGTGCGGAGAGCCTACGCCGGAAGACGATCGCTGGCTGCAAACGGCCCGGCGAACGACCGCCGGGATCCTGCGCGCCCGGAGTTTCGCCGCGGCGCTCCCGCCAGCGCTCGGGGACGACCGCGTGGTTGTCGATGCGGGCGCCATCGCGCCCTGCCACCTCGCCTGCGCCGGACGCGCGGCGGCGCACTGCCCGCACCTGCAGGCGCACACCTCGGGCGAGCTGATCGCCTTTCCCTACGCCTGGATCGTCCTGCCCCTGATGGTGAGGGCGGGACCCACGCATGTGCTGGACAGCACCGCCCGGCCGGCCTCGGCGGTGAGTTTCCTGCAGCTCTGCGGGATCACCACGGAGACCGATCGCGCCTGGCGCTCGCGCGCGCCGCTCACGTCCGCAGATAGCTGAGGCAGCCGGCGGCGGCGCCCGCGCCGCTCACCAGCACCGCGCCCTTCAGGTAGAGCCCCGGTGCGCGCGCGGGGTCGGCCAGGCGCAGGACCACCAGCTCGCCCGAGGCGTCCATCCAGACCAGCCGTGCGTCGGCTTCGGCCACGGCACGCATCACCTGCGCCTGCGAGACGCCCGGCGCGAACAGCACCGTCGTGGACTCGCTCCCGTTCGCCGGCAGCAGGGACCAACCCGCCGCGGTGAGCGTCAGGAGGGCAGCCAGGGCCGTCGCAGCCCCGGTCCCACCGCGCAGGGTCGGCGGCCGCCGCGCCGCGACCCAGGCGAGGACGAGCGGAACCACCGCGAAGGCCGCCAGCCAGCCCAGGTCCCACGCCAGCGGATCGGCGGTGTCGAGCCGTACGCGGTGGATCCCCAGCAGCCAGTGGAAGAGAACGATGTCGGCGACGTTCCAGGCGCCGAAGCCCGCCAGCAGCCCGGCGGTCAGGGCGCGGCCGCTCACCGACGGGCCGAACCGCTGCTCTCGCCACAGCATCCAGAGGCCTGCGGCGGCCACCAGGTACATCAGCGCGTGGAACAGGCCGTCGGCCGCAACCTGGAAGCGCGCGTCCTCCGGCCGGATCGCGCTCAGCAGGTGGTGCCACTGCAGGATCTGGTGGAGCAAGATGCCGTCGAAGAAGCCGCCCAGCGCCACGCCCAGCACGATCCCGGCGCCCGAAAAGCGCGGTCGTCCGGCGTCGCCCTGGCGAGGCTGCATGACCATTCCGACAGAACCCCCCGCGGCGTCGCGCCGTTCCGCGCACCGCGCCGGAACCGGCCGCCGTTCCGCGCCGTTCGCCTCAAGAGATGGCACGCAAGAAGGACGAGCAACTGCGGGCCGCGGCCTACTTCATGGAGCGCGCCCAGGCCGCGATCGACGCGGCCGAGCAGGCGCCCAGCGAGGACGCCGGCCAAGCCTTCTACAAGGAGGCCGAGACCTGGCTCTACATGGCCGGGAAGAGCCTGAACCCGGCCACCCCGCCGCCCAAGCCCATGAACCTGCCGCCGATGCGGGCGCCGCGTGAACGCCGATCGTTCGGATCCGACGACTGAGCCGGCCCTTCATCTGGGGTTGAGTGGAGCTCTTGGGGTTCGCGCTTACAAATGCTAAAGATTCGCCTTGCGGTGGTTTCGCAAGGGGGCGTCCCGCCGCAGGCGAGACGACGTGCTGAATCCGGGCAAGTCCTATGAATCGCCGGCCGAGCGGGCCGGCCGCTATCTGCGTATGGCCGACCAGGTCCGCGACCTGGCGTGGAAGGCCAGCGGCGCGGAGGTCAAGGAAGCCTACCTCGACCTCGCCATGCAGTGGGTCTTCCTGGCCGACGAGGCCCGGCGCGAGCGGCGGGCGGCCAACGAGGCCTGAGCCTCGGCCGAAGGAACCAAGCGCTCCCTTTCGGGCTAAGGCCTCGTGCACGGTTCACGAGGATTTGCCATGACCAGACGTCCCCTTTCCGTCGGCCTGACCGCGGCCGCCCTGATCGCCGGCGCGGCGGCCCTGACCGCCTGCGGCGGCAACGAGCGTTCCGCCGAGGCCGAGACCCCGGCCGCGGAAGCGGAAGTGACCACCAAGCTCCCCGAGAGCCAGGTCAGCGACGCCCAGCTCCAGGCCGCCGCCGAGGGCGCCGCCGCGGTCGCCGAGACGCCGCAGGCGGGCTCGTCGGTGGTGGTCAGCCCCGAGCCCACCGGCCCGGCCACCGGCTCGGGCGCCCAGCCCTCGACCGGGGCCGCCACGCCCCAATAGGCGCGCCGGCCACGGCCGGTGACGGCTGTCACAGCGGCAGGTTCGAGAGGCGGGGATAAGGGTGTTCATCGGCGCTCCCCCGCCTCATCCTTTCAGGACCTCGCACATGACCAAGCGCAGCCACACCTTCTTCGCCGGCCTGGCGAACGTCATCATCGCCGCCATTCTGCCGGTCGCCGTGGGCGTCGCCGCCCTGGCCCAATCGCCCCTCGCCTGACGAGGCGCGGCCGGAACACGCAACACATAACCGCGTTCTTAGAGTGCGGGGCCGTAAATCCCCTCCCCCCGAGTCCGGCTCCGTCCAAGACCACTTCCCGCCCCGGCGCCCGTCACACGCGCCGGGGCGTTTTTCGTGCGCGTGACATCTGCAAAGCGCACGAAACCCGCGTCCGACGGGGCTGGCCTCCCGCGCCCCTGGCAGTAGTGTTCGTCTCCGAACAAGGACGAACTGGGGGGAACACCATGATCGCCACCCGCCGCACGCTGGTGCAGCTCTCCGCCGCCGCCGCGGGCCTCGCGCTCGCCGGGCCCGCCGCCCACGCCCAGGGCCGCCCGGCCCGCAAGCTCAACATCCTGATCCTCGGCGGCACCGGTTTCACCGGCCCGCACCAGGTCCGCTACGCGGTCGCCCGCGGCCACAAGGTGACGGTGTTCAACCGGGGCCGTCGCCAGGCCGACCTGCCGGAAGGGGTCGAGCACCTCACCGGCGACCGCAACACCGGCGACCTCAAGGCCCTCGAGGGCCGCACCTGGGATGTCTGCATCGACAACCCGACCTCCCTGCCGTTCTGGGTCCGCGACGTGGGCCAGGTGCTGAAGGGCCGGGTGAAGCAGTACGTCTTCATCTCCACCCTGTCGGCCTACGAGAGCAACGCCACGCCCGGGACCGACGAGAGCGCCCCGCTCGCCCGCTACGAAGGCGCCGACGTCATGGCCGAGACGCAGGAGAAGCTGCGCGCCGACATGCGCCTCTATGGTCCGCTCAAGGCCGCCAGCGAGGCCGAGGCGCGCAAGCAGTTCGGCGACGCCGCCGTCACCATCGTCCGGCCGGGCCTGATCGTCGGCCCTGGCGACGAGACGGACCGCTTCTCCTACTGGCCCGTGCGGCTGTCGCGCGGCGGCGAGATCGCCGCGCCGGGCGACGGCTCGGATCCTGTCCAGTTCATAGACGCCCGCGATCTGGCCGAGTGGACCATCCGCCTCGTGGAGGCCGGCCGCACCGGCGCCTTTAACGCCATCGGCCCGGCCCGTCCCATGACCATGGCCCAGATGCTCGCCGGGATCGCCCAGGGCGTCGGCGTGAAGCCGCAGCTCACCTGGATCCCGACGCCGTTCCTGCGCGAACAGAAGATCAACGCCTGGTCCGACATGCCGGTCTGGATTCCGGGGGAGGGGGAGAGCGCCGGCTTCCACCGCCGCTCCATCGCCCGATCGGTGGCCGCGGGGCTCACCTACCGGCCGCTGCCGGTCACCGCGGCCGACACGCTCGCCTGGTTCAAGGCCCAGCCCGCCGAGCGGCAGGCCAAGCTCCGGGCCGGCCTCACGCCCGAGCGCGAGGCCGCCCTGCTGGCCGCCTGGAAGGCGCGCCCTGCCTGAGGCGGGAACCGATCGGCCGCGCCCCGGATTCCTCCTGCCCAACAGAAGGAACGCCGTCATGGCCGACAACAAGCAGAACGTGGGCGAGCCGGACCGCAGCCGGGTCTCGGGCTCGGAGGACTACGAGCTCCGCTACTTCGCCGACAAGCACGGGATCAGCATGGACCAGGCCCGAGAGCTGGTGGCCAAGCATGGCAACCAGCGCGAGGAGCTCGACGCCGCCGCCGAGCGCCTGAAGAAGCACTGAGCGCGCGCTAGACTGCCCTCGTCCGGCCGGCGATTCGCGCCGGGCGAGGGGAGTTTCCGTCCGTGCATCACGACCACGCCGAGCCCGCGACCGCCGCCCCGCGCCGCCGCCGCCGCCGCTCGCCGCTGCGCTGGCTGGTGGTGCTGGCGGTCCTGGCGGCCTTCGCCCTCGGCCTGCACGAGATCAGCAAGCTCCGCTGCTTCGCCCTGCTGGGGCCGCTGGTCTGCAAGGTGGAGACCGTCCGCCCCGAGGTGGCGCTGACCTTCGACGACGGCCCGACGGCGCTCGGCGTCGACGCCGTCCTGCCGGTGCTGCGCGAGCACGGCGCGCGGGCCACCTTCTTCCTGGTCGGCCGCGAGCTGGAGGCGAGGCCCGAGCTCGCCCGCCGCATCGTTGCGGCCGGCCACGAGGTGGCCAACCACGCCTATTCCCACCAGCGGATGCTGCTCCGCTCGCAGGCCTTCTACGATCGCGAGCTGAAGCAGACCGAGAACCTGCTCGACCAGGTGCGCCAGGAGGACGAGCCGGGCCTGCTGTTCCGCCCGCCGTACGGCAAGAAGCTGCCCGGCGTGGCCCTCTCCATGCGGGAGCAGGGGCTGATCATGGTCACCTGGAGCGTCGAGGAGCCCAAGACCGACGACCCGGCCGCCTACGCCCGCGAGATCGTCGAGAAGGCCAAGCCCGGCGACATCATCCTCATGCATCCCATGTACGCCGCGAACGCCACCGCCCGGGCCGCCCTGCCGCAGGTGCTGGAAGGCCTGCAGGCCAAGGGCCTGCGCGTGATCACCGTCACCGAGATGATGGACGGGGCCCGCGCCGACGCCGAGGCCAAGGCCCGCGCCAAGGACAGGCGCTAGGCCGTCGCGGACCGCGCGCCGCCTCACTTGCGGCGCATTCGGCGGCACTCTCGCGCGGCGTGACACGCGTGAAGAGGAGAGACGTCATGCGCCCGATCGCCGCCGCCACCGCCGCCACCCTCGGCCTGCTGGCCGCCCTGCCGGCCGGAGCGGCCAGCATCAACCTCGCCCAGGACTTCGAGGCTCGCGGCGCCAATCCCGCGTGGACGCTGCGGGCGTCGAACAACACCTTCACCCTGAGCCGTCCCGGCCGACCGGACCTGGTCGCCCAGGCGCCGGGTGCCGCCATCGCCCCGCCCAAGGCGAGCTGGGCCGCCGCCACCGCCGACGGCCAGCCCGTGGCGGTCAGCTTCACCTTCGCGCCTTGCACGTCGGGCGAGGTGCGCGGCCCGATCATGGCCGAGGTCACGGTCGGCGGCGAGACCCTGCGCGGCTGCGCCACGCCCCGCCCCGCCAGCCCCGCCGCTGCCCGCTAGCGGGCGGGCGGCGCGGGCGGCGCGACGCTGACCAGCTCCACGTCGAAGACCAGCACGCTGTCGGGCGGGATGTCCCGCTTGAGGTTCGGCTCGGGCGGCGTGTAGCGGCGGCCGAGCCGCCCGTAGGCCAGGTAGCCGGGGATGGTGATCCGCCAGCGGTCGCCCGGCCGCATCAGTTGCAGGGCCGCGCTCATGCCCGGGATCACCGTCCGGACCTCAAACCGGCTGGGCTCGGCCCCGTTCTCCGCCGAGGTGGAGAACACGGCGCCGCCCTCCGCCAGCCGGCCGACGTAGCGCATCATCACGCCGTCGGCGCGGGTGGGCTGCGTCCCCGTGGTCGGCCCCGACGCCAGCACCTCGTAGCGGATGCCCGGCAGGGTCATCTCCGCCGCCGCCGCCGCCCCGGCCGCCAGACCCAGCGCCACCGTCGCCGCCAGCGCCCGCATCGTTCTCCGCATCCGATCCTCCGCCTTCGAGCCGACGTGGGGCTCGTCCCGCCGGTCCTGCCGCCGCCGGGCCCCGTCTGTCCCTGAAGCGCCGGGCTTACAGCCCGCGGTTCGGCGTCACCAGGTACTTCTCGCCGGTGTGCTTGGCGTTGTAGGCCGCCACATTCTGCGGCTGCAGCGCCTCGGCCAGGGTCAGCTCGCCGGTGTAGCGGCTGGCGAAGGTGGTCTTCAGCTCGGCGGCCACGCGCTCGCGCAGGGCCTGCGCGCGGGCCGGTCCGGTCTTCATCAGGAACGGCGTCAGCAGGAAGCCGCCGATCGCCCAGGCGAAGCCGAAGCCGCGGTTGAACTCGGTCGGGCCGGTGTCCAGCCCGCCGTAGATGTAGACCTGCTTGAAGGTGTCCGAGCCGTAGCGGCTGTAGACCGGCATCTTGCGCACCGCCGCGGCCTCCATGCAGCTCAGGATCTGGCCCACCAGCCGGCCGCCGCCGATGGCGTCGAAGGCGATGGTCGCCCCGGTCTCTTCCAGCGCGGCCGTCAGGTCCGCGAGGAAGCCGGGCGCGCTGGAATCCACCACGTGATTCGCGCCCTGGCTGCGCAGCAGCTCGGCCTGCTCCGGCTTGCGCACGATGTTCACCAGGTCCACGCCGTCCTGCAGGCAGATGCGGTTCAGCATCTGGCCGAGGTTCGAGGCCGCCGCGGTGTGCACGAGCGCCGTATGCCCCTCGTCGCGCATGGTCTCGACCATGGCCAGCGCGGTCAGCGGATTGACGAAGCACGATGCGCCCTCGGCGGCCGTCGCGCCCTCGGGCAGCACCAGCACGTCGGCGGCCCTGGCGGTGAAGTACTGGGCGTACATGGCTCGCCCCAGCACGGCCACCGTGCGGCCGACCAGAGCCTGGGCGTTCTCGCCCGCCGCGATCACCACGCCCGCGCCCTCGTTCCCCACTGGCAGCGACTGGTCGATCCGGCCGCGCACCGCCGGCATCAGCCGCTCCGGCACCCGCGCCGTCAGCACCGGCCGCTCCGGCGTCCCGCCGAGCTCCGCCCCCGACACGTCGGCGGGGCCGAACAGCAGGCCGAGGTCCGAGGGGTTGATGGGCGCCGCCTCGATCCGCACCAGCACCTCGTCCGGGCCCGGCGGCGTCACCGGCTGGTCGACCAGCGACAGCTCCAGCGCGCCGGCCGCGGTGATCAGGGTGCGCATGGCAAGGCCGCTCTGCGGGATCTCGGTCGTCATGTCGTTTCCTCGGTTTTCCGGCGGCCTCGGCGCCGCGCGCCTTCCTACCAAGCCACGCCGGCGCCGTGGCGGCAAAGGTCGAGTAGTCCGGCGATCGGCATGGCGCTTTGCGCCGAGAAGCCCTACATCGGGCGATGCAAACCTTCCGAGCCTACCTCCAAGACGCCGCCGGCGTGATCACCTGGGCCGCCTGGATCGAAGCGGCCAACCGCGACGACGCCCAGGGCCAGGCGCTCGCCCTCTGCCCGGGCCAGTCCCCCCACCTCGACCTCTGGTCCGCCACCGAGCGCAAGCTCGAAGCCTCCGCCCGCCTCGACCCCGTCTGACGCTACAGGACGCCCCTTGTCATGGCCGGGCCTGCCCCGGCCATCCATGACCCCGGCCGCGCGGCGGACCTCGATCCCTGCGACCAGACGTCCACGAGGCTGGCGTTCGCCGCGCCGCCGCGTTAGCGGACCGCCGCATGATCCGCCTCGACAACATCTCCAAGCAGAACGGCCACCAGATCCTGTTCATCGACGCCTCCATGGGCGTCCTGAAGGGCGAGAAGGTGGGGCTCGTCGGCCCCAATGGCGCCGGCAAGACCACCCTGTTCCGCATGATCACCGGCCAGGAGAAGCCTGACGACGGCGTGGTGGCGATCGATCCGGGCATGACCATCGGCTACTTCAGCCAGGATGTCGGCGAGATGTCGGGCCAGAGCGCGGTGGCCGCGGTGATGGACGGCGTGGGTCCCGTGAGCGCCCTGGCCGCCGAGATGGCCAGCCTCGAGGCCGCCATGGTCGACCCCGACCAGGCCGACCGGCTGGACGCCGTCATCGCGCGCTACGGCGAGGTCCAGGAGCGCTTCGAGGAGCTGGACGGCTACGCGCTGGAGGCCCGCGCGCGCGAGGTGCTGGCCGGCCTGAGCTTCAGCCAGGAGCGGATGGACGGCGACGTCGGCCTCCTCTCCGGCGGCTGGAAGATGCGCGTGGCGCTGGCCCGCATCCTGCTGATGCGCCCCGACGCCATGCTGCTGGACGAGCCCAGCAACCACCTCGACCTGGAAAGCCTCATCTGGCTGGAGGCCTTCCTCAAGAGCTACGACGGCGCGCTGCTGATGACCTCGCACGACCGCGCCTTCATGAACCGGATCATCGGCAAGGTGGTGGAGATCGACGCCGGCTCGCTGATCACCTATTCGGGCGACCTCGACTTCTACGACCAGCAGCGCGCGCTCAGCGAGCAGCAGCGCCAGGCGCAGTACGAGCGCCAGCAGGCCATGCTGGCCAAGGAGATCAAGTTCATCGAGCGGTTCAAGGCGCGGGCCAGCCACGCCGCCCAGGTGCAGAGCCGGGTGAAGAAGCTCGACAAGATCGAGCGGGTCGAGCCGCCGCGCCGCCGCCAATCGGTGCAGTTCGAGTTCAGGAGCCCGCCGCGCTCGGGGGAGGACGTGATCAGCCTGCGCGGCGTCCACAAGGGCTACGGCGCCCAGCCCATCTACGAGGGCCTCGACTTCCTGGTGCGCCGCAAGGAGCGCTGGTGCGTCCTAGGGGCCAACGGCGCCGGCAAGTCGACGCTGCTGAAGCTGGTGGCCGGCGCCACCGCGCCCGACCAGGGCGTGGTCAGCCTGGGGGCCAGTGTCCGGATGGGCTATTTCGCCCAGCATTCCATGGACCTGCTGGACGGCGAGGAGACCATCTTCGAGTCCCTGGACAGCTCCTTCCCGCAGGCCGGGCAGGGTCAGCTCCGCACGCTCGCCGGCTGCTTCGGCTTCTCCGGGGACGACGTGGAAAAGCCCTGCCGCGTCCTGTCCGGCGGCGAGAAAGCGCGCCTGGTGATGGCCAAGATGCTGTTCGACCCGCCGAACCTGCTGGTGCTGGACGAGCCGACCAACCACCTCGACATGGCGACCAAGGAGATGCTGGTCCAGGCCCTGGCGAACTTCGAGGGCACCATGCTGTTCGTCAGCCACGACCGCCACTTCCTGGCCGCCCTGTCGAACCGCGTGCTCGAGCTGACGCCCGAGGGCGTCCACCAGTACGGCGGCGGCTACTCCGAATACGTCGCCCGCACGGGCCAGGAAGCCCCGGGCCTCCACCCGGGCGGCTGACGCGCGGGCGCCTCAGCGCCGCGGCCGCCGCCGGTCCTCCCCCAGCGAGCCGACGCGATAGGTCTTCGGCGTCAGCCGGCCGATCCGCCCGTCCGGTTCGGCGAGCCGGTGGCGCACCGCGCGCACGCGGTCCAGGCTGGTCGGCCCCTGGGCGAGCTCGGACAGCGCCTCCTCCTGCAGCTCCTCCAGCCAGCTCAGCCACAGGCCGCGGGCCCGCACGAACATCTCCCGGAACACCGGCTCGCGGCGCAGCCAGCCGTACACCGCCTTGGTGGAGGGCATCTTCGGATCGGCGCAGATCGCGCTCACCGCCTCGCCCCGCTCCAGCCGCCGGCAGAACGCGCGCGCCGTCTTCAGGTCGTAGGTCGACCGGCCGCCCCGGCCGCGCACCGGCCCGCCGTCCACCTTGGCCTTCAGCAGGTGCCAGGCCCGCTTCGAGCGGTAGGTCAGGTCGATCCGGTCCACCCGCCCTTCGGCGATGTGCCGCCGCGCCGCCCGCCAGCGCCACCGGAAGTCCGCGTGCCGCCGCACCCAGACGTAGATGGTGGAGTAGGACGGCAGGTCCGGATCCTCGGCGATCTCCTTCACCGTCTTGCCCTCCAGCACCAGCCGCAGGATCTCGCGCGCGATCACCGGATCGTACCGGCTCTCCACACCGCCGCCGGCGTGGTTCATTTCCGGGAACTCCAGCGCCCCGCGCCCCCACCCGTCGACCTCCAGGTCGTCGGGCCCATAGGTGTCCGTGTGATGCTGCTCCATGCCCGCAGCCTGCCCCCCGCCTGCGTCAGCCCCGGTCGTTTCGAGGTGCGCCGTCCGCCTCCTCTCGCCGCCATGGCCTTAAGCACGAGACCGCACTCCAGCCCTCTCGACCGGATTACATGCAGCGAGACCCGTCGAATGTCTGCAAGGGGCCCATCTGCGCGCAACCGGGAAGCGGACGCTCCAAGATGCCGCTGCGGGTGGTTAGCGACAGTAGCGTTCTCGGCGAAAGGAGCCTTCGTGGCCGCGGCGATGTCGGGTGTTCGTCCACGCTCAACCACCTGAGGCGGAGCGTGGACGCAGGTCAGGATCAGACGGTTGGAACCGTTCCGCCGTCGACGACGAGCTCGGCGCCGTGGATCGAGGCGGCTCGGTCCGAGGACAGGAAGGCGATGGCTTCGGCGACTTCGGAGGGTTCGGCGCCGCGTCCGATCGCAATGCCGCCGAGCCCGTCCAGGACGAGCTTGCGGGCGTCCTCGAGCGTGCCGCCGTTGGCGTCCTGCAGACGCTTCAGAAACACGTCTGTTCCCTCGGTCATGATCCAGCCGGGCGAGACCGTGTTGACCCGCACGCCCTTGGGACCAAGCTCCTTGGAAATGGACTTGCTGTAGGTCCGGAGCGCCGCCTTGGCCGAGGCGTAGGCGGTGGTCGCGTCCGGAAGGGGCAAGACCGACTGGATAGAGGTGACGTGCACCACGGCGCCAGAGCCCCGCTCGACCATCTGTGGAATGAGCAGGCGATCCAGGCGGGCGGCCGCAAGGAGGTTGAGGTTCAGCTCGGACAGCCAGAGGTCGTCCGTCAGGGCGACGAAGCCGCCGCCCGGGGCGGTCGAACCGCCGAGGACATGGGCGAGAATGTCGATGCCGCCAAGGCGATCGAGCGCCGCTTTCGCCAGGGTGTCGCCCCCTTCGGCGGTCGTCAGATCCGCCTGGACGAACTCGACCCCGTCGATGGGCTCAAGCTGACCGCGCGCGGAGGTGATGACCCGGGCGCCGCCGGCCAGGAAGCGGTCGACGGTGGCGCGGCCCAGACCCTTGGTGCCGCCACTGATGAGCACCCGCTTTCCGGCGAACTCGGCGGGGTCGATCCTGCTGTTCATCCCGTGATCTCCACGGCTTTGATCGCGTCACGCTCGAGCGTGAAGCGGTAGGTGAAGCGGATCGGGCTGCCCGGGAAGTCGCCATGGGCGGGGCCTTCGACGACAACCTGACCGCCATCGACGCGTGAGGTGTCGGGCGTGAAGATCGCCTTGGCGGGAACGACCGCCTCTTCGAGCAGGCGGCGGATCTCAGCGTGTCCTTTGAAGACCACGCCGTTGTCACGAAGGATGGCGTCCTCCGCGAACGGCTGGAGCATGCCGTCAAGGTCAAGCTGGGCGTTGGCCGCCACATACGCGGTGATCGGGGATGGAAGTTCGAGCGACATAGGTCCTGTCCTGCTTGGGGGCGCTGCCGCGGGGGCGGGTGCGCTTCCCAGCGAAGTTAGCCATGGACAGGGTTCTCCATAATCAGGACAAAACGGAACGACTTGTCACGAAAATCAGGACAATGCCGCAGCACAGCCTCACTGAACTGGACGCCGTTCTCATGGTGGCGCGCCGTGGGAAGTTCCGCGCAGCGGCGCTTGAGCTCGGCGTCTCGACGACGGCGCTGAGCAATGCAGTCGGAAAGCTGGAGCGAGCGCTCGGCGTGCGACTCTTCAACCGCACGACGCGAAGCGTGTCCCTCACCGAAGCCGGCCAGCGGTTCGTCGACCAGGTCGCACCTGCCGTCCGCGACATTCATGAGGCGATGGAGGCGGCCCGAACTCAGCAGGCGACCCCGTCGGGTACACTGCGCATCAACGCCTTCCCGACCGCGGCGCGCGAGATCTTCTCCTCCCTCGTCCTGCCGTTCCAGCGCCTGCATCCCCTAGTCCACATCGACATCGTCACCGAGGGCCGACTGGTCGACATCGTTGCGGGCGGCTTCGACCTTGGCGTGCGCAGCGAAGACCTGGTGCCTGTCGACATGATCGCCCTGCCGCTGGGCGGCCCTCGCCGCAATGTGGTGGTCGGCGCGCCGGGCTATCTCGAGGCGCGCGGGACCCCGCGGGTTCCGCAGGACCTCGCCGCACACAGCTGTCTTCGCGTCCGGCTTCCCAACGGCGCGATCTACCGCTGGCCGTTCGAGAAGGATGGGGAGTCGATCCATATCGACGTGGACGGCGGCCTTACGCTTGACGAAGCGAGCCTCGCCCGCACCGCAGCGCTGGAGTCCGTCGGCCTTACGCTGGCGATGGAGTCCGACGTGCGCGACGACATCGATGCGGGTCGCCTTGTCACTGTGCTGGAGGACTGGACGCCCACGCTGCCGCCCTTGAGCCTCTATTATCCAAGCCGGCGCAACCCGACCGCCGCGTTCAAGGCGTTCATAGACTTCGCACGGCGGCAAGGCGCAGCCGCGCGCGGCCGTTCGCTTCGTCGCAATGGATCTACGCCTGAGTCAGAGACGACCGACGCACCGTTGTCGGCCCGGTAGACCTCCAGGAAGGCCAGAGGGATCAGCTAGCTGCCGAACGCCATGACAACGTCGGGGCCCAGACAGGGTGTAAGTCATCCCGACAGGGCCGCGGTTGATCAAGACCCCGCCCATCAGCCCGACGCGCAGGAACCAGAACCGCCGGCAATCCGGCGACGTTGTTCTGCATCGGTTCACGCGAAGGTGGCCGCGGTTCGGAACGGCCGCTGTCCAGTCAGCGAGCCGACGTCCGCACTCCACCCATAGCTGACGCCCTGCTGCCAGCTTCCGGCGCCGCCAACGAAAAAACCCCTCCGCCATCGCTGGCGGAGGGGTTCTCGCATTCCCAAGCCCCTCGGCCCGCACGCTGCCGCGCGGGCCGAAAGCCCGGTCTGGGCTCAGTAGCCCTGGATCTTGGCGTAGCGGTCCCGGTGGTAGGCCTGGTTGCCGAAGGCGGCTTCCGCGGCCCGGGCGCGCTTCAGGTAGAAGCCGGCGTCGTGCGCGTCGGTCATGCCGATGCCGCCGTGCATCTGGACCATCTCGTTCGAGACCAGGTGGAAGGTGTCGCCCATCTTGGCCTTGGCGAGGGAGACCAGCTCCGGCACGTCCGGCGTGTCGTTGTCGATGGCCGCCAGCGCCGCCTCGACGGCCGAGCGGGCCAGCTCCAGGTCGGTGAACATCTTGGCCGCGCGGTGCTGGAGGGCCTGGAAGGAGCCGATCACCTGGCCGAACTGCACGCGGGTCTTCAGGTAGTCCAGCGTGGTCTCGAACGCCTGGGTGGCGGCGCCCAGCATCTCGGCGCAGAGGCCGGCGCGGGCGCGGTCCAGCACCTTCTCCACCAGGGCGGCGCCGCCCGCGAGCTTCTCGGCCGGCGCGCCATCGAAGCTGACGTTCGCCGCGCCGCGGCTGTCGGCCAGCGCCAGGCGCTGGCGGGTGACGCCGGGGCCCTCGGCGCGGACCAGGTAGAGGCCGACCTCGCCGCCTTCCTTGGCGGAGACGACGAACAGGTTGGCCGCCATGCCTTCCAGCACGAAGGTCTTCTTGCCGGTCAGCTTGCCGCCGGAGACGGTGGCCTCGACCTTCTCGGGGTTGTGGTGCGGGCCCTCGTCGATCGCCAGGGTGCCGACCGCCTCCCCGGCGGCGATCTTCGGCAGCCACTCGCCCTTCTGCGCGTCGTCGCCGCCCAGGATCAGGGCCGAGGCCGCGGCCAGGCCGGAGGCCAGCAGCGGGGAGGCGGTGAGCGTGCGGCCCAGCTCCTCCAGGATCAGGCCCAGGCTCAGGTAGCCGAAGTTGGAGCCGCCGAACTCTTCCGGGATGATCACCCCGGCCCAGCCCATCTCGGCCATCTCGTTCCAGGCGGCGGCGTCGTAGCCCAGCTCCACGCCGCTGTCGCGCATCTTGCGGAAGGCGGTGACCGGGCTCTTCTCCTGGACCCAGCTCTTCGCCGCGTCCTTCAGCATGCTCTGTTCTTCGTTCAGAACGGCCATATCGGTGTCTTTCCTCGAATAGTCTTTGTCGGTGTGGCGCCCTTCCGCCGCGGGAGGGAAGGGCGCGTGCGGCTCACTTCGCTTGCGTCAGGTCCGGCAGGCCCAGGATGCGCTTGGAGATGATGTTGTTCTGCACCTCGTGGCTGCCGCCGTAGATCGTGGTGGCCTTGCCGGCGAGCCAGCCGCGCACGGCCTGCAGCTCCTCGGCCGTGAAGGCGTCGCCCTCCCAGCCGAGCCCTTGCGAGCCCATGATCTCCAGCGCCAGCTCGGCGCGCTCCTGCATCACCTTGGTGCCGGCGTTCTTCATGATCGACGTGGCGGCGCTCGGCCCGGCGTTGCCCTTGCTCTCCAGCATGGCGCGCACGGCGGTCTGCTGGAAGGCGCGGGCCTCCATGTCGTTCTGGATGATCCGGGCGCGCAGGTCGCGGTCGGAGATCCGGCCGGTGTCGTCGACGCCGACGTACTCCTTGGCGAGCTGGACCGGGCCGCGGCCCATGCCCATGCGGCCGCCGCCGCCGGCGCCCGACAGGCCGCTGCGCTCGTGCTGCAGCAGGCGCTTGGCGATGGTCCAGCCGCCGTTCAGCGGGCCCACGAGCTGGTCCTTCTCCACGCGCACGTCGGTGAGGAAGGTCTCGCAGAACGGGCTGTTGCCGCTGATCAGCTTGATCGGCCGCACCTCGACGCCCGGCGTCTTCATGTCGAACAGGACGAAGCTGATGCCCTCATGCTTCTTGCTGGTGTCGGTGCGCACCAGGCAGAAGCACCAGTCGGCGTATTGGGCGCCGCTCGTCCAGATTTTTTGGCCGTTCACAAGGTAATGGTCGCCCTTATCCTCGCAGCGTGTCTGCAAAGAGGCAAGGTCAGAGCCGGCGCCGGGCTCGCTGAAGCCTTGGCACCACTGGATCTCACCTTTGCAGATGGCCGGGATGTGCTGTTGCTTCTGGGCCTCGTTGCCGTATTCCAGCAGGGTCGGGCCGAACATCATCACGCCCATGCCGCCGATCGGGTTGTAGGCGCCCGCGCGGTTCAGCTCCTGCTGCAGCACCCGGGCCTCGGCCGGGGAGAGCCCGCCGCCGCCGTACTGCTTGGGCCAGGTGGGGGTGCCCCAGCCCTTCTCGCCCATGGCCTTGCGCCAGGCGTCCTGGTCGGCCGTGGGCTTGGTGCGCTCCTCGCGCATCATCGGGTTCGGCTGGCCCTTCAGGCTCGCCGGGAAATTCGCCTCGATCCAGCTCCGGGCTTCCGCCCGGAAGGCCTCGAGGTCGCTGCCTCCGAAATCCGCCATCTGAAAAAGGTCTCCTGAAAATTGTTTCCCGCCCCCGCCATCCCCGGGCTTGTCCCGGGGGGCCATGATCGCCGCCGCACCAGGTCAATTCCCGGCTCGGAGCCCATGGATGGCCGGGCAGGCCCGGCCATGACGAGTGATCCTTGATCACCCAAGCTGCACCCTACCTCGACTGTGTCGTCTCCGGCAGGCCCAGGATGCGCTTGGAGATGATGTTGTTCTGGATCTCCGTGGACCCGCCGAAGATGGTGAAGGCCTTGGTGGAGAGCATGGCGCGCATGGCGCCGAGCTCGTCCTGGGTGAAGCCCTCGCCCTCCCAGCCCAGGCCCTGCGACCCCATGATCTCCACCAGCAGCTCCTGCCGCTCCTGGCCGGCCTTCATCGAGGCGTTCTTCATGATCGAGGTGGCGGCCGACGGGCCCTGGTTGCCCTTGGCCTCCACGGCGATCCGCCGGGCGGTGAGCTGGACGAGCTTCGTCTCCATCTCGTGCTGGACGATCCGGCTGCGAAGGTCGCGGTCGGCCAGGCGCCCGCTGGCGTCGGTGGCCACATAGCGCTTGGCGATCTCGTGGACGGCGGCCGGCGCGGGGCCGTTCTGCCGGTTGCCCATGCCGTTGCGTTCGAACTGCAGCAGCCGCTTGCCGATGGTCCAGCCGCCGTTCAGCGGGCCGACGAGGTTCTCCTTGGGGACCTTCACCTCGGTGAAGAAGGTCTCGCAGAACGGGCTGTTGCCGGCGATCAGCCGGATCGGCCGGACCTCGACGCCGGGGCTCTTCATGTCGATCAGCAGGAACGAGATGCCCTCGTGCTTGCGGGTCGTGTCGGTGCGCACCAGGCAGAAGCACCAGTCGGCATATTGGGCGCCGCTCGTCCAAATCTTCTGCCCACTGACGATGTAGTGGTCGCCGGCGTCCACCGCCTTGGTTTGCAGGGAGGCCAGGTCCGAGCCCGCGCCCGGCTCGCTGAAGCCCTGGCACCAGCGGATCTCGCCCCGCACGATGGGCGGGATGTGCCGCTGCTTCTGCGCCTCGTCGCCGTACTCCAGCAGGGTCGGGCCGAACATCGAGATGCCCATCCCGGCGATGGGGTTCACCGCGCCGATCCGGTTCATCTCGTCGGCCAGCACCCGGGCCTCGGCGGCCGAGAGCCCGCCGCCGCCGTACTGGCTGGGCCAGGTGGGCGCGCCCCAGCCCTTCTCCGCCATCCGCTGCTTCCACACGGCGAAGTCGCCAGTGGGGGCCTGCGGGCTCTGGGCTGCGAGCTGCTGGCCGTCGGTGTCGGCCGCGAGGCTCTTGGGGAAATTCTCGTCCAGCCAGGCGCAGGCCTGCGCCCGGAAGGCGTCGAGATCGGCGCCGCCGAAGTCCGCCATGACCAATCCTCCCAATGAATCCAATATCTTATAATTATTTTGGATCTATCGTAGCACGCCTCCGCCGAGGCCGGGAACGGCCTCCTACTTCGGGTCCGGCAGGCCAAGCACGCGCTTGGCCACGACGTTGAGGTTCACCTCGCTGGTGCCGCCCTCGATGGAGTTGGCCTTGGTCCGCAGCCAGCCGCGAACCGCCGTCAGCTCCGGCGTCGAGAAGCCCTCGCCGCCCCAGCCGAGGCCTTGGTTCCCCATGGCCTCGATCATCAGCTCGGACCGCTCCTTGGCCAGCTCGGCCGCGGCGTACTTGATGATCGAGGTGGCGGCGCTCGGCCCGTTGCCGGCCCGGCTCTCGGCGGCCGACCGCGCGATGGTCAGCCGCAGCGCCTGGAAGTCCATCTTGTTGCGGGTGATCCGTGTGCGGAATTCCCCGCCGTCGTAGGCGAGGGCGTCATACTGCTTGGCGATCTGCGCCAGGTCCCCCGCGGCGCCGCCGGCCGAGCCGCCTTCGCCGAAGCCCGCCGAGATGTTCTGCCGCTCGTACTGCAGCAGCCGCTTGGCGATCTCCCACCCGCCGTTCAGCCGGCCGACGAGGTTGCCCTTCGGAACCTTGACCCCTGTGAAGAACGTCTCGCAGAACGGGCTCTCGCCGCTGATCAGCCGGATCGGACGCGTCTCGACGCCCTCGCTCCGCATGTCGATCAGAACGAACGAGATGCCCTCGTGCTTCTTCGACGTGTCCGTCCGAACCAGGCAGAAGCACCAGTCGGCTTTGTCAGCGTAGGACGTCCACACCTTCTGGCCGTCGATTTGCCAGTGGTCGCCCTTGTCTTCGCAGCGCGTTGCAAGACTTGCCAGATCCGAGCCGGCGCCCGGTTCGGAATAGCCCTGGCACCAGCGGATCTCGCCCCGGACGATCTTCGGCAGGTGCTCCTTCTTCTGCTCCTCGTTGGCGTACTCGAGGAGCACGGGACCGAGCATCCAGATGCCGAAGGACAGCAGCGGCGGACGATAGCGGCCCCGGGCCAGCTCCTGGTCGAGCACGCGGGCCTCGGCCGGGCTGAGCCCGCCGCCGCCGTACTCCTTGGGCCAGGTGGGGGCGGTCCAGCCCTTCTCCGCCATACGGCGCTGCCAGACGATCTGCGGATCGGTCGAGTCGCCCTCGAAGCGACGGCCGCCCCACACCGCTTCCGGGTCGGTCTTCGCGTTCGGGTCCTTCAGCTCCGCCGGATAGTTGGCCTCCAGCCAAGCCCGCGCCTCGGCGCGGAAGGTGTCCAGCTCGCCCCCGCCGAAATCGGCCATGGCGTCCTCCCAAACTCTTCGTTCGAAACCCAGGCCGCCACCTTAGCGCCCGGCGCAGGTCCGGCAAGCGGAACCGAACAGTTGTTTGAGACCAACCGTCCCACGCGCCGCGCGCGAGCGGTGGTATAAGCGCGTGATGCGCCTCCTCCGGGACCTGAAACCCGCCGCCTTCGCCGCTGCGCCATGGACGGCCGCGATCCTCACCATGGCCGCGGGCGTCATGCTCCTGGCCTCGGGCGCGATGCCCTCTGAGCCGTTCCGGTTCGTGCGGCTGATGGAGATCACCCCGGTCTACCTCATCGAGGTCAGCCACTTCATCGACAGCGTGCTGGGCCTGGCGCTGGTCCTCGTGGCCTTCGGCCTGCGGGCGCGGCTGGACGCCGCCTGGGCGGCCACCATGGTGCTGCTGCTCGCGGCGGCCTCGCTTTCGCTGCTGAAGGGGCTGAACTGGGAAGAGACAGTGGCGCTGGTGACCGTCGCCGTCCTGCTGGCGCCGTTCCGCGGCGCCTTCCCGCGGACCGCGAGGCTCACCCGGATGGAGGTCACCCCCGGCTGGCTGGTCTCGGCCTTCTGCGCAGTGGCCGGAGCCGGCCTGCTCGGACTCTGGTCCTACGAGCACGCGGACTACGGCGAGCTTCCATGGTGGCGGGTGATGGCCGACGAGGACGCGGCGCGCTCGGTCCGCGCCTGGGCCGGCGCGGCGATCGCGCTACTGGCCTTCGGGCTCTGGCGGCTGTTCGGCACGGCCGCTAAGCCGCCGGTGGTGGGCGACACGGACCCCGAGTTCCACCGCGTGCGGGAGATCCTCGCTGCGGCGGAGATCGCCGAGCCCGGCTCCAATCTGGCGCTGCTCGGGGACAAGCGCTTCCTGTTCTCGGCCAGCGGCCGCAGCTTCCTTATGTTCGGCGTCCGCGGCCGGAGCTGGATGGCGCTGGGGGCGCCCGTCGGCCGGTACGATGAGCGCCAGGAGCTGGTCTGGCGGTTCCGCGAACTCGCCGACGCCAACGCCGCCCGGCCGGGCTTCTACGGCCTCACCGCCGATGACCTCCCGGAAATCGTCGAGCTCGGGTTCTCGATCCAGAAGGTCGGGGAGGCCGCGCTGGTGCCGCTTGAGACCTTCTCGATCGAGGGGCGCAAGCGGGGCAACCTGCGCCGAGCCTGGCGTAAGGCGGCCGAGGACGGCTGCACCTTCGCCGTGCTGCGTGGGGACAATGTGCGCGCCCTGATGCCGGCGCTGAAGGCGATTTCCGACGACTGGCTCTCCCGCCACGCGGGCGGCGAGAAGGGCTTCTCCATGGGCGGCTTCACCCCGGCCTATGTGGCCGAGTTCCCAGTGGCCGTGGTGTTCTTCCACGGACAGCCGGTCGCCTTCGCGACGCTCTGGACCACCGCCCGGCGCAGCTCCTTCTCCATGGATCTCATGCGCTACGGCGAGGCCGCGCCGCGGAACGTCATGGATTACCTGTTCGTCGAGCTGATCGAGTGGGGCCGGACGGAGGGCTACGAGGCCTTCGACTTCGGGATGGCGCCGCTCGCGGGCCTCGACGACCGCCCGCTCGCGCCGATGATGTCCCGCGTGGGCCGCCTGCTCTTCGAGCGCGGCGAGGAGATCTACAACTTCCAAGGCGTGCGCCGGTACAAGGACAAGTACGACCCCCTCTGGCAGCCCCGCTACGTAGCGGCGCCACACCGCTGGGCCATCCCCCTGCTGCTCGCCGACGTCGGCCTGCTGTCCTCCGGCGGCATCGCCAACCTCGCCAAGCGGCCGAAGAAGGAAGCGCCTCGGGAGTTGCCCCAGGCCGCCTAGCGGCCGGTCTGCACGCCCAGCAGGTTCACGGCGTGCACCAGCATCAGTATCAGGCCCAGGGCCGCGCCCACCATGATCGGCCGCCACGGGATCAACCGCGGCCCCTTCATGGGATTGGGCGGCCGCGCGCCGCGCCAGCCGGCGAAAAGCGCCAGCGCCAGGAAGCCGGCGGCCAGGCCGAGAGTGAGGGGGAGCGTCATCTGCGACCGGATATCGCAGGCCCTGCGGCAGGAGCCAAGTCCGCCTCTCGGACGGCGCCGGAACATCCACAGGAGAGGCGCTCCGGACGCAATATGTAGCGTTAAGGTCGCGTTTACACCCCCAGGAATCGGTGCGTACGCTCCGCTCAGTACCTGGAGAACGATTCTATGACGGCGGGGGCGCCCTGGAGCGTTAAGGGGATCGACCCGAAGGCCCGGGAGGTCGCGAAGGACCTCGCCCGGCGTTCGGGCATGACCCTGGGGGAGTGGCTGAATCGCGTCATCCTCGAAGATGATGTACCTGAGGACGTGAGCTCCGAGGACCGCTTCTCCGAGCCGCCGCCGCGTCCGGCGCCGCCCGAGGCGCCCCGGCCGCGCCTGGTGGCCAGCACGCCGGCCGCGCCGCCGCCGGCTCCCGCGCCGCGCGCCGAGCCCGCTTCCCATGCCGACACCGCCGCCCGGATCGAGGCCGCCGCCCGCGCCGAAGACCTGGCCCGCATCGCCTACGCCCTCGACCGGCTCACCGACCGGATCGAGTCGTCCGAGACCCGCACCAGCCTCGCCATCTCGGGCGTCGAGCACTCCGTCCGCGCCGCCGTCGCCCGGATCGAGGCCGGCGAGCGCGAGCACCTCGCCGTCGCCGCCCGGCTCGAGGGGGCCGTGGAGCACGTCGGTTCCGAACAGGGCCGCGTGGCCGAGCGCCTGCGCCGGCTGGAGACCGAGGCCGCGGGCCCTCGCTCCGCCGAGGCGATCCGTCTGCTGGAGCAGTCCGTCAGCCGCGTGGCCGACCACGTCTATTCGGGCGAAGCGCGCACCCGCGAACAGCTCGCCGCCATCGAGGCCCGTGTCGCGCGGGCCGAGGCTCAGGCCGCGCCGGATCCCGCGCCGCTGATCGACGAGGTCGTGCGGCGGCTGGGCGAGCGCCTCGCCGACGCCGAGGGCCGCACGGCCGACGCCCTGGAAAGCCTGCGGCGGTCGCTGGCCACCCTCGACCGCCGCCTGGGCGTCGTCGAGGGCGCACCGACGGGGGAAGCCGAGCGTAAGCTGGAGGCGCTCGCCGCGAGCCTGAGCGCGCGCGTCGAGGCCGCCCGTGCGGAGATCGCCGAGAAGCTGAAGGACACCGCCAACGGGCGTGTGGACGAACGGTTCGCGGAGCTGTCGCGCCAGGTGCAGGCCGCAGAGCAGCGCTCGGCCCAGGCGATCGAGCGGATGGGCCGCGAGGTGATCAGCATCGCCGAGGCGTTCAACCGCCGCCTGCAGGCCTCCGAGACCCGCAGCGCCGACGCCATCGCCAAGGTGGGGGGCGAGATGGCCCGCATCGCGGGCGCGGTCGAGGAGCGGCTCGGCTCGGCCGAGCAGGCCCAGGCCGATGCGCTGGACAAGCTCTCCGCCGAGATCGGCCGGATCACCGAGCGCCTGACCGACCGCATGCTGCAGTCGGAGCGCCGCGCCGCCCAGGCCATCGACGACGTGGGCGAGCAGGTCAGCCGGGTCACCGAGCGGATCGAGCAGCGTCACGAACGCGCCGCCAGCGATATCGCCGAGCGCCTGCGCCAGAGCGAGGAGCGCACGGCCCGCCTGCTGGACGAGGCTCACGAGCGGCTGGAACAGAAGCTGACCGTCGCCCGGCCGCACGCCGCGGCGCCTGTGGCGGACGACGAGCCGCTGAAGTCGACCGCCGCCTTCGGACCGGAGCTGTTCTCCCGCGCGGAGCCGCTTGAGCCGCTGGATGAAACCGTCGCGCCCGCGGCGCCAGCCCCGCAGATGGAGGCCGCGGACTTCGCGCCCATCCCGGAGCCGGAGGAGGACCTATTCGGCCTCGACCAGCCGGAGCCGCCAGCCGCCGCCGCGGTCGAACCTTCGGCCGAGGACCCGCGTCCGCTGTCCACCCGCGAGGTGATCGAGCAGGCCCGCGCCGCCGCCCGCGCCGCCGAGGCCGGTCGCCCGCGCCTGCAGGTGAAGGCCCGCGCCAACTGGCGCGCCCAGCCCAAGCCGCCGATGCCGCCGAAGGCGGTCGCCCGGCCGCGCGCCAACTCCACGCTGCAGACGGCCTTCATGATCGCCGGCGGCGCGGCCTTCCTCAGCGTCGGCGCGGCCGGCATGGTGCTGATGAACGGCGCCGGCTCGCGCGAGGTGGTCGAGGCCTCGCCGTTCGGCGCGCCGCCCCGGGCGGCGGTGGCCATCGCCCCGCAGCCGATCGGTCCCGCCGCGCCGCAAGCCGCCGAGGCGAAGCCCGTCGAGACGGCCCCCGCGCCGGGCGCCGCCGTCCCCCTGTCCAGCCAGTACCTGGAGGCGCTGCGCGCCGTCGAACGTGGTGAGCCCGGCGGGCTGGGCAAGATGAAGGCGGTGGCGGATTCCGACTACGCACCAGCTCAGTTCTTCATGGGCAAGCTCTACGAGACCGGTCAGCGCGGCGTGGTGAAGAACCTGGTCGAAGCTCGGAAATGGACGACGCGGGCGGCCCTGAACGGCGAACCGCGCGGCATGCACAACCTCGCCCTCTACTATTTCGAGGGCACCGGCGGGCCGCAGGACCTGTCGTCAGCGGCGCGCTGGTTCCGCAAGGCGGCGGAAGCCGGGGTGGGCGACAGCCAGTACAACCTGGGTCTCCTCTACCAGGCCGGCAGCGGCGTGCCGCGCGACCTGGCCGAGGCCTACAAGTGGTTCGCCATCGCTGCGGAAGGCGGGGACGCGGCGGCCCGCGCCAGCGCCATCGATCTCGAGAAGAAGCTGTCGGCCAGCCAGCTCGCTGCGGCCGACCAGGCGGCCGCAGCGTTCCGCCCCTCCGGCGCGGCTTCCCAGGCGAGCGCCGGCCAGCCGGTGTCGCTCGCCGCCGCGCAGCGGATCCTCGGCCGCCTCGGATACTACAAGGGCCCGGCCAACGGAGCGGCGTCGCGCGACTTCTCCCTTGCGGTCTCGGCCTACCAGCGCGATCAGGGTCTGGCCGCCACCGGCCAGCTCGACCGCAGCACCGCCCAGCGGCTCTCCGTCTTCACGCGCTGACCGGCTCCGGCGGCGCCAGCCATGAGGCGCTGAGGATTGGACATCTACCTGCCCATCGCCGAGGTCTCGGTGAACGCGCCGCTGATCGTGGCGCTGGGCGCCCTGGTGGGGTTCATCTCTGGCCTGTTCGGGATCGGCGGCGGCTTCCTGATGACGCCGATGCTCGTCTTCCTCGGGATTCCGCCCGCGGTGGCCGTGGCCAGCATGTCGAACCACGTGGCCGCGTCATCGATGTCGAGCGTCGTGGCCTACGGCCGCAACCGGGCGGTCGACTGGCGGATGGGCGGCGTCCTGGCGGCCGGCGGCATCCTGGGCGCGATCGCTGGTGTCGAGCTTTTCCGGTGGCTGCGCCTGCTCGGCCAGGCGGACCTCGTGGTGGCGCTCTCCTACCTGATCTTCCTGGGCGTGATCGGCGCCCTGATGCTGACGGAGTCGCTCGGCGCCATCCTGCGGCGCCGGCGCGGGGAGCCGGCTCCGCCTCGACGCGACCGCCGCCCGCCCTGGCTCTATGGCCTGCCGCTCAAGGTGCGCTTCCCGCGCTCGCGGCTCTACATCAGCGTGATCCCGCCTCTCGTGCTGGGCGGGTTCGTGGGCGTCCTGTCGGCCGTGATGGGCGTCGGCGGCGGCTTCATCCTGGTCCCGGCCATGGTCTACATCCTGCGGATGCCGGCGCGCATCGTGGTCGGCACCAGCCTCTTCCAGATCATCATCACCACCGCGCTGACCGGCGTGCTGCAGGCCGGCCGCAACCAAACCGTCGACATTGTGCTGGCGGCCCTGCTGCTGATCGGCGGCGTGCTGGGCGCCCAGTACGGGGCCCGCGCCTCCACACGTTTCCGCGCCGAGGAGCTTCGCGCGATCCTGGCGTTGATTGTCCTGGCGGTGGGCTTGCGGATGGGCCTGGGCCTGTTCGTGCGGCCGAACGAGCCCTTTGTTCTGATGCAGGGGATGGCCGGCTGATGGCCGTGGACTCCGCGCCCCCCGCCGCCGTCTCGGCGGCGCTCACCGAGACCGAGGTGCAGGTCTCGTCCAGCTTCCGCGGCGCGCGGATCGTCCTTTATGGCGCCGTCTTCGACCCAGAGCGGCGGCCCAGCGACGTGGTGGTCATCGTCCGCGGCCCCGAGCAGCCCGTGCGGATCGCCCGCAAGGTGAAGGTGGGGCCGCTCTGGCTGAACAGCCGCCCGGTGGTGTTCCACGGCGCGCCCGGCTTCTACATCGCCGCTTCCACGCGGCCGCTGGACGACATCGCCCGGTTCCGAACGCTGCGGGAGCGCAACATCGGCGTGGACCACCTGCCGATCCGCGCGCCCGCCGAGCAGCGCGTGGAGACCCGCTACGGAGTGCGCGACGTGGTCGTCTCGAGCCTTGGGCCCGACTACCTCCTGTGGCGCCAGGCGGTGGTGCGGCTTAAGGAGAACGCCGGGCTCTATGCCGCCGACGAGCACGGCGTCCGCTTCGTCGACCGGGGCCTGTTCCGCGCCGAGATCGGCCTGCCGGCCCAGGCGCCCACCGGCCGCTACGAGGCCGACATCCTGCTCTTCCAGGACGGGGAGCCGGTGTCGGTGAAGACCCGCACCCTGACGGTCGAGAAGGTAGGCATCGAGCGCACCCTCTATCTCTGGGCGCACCAGCGGCCGTGGACCTACGGCCTGGTCTCCATGGCCTTCGCGCTGGCCGCCGGCTGGGGGGCGAGCCTGGTCTTCCGGCGCGACTAGTCCGGGCCGAGCGAACGCCAGCCCACCGCGTGCACCCGGCCGCGGCCGAGCGCGCCCGCCAGGGGCGGGCGGGCGAACAGCCCGCTGAACGCCTTGTCGCGCACGTTCAGACCGCCGGCGTAGGCTCCAAACGCCGGCAGGATCGCCCGCTCGGCGTCGGTGACGAAGCAGCGGCGCCGCACCGTGCCGCGGGTGGCGCGCACCTTGGCCGCAGGATGGAGGTGACCGGCCACCTCGCCAGGCTGGAGGCCGCCCTGCGGCTCATGGCGCAGGATCAGGCCGTGGAGCTCCAGCTCGTCGGCCGTCTCGCCGGGCAGCCGCTGCGGGCCGTCGGCGTCGTGGTTGCCCACGACCCAGATCAGCCGCCGGCCGAGCGACAGCGCCCGCAGGCGCTGGGCGTCGTCCGCGGCCAGGCGGTCCTCGGAGCGGCGATCGTGGAAGGTGTCGCCCAGCAGGATCACCGCGGCTGGCGACAGGGCGACGACCTCGGCCTCCAGCCGGTCGAGTGTCTCGCGGGTGTCGTACGGCGGCAGCATCTGGCCGCGCGCCGCATAGGATGAGCCCTTCTCCAAGTGGAGGTCGGCCACGACCAGGGTGCGGGCGGCCTCGATCCACATGGCGCCGGATGGCCGCAGCATCACCTCGGCCCGGCCGACGCGGGTCCGCAGCGCCCCGCAGGGGCTGTTGGCGAAGTCGTACACGTGGACGGCGGCAGGCGTACTCAACTCAGGGCCTCGGCGATCAGGTCTTCTTCGGCTTCCGCCAGGATCATCTCGCCCGCGTGGCCCGGCGACCGCTCCTTGCCGATCTCAAGTAGGATCGGAACGGAGAAGGGGGAGAGGTGGTCCAGCGCGGCGTGGCGGATCCTGCCGCGGATGCGCGCCAACATCCCGCCCAGGCGGGCGACGTCGATGAGGCCGGTCGCCGCATCCTCGCGCGCGCAACGCAGCAGCAGGTGGTCCGGCTGGTGCCGGCGCAGGACGTCGTAGATGAGGTCCGTCGAGAAGGTGATCTGCCGGCCCGTCTTCTGCTGCTCGCCCGGGAAGCGCCGCTCGATCAGGCCGGCGATGATCGCGCAGCCCTTGAAGGCGCGCTTCATCATGAAGCTCTCGGCCAGCCAGTCCTCCAGGTCGTCGCCCAGCATGTCCTCGGCGAACAGTTCGTCGAAGTCGAGCTCGTCCATGGGCTTCAGCGACCAGACGGCGAGTGCGTAGTCGTTGCACACGAAGCCGAGCGGTCCGACGCCGGCGCGCTCCAGCCGACGGGTGAGCAGCATGGCGAGCGTGGTGTGGGCGAGCCGGCCGTCGAACGGGTAGCAGACCATGAAGTGCCGCTTCCCGCGCGGGAAGGTCTCCAGCAGCATCTCCTCCTCGGCCGGTATCACCGACCGATCGCGCTGGGCCTCCAGCCACTCGCGGACGTCGGTGGGCAGCACGCGCCAGTGCTCCTGGTCGTACATGAGCTGGCGCACGCGCTTGGCGAGGTAGGTCGAGAGCGCGAACTTCGAGCCCCCCCAGGAGGGCATCTTCGGGTCCTTGTCGTTGGCCGGGCGGACCAGGACGTCGAGGTTGGTGACGCCTTCCAACTGCCAGACTTGGCCGGCGAAGACGAACGTCTCGCCGGGCTCCAGCATTTCCAGCATGCCTTCCTCGACCTCGCCGATCTTGCGGCCGCCGCGGCCGCCCCGGCCGGCGATGCGGACGGACAGCACGGCCGGGGAGACGATGGCCCCGACGTTCAGCCGGTGCCGCTGGGCGGTGGCGATGTCCCGGACGCGCCAGCGGCCGTCCTGGCTCCTTACGATCCGGCGGAAGCGGTCGTAGGTCTTCAGCGCGTAGCCGCCGGTGGAGACGAAATCCACCACCTGCTCGAAGTCCTCCCAGGCGAGCTCCCGGTAAGGGCCGGCGGTGGTCACCTCGTCGTAGAGTTCCAGCATGTCGAAGGGCTCGGAGCAGGCGCAGCCCATGACGTGCTGGGCCAGCACGTCGAGCGCGCCGACCCGGGGCGGATCGCCGTCCAGCCGGTGCTCGGCGATCGCCTCGCGCGCGGCCTGGCACTCCAGCATCTCGAAGCGGTTGGCGGGGACGAAGATCGCGCGGCTCGGCTCGTCGAGACGGTGGTTCGCGCGGCCGATCCGCTGGACCATCCGCGATGCGCCTTTCGGGCTGGCGAGCTGGATGACCAGATCCACGTCGCCCCAGTCGATGCCGAGATCGAGGGTGGAGGTGCAGACGACGGCGCGGAGTTCGCCGCGGGCCATGGCCGCCTCCACCTTGCGCCGCTGCTCGGCCGCGAGGCTACCGTGGTGCAGGGCGATGGGGAGGTTGTCCTCGTTCAGCCGCCAGAGCTCCTGGAAGGCGAACTCCGCCTGGAAGCGGGTGTTCACGAAGACCAGCGCGGTGCGGCTCTTCTTGATGACCTCGTAGACCTCGGCCATGGCGTGCTGGGCTGTGTGGCCGGCCCACGGCACGCGGCCCTCGGAGAGCAGGACGTCGACCACCGGCTCCGCCCCGCCGGGACCCAGCACGAGGTCGATGCTGCCGGGGCCGCCAGGGCCAGCCATCCAGCGCTTGATCACCTCGGGATCGTCCACGGTGGCCGAGAGGCCGACGCGGCGCATGTTGGGCGCGAACTGCTGCAGACGGGCGAGGTCCAGCGCCAGCAGGTCGCCGCGCTTGGACGAGTGCAGGGTGTGGATCTCGTCCAGCACTACGCATCTCAGGCTCTCGAAGAAGGTCCGTGCGCCCTCCCAGGCGCAGAGCAGGGCGAGCTGCTCGGGCGTGGTCAGCAGGATGTCGGGCGGCTTCAGGCGCTGCCGCTGGCGGCGACTGACCCCGGTGTCCCCCGTACGGCTCTCGGCCACCACCGGCAGGCTCATCTGCAGGATGGGCGCGTTCAGGTTCCGCTCAACGTCCACCGCCAGCGCCTTCAGCGGCGAAATGTACAGAGTGTGCAGGCCGGTGGGCGCGTTCGCGGCCGGGCGCTGCGAGAGCTCGATCAGGCTGGGCAGGAAGCCGGCTAGGGTCTTGCCGCCGCCGGTGGGCGCGATCAGCAGGGCGTCGCGGCCGGCCTGGGCGCGTTCGATCATCCCGAGCTGGTGGGCGCGCGCCGACCAGCCCCGCTTCGCGAACCAGTCGGCGAACCGGGGCGGCAGCAGGTCGGAAGCGGGGACCGCGGCGTCGGCCATCGCTCGCCTATAGCATGTTCCCGTTCCGTTTCACGAGCCGCCGCGCGCACTTGCTTACGCTGTAAGTGGACGGCATGGTGCGCCGCTTCGAGCAAGGGAGGAGCCGCCATGAACCCGGCCGCGGAATTCGACATCATCGTCTACGGCGCCACCGGCTACACCGGCCGCCTGGTGGCCGAGCACCTCGCGCAGCGCTACGGCGTCGGGGGCGAGGTGAAGTGGGCGATGGCCGGCCGCAGCCAGGCCAAGCTCGAGCAGGTGCGCGACGAGATCGGCGCGCCACAGGGCACGCCGCTGGTGGTCGCCGGCGCCGACGACCCCGCCAGCCTGGAGGCCATGGTCCGACGCACCAAGGCGCTGATCACCACGGTGGGTCCCTACCAGCTCTACGGCGACAAGGTGATCGCCGCCTGCGCCGCGGCCGGCACGGACTACCTGGACCTCACTGGCGAGCCGAACTGGATGGCCCGCACGATCGCGGCCCACCACGAGACGGCGCAGAAGACCGGCGCGCGGCTCTGCCACTCGTGCGGCTTCGACTCCATCCCGTTCGAACTGGGCGTGCTGTTTTGCGAGGAGACGGCGAAGCAGAAGCTGGGCGGCCCCGTCCCGCGGGTGAAGGCGCGCCTCCGTGCGATGAGGGGCGGGCTCTCGGGCGGCACCGCCGCCAGCGGGGCGGCCACCATGGCGGCGATCCAGAAGGACCCGTCCCAACTGGCCGTGATGATGAACGACTTCGCCCTGACTCCGGGCTTCCAGGGACCGGCCCAGCCGCCCGGCAATCAGGTTCAGCACGACGAGGACGTGGGCGCCGACGTGGGTCCGTTCATGATGGCGGTGATCAACACCAAGAACGTGCACCGCTCGAACTTCCTGATGGGCCACCCCTACGGCCGCGACTTCCAGTACGACGAGATGTCGATCCTGGTCCCGGGCGCGCCCACCGAGTTCACGGCTGTGGGACAGGCCGGTCCGAAGCCCGGCGAGGGGCCCACCAAGGAGGAGCGTGAGAGCGGCTTCTTCGACGTCCTCCTGATCGGCATCGCGGCGGACGGTCGGAAGGTCCGCGTCTCGGTGAAGGGCGACCGCGACCCGGGCTACGGCTCGACGTCGAAGATGCTGGCCGAGTCCGCCATCTGCCTGGTGAAAGAATGCCCCGAGGTCCCCGGCGGCGTGTGGACGCCGGGCGCGGCCATGCAGACGAAGCTCATCGAGCGCCTGCAGGCCCACGCCGGCCTGACCTTCATGGTTGAGGACTGATCCGGAGGGACGCGGGCCTCAGTGGCTCGCGTCCACCCCGCTCTGCCCGCGAAGCTGCATGTGGGCGATCACCGTGCCCGGCAGGTTCTCCTCGAGCCAGGCGGCCATGGACCGCTCCTCGCTGAGCGACTGCTGGAGCAGCCGGACGGCCGCGCCTTCCCCGCAGGCCTCTCCCATCAGGATCAGCGACCGGTAGGCGGTGATCTCGAACTGCGCCATGGCCGCGTTGGCCATGCTGTTCTTGAGGATTTCGTCGCCGGCCGCCGCGTTCATCATGGCGCTCATGTTGGCCGACATCTGCATGGCCGCATCCTTGAGCGCCGACGAGCTCTCGCCCTGCTGCGCCAGGATCTGGTCCAGCCGCTCGATCTGGCGCTCCACCTCGCCGAGGTGCTGCTCCAGGCGGGCCTTCAGCTTCGGATAGTTCTCCAGCCGGTCGAGCTGGCGCTGGACCATGGTCCGGCAGTTCATTTCGGTGGCGTGGGCGTTGCGCAGCCCCACCAGGAACAGCTTGCGGGCCTCGTCCGGATCGACGGGGACGGCCATGGTCTCCGTGCCCAGGTTGCCGGTCATCGCCACGTCCATCTCGCTCGCCATCTCGCTTGCTCCTTGCGGCGTCCTGCCGGTCATCTCGAAGAGGAGCTCGACGCGCCGCGCGGCGACCGCGCGGCCGAGCTCGTAGAGGTCGAGGTCCGTGCGCCGGACCTCGGGGAAATAGGAGGTCTCCTCCTCCTGGACGTGGTGCTCGATGGCCTGGGCCAGCTTCAGGAACAGCGCGTCGTAGCTCTCGTCGACGGTGGTCCGCTCGCGGAGCTGGCGGATGAGCAGCTTGGCCTCGCCGTGCTCCTCGCGGGCATGGTCCGTCTTCGGCTTGTCGCCGCTGGCGGCCTGGGCGGCGGGATAGAAGAGCTCTTCCTCCACCTGCATGTGGACCGTGAGCGCCGTCATGGCCTTGTGGGCGACTTTCAGCTTCTCGGCCTCGTCGGTCGCCTCCTGGTACCAGGCGAAGAAGCTTCGAGCCTCCAGGTGGTCCATGATCAGCAGGTTGATGGCGTCCGGCGCCACCTTCTTGCCGGCCATGATCGCGGCGCCGGCGGAGATCGGCTCGGCCGCCCCGCGGTCAGGAACGATGATCTTCTCGTGTCGCATGCCGGCCTCCGCCTCAGAACGACGACGGCTGGACGCGCTCGGCGTAGCCCGTCGTCGCGCCGTCGCGGTCTTCCCTGAGGCCGGGCACCGGGTTCGGTCCGTCTGTCTCGTCGCGGTACTCGCCGCCCTGCGCCTGCCGATGCTCCTGGATCACCGCCTCGCTCGGGACCCAGTCGCCGTTGACCTGGCGGTTGTAGGCGAAATAGCGGTCCTCGGACGGCAGCTCGCGGACCGACACGAAGTTGGAGTCCTTGGAGGTCAGGTCCACCTGAGTCCCGAGGATGTGCCGCAGCCAGGCCTTGTTCTCCTGGATCTGCAGCGGCCGGATCTCGCCGGCGGTGATCAGGGCCTCGGGCTCGCGCTTCTCGATCTTGCGCATCATGTCGGCCGCGACGCGCAGGTGCTCGAGCTCCTGGGCCAGGTGCAGCTCCCAGATCGCCTTGAGCTGCGGGTCCGCCTCGTCCTGCAGGTAGGAGTAGTAGTTCCAGCACTCGTTGAACTCGTGCAGCACCCAGTTCTCCAGCCAGGTGGCCGTCGGGTCGAGGATCGACTCGTAATGGGTGACGTGCTGCTCCTCGATCATCGCGATCTCGGCGTAGAGGCCGCGTGCGATCGGCTCCTGGAAGCGGTTGCCGATGTTCATGTAGTAGTTGACCACCTGCTGCTCGGCGCAGAGCACGGTCAGCGCGTTAACCAGCGACTGCGGGTCGGCGGCCAGCGTGGTCATCGGCCGGCGGATCTCGTCGTAAGGATGCCGGTGCTCGAAGACGGTGGGCCGACCGGGCGTGATCTCCGTGAGGTGACCGACGATGTCCTCGGCCTTCTTGCCTTCGATCATCTCGTACAGGTTGGCGTACCGGTAGAGGTGGTCGAAGTCCTCCAGGACGCCGAACTCATAGCACTGCCGCAGATAGGGGTCCGGCTCGTTCTGGGCGACCCAGGCGGTGAGTTCCACGGCGATCTGCTCGTAGCCTAGCGTGACCTCCAGCGTGGTCTCGTCGCCGGGGATCATCCAGTTGATCGCCTTCTGCTGCTGCGACTCGATGCGCCGCACGAAGGCGAGCTGCTTCTTCACGTCGGGATCGAGCGTGTTGCGGGCCATGTTGTGGGAGAAGAGGATCGACTCCACCTCGACGCCGTTGGCCAGGATCGCCCGCGCGCGGCTGAACGGGTGGATCTCCTCCTTCCGGTACGGCGTCACATTCAGCTCGGACCAATTGCGAAGCTGCCTGTCGAGCGGGATGCCCCGCTCGTTGAAGGGATTGAAGGTCATGGGACGTCCCGCCTGGAGTTGCTGACCCTGCAACCGCAAGGTGCGGATATTTGTTCAACTCGGCCGTAGGCTTATCTGGCGACTACGGGGCAAAATCTCGAAATCGTGAGGAGATATCAGTCCAACAGGCATGATGATCTTCCGAAATGCTAATCTGGTTGCCTGCGAATAGTGGCGATCCCTGTCGCGCCGACCGTCAACGATCGGTCATCGAACCGTAGCTCGGCTGTAGAACGCCGCTGCTAGTCCCCGGCCCGTGCCGCAGGTCGGCGGGGGATGGATCAGATGAAGAAGTTGCTTTGGGCGGGCGCCGCGGCGCTGGCCATGACCTCGTGGATGGCGGGCGCGGCCCGCGCCGAGGAGACCGTCGCGAGCGCCGAAGGCACGGTCGAGGAGATCGTGGTGCTGGGCCGCGGCGAGGCTCGTCAGGTCCAGACGGTGAGCGCCGAGGAGCTGCAGCTCGAAGTGGCCGGCGCCAGCCCACTGAAGATGGTCGAGAAGCTGCCCAACGTGAACTTCCAGGCGGCCGACCCTTTCGGCAGCTACGAGTGGGCCACCCGGATCAGCATCCGCAGCTTCAACCAGAGCCAGCTCGGCTTCACCCTCGACGAGGCGCCGCTGGGCGACATGAGCTACGCGGCCCACAACGGCCTGCACATCAGCCGCGCCATCGCCAGCGAGAACGTCGCCGCCGTGGAACTGGCCCAGGGGGCCGGCGCGCTCGACACGGCTTCGGCCAACAACCTCGGCGGCACGCTGAAGTACGTCTCGCACGATCCGCAGGCGGAGTTCGGCGGGCTCGTGGCGCTCACCGGCGGCAGCGACTCGACCTTTCGCGGGTTCGCCCGGCTGGAGACGGGCGAGCTCGCCACCGGCTTCCGCGGCTACGCCAGCTACTCCTACGGCACGGCCGACAAGTGGAAGGGCGTGGGCGAGCAGCGGCAACAGCAGATCAATGTGAAGGGCGTGCAGCCGCTGGGCGAAGGCTCGCTGACCGGCTGGGTGAACTGGTCCAAGCGTCGCGAGAACGACTACCAGGATCTGTCCCTGGCCATGATCGACCGCCTGGGCTGGAGCTGGGACAACATCTCGGGCGACTGGGCGCTGGCCGTCCGCCTGGCCGAGATCGCCAACAACCGCGGCGACACCGGCGTGACGCCGGCGCTACCGTCGGCCGGGACCACCTATCCGGCCCCGTTCCTGACGGTCGACGACGCCTACTTCAACGCCGCCGGCCTGCGCGATGACGTGGTGGGCGCCATCACGCTCGCCATGCCGGTGGGCGAGAACTTCGAGTACCGCGCCACCCTCTACGGCCACGACAACGAGGGCCAGGGCCTCTGGTACACGCCCTATGTCCCCTCGCCGAACTACGGCGTGGCGGGCGCCACCGCCAATGACGCGCCGATCTCGATCCGCACCACCGAGTACGATCTGAAGCGCTACGGCTTCGTCGGCTCCGGGACGCTCCGGCTGGGCGCCCACGTCATCAACGCCGGCGTCTGGTACGAGAACAACGAGTTCAACCAGGCCCGCCGCTACTACGGCCTGAACCGCGCCGCGCCGCAGCGCGATCCGCTGGCCATGCAGTCGGGCGCCTTCCGCACCGACTGGGAGTACGACTTCTCGACCACCACCTGGAAATTCCACGTCCAGGACACCTGGACGGTCACCGACCAGCTCACGGTCAACTTCGGCTTCGCCTCCCTGTCGGTGGAGAACGAGGGCCGGACGGTCTTCGCCCGCACCCCAGCGGCGGAGAAGAACGGTGTGATCGAGGCCAAGGAGAACTTCCTGCCGCAGGCCGGTGTCCGCTACGAGCTGAGCGCCGACAGCGAGCTGTTCGCCGCCTACTCCCGCAACATGCGCGCCTTCGCGAGCTCGGGCACCGAGGGGCCGTTCTCCACCACCCGCGCGGGCTTCGACGCCATCCGCGACGACCTGAAGCCGGAGATTTCCGACACCTTCGAGGCCGGCTGGCGCTTCCGCGCCTCCAGCCTCCAGGGCGTGCTCGCCGTGTACCACGTGAAGTTCAAGGACCGGCTCTTCGCCGTGCCGGTGGGCTCGGGCATCCAGGGCAACCCGGCGGCGCTGTCCAACGTCGGCGGCGTCACCGCCACCGGCTTCGAGGCGGCCGGCTCCTGGGCGTTCGCCGACAACTGGTCGCTGTTCGGCTCCTACGCCTACAACGACAGCACCTACGACGACGACACGTTCGACGGGAACGGCGTGCTGGTGGCCCGCACCTCGGGGAAGACCACGGTGAACACGCCCGAGCACCTGGCCAAGGCCGAGCTCGGCTACGATGACGGCGCCTTCTTCGGCCGGCTGTCGGTGTCCTATCTGAGCAAGCGCTACTTCACCTACGAGAACGACCAGAGCGTTCCGTCGCAGACCTTGGCCGAGCTCGCCGTGGGCTACCGCTTCGCCGGCTCGCCGTGGCTGGAGGGGCTGGAGGCCCAGCTCAACGTCACCAACCTGTTCGACAAGGAATACGTCTCGACGCTGGGCTCGAACGGCTTCCCGCTGCGCGGCGACAGCCAGACCCTGCTGGTCGGCGCGCCGCGCCAGGTGTTCGCGACGCTCCGCAAGTCCTTCTGATCCCCTCAGCCTCGAGGGCCCGGCCTCGCGCCGGGCCCTTCCTCTTTGGGATTGCCGCGCCCGACGCCCGGCAGGATGCTGACCGCATGAAAGCCGGCCTACTCGCCCTCGCCGCGCTCGCGCTCAGCGCCTGCTCGCAGCCCACCGACGCCCAGCCGCCCCCGGCCGCGTCACAGGCGTTCCCGAAGCCCGACCGGCCCGTCGCCGACATCGTCAGCCCGGTGTGGTCCAGCGGGCCGGACCGCGACAAGGCCGACGAGTCGGGGCAGCTCGTGCGCGGGCTGGGCATCACCGCCGGGATGAGCGTCGCCGACATCGGGGCGGGCTCGGGCTACCACACGATCCGGCTGTCGCCGGTGGTGGGGCCGAGCGGCCGGGTCTACGCGCAGGACATCATGCCGGACTACCTCGCGGACCTGCGGACCGAGGTCGAGCGCCGGGGCCTGGCCAATGTGGAGCTGGTGGTGGGCGCGCCCGACGATCCGAAGCTGCCGGCTCCGGTCGATCGCGCCGTGCTGGTCCACATGTACCACGAGGTCGAGAACCCCTATGCGCTGCTCTGGAACCTGGCGGGATCGCTGAAGCCGGACGCCCGGGTGGGCGTCATCGACCTCGACCGGCCGACGCCGCGGCACGGCACGCCGCCAGCCCTGCTGCAATGCGAGTTCGAGGCCGTGGGCTACCGCCAGGTGGACCTCGTCACCCTGAGCGGCGGAGGCGGCTACCTGGCCGTCTTCGCGCCGCCCGCCCCGGGGCGGAGACCCGCCCCGGGCGCCATCCGTCCCTGCCGCGCCTAGGCGATCTCGGGATCGGAGTCGACCACGGAGCGGACCAGCTCCACGACCTTGCGGCGAACGCGCGGGTCGGCGATCCGCGGGAAGGCCGCGGCGAGCTCGAGCCCCTCGGGCGTCAGCAGGAAGTCGTGCGCGCCGGCGGTCGAAGGGCTCTCGCCATTCTCCGGCAGGCCCTCGAAGAAGTAGTTGATCGGCGCCTGGAGAGCGTGCGCGGTCTCCCACAGCTTGGAGGCGCTCACCCGGTTTGCGCCACGCTCGTACTTCTGGATCTGCTGGAAGGTGATGCCCAGGGCGTCGGCGAGGCGATCCTGGCTCATCCCGAGCTCCTTGCGCCGCATGCGGATGCGCAGGCCCACGTGCCGGTCGACCGGATGCGCGTCGGGATCGGTGGGAACGGCGGCGGCCAACTGGCTCGCCTTGATCGGCTTGGTCATGAGAGTGTCGCCCCGTAGTTGTCGTTCGTCGCCGAGCGGCGGCCCCAGCGCGGCTCGACCTGAGCCTTAGGAACACCAAGCCAACTGAGGGTTGAAGTCCGGCGATACTCATTTTGGGGCGCTCGCCCGAGAAGTGCGGCCAGCCGCCGCATCTTCGCGCCATGCGGGAGCGCCGACCGGGCCGGGATCAGGCCGACTCGGCGGCCATCCGATCCCATTCGGCCACCACGCCCAGCCGCGCCATGGCCTCGAACATCCGGCGGATGTTCATCTGGTTGTCGGTCATGAACTGCTGGAAGGCCGGCCGAGCGAGCACGGCGGCGGGCGCCACCAACCCCTCGGCCTGCCGGACGCAGAGCCCGTCCTTCACCAGCTTGTTGGCGTGACGCCGCACCGTCTCCTCCGGCAGGCCCAGCCGTTCGCTGATGGTCACGAAGCGCACTGGCCGGCGCAGCCCGTCGGAGACGAAGCCGGCCGCACCGTCGTCGTCGGTGCCGGACTCCTCGTCCGGCAGGTGCTCGGTATTGCAACGGAGCACCGTCAGGAAGATCAGGCCTCGCACCAGGTCGCCCACATGGGCAGTGAGCAGGTCGACGGTGCGCAAGGCGAAGTCGGAGACGATCCGCACCACGGCCCGGACGGGCACGGGCGGGGCCGCCGCCGCCGCCCGATCGGGGCGGGGCAGGCCGGTGGCCACGCCCAGGTCGCGCATCCTGTAGTAGAAGTCGCGCACGGCGGCGTAGCTCGCCAGGGTGTTGTCCCGGTGCGCCGGGGAGTGGAGCAGGACGCCGGGAACGTAGACCCCGGTCGGCGTGGTCACCAGGGCGCCGAAGCCCGCCAGCCGCGCCACCCGACGGCGGACGGTCTCATAGGGAAGGCGCAGCGAGTGCGCGATGGCGCTGACGCTCACCCGCCGGCGCAGGTCGTCCGGCGGCACCGCATCGTAGTCCGCATAGGTCACGGCCACGTCGGGGTCGCGGGTGAGGGTGGAGACGTTCGCCTGGACGATGGCGATAAGGATCAGCGAGTCCAGGAGGTCCAGCGGTCCGCGGCCGAGCGCCACGAGGTCCAGGAAGAAGGCGGCGCCGACGCGGCCGGCGAGCCTGAGCCTCGGAAGGGGCAAGGGCAGGGACGTGGGCTGTTGCATGGGTGTGCTGACGGAACGGCGCCGACAACGTCCTACCGTCGCGGGTTGTATGCAACCAGGGTTATGCAACCTGGGCGAAAATCGCGTGAGAGGGGAAGTTGGCCGGCCCCGCAGGGGCAGTAGGGGGGATGCCAGGGGTGTGGCGGAGCCGGCCGTTCCAACCGCACCGATCGGGGGGCTTCGTGCGGTCGGGAGGCAGAACGCCGATGCGGGGAGGCCGTTCCCGGCGCTCCCCAACTATTGGCAAGCCCATCGCGATGGACGAGGCTCGCCGCCTCGAACACGGGAGACCCCGATGCGCCTGACCCTGCCTGCGGCCGCCGTGGTCGCCCTTGCGCTCGCCGCCTGTTCTCCGGATCCCGAGGATCGCGCGGCCGACGCCACGCCCGCGGGCGTCGCCGCGACACCGACCCCAGCGGCGGGCGAGGCAGCCTCGGAGGCCGCGGCGGTCGAGGCCGCCGCCGCCGCCGACGCCGCCGGGGCCAAGTCGCCCGGCGAAGACGACGCTGGGGCGACCGCGGCCTCCGCCGCGGCGACAGCCGAGCGGAAGGTCGAGGCTGCGCCGCACTGACGCAGGGCCGCCGCGCCCGCTCTCCACCGCATCTTAGGGAATTTACCCTTTCCTGCCCGGGACTTCTCAAAAGCGCCCGGGGGGGCGAACGAAAGATGCGTCACCTGAGTGCGGCCGGCCGGCTCTCGCGCCGGAGCCTGATCCTCGCCGCCGGGGCCGGTCTCGTGTCCGCGCCGTCCGCCTTCGCGGCCCAGCCGCACCGCGTTCGCCCCGCTGCTCCGCCGGCTGCCGGCTCCGGGCACGCCGCAGGGGGCGAGGCCGCGCCCTCACCGGAGGCCGCCATGGCCCGCCTGATGGCCGGCAACGCCCGCTACGTGGCAGCCAAGGCGACGCACCCCAACGGCGACGCCGCGCGCCGCCGCCTGGTGGCCGGCGCCCAGCATCCGTTCGCCACTATCCTGGCCTGCGCCGACAGCCGGGTGGCGCCGGAGCTGGTCTTCGACCAGGGCCTGGGCGACCTGTTCGTGGTGCGTGTGGCCGGAAACGTGGTGGACGACGCCGTCCTCGCCTCGATCGAATACTCGGTGATCCACCTCGGATCGAACCTGATCATGGCGCTGGGGCACGAGCGCTGCGGCGCCGTGAAGGCGACCGCCGAAGCGCTGGACGGCCATCCCTCGCCCGAGGACGCCGACACCAAGATCGGCGCGCTGGCGGCCCTGATCGCGCCGGCCGTGCGGGCGGTGCCGTCGGACGCCACGGACCGGGTCGATGCGGCCGTGTCGCTCAATGCCGCTCAGGCGGCGGCCGAGATCTTCGCCGGCTCCAAGCCGCTGCGCACCCGCGTGCTGGCCGGGCAGCTCAAGATCGTCGCGGCGCGCTACGACCTGGACGACGGCCGGGTCACGCCCGCCAGGGGCGGTCGCGACATCGTCTGAGCCGATCGGTTCAGGCGCCGGTGGCGGGGGCGGTGCGCGCCAGGGCGCGCGCCTGCGCGCGGCAGGCCTGGGCCAGCACCGCCGCGCCCAGAACGGCGGAAAGCAGCGAGCCGGTCAGCACGCCCAGCTTCACCTCCCCCTGCAGCACTGGTGAGGCGGGAAAGGCCAGCAGGCCGATGAACAGGCTCATGGTGAAGCCCACGCCGCAGAGGATGCTGGCGCCGTAGACCTGCGCCCAGTTCGCGTCCTCGGGACAGTCGGCCCAGCGCAGCCGGACGGCGAGCCAGGTGAAGGCGAAGACCCCGATCTGCTTGCCGAGGAAAAGGCCCATGGCGACCCCCAGCGTGACCGGCGCGAAGAGGGCGTCGGCTGGCAGGCCGCCCAGCGGCACGCCGGCGTTGGCGAAGCCGAACACCGGCACCACCAGGAAGGCGCTCCACGGATGCAAGCCATGCTCCAGCCGGTGCAGCGGCGACCCGGACGCGTCCGGCTTGGCCGGTGAGGGCGTGAGCGGGATCGTCAACGCCGCCGCCACGCCGGCCAGGGTGGCGTGTACGCCTGACATCAGCACGCAGACCCAGAGGACCGCGGCGCCCAGCAGATAGGGCCAGAGCGCCATCACCTTGAACCGGTTCAGCGCCACCAGGGCGGCCAGCACGGCGGCCGAGGCGGCCAGCCAGGGGAGGGCGAGCTCGGCCGTGTAGAACAGGGCGATGATCAGCACCGCGCCGAGGTCGTCGACGATGGCCAGCGCCGTGACGAAGATCTTCAGCGAGATCGGCACGCGTCGGCCAAGCAGGGCCAGGATGCCCAGGGTGAAGGCGATGTCCGTCGCCGCCGGCGTGGCCCAGCCGCGCAGGGCCTCGGGCGTGTCGCGCGTGATCGCCACATAGATGAGCGCAGGCACGACCATGCCGCCGAGCGCCGCCAGACCGGGCAGGATCCGTCTCGGCCAGGTGGAGAGCTGCCCGTCCACCAGCTCGCGCTTCACCTCCAGGCCCACGATCAGGAAGAAGACCGCCATCAGGCCGTCGTTGATCCAGTGCAGCAGGCTCAGCGGCCCAACGTAAGCCTTCAGGACGTTGAAGTAGGTCGTCGCCAGCGGCGAATTCGCGATGATCAGGCCCGCGGCGGCGGCGCCCATCAGCACGAGCCCGCCGAGCGCCTCCCCGGTCAGGAAGGCGCGCATGGCGGAACGGCGGCGGCGAAGCCGGGCGCGAAGGCGAAGTGCGGTCAAGCGATGGGGCTCCTCGGTGCTCCGGGGTGAACATCCCGTCGGGCGGCAAGGTTCTGCTCAGAAGGACGGATCGCGACCGGCCAACCTCCAAGCAACCTATGCCTTAAACCGCGCCGCGCTGGGTTCAAAGAACCGGGAGGAACACGGCTCCTGTTCAGCCCCCGCGCCGGCGCGCGCCCAGAAGGTCGGTCCAACGCCAGGCGCCGCCGCCCAGCACCACGCGCCCCGCTCCCGGATGGTCGCCGAGCGACAGCAGCACCAGCCCCTGCACGGGGTCGTCCCGGCAGTGCTCGGGCGCGAAGGCCACTTCCATGACGATGGCCTGGCGGACGCCGGCGAGGCCCTTGCCTTCCTGGCCTGGGCTGCGCAGCCAGTCGCCGTCCCAGACCAGGATCGCGCGGCCGGTGGCCACGTTGGCCCGAGCGACCGCACCGCGGACCTCAGGATCGCGGCGCAGCGCCGCCTGCAGCCGCCGGACCATGTCGCAGGGCTGCCCGCCGCCGCCTGCCCCCGTGCCGGAGCCGTCGCCAGATCCGGCGCCGACGGTGCGCGCGCCAGCCAGCTCGGCGTCCCCGAGGGTCACCAGGGCCACGGGCGCCGGAGTCTCGGTGACCTGCGCCACCAGAGGCGGAACGGTGGGCGACGGCGGGGCTGGGCGTACGCGCAGCGCCGGGCGGGATGGGGTGGGCTTCGGCGGCGCGGGCGGGGCGGGCGCGGCTTCGTCGTCCAGCGGCGGGCCCGGCGGCGGCGTGGGCGGCGGGATCGGTGGCGGCGGCGCCAGCAGGGTCACCGCCAACGGCGGCTCCTCGTAGGTCTTGAACGCCGGCTCGGGCTGGGCCGAGAGGAAGGCCAGGGGGATCAGGAGGTGCGCCCCCAGGCTCACCGCCACGGCGATCGTGCGCCGCCTGCGTTCCTCACCTCTCCTCGCCATCGGCCGAACCAAGCCCGCGTTCGCGTCAGGATCGTGGCGCCGCCACGGCCAAGCTGCCGGAATTAGGCCACGCTCGCGTCATCACGCCGCCACCTGAGCTGCTGCACCTTGGCAGCGGCGAGAGCGCCCGGGCGGGGGCCCGGAGAGAGAGGAACGTGACTTGAAGAATTCGAAGATGAGGATGGTGGCGGTGACTGGCGTCGTGCTCGCGGCCGGTTTCGTCACGACGGGTTGCGCCAGCCACCGGTTCGTGCGCGACCAGGTGGCCGTCGTGGACACCCGGGTGACCCAGGTGGAAGGCACTGCCGGCGAAGCGCTGGCGCGCGCCAACGCCGCCCACAAGCTGGCGGAGGGCAAGTTCCTCTACCAGGTGGTGCTGTCGGACGACTCGGTGAAGTTCCCGGTCGACCGCCACGCCCTGTCGCCCGAGGCCCAGGCGCGCCTCGACGAGCTCGCCCAGCGTCTGATGGCCGAGAATCGGAACGTCTACCTGGAGATCCAGGGCCACACCGACGCGTCGGGACCCGAAGCCTACAACGACCAGCTCGGCGAGGCCCGGGCCGAGGCCGTCCGCAAGTACCTCAGCCAGAAGGGCGTCGCGCTGAACCGCATGGCGACCATCTCCTATGGCGAGGAAGCGCCGGTCGCCCCGAACGACACGCCCGACGGCCGGTCGCAGAACCGCCGCGTCGCCATCGTCGTGCTGAGCTAGGCCGGACGGCGGCGGCCCTACGCGGGCCGCCGCCTCCGTTCCTGTGGAAAGACTTAGGGTTAACTTTCCGGAAGGGGCGACTCACGGCTTCTAGTCCTTGGAGAGGGGCGCTGGAAAACGAGACGAGCCATGCCTGACGCCACCTACGTCGCCTTCGTCCCGTCCAAGCACAGGGACGAGCTGCGCAAGATCCTTCAGACTGAGGATACCGGACCGCTCGCGTGGCGTGAGCGCCGCAGCCTGTTCGGAAGCGAATTCTACTTTTCCGGCCCGCCCGTCCTGGCCCGTAAGGCGCAGGCCTACGTGGCCGAGTGGGTCCTGTCGCACTAAGCTCCCGCCGTCGGCGCGCCGCGCCGCCTAGCCGGGGGAACGCATGAGCCGACCGAAACGCACGCTGGGCGCCCTGGCCGCGGCCGCCCTGACGGCCGGAGCCGGGACCGGCGACGCCGTGGCCCAGCCGGCCCGCGCGCGCGAGCTGGGGATCACCCCGGGCGTCCTGTCGCCCGGCCCGCTGAACGCCATCACCGACGTCTCCGGCGTCCGGGTCGGCCACCTCACCCGACACGAGGAGCCCGACATCCACACCGGCGTCACCGTCGTCCTCCCGCACGAGGGCAACCTCTTCCAGGACAAGGTCCCCGCTGGGCTGGCCGTCGCCAACGGCTTCGGCAAGCTGATGGGGGCGACGCAGATCGCGGAACTGGGCGAGATCGAGACACCGATCGCGCTCACCAACACCCTCGCCGTGCCGCGCGCCGCCGACGCCCTGATCGGCTGGACCCTGGCGCAGCCCGGCAACGAGCAGGTCCGCTCGGTCAATGCGGTGGTGGGGGAGACGAACGACGGCTACCTCAACAACATCCGCAAGCGGGTGATCGGCCCGGACGACGTGCTGAAGGCCCTGGCCGACGCCAAGCCCGGCCCGGTGGCGGAGGGCGCGGTAGGCGCGGGCTCCGGGACCATGGCGTTCGGCTGGAAGGGCGGGATCGGCACCAGCTCGCGACGGCTGCCCTCGGCATTGGGCGGCTACACCGTGGGCGTGCTGGTGCAGAGCAACTACGGGGGGACCCTCACCATGGCAGGGGATCCGGTCGGGCTGCGCCTGCGCCGCCACTATCTGCAGGAACACGCGCCGGCGCCCCGAGAGCCGTCCACCGCCGACGGCTCGATCATGATCGTCGTGGCCACCGACGCTCCGCTCGGCGACCGCAACCTCCGCCGCCTGGCGGAGCGCAGCTTCGCGGGCCTGGCGCGGACCGGCTCGGCCTTCACCAACGGCTCGGGCGACTACGCCATCGCCTTCTCCACCGCCCCTTCCGTCCGCCGCACGCCGGCGCGCCGCGCAGCCGTCGCCCAGGTGGAGGAGCTGCCGAACGACGCCGTCTCGCCGCTGTTCGTGGCCGTGGCCGACGCCACGGAGGAGGCGATCTACAACTCGCTGCTGATGGCCCGCACCATCGAGAGCCGCGACCTCGACGGCAAGCCGGTCCGCGGCGAGGCCCTGGACCGCAGGGCGCTCCGCCCGCGGTCATGACGCGGCCCTTGCCCTGGACCCCCCGGCGCATCACGGTGCGCGCCGTTTCCTGTCCGCATGCTGGAGTTCCCGAATGGCCGCCGACGCCCTCGCCCGAGACGTGGGCCCGGAGCCCGCGCCCGCGTCCGCGTGTCCGGTCTGCGGCGGCCGTCTTGCCCGCTTCCGCCATGACTGGCTGCGACGGTGCGAAGGCTGCGGCACGCTACGGGGCCTGCTCGAGATCGCCATCCCGGACACGCCCAGCGAGGCGCTGATCGACGAAGCCGCCCGCGAGGCCGGCCTCGCCGCCCTGCGCGAACGCAACAACGCCGTGCTGCTGGACGCTGTGGAGCGGGCCGGGCTGCCCGGCCGGCGCCTGCTCGACGTTGGCTCCGGACCCGGCTTCCTCCTGCGCCAGGCCGCCGCCCGCGGCTTCCAGGCAGAAGGCGTGGAGCCGGACGCCAACGTCATCGCCGCCACCCGCGGTCAGGGGCTCGCCGTCCGCCACGGCTACTTTCCCGACGCGCTCGACCCCGGCGCCTCCTATGACCTGATCGTCTTCAACGACGTGCTGGAGCACGTGCCCGACGCCGCGGCGGCGCTCGAGGCGAGTTTCCGTCACCTTGCGCCGGCCGGCGTGCTTTGTCTGAACTGCCCGGACCGGCGCGGCCTCTTCTTCCGGACGGCCGCCGCGCTCGACCGCCTGGGGGTCTCGGGGCCCTATGACCGGCTCTGGCAGAAGGGCCTGCCGTCGCCGCACGTCTGGTACTTCACGCCCGACGGCCTGCGGCGGGCGGGCGCCCGGGCCGGCTTCACGCCTTTGGGCGAGGTCCCGCTGCGCACGGTGGACATCGCGGGCCTGTGGCAGCGGATTCGTTTCGTGAAGGGCGGTTCGCTGCCTGCGTCGCTCGCGGCCTACGGCTTCGCCGTTGCCGCCACGCCGGTCAGCGCCGTGCTGCCGGACGCCGTCGCCTGCCTGCTGCGCAAGCCCGCCTGAGGCTCAGTCGCCCCAGAGCGCCACGACGCCCCGGACGGCCAGGCCGTCGAACAGCCGCTGCACGTCGGCGGCGTTGGCCTTCAGCACAGCGCGCCAGGGACGGCTCGCCAGCATTTCCTCGGTGACCATGAAGCCGAGCTCGGTGCGCGCGACCACACCCTCTTCGGTCAGCCGCAGGAGCTGGCGGCGCGTGGTTTCGGCCGGCAGGCGAAGCCGCCGCGAGAGCTCGGCCGGACGCACCGGCCGCCGCACGCCCGGCCGCACCTGGCCGTCGCCGGCCAGGGTCGGGGCGTCTGTGCCGCCGGCCGCCGCGCCGAGCAGCGCGAGCGCCGACATCCGGTCCCCGGCGATCCGCACCACGCCGGCCGACACCCGCAGGAGATAGTCGCTCACCAGGCGGGCGGCGCCGCGCATCAGGCCTTCGCCCTCGGCCGGGAAGGCTCGCTCGGGCAGCGGCCTCAGCAGGCCGTACGCCTGCAGCTCGTCGTGGAAGCTGCGCAGGCGGCCGTACATCTGCATGACCGAGCCCAGGTAGGCCGGTGAGGACAGGAAGGCGGCCGGCACGATCACGCCGCGCTCCTCGATGGCGCAGACGCCGGCCGCGCTGAGCCGGTGGATGTGCCGCCGGGCGGTCTCGAACGGCAGGCCCAGCGACAGGGCAATGGCGCTGATGCTCACCGGGCGTCGCTCGTCGTCGGGCGCCGGGGCGGCCAGGTCGCCGTAGCGCCGGCGGGCCGCGGGGTCCTGCGTCAGAGGCAGGATGTTGGCCTGGTTGATGGCCATGACCAGCAGGGCGTCGGCGCTGTCCAGGTCGGCGATGCCGAGCGAGGCGACGTCCACGAGGAAATCGAGGGAGAGATCGCCGATCACCCGCTCGCGCAGGATCGAGGCCAGTTGAGGAGACACATAGGACACGGACGAACCACTAGGCGGGTTTCATCCCGCGAGACAATGGCTCGTCACCCAAACTGGGGCTGGGCCGCACGCCCCGCTGGCGGCGGCCGCCGCGGCTCGCGCGGCGCGTGCGCGCGACCGCCCGCGACATCGCCGCCCAGCGGCGGGGTTCCGCTTCCGTTCCGATCCGACTCCGCTAAACTCCGTCGGTGACCGCGCTCCCTGTCAGCCTCGACCTCGCCCCCGCCCTGGTGGTGCTGCCCGGACCCCGTGCGGCGGTGGCGGATGCGGTCGGCGCCCGCACCATCCGCGCCCCGGAAGCCCGCGACCTGCTGGAGAGCGCGCCGGTGCTGCTCGCGCACGCGGCGATGACCGCGCGGCGGCTGGGGAACAACGCCCCGCCGCGGAGCCCGCGGATCTTCGACGCGCTGGAGCTCTTCGCCTTCGTGCGGCCGGCGCGGTTCTGCGCGCCGTCGGCGGCGGGCCTCGCCCAGGCGCTGGGCCTGCCCGAGCCTCGCGGGGCGGAGGCTCAGGCGTCCACGCTCCGGGACGCCTGCCGCCTTCTCCTGGCCGAGCTCGCCGCCGCGCCCGAGCCCTCGCGCGAAGAGGCGCTGGCGCTCGCCGAGACGCTCGCCCGCGCCGGCTGGTCCTGGGGGCAGGCGGCCGTCGGGGCGCTCCGCACCGCCCCCGTGGGCAACATGTTCCGCTCGTCGGGGCTCGATGTCTGGGCCCGGATGATCGAGTGGGAGGCCGAGGCGCCCCCGGGCGAGGCGGGTTCGAAGCCGGTCGGGGCCGAGCATGCCGCCCAGCGCCTGAAGGAGCTGCTGCACCGCTCCGGCCTGGACGAGGCCAGGCCTGCCCAGGCCGAGTTCGCCGCCGAGGCGGCCTTCGCCTTCCTGCCGCGCGAACGCGAGGGCGAGCCGCGGATGATGCTGGCCGAGGCCGGCACCGGCACCGGCAAGACGCTCGCCTATCTCGCCCCCGCCTCGCTGTGGGCGGAGGGCAATGGCCCGTCCGTCTGGGTCTCCACCTACACCCGCGCCCTGCAGCGGCAGATCGAGCGCGAGAGCGCCTCGGTGTTCCCGGACCCGAAGGTGCGGGCGAAGAAGGCGGTGGTCCGCAAGGGACGCGAGAACTACCTGTGCCTGCTGAACTTCCAGGACCACGCCAACCAGGCCCAGCTCGGCGGCGCGGATCTGGTCGGCATGGGACTGGCCGCCCGCTGGGCGCGGGCGACCCGCGACGGCGACATGACCGGCGGCGACTTCCCCGCCTGGCTGCCCACCCTGTTCGCCGTCTCGCCCGCGGCGCAGGCCAGCGCCGCCAATCTGGTGGACCGCCGCGGCGAGTGCATCCACGCCGGCTGCCAGCACTACCGCACCTGCTTCGTGGAGAAGGCGATCCGCGGCTCGCGGCGCGCCGACATCGTGATCGCCAACCACGCGCTGGTCATGACCCAGGCCGCCTTCGACGGGGCTCGCGCCGCGCGGGGCTCGAAGGCGGACGCCGAGACCACCCAGCTCAAGCGCATCGTGTTCGACGAGGGCCACCACCTGTTCGACGCGGCCGACAGCGCGTTTTCCGCCGCGCTGTCCGGGGCCGAGAGCGCCGAGATGCGCCGCTGGATCCGCGGGCCGGAGGGGCGCGGCCGTCGCGGACGGGGCCTCGAAGCCCGGCTGCTGGATGTGCTGGGCGATCACGACGAGGCCAAGCAGGCGCTGGTCCAGGCCACCCACGCGGCCGCCGCCCTGCCAGGCGAGGGCTGGTCCGGCCGCATCGCGCCGCCGAACGGCGAGGTGAACCCGATAGGGCCCGTCGAGCAGTTCCTGGTCGCCGTGCTGGAACAGCTCCGGGCCCGCGCCGCCCCGTCCGAGGTGGGCATGGAGTGCGCCGCCCGCCCGGCGCTCGACCTCGTGCGCGACACCGCCCGCGAGGCGGCCGCCGCCCTGGCGCGGATCGAGGCGCCGCTGCTGGCGCTCGCCCGCGCACTCGAGGACGTGCTGGACGAGGAGGCCGCCACCCTGGGGCCCGCCGAGCGGGCGCGGATCGAAGGCGCGCTCCGCGGCCTCGACCGCCGGGCAAGGATGACCCTGCCGGCCTGGCGCTCCATGCTGCGCGCCATCGACGAGGACGCCGAGGACGACCCGGACTTCGTGGACTGGTTCGACGCCACCTTCCTCTACGGCCGGGTGGTGGACGCCGCCTGCCGCCGGCATTGGGTCGACCCGACCGAGCCGCTGACCAACGCCGTCATCGCGCCCGCCCACGGCGTGCTGGTCACTTCGGCGACGCTCGCCGACCAGACGCTGGACGACCCCTTCGCCCTGGCCGAGATGCGCACGGGCGCCGCGCGCCTGCCGGACAGACCGAAGACGCTGCGGCTGACCTCCCCGTTCGACTACGCCGCCCAGGCCCGCTGCTTCGTGGTCACCGACGTGGGCAAGGACGACCCCCGCCAGATCGCGGCGGCCATGCGCGAGCTGTTCCTGGCGGCCGGCGGCGGGGGCCTCGGGCTGTTCACCGCCATCCGGCGTCTCAAGGCGGTGCACGAGCGCATCGCCGCGCCGCTCGCCGACAAGGGCCTCGCCCTCTACGCCCAGCATGTGGACCCGCTCGAGGTTGGGGCGCTGGTGGACATCTTCCGCGCCGAGGAGGACGCCTGCCTGCTCGGGACCGACGCGGTCCGCGACGGTGTCGACGTGCCCGGCCGCTCGCTCCGCTGCCTGGTGTTCGACCGGGTGCCGTGGCCCAGGCCCGACCTGCTGCACAAGGCGCGCCGCGCGCGCTTCGGCGGCAAGGGCTACGACGACGCCATCGCCCGCGGCCGCATCTCCCAGGCCTTCGGCCGGCTGATCCGCCGCGCCGACGACAAAGGCGTGTTCGTCATGCTCGACGCCGCCGCGCCGACGCGCCTGTTCTCCGCCTTGCCGGAGGGGGTCGAGCTGCAGCGGATCAGCCTCGTGGAAGCCATCGAGAAGACGACCGAGTTCCTGGCCGTGCAGCCCGCCGCCTGAGCGGTTTGCGGAGACGCGGCCGCCCGGCTACTGAGCGGGCATGAAAAGCTTGGGTCTCATCGGCTTCGGCCAGTTCGGCCAGCTCGCGGCCGGAGTGCTGAAGGCCCGCTTTGACGTCCTCGTGGCCGACAAGGCCGCGGACGCGGAGGCTCGCGCCGTCGCCCTCGGCGTGGGCTTCGGGACCCTGGAGGCGGCCGCCGCGCGCGAGGTCGTGGTGGTGGCTGTGCCGGTGCCGGCGATGCGGCAGGTGTTCGCCGCCATCGCGCCGCACCTGAAGCCCGGCGCCCTGGTGGTGGACGTGGGCTCGGTGAAGGTGCTGCCCGCGCGCTGGATGACCGAGCTCCTGCCGGACAGCGTCGACATCGTCGCCACCCACCCGCTGTTCGGGCCGCAGAGCGTCGCGCGCGACGGCCTGCCGGGCCTGCGCTTCGTGGTCTGCCCGATCCGCGGCGATGGCCATGAGAAGGTCGCCGCCTATGGCCGCGAGCTCGGCTTGGCCGTGACCGTCACGACTCCCGAGGAGCACGACCAGGAGATGGCCTACGTCCAGGCCCTGACGCACCTGATCGGTCGCAGCCTGGTGAACCTCGGCATCCCCGACGAGCGGCTGGCGACCCAGTCGTACCAGCATCTGCTGGAGCTCTGCGGCCTGATCGGCGCCGACACCTTCGAGCTGTTCACCGCCATACAGACGCAGAACCCGTACGCGCCGGACGTGGTGCGGGCTTTCGTCGCCCAGGCCCAGGACCTGCTGGAGAAGGTCGAGACCGCGCCTAGGCCGTCATGAACGCCACCAGCGCGTCCGCCACGGCGCGGTTGTGCTCTTCCAGGCCGATGGTGATCCGCACGTGGCCGGGCAGGCCGTAGTTGCCGACGCCGCGCACCAGCAGGCCGCGCGCTGCCAGGTAGGCCTCGGCATCCTTCGCCGTCTTGCCGGGGGTCGCCGGGAATCCCACCAGCAGGAAATTGGCCGCGGACGGCAGCACCACCTCGAGGCCCGCGCCGCCGAGCTGCTGGGCGAGCCAAGGCCGCCACTGCTCCACGTGGTCGATCGACCGCTTCTGGAAGTCCTCGTCGGCGAGGGCCGCGATGGCGGCGGCCTGCCCCGGGATCGAGATGTTGAACGGCAGGCGGATGCGGTCCATGGCTGCGATCATCTCGGCGGGCGCATAGCCCCAGCCCACCCGCAGCGCCGCCAGGCCGTGCAGCTTGGAGAAGGTGTGGGTGACGACCACGTTCTCCGCCGTCCGCGCGAGGTCGAGCCCGTCGTCGAAGGCGGGATCCAGGCAGAACTCGCCGTAGGCGCCGTCGAGCACCAGCACCACGGAGGGCGGCAGGGCGGCGTGCAGCCGCTCGATCTCCGAGAACGGGATCCAAGTGCCGGTGGGGTTCGCCGGGTTGGCGATGAACACCAGCCGCGTGCGGTCGTCGACGCACTTCAGCACCTCGTCCACCGAGATGGTGTAGTTCGGCTCCCTGGCGCGGCGCACCTCCGCCTGGCAGGCGTAGGCGCCGATGGCGTAGGCGGCGAAGCCGTACTCGCCCTGAACGATGTTGTCACCCGGCTCGAGGAAGGTCTGGTTGAGGAGCTGGAACACCTCGTCCGAGCCCTGGCCGAAGATCAGCCGCTCGGGCTCCAGGCGGAACCGCTCGGCCACGGCGGCGCGCAGCAGGCTGGTGCGGCTGTCGGGATACATGTGCAACTGGTCGGCGGCGCCGGCGTAGGCCTCGCGCGCCTCGGGGCTGCAGCCCAGGATGTTCTCGTTGGCCGACAGCTTGATGGGGTTCTCGACGCCCTCTGCCTTGGCCTTGCCCGGCACGTAGGCGTGGATGTCCATGATCCCGGGCTTGGGCAGCGGGCGCGCCGCCCGGGCGCGATCGTTCAGCGGGGCGTCGTCGGACATCGGACCGTCGGAGTTGCAGCTTGGCCCAGGGGGCCGGGACGCGCGCCTCTTACACGTCCAGCGGCGCGGGCGCAGCCCCGATGACTCCCGACAGCCGGCCCGGGGCGCGGGCGAGCCGCGGGTCCTCGGCCTGGTAGTAGCCGGCCAGCATGAACAGCTTCAGCCCGCCAGTCTCCACCAGCAGGGTGGCCGCGGCGCCATCCCGGCTCAGGACCTCCTCGACGGCGGCGGCGGACTGCGGCGCGTCGGTGACCCAGAAGGTTACGTCATCGCCGGTGGGCTCCACCTCCACCTCGCCGACCGCCAGCGCCGACATCGGCCCCCAGGCGGCGAGGCAGGGCAGGGCGGCGAAGACGCGCAGCCTGGGCTCGGCGAGCAGCCGCCCCCACCACGCGTTGTCCGGCGTCAGGGCCGCGACGGCGACGCCGCCGGGGGTCCTGGCCTGGGCGATCGCCTCCTCGGGCTTGCCGACCTGGCGGAGCGGCGGGGCGGCCCCAAACCGCAGCCGCGCGAGCTCCACCGCCCGGCCGGGATCCCGCCCGCCCCAGACGGCCAGGTGGAAAGGGCCCTGCAGCTTCAGGGACTCGCCGATCATCTCGCGCCACACGCGGACCACGAGCGCGGCCGAGGCGCCGGCGCGCGGCTGAGCCAGGAGCCGGCGCAGGACCTGGGCCTCGCGACCGGGCTTCAGGCCGAACCGCCCGGCCTCGCCCGCGGCGGCCTTGGCGGCCGCGACCACCTTCGCCAGCCCCGCGCGCTCGTCGAGCAGCCTCAGCAGCTCGGCGTCGATCACGTCGATGCGCGCGCGGACCTCGTCCAGCGAGGGCGATTGGGACTTGGCGCCGGCTTCGGCCATTTTCTCCCCCGGAAACCCGAGGTGGCGACCTAGGTCATTGCTCGCAGGGGCGCAATAGGCCGCTTGCCCGCAAAAAAGTTGCAGCCGATACGATGTCGGTCAGGCCGCCTGGGCGTCGCCGTCGGCCAGGGCGGTCGCCAGGGCGGCGCGCAGGTGCTCGGCCTTCATCGGCTTCTCGATAACGCCCAGCATACCGGCCTTCAGATAGCCGTCCGCCTCGTCCGGATCGGCATTGGCGGTCAGGGCGATGATCGGCGTTGCGCCGGCGCGGCCGGGGAGGGCGCGGATCTCGCGCGTGGCGGTCACCCCGTCCATGCCGGGCATCCGGATGTCCATGAGGATCAGGTCGAACCGGCCGCTCCGGGCCACCTCCAGCGCCTGCAGCCCGTCCTCTGCGGTCTCGGTGGTGCACTGGAACATCTCGCAAAGCGCCTGCGCGACGACCCGATTGGTGGCGTTGTCGTCGACGATCAGGATGTGCGGCGGGCGCTCGGCCGCATGCGCCGGCGCCGGGGCGGCAGGCGAGTCAGAGGCCACCGGCAGGACGAGCTCGAAAGCGACGGTGTGAGCCGCGCCGGGGCCGGGCTGCTCGCTCACGCGGCCCTCGTGGCCGGCGACGATCCGTCGGGCCAGCACCAGGCCGAGCGCGACCTCCAGGCCCAGCCGGTCGGCGATCCGCCGCACGCGGGTCTCGGCGTCCTCGCCGGTCCAGGCTTCGCTGCGCGCACCGCGAACGCAGCCGGTCAGCCGTAGCCCGTCGGCGACCGGCGTCGCCTGCAGGCTGACCTCAACGGCCGCCCGGGCGGAACTCGCCACGGCCTCGCCGAGGAAGCCGTCGAACACCTGCAGCAGCCGCCCGGCGTCGCCCAGCACCCGGGCGTCCGGGGCGCCGGCGTAGGAGACCAGCAGGGTCACGTCGCACTGCCGGGCTCGCTCGCCCCACCGGTCCTGCACCCCGTCCACGAGCTCGCGCAGGCTGACCGGCGCGGGCTGCAGTGCGAGCCCGCCGGAGGTGAGGGCGTTCAGGTCGAGTGCGTTATCGAGCATCCGTCGAACGCCGGCGGCGGCGTCGGCGACGCCGGCGACGCAGGCCTGGGCGTCGGGCGCGAGCCGCTGGCGCGCGAGCTGGTCGGCCAGCGCCAGGACGTCGTCCATCTGCTGGCGGATCTCCGCGCTGACGCGGTCGAAGAAGAACGCTGGCAGGGACATGGGGGCCGCGGCTGGAGGAAGTCCGGCAGATCATGCCCGCAAGGTTTTGCGAGGACGTTAAGTCTACCGGGCGTTGCGCTCCGGCCAAAAAAAGAAGGGCGGCGGGTCTCGCCCGCCGCCCGAGATGGCGCTTTGGGAGGAAACGCGCCTTTCTAGAACCGGTACTGCAGCTCCACCCCATAGGTGCGGGGCTGGATCAGGCCGCGGGTGATCGCGGTGCGCGTCTGCACGAGGCCAGGACCGGGATTGGGAAGGTCGAAGATCGCCGCCGGGGCGTTCGAGCCGTTCGACGTGTAGCCGCGGTTGTCGAAGGCGTTCTTCACGAAGGCGATCAGGGTGTAGCGCTCGTCTCCGTCGTTCCACAGGACGCGGAAGTCGGCGACGTCGTAGGCCGGCACCTTGTTCGGCGCGCTCTTGAACGGCTGGTAGTAGGTCTCGTCCGTCCAGGTGTAGGTGGCCGACAGGATCAGGTCGCCCGCGCCGAAGTTGAAGGTGTAGTTCGCGTTGCCGGCGAACTTGTGCTTCGGCGACTGGTAGATGCGCGAGCCTTCCAGGGTCTGGAAGACCAGCCGGGTGCCGTTGGAAACCACCGAGCCGCCCGACGGGGTGGCGTTCGGGTCGAGCGCGCCCGGATCCGCCGGATCGTAGAAGCAGCAGCCCTTGGTGATCTCGGTGTGCAGGTAGCCGTAGGTCGCCGACAGGTCGAGGTTGCGGATCGGCCGCCACTGGGCCTCGACCTCGACGCCGTAGGTCTCGGCGTCGACGTTGACGAAGTTGTTCGACGCCGCCGTGCCGGCGGTGTTGAGCTGCGCCAGGTTGAGCTGCAGGTCCTTGAAGTCGTTGAAGAACGCCGCCGCGTTGAGCTGGAAGCGCCGGCTGAAGGTCTTCTTCAGGCCGAGTTCGTAGGCGTCCACCTGCTCTTGGTCGGCTTCCGGATCGGGCGCCAGGGTGCCCAGCAGGAAGCCGCCCGACTTATAGCCGCGGCTGTACTTGGCGTAGACCAGGGTGTCCTCGTCCGGAGTCCAGTCGAGGTTCACCGTGCCGGTCACCGCGTCCCAGCTCCGCGACATGGTGCGGAAGTTCTGGATGCCATTGGCGCGGTTGCCGTCGGCGTCGGTGGAGACGTCCACCGCGGCGAGGCCGCCGGCCACCGCCGGCGAGTAGATGACCAGGCGCTGGGACTCCCAGCCTTCCTTCTCGTCCTTGGTGTAGCGGAGGCCGGCGGTGATCGCGAACTGGTCGTTCAGCTCGTAGGTCGCCTGGCCGAACGCGGCCCACGCCTTGGAGTCGAGAGTCGCCTGGGCGTCGAAGAAGTTCCGGCTCGGGTTCGGCGCGGCGAGGCCGCCGAGCTGGCTCACCGGTTGGGCCAGTTGCACCTGGTTCGGGTTGGCGAGCTGGATGCGCTGACGGTACTCCTCGTTGTACTGGTACAGGCCGAGGATCCAGCGCAGCGGGCCGTCCGAGTTCGAGGTCAGGTTGATCTCGTTCGAGAAGTACCGCTTGTGCTCGTCGAAGTCGGTGGTGGTGGTCGGGAAGTACGGCGCGCCGAGGCCCGGGATGTTGATCGCCGCAGTCCGGCTCGTCTGATCGTAATCGCCGCCGGTTTGGTAGTTGTACTGCTGGAAGCCGCCGATGTACTTCAGGGTGGCGAAGCCCAGGTCGTAGCTGACATTGGCCACCAGCACGTGGTTGCCGCGGAGCTGGCCGTAGCCGTCGGTATTGGTGTTCTGGACGTACGGGTCCTCGACCCCCGGGTTCGGCGTCGTGTAGCCGAACTGGGCGTTGGGGACGAGCTGGCCGATCGGCCCGAACGGCAGGGTGGTGTCGTAGGGCGTCACCAGGTTGGCGAGGCGGTCGCCCACGCCCGTGGTGTCGTCCCAGCTCGTGCGGTTGTAGCGGACGAAGATGCTCAGGTCTTCGGTCGGCTCGGCTTCCACCTGCGCTTCGAAGTAGGTGCGCTTGATCGTCCCGCCTTCGTTGGCCGGCCCGATGTTCTTGATGAAGCCCTCGCGCTGCCAGTCCTGGCTGCCGCCGACCTTGAACCGCAGGTTCTCGGCCACCGGCAGGGAGACCACGCCCTCGACGCGGGTGCGGTCGTAGTTGCCGCCCATCAACCGGATTTCGCCGCCGAACTCCTGCGACGGACGTTTGGAGATCTGGTTGATCGCGCCGCCGATGGCGTTGCGGCCGTACAGCGTGCCCTGCGGGCCCCGCAGGATCTCGGTCCGCTCGATGAACAGCGGCGTCTTGAAGAGCTCGGACGAGGAGGCGGAGTAGAAGCCGTCGGAGTAGCTCGCCACGCCCGGGTCGTTGCCGATGTAGTAGGTGTTGCGGCCGGCCCCGCGCAGGCTGACGCGGTCGGTGCCGGAATAGTTCATCCCCGGCGTGAAGTTCACGAAGTCCTGGATGCCGGTGATGCCCTGGACGTCCCGGCGCTCGGAGGTGAAGGCCGAGACGGCGACCGGCACGTCCTGCAGGGACTGCTCGCGCTTCTCGGCGGTGATCACGAGCTCCTCAAGCTCGACGCCCTGGGTGGCGGGGGCCTGCTGGGCGGCGGCGGGTTGGGCCAGCGCGCCGAGCGCGGCGGCGGAAACGCCCATGGCGAGAAGGCTGCGGAACCGCAGTGTGGTCTTGGACATGAACTCCTCCCACGACGCGCGCAGGGGGCTGCGGCGACGCTTGTTTTCATATGCGGTGGACGGGCGCGGGGAGGCGCCCGGAGGGCGTGGACCGTTGATCCGAGGAGGGGGCAGGTCAACTGGACGTCGATAAGTTATCGCCGCTCAAGTCAACTTTCGCCCTGGCGTGGCGGAAATACCGCAGTTTCGAATGGTGCGCTCAAAACCGAACGCAGGTCAGCGAACGCCTACGTGGCTAGGTTTTGACGCGGCCGCGAAATTCCAGACGCACATACCGTATCTTCGACTCTTTGAGTCGCGGGTCAAAGAAAAGGGCGGCGGGTCACCCCGCCGCCCTGGCCGTTAGGCTGCTTGTAAGACGCTACCAGCGCTTGGCCACGAACACGCCGTAGGTGCGCGGCTCGGTGTAGAAGACGTTCCTGAACAGGCCGGAGGAGTCGTCCGTGAGGTAGAAGTCGGTGATGGCCGTCTCATCGGTGGCGTTCTTGACGAACGCGCCCACCTCCAGGCCGCTGTCCGGCTGCTCCACCGTGAACGTCAGGTTGACGTTCTCCCAGCTCCGGATCCGGTCGGCTTCGCTGTTGTAGATTCGGGCGAAGGTCTTCGTCTGCCGGTAGTAGTCGCCGCGCAGGGTGGCCTGCCAGTCGCCCAGGTTCATGGTGTACTGAGCGCCCAGCGATACGGTCCAGTGCGGGGAATTGGGCAGCTCGTTGCCGTCCAGGTCCACCGGGACGCCTTCCGAGACGAGCCCGCCGAAGGCGTTGGTGCCCGCCGCGATCGCCCCCGTCCCGCCGATGTTGGTGCCCGCGCCTGCCGCCGAAGCGAGGGTGCAGACGCCCAGGAGGTTGAACGGGTTGGGCGTGAAGCCCGGCACCTGGCCGTTGGAGATCGCGAGCGCGGTCTGGGCCGCCGCGGTTGAGACGACGCAGTTGGAGGCCGTGCTGGACTTCACCAGCGTGAGGCCAGGCGCGCCCTGGGTCCGGTTGAAGGTGTCGATGGAGCTGCCGTTCTTGATCTCGGTGTCCAGCCAGCCGATCTGGGCGTTCAGCCGCAGGCCCTCGATGGGCTGCCAGATGCTCTCGAACTCGAGGCCCATGACCTTGGCGTCGATGTTCTCGTTGATCGAGGTGCGGTTGATGATCTTCGAGACCTGGTAGCCCTTGTAGTCGTAGTAGAAGCCGGTGAGGTTCAGGACCAGCGAGCCGCCCAGGAGCGTGTTCTTCGTCCCGATCTCGTAGGCGTTGATGAACTCGGGCTCGAAGGTCTCCGGCACCGGGACCACGCCGATCCCCGGGCTGAACGGCGGGTTCAGGCCGCCGCCCTTATAGCCGCGGGTATAGAAGGCGTAGACCAGGGTGTCGTCGGTGAAGCCGAGGTCGGGCTGCCAGTCGAAGCCGATCCGTCCGGTGGGCTCCTTGAACTTCACCTCCTGCAGGCCGACCGGAACGGGGCCGCGGCCCGGTACGCCGAGCGCCACCGAATGGGCGGTGACCCGCTTGTCGTCGACCGTGTAGCGGAGACCGAGGGTCCATTTGAAGTTCTCGGTCATGTTCCAGTAGAGCTCGCCGAAGGCGGCGTAGGACAGCAGCCGGTAGGGCCCGTAGCTGTCATAGTAGTTGTGGCCCACCCGGGTGGGATCGGCGCTCGGATCGACCGAGACGCAGGGGGCGGGGCCGACGCAGTTCGGGTTGCCGGTCTGCAGCAGGTTGTTGATCTGGTAGTAGCCCGTCCCGGTGTTGAACATCACGTAGTAATCGCCGGTCGACTTGTACTTCGTGATCATCGCGCCGACGTTGTAGTTGAACGGCCCTTCGAAGTTCGACTGGAACCGCACCTCGTGGCTCCACTGCTCGGTGTAGCCCGAGGAGATGTCGCTCGTCGTGAAGCGGTTGCGGGCGCCGTTCTGCGGGTCGTTGATGACCCCGCCCGGGAACAGGCTGGCATAGATCGCCGCGTAGCCGGGAACGGCGGCGAAGGCGTTCACCGGGTTCGGCGTGGTGTTGAAGGTGGTGGACGGGAGGTAGCGGTTGTAGTCCTGCCGTGTGTAGAGCTTGTAGTAGGTGTAGGCCGACAGCCAGTTCATCGTGACGTTTTCGGTCACGTCGAACTCGGCGTTGAACTCGTAGATGTCGGTCTTCGACTTGTAGATCGGGTCGAAGAGGGACTCGATGTCCCGGACGTCCGGCGTCTGCATCTTGCCGGCGTAGGCGTCGCCCGTCTGGAACCCGCCGAGCGCGCCGAACAGGCCGCCCAGCGTGGCCTGCGAGTTCACGGTTCCGAGGGCGCTCGGGTCGTAGAGCGAGGTGGGCAGGCAGCCCTGGCTGAACAGCCCCCGCTGGATCTGACCCACGGGCGGGATCGCCGAGTAGCCGAGGCCGCCGATGTTCGCCGGGCCGGGATCCTTGGTGCAGAACTGCTTGCCGATCCGCGAGCGGTTGTCGTCCTCCTCGAAGTGGTCGAACAGCAGCCAGGTGCGGAACCGCTCGCTCGGCGTGAACGACAGCGTCGCGCGCGCGCCCCACAGGTCGCGATCGTCGGCGTCGTTGCCGGTGGCGATGTTCTCACCGTAACCGTCCCGCTTCAGGTAGTTGCCGGCCACCCTCAGGGCGAGCATGTCGCCGAGGGGCATGTTGACCATGCCGCGCAGTTTCACCGAGTTGTAGTTGCCGTACTCGGCCCGGGCGGCGGCCTCGAAGCTGTCGGTGGGCTTTGCGGTGATCAGGTTGACCACGCCACCGGTGGCATTCCGGCCATAGAGGGTGCCCTGCGGACCGCGGAGCACTTCGACGCGCTCCATGTCGTAGAACTCGGTCTCGAACAGGTTGTTGGCGATCAGCGGCGCGTTGTTCAGATGGATGCCGGTGCCGGCGTCGCCGGAGGCCGCCACCAGCTTCGAGCCGATGCCGCGGATCTGGAAGTTGTAGCCGGTGAAGTTCCCTTTGGAGAACTGCACGTTCGGCACGGCCAGCACCAGGTTCGGGCCGCCCTCGATCCGGGCGCGCTCGAGGGTCTCCTGGTTGAACGCCGACACCGCGATCGGCACGTCCTGGAGCGCTTCCTCGCGCTTCTGGGCGGTGACGACGAGTTCTTCGATGACGTTGCCCGAGCCGGGCTGGGCTGCGGCCGGGGCCGCTGCGGCGGCCAGGGCGGCTGCGGATGCGCCGGCCACGAGCAGGCGACGCAAGGTCGTTGCGTGATCCATCTGTTCCTCCCAACACGCTCAGGCTCTGATGGCCCGTTGGTGTCGCTTCGCCGCCCGTTGATCCGCTGAGGGTGCGGCGGTTCCCCCGACAGCAGAGGTAAAGCAGGCGGCAGCGTCGGGAGTCTGTCAACAGAACGACGTTAGGTGAACAGCGGTAATGAATGCCTCTGTGGCAAATAGGCGACCTATGCTGACGGGGCGGAAACCCGGCGGGCATGGAAAAAGGGCGGCGGGTCGCCCCGCCGCCCTTCCGCCTTGGCCGAAGCCTTGGCTCAGAAGCGGTACTGCAGTTCCACGCCGTAGGTGCGCGGGAAGTTCAGGATGACCGTTTGGCGCGGCCCCACCGCCGTGGGCGAGCCCAGGGTGGAGTTCTGGTAGCCCACCTCGTCGAAGGCGTTCTTCACGTAGCCGATGAGGGTGTAGCGGTCGTCCGCGTCCTTCCACAGCAGGCGGAAGTCGGCGATCTCGAACGCGGGCGAGGTGTAGCCCGGGTTGGCGAAGATCGTGGACTGCTGGTCGTCGGTCCAGGTGTAGGTGCCGCTGGCCGTCAGGTTGCCGGCGCCGAACTCCCAGGTGTAGGTCGCCCCCACCGTGACCTTGTGCTCGGGGGCGAGCGGCAGGCGGTTCCCCACCAGGGTCTGCGGCTGGCTGCCGTTGGGCAGCGCCGGGCCGAACGGCCGCGCGCCCGGGGCCTGGGCGCGCGGGTCCGGCGTGTCGACGAAGCAGCAGCCCTCCGTCACCTCGGCGTTGAGGTAGGCGTAGTTCAGCAGGAACTGCAGGTTGTCGATCGGCGACCACTGGGCCTCGAGCTCCGCGCCCCAGACCTCGGCGTCGAGGTTGAGGAAGCGGCTGCCGGTGATGTTGCCCAGGGCGACGGTCAGCGGCGTCTGGAAGCCCTTGTAGTCCGAGAAGAACAGGGCGGTGTTCACCTGCAGGGTGCGGCCGAAGTTCTTCTTCGCGCCCAGCTCGTACGAGTTGACGTATTCCGGATCGGCGTACGGGCTCGGCGTCAGGCCATTCGAGCCCAGCCAGCCGCCGGACTTGTAGCCGCGGCTGTAGCGCGCATAGAGGTTGGTGTCCGGATCCGGCTCCCACTGCAGGCTGAGCGTGCCGGTCAGCGCGTCCCAGTCCCCCGCAAGGTTGCGGCGCAGGCCGCCGTTCGGGTTCGGGAACAGGTCGGCCGTCAGCGGATTGGCCGCGCAGGCCGCCAGCGTGAAGCCGCCGCAGACCTGGAAGGTAGTCAGGTCCAGCGAGGCCGCCTGGGCCGCCTGCAGCGGCAGGCCCGCGGCGACGAGCGGCGTCAGCAGGGCCGCCGCCGGGAGGCGCGCCACGTAGCGGGCGATGTCGTAGCCGTCCTTCTCGTCATAGGTGTAGCGCAGGCCGGCCGTCAGGGTCAGGGTGGGAGCGAACTCCCAGTCCACCTGTCCGAAGGCCGCGTAGGACTTGGTCTCCAGGTGGCCGTCCACGTAGAGGAAGGCGCCGCGCGGGTTCGGCGCAGCGAGGCCTCCGGTGAGCGCGAGCGGGGTGAACATGCCCGGGTCGCCGACCACGCGGATGCCCTGCGGCTGGTCGTACTCCTGATAGTACTGGAACACGCCGACGATCCAGTTCAGCGGGCCCTCGCCGTTGGACGACAGGTTGATCTCGTTGGAGAACCAGCTCTGCCGCTCCTCGTAGAAGGTGCGCGCATCGGTGGAGACGTTGGTCGCCGTGAAGGCGGTCAGCGGGCCGGGGCCGTCCAGGTCCGGCAGCGGGATGTTCTGCGGGCCGACGCGCGGCGTCAGGTCGCTGTCCGACGAGGTGTTGTAGTCGTACTGCTGGTAGCCGCCGAGGTACTTCAGCGTGCCCCAGCCGAAGTCGTGGGTGACGTCCAGGTGGACCCGGTGGTGGTTGTCCAGCGAGCCGTAGGCGTTGGCGTTGGTGTTGATCCGGTAGGGATCGTTCACCGCCGGATTGGGCCCGGCGTAGCCGAGCGCGGTGTTGTAGTAGAGCGCCGAGGTGCCCACGCCGGTGGGCGAGGTGGCGTCATACGGCGAGATGATGTTGTTGAGGGTGTTGCCGACGCCGTAGCTGTCGTCCCAATCGAACTTGGAATAGCGCAGGCGGGCGACGGTGTTCTCGCCCAGGTCGGCCTCGACCTGGAACTCGACCATCCAGCGGTCGACCTCGGCGGTGTCGCGGGCCGGCCCGATGTTCTTGATGAAGCCTTCCCCGCGCTTCTCGACCGAGCCGCCCAGCAGGAAGCGCAGGTTCGGCGCGATCGGGCCGCGGACCAGGCCGTCGATCCGGTAGTAGTCGTAGTTGCCGACCTGAGCGCGCACCTCGGCGTTGAAGTCCTCCGTCGGGCGCTTGGCGATGACGTTCATCGCGCCGCCGATGGAGTTCCGGCCATAAAGGGTGCCCTGCGGGCCGCGCAGGATCTCGGTGCGCTCGATGAACAGCGGCGGCGTCGAGGCGTCCGCCATGGAGTTCGAGAAGATGCCGTCCGAGTACAGCGCCACGGACGGATCGGTGCCGATCGAGTTCGTCAGGCGGCCGAAGCCGCGGATCGAGAGGCGATCGTTGTTGGTGTAGCTGAGCGACGGGGTGATCCGCGCCAGGTCTTCCACCGTGTTGACCCCGAGCACGTCGCGCCGCTCGCTTGTGAAGGCGGTGACCGCCACGGGCACGTCCTGCAACGACTGTTCGCGCTTCTCGGCCGTGACGACCAGTTCCTCGATCTCGGTCTGGGCGAGGGCGGGGCCGGCGATGGCGGCCAGGGACACGGCGGAGACGCCAGCAGCAAGCAGGCTCCGCAGGTGCGAAGTATTGGACATCCGAATTTTTCCTCCCAGGGCGCCGGGTTCTCGAAGGCCCGGTTTCGCCGATCTTCAGAAGCTCAGCCGATAGTGCGGTTCTGTCAACGGGGGTGCGCGCGAATCCAAGCATCGCGCGGGAGCGGATCGCCCTATTCCAGACAAATGGAGGGCCGGTTTCCTGTTAAAACGCCGTTCTGCCAAATCTACGACCGGCGGATCTGGACGCTGCGGATGGCTGCACCTTGCTTGAGCTTGCGCAACCCGGAAGTGATTCTTGTTCACTCACGCGCAGCAGGCGCATCGCCTCGGCTGCGGAGCGGCGGGTCCCTTCCCTAGGGGCCGCCGAGCGCGCATATGGGGCCGATGACCGAGACCACAGGCGCCCTCGTGCTGTTCTCCGGCGGGCAGGACTCCTCCGTCTGCCTGGCCTGGGCCCTCGACCGCTTTCCGCGCGTCGAGACGGTCGGCTTCGACTACGGCCAGCGGCACGGCGTCGAACTCGAGGCGCGGGCGCGGGTGAGAGCCCGGATCGCGGAGGACTTCCCGGCTTGGTCGAACCGCCTCGGGCCTGACCACATGCTGGAAATGCGCGGCTTCGGCGACATCGGCGAGACCGCCATGACCGGCGAGAGGGCGTTCGAGATCACCGCGAAGGGCCTGCCCTCCACCTATGTCCCTGGCCGCAACCTCGTCTTCCTGACCTACGCCGCCGCGCTCGCCGACCGGCGGGGGCTGCAAGCTCTGGTGGGCGGCATGTGCGAGACCGACTTCTCCGGCTATCCCGACTGCCGGCGGGACTCCATCGACGCCATGGAGCGGGCGCTGAACCTCGGCATGGCCCAGGACTTCCGCGTCGAGACTCCGCTCATGTACCTGACAAAGGCGCAGACCTGGGCCCTGGCCAAGGGGCTCGGCGGCGAGGAGCTGGTCGAGCTGATCGTCGAGGACAGCCACACCTGCTACCGCGGCGATCGCGACGAGCGCCACGCCTGGGGCTACGGCTGCGGGACCTGCCCGGCCTGCGAGCTCCGTGCCCGCGGCTGGGAGGGCTGGGTGGCCGAGGACCGTCCGGTGCTGCGCCCGGGAGCCGCCCCGGCATGAGCTACGCCGTCAAGGAGATCTTCCTCACCCTGCAGGGCGAAGGCGGCCAGGCGGGCCGGCCGGCGGTGTTCTGCCGCTTCGCCGGCTGCAACCTGTGGAGCGGCCGTGAGCAGGACCGCGCGCATGCCGTCTGCACCTTCTGCGACACCGACTTCGTGGGCATGGACGGGGAGGGGGGCGGCCGCTTCGCCGGCCCGGAAGATCTCTCCGCCGCTGTCGAGCGGGCCTGGACCGGCGGCGCGGAAAGCCGGCTCGTAGTGCTCACCGGCGGCGAGCCCCTGCTGCAGGTGGACGAGGCGCTGCTGGAGGCCCTGCACGCCCGCGGCTTCCAGGTGGCCCTGGAGACCAACGGCACGCTCAGCGCGCCGGCCGGCGTCGACTGGATCTGCGTCAGCCCCAAGGCGGACGCGCCGGTGGTTCAGACCTCGGGCCAGGAGCTGAAGCTGGTCTACCCGCAGCCCGGCATCGATCCGGCGCGGTTCGAGCACCTGGATTTCGAGCGTTTCCTGCTGCAGCCGATGGACGGCCCGGACCGCGAGGCGAACACCCGCGCGGCCATCGCCTATTGCCTTGCGCACCCTCGCTGGCGTTTAAGCGTCCAGACCCACAAATACCTGGGCATCGCCTGAGGCCTCACAGCCGGGCCCGGCCCGAGCATCCATGACCGCACCCATCTTCGAGATCACCAAGACCGCGACCTTCGACGCGGCGCACTACATCACCGATGGGCCGGAGCACCGGCCCTACACGAACCTGCACGGCCATTCGTTCAAGGTGGAGGCGACCGTCGCCGGCCCGACGCAGGAGCCGGTGGGCTGGGTGGCGGACTTCGCCGAGCTCGACCAGTCGCTGAAGGCCGTCGCCCTGGAGCTCGACCACGGCCTGCTCAATGACAAGCCGGGCCTGGAGCGGCCGACGCTGGAGCACATCTGCCTGTACTTCGCCGAGCGCCTGAAGCCGCAGTTCCCCGGCCTGTCGCGCATCGTCGTCTCCCGTCCGACCATCGGCGAGAGCTGCGCGCTGCGGGTCGCCTAGCGCTCCTCCCGCTCGGCGTCCCCGCCGCCGGGCACGACCGCGCCCACCACCATGCCCGCCCCCTTGGCGGTGGTCTTCACCGCCGCCCCGGTGACTCCCACGGCCGTGCCCACCACCGCGCCGGTGGCGGCGGCGGCCAGGCAGCCGGACAGGCTGACGGCGGCGAGGGCGAGAAGGGCGGCGCGGGACGCGAACTTGGCGGCGGTCATTGGAATTCCCCGGATCTGCCGGACAGTCTGCCCGACCGGGCCGCCGGAAAGATGGCGGCTAACTGCGGCCTTTCGCAGCGCCCGGCTGGAACGCGCCCCCGCCGGTCTGCGCCCGGTGGCGCAGGAAGGCGTCGGCCAGCACGCAGGCGACCATGGCCTCGACGACCGGCACGGCCCGGATGCCGACGCAGGGATCGTGGCGCCCCTTGGTCCGCAACTCGATCTCCTCGCCCGCCTCGTTCAGGGTGCTGCGCGGCGTCAGGATGGAGGAGGTCGGCTTGAACGCGACCCGCGCGGTCACCGGCTGCCCGGTGGAGATGCCGCCCAGCACGCCGCCGGCGTGGTTCGACGTGAAGAGCGGGCCGCCGTTTCCCATCCGCATCTCGTCGGCGTTCGCCTCGCCCGAGAGGGCCGCCGAGGCGAAGCCGGCGCCGATCTCGACGCCCTTGGCGGCGTTGATCGACATCAGCGCCGCGGCCAGTTCCGCGTCGAGCTTGCCGTAGACCGGCGCGCCCCAGCCGGCCGGCACGCCCGTGGCCTCGACCGCGACGACCGCGCCGGTGGACGAGCCCGACTTGCGGACCTTCTCCAGGTGTTCTTCCCAGACCGGCACGATCTCGGGATCGGGCGCCCAGAACGGATTGTCGCCGGTCACGGAGAAGTCGATGCGGTCCTCGGCCACGGCATGCGGGCCGATCTGCACCACCGCGGCGCGCACGCGTACGCCCTCGATCACCTTGCGCGCGATGGCGCCCGCAGCCACGCGCGCCGCCGTCTCGCGAGCCGACTGGCGACCACCGCCGCGATAGTCCCGCACCCCGTATTTGGCGAAGTAGGCGTAGTCGGCATGGCCCGGCCGGAAGGCCTGGGCGATCTCGGAGTAGTCCTTGCTGCGCTGATCGACGTTCTCGATCATCAGCGAGATCGGCGTGCCCGTCGTGACCTGGCCGTCCGTCCGCTCGTCCTGGAACACGCCGGAGAGGATGCGCACCGCGTCCGGCTCCTGCCGCTGGGTGACGAACTTCCCCTGGCCCGGCCGGCGCTGGTCCAGCCACACCTGGATCTCCTCCGCGGTCAGCGGGATCCCGGGCGGGCAGCCATCGACCACGCAGCCCAGCGCCGGCCCGTGACTCTCGCCCCAGGTGGTCACGCGGAACAGGTGGCCGAAGGTGTTGTGCGACATGGCGGCGCTTCTACCGTGAAGTGGACCTTCGGCCAAACGGGCCGGCGTCTAGGCGGCCCACGCGGCGGCGAACCGGCGCAGGAGGCTCCGGGCGGCGCTGTCTGTCGAGCTCTGCTGTGGCCGCAGGCGCAGGAAGAGGTGCCCCTGGGCATGGCGTCCACGCGCGGGCAGGCCCTGGCCGACCAGCCGCACGAGCCCGCGCTCGCCGGCCTTCTTGGTGACCCAGACGACGCGGCGGCCGACCGGCGTCTCCAGCGCCACGCGCCCGCCATCGGCCAGGATGCGGGGAGCCACGCTCACGGTGACCCACAGGTCGTCGCCGCGCAGGATCATGTCGCCGTCGCTGCGCACCACCACCGGCAGCTCGGTTTCGCCGGCGCGCACCGTGTCGCCCGTGCGCAGCCCTGCGGGCAGCCGGATGCGAATGGTGCGGCCGTCGGGCAGCCGCTGGTCCACCGCGCCGCCCTTCAGCGCCACCAGCGGCGGAATGGAGAGCTCGGGCGCGGGCGCCTCGCGTCTGGCCGGCGGCTGGATGATCCGTTCGGGCGGTCGCAGGGCGATCTGCAGGACGCGATAGGCCTCCACCACCTCGCGAAAACCTTCGGCGGAGCCGCCCGGGCGGTCGGGGTGGGCGCGTTTGGCGGCCTCGCGGAAGGCGCGGCGGACCTCGCCCGGCCCCGCCAGCGGCCCGACGCCGAGGGTCTCGCGCGCCCCGCGGACGCTCATCTGTCGGGAAGGCTGGGCCATGGCGCGCCAGCACACCCGAACATGGTGAACGCCCCGTTACGGCTCGCGCGCCGAGCCGCGGTCGCGCTATATCCGCGCCGATGACCGACAACAGCCTCATCCCGCCGTCGCCCAGCGAGGACGACTATGTCCGGCAGGTGACCACCGCCGAGCCGCCGCCGCTGCTCTCGGAGGAGGACCCGTTCGCCCTGTTCGGCGAGTGGATGAAGGAGGCGCTGGCCAAGGAGCCGAACGACGCCAACGCTATGGCGCTGTCGACCGTGGATGCCGACGGCCTGCCGGACAGCCGGATGGTCCTGCTGAAGGACGTCGATCCCGCGGGCTTCGTCTTCTACACCAACCTCGGCAGCGCCAAGGGTCGGCAGCTCGCCGTCAATCCGCGCGCGGCGCTGCTGTTCCACTGGAAGTCGCTCCGCCGCCAGGTCCGCGTCCGCGGGACCGTCGCCCCGGTGACGTCCGAGGAGGCCGACGCCTACTTCGCCACTCGCGCCCGGCCGGCCCAGATCGGCGCCTGGGCCTCCGAACAGTCGCGGCCGATGGGCGAGCGGCTGGCGCTTGAGAAGAAGATCGCCGAGGTCGGGCTCAAGTTCGGCCTGGGCAAGGTGCCGCGCCCGCCGCACTGGTCGGGTTTCCGGCTGTCGCCGCTGACCATGGAGTTCTGGCGCGACCGGCCCTTCCGCCTGCACGAGCGGCTGGTGTTCACGCGCGCGGGCGCGGGCTGGACCACCGACAGGCTCTATCCTTGAGCGGCGATGGCGCCGAGGCCGAGGTCGTGCGCTGGCTGTCGGGTGAGATCGGCCCGCCTATCGAGACGGCCATCTCCCGGGTCTTCCTCGGCGAGACCCTGGCCTACAAGCTCAAGCGGCATGTCAGCCTCGGCTACGTCGAGTTCGGCACGGCCGAGCGCCGGCTCTGGGCGCTGGAGCGCGAGCTCGCGTTCAACGCCCGCACCTGCGACATCTACCGGCGCCTACGCCCGATCACCCGCGCCGCCGGCGGCGGACTCGAGTGGGAGGGGCCGGGCGAGGTCGTGGACTATGCGCTGGAAATGCGCCGCTTCGACGACGAGGCGGTGCTGTCGAAGAGCCCTGAACGCCTCGACGGCGACATGGCCGAGGCGCTGGGCCGAACCATCGCGGGGGTGCACCGCGAGGCGCCGCTGAAGCCCCAGGGCGGGCTCACCGCGCTGGCCTTCACCGTCGGCTCGAACGCCCAGCTCCTGCGCGAACTCGCACCCGAACTGGGCGCCGCGCGCGTCGAGGAACTCGTCGCGCGGACGGAGGCCGAGTTCGAGCGGCAATCGGCGCTGCTGGCGCACCGCAGCGCCACCGGCTTCGCCCGCCAGTGCCACGGCGATCTGCACCTCGGGAACATCCTGGTGGAGGATGGCCGGCCGGTGCTTTTCGACTGCATCGAGTTCAATGACCTGCTGTCCGACCTCGACGTCCAGTACGACCTGGCCTTCCTGCTGATGGACCTCGAGTTCCGTGGCCGCCGCGGCGCCGCGGTGCGGGTTCTGTCGGCCTACCTTGACGAGGCGGCGCGCAGCTTCCCGCCGGAGCTCTGGGACGGCCTGGCCGCCCTGCCGCTGATGCTCTCGGTGCGCGCCGGTGTCCGCGCCCACGTGCTGGCGCACAGCGCCGACGCGGAAACGGCGCGCCGCTACGTGGACGCCGCCATCGCCCACCTGTCGCCCGCGCCGCCGCGGCTCGTCGCGGTGGGCGGCCTGTCGGGCTCGGGCAAGTCCACCTTCGCCCGGGCCTTGGCGGGCCGGATTGCTCCGTCGCCGGGCGCGGTGATCCTGCGCACCGACGAGATCCGCAAGCGGCTCCTGGGCGCGCCGCCGACCCAGCGCATGGACCCGGCGATCTACACGCCCGAGGCCTATGCCCGCACCTACGACGCGCTCATGGGCCACGCCGGGGCCATGCTCCGGGCCGGCCGCTCGGTCCTGCTGGACGCCACCTTCATCGACCCCGCATTGCGCGCGCGGGCGGAGGCCGTGGCGCGGGACTGCGGCGTGCCTTTCCACGGGGCCTGGCTGGAGGCGCCGGCCGAGGTTCTGGAGGCCCGGGTCGCCGCGCGCACCGGCGACGCCTCCGATGCCACGGTGGAGGTGCTGCGCGATCAGCTCCGCCGGGTCGAGGGGATGGACATCGGCTGGCGCCGCGTCGACGCCACCCAGCCCGCGGCCGCCGCCGCCGAGGGCTGGGCTGCCGGGCTTTCCTGAGCCGCCGCGCCGACTCCGTTTGCGTCCAAGGGCTTGAGAAACTAGCGTATCCCCAACTTAACAAGCGTCAGTTGGGAGGATGTGCGATGCAGGGCCGGATGCAGGATTGGCCGCTCACCGTGGACCGGATCCTGGACCACGCCAAGGCTTGGCACGGCGGGATCGAAGTGGTCAGCCGCTCGGTCGAGGGCCCGATCGTCCGCACCACCTACGCCCAGATCCACGACCGGGCGAAGCGTCTGTCCAACGCGCTGAAGGCTCTGGGCGTCGGCAAGGGCGATCGCGTGGCGACGCTCGCCTGGAACACCGGCCGTCACGTGGAGGCCTGGTACGGCATCATGGGGATCGGGGCGGTCTGCCACACCCTGAACCCGCGGCTGTTCCCCGAACAGCTCTGCTACATCATCAACCACGCCGAGGATAAGGTCCTCTTCACGGACCTCACCTTCCTGCCGATCCTGCTGGCCAACCGCGCCAACATGCCGACGGTGAAGCACTTCGTGGTGATGACCGACCGCGAGGGGATGAAGGGCGTCGACTTCCCGGGTGCCCTCTGCTTCGAGGATCTCGTCGAGCAGAACTCCGCCGACTGCGCCTGGGGCGGCTTCGAGGAGACCCTCCCGGCCGGCCTCTGCTACACCTCGGGCACGACCGGCAATCCGAAGGGCGTGCTCTACACCCACCGGTCCAACTTCCTGCACACCCTGGTCACCATGGGCCGCGACGTCATGGGCCTCTCGGCCACTGACGTGGTGCTGCCGGTGGTGCCGATGTTCCACGCCAACGCCTGGGGCATCGCCTTCTCGGCGCCCGCCGTCGGCGCGAAGCTCGTCATGCCGGGCCAGAAGCTCGACGGCGCCTCGGTGCACGAGCTGCTGGAGACCGAGGGCGTCACCTTCTCCGCGGCGGTGCCCACCGTCTGGCAGATGCTGCTCAACCACCTGCGCGAGACCAAGGGCAAGCTGACCACGCTGAAGCGCGTGGTCATCGGCGGCTCGGCGGTGCCCGAGGCCATTGTCCGCGGCTTCCGTGACGAGTTCGGCGTCTCCGTGACCCACGCCTGGGGCATGACCGAGACCTCGCCGCTCGGCACCCTGGCCAACCCGACCCGCGCCATCGCCATGATGAGCGACGAGGAGCAGCTCCGCTTCACGCTCAAGCAGGGACGTCCGCCGGTCTCGGTGGAGCTGAAGCTGGTCAACGACGCGGGCGAGCGCCTGCCGCATGACGGCACGACCTTCGGCCGCCTGATGGTCCGCGGCCCGTTCGTGGTCGGCGAGTACTTCAAGGGCGACGGGGGTGAGATCCTCGACGAGGAGGGCTACTTCGACACCGGCGACGTGGCCACCATCGACGAGTTCGGCTTCATGCAGATCACCGACCGCGCCAAGGACGTGATCAAGTCCGGCGGGGAGTGGATCAGCTCGATCGAGATCGAGAACATCGCCATGGGCCACCCGAAGGCGGCGCTCTGCGCCGTGATCGGCGCGGCGCACCCGAAATGGGACGAGCGGCCGGTCCTCCTCGTCAAGCTCAAGGAGGGGCAGGCGGCCACCAAGGAGGAGTTCCTGCAGCACCTGGAGGGCAAGATCGCCAGGTGGTGGACGCCCGACGACGTGGTGTTCGTCGACGACATCCCGCTCGGCGCCACCGGCAAGATCGACAAGAAGCTGATCCGCCAGCGCATGGAGGGCTATGTCCTGCCGACCGCCAGGCAGGCGGCGACGGCCTGACGCGCGTCAAAGCTGGCCGCGAGACCGCAGGAGCTCGATCAGCAGCCGTTCGGCCATGCTCGGGGATTGCGAAAATCCACCGGCGCCTTGGCCGAGCCGTGATCGCAGCGGACGTGGACGGTCTCGCCGTGGAGGATCCACTCGCCCCAGTACGTCAGGTCGCCGTACTGGGCGGTGAGCGGCTCCCAAAGGATCATCCCAGGCGGTACTCGCTGTCCGGGCCCGGCTCGCCGTCGGTGACGAGCACGCCCTGGCGTGCCAGGTGGATCATCGCCGCCAGCATAGAGCGGGCTGCGGCCGGCCACAGCCGCGGGTCGACGTCGGCGTAGAGCCTCGGCGTCAGGTCCCGGATTCGTGCGGGACCGGCCCTCAGGGCCGCGGTGATCTGGTCCATCCGCTCCTGGCGGTGCTCCAGATAGGCGTCGATGAAGGGGCGAACCTCGGTCACCGGCGCGCCGTGCGTCGGCCAAAGCGTCGAGAAGCCCCGCTCGCGGATCAGCGCCAGGCTCTCCAGGTAGGCCGTCATGTCTCCGTCGGGCGGGGTGATGACCGTCGTCGACCAGCCCATGATGTGGTCGCCGCAGAAGAGGGCGTTCTCCTCCTTCAGGGCGAAGCACAGATGGTTCGAGGTGTGGCCGGGCGTGGGGATCGCCTCCAGCGTCCAGCCCGGCCCCGCCACCTCGCCACCGCCGCAGAGGCTGACGTCCGGGCGGAAGTCCGCGTCGTGCCCCGCCTCCATCTTCACCCCGCCGTCGTCCGCGTCGCCGCCGGCCACCGCGCAGCCCAGGATCGGCGCACCGGTCCGCGCCTGCAGCGGGCGCGCGAGCGGCGAGTGGTCGGCGTGGTGATGGGTGATGAGGATATGTGTCACCCGCTCGCCGGGGATGGCGGCCAGGATGGCGTCCAGGTGCGCCGGGTCGTCAGGGCCCGGGTCGATCACCGCCACCTCGTCCCGGCCGACGATGTAGGTGCCGGTGCCCACGTAGGTGAACGGTCCGGGATTGTTGGCGATCACCCGCCGGATGAGTGGGCTGACCTGGTCGCAGCGGCCGTACTCGAAGGCGATGTCCCGGACGTAGGGGATCATCCCAGCACGCCGGAGAGGTCGTAGCCCGCCGCCCGCCCGAGCGCCTTCAGCTCGTCGCGGCCACGGGCGCCGGAGGTCGCCTCGCTGATCGCCCAGGTGACGATGGAGCGGGTGCCCGAGCGGCAGAAGGCCAGCACCGGCTTGTCGGCGTCGGCCAGAATGCGGGCGGTGGTCTCCACCTGCTCCGGCGTGGGCCCGCCGCGCACCGGCAGGTGGACGTAGGCCAGGCCCTCGGCCTGGGCCGCCGCCTCGATCTCGTGGCCCGAGGGCTGGCCGGGCTCCTCGTTGTCGGGCCGGTTGTTGATGATCGTCTTGAACCCGAGGCGCGCGGCCTCGGCCACGTCGGCCACGCTGATCTGCGGGGCGACGGACAGGTCGTCGGTGACGCGGCGAATATCGGCCATGGCTCAAGCTCCCGGACTGCTCCGGGCATCATCGGGTCGCAGGCGCGCTTGCGCAACGCCGGAGCCGCGCGACTACTCCTGGCGCTTCACGCGGAAGGCGCGCTGGCCCTTCACGCTCATCAGGTAGCTGCCCAGGGTGGCGCGGCGGATCTTCACCGGGTCGCCTGGCTTGGGGCCGAACGACAGCTCGTTGGTGTCGATCTGCAGCCAGACCGCGCCGCCCTCGAGCTGGACCACCCACTTGCCGGCGCCGTTCATCCGGGCCGAGGCCACCTGGCCGGTGACGTTCTCCACCTCCTCCTTGCTCTCGCCCTTCTCGAACATGGCGAGGGAGGGGATCTGGAAGCCGAACCCCTGGCGGCGGACCTCCCGGGCCTGTTCGCGGTCCACGACCACCACGTCGCCCTTGGCCTCGGCGCTCTCGAACGCGGCGGCGGCGGCGTCGTAGCAGGCCAGCCGCTCCGCGCCGTCGGTGATCTTGCGACAGTCGGTCAGCCGCTGGAGCGCCCCGGCGCGGCCCTCCGGCTTCGGCTGCGCGGAGGCCGCGCCGGCGGCGGCCACGGCCAAGGCTGCGAGGACGGCCAGGCTCGTCCGCGCGCGGTGGATGGTCATGCGTCGCACCCCTCTCGATGAGGCGCGCATTCAAGCGGCGCCCGGCCGGCGGCGCAACGTCCCGCACGCGACGGTCCCGGACGACCGGCGCCCGGCGAACGGCGGCGTCCGGGACTCCTCGCCGCACCCGGTCGATCTGGCCCAAACTGTGACGCAGATGTGACACACCACGTTACGTCTGGCGCCATTCGTTACCTGTGAATTGACGTTGCCTCGCCCGAGGAAACTACGTCCGCGCGACCCTGCTTCCAGGTCAGATCAAGCTTAGGCGTAGAAGATGAAATTGCGGCGGCAGTATCTGTTGGCCTCGTCGATGATGATCGGCGTTATGTCAGCGCTCTCGGCGAGCCCGGTTCTTGCCCAGGACGTGAATGTTGACGAAATCGTTGTTACCGGTTCGCGTATCGCGCGTCCGAATCTCGATGCGCCGACCCCGGTTTCGGTGATCGATACGCGCACCATCGAGGCGACCGGCGCCGTCAACACGGGCGACATCATCCGCCAGCTTCCCGCCGCCGGCGTCTCGTCGATCACGCCGACCAACTCGGGCTTCCAGACCGCCTCCAACGGCATCACCACCGTCGACCTGCGCAACCTGGGCGAGGACCGCACGCTCGTGCTGGTCAACGGGCGCCGCTTCGTGGCCGGCCTCGTCGGCACCCAGGTCGTCGACTTCAACACCATCCCGACCGAGCTGGTGGACCGCATCGACGTCGTCACCGGCGGCGCCTCGGCCACCTACGGCTCCGACGCCCTGGCCGGCGTGGTGAACATCATCACCAAGAAGAACATCGACGGCGTGATCGTGAACGGCCAGTACGGCCTGTCCGAGCGCGAGGACGACGAGCGGATCAAGTTCTCGGTCACCGCCGGCAAGACCTTCCACGACGGCAAGGGCTCGGTGGTCGCCTCGCTGGGCTACCAGGAAATCGGCTCGATCTGGGCGCGCGACCGTGAGGACCAGGGCCTCGCCTACGACGCGGTCGACGACTACGACGGCGATCCCGCCAACTACGACCTGATCCGCAGCCAGACCGCGGGTCTCTACTCGTCCTACACCCCGGCGGGCGTGATCGAGATCCCGACCGCGGCGGGCGGCTCCAACCTGCTGCGCGTGGTCACCCCGGGCGGCCTCGTGCCGTACACCGGCGCCCTCGGCTACAACCGCCAGTCGGCGCGCCTGCTGCAGGTGCCGCTCGAGCAGGTGAACTTCGCCGGCTACCTCGACTACGAGTTCAACCCGTCGGCCAAGTTCTTCGCCGAGGTGAACTACGTCAGCAGCAAGCTGACCTCCCAGATCGAGGCCACCCCGCTGGGCTCCGACCAGGTCTACGGCGCCTTCGCCTTCTGTGAGGACGGGACCTGCTCCAACGGCGTGCCGATCCTCTCGGCCGTGGTGCCGGAGTCGGTCCGCGCCGCGGCCCGTGCGGCCACCCCGGGCGTGGCCGATCAGAACCTGGTGGTGGGCTTCCGCCGCCGCCTGAACGAGATCGGGTTCCGCGGCAACGACATCGACCGCGACACCTTCCGTGTGGTCACCGGCTTCACCGGCGACATCGGCGGCGGCCACAGCTACGAGCTGTCCATCAACTACGGCCGCACCGAGGACAGCCAGAAGTCGTCGGGCGATATCGACGCCGTGAAGTTCCGCAACGCGCTCGACGCGGTGGTGGAGAACGGCCAGGTGGTCTGCCGTGACCCGGCAGCCCGCGCCGCCGGCTGCGTGCCGTTGAACCTGTTCGGCGAGGGCGCGATCTCGAGCCAGGCCGCCGACTACGTCAGCGTCCCGACCTCGCGCGACGCCTTCGTGGAGCAACTGGTGGTCTCCGGCTTCCTGCGCGGCGACCTGTTCACCCTGCCCGCGGGCCCCGTCGGCTACGCCGCCGGCGCCGAGTACCGCCGCGAGCGCTCGCACGACGTCCCCGACCTGCTCACCCAGCTCGGCCAGACCTCGGGCAACGCCACCCCGGCCACCCGTGGCAAGTTCGACGTCGCCGAGCTCTACGGCGAAGTGCGCGTGCCGATCCTGGCGGACATGCCGTTCGCCCGATCGCTCGACCTGAACCTGGCGGGCCGCTACTCCAACTACTCGACCGTCGGCGACACCTACTCCTATGCCGCTTCGCTCGAGTACCAGCCGTTCGCGTGGCTGAAGTTCCGCTCGCAGTACGCCAAGGCCACCCGCGCGCCGAACATCTCCGAACTGTTCTCGCCGGCCTCGCAGGACTTCCCCGGCGTGAACGACCCCTGCGCCGGGGTGACCCGCACAGCCTCCGGCCAGGCGGCGTTCTTCAACACGCGCACGAACATCTCTGACCCGAGCGCGGTGCTGGCCAGCGGCGTCAACGCCGCCACGGTGGGCAACGCGGCCGCCGCCGCCTGCCTCGCCGATCCGGCGGTGGCGGCGCGTGTGGCGCGGGACGGCGGCTTCGCGATCACCCAGATCGAGCAGCAGGGCGTCACCGGCTTTGACGGCGGCAACCCGAACCTCGATCCGGAGGAGAGCGACAGCTACACCGTGGGCGTGCTGTTCAACCCGCGCGGTTGGGGCTTCCTCGACAACCTGTCGGTGTCGGTCGACTACTACGTGATCAAGATCAAGGATCGGATCACGACCATCAGCGAAGACCGGCTGCTGACGGGCTGCTACGGCCCGGCCGGCTTCAACGCCGACAACCCGTTCTGCTCGGCGATCGGCCGCTTCGGCACCGGCCCGCAGCTCGGCGCCCTCAACTTCGTCAACCAGGTCTACGACAACTTCGCCGAGACCGACACGCGCGGTTGGGACGTGCAGGTCAGCTACCGTCAGGACCTGAACGACCTCGGCTTCCTCGACCGCGTCTACGCCGGCGAGAAGGGTCAGCTCTCGGCGAGCATCGCCTACGGCAACCTCGAGAAGCTGACGACCACCCCGTACGAAGGCGCCGATCCGGCCGACCTGATCCGCGATGCGGGGACGGTGGGCGCGCCGACCAACGAGTGGACCCTGGGCCTCGTCTACCAGAACGGCCCGGTGCAGCTCGCTTGGACGACGCAGTACATCGGCGACGTGGTCGTCACCAAGGACGTGAACGACTTCTATTATAACGTCCCGCTGGAGGCGAAGACCTTCCACAACGCCCAGATCCGCTGGAACGTGACGGACAAGGCCAACGTCTACTTCGGCGTCGACAACATCTTCGACGAGTACCAGTTCGTCGGCGGCACCTCGGGCCTCGTCCCGGGCCAGACCACCGGCTGGACCACGTACCCCGATGTCTACGACGCCGTCGGCCGCCGCTATTACGCCGGCGTCCGTATGCGGTTCTAGGAGCGGGCAGGGCGGCCTGGCGGCCGCCCTCTCTGAGTTTCCCGATGCGGCCGGCGCCTGAAAGGGCGCCGGCCGCATTGTGTTTTGACCTTCGGCATTTCACGGTTCCCAGCGCGGCGTTACCCACCCCGTTCCACGAGTCGAAGGTGTGCCCATGGTCGTCGGCGTCCAGTCCTCCCCCGAGCAGTTGCTCGCCGACGCCATGGCCGCCGTGCGCCGTGGCGACGGCGGCACGGCCCTTGGGCTGATCCTGCGGGCCGAGGCCATGGCGCCTCACGATGCGAACCTGAAGATGCAGCGCGCGCTGGTCCACCGGATGGCCGGCGCCTTCTCGCAGGCCGTGGCCGCGCTTGACGAGGCGCTGGCGCTGGACCCGTACAACTTCCTGGCGCTGCTCTCGAAAGGGGCGGTGGTGGAGAAGCTTTCCGGCGAGCGCGCGGCCGCGCGGATCTACCAGAACGCTCTGAAGCTCGCGCCCGACGCCGACAAGCTTCCGCCGCAGCTCCAGGCGCCGGTGGCGCGGGCCCGGGAGGTGGTGGCCCGGACCCAGGCGGAGCTGGAGGCCTTCCTCCGCGCCCAGCTCGGCCCGGTGGAAACCGCCGGAACGGATCAGGCCGTGCAGCGCATCGACGAGGCGATCGGCATCTATTCGGGCCGTCGGCGTGTGTACAATCAGGAGCCGTTGCTCCTGCACTATCCCCGGCTGCCGGCTATTCCCTTCTACCCACGAGAGCTCTTCCCCTGGCTGGGCGAGCTGGAGGCCGCCACGCCGGCGATCCAGGAAGAACTCGCCGCCTTGCTCTCCGGGCGCATGGACGCGTTCGCCCCCTACATCGCCTTCCCACCGGATGTGCCGGTGAACCAGTGGGGCGAGCTCAACCACTCGCGGCGCTGGAGCTCGCTCTTCCTCTGGAAGGACGGCGTGCGGCAGGACCTGGTCTGCGAGAGCTGCCCCCGCACCGCCGCCCTGCTGGACGCCATTCCGATGGCGCATGCGCCGGACTTCGCGCCCACGGCCATGTTCTCGGCGCTGGACGCCCGCACCCACATCCCGCCGCACACCGGCTCCACCAATGTGCGGCTGCTCGCCCACCTGCCGCTAGTGCTGCCGGGCCCCGCGCGCTTCCGGGTCGGCGCGGAAACCCGCGAGTGGAAGCTCGGCGAGGCCTGGGTGTTCGACGACACCATCGAGCACGAGGCCTGGAACGACGCCGACGCGCTGCGGGTGATCCTGATCATCGACGTATGGAATCCGCTGCTCGAGCCCGGCGAGCTCGAACTGGTCAAGCAGCTCCTGACGGCGCGGAATCGGTTCTACGCGCCGTAGACAGCGGCCCGCCGCCGGCGCAAGGCTCCAGGCGTGAATCCCCGCCAAGCCCTGCGGCTGCGGCAAGATTGATGCACGCTATGCGGCTCGCTTGGGCATCTGTGACCAGAATGCGACACGTTCGGGTCGCCAGTGTGATCCGCGAGTAATGGTCGTTGACCCTGGGTTGGTTAGCCTCGTAACTCCGCCGTAACCGGGGACAGCCCTGTTGCCGGGACCTTTCTGTTGTGGGGAGCGGCCGTCGTCTCGACGGCTCGCTGGAGGATCCAAACCGTGAAATTCATCTCCATGCGGGAACGCCTTTTGGCGTCTTCGATGATCTGTGGCGCAGCCCTGTTGGGCCTGTCCACGCAGGCGGCGGCCCAAGAGGCCGGCGAAGTCTCTGAAGTGGTGGTCACCGGCTCGCGCATCCCGCAGCCGAACCTGACCAGCGCCAGCCCGGTGACCGTCGTCGGCGCCCAGGACATCGTCACCCGCGGCGTGACCCGGTCGGAAGACCTGGTGAACCAGCTCCCGCAGGTGTTCGCCGCCCAGGGCTCGTCCTACGCCAACGGCGCCACCGGCACCGCCACCGTCGACCTGCGGGGCCTCGGCCCGAGCCGCACCCTGGTGCTGATCGACGGCCGTCGCCTCCAGCCCGGCACCCCGGCCGCCACGGCCAACAACACCGCCCCTGACCTGAACTTCATCCCCGCCGCGCTGATCGAGCGCGTCGAAGTGGTGACCGGCGGCGCCTCGGCCGTGTACGGCGCCGACGCCGTGGCCGGCGTGGTGAACTTCATCATGCAGAAGAACTTCGAGGGCGTGCGTCTCGACGCGCAGTACTCGGGGTACCAGCACACCAACAACAACGACACCGTCCGCTCGATCCTCGAGCGCCGCGCGGCCACCGCCTCCAATCCGGCCGCCTTCGCGGCTCCGGAAAAGGACGTGTGGGACGGCGGCACCACCGACCTGAACCTGGTCGTCGGCATGAACTCGCCGGACGGCAACGGCAACGTCACCGCCTACGTCGGCTACCGCAACGTCCAGGGCGTCACCCAGGACGCGCGCGACTACTCGTCCTGTACGCTGGCCAACGCCCCGACGGCCGGCGGCGGCTTCAACTGCTCGGGTTCCGGCACGACCGCGCCGGGCGGCTTCATCAGCGGCGGCGGCGCCGGTGACGACTACGTCACCATCGACCCGAGCGCTCCGGGCGGCCGCGGCTTCCGCGACTACGTCGGCGCGCGCGACGCGTTCAACTTCGGCCCCTACAACTACTACCAGCGTCCGGACGAGCGTTACGTCCTGGGCGCCTTCGCGAACTACAAGTTCAACGACGCGGCCGAGGTCTACACCCAGCTCATGTTCATGGACGACCACACGGTCGCCCAGATCGCGCCGTCGGGCATCTTCGGCCAGAACATGAACATCAACTGCTCGGGCAACCCGTTCCTGACGGCGTCCCAGGCGGCGGTGTTCTGCGCCCCGACCATCGACCAGCTGCCCGACGATCCGGCCAACCCGTTCACGCTCGGCGTGAACAGCGACGCCGACCCGACCACCCCGGGCCAGCAGGCCTCGGTGACGGTGCTGCGTCGTAACGTGGAAGGCGGCGGCCGGGTCTCCGACCTGCGCCACACCGACTACCGCGGCGTGATCGGCATGCGCGGCCAGATCGCCAACGGCTTCCAGTACGACGTCTCCGCCCAGCACGGCGTGGTCGTCTACCAGAACGTCTACTACAACGACTTCTCGCTGGTCCGTTCGGCCCGCGCCCTGGACGTGGTCACCGACCCGAACACCGGCCTGGCCGCCTGCCGCTCCGCCGTGCAGTCGCTCGCCGGCCCGAACTTCGACCCGGCCTGCCGTCCGTACGACATCTTCAGCGCGGCCGGCCCCTCGCAGGAGTCGATCAACTACATCCAGACGCCGGGCTTCCAGAACGGCGAGTACACCCAGACGGTGGTCACCGCCTCGCTGACCGGCGACATCGGCCAGTACGGCGTCAAGGCTCCGTGGGCCGCTGACGGCGTCGGCTTCGCGCTCGGCACCGAGTACCGCCGCGAGAAGCTCGACCTGAACACCGACCTGTCCTACCAGACCGGCGACCTCGCCGGCCAAGGCGGCGCCACGCTGCCGTCCAACGGCTCGTACGACGTGTACGAACTGTTCGGCGAAGCGCGGATCCCGCTGGTCCAGGACATGCCGTTCTTCCAGAACCTGTCGGCGGAAGTCGGCTACCGCTGGTCGGACTACTCGCTGGGCTTCTCGACCGACACCTACAAGATCGCGGGTGACTGGTCGCCGACCGACGACTTCCGCTTCCGCGCCAGCTACAACCGCGCCGTCCGCGCCCCGAACGTGGTGGAACTGTTCGCCACCCTGAACGTGGTGCTGAACGGCACGGTCGACCCCTGCGAAGGCGCGACCCCCGAGTTCACGGCCGCCCAGTGCGCCCTGACGGGCGTGACCGCGGCGCAGTACGGCCGGATCGTCCCGAACCTGGCCGCGCAGTACAACGGCCAGACCGGCGGTAACCCGGACCTCGATCCGGAAACCTCCGACACCTACTCGCTGGGTGTGGTGTTCACCCCGACCTTCATCCCGGGCTTCTCGGCGTCGGTCGACTGGTACAACATCAAGCTGAAGGACCGGATCGGCCAGATCGGCCAGGACGTGACGCTCGAGCGCTGCGCCCTGACCGGCGACGCCTTCTTCTGCGGCCTCATCAACCGCGCGCCGGGCACCGGCTCGCTGTGGCTGTCGCAGAACGGCTACGTGACCGACACCACCTTCAACACCGGCGGCCTGGAAGTTGAAGGCATCGACGTCGAAGCCAACTACCGCTTCGACTTCGCCGACTTCGGCTTCACCAGCGCGCTGGAAGGCATGGGCGGCCTGTCCTTCAACCTGCAGGGCAGCTACCTGGAGCACTACCTCGTCACCACCCTGCCGGGCGACGAGCCCTTCGACTGCGCCGGCTACTACGGCGGCACCTGCACGAGCTCGGCGACGCCGGCCTCGGCGCCGATGCCGAAGTGGCGCCACAAGGCCCGCATGACCTGGCGGACCCCGTGGAACTTCGAGCTGTCCACCACCTGGCGTTATGTCGGCGATGTGGAAAGCGACGCGCGCATCGATGGCGGCACCTACAACGGCCGCGACGCGAAGCTGACCGACAAGAACTACTTCGACCTGGCCGGCACCTGGGGCGTTCGCGAGAACATGACCCTGCGGTTCGGCGTCAACAACGTGCTCGACAACGAGCCGCCGCTGGTCAGCCAGTCGAACTGCCCGTCGGGCCCCTGCAACGGGAACACCTATCCCCAGACCTACGACGCTCTGGGCCGGTACCTGTTCGTGGGCCTGCGCGCGGACTTCTAAGCCCGCACGGCAGACCAAAGCCTGAGGAGGGCGGCGACTTCGGTCGCCGCCCTTTTTCTTTGTGGCTGTCTGGAGCGCGGCGCGTCCTGCGGGCGCCGCGGCGAGGCGTCAGGCCGGGACGGCGTCGAAGGCGACCGTCATCCGCTCCTGGTCGGAGGCATAGGGCACGGTGCCGTGCCACATGTAGGACGGGAACAGCACCAGGCGGCCGGGCCGCGGCTGCACGAAGCGCTCGGCCGGCAGCTCGGGGCGCGTCCGCACGCCCGGATGGCCGAAGCCGATCCAGCCGCTCCTGGCCTCGGCGTCGGCCGTGTCGTCAGGCGTCGAGACGTAGAAGGCCGACGAGATCCAGCCCATCGGGTGCACGTGGTCGGCGTGGTGGCCGGACGCTCCCAGCCGGATCGACCACGCGCCGGTCATCTCCGCGCGCCCGGTGTTGCGCCGGGCGAAGGCGTCATCCCCCGGCGGAAGTTCGGCGATACGCCGTGCGACCGTCTCGCGCAGCATCTGCAGCAGGCGCTCGATCACCGGCTCGTGGGTCCCGTCCAGCCGCAGGGGCGCCTGGCTTCCCTGCCGGACCGACTGGGCGAACGGATGGGTGGTGAACCGGTGCAGCCGCCGCAGCGCGGCGCGCAGCTCCTCCAGGAACCCCGCGCCCTCGGCCGTGTCCGGGTCGACGATGTCGTAGCTCGCCACCAGCCGGTCGTAGTCACAGGTCTGGCGGTAGCGCGGATCGCCGGTCAGGCGCCACGCCGTGGTGAGCAGGGCCAGCGCATACTGGTCGAGCGGGGCGAGGGCCACTGCGCGGGCCGCCGCCGCCACGGCCCCCTCGCCGTCGCCCACCGCCAGCAGCGCCTGGGCGAGGACCGCCCGGCCGGCCGCGTCGTCACGGGCGCCCAGGCGCGCCCAGCGCAGCGCCGCCTCCGGATCGTCAAGCTTGCCACAAAGCTCCACGGCCAGGCCGAGCAGCCGTCGGTCCTGCGGCGCCGCCGCGAGCCCTGCTTCAGCCGTGGCGCGCGCCGCCTCCGGCTGGCCGGTGAACTCCTGGGCCACCGCCAGGGCGTAGGACAGGCCCGGATGGCCGGGATGCTCGGCGGCTGCACGGCTGAGGCGCGCCAGCGCCGCGCGGCGATCGGCGGTGCGCATCCAGATGAGCTGGGCGAGTTCGGTCTGCGCCTCCTCGTAGGCCGGCCGCGCGTCGAGGGCGGCCCGGAAGGCGGCCTCCGCCTCGTCGAAGCGGTTCTGCGCCTGCAGCGCCCGGGCGAGGACGAGCCGGGTCTCCGGCGCGTTCAGGCCGAGTTCGACCGCCCGACGCGCGGCGCTCTCCGCCTCCTCGGCCTGACCGAGATCGCCCAGGGTGGAGGCGAGGTTGTGCCAGGCGACGGCGCTGTTGGGATACCGGGCGAGGGTGGCGCGGTTCACATCCAGCGCCTCGGGCTTGCGCCCGGCCGCCTTCAGCGCCGCCGCCCGGGCGGCGAACGCGCCCTGGCTCGGGACGGGCTCGGCGAGGAGGGCCGCCGTGAACCGGAGCGCGCCCTCCACGTCGCCCTGGCGGATCAGCTCGTAGGCCTGCCGATGGTCAGCGGGCGGCAAGGGCGGGACCTCAGAACGCCGGCGTGGGGGCCAGCACCGCCGCCCCCTTCTCGCGCAGCCGTTGAGCCGCGATCTCGTCCATCACCCGCTCGGCGCGCGGGTCGCCGAACACCCAGGCTGCCGCCGCAAGGGTGCGCGCGGAGGTCGCCTGGACGCCCAGGATCCGTTCCAGCGCCTCGAACGGGGAAGCCATGGGCCCGACGCGGCGGAGGGCCGGCTCGCCCTCGATCTTGGCCAACCGCTTGGCGCGATCCACCGCCTGATAGAAGCCGCCCAGCTCGTCCACCAGGCCCAGGCGCTGGGCCTGGGCGCCGGTCCAGACGCGGCCGCGCGCCAGTTCGCGCACCTGCTCGGGCGCGAGCTTCCGCCCCGTCGCCACGCGGGTGATGAAGGTCTCGTAGATGCGGTCCATCCAACGGGCGAAGGCGGCCCGCTCTTCCGGGGTGAAGTCGCGCGACACGCCGAATGCGCCGGCGTAGGGGCTGCCCACCTCGAGCTGACGCAGGTCGACCCCGAAGCGGCCCAGCGCCTCCCCGAGTGCGAACTTGCCGCCATAGACTCCGATGGAGCCGGTCAGCGTCGAGGGCTCGGCGACGATTGCGGAGGCCTCCGACGAGACCCAGTAGCCGCCGGACGCCGCGTAGGTCCCCATGGAGACCACGACCGGCTTGCCGGCCGCCTTGGCGGACCGGATGGCCGCCAGGATCTGCTCGGACGCGGTGTCGGAGCCGCCGGGCGAGTTCAACCGGAAGACGATGGCCTTGACGTCCTTCGCGCGGATCGCCGCCTGGAAGGCTTCGGACACGTCGTCCGAATAGATCGCGCCGCTGGCCGAGAACGGGTTCGCGCCGCCGTCGCGCCCGGTGACGATCGGGCCCTCACCCTCGATCACCGCGATGGTGTCGCCACGCCCGCGGCGCTCCCGCCGGCCCTGGGCGTAGTCCTCGAAGTCCATCAGCTCGGCGTCGCCGCCGGCCCGGCGCAGCAAGGCAAGCTGCGCCTCGCGCACGTGGCCGAGCTTGTCGACGAGGCGCAGGCGTTGCGCCTCCTCGGCCAGGTAGGGGCCGGCTTCTAGCGTGCGGCGCAGCGCGGCGGCGTCGGTCTTCCGGTCGCCCGCGGCCGTCGCCAGGCCGGTCTCGTAGACGGAGGTCATCCACGAGAGCTGCGCCTCGCGGTGCTCTGGCGTGTAGTCGTCGTAGAGGAAGCCGTTGACCGCGTTCTTGTACTCGCGCCGCTGCTCGAAGTTCGGCGAGACCCCGTAGCGGTCGAACAGCCGCTTGAAGAACACGTCCTCGCTGGCCAGCCCCGTCACCTGGAACGAGGCGCCCGGCTGCATCCACAGGTCGCCGGACGCGGCGCCCAGCATGTAGGTCGAGGAGATCACCCCGGCCGGATAGAGCCCCTGGCTGTGAGCGATCACCGGCTTGCCGGAGGCGCGGAAATGCTTGACCGCCAGCCGGATCTCGTCGGCCGCCGCCGGCTCGAGCCCATCCTCGGGCAGGCGGATCAGCACGCCCTTGACCCGGTCGTCGGCGGCGGCCCGGCGCAGGCCCTCGATGATCGACATCACCGACTGCGAGCGGCGGCCGATGCCGGCGAAGGGGTTCTGCGGCGTCTGGTCGGTGAGCGGATCGCGCAGGTCGAGCTCAAGAACCGCCCGGGCCGGCACGGTCGCCCCGCCCGTGGCGCTGGCGGCCATGGCGACCAGCACGATGGGCACGCCCACCAGGAAGATCATCAGGCCGGCGAACACGCCGGCCGCGGTGATCAGGAACTGCTTCATGGGACCGCGATCGAACCTCGAGCGCAGCGGTCGGGGAGGGGCTGCGCCTCCGGCCTCTCGCACACAATCCCGCGCGCGGGAAGGGCCGCGGAATGGGGAGGTTCGAGGTGTCGGGAGAAGATGGTCGGAGTGGCAGGATTCGAACCTGCGACCCCCGCGTCCCGAACGCGGTGCTCTACCAGACTGAGCCACACTCCGACTTGGAGGCCGGCCTTATAGGGGAGTGTTTCGGCCCCCGCAAGCGGGGTGGAAAAGGTTCGATGCGGGGCGTTGCATCCCGCAAGGTCCTGCGCTATCTCACCGCCTCTCGCGAGGGGACACCCCTCTTCGCCGTTCCTGCTGGGGAATGGTGTAATGGTAACACTGCGGTTTTTGGTACCGTCATTCTAGGTTCGAGTCCTAGTTCCCCAGCCACTTTCTTCCTCAATGAAATCAATAGGATGACGCCGGAGCGGCAAGCGCGCCACAGCGTCATTTTACAGTTTCATTTACAGCGCCCCGCGCGCGCCTACTCGCACGCGACCCCGTCGTTGTCGCGGTCGAGGTGCGGCCCATAGCCCGGCTGGCCCCGCCGCAGCGGCGCCGCGCCGGCCGCCCGGGCCGCCGCGCAGTTGCGAAATGCGCCGCCGCCGGCCCCCAGAACGCCCTGCGGACGAGACGACTCGCGCCCCTCGGCAGGCCGCGGAGCCCTGTGGCAGTGATAGTCCCCCGTCTTGCGATTGTTGTGGCAGCCCTCCGCGTTCAGGCCGCCCGGGTGCGCCGCGCCCGGTCCTGCCCAGCCCAGCGCCAAGGCCGCCGCAGCGACCGCCATCAGCCCTCGTCCCATGAGAATTCTCCCCGCCCGCCGGCATGAGGCAGGTGTCCGACCGCCCGCGCAACCCCGCCCGGGCGAACGCGACCCCGCGCCGCCCTGGTGAGAGATCGCGCGCAGGCCCATCATTCCCGCATGAGTCGCGAGGGGTCCCGGGAGCCGGACGAGGCTGAGCTGGAGGCCATGGCGGCCCTGCTCGAGGCGAGCGGCCGCTACCGCGTGCTGCGTCGCCTCCGGCCGCGCGCCGCCGCCGCCGCCGCCGCCGCGGGCCCGACGCGCCTGGGGCTCTACGTGGACGTGGAGACCACCGGCCTGGAGCCCGGCCGCCACGAGATCATCGAGCTGGCGATGGTCCCCTTCACCTATGGCCTGGATGGCCAGGTGCTGTCCGTCGGCGAGCCCTTCCACGGCCTGCGCGAGCCCTCGCATCCGATCCCGCCGGAAATCACCGCCATCACCGGGATCGACGACGCCGCTGTCCTGGGCCACGCCATCGATCCGGACGCGGTGTCCGCCTTCGTCGCGCCCGCCCACCTGGTGGTGGCGCACAACGCCGCCTTCGACCGCAAATTCCTCGAACGCTTCTGTGCGAGCTTCACCACCAAGGCCTGGGCCTGCTCCATGAGCCAGGTGGACTGGGCCGCGGAAGGCTACGAGGGCGCCAAGCTCGCCTACCTCGCCGGCGCCGCCGGCTTCTTCTACGAACGCCACCGCGCCACCCACGACTGCCACGCCGCCATCGAGCTCCTGGCCCGCCCCCTGCCCAGAAGCGGCCGCCCGGCGCTGGCCCAGCTGCTCGAACGGGCGAGGGCGCCCAGCTGGCGCATCTGGGCGGAAGGCGCGCCCTACGACCTGAAGCACCTCCTGAAGGCGCGCAACTACCGCTGGAACGGCGACGACAACGGCGCGCCCAGGGCCTGGTGGACGGAGGTCCCCGAAGCCGGGCGCGAGGCCGAGCTCGCCTGGCTGCAGGCCGAGATCTACCAGCGGGAGCTGGAGATCGCCTGCCGCCGCATCGACGCCTACGACCGTTTCTCCGACCGTTGGTGACAAGCCGCCAGACCTGCGACGGAGCCAGACACCCGGTCAGGGCAAGATGAAAGGCCGCGGGACCTGGCGGTCCCAGGCGGCTGTGGGTGTTGAGGTTTTCGCGGGACCCGGGAACGGGGCAGGGTCCCGCGGCGGACGAAAACGCCAGCCGCAACAACCCACATCACGGGACCAGCCGCCGCCGCAGCCGCTTCGTTCACGAAGGGGAAGAGGCTTTCGCGACACGCCGAGCCAGCGCCGGCCGGCGGGAGCGGGTCAGGGCTGGCGCCGCCAGGCGCCACCGCGAAGCGGCGGCGAAGCCGGCCTTGACGCGCTCGCAGAGCCGGCCGGCACGCTCGCGCGCGGAGCGATAGCCGCACCGCGCCCGCCCCAGCCTCCTGCAGCCTGCATCAGCCCGCCGCCAGCAGGGTGCTGGCCGCCCAGGTGCGCAGGGTGAGCGCGCGGCGCCGGCGGAACGCCGCCATGGCCGCGGTCGTGGGGTCCCGGGAGGCCTCCCAGACCTGATGGCTGGCGTAGCGGGTCAGGAGCAGCAGGTTTCGGGCGCCCGCCGGCGCGCCCGCCGCCTGCGAGGATGCGAGGAAGAGGCCATGGATGGACGCCTCGAAGCGTGTCTCGAAGTCCCGCCACCCCTCCACCGAGAGCGCCACGAACTCGTCCACGGCGTCCGGGAGCACCGTGAACCAGCGGTGGACATAGATGCCGCCGGGCGTCGCCGGCGCGAGATGGGTCGGGCGGGCGGTCGGGGTCAGCGCATGGTGCTCCAGCCTCTCGCCCGCCCAGGCGGCGCGGCGTTGCTCCACCGCCGGGGACGCGCCGCCAGGCCAGCCGATCAGCAGGGCGGCCTCGTCGCTCGCCCAACCCAGCTGGGGCGTGAACCGGCCGACGATCGTGGCGCCGGCCGAAGCGAGGCCCTGCGCCACGCCCTCCGCGTCGGCCTCGCCGCGCAGGAAGAGATAGTCGAAGGCAGGCTGCTGCGCGGCCGCCCTGCGGCGATCAGGATCCATGGTCTTTCCCCCTCGGGCTTGGCTTCGTCGTGGACGGTAGCAAGCCGCCCGCCGCCCTGTCGCCCGCGCCGGGCGAGGTGCGGCCGCCCTAGGCCCTCGCGTCCGCCGCCCGCGCCCGGCGCAGGCGCTGGACCATGGCCAGCCCGATCTCCTCGCCGGTGACGTAGCGCGCGGCGATCTGCTCCACGCGGACCTTCACCCAGCCGAGCACGGTGGCGACGTCGTCCAGCTCGAGGCCGGCGCGGATGAAGTTCGTGGCCGCCGTGCCCCGCAGGTCGTGGAAACGCAGGTGTTCGATGCCGGAGCTGACGTCGGCTCCGTCCCCGGCTTGGCGGGCGTGCCTCGCCGCCTCCAGCTTCGCGCGCCGGAAGGCGGACTCGACGCCCGGCGCCGTCCACGCCCGGCCGCGCGCCGAGTTGAGGACAGTGGGGCTGTGGCCGCGCGGGATCTCCGCAAGCAGCTCGCGAAGCTCGTCGTAGATGGGGATCACGGCGGTGGTGCGGCCGCGACTCTTCCCCGTCCGCCAGACGATCGCGTGCTCGCCCACTGCGGCCCAGGGCAGGCGGATCAGGTCGCCCAGCCGCAGCCCGCTGAGCGCCGCCAGCCGCACCACGAAGGCGAACTCGGGCGCCGCATGGGCGAGCAGGGTGGCGAGGTGGTGGCTCTCCCAGACCGCTTCGGCCCGGTTGACACGGTAGAGGCGGGGAAAGCCCGCCAGCGGGTTGAGCTGGAGCTCGCCACGGTCGACCGCCCACTGCATCACCTTCGAGGCCACCCCCGCGAGCTCGTCCGCGGTCTTCGGTGTGCCCGCATAGCGGTCGCGCCAGGCGAGGAGGGCTGCGCGTGCGCCGCGGGCCTCGAGAGCGCGGAGCTCCATCTCGCCCAGATCATTGCGCACCCGGTCGAGCAGGGTTCGCCTGTCCTTCCGCGTGCGAGGCGCGGCGCGGGCGAACTCGGGGCTCTGCAGGTAGCGGGTGATCAGGCCATAGAGCGAAGCCCGGTCAGGCGCCTTCCGGTCGCTGTGGCGCAGGGCGTAGGCGGCCGCGGCCTCGGGGAAGGCTCTGGCCACCTCCCGGTCGAGCAGCGCATCGCTGGCGGCCCAGGCGTGCAGGATCCGAGGACCGCCGCGCCAGGCATACCAGTACTCCGCAACGCTTCCATCGGCTCGGAGGCGGCGAACCCTATGGATCCCGGGGAGCGCGCTGCGGACGCGCAACGAACCTGGCGAGCGCGGCGTCCGCTTCGCTGGCCGGCTGGCCGGCGGCGTCCAGGCCGCTGACCCGGTCGAGGTAGGCGTCGAGGGCGTGACGGTCATAGAGCACCTTCGAGCCGAGGCTCACCTCGCCCAGGCGCAGGCGCCTGAACCGCGTGACGGGCAGGCGGAAGTAGGCCGCGGCTTCGCTCGCAGTGAGCAGGCGTGGAGTTATTGGTCGGTCCAAGGGGCGAGCCATGGTTATCGTTGGCCGGCATCGTCAGTCGCGAAATGTCAGTTGTGCTCGGCCAGAATGGCGCCGATCGGGCTGACATGGAAGTGCGTTTGATGTATCCGATTTCGCGATTTCAGACGACGCTCTAACCCGTTGAAATCGTGTCTGCGACGTATAGGTCGTTTGTCTGTCTATCGTCCCGTTAGTCTGTAGGTAGATCTTGCTTTTGGTACCGTCATTCTAGGTTCGAGTCCTAGTTCCCCAGCCACTTTCTCCCCCGACATCCCGAAGCATCGGCGAGCCGCGCCGCCTCAGGCGTGGCGGGCGAACACCGCCGTTCGGCCCTGGCGGTCGAGCAGCAGCAGGGTCTCGAACGCCTCGCGCGTGCCGTCGGGAAGCTCCATCCCAGGCGAGCCCAGGGGCATGCCGGGGACCGTCAGCCCGATCGCCTTCGGCCGCTCCTTGAGCAGGCGCTGCACGTCGGCGGGCGGCACATGGCCTTCCACCACATAGCCGCCGATGACCGCTGTGTGGCAGGAGGAGAGCTGGAAGGGCACGCCGTAGCGCTCGCGAACCGGCGCCAGGTCCTCGAGTTCGGTCACCTGGGCGGTGAAGCCCGCCCGGGTCATGTGCGCCAGCCATCCCTTGCAGCAGCCGCACCACGGCGTCTTGAAGACGGCGAGCTCGCGCGGCGCGGCGCGGGCGCAGCCGGCCGGCAGGAGAAGGACCGGGGCGGCCAGGAGCAGGCGGCGGCGGGGCAGGGCGTGTCGGGCTTCGGTCATGGCTCTATGGGAGGATACGTGGCCACCCGGCGCACCCCTGAGATTGAGGGACCGCGCCGGCGGTTGCGTATATGATGACGGACGCACGTCTGACGGAGAACCACGTGGCCGATCGGCTGGACCACCTCCTGCTGGCCTTGAAGGACCAGCCTGCCGACCGCCGGCTCGACCAGCTCGAGCCGCGGGTCTGGGCGGCGGCGGACGAGTCGCCGGACGCCGGCCGCGCCGCGGGGGCCGCCTTCGTGGTGCGCGTGGCCGCGGTGGTCGGCTCGCTGTTTCTGGGCGTCGCCGCCGGCGGCCTGGGCGCGGCCTCCGCCCATGTGCGCCAGAGCGAGATCTCGGTCTTCTCCGTGGGGCCGCAGCTCGCGCCGTCCACCCTCCTCGAGGGCCGCGGATGAGGGGGCCCGGCCGCGGGCTGCTCCTGACGCTCGTCCTGACCATGATCGCCGGCGCCGTGGGCGCCTGGGGCGCGGTCCGCTACGTGGACGCCCGGCGCGCGCCGCCGTCCTTGCAGGACTTCGTGCACAAGGAGCTGCGCCTGACCCCGCAGCAGGAGGCGAAGCTCGCCCCGCTGGAGCAGTCCTTCGCCGTCCGCAGGCGGATCCGCGAGGCGGAGCTGCGCGCCGCCAACGCCGAACTCGCCGCCGCCATCCAGGCCCGCCACGAGTACTCGCCCGAGGTCCAGGCTTCGGTGGAACGCTTCCACCACGCCATGGGCGAGCTCCAGAAGGAAACCATCGTCCACGTGCTTGAGGTGCGGCGGGTGCTGACGCCGGAACAGGCGACGAAGTTCGACGCGCGCGTGGCCGAGGCCCTCACCGAACCCACGCCGTGAACCTCGCCGACGGCGAGGATCTCGACCTCGCCCGGCGCGCGGCGGCCGGGGAGGAGCGCGCGTTCACGGCCCTGATGCGCCGGCACAAGGAGGGGCTCTACCGCTTCGTGCGCCGCTACGTCGGCGAGCCCGACGCCGCCTACGAGGTCGTGCAGGAGAGCTTCGTCGCCGCCTGGAAGGCGCTCGGCCGCTTCGACGGTCGCCGCCCGTTCGCCACCTGGCTGCGGGCCATCGCGCTGAACAAGTGCCGCGACCGCGGCCGCCGCCTGGCCGTGCGCCGCGCCATCCTGGGCGACCGCGACCTCGACAGTCCCGAGGCGCAGCGCCGGGCCGACCCGGCGCCGACGCCGGAGGCCTCGCTGGCCGAGCGCGAGGACCTGCGCCGGCTGGACCGCGCCATCGCCCGGCTGCCGGCCAAGCTCAAGGAGCCGTTGCTGCTGACGCTGTTCGAGGGGCTGAGCCAGCAGGAGGCGGCCGGCCTGCTCGGCGTCAGCGTCAAGGCGGTGGAGACCCGCGTCTACCGCGCGCGCCTGCAGCTCACGGAAATCCTCGCCCGGCCTGAACGGCGGTGAGGGATCGTCCGGGCTGGCGCGTATCCCGCCTAAGGACCGATAGGCCGTTGACCTTCCCACGATGGGAAGGCGCATCACCTCCGCGCCATTACACGAGAATGGGACCCATCCTGCGATGCGTTCGCGCATGAACGACCTCACACGCCGCGCCATGCTGCGCCGCGCCGCAGCCGCCGGCGGCGTCTCGGCCGCCGCCGCCCTGCTGCCGAGCTGGGCCCGCAGCCAGACCCTGGGGCTGCCGCCCCGTCCCAGCGCGCTCGAGGGCGAGGACATTCGCCTGACCATCGGTCATGCGCCGTTCCAGGTGGATGGCCGCCCGGGCCACGCCATCGCCATCAACGGCACGGTGCCGGGCCCGCTGATCCGCCTGCGCGAAGGGCAGAACGTGCGCCTGCACGTCACCAACAACCTGCCGGACGAGGACACCTCGATCCACTGGCACGGCCTGCTCCTGCCGTTCCAGATGGACGGCGTGCCGGGCGTCAGCTTCCCGGGGATCAAGCCAGGCCAGACCTTCACCTACGAGTTTCCGGTGAAGCACGCCGGCACCTACTGGTACCACTCGCACTCCGGCCTTCAGGAACTGATGGGCCACTACGCGCCCATGGTCATCGACCCGGCCGGCGCCGAACCCAATCCCTACGATCGCGAGCACGTCATCGTGCTTTCGGACTACAGCTTCATGCACCCGCACCAGTTGCTGGTGCGCCTGAAGCAGCAGCCGGGCTTCTTCAACCAGCAGAAGCAGACCATCGCCGGCCTGCTCGCCGGCCGCGACCAGCCGCTGAAGGACCGCGTCGCGTGGGCCCGGATGTTGATGGACCCCACCGACATCGCCGACGTGACGGGCTCCACCTACACCTACCTGATCAACGGCCACGGGCCGGAGAGCAACTGGACGGCCCTGTTCCGGCCGGGCGAGCGCGTCCGGCTGCGGTTCGTCAACGCCGCGGCCATGACCATGTTCAATGTCCGCATCCCGGGGCTGCGGATGACCGTGGTCCAGGCGGATGGGGTCGATGTGCGGCCGGTGGAGGTGGACGAGTTCCAGATCGCGAACGCCGAAACCTACGACGTGATCGTCCAGCCGGCGGAGGACCGGGCTTACACCCTGGTGGCCGAGTCCTCGGACCGCTCGGGCCTGGCGCGCGCGACGCTGGCGCCCCGGCCCGGCATGGCGGCCGCGGTCCCTCCCCTGCGCGAACGCACGATCCTCACCATGAAGGACATGGGCATGGGCGAAATGGGCGGCGGCGGCCACGGCGCGCACGCCGGCCACGGCGGCGGGAGCCAGCCCATGGATCACGGCTCCATGGCCATGCGCGACCCGAAGAACGCCCCGCAGGTGAAGCTGACGCCCGGCGTGCAGATGATCTCGCCGATGCCGGTGGACCGCGTCGCCGACCGTCCGACTGGCCTGGAGACCGTCCCGCACAAGGTGCTCACCTACGCCGATCTCGTCGCCACCCAGCCGAACCCGGACAGGCGCGCGCCGTCGCGCAGCCTGGAGATCCACCTGACCGGCAACATGGAGCGGTTCATCTGGGGCTTCGACGGCGAGAAGTATTCCGAAAACACCAGGCCGATCCCGTTCCGGCTCAACGAGAAGGTCCGCGTGACCCTGGTGAACGACACCATGATGGCGCACCCTATTCACCTGCACGGCCACTTCATGAGCCTGGTGAACGGCCACGGCGACCATCAGCCGCTGAAGCACACCATCAACGTGCTGCCGGGGGGCAAGGCGAGCTTCGACCTGGTGGCCGACGCGCCCGGCGACTGGGCCTTCCACTGCCACATGCTGCTGCACATGCACGCCGGCATGTTCCGTGTCGTCACCGTGCGTCCGCTGGAAGGAGCTGCGGCATGAAGCGCCTGCTGATGATCGCCGCCGCCCCGCTGGCGATCGCCGCCCCGGCGTTCGCCCAGGACCCGCACGCCCACCACCATGCGCCGGCGCCTGCCGCGGCCCAACCGCCAGCGGATCCGCACGCCGGTCACGCCATGCCTGCGGCGCCCGCCGATCCGCACGCCGGTCACGCGATGTCTGCGGCGCCCGCTGACCCGCACGCCGGCCACGCGATGCCCGCGGCGCCAGCGGACCCTCATGCGGGCCACGCGATGCCCGCGGCGCCAGCGGACCCTCATGCCGGCCACGCCATGCCCGCAGCCCCGGCCGGTCCGCACGCGGGTCATGGCCCGGCGCAGGCCGACCCGCACGCCGGCCACAACATGGCGCCCGTCGCTGTGGGATCGGAGCCGGCGCCGCCGGCCCCTACCGACCATGCCGCCGAACGGTTCTTCCCCACCGGCGAGATGGCGGCGGCCCGCGCCCAGCTCCGGCACGAGCATGGCGACATCCGCTGGTCCAAGGTGATGGCCGAGACCTTCGAGCTGCGGCCCTCCGACGACGGCGACGTCGTCGCCTGGGAGGGCGCCGCCTCCTATGGCGGCGATATCAACCGCTTCACCCTCAAGACCGAGGGGGAGCTGGAGGACGGCGACCTGCACGAGGCCGAGGTCCAGGCGCTCTACTCCCGGGCTATCGGGCCCTACTTCAACCTGAACGCCGGGGTGCGGCAGGACTTCGAGCCTCGGCCGCGGCGGACCTACGCGACCGTCGGCGTCGACGGCGTCGCGCCGTACTGGTTCGAGGTGGAAGGCGCCCTCTTCCTCTCGGACGAGGGCGACCTGTCGGCGCGGGTGGAGGGGTCCTACGACTTCCGCCTCACCCAGCGCCTGATCCTGGAGCCCCGTGCCGAAGCGAACCTGGCGGCCAGCGCCGACCGGGCTCTGGGAGAGGGCTCGGGACTTCGCGACCTCGAACTCGGCCTGCGGCTCCGCTACGCGGTCCAGCCGACCTTCGCCCCCTACGTCGGCGTGAACTGGGAGCGGAAGTTCGGCGACACGGCCGACTTCGCCCGGGCGGCCGGGGAGCCGGTGGAGGACACCCGCTTCGTGGTCGGCGTGCGCGCCTGGTTCTGATCGTCGCTGTTCGTATGGAGTTCCCGATGAAGTTCCTGCCGGTCCTTGCCGCCGCCCTGGCTCTCGCCACCCCCGCTGTCGCCCAGCACGGCGGGCACGAAGGTCACGGCGCCCACGCCGCGCCGGCCGCGGCCGCCGCCCAGTCGGTGCGCGGCACGGGCGTGCTCAAGGCGATCGACGCCCGCGGCGGCGCGGTGACCATCGCCCACGACCCCATCCCGGCCCTGAACTGGGGCGCCATGACCATGCCGTTCAAGGTCGCCCACCCCGCGCTGCTGAAGGCCGCCGCCGTCGGCGACAAGGTCGCCTTCGAGCTGAAGGGGGGCCGGGTGGTCGCGCTCAAGAAGCGCTGAGCACATCGGCGCGCGGAATTCCTGAGGGGCGCAGCGCCCCGGTGCGTATCGCAAGACGAGGGCCGCCATCACGATGGGCCCGCCCCAACCGCTGCGCCGGCGCGTCAGCGGCCTGTCGCTGTTTAATCGGAAGAACAGCGAGCCGCTGTGCCGCGATGTCGGCTGTCTCCGCCGATGCGGCAAGCGCATCCTCGCGATCAAGGATTGTATCCAGACGCAGCGCTACTGGAGATAAGCTGCGCCAATTCGTCTAGGCGTGCCGAATCGCGGCGTGACCATGAATTGCGCACTTGCCCGCGTCTGCTGCTCGGAAACGTTTGATTCCGGATGAGGCGGTCGTGACTAAAAATAACCACGAGTATGCTTGCCGACGCGGCCAACTCGCAAAGATTCACCCGCGCAACAGAGAATCTCGTGCCATAAGGCGGCATTCTCCGGCGTCGGCGGGAATCCGGCGCCCCTTTAGCCAGGTTGTTTTTGTCTAGACATTATTGACAGCCGACGCCGGTCGGGACGTGGTGTCGCTCGAGGACCGGCGCGCCGCGTACGCACCGGCCTCGTCGCGGGATACGAGGGGGTAGGTATGAAGCGGTTCACCAAACAGCTCCTGTTCGCCGGCGCCTGCGCCACGGTCGCCCTGGGCGGCCAGGCCATGGCCCAGGAGGCGGGGGACGTCGACGAGGTCATCGTCACCGGCAGCCGGATCAAGCGAGCCGACATCACCGGCGTCGGCCCGGTGACGGTGGTCCAGGAGAAGGACATCGCCGCCACGGGCATCGTCAACGTCGAGAACCTGCTGCAGCGGCTGCCGGCCGCGGCCGGGTTCGGGGGCAACCAGACGAACGCCTATTGGAGCTCGCGCGGCTGGGGCACGGCCACGGTCAACCTGCGTGGCCTTGGCATCAATCGCACGCTCGTGCTGCTTAACGGCCGACGCCTGGTGAACGGCGGCACCGGCGCGAACAGCGCCCCGGATCTCAACACCATCCCCACCGCCATCATCGGCCGGATCGAGGTGCTGAAGGACGGCGCCTCGGCGATCTACGGCACCGACGCCGTGGCGGGCGTGGTGAACATCATCACCCGCGACAACTTCGACGGTCTGGAGGTCAGCGCCCGCTACGCCATCTCCGACGAGTGGGACGGCGACGACCGCACGGTCGACGTCTCCTGGGGCCGGCAGTTCGAGCGCGGCAGCATCGCGCTCGCCGGCACCTGGCAGAAGACCGATGCGGTGAACATGGCCACCCGCGCGCCGTGCCCGCTGAGCGGCGCCTCGGGGACGCTGGTGTGCTCGGGCAGCGGGTCCACGGCCGGCGGCCGCGCCTCCCTGCCGAACGGCCAGATCATCAACTTCACTGGCGGCAACAGCTTCGCGCCCTACAGCGCGGCCCTGCACGGCTACAACGGCAACCCCTTCATCAACGCGGTGAACCCGATCGAGAGGTTCACCACCGGCGCCTTCGCCGACTACGAGATCGCCGATGGCGTCACCCTGTTCGCCGAAGCGCTCTACACCCGCCGCGAGACGGAGCAGTTGTCCGCGCCGGGCACCCTGACCAACCTCGCCATCTCGGCCAGCAACCCGACCAACCCCACCGGCCAGAACATCAACGTCATCCAGCGCCGGCTGGTGGAGGGCGGCCCGCGGATGGCCTTCCAGGAAACCGACACCTACCAGTTGACCGGCGGCGCCCGCGGATCCTTCGCCGGCGACTGGACCTGGGAAGTGGCCGCGAACTGGGGCCGCAACGAGGGCATCGACGGCTTCACCAACATCGCCAACCGCCAGCGCGTCGGTCAGACGATCAACACCTCGGTCTGCAGCTTCGCGGCCGGCGCGGCGATCCCCTGCGCCGATTACCTGGGCGCCGGCGACGTGTCCCAGGCGGTGGTGGACTACATTCTCACCACCACGGTCGACCACGGCGGCAACGAGACCCTGAACCTCACGGCCGACGTGACCGGCACGCTGTTCCAGCTCCCGGCCGGCCCGCTGCAGATGGCGGCCGGCGCGATGTACCGGGAGGACAAGGGCTGGCGCGATCCGGACCCGCTGATCGTCGCCGGCATCGCCAACTCCAACCAGCAGAGCCCGATCTCGGGCTCGATCGAGGCCAAGGAGGCCTACGCCGAGATCAGCGTGCCGGTGGTGCGCGACCTGCCGCTGCTGGAGATGGTCCGCGTCGACGGGGCGATCCGTTACTCCGACTACAAGCGCTTCGGCAGCGACACCAACTACAAGCTCGGCCTGGATTGGACGCTGGGCTGGGGCCTGCGCGCCCGCGCCACCTGGGGCACCGCCTTCCGCGTGCCGAACGTCGCCGAGCTGTTCAGCGGCGTGACCCAGGGCAACCTGACCACCACCGACCCCTGCAGCCGCTACGCGACGAGCACCAACGCGGTGCTGCGCGCCAACTGCCAGGCGGCGGGCGTGCCGGCCGGCTACATCCAGCCGAACAACACGATCCTGACCACCACCGGCGGCAACGAGAACCTGAACCCGGAGTCGGCCGAGACCTTCACGATCGGCGGCGTCTGGGAGCCGCCCCTGGTGCCTGGCCTGTCGCTGACGGTGGACTACTGGAAGATCGACATCGACGACGCGATCCGCTCGATCCCCGGCTCGACCAAGCTGTCGGTCTGCTACAACACGCCGAACCTGGCGCACCCGTTCTGCAGCCCGGAGAACTTCACCCGCAATCCGGTGACCGGCGAGGTGAGCTTCCTGTCGTCGCAGCAGGTGAACGTCGGCGCCGAGACGGTCCGCGGCGTCGACGCCGCCGCCCGCTACACCTTCGACCTGGCCGGCCGCTCGGCGACCTTCGACGCGGGTGTCACCTACCTGAAGGAATACACCATCGTGCCCTATCCCGGCGGCGCGCCGATCTACTATCGGGGCTTCATCGGCGGCGGGAACGGCGGCTATCCGAAGTGGCGCGGCCTGGCGAGCTTCACGGTCGACGATCCCCGCTGGAGCGCCACCTACTCGATCCAGTGGATCGGCAAGGCGACCGACTTCAACGCCACGCCGACCGCCATCGGCTTCCGCACCGACGACGTCTTCTATCACAACGCCCAGGTCTCCTGGCGGGCGACCGACCAGGCTGTGGTGGCGTTCGGCGTCGACAACATCTTCGAGCCCGATCCGCCGTTCATCCCGAGCTACACGGACGGCAACACCGACACCATGGTCTACGACCTCCTGGGCCGGCGCGGCTATGTCCGCCTGACCTACAGCTTCTAGCGGCCGTCGGCCCGGACGCCGGCGGGGGACCCCACACCCTCCGCCGGCGCCCGTCTTCCTTGCGAGAGAGACCATGCGCTGGCCGGCCCTGGCCCGTAACACCCACAAGTGGCTCGCCCTGATCGTGGCGATCCAGGCGGTCTTCTGGACGCTCAGCGGCGTCTACATGACCGCGGTCCACATCGACGTCATCCACGGCGACCGGCTGGTCAAGGCCCCCGCGCCGCAGCCGATCGCGCTGGCCGGCCTCGTCGAGCCGGCGCACCTCGCCCACCTCGCGCCGGGGCTGAAGAGCGCCCGGCTGGACACCCAGCTCGGCCAGCCGGTCTATGTGGTGCAGGCGGAGGCGGGGCCCGCGCTGTTCGACGCGCGCACGGGCCGGAAGCTGTCGCCGCTCAACGCCGAGCAGGCCGCCGCGCGCGCCAAGGCCCTCTTCGCCGAGGACGGCGCGGTCGTCAGCACCCAGTACCTGACGAAGGCGCCGCTGGAGATCCAGACTCGGCCGGTGCCCATCTGGCGCGTGGAGTTCGAAGGCGCCTGGCGGCCCACCTTCTACATCTCGCCCTTCACCGGCGAGCTGGTTTCCCGGCGGCACGACCTGTGGCGCACCTTCGACTTCGTGTGGATGTTCCACATCATGGACTACGACGACCGCCAGGACGTGAACAACCTCCTGATCCGCGTCTTCACCTGGCTCGCCGTGGCCACCGCCGCCAGCGGAGGCTGGCTCCTGCTCTACAGCTTCCGTCGCAAGCGGCGGGTCCGAAAGGCCGCGGCATGACCTGGTCGCCCATGTTCCTGATCCGCTGGCTGCACAAGTGGTTCGGCCTGGTGCTCGGCCTGCAGTTCCTGCTGTGGGCGCTGAGCGGCGCCGTCATGGCGCTGCTCGACCATCACAAGGTGGCGGCCGAGGACGCGGTGCTGCCCGTGGCCCAGCTCGCCGCGCCCGACGCCGCCCTGCCGCTCGCGCGAGTCGCCGAGACCGTGGGCGGGCCGGTGACCAAGCTCGCCCTGAAGCCACTGCACGACCGCTGGATCTACGAGGCGACCACGCCCGCCGGCGTGCGGCTGGTGGACGCCGTGAGCGGCCAGCTCATCGGCATCGACGCCGCCAAGGCGCGCGAGCTCGCGGTGGCCCGGTTCACCGGCGACGCCCCCGTCGCCTCCGTCAGCCACGTCGCTGAGACCACGCTCGAGACCCGCGACATGAAGCTGCCTGCCTGGCGGGTGGAGTTCGCCGACCCGGACCGCACGACCCTGCTGCTCTCCGCCACCACGGGCGAGGTGCTGGGTGCGAAGAACGACACCTGGCGGCTCTGGGACATCGCCTGGATGCTGCACATCATGGACTACAAGGAACGGCAGAGCTTCAACCACCCGCTGATCGTCACGCTCGGCACGGCCGCGGCATGGCTGGCGCTGAGCGGCCTCATCCTGCTGTTCCGCAGCTTCCGGCGCTCGGACGTCGCTTGGCTGACCGCGCCGTTCGAGGCGCTGGCCCGCCGCCGCGCCGCCGCGCCAAAGGCGACGGCTTCTCGGGAGCGCGCGCGCTAGGCCTGAGCCCGGCGGAAGCGCACCGTGGCGTCCAGGCCCGGCGCGGCGTCGGCGAGCCGGACCTCCGCGCCCATCCGCTCGGCCGCGGCCGCCACCAGGCTGAGGCCGAGGCCGAAGCCCGCGGTCCCGGCGCCGTCGGCGCGGTAGAAGCGCTCGAAGACCCGCGTCCGCTGCTCGGCCGGGACGCCGGGGCCGGTGTCCCGGACCACCAGCTCCGGCCGGTCGGCGGCGCGCACCGCCACCTCGACCCGGCCGCCGGCCGGGGTGAACTTGATGGCGTTGTCCAGCAGGTTGCTGATCATCTGGAAGACCAGGTCGCGGTCGCCGGAGATCGCCGTTCCCGCGTCGGCCGCAAGGGTCAGCGCCAGCCCCTTGTCCTCCGCCGCCGGCCGGTGCCACTCGACGGCGTCCTCCACGATAGCAGCTAGGTCCACGGCGCCGCTCTGCATCGCGCCGCCGCTCTGCAGGCGCGCGATCCGGAGCAGGGCTTCGAACATGGCCTGCAGACGCACCGCCTCGTCCAGCGCCGCGGCCGCCCGGGCCCGCGCCTCCTCCGGCGCATCCCCCACCGCCGCCAGCTCCTCCAGGTCGGCGCGCAGGCGGGTGAGCGGGGTGCGCAGCTCGTGGGCGATGTTGTCGGACACGCGGCTGATCGAGGCCACCAGCCCCTCGATCCGCGCCAGCATCTCGTTGAGCGTGGCGGCGAGCTGGTCGAAGTCGTCGCCGCTGCCACGGTGTTCCACGCGGCCGGAGAGGTCGCCGGCGATCACGGCCCGCGCGGCGCGGTTGATGGATTCCAGCCGTTGGCTGACGGCGAAGGTCATGACCAGCCCGCCCACCAGACCGAGTGTCAGGGTCATCCCGGCGCCCCAGGACAGCGCCTCGAAGATCAGGTCCTCGCGCTCGTCCAGGTCCTCGGTGTCGAGCCCGAGCAGCAGCCGGTAGCCGCCGGGCAGCCGCAGGTCGCGGACCACCGCCTCGTGCTCCTCCTCGTCGCCCGTGGCGTAGGTCCCGAACTCGTAGCGCCGCCACTCGGGCCCCTGCACGACCGGCCAGTCCAAAAGGTTGCCGGCGACCACCGCGCCGTCCGGGGCCACCAGCACATGGTAGCGCAGCCGTCCGCGCCCTTCCTTCGCGCGGTGCTCCAGCGCCCGGATCAGGGCGTCGCGTCCATCCTGGCGGTAGATCGCCACGAACCGGTCGCTGTCGCGGCGGATCTCGGCCTCCACCCGTTCCAGCGGGCGCGTGATGCCGGTGAGGTAGCTCACCCCCAGCATCCCGCCGACGGAGGCGCAGAACAGCACCAGGTAGATGAGGGTCAGCCGGACCGTCAGGCTGCGCAGGAAGCCGCCGACGGTCATGCGCGCAGGCTGTAGCCCATACCCCGCACGGTGTGCAGGAGGGGCGGATCGAAGTCCTTGTCGATCTTCTGGCGCAGCCGGCTCACGTGCTGGTCGATGATGTTGGTCTGCGGGTCGAAGTTGTAGTCCCAGACCGCCTCCAGCAGCATGCTGCGGCTGACCACCCGGCCGGCGTTGCGCAGCAGGTGCTCCAGCAGCCCGAACTCCCGGACCGTGAGGTCGATGGGCTTGCCCTGCCGGGTCACGGTCCGGGTCAGCAGGTTCATCTCGAGGTCCGCGAGCCGCAGCTCGGCGGTCTCCTGCACCGGCGCCTTGCGCCGGCTCAGCGCCTCGACCCGGGCGATCAGCTCGGAGAGGGCGAAGGGCTTGGTCAGGTAGTCGTCGCCGCCGGCCCGGAGGCCCTTCACCCGGTTGTCCACGTCGCCGAGCGCCGAGAGGATCAGCACCGGTGTGCTGTCGCCCGACGCCCGGATCGTCGTGAGGATCTTCAGCCCGTCGACGTTGGGCAGCATGCGGTCAAGGACGATGACGTCGTATTGGCCGGCGGCGGCCTGGAAGAGGGCCTCCCGGCCGTCGGCCACATGGTCCACGAGCCAGCCCTCGGCCTTCAGGCCCTTCACCACGTGTCCGGCGACCCGCTCGTCGTCCTCCACGACCAGCACATGCATGCCCAGCTCCGACGTTGCGGCCTAGTCGTCGATCACCGGGGCGATCGCGCCGGTGCGCAGGTCGACGCGAACCTCGCGGTCCTGGGCGCCGGCCAGCTCCACCTCGTAGTAGTGGCGGCCGCCCTCGCGCTCCAGCCCGATGTCGGTGACGCGGCCCTTGGTGGCCGCCTCGACCATGGTGATCGTCTCGGTCAGGCTGCGGGGCGCCGTCTGGGCCGCGGTCAGGTCCTCGCGCCCGAACGGCAGGCGAAGCTTCGCCGGCTCGGTCTGGCGCAGCACCTTCCCGCTGACGCCGTCGACGTGGGCTTCGACCGTCCGGCCGTTGCGCACCAGGTCGATCTCGTAGACCGGCGCGCCGCGCTCCATGTCGAGGTCGGCTTCGAAGGCGCGTCCGCCGGTGGCGGCTTCTGCGGCGGCGACAGCCTTGGCCACGCCGATGGTCTGGGGCTGGGCGCCCTGGGCGAAGGCGGCTCCGGCGAGCACGCCGCCGGTGGCGGCGGCGATGAGGAAGGTGGTCTTGAGGCGCATGTCAGTACTCCGTGCTTGTCCCCCGCAGTCGGCACCCTAGGGACCCTCCGTGGCCTCGGGCTTCGCGGAAGGTTTGAATTCCGTCATGTTCGCGGCGCGCGGCCAGCACGACGCCGCAGGCCCGGTCCATGACCCGGTCGAGCGCGAAGGCCTCCGCCCGATCGCCGGGCAGGATGCGGTCTTCGCCCGCCTGGCGCAGGATCGCCCTGGCGACATCGTCCGGCCGGTCGGGATCCATGAGGACGCCGTAGCGGCCCTCGCCCAGCACCTCGGCGGCGTTGCCTGCCGTCCGCGAGGCGAGGGTGGGCGCGCCGCAGGCCAGCGCCTCCAGCAGACTGTTCGATGCGCCTTCCCAGCGAGACGGCAGCGCATAGGCCGCGGCGCGGGCCAGGAAGGGGTAGGGGTTCGCCACCTCGCCCTCCAGGCGCACCGCGTCAGCGAGGCCGAGCGCGTCCGCGCGTGCGGCGATGCGGGTCGCCTCAGGACCGGTTGCGCGCCCGAGCACCAGCAGCCGCAGGTCCGGCCGCGCCTGCCGCGCCAGCGTGAGGCCCTCGAGGAGGGCTCCGTAGTTCTTCTGCGGATGCAGCCGGCCCACCGCCGCCACGAACGGCCGTCCGTCCGCCAGCCAGGGATGGTCGAGGGGCTCGCGGGCGCGTCGGCGCACCGCTTCGGCGTCGACCCCATTCGGCAGGACGTGCAGCCGGCCCTCGCTGCGCACTCGCCGGAACGGCGGCGCCTCGGCAAGGGCGGCGGAGACGGTGATGACGGCCGTGGCGTCGGCCGCGATCAGCGCCTGGGTTGCCCGCCGCAGTGTGCGGAGCGCGGCGCTGCGGCCGCAGCCGGCGGGATCGTTGCTGATCCGGTAGAGGCGGGGCACGCCGGGCAGGGCGCGCAACGCGGCCCAGGCGGCGAGGTGGGCGTGGTTGCCCATGGAGACCAGCACCGAGGGGGGCGCGGCGGCGAGCCGCCGGCGCAGGGCCGGGACGGCGGCGGCCAGGGCGCGGCCGCGGCTTCCCTTCGGCCGGCCCAGGAGCGCGAGTTCAACCTCCGGCGCGATCTGATCGGCCAGGGCGCCGGCCTCGAGGCTGACGATCTCCACCGCCGCGCCGCGCCGGCTGAGGGCGTTGGCCAGGTGGACGGTGTTGCGGGCGACGCCGTCGCCATTCAGTCCGGCGCAGAACAGCGCCACGGGAGCCGGTCTGGACATGACGCAAGCTTGTCCGTGGCGGATGGCGGCGAGCTGCGCCGAAGATTTGCTTTTCGCCATCTTCGGCCGCAGGAGCCTCGGCCGCAGGCATAGTAATTTTACGTAATGGCCAAGCTCGTCCGATTGGAGCAAGGGGTGCGGGTAGAAGGCCAAGCTACATCCTGGCCGTGCAAAATCGCCAAGGGCTTCCCGATGGTCTCCGCATCCCATGCCGCCGGCGCCGCCGGCTTCTCAGATCCCACGGCCCACCCGGTCGACCGCCACGTCGGCGTTCGTGTGCGTCTGCGCCGCAAGGCGCTCGGCCTCAGCCAGGACAAGCTGGCGGACGCCCTCGGCCTCACCTTCCAGCAGGTGCAGAAGTACGAGCGTGGCACGAACCGGATCAGCGCCTCCAAGCTTTGGGAGATCGCGCGGGTCCTGAAGACGCCGGTCGAGTGGTTCTACGAGGGCCTGCCCGCCGAGGGCGGCGTGGCCAGCCCCCCGCTGGTGGGCGCCGGCTTCCTGGCCAGTAACGAGGGCCTCGACCTTGCCCGCACCTTCCCGAAGATCCGCGACGCCAGAACGCGCCGCAAGATCCTGGAACTGGTCCGTGTCCTGGCCGAGCCGGACGTCGACCTGCAGAAGGTGGCTTGAGGCCATGAGCCACGCTTCCTCCTCCGGCTCGGACACGCCCCACGAAGCGGCGGCCCCGCCGCCGACCGCCCTCGTGGCCGCCGAGGTCATCTGGCGCCGGCGCCTGCGCGATCGCCTGGCGGAGCTCTCCGCCGGCCCGTCGGCCCCGGCCTGCGGAGCGCCCGTCCTCACCTCCGGCTGAGCCCGCGCCTCTTCCGCCGCACCGGATACGAAAAAGCCGCCGCTGGATGCCAGCGGCGGCTTTCCTGTTTCGGGCTGCCAGCTCGGCCTAGGCGGCCTGGCCGATGTCCGCGGGCTCGGAGCCCTCCTCCGGCATCGGCTGGCGGATCAGGTAGTCGAAAGCCGACAGGGCCGCCTTCGAGCCTTCGCCCATGGCGATGACGATCTGCTTGTAAGGCGTGGTCGTGGCGTCGCCGCCGGCGAACACGCCCGGCACGCTCGTCGCGCCGCGGTAGTCCGTCTCGATCTCGCCGCGCGGCGACAGCCCCACGGAGTCCTTCAGCCACTCGGTGTTCGGCACCAGGCCGATCTGGACGAAGACGCCTTCCAGATCGACGCGATGGGTCTCGCCGGTGTTGCGATCCTTGTAGGTCAGGCCGGTGACCTTCTGGCCGTCGCCATGAACCTCGGTGGTGAGCGCCGAGGTGATGACGCGCACATTCGGCAGGCTGTTCAGCTTGCGCTGCAGCACCGCGTCCGCGCGGAGCTGGCCGTCGAACTCGAGCAGGGTCACATGGGCGACGATGCCGGCCAGGTCGATGGCGGCCTCGACGCCGGAGTTGCCGCCGCCGATCAC
>NZ_JAYSEO010000016.1:0-113084 GCF_041913825.1 Phenylobacterium sp.
GGTTCAGCCCCCTCCGTCGGCTCCGCCGACAACTCCCCCGACCGGGGGAGCGACTGTGTGCGCGCCGAAACGCCTCTTGCGTGCTTCCCGCTTTCCCCGCCCCACGGCTTTCGTGACGCGGCGGAACCGGGCGATACTCGCCGCCCACCGGAGGACGCCCATGAAGAACCGCATCACCGAGCTGCTGGGGGTGAAGTATCCCATCGTCCAGGCGCCGATGGGCTGGATCGCGCGCTCGCAGCTCGCCAGCGCCGTCTCCAACGCCGGCGGCATGGGCATCATCGAGACCTCGTCGGGCGAGCTCGACAACGTGCGCGATGAGATCCGCAAGATGCGCACGCTCACCGACAAGCCGTTCGGGGTGAACATCGCCCAGGCCTTCGTCCGCGACCCGGACATCGTGAAGTTCGTCGTCGACCAGGGCGTGCAGTTCGTCACCACCTCGGCCGGCGATCCCAACAAGTACTGCGCCGAGCTGAAGGCGGCGGGGCTGACCGTCTTCCACGTGGTCCCCTCGCTCGCCGCGGCGATGAAGGCGATCGAGGCCGGCGTCGACGGCCTGGTGGTGGAAGGCGGGGAGGGCGGCGGCTTCAAGAACAGCCGCGAGGTGGCGCTGATGGTGCTGCTGCCGCTGGTCTGCTCGAAGGTGAAGGTGCCCGTGATCGCCGCCGGCGGGATCGTCGACGGCCGCACCATGGCCGCCGCCTTCTGTCTCGGCGCCGAGGGCGTCCAGATGGGCACCCGCATGGTCTCCGCCGCCGAGAGCCCGGTGCACCAGAACTGGAAGGACGCCATCGTCGCGGCCCGTGAGACGGACACCGTCTTCCTGAACCGCTTCGGGCCGGGTCCCGCGCTCCGCGCGCTCAGGACCGAGAAGACCGGCGCCTACGAGAAGACGGCGCCGGAGAACATCATGGGCGAGTTCCGCAACGTGCTCGACCTCTACTTCGGCGGTGACATGGAGGCGTCCATCGCCCTATCCGGCCAGGTCGCCGGCCGCATCGACAGCGTGAAGCCGGTGGCCGAGATCCTGCGCGAGACCGTCGCCGAGTTCGAGGCGGTCATGGCGGAGATGGCCGGCCGCTACGCGCCGCAGCCGGCCTGATCCCGGCGCTACCGCGGCGCGACGCGCAGCACCCGGCCGTTGTCGGCGTCGGTGGCGATGTAGAGCGCGCCGTCCGGCCCAACGATCACGTCGCGCAGGCGTTCGCCCACTTCGGCCAGCAGGCGCTCCTCGCCCACCACCCGGTCGCCGTCCAGCACCAGGCGGGTCAGCCGCTTGTCGGCCAGGCCGCCCACGAACAGGCTGCCCTTCCAGGCCGGGAACAGGTTGGCTTGGTAGAAGGCCATGCCCGAGGGGGCGATCACCGGGTCCCAGTAATAGACCGGCTGCTCCGTGCCCGGGGCCTGGGTCTGGCCGCCGGTGATCGGTCCGCCGCGGTACTCGATGCCGTAGGCGGCGGTGGGCCAGCCGTAGTCCTTGCCCTTGCGGATGATGTTCAGCTCGTCGCCGCCCTTGGTGCCGTGCTCGATCTCCCACAGCTCGCCGGTGCGGGGGTTCAGCGCCGCGGCCTGGCTGTTGCGGATGCCGCTGGCGAAGATCTCCGGCTGGGCGTCGCTGCGGCCGACGAACGGGTTGTCCTTCGGGATCGAGCCGTCGGCGTTGATCCGGATGATCTTGCCCAGGCCCATCTGCAGGTTGCGGGCCTGCATCCGGCCGCTCTCGACCGAGCGTTCGCCGGTCGTCACGTAGAGCGTCCCGTCGCGGGCGAACACCAGGCGCGAGCCGTAGTGCATGGTGCTCTCCCAGCTCGGCTTCTGCCGCCAGATCACCTGCACGTTCTCGAGCCGGGGCGGCTGGCCGGCGGCGGAGACGAGCCGGCCGCGGGCCACGGCGGTGTTGGTCTTCCCGTCGGGCTGGCCCTCGGCGTAGCTCCAGTAGACGAGGCCGTTGCGGGCGTAGTTCGGGTCGACGGCCAGGCCCAGCAGGCCGCCCTGGTTGCGGGTGTCCACCTGCGGCAGGCCGGCCACCGCCTCCGACAGCTTGCCGTTCTCGAACACGCGCAGCCGGCCGGGCTTCTCGCTGATCAGCAGGGCGCCGTTCGGCAGGAACGCGAGGCCCCAGGGTTTCACCAGCCCGGTGACGTGGTCGGTCACCTGGTAGGCGGCGTTGGACTTCACCTCCGGCGCGCGGGTCTGGCCGGCGAAGGCGGGGCTCTGGTTCGGGGCGTTGGCGGGCTTGGTGTCGACCGGCGCGCCGCCGGCGGGCGCCTTGGCGGCCGGCGCCTTGGTTTGGGCGTTTCCGTCCGTCCCACCGCAGGCGGCGAGCAGCACGGCGGCGGCGGCGGTCACGAAGAGCTTCTGCATCAGGGTCTCCCGGCTACGGCTTCCAGCGCCTCTTCACGTGAGGCGCCCTCGAGATGGATCAAGGCCCAGACGGCGAAGAACAGCAGCGGCCAGCGCCGCCCCGCCTCGCCCTGGGCGAACACGGCCTGCGCCTGCGGCTGGACGCGCCGCACGGCCTCCACGCGCGCGAGCCTCGGGCCGATGTCGGCGGCCCTGGGCGCGATCCACGCCTCCACCGGCACCGTGAAGCCCTGCTTGCGCGCCCACGGCTCGGCGGCGGGGCAGGCCCGCTCCAGCCACTTGCGCAGGATCCACTTGCCGTAACGCCCGCGCACCTTGAATCGGTCAGCCAGCGGATAGGCGAAGGCGGCGACCTGCGGGTCCAGGAAGGGCGTGCGTCCCTCCAGCCCGTGCGCCATCAGGCAGCGGTCGAGCTTCAGCAGCAGGTCGTTGGGCAGCCAGGTGGCCACGTCGCCCCACTGCGCCTGCTGCAGCGGCGTGAGCCCGGCGGGAGCCTTGGCCGCCGTCCGCCAGCGGTCCAGCACGGCGGGGTCCTCCGGCCGCGGCTCGGCCGCCCGTCCGCCCAGCCAGGCGGGCCGCAACGCCCGGCGATAGCGGCCGTAGCCGCCGAACAGCTCGTCGCCGCCCTCGCCGGTGAGCACGACGGTCAGCGTCCCCTTGGCGGCCTCGGCCAGCTTGTAGGTCGGCAGGGTGGCGTAGTCGGCCGTGGGATCGTCCAGCGCCCAGGCCACCTGCGGCAGCACGCGCCAGAAATCGGCCTCGCCGAAGCGGGTCTCGCGCCAGTCCAGGTCCAGGGCCCGGGCCACCCTCTCCGCTTGCGCCCGCTCGTCCGCCGCGCCCGGCGCGTCGAAGCCGCAGGTGAAGGCGGTGACCGGCCGTTCGTTCAGCCGCGCCATCAGGGTCGCGATCGCCGCCGAGTCGACGCCGCCCGACAGGAAGAGGCCGTAGGGCACGTCCGAGCGCTGGTGCACGGCCACGCTGTCCTCGAGCACGGCGTCCAGTTCGCGCAGCAGCGCCGCCTCGTCGTCGCTCCGGCCGCGGCCGGCGGGCAGGGCAGGGCGGCGGGCGGCTTCCACGACCCGGCCGTCCTTCACCTCGACCACCTCGCCGGGCGCGAGCCGCCGGACGCCCTTGAAGATCGTCGCCTCGCCCAGGGTGTAGTTGAACGCCAGCAGCTCCTGCGCCGCCGCGGGCTCCAGCTCCGGCGCGACCAGCCCGGCGGCGAAGAAGGCCCTGGGCTCCGACGCGAACGCCAGCCCGCCGTCGTGCTCCAGCAGGTAGAGCGGCTTGATCCCGAACGGGTCGCGCGCCAGCCAGGCGCGGCCGTCGGGCCCGATCAGGCAGAGCGCGTACATGCCCCGCAGCCGGTCGAAGGCGGCCGGACCCTCCTGGGCATAGACGTGCAGCAGCGGCTCGAAGTCCGAGCCGGTCGCGAGCTTGCCGCCGAGCTGATAGTCGCGGGCCAGCTCCAGGTAGTTGTAGATCTCGCCGTTGCCGATGACCGTGGAGCCGGCGGCCGTCAGCGGCTGCCAGCCGCCTTCCAGGTCGATGATCGACAGCCGTGCGTGGGCCAGGGTGGCGCCGGGCGCCTCGGTCACCCGCACCCCGTCGGGACCGCGGTGGGTCAGCGCGCCGATCATCGCCCGGGCCGAGGTTCCGGCGCCCAGCTCTCCCGCGATGCCGCACATCAGGCGGCCCCGTAGTCGGCGAGCAGCGTCTTCCAGGCGGCGACCACGGCGGCTTCCGAGAACTCGCCCTCGACACGGGCGAGGCCGTTCTGCGCGAGGCGGATCCGCAGCATCGGCTCGTTCAGCATCCGCCGCACGGCCGAGGCCAGGGCCGGGGCGTCGTCCACCGGGACCAGCAGGCCGTCCTCGCCGTCATCGATCAGCGCCTTCGGCCCCTGGCTTTCGGCGGCGACCACCGGCAGCCCGTGCGCCCAGGCCTGGATGACCACATTGCCCAGCGGCTCGTACCTGGAGGGGAAGACGCAGACGTCCGCCGCCCGGTAGAGCGCCGAGGCGTCGGTCCGCCAGCCGAGGAAGCGCACCCGGTGCTCGACGCCGAGCGCCGCGGCCATGGCCTTCAGCTTGTGCTCCAGCGGCCCGGCGCCGGCGATCCACAACCAGGCGTCCGGCAGCTCGGTCAGGGCCTGCAGCGTCACGTCGTGCGCCTTGGCCTCGTGCAGCCGGCCCATGGACAGCAGCAGCGGGACGTGCTGCGGCGTCGCCAGGGCCGAACGCTCGACGGCGGCCGCGTCTTCGGGCGCGGCGGCGAAGTTCGGGATGCAGCTCACCCGGCCGGCCGGCCATCCCTGGCCGACGATCCACTCGGCGATGTCCTCGGTGTTCGCCACCAGGTGATCGAAGCCGCGGTAGTACTTCAGCTTGTAGTAGCCGCCGAGCCGGCCGATCCGCGCCCACGGGCCCTGTGGCGTGTGGCGCGCGGCGCGGTTCATCCAGGCGAGCGCCACCCTGGTCCCGTGACGGTGGGCGAAGGCGGCGGCCTTGCGGCGGGTGAAGTGATCCAGCGGCCCCCCGAACGCCAGGGTCTGCACCGGCACGCCGGCCCGGGCCAGCCGCGCCTCGCGCCCGGCGTTCGGCCGGATGGCGCACGCCTGCGCCACGCCCGCGCGGCTCAGCGCCGTGACGAGGTCGGCGAAGTAGGTCTCGGCCCCGCCTTCGCCCGCCGTCCCCAGGAGATGAAGCACGCTCATCGGCCGCGGACCCTAGCGGGTCATCGCGACGTTCCCAAGCCGCTTGAAGCGAGGAAAATCAGCCCCTATAACCCGCGCCTCTCGCGAGGCCCGTGGCTGGGTAGCTCAGATGGTTAGAGCGGTGGATTCATAACCCACAGGTCGGCGGTTCGATCCCGCCCCCAGCTACCACTTCCCGCCGTCGACCGGCGGACTCTCGTCTCCAGGATCTCCTCGTCTCCGCCTCCGCGCAGGCCTGCGCCGCCCGCGCACCTGTACGGAGCCAAGATATTCACACGCGTGATAGTGAGTGTTGACTGCGGGCCCTGGGCATCGCATCGTGCGGCCACGCTCGGCGCAAACGATCGGGCGGTCGGGGAGAGACGATCATGAAGCGGCTTCTGTTGGGCTCGTCGTGCGCTATGGGCCTGCTCGCCGGCGCCTCGCCGGTTCTCGCGCAGACGGCGAGCGGCGGTTCGGACGCCCAGGCGGCGCAGGTGGGCGAGATCATCGTCACCGCCACCCGCCGCAGCGAGCGGCTGCAGGACGTGCCGCTGAGCATCACGGCCTATTCACAGGAGACGCTCACGGCCAAGGGGATCGTCGGCTACGAAGGCCTCGCGGTCGAGACGCCCGGCGTGGTGCTGAACCGCGCCAGCGCCAACTTCAACAACTTCACGGCCCGCGGCATCGCCACCAACGGCTACGGCGCGAACCTGCAGAGCACGGTCGCGGTGTACCTCGACGAGCTGCCGATCTCGACGATCGGCAACACCACCGTCCTCGACAGCAACCTCTACGACGTGGAGCGGGTGGAGTTCCTGCGCGGCCCGCAAGGGACGCTGTTCGGCTCGGGCTCGCTGTCGGGCGCGCTCCGCATTCTCACGAAGCGCCCAGACCCCAACGCCTTCGATGCCTCGGCCCTGGTGGACTATGGGATCACCGGCTCGGACTCGTTCCGCCAGCGCTACAACGGCATGGTCAACGTGCCCCTCGTGGAGGACCAGCTCGCGCTGCGCGTGGTCGGCTTCTACCGCGACGAGGAAGGCTACATCGACAACGTCGGCACGGGCATCAAGAACGCCAACACCCTGGTCGCCTGGGGCGGGCGGGCGGCGCTGCTTTGGGAGCCTACGGACCGCCTCTCGGTGAAGCTGATGGCCTCGTACGAGAACAGCAAGCCGAAAGACTCGTCGCTGGTGAGCCCGTCGCTCGGGCGCGACAAGCGGGTCTCCGACCGGCCGGATCTCTTCACGGGACAGCAGGCGATCTACAACGCCACCGTCGAGTACAAGCTGGACGGCGCGACCTTCACCTCCTCGTCCAGCCTGTCGGCCTTCGACCAGACCTTCTTCGTCGACCTCGCCGGAACCTTCGGTACGCCGGGCCCCAATTACCAAGGCATCGCCTTCGCGCTCGACGCCACCGCATACATGGACACCTTCGTGGAGGAGGCGCGGCTCGCCTCCGACCCCGGCGGCAGGTGGGACTGGGTGGTCGGCGGCTTCTTCCTCGATCGGCGCCTGGACGTGGACTACAACTACCGCTCCTCGCCGGCCTACCTGGCCGCCCGCGGCTTCACCGGCCTGCCGGACGAGTACTATCAGCGCCAGTACAACCACACGAAGTCGCAGGAGTTGGCCGGCTTCGGCGAGGTCACCTACCGCTTCACCGACGAGTTCTGGGTCACGGGCGGCCTCCGCTACGGCGGCTTCGAGGCGCAGTCCTTCGTCGAGGGCGGCTACACCTCGAACTACCTGGCCGCGGCGCTCACCCCCGCCTTCAGGGGCCCCTTGACCATCACCCAGGTGGCGCCCGTCACCGGCGTGAAGGCGAAGGAGACCGGCCCGTCCTACAAGTTGAGCGTCTCCTACAAGCCGACCCCGAACGTCACCGCCTACGCCACCTACTCGACCGGCTTCCGCACGCCGGTGGTGAACGGCTTCGCCGGCCGACCCAGCGTGGTGAACCCCAACGACATCGTCATCCCCGCGGGCGCCGATTCCGACGACCTGACCAACTACGAGATCGGGGTGAAGGGGCGCTGGCTGGACGGACGGCTGACCGCCAACCTCGCCGCCTACTGGATCGATTGGGAGAACATCCAGGTCCAGGCCAACCGGGTCTCCGACTCGGTGCAGTTCGCCACCAACATCGGCAAGGCCGTGTCGCGCGGCCTGGAGTTCGAGATCGCCGCCACGCCGATGGACGGCCTGACCATCGGAGCCAACGGGACCTTCATCGACGCGCAGGTGACCAAGCTGACGCCGACCGAAGCGGCCATCTCCGGCGCCGCCGAGGGCGTGCGCCTGGCGGCCCCGCGCTTCCAGGGCGCCGGCTACGTCAACTACGGCTTCGACCTGACGCCGGAGGCCCGCGCCAACCTCTCGGTCGTGGCTCAGCACGTGGGCAGCTATCCGGGCCTGTTCCCCTATATCCCCGGCCGGCCGGGCGTCCTGCAGCCGACCTACGGCTACACCCAGGCCTACTGGAACGTGAACGCGACCTTCGCGGTGGCCTTCGACCAGTGGACCGTCGGCGCCTACGTCGAGAACCTCTTCGACAGCCGCAAGATCAACTACGTCCACCCGGAGGCCTTCCTCGCCAGCCGCTTCGGCGTCCAGCGACCGCGGACCATCGGCGTGCGCATCGGCTACGACTTCTAGGCCATGGCGCAGCCTCCCCATGCGCCGGCCACGGCGGCTCCCGCGTCGGGAGCCGCCGCCGCGCTCCGGCCGGCAAAGGGCGCCTGGTCGACCCTGACCATCCTCTGCTTCGTCTACGTCCTGAACTTCCTGGACCGGCAGCTCCTGTCGATCCTGGCGAAGCCGATCCAGGACGACCTCGGCGTCACCGACGGCCAGCTCGGGCTGATCAGCGGGCTCTACTTCGCTCTGTTCTACTGCCTGATCTCGATCCCCGTGGGTTGGCTCGCCGACCGCACGAACCGTGTGCGCGTGCTGGCCTTCGCCTGCGGCCTGTGGAGCGCCGCCACCGTCGCGTGCGGGCTGTCGGCCAACTATCCGCAGCTCGTCCTCGCGCGGATGACCGTGGGCGTCGGCGAAGCCGGGGGCGTGCCGCCCTCCTACGCCATCATCACCGACTACTTCCCGCCGGGGCGGCGGGGCACCGCGCTCGGCCTGTTCAACCTCGGCCCGCCGATCGGCCAGGCGATGGGCGTGGCGTTCGGCGCGGCCATCGCGGCCGCCTATAGCTGGCGGGCGGCCTTCATGATCCTCGGCGCAGTGGGTGTGCTCACGGCGCTGGTCGTCCTGCTGGGCGTGCGCGAGCCGGAGCGGGGCGGGCTCGACCGCGCCGCCGGCGTCCCGCCGAAGCCGCAGACCGGTCCGTCCGGCTTCTGGCCCACCGTGCGCATGTTCTTCTCGACGCCCGCCCTATTGCTCGTCGCCCTGGCGAGCGCGGCGACCCAGATCATCACCTACGGCGCCGGGAACTTCACCACCCTCTTCCTCATGCGGGAGAAGGGCATGACCCTGCAGGACGTCTCGCTGTGGTACGCCCTGGTGGTGGCCGTCGGTATGGGCGGCGGGATCTTCGTCTCCGGCCGGGTGATCGATCGCTTCACTCATCGCTCGAAGGCGGCCTACGCCACGGTGCCCGCGGCGTCGCTGACGCTGGCGATCCTGCCGTTCCTCGGCTTCGTCTGGGCGCCGAGCTGGCCGCTCGCACTCGTGTTCCTCCTCGGGCCCACCTTCCTCAACTACTTCTATCTCTCCTCGGCCGTGGCCCTGGTGCAGGAGGAGGTGTCGCCCGAACAGCGGGTGCTCTGCGGGGCGCTGCTGCTGCTCGTCATGAACCTGATCGGGATGGGCGTCGGCCCGACCTTCGTGGGGGCGGTCAGCGACGCCGTGCGCGGCAGCCATCCCGAGCATTCGCTGCAGGTGGCCTTCTACGCCCTGACCCCGATGTACGCCGTGGCCATCGGCCTCTTCCTGGCCCTGGCCCGGGTGCTGAGGCGGGAGCAGGCGGCGTGAGGGGCTGGGCTGGCGGTCTGGCGGCGGCGCTGCTCGCCCTAACGGCCAGCGTGGCCGACGCCCGCCCGGCGCCGGTCGTCCGCGCGCCCGCCGGCGCGGTGGAGGGCGAGGCGCTGGGAGAGGTCCACGCCTTCCGCGGCATTCGATATGCGGCCCCGCCGCTGGGCCCCCTGCGTTGGCGTCCGCCGGCGCCGCTCGCGCCCTGGGCGGGCGTTCGGGACGCCAAGGCCTTCGGTCCTGCCTGCCTGCAGCCGCGCATGCCGGCGGGCTTCATCTACGCCAGCGAGCTGCCGCAGCTCAGCGAGGACTGCCTCACCCTGAACGTCTGGGCGCCTAAAAACGCCAAGGGCGCGCCGGTGATGGTGTGGATCCACGGCGGCTCGCTGGTGACGGGCTCCAGCCGCGAGTCGATGTACGACGGCGCCGAGCTCGCCCGGCAGGGCATCGTGGTCGTCTCGCTCAACTATCGCCTGGGCGTGCTGGGCTGGCTGGCGCACCCGGAGCTCAGCGCCGAGAGCCCCGATGGGGCGTCGGGCAACTACGGCCTGCTGGACCAGGTCGCGGCGCTCACCTGGGTGAAGCGCAACATTGCGGCGTTCGGCGGCGATCCGGCCAACGTGACCGTGGCCGGCGAGTCGGCCGGGGGCCTCAGCGTCATGTACCTCATGGCCTCGCCGCTCGCCCGCGGGCTCTTCCACAAGGCGATCGCCCAGAGCGCCTACATGATCTCCACGCCCGAGCTGAAGGCCGCCCGCTTCGGCGCCGAGGCGGCGGAGACCGCCGGCGCGCGGCTGGCGCAGCAACTGGGCGCGAACGGACTGGCCGGTCTCCGGTCGCTGGACGCCGCCGAGCTCGTGGACCGCGCGCCCAAGGCCGGGTTCGCCCCCTTCGGCGCTGTCGACGGCAAGGTGCTGCCGGCCCAGTTGGTCGAGGTGTTCGAGCGCGGCGAGCAGGCGCCGGCGCCGATTCTGGTCGGGTTCAACAGCGGCGAGATCCGCTCGCTTCGGCGGCTCGCCCCGCCGAGGCCGGCCAGCGCCGCGGCTTACGAGGCGGCGATCCGCGAACGCTACGGCGATCTCTCGGACGAGTTCCTCAGGCTCTATCCGTCGAGCGACCTCGGCGAGAGCGTGCTCGCCACGACCCGGGACGCGCTCTACGGCTGGACAGCCGAGCGGATGGCGCGCCACCAGGCCGCTCTTGGCCGCCCGGCGTTCCTGTACCTGTTCGACCACGGCTATCCCGCCGCCGAGGCGCTGGACCTGCACGCCTTCCACGCCAGTGAGATCCCCTATGTGTTCGGCACGCACGACCGGACGCCGGCCGGCTGGCCGAAGCCGCCGGCCTCGAGCGCCGAGATGCGTCTGAGCCGGGCGGTCCAGGACTACTGGGTGGCCTTCGTGAAGACCGGCGCGCCGGCCGCCCCCGGCCAGCCGGCCTGGCCCGCCTACGGCGCGGCCCGCGCCTACATGGTCTTCGGGGACGCGCCGCAGGCGAAGACCGAGCTGATGCCCGGGATGTACGAGCTGCACGAGGAGGCGGTGCGCCGACGCCGCGCCCAGGGAGAGACACCCTGGAACTGGAACGTCGGCGTCGTCTCGCCGGTGCTGCCGCCCAAGAGTCCGGAGTCCCGATGATCGACGGAGCCATGCAGCCGTTCGCGCTGACGCTCGACAAGTTCCTGGACCACGCCTCCCGGTGGCGTCCCACCTCGCAGGTGGTGACCGCGCGGGAAGACGGGCAGGTGGCGCGCATCGGCTATGCGGACCTCGCCGCGCGCAGCCGCCGCGTCTCTGCCGTCCTTGCCGGCCTCGGGGTGCAGGGCGGCGCGCGCGTGGCCACGCTGGCGTGGAACACCCAGGCCCACATGGAAGCCTGGTACGCCATCATGGGCATGGGCGCGGTGTGCCACACGCTGAACCCCCGGCTCACCGCGGATCACCTGTCGGGGATGGTGACCCGATCGGGCGCGCGGCTGCTGATCGTCGCCGGCGATCTCGTCGCCCTGGCCCGCCAGATCGCCGATCGCGTGCCGCAGGACCTCCAACTGATCGTTATCGATGGAGCGGCGGAGGCCGGGACGGCGGCGCTCGAGCCGATGATCGCCGACGCCGCCGACGGCTTCGCCTGGGGCGGCTTCGACGAGACGGCGCCCTGCGGCCTCTGCTTCACCTCAGGGACCACGGGCGCGCCCAAGGGCGTCACCTACACCCACCGCTCCAGCTACCTGCACACCCTGCGCGTGCTGCAGGCCGACGTAATGGCGATTTCGGGCGCCGACGTTGTGCTGGCGGTGGTGCCGATGTTCCACGCCAATGCCTGGGGCCTGCCCTTCGCGGCGCCGGCGGTGGGCGCGAAGCTGGTGCTGCCCGGCCGCAACGCGGACGGCGCGAGCCTCGCGCGGCTGATCCAGTCGGAGGGCGTCACCGTCGGCGTCGGCGTCCCCACCGTTTGGCTGGGCCTCCTGGAGCACCTGGAGGCCGAAGGCGGCGAGACTCCGAGCCTGAAGCGGATCATCGTGGGGGGCGCCCCGATGCCGCCAGCCCTGATGGCCCGCCTGGAGGCGCGACTGGGCGTCATCGTCCAGACGAGCTGGGGCATGACCGAGCTGTCGCCCTCCGGCACCGTCGCCGCGCCGCATGACCCGCGCTCGCCCGCGCAGTCCGGGCGTCCGGCGATCGGCGTCGACCTGATGGTCGCCGACGCCGAGGGCCGGCCGCTGCCGGAGCAGCGAAACACCGAGGGCCACCTGCACGTCCGCGGCGCGGCCGTGGTGGAGCGCTATTTCGGAGAGACCGCGCCCGCGACCAACCCCGACGGCTGGTTCGCCACCGGCGACCTCGCCCGGATCGACGAGGCCGGGAACCTGGTGATCACCGGCCGGGCCAAGGACCTGATCAAGTCCGGCGGCGAGTGGATCAATCCTGCCGAGATCGAGGCGGTGGTCGGGGCCCTCCCGGAGGTCTCGCTGGCGGCGGTGATCGGCCGGACCGACGCCAAGTGGGGGGAACGACCGATCCTGCTTGTTGAGCTGCGCGAGCCGGACTCGGTCAGCGACGACGCCCTGCTCGCGCCGCTCAAGGGCAAGGTCGCGAGCTGGTGGATCCCGGACGAAGTTGTCCGTCTCGAGGCCATGCCGCTCGCCGCGACGGGCAAGATCGACAAGCTTCGGCTCAGGGCGGAATACGGCGCTGCCGCCGGGGGAGGCGCGACTTGACGCCTCCGGCGACTGGGCTGAAAGAACGTCGCGTGTCGGATAGTGCGAAACCGCGGCGGGCGTCGAAGAAGGCGGAGCAACGCGCCGAGTCGATGGAGCAGATCCTCGATGCGGCCGAGGACCTGTTTTCCAAGCACGGGCTCTATGGCGTCACCCTGAAGGACGTCGCCGGCCGGGTGGGCGTGCACCACACGCTGCTGAACTACTATTTCGAAGACAAGAAGAAGCTGTTCGACGCGGTGTTCGCCAGGCGGGCGTCCGTGACCAGCGAGCGCCGCATGAGGGCGCTGGACGACTACGAGGCGAGCTGCGGCGGCAAGCCTACCGTGGAAGGCGCGCTTCACGCCTTCCTGGACACCGACCTCGACCTCTACATCCAGGGCGGCGAGGGCTGGAAGAACTACGGCGCCCTGGGCGCCCAGGTGGCCAACACCCCCCAGTGGGGCGCCGAGCTGATGGACCAGCACTTCGATCCCGTCGTGCTCCGCCTGATCGAAATCCTCAAGAAGGCGCTGCCGGACTGCTCGGAAGAGGACATCTTCTGGGGCTATCACTTCGTCACCGGGGCGCTGATGGTGACTCTCGCCCGCACGGGGCGGATCGATAAGCTCTCGGGCGGCCTCTGCAAGTCAGAGGATTTTGTCGCCATCAAGCAGCGCATGGCCCGCTTCATGGCCGCCGGTTTCCTGGAGATCTGCGGCGTTCGCGCGAAGCCGGCCCGCTGATGCTTAGAGCCCGGGCCTCAGGCGCGACCGGCTCATAGTCAAGTTATTCACTAGCATGTTAGTGAACGAGTCGAACGGCAGAGCTCGCATGGAGGGGAGAACGATGTCGGTGCAGGGTCGGGTGGCGATCATCACGGGGGCCGGCGGCGGCCTTGGCCGGGCGCACGCCCTCTATCTGGCGCGCAAAGGCGCGCGGGTCGTGGTGAACGACCTGTCGCAGGCGGCCGCCGAGGCGGTGGCCGCCGAGATCGTCGCCGCAGGCGGGGAGGCCGTGGCCGTGGCGGCGTCGGTCACCGACGAGGCCGCCGTGGCGGCTATGGTGGCCCAGGTGATGGACGCCTGGGGCCGGGTCGACATCCTGGTGAACAACGCCGGCATCCTGCGCGACAAGACCTTCGCCAAGATGAGCCTCGACGACTTCCGCCTCGTCGTGGACGTCCACCTGCTCGGCGCGGCGATCTGCACCAAGGCGGTGTGGGAGATCATGCGCGAGCAGCGCTACGGCCGGATCGTGATGACCACCTCGTCGTCGGGCCTCTACGGCAACTTCGGCCAGGCGAACTACGGCGCGGCGAAGATGGCCCTGGTGGGCTTCATGCAGACCCTGGCGATCGAAGGCGAGAAGTATGGCGTGCATGTGAACTGCCTCGCGCCGACCGCGGCCACCCAGATGACCAACGGGGTGCTCTCCGACGAGAGCCTGGACCTCCTGGACCCGGCGCTGGTCAGCCCGGGCCTGCTGGCGCTGACGGGCGAGGATGCGCCCACCCGCGCGGTGCTCTGCGCCGGGGCGGGCCACTTCGCGGTGGCCAACGTCACGCTATCCGCCGGCCGCTACATCGGCGGTGGGGACGACGCGGGCGAGGCGCTCGTCGCGCGCTGGGCTGAGGTGGCGGATCGCTCAGGCGCCGTCGTGCCCGCCTACGGCTTCACCCAGGCCGAGCGTGAGCTGGCCAGCGCCGGCCTCTCCAACGAGGTGGCGGTCGTGCGGCGGTGAGCCGCTGCGCGGCGGCCGCCAGGGAACCCTTGGCCCCGCTGTCCGCTTAGCGGACGGTGGGGTGCGCCGGCGGTCGCCGGTTACGGGGGGACTGTGTTTGGCCGGCTCGACGGACAGCCTCGATGTGGCGGCGGCGCCGGACAGTGGAGAACGCTTCCGCCTGATCATCGACTCCGCGCCCACGCCCATGTGGGTGACCCGGCTCGACCGCACTCGCGAGTTCGTCAACCAGGCCTACGTGGAGTTCGTGGGCGGGAGCTACGAGGAGGCGCTGGTCTTCGACTGGCGCCACGCCATCCACCCGGACGACGTAGAGCGCATCTTCGCCGAACAGCTCGAGAAGGAGGCCTCGCTCCGGCCGTTTTCGCTCGAGGCGCGGTATCGCAACGCGCGGGGCGAGTGGCGCTGGCTGCGATCGCAATCCCAGCCGCGGTTCGATGGGGCGGGCCGTCACCTGGGCTTTGTCGGCACCGCCTACGACGTCACGGCCGAGAAGCAGGAGGAGGCGCGCCGCGCCGCGCTCCTGGAACTCTCCGACCGGGTCCGCGACCTGGAGGATCCGGTGGAGATCTCCTTCGTCGCCGCCGAGATCCTCGGCCGGACGCTCGAGGTGAGCCGCGCCGGCTACGGCGTGGTAGACAAGGCGCGCGAGACCATCACCATCGAGCGGGACTGGAACGCGCCCGGCATCCGCAGCCTGGCCGGCGTGCTGCAGTTCCGCGACTACGGCACCTACATCGATGACCTGAAGCGCGGGGAAACGGTCGTCTTCGCCGACGCCGACAAGGATCCGCGGACCGCCGCGACGTCCGACGCTCTGAAGGCCATCAGCGCCCAGGCGGTGGTGAACATGCCGCTGGTGGAGCAGGGGGGGCTGGTGGCCCTCCTCTATCTGAACCACGCCACCGCCCGCGCCTGGCCCGACGAGGAGCTCGCCTTCGTGCGCGAGGTGGCGGAGCGGACGCGCTCCGCCGTGGAGCGGCGCCGGGCCGAGGCCGAGCTGCGGGACAGCCGCGCGCGCTTCGAGGCGATCGCCAACTCCATCGACCAGATGATCTGGTCGACGCGGCCCGACGGCTACCACGACTACTACAACCAGCGTTGGTACGAGTTCACCGGCGTGCCGGACGGCGTTACGGACGGGGACGCCTGGAACGACATCTTTCACCCGGACGACCAGGAGCGCGCCTGGACGCTCTGGCGTCAGTGTCTCGAGACCGGCGAGACCTATCATATCGAGTATCGCCTGCGGCACCGCTCAGGCCAGTATCGCTGGGTGCTTGGCCGCGCCCAGCCGGTGCGGGACGAGGCCGGGCGGATCACCCGCTGGTTCGGCACATGCACTGATATCCAGGAGATCGTCGAGGCCCGCGAGGTGCTGGCGCGCTCACGGCTGGAGCTTGAGCGGGAGGTCACGGAGCGGACGCGCGAGCGCGACCGGGTGTGGCGCAACTCCCGCGACCTGCTGGTGGTGGTCGGGTCCGACGGCGTGTTCCGCGCCGTGAACCCGGCCTGGACCGCCATCCTCGGCCATGACCCCTCGGAGGTGGTGGGCCGACACTTCGGGGAATTCGTCTGGCCGGAGGACGCCGAGCTGGCTTCCGGCGGCCACGACCTGGCGACCGCAGCCCGCGACCTCACCAGCTTCGAGCACCGGCACCGGGGCAAGGACGGTGCGGCGCGTTGGATCTCCTGGCACACCACCACGGAGGGCGACCTTGTCTACGGCTACGGGCGGGACGTCACCGAGGAGCGTCAGGCGGCCGAGGAGCTGCGGCGCACGGAGGAGGCGCTGCGGCAGTCGCAGAAGCTGGAGGCCATGGGCCAGCTCACCGGCGGCGTGGCGCACGACTTCAACAACCTGCTCACCCCGATCGTCGGTGGCCTCGACATCCTGCAGCGCCGCGGTCTGGGCGGCGAGCGCGAGCAGCGGCTGATCGAGGGCGCGCTGCAGTCCGCCGAGCGGGCCAAGACCCTCGTCCAGCGCCTGCTGGCGTTCGCTCGGCGCCAGCCGCTGCAGCCCAGCGCCGTCAACGTCTCAGGGCTGATCGTCGGCATGGCCGACCTCGTGGCCTCGACCTCGGGCCCGCAGGTCAAGGTGGTGGTCGACGTGCCAGGCGACCTGCCGCCGGCCAAGGCCGACCCCAACCAGCTCGAGATGGCCATCCTGAACCTCAGCGTGAACGCTCGCGACGCCATGCCGGAGGGCGGCGTGCTGCGCATCTCCGCCGGCGTGGAGACCGCCGCCCGGCGCAACGCCGCCGGCCTGCGTCCCGGCGGCTACGTGCGCATCTCCGTGGCCGACACCGGCGTGGGCATGGACGAGCAGACCGCCGCCCGCGCCATTGAGCCGTTCTTCTCCACCAAGGGCGTGGGAAAGGGCACCGGCCTCGGCCTGTCCATGGCCCACGGCCTGGCGTCCCAGCTTGGGGGGGCGCTCAGGATCACGAGCCGGCCGGGACTCGGCACCAACGTCGAGCTCTGGCTGCCGGTGAGCGACGAGGCCACGGCCTCGGACGCGGCCGGCGACGCCGCCTCGGCGACGGCTGGCGCCGGCGTCGCCCTGCTGGTGGACGACGAGGAGCTGGTCCGCGCGACCACGGCCGACATGCTGGCCGAGCTCGGCTACACCGTGGTCGAGAGCGGGTCGGGCGAGGGCGCGGTGCGGCTGCTCGACGAGGGGCTGAGGCCCGACCTCCTGGTCACCGACTACCTGATGCCAGGGATGACCGGCGTGGACCTGATCCGCGCCGTGCACGCCCGCCGCCCCGGCGTTCTAGCGCTGGTGGTGTCGGGCTACGCCGAGGCGGACGCACTCGACCCCGCCCTGCCGCGCCTCACCAAGCCATTCCGCGCCGCGGAGCTGGCGGCCAGCCTGGAGCGCCTGCGGGGCTAGCGCGGGATGCGTCCGAGGGGCGTGCCGACCATGGTCTTCCAGGACGAGCCGTTCTTCGGCCAGCATCGCATCGACGCTCTCGTCTGGCGCATGCGCCAGCACGGCCTCGCCCCGCGCTAAGTCAGGCCGGCGCCGCGACGCCCCACTCGTTCCAGCCGGCGAAGCGCGGTGTCTTCGGCACGTACATCCGATCGAGGTCGTCCAGCCGGAAGCCGGCGGCGGCGATGGCCCCCGAGACCGGACGGGTGAGATGACAGCCGCCGGCGATGCGTTTCCAGACGGGCTCGATCCGGTGCTGCCAGCGCGCCACCTCGGGATCCGGAGCGAGCCCGTGCTCGCAGAACAGCAGCCGTCCGCCGGGCTTCAGCACTCGTCGGGCCTCGGCGAGCGCCTGGGTGGGCGTATGCACCGAGCACAGCGTGAAGGTGCAGACGACGGTGTCGAAGCTGCCGTCGGCGAAGGGCAGGGCCTCGGCCGTGCCGTCCTCCACCTTCACCTTCAGGCGCGCGTCGCGCTCGGCGGCCTCGGCGCGGGCCCGCAGCTCGGGCGCCGGGTCGACGCCCAGCACCTCCGTCACCCGGCTGGGATCGTAGAACCGCAGGTTCAGACCCATGCCGATGCCGAGCTCCAGCACCCGGCCCTCGGCGCGCGGCACGATCTTGGCGCGCTGCTTCATCATCGGCGGGGCCGAGCAGGCGCAGGTCAGCAGCCTGGGCAGGATCCAGCGGTCGTAGAGCGAGGCCATGGTCGTCTCCCCGACCGGCAGCATCGCCCATCGCGGCCGGCTTGGCTATCGGGGTAACGGCGTTCAGCGGCGCTCATAAACCTTCGGAGCGGGGCCCAGCGCCACGGGTCCGAGCGTCGTCTGACCGGCCTGGAAGTTGATGGTCGCCCGGGCCGCCTCGCCCGCGCCCTGGCGGGCCTGGGCCACGGCGGCCGCCGCGTCGGCCGCCTCCGGTCGGATCACGCCGGTCTGCCCCATGGCGCCCAGCGCCATCGGGGCCTGCTTCAGGGTGACGTCCAGCGTCCCGCGAACGCGGCCGTCCATGCCGACGTTCAGCGTCCCGGCGTTGGAGCCGAGCAGGGCGTCGCCGGCGGTGACGCCGGCCTGGACGACCCGCATCTGGCCGCCGGCGTCGGACCAGGCGCGCACCGCGGAGGGCCAGTCGCTCCCGCGGAAGGCGCTCATCTTCGTCACCCGCGAGTTCCAGACGATGGACACCGGCTTCTCCCCGGCGATGCGGCCGAACAGGCCCGACAGCCGGGCGCGGCCGTTCTTCACTTCCGTGGCGACCAGTCCTTCGTCGTCAGGTCCGGGACGCAGGTGGAACTCCACGAGGTCGGCGGACTCCAAACCGAACGGCTGGGCGCCTGCGGTCGGCTGGAAGGTGAGCTTGGCGCCCTGCAGGGAGAAGCTCGGCGGCGTGCGGTCGAGATCCTTCAGGCTGGCGCGGATGGTCTCGCCGCGCACGGCCACGGGGCCGCCGATCGGGCGGACGAAGGTCAGACCCTCGGGAGCGGCCAGCATCCAGTGCCCCGGCGCATGCATGTAGGCGTCACCCTCGAGCAAGGGCGCCTGCAGACCCCAGCCGGACGGCTCCCGCACCCGCGCGCCGGTCAAGGTCACGCTGAGCCGCAGGGGATAGCCGCTGATGCTGCGGTCTTCCCAGCTCACCTCGTATCCCGCCTGCTTGAGGTCGGCGACGGCCGCGTCCATCCGGGTGCGGGCCTCGCCGCGGGCCCAGAGCCACAGGATCGTCCAGGCGACGACCACCAGGAGGGCGATGCCGAACGGGATGTAGAGCCCCAGCCGGCTGTGTTTGCGGGGCGGCGGCAGATCGTGCAGAGACATGGCCTTGAGGTTTAGCGCGGGGCGCGATGGCGGACGAGCATTGGGTCTTCGGCTACGGCTCGCTGATGTGGCGGCCGGGGTTCGAGTTCCTGGAACGCAGGCCCGCCACCCTACACGGCCGCCGCCGGGCCTTCTGCATCTATTCGGTCCACCATCGCGGCACCTACGAACGGCCGGGCCTGGTGCTGGGCCTCGCGCCCGGCGGGGCGACGCGCGGCATGGCCTACCGGATCGCCGAGCCTGCCTGGCCTGAGGTCTACGCCTACCTGGTCGAGCGCGAGCAGCCGACCGAGACCTATGTAGAGGCCCGGCGCCATGTGCGCCTGGCCGACGGGCGGCGTGTCGACGCCCTGGTTTTCCTGTCGGACGTGCGCCATCCGCAGTGGGCGGGCGCGCTCGGCCTGGAGCGTCAGGCCGAGCTGATCGCCGGAGCTACCGGCTTGTCCGGCCGGAACGTGGACTACCTGCGGGACCTCGTGGCGCACCTGCGCGAGGAGGGCGTCCGCGACCACGCCATGGAGACGCTGCTCGGGCTCGTCGAGCGCCGCGAACTGGCCGCCGGCTAGCGGCCGAGCTTCTCCTTCAGCGCGTCGATGCGCTTGGAGGCCTCGGCCTTTGACAGGTCCTCCGGCGGCGGCTCCTCGTGGGCCTCCTCCGACAAGGTGGTCAGATACGACGCCTGCGCGCCGGTCATCGGCTCGTCGCCCGAAACCCAGTCGTCGGGATCCTTCTGGGTGTTGGAGCCCGGGTTCGGGTCGAGCTTGGGGTTGTCGTGCTGGGCCTGGGCCATCTTCGCCGCCTCCGTCGTTCGCGTTCCGTTCTGAACGGGCGGGACGGGGGAGCGTTCCGTGCTAGAGCGCCAGCAGCTTCTCGGACGCCGTCTCGATGCGCTCCTCGAGAGTGCGCATGAACTCGGCCCGCTTCAGGCCGGGCGGGATCGGCTCCAGGTACTCGAAGACGATCACGCCGGGGCGGCGGATGAAGCCGTGCGCCGGCCAGTGGACGCCCGAGTTGGTGGCCACCGGGATCACCGGCACGTCGAGCTCGCGGTAGAGGGCGGCGATCCCGGGCTTATAGTCGCCCCGGACGCCCGGCTCGCCCCGAGTGCCCTCGGGGAAGATCACCACCTGGCGGTCCTTCTGGAACAGCACCTTGGCGCGGCGGACCATGTTCTTGAGCGCCGTGGCGTGGCCGGAGCGGTCGATGTCGATGGTGCCGACCTTGGCGGCGTACCAGCCGAACCAGGGGATCCAGTTCAGCTCCTTCTTCATCACGAACACCGAGGCGGGCAGCCAGGTGAACTGGGCGAAGACGTCCAGCATGCACTGGTGCTTGGGCGCGACGAGGGCGGGACCGGTAGGGATGTGCTGGCGCCCGCGCACCTCCACCCGGATGTCGCAGATCCGCAGCAGGCCGACCACGCCCCGGCCCCAGAAGTGGAACATGGCCAGCGTCCAGCGGGCGGGTCCCAGCAGCACCGGCGTGGCAAGGACTGCGACCATCGCGGTCCAGAGGTAGAACAGCGCCACGTAGAGGAAGGAGCGGACGGCGATCACGAGGCGGCCTTCTGTTGCGCCGGGACGGGCTCACGGGGGCCGAGCCCCAGCACCGCCTCCCGGCCGAGGATCGCCAGATACTTGGAGTACTCCACAACCATCAAGCGGGCCGCCCGCGGGCTGCGCCACCAGCCCCGCGCCTTCAGGGCCGGCGTCGGCACCGGATAGGCCTGCAGGGTCACCTCCGGCTCGCGCAGCACGGCGCGCAGCTCCAGCATGGCGCGGGGCATGTGGTAGTCCGCGGTGACGATGATCAGCGAGCCGTAGCGCATGGCGTCGGCCCACTCCGCGGTCTCGCGGGCGTTGCCCACCGTGTCAGCGGCGGTGAAGCCAAGATCGACGCAGCAGTCGTAGAGCCGCCGCACGGCGCGGCTGACCGTGCGGATGTCCTCCCGGCTCGCTTCCCGGTTCACGCCGGAGACCAGCACCCGTTGGCCGAGGTCCCGCTCAAGCAGGTTCACCGCCGTGGCGATTCGCAGATTCGAGTTGGCGCCGGTCAGCGCGACGATGCCGTCGGCCGGCATCGGCAGCGGCGCGGGGGTCGATTGCTGCACCCGCGCGGCGAAGGCGAACAGCCCCGCCGTCCAGATCAGGGCGAGGACCAGGAAGGCCGCGACCGACTTCATTCCATCTCCCGGATCAGCGCGGAGGCCGTGAGCCTCGCCGCCAGGGCGGCCACGAACGCGGCCAGGAGAGGGCAGGGTAGCACCGCGAGCAGGTCGATCCAGGCGATGGGCAGGACGGGGGTCAGGCCCGCGCCGCCGCCGGCCAGGCGCGCCAGGGCGCCCGCGGCCGCCGCCGCCACGGCGCCGAGCAGGCCGGCGACGCCGGCGATCTGAGCGAAGCGGAGCTGGAACAGGCGGGCGATGAAGGAGTCCTCCGCGCCCGAAAGGTGCAGCACCTCGACCACGTCCTTGCGGGCGGCGAGCCCGGCGCGGGTGGCGAAGGCCACCACGGCGGCGGCCGCGCCGGCGATCAGCAGGAAGACCGCCGCGCCCGCCCACCGGACCATGCCGGCCGCGCGGCGGATGTCCTCGATCCAGACGCTGTGGTCGTCCACCACAGCGTCGATCCCCTGCGCCCGCAGGGCCAGGTCCAGCGCCCGGGCGGTGGCGGGCTGGGCCTCGTCCAGGGTCACGGCCACGAGCCGGGGCACGGGCAGGTCCTCGAGGTCGGCCACGTCGCCGAGCCACGGCCGGATCAGGTCGTAGGCCTTCTCGCGCTCCAGGGCGCGGGCCTCGGTGACCCCGCCGACGCCGGCCAGGGTCTCCGCGGCGCGGGCCGCGGCGGCGTCCGGCGTCTCGCCGCCCTTCGCCCGCACGATGACGGTGGCCTCGCCGGCCAGTTGGCTGCTCCAGCCCCGCGCCGCACGGTCGGCGGCGAGCACGCCCAGCGCCGTCAGGCAGGCCAGGAAGCAGAGCACCGCAACGACAAAGATCAGGGCGCCATCGCGCGCGTCGCTCTCCGGCAGGAAGGGCGCGGGCTTCCAGCGGGCGGGGTCGAACAGCGGCTGGCTCATGCGACGGCCGGTCCCAGCGGCCCCTTCGGCGTCAGCCGGCCGCGCTCCAGGTGCAGGACCGGCCGGCCGGAGCGCGCGACGAGGTCCTGGTCGTGGGTTGCGATGACGATGGTGGTGCCCAGCCGGTTCAACTCCACGAACAGCCGGAAGATGCGCAGGGCCATCTCGTGGTCGACGTTGGCGGTGGGTTCGTCGGCCAGCAGGATCTCGGGCCGGTTCACCACGGCGCGGGCGATCGCGAGCCGCTGCTTTTCGCCGCCGGCCAGGGTGGCGGGCATGGCGTGCATCCGCTGGCCCAGGCCCACCCAGCTCAGCAGCTCGGCCACGTCGCCCCGGTAGTCGGCCGGACGGGCTCCGGCGATGCGCAGCGGGATGGCGGCGTTGTCGAAGGCCGACAGGTGCTCCAGCAGCAGCAGGTCCTGGAAGACCACACCGATCCGCCGGCGCAGGTGCGGGCGGGTCCGCGCGCTCTCCTGGGCCACGTCGTGGCCGAACAGGTGGATGAGACCCTTCGATGGGCGAGCAGCCAGGTAGATTAGCTTCAGGAGCGAGCTCTTGCCCGCCCCGGAGGGGCCGGTGATGAAGTGGAAGCTGCCGGGCGCCAGGGCGAAGTTGAGGTCGCTCAGCACTTCCGGCCCGCGGCCGTAGCGCATGGAAACGTCGTCGAAACGGACGACCTCGTCGGCGGCGTCTGTCGCCGCAGCGACGTTGGGGTTTCTGGACATGGAGCCGGAAATCGGCGACCTCGAAGGGGGTTGCTGGAGCGTCGCGATTCGGCCGTCATGATACTGACCTGTCCAGAGTGCGCCACCAGCTATTTCGTGGATGACTCGCGCATCCCCGAGGGTGGCCGGACGGTCAAGTGCACCAACTGCGGCGCCCGCTGGCACACGGCCCAGAACGACCGCGCCGCCGACCCAGATCCTGACCTGTTCGAAGAGGCGACGGCCGAGGCGCCGCCGCCCTCCGAACCCCCGGCCCCCGGCGCCGCGCCTGAAGACGACCTGGAGGTCAGCGGGCCTGACCCCACGCCTCGGCCCCGCCCGGCGCCCGCGCCGGTCGCGCCGCCGAAGAAGCCCGTGGGCGCGATCGTCGCCTGGGGGGGCATGGCCGCCGCCGTCGCGCTGGTCGTCGTCGGCGCGCTCGTGTTCCGCGACAGCATCGTCCGGCTCGCGCCGCAGACCTCCGGCGCCTACGCCGGCCTGGGCGTGCCGGTGAACACGCTGGGCCTGGTGATCGAGGAGGTGAAGGCGACGCCCGCCTTCCAGGCCGGACGGCCCGTGCTGGCGGTCACCGGCCGGATTCGCAACCTGCGCGAGGAGCCCGCCCAGGCCCCCGCCATCCGCATCGACATGCTGACCCGCACCGGCCGGCTGCTCGCCGCCAAGGTGGTGCGCCCGGTGGACCCGGGCATCCCGGCCGGGGCCACCCGCTATTTCGCCGTGGAGATCGAGGCCCCGCCGTCCAGCGTGCACGACCTGGCCCTGGCGTTCGAGACCCCGGAGGGGCAGGCGGCGCCCGCCGCCGTGCACGCCGAGGCCGAAGCGCCCACAACGGGCCACGCGCCGGCCGCCGAAGAGGCTCGGCCGCTTCCCGCGGACGCCCCGGACGCGCTATCCGATCATCATGGCTGACGACATCAAGGAAGTCCTGCTCACCGAGGCCGAGGTGGCCGAGCGGGTGGAAGCCCTGGCGCGCGAGATGGCGCCGCGGCTCGACGACGACACCGTGGCGGTCTGCCTGCTGACCGGGGGACTGTGGTTCTGCTCCGACCTGATGCGGGCGCTCGCCCGGCATGGACGGTTCGTGCGCTTCGACGCGCTGTGGCTCGCCTCCTACAAGGACCAGCGGGTCTCCACCGGACGCTGCGAGGTGCGCGCAGACCTGCAGCGGCCGCTGGTGGGGCAGAAGGCGCTGATCGTCGATGACGTTTTCGACACCGGGCTCTCGCTGTCGGAGGCCGCGCGCCTGGTCCGCGACGCGGGCGCGAGCGAGGTGATGACCGCCGTCTTCGCCTCGAAGCCCTGGCCCACGGAACGCGCCCTCAAGCCCGACTTCGTGGCGTGGGAAGCGCCGCCGCGTTTCCTCGTCGGCTATGGCATGGACGCCGCCGGCCGCTTCCGCGGCCTGCCCTACGTCGGCGCAATGGACTAGCTCAGAGCCAGGGCGCCGGGCGTTCGCGCTCGAGCATGTCCTCGTAGGTCGGGCGAGGGCGCACGACGGCGTACTCGCCGCCGCGGACCAGGACCTCCGGCGCTAGCAGGCGGGAGTTGTACTCGCTGGCCATGGCGGCGCCGTAGGCGCCGGCGCTCATGAAGGCGATCAGGTCGTCGGCCTGCAGGGGCGGCAGTTCGCGGTCACGGGTGAAGGTGTCGCCGGTCTCGCAGACCGGGCCCACCACATCGTAGGTCTCGGGCGCCCCGTCCCGCGGCTGCACGGGCCGGATGTCGTGGTACGCGTCGTACATCGCCGGCCGCAGCAGGTCGTTCATGGCGGCGTCGAGCACCAGGAAGTTCCGCCCCTCGGGTCGGCGGTTCACGTGCTGCACCCGGGCGACCAGCACGCCGGCGTTGGCCGCGATCATCCGGCCCGGCTCGAAGGCGAACTGGATGTCGAGGCCGGCCATGGCGCCGGCGATCATCCGAGCGTAGGCCTCGGGCGAGGGCGGCTCCGGCTGGTTGAAGTAGGGCACGCCCAGACCGCCGCCGAGGTCGAGGCGCTCCACCGCCAAGCCCTCGGCGCGCAGGCGTTCGACGAGGCCGCGCATCTTGCGGAAGGCCGCGTCCATGGGGGCGAGGTCGGTGATCTGGCTGCCGATGTGGCAGGCGACGCCCACCGGCCGCACGCCGGCCATGTTGGAGGCGTTGGCGTAGAGCCGTTCGGCCTCGGCGAAGGAGACGCCGAACTTGTTCTCGGCCTTGCCGGTGGAGATCTTGGCGTGGCCGCCGGCCTCCACGTCCGGGTTCACCCGGATCGCCACCTGGGCGCGCTGCCCCAGCCGCTGGGCCACCTGGTTCACCAGGTGCAGCTCGGGCTCGGACTCCACATTGATCTCGGCGACGCCGGCCTCGAGGGCGAAGGCGACCTCGCGCTCGGTCTTGCCGACGCCGGAGAACACGATCCGCTCACCGGGGATGCCGGCGGCGAGCGCCCGGCGGACCTCGCCCTCGGAGACCACGTCGGCGCCTGCGCCCAGCCGGCCCAGGGTGCGCAGCACGGCGACGTTGGAGTTGGCCTTCACCGCGAACGCGATCAGCGGGTCCTTCAGGCCGGCGGCGACCAGCGCGTCGCGCAGCACGAGGTAGTGCCGCTCCAGGGTGGCGGAGGAATAGACGTAGACCGGCGTCCCCACCTCGGCGGCGATGCGCGAAAGCGGCACGTCCTCGCAGTGGAGCTCGCCGCCGCGCAGCTCGAAATGGTTCATCGGCGGGGGTTGGCGTAGGGGTCGGGCAGGGCGCCCTGCGGCGCGGGTCGGGTCGGGTCGGGGCTCTGGCCCGGGATCGGGATGGTGCGCGCCGGCGCGGGATCGGTGGACCGGTCGCGCGGGTCGACGGTGTTCACCGGCCGGGTTGGGTCCTGCGCCTGGCGCTCGGCCTCGTCGGCCTGGCGGGTCGTCGACGTGCCGCCGAACAGCGGGCCGGGCCGCTCCAGCGGGCCCATCTTGCCGCACGCGGTCAGCGCGCCAGCGGCGGCGAGGAGCACGATCAGGGCGGGGATGCGGGTCGTCATGCCAGGAGTTCCTTCCAACGCTGGATCTGGGCCCGCACCTGGTCCGGGGCGGTTCCGCCGTAGCTCTTGCGGCTGGCCGCGGAAGCCTGCGGCGTCAGCACCTCATAAACACCCGCGGTGATCCTGGGGTCCAGCGCCTCCAACTCCGAAAGCGGCAACCCGGGCAGGTCGCAGCCGAGCTGCTCGGCGCGCTTCACCGCTGCGCCGGTCACGTGGTGGGCGTCGCGGAACGGGAGGTTGAGCTCGCGCACCAGCCAGTCGGCCAGGTCGGTGGCCGTGGAGAAGCCCGCGCCGGCCGCGGCGGCCATGCGATCCGTGGCAGGCTCCAGGTCGGCGACCATGCCGGCCATGGCGCGTAGGGAGAGCTCGAGCGCGTCGAAGGCCTCGAACGTGGGCAGCTTGTCCTCCTGCATGTCCTTCGAATAGGTCAGCGGCAGGCCCTTCATGACCACCGCGAGCTGGGTGAACGAGCCCAGCAGCCGGCCGACCTTGGCCCGCACCAGCTCGGCCGCGTCGGGGTTCTTCTTCTGCGGCATGATCGACGAGCCGGTGGTGAAGGCGTCGGAGAGCCGGACGAAGCCGAACTGCGGCGTCATCCAGATCACGATCTCTTCCGCCAACCGCGACAGGTGGGTGGCGCAGATGGTGGCGGCGGCCAGCGCCTCCAGGGCGAAGTCCCGGTCGGCGACACTGTCCAGCGAGTTGGCCGTGGGCCGCGCGAAGCCGAGCGCCTGGGCGGTCATGTGGCGATCGATGGGGAAGGGGGAGCCGGCCAGGGCGGCGGCGCCCAGCGGGCTCTCGTTCATGCGCGCCCGCGCGTCGGCGAAGCGCGAGGCGTCGCGGCCGAACATCTCCACATAGGCCATCAGGTGGTGGCCGAAGGTCACCGGCTGGGCGGGCTGCAGGTGGGTGAAACCCGGCATGATGGCCCCCGCGTGCGGTTCGGCCTTGGCCACCAGCGCCTGCTGCAGGGCCCGGATCTGGGCTCCGGCGCGGTCGCAGGCGTCGCGGACCCACATGCGGAAATCGAGGGCCACCTGGTCGTTGCGTGAGCGGGCGGTATGGAGCCGGCCGGCCGCAGGGCCGATCAGCTCGCGCAGCCGGGCCTCCACGTTCATGTGGATGTCCTCGAACTCCTCCCGGAAGGGGAAGGTCCCCGCCTCGATCTCGGCGGCGATGGTTTCGAGGCCGCCCTGGATCGCCGCCTCGTCCTCGCTTGAAATGACGCCGGCCTTGCGCAACATCGCGGCGTGCGCGCGGGACCCGGCCAGGTCCTGGGCCGCCAGACGGCGATCGAAGCCGATGGAGACGTTGATCGCCTGCATCAGCTCGGCCGGCTTGTCGGAGAAGCGGCCGCCCCACATGGCCTGCCCAGCCTGGGCGGCGCCGGAGGCGGTCTTCGGGGCGTCGGAGGAAGAGTCAGTCATATGAGCGAACAATCCGCGGCGAAGCCCAGGGGCGGGATCCTGACATGGGCCCTCTGGGGCGCCGCTCTCATCGGCGTCGCGGCGGTTCTCTACATCATCGCCCAGGCCTCGTTCAAACCTCAGCCGAAGGGCGGGCTCGCGGAGGTCGCCAAGGGCGAGATGGCCAAGCTCGTCGTGCCCGAGGAGCCGACGGCGCCGCCGACCAACACCTTCTACGACGCCGAGGGCTCCGAGGTGCGGCTCGCGGACTTCAAGGGCAAGGTGGTGGTGATGAACGTGTGGGCGACCTGGTGCGGCCCCTGCGTGATCGAGATGCCGACCCTGGCCAAGCTGCAGGCCGCCTACGCCGGGAAGCCGGTGGAGGTGGTGGCGATCAGCATCGACGGCGAGGACGCGGCCGAGAAGGCGCGGCTGTTCATCGGCAAGCACCCGCCGCTGAAGTTCTACCACGACCGCTCGATGAAGCTGCCGTTCGCGCTGAAGCCGGCGGCGGCGGGAATGCCGACGACGGTGATCTATGGCCCCGACGGGCTGGAGAAGGGCCGCGTCGCCGGAGAGGCGGACTGGTCGGGCCCGGAGGCCCGGGCTGTGATCGACCGCGTGCTCGCCGGCGACTGACCGGCGTCAGGCGACTTCGGTCGCCGGCGCGGGCGTGATGCTCTTCAGGAAGTTGACCAGGCTGGAGCGGGCGTCCGGCGGGAGCCGCTCGTAGGCGGCGAGCAGCTCAAGCGCGCCGGGCGTGCGCACCCGGCCGAGAACCGCCATCTCGCCCGAAGGCTCGCGATCGGGCGAGTCCAGGACGTCCATGAGATCGACCACCCGGCACTGCAGCGCCCGGGCGATCTGGACGAGCCGCGAGAAGGAGATGCGGTTCGCGCCGTTCTCGTACTTCTGGATCTGCTGGAAACTCACGCCGCACTGCTCGGCCAGCGCCTCCTGCGACAGGCCGATGGTTCGCCGTCGGACGCGGACGGCGGCGCCGAGCGCGATGTCCATCGGATCAGGCGCCTTCGTGGACGTTTCTGCCAATATCTGCCTCCCAAGCTCCGGGATCATTCTTCCGTAGCCGTATTTTTGAATCAACGGTCTGTCGTCCCGGCTCTATTGGGAGTTAAGGCCGATATGACGGTTTTGCAAAGCGCTGTTCTCGTAAGGGAAGGCGCGCAACCCGAGCTGCGCCTTGGGAGTTTCCTTCAGGCTATGCCCGAGCCTGAATCGCCGCTGCTGGAGCGCCTGGAGGAGCCGCCCCGCCGCCCCCTGGTGGGATTGATCGCGGCCGGCGTCCTGGTGGTCGCCGCGTCGGGCGGGCTCGCCTGGTGGTTCTCGAGCGAGGACGACTCGCGCCCCCGGAACGTCAGCACGGAGCAACTCGCCAAGGCCGGCCAGCGCCCGGCGGCGCTGACGCCGACCGCCGCGCCCGAGGCCGATGTCGCCCAGGTCCGCCGCGCCTACGAGCAGTTCCAGGTGGTCTACGCGGACATGGGCCGCGATGGCCTCGAGGCCTTTTCCAGGGACTGCGCCGGCGCGGTCGGCGGCGACCCGCGCATTCTCGACTACTGCCTGGCCTTCGACGCCTTCGCCGCCACCGTCTCGGGCGACACGCCTTGGTTCGGCGAGGCCGACGCCCGTCACGTCGAACTGGCCCGATCCGCGCTGCCGCCCGGCGTCGAGCCGGCCCAGCGGATCGCCGACGTCCGCCGCCTCACCCGAAGCCCGTCCGGCGCGCCGGAGCCCTTGCAGGTCGCCGAGGCGCAGCCACAGGCGGTCCCGTCCCCGCCCGCCTCTGCAGCCCCCCCGCTCGCCTCCGCAGCCCCCCCGCCGCCGCTCCCCAGCACCGTTCCCCCGCCGGCGGCTCAGCGTGCGGCGGCGCCCGCGCCGACGGCCCGACCGAAGCTGGAGCGCGCCTCGGTGCGGCCGGCCGCGAAAGCCGCGGCGCCTGCCCGCAAGTCTGCGAACCGCTGCCGGTACGAGTCGACGCCTGCGGCCCGCATGCTCTGCGAGGACGCCGGCCTGCGGGCCGCCGACCGCCGGCTGAAGCGCGCCTACGAGCGGGCCCTGGCCGCCGGCGTCGACCGCGAGACGCTAGACCGTCAGCAAGCGGAGTGGCGCACCGCCCAGAACGCCAACGCCGCCAGCAAGGACGCCATCGCCCGGTCGTACGAGATCCGGATCGGGCAGCTCGAGGCCAGCGCCCAAGCCGCACAATGATAGCCGGTTAAGGTCTTGGTCACCGAAGCAGGGCGGAACTGACCTTTCCAAGTTCGACCACCGTCAGGACCCATGCGAGTCGTTCAACTGCATCCCCCGTTCGACCATGGCGCCGCGCTGCGCGTTCCGCCGCCGCATGACGCCAAGAGCTGGCGCACGCTGTGGACCTGGTTGGGCGACGAGGCCCAGGCCGTAGCCGAAGGCGCCGCCGTGCAGGTGCGTACGCCCGAAGGCCCGGTCATCGCCCATAGCGGCGACTGGATCGTGCTCAGCCATTCCGGCTCGTTCCACGTGGCGCACACCGTGCGCATGCACGACGCCTGACGCTGACGCTGACGCGCCGCGTCGCGCCCGCTAGCCTGCCGGCATGCAGACGAGGCTCACGCCCCACCCCGCGACACCCCGCTCGCCGCTGACGAGCCTCCTGGCCGACGCGGCCAGGCCTGCGCCCGGCCTGCTGCGCCTGACCTACCGCGCGGAAGGGGCCCTGGCGCAGGTGGTGCTGCCGCCGGCCGGGCCGCCGGAGCGCGCCGACGAGCTGTGGCGCTCCACCTGTTTCGAGGCCTTCCTGCGCCGGCCGAGCGGCGAGAGTTATGTGGAACTCAACCTCGCGCCTTCGGGCCGCTGGGCCGCCTACCTGTTCGACGCCTACCGGGAAGGCATGCGGCCGGCGGCGGCTCCCACGCCGGCGATCGAGACGCACCGCACGGGCGAGGCGCTCGCGCTCACCGCCACCTTCGACCTTTCCGGCCTGCAGGCCTTCGCCGACGAGGATTGGCGGCTTGCGCTCACCGCCGTGGTGGAGGCGTCCGACGGCGCGATCTCCTACTGGTCGCTGAGCCATGCGCCGGGCCCGCCGGACTTCCACCATCCCGCCGGCTTCGTGCTCGACCTTCCGCGGGCGCGCTAGGGGGCGCTGCCTGCAATTCCCGCAGTCGGGAAATTCTGCGGCTCGCCGCAGGATTTCTCGGCGTGCGCGGACGATCCGCCCGCCTACCTAAGCTCCAGTCCCTCCCAGGAGCTTGGAATGCCCACGCTGTTCGATCCCATCCAGGTCGGCGACCTGACCCTGAAGAACCGCATCGTCATGGCGCCACTGACCCGCGCGCGCTCGGGCGTCGAGCGGATCCCGGGGCCGCTGGTGGCCGAGTACTACGCACAGCGCGCCTCGGCCGGCCTGATCCTCAGCGAGGCGACCGCGGTGACGCCCATGGGCGTCGGCTACGCCGACACCCCCGGCATCTGGTCGGAGGCGCAGGTGGAAGGCTGGAAGCAGGTCACCCAAGCCGTGCACAAGGCCGGCGGCGTGATCTTCATGCAGCTCTGGCACGTGGGCCGCATTTCGGACCCCAGTTTCCTGGACGGCCAGCCCCCGGTCTCGGCGAGCGCCATCGCCGCCAAGGGCGAGGTCAGCCTGCTGCGGCCCAAGCGGCCCTATCCGACCCCGCGAGAACTCTCGCTTGAGGACATCGCCGAGGTGGTGGAGGCCTATCGAAAGGGCGCCGAGAACGCCAAGCGTGCGGGTTTCGACGGGGTCGAACTGCACGGCGCCAATGGCTACCTGCTGGACCAGTTCCTGCAGGACAGCACCAATCGGCGAACCGACGCCTACGGCGGGTCCATCGAGAACCGCGCCCGGCTGATGCTGGAGGCGGTGGACGCGGCGATCTCGGTGTTCGGGCCCGACCGCGTGGGCCTGCACATCGCGCCGCGCGGCGACTCCCACGACATGGGCGACAGCGACCCGCTGGCCACCTTCGGCTACGTCGCCCGGGCCATGCGCGAGCGCGGCATCGCCTTCATCTTCGCCCGCGAACACACCGGCGAAGGCCGGATCGGGCCGCAGCTCAAGGCCGAGTTCGGCGGCGTCTACATCGCCAACGAGAAGCTCGACGCCGAGAGCGCCCAGGCGCTGCTCGACAGGGGCGAGGCCGATGCGGTGAGCTTCGGCAAGCTGTTCATCTCGAACCCCGACCTGCCCGAACGGCTGCGTGTCGGCGCGCCGTTGAACCCGTGGCAGATGGAGACCTTCTACGCCCCGGGACCGGCCGGCTACGTGGACTATCCGGCGCTGGAGACGACGGCGGCCTGAGGCCGCCGCCGGGGCCGGGGTCCGCGGGCGGGCCTCAGCCCTCCATGTCGATCTTGTGCGACCAGCCATGCGGGTCCGGCGCGGTGGCGCGCTGGATGCCGGTGAGCTGGTCGCGCAGGCGCGTGGTCACAGGGCCTTCGCCGCCGCCGTTGATCTTGAACGCCCCGCCCGCGTGGCGGATCTCGCCGATGGCGGCCAGCACCGCGGCGGTGCCGCAGGCGAAGGCCTCACGCAGCCGCCCCGTCGCGGCGTCGGCCTGCCACTCGTCGAACCCGTAGAGCCGCTCCTGCACTTCGAGCCCCTCGGCCCGGGCGAGCGTCAGGATCGAGTCCCGGGTGATGCCCGGCAGGATCGTGCCGTTCAGCGGCGGGGTGACCATCGTCCCGTCGTCGAAGACGAAGAAGACGTTCATGCCGCCCAGCTCCTCCACGTAGCGGTGCTCGGCCGCGTCGAGGAACACCACCTGGTCGCAGCCGTTGCGGATCGCTTCGGCCTGGGCCACCAGGCTGGCGGCGTAGTTGCCGCCGCACTTGGCGGCGCCGGTGCCGCCGGGCGCGGCCCGGGTGTAGTGGTCCGAGACCCACACGGTCACCGGCTTCGCGCCGCCCTTGAAGTAGGCGCCCACCGGGCAGGCGATGACGCAGAAGGTGTACTCGGCGGCCGGTCGCACGCCCAGAAAGGCCTCCGTCGCGATCATGAACGGCCGCAGGTAGAGGCTGCCCTCGCCGGTGGGGATCCAATCGGCGTCGGCGCGGACGAGGGCCTCGATGGCGCCGACGAACAGCGCCTCCGGGAGCTGCGGCATCGCCATGCGGTCTGCCGAGGCGTTGAAGCGCCGGGCGTTCTCGTGCGGTCGGAACAGCACCACGTCGTTGCCGCGGGTGCGGTAGGCCTTCAGCCCCTCGAAGATCTCCTGGGCGTAGTGCAGCACCGCCGAAGCCGGATCGAGCTGGAACGGCTCGCGCGCCCGCACCTGAGCGTCATGCCAGCCTTGGCCTTCTACCCAGCGGATCGTCACCATGTGATCCGTGAAGACCTTGCCGAAGCCGGGGTCTTCCAGGAGCGCCGCGCGCGCGTGCGGCGCGGTCGGGGCGGGATGGGGACGGCGGGTGAGAAGGACGGTGTCAGACATCTCGCATTCCATAATCCACGCGCCGCGCCGGAGCCAACCTCTCGGCGGTCGCGAGAGCAGGCCGCGACATCGCGGTGGGATGAGCTTGCGGGGCAAGTCTAGGGCGGAGAAATCCGCCAGGGATTTCTTTCTTGCGCCTCCGTGGGCCTTCCGCCGAGCTTTCCTTCCAAGATCCGCCCGGAAATTGGAATGAAGGCGCCAGGCCCGCTCAGCCGCGGGCTACAGCGGCAGGGGGCGCCGTGACGGCCGGGGCCGCCGCCTGAGCGGCGCGGGCCGGGCGCGGCGGCTTGTGGGCGACCAGCTCGATGAGGACGTCGGCGCAGACGTTGAAGTTCTGCTTCATCAGCTCGTCCACCTGCTGGCGGGAGAGCTGGCCGTTCTGCAGGCGGCTGAGATAGGGCTCGGCTACCACCGCCTGACGGTTCACGATCTCGAAGTCCACCTTGCTCGGCTTCGGCTTGGCGGCGTGGGTCACCGGCTCCGCGGTGGCCACGGCGTCGAACCGACGCAGAACGCCGGCGGTCACTGGGCGCACGCAGGCGGGATTGTCCATGAAGCTGTCGTGCCGCGGGTGGGCGGCGCGGATGTGCACCCGCCCGCCGGGCTGGCAGATCCGGTAGAGCTCGCCCATGATCCGGTCGAACTGGGCGAGGTCGGCGCCCAGGTGCTCCAGCGCATGGATCAGCCTGACCTCCTGAGCGTAGCCGTCCGGCCAGGGCCAGGGCGTGCGCTCCAGGTCCACGACCATGTCCGGGTCGACCTCCGGCCGGATGTCGATGTTCACGCAGTCACGCCATTTCCGGCGCCCGCAGCCCAGGTTGAGCTTCACCGGGGCGCCGCGCGCCCGGCGGCCGGGAATCCACTTGGCGGCCAGCACATCGGCCCAGCGGCAGGCCCGCTCGATGCGTCGGTAACGTCGGCGGAGCGCCTCGTAGCGGCGGCGCTTCTCGGACGTCAGCCCGTCCTCCTCGCGCCCGCTCACCAGCAGGGTGTCGCAGTAGCGGTAGATGGTCTGGGCGAACTGCGGGAGGTAGCGAAAGCCGAGCCAGCGGTTGAAGGCCAGGAAGCCTTCGATGTTCCACATCCAGCCCTTGGTCTGGCTCATGGACGAGAACAGCCCGCCCCCGTGTACCTGGTACAGCGACCAGAGGTCGGGCGTGTAGCGGATCTTCCCGAACTGCGCGTGGGCGATGTTCATGAAGATGTCGCAGGACAGCGGGCTTCGGAAATAGCGCGGCGCGCGTCCCCGGAAGACGTTGCGGAACGTCAGGCTGGAGGCGTGGAAGAACGAGCTCAGGCCGATGAGGTCCTCGATGTCGTGGACCTCCTTCACGGGGCCCTTGAGGTAGAGCTCGGGCGGCTTGGCGTCGCCCTCGTAGACCTTCAGCACGTTGTGGGCGCAGGCGACGAAATCCGGGTTCGCGTCGAGAAACTCCACGTGCGCCCGCAGGCGGTCCGGAGAGGTCCAGCAGTCGTCGCCCTCGAGCACCGCCATGTACTCGCCGTCCAGCGTGCGCAGGCCGCGGTAGAAGTTCTTCTGGGTGACCTTCCGGCCGATGTTCTTCTTGTTGATGAACGGCTTGACCACGCCGGGGTGGCGGGCGGCGTAGTCGCGGATGATGTCCTGGGCGCCGTCGGTCGAGCAGTCGTCGATGACGTGGATGGCGAACGGAAAGTCGACCTTCTGCTCGAGGATGCTGTCGAGCGCGCGGGCGATGTAGCGGGCGTGGTTGTAGGTGATGAGCATCACCGTGACCTTCGGCCGTCCGTTCCGGCTGCCCTGCGCGGCTGGCGTCTGCAAACCCTGCTCCCGACCCGTTCACCCCACGCGTCGGCGCGCGGCGGGGCCGGCCGATGCGGCAGCTCCGCGGCTTGGTCGTCCTGATGGTGGATCGCCCCCGACGCGCCGGGACGATATCGCCATAGCTTCGCCGCCAGCAAGCGCAGCGTCGTCGCGCCCTCCGGGGCCCGAGCCGGCCTACGATTTGATCGGCCGCAAGGCGGCGATGGCGGCGTACGGTCTGAGGCGCGGGGCCCGGGCGTGCTGGAAATGCTCCGCCAGGCGGTGACCGGCGCGCACCGCAATGGTCGGCACGTGGGCATCTGCGGCGAGGCGCCCGCGACCTATCCGGAGATCGCGGCCTTCCTGACGAGCTCGGCGTCGACACGATCAGCATCAATCCGCAGAGCCTGCCCCGCACCATGGCGGTGGTCCGCGAGGCCGAGGAGCGCCTGAAGCTCCCCGCTCGCACCGCCGCCCCCCGCGAGCCTGCCGAGGCGTAGCCGGCGCGGCCGACGACGACCGGCGGGCCCACTGCGACCATTTCGCCCGCGGCGGCGGCGCGTGCCCCCCGTGCTGTGGATTCACTCCCGGCCTGCGTCTTGGGTTCGGGCGCGCGAGGGGTGCGCCCGCAAGAACAGCGGGGAATGATCGGATATGAGAGCGAAGTCCTTCAGGTTGCTGATGGCGGGCGGCTGCGCCTACGGCGCCCTTCTCGCGGGCGCCGCGCAGGCCCAGACCGCCGAACCGGAGTCGGCGGTCGAGGAGGTGGTGGTCACCGGCTCGCGCATCAGCCGCCCCGACTACGTCGCCAACAGCCCGATCGTTTCGGTGGGCCAGGCGGCCATCGAGAACACCGGCCAGGTGACGGTGGAGAAGTCGCTCTCGCAGATGCCGCAGTTCACCGGCTCGTTCGGCCAGGGCAACACCGGCAGCACCAGCACGGGCCTGAACGGCGGCCAGTCCTACGCCAGCCTCCGCGGTCTCGGCGCCAAGCGGACCCTGATCCTGCTCGACGGCCGTCGGCTGCAGCCCTCCAACCCGGACGGCTCGGTCGACCTGAACATCATCCCCGAGGCCCTGATCGAGAACGTCGAGGTCATCACCGGCGGCGCCTCGACGGTGTACGGCTCGGACGCCACGGCGGGGGTCGTCAACTTCCGCCTCCGGCGCAACCTCGAAGGCGTTGTCCTCGACACCCAGTACGGGATCTCCGAGCGCGGCGACGGCGAGTCGTTCCGGGTGTCGGTGATGGGCGGTTCCAGCTTCGCCGACGATCGCGGCCGTGCGCTGCTGTCGGTGGACTACACCAACCGCGACCGCGCGCTGCAGGGCTCGCGCGACTACTACATCTTCCGCCAGTCCACGCCCGGCCTGTCGACCATTCCGCAGGGCACGGTCCTGTTCGGCGCGAACCTGCCGACGCTGGCGGCGGTGAACAGCGTGTTCGTGGGCGAGTACGGCACCCGGCCGCTCACCGGCAACGCCGCGGGCCGCTACACCGGCCAGATCGGCTTTAACACCGACCAGACGCTGTTCTCCACCGCGGGCGTGCCCGTCCTCAACTTCCGGGACCCCGAGACCGACGAAGCCTATATCGTCAACACCAACGCCGCGGGCACCGCCCAGCAGGTGAACTTCGGCTATTCGGGCGGCTCGCTGCAGTCGGACCTCGACCGCTACTCGGTGTTCGGCAAGCTCGACTACGACTTCACCGACGACATCCGGGGCTTCGCGCAGTTCAGCTTCACCGACTACGAGTCCGTGGGGATCACCAACCCGACGCTGGCTTCCAATGTCTACGGCCTCACCGTCCCCAGCACCAACCCGTTCATCCCGGACGACCTGCGGACCATCCTGGCCTCGCGGCCGCAGCCGAACGCCAACTTCACCTTCTACAAGGCCTTCAACATCCTCGGGCCGCGGATCCAGAGCTACAAGTACAACGTCTACCAGCTCGTGGGCGGCCTCTCGGGCAAGGTCGGCATCGCCGACTGGACCTGGGACGCCTACGCCGCCTACAGCCGCGCCAAGTTCGACAATGAGCAACTGGGCGGGGCCAGCGCCAGCGCCGTCGCCCGCCTGCTGAACAGCCCGACGGGCGGCACGGAGTTCTGCGCCGGCGGGTTCAATCCGTTCGGCAACCTCACGCCCTCGGCCGGGTGCATCGAGTACATCACCCGCCGCACGCTGAACCAGAACGAGCTGGAACAGCGGATGGCCGAGATCAACCTGCAGGGCGGCGCGTTCGACCTGCCGGCCGGCGAAGTCCGCTTCGCCATCGGCGCGGGGTATCGCGCCAACGAGTACACCTTCACGGCCGACAGCCAGCTCAACCAGCCCGACGGGACCAGCGACGTGCTGGGCTACAGCGTGCTGCGGGACGCCGAAGGCTCGGTGGACACCTACGAGCTCTACGGCGAACTTCTGGTGCCGGTGCTGGCGGACCTGCCGTTCGTCAAGGAACTCAACCTCGACCTCGGCTACCGCTTCTCGGACTACAGCTCGGTCGGCGCCATCCAGACCTATAAGGCCGACTTCGACTGGCAGGTGGTGGAGGGGCTGCGGCTGCGCGGCGGCTACAACCGCGCGGTCCGCGCCCCGAGCGTCGGGGAACTCTACGCCCCGATCTCGACCGGCAGCGTGGCCATCGGCAACCCCTCGGCCACCACGACCAACGGCGATCCCTGCGACGTCCGGTCGTCGTACCGCCTGGGTTCCAACGGCGCCCAGGTCCGGCAGCTCTGCCTGGCCCAGGGCGTGCCGACGGCGATCATCGACAGCTACCAGCTCGGCACCGCCCAGGTGTTCGCCCTGACCGGCGGCAACCCCGACCTCGAGGAAGAGACAGCCGACACCTACTCGATCGGCGCTGTCGTGCAGTCGCCGTTCGACCACCCGCTGCTCAGCCGCATGTCGGCCTCGGTGGACTGGTACAGCATCAAGGTGAAGGACGCGGTCGGCAGCCTGTCGATCGCCAACGCCATCCAGTTCTGCTTCAACTCCGGCGGCAACAATCCGAACTACGACCCGAACAACTACTACTGCCGGCTGATGACCCGGAACCCGACCAACGGCGTTCCGACCAATCCGGTGCAGCCGCTGCTGAACCTCGGCCAGTTCGAGGTCTCGGGCGTCGACTTCCAGTTCGACTGGACGCTGAACGCCGAGGACCTGGGCCTCGGCGACTACGGCACGCTCGCGGTCAATGTCGCCGTCGGCTACCTGGACCAGTTCAAGGTGCAGTCCCTGCCCGGGGCGCCGACCTACGACTACGCCGGCACGATCGGCACGGGCGTCGAATCCAACGCGGGCACCGCGCACCCGGAATGGAAGGTCGCCACCTCGGCCACCTACACCTACGGACCGGCGAGCCTGGGCCTGCGCTGGCGGCACCTCAGCGCCATGAGCGCCTCGGCCCGGGTGGTGACCCCCACCAGCACCGCGCGGGGCGTGAAGTCGTACGACGTCTTCGACCTGAACGGCCGGGTGAAGCTGCCGTGGGAGGCCGACCTGCGCTTCGGCGTGACGAACCTGCTCGACAAGGCTCCGCCGCAGGTGGGCGACACCGAGGGCACCTATGACGCCCAGAACTACGACATGATCGGCCGCTCCTATTACGTGGGCGTCCGCAAGCGGTTCTAGACGTCCGCAACACGGCTAGGACTCGCCGGCGCCGGCTCCGCCCCCACGGAGCCGGCGCTTTTTTGGCAGGGCCGCCGTGCGCAGCAAAAAGGCGCCGGCCGAACGACCGACGCCCTGGGACGAAAGGAAGGGGGCGCGGCAGGGGATGGCCGCGCCCCCGGTCTCTACGAAGCCTACCGGGTCGCGGCGACCGCGGGGCCGTAGAGCAGCCCGTTGAACAGGAACTTGAAGGTCCCGTAGGACTGGGCGCGGTGGTTCACCTCGGGCCCCATCACGAACAGCTTCCCCTTGCCCACGTCGACGTCGACGATGGCGGTGGAGCCGTCCAGCCGCTCCTGACCCAGGGCCCAGCCACTGCGCAGCAGCTTCTTGCCGTCGAACCAGGAGACCTTCGACGCGCCAGCCGTGGTGGTGACGCGGTAGGTGGGCGCCTCATCGAAGAACATGTCGACCTCGGCCGGCATTCCGTAGGCCAGCGGCTGGCGCGGATCGACCTTGGCGCGGAGGACCGAGCCCGGGATGTAGAACTCCCGGCCGGACAGCGCCTTGACCTTGCCGTCCTCGGTCTTGGTCACCGCCACCTCAAGGGGCGCCCCGAGGTCCAGGGCGAGGCTGCCGGACGAGCCCACCGTCACCACCGAGCCGCCCTGCTCCAGGAAGGCCTTGAGCTGCGGCACGGTCTTGGCCTTGCTGATCGATCCCAGCCAGCCGTGGTACTCGGCCGGGATATCCTCGGCCTTGGGCTGGCGGAACTCGCTGCGGCCGTGGAAGGCGCCCCCTTCGGCGACCGGGGTGACGCCTTCGGGGAAGACCAGGACGTCGAAGTCCTTGGCCAGGTCGCCCGCGTCCAGGCGCTGCGGATAGACCACCTGGAACGGGGCCTCGTAGCGCTCGAGGAGCCAGCGGGTCCAACCCGAGGGCATCGAGCCGCCATAGATGTCCACCAGGCCCACGCGGATCGGCTTGAGGGCCAGGGCCTGGGCGGGCGGCTTGGCGCTCACGGCCCAGGCGTCGACGCCCAGCTCCTTCACGCCCTGGTCCAGCACGGCCTTGGCGGCCGGCGAGGCCGGCACCCAGATGGCGCCCGGGCCGAAGGTCTTACCGCCCGCCTTGGCGTCGGACTTCAGCCAGAACACCGGCTGGCCGGCCTTGAGCAGCCGGTTGGTGAGCGTGAAGCTGCGGTTCGGCGCATGGCTGATCAGCCAGCCGGCGCGGCCCGATCCCTGGATGCGGCCCGGAGGCGGCGCGATCAGGTCGGGCACGGCCTCGAACGGGCCGTCGAAGCCTTCCAGGACGCGGTCGAACTGGACGCCCATCTGGTAGGCCAGGGTGTAGCCGGTGATGTCGTAGGGCGGGACAGGCGGTCCGCCCGGATACTGCAGGTCGTGCGGGTGGTCCTGCGGCTCGAACATGTCGAGGATGTGCGGCCGGTAGGCCTGGGCGGTCTTCACCACGTAAGAGCCGGCCGGATACGACTTGCCGCCCACCTTGAACGGCTTCGTCGCGCGCTGGACGTCGACGCCGGCCTTCACCAGCGCGTTCACGAAATCCACGGCTGTCGGCAGGTCGGCCTGGTCGGCGGGGATGATGTAGCCGCGGGGATCGCGGTCCTCAGGCTTCTGCAGGACCGCCTTGTAGAGGCCGCTGTCCACGGTGCCCCGCTCCCAGCGATCGGTCGACTTGGCTTCCTTGCCCTCGGCCTTGGCCACCGCCTTCAGCTCGTCGATCTTGGCCGGGGTGACGGTCCACGAGTCCTTCGAGCCCCGGGCGATGCTGTCGGCGCCCATCTTGTAGATGTTGAACAGCAGCCGCTCGCGGTTGCGCGAGGCGTAGTCCATCACCGCCCGGTTCAGGCTCCACTGGTATTCGATCGTCTGCCGCAGGTGCCAGGCCTGCGGGGCGATCGGGTCGGGACGGTCGTTGCTGGGGAGCTGCACGTCGGGCAGCAGCTTCACCTCGCTCGGCGTCGGGCCGCCGATGATCTCGGTCAGCAGCCCGACCGAGTTGTGGAAGTAGGCGATCGAGCGCTCCATCCCGTTGTGCCAGGTGGAGTACGGCGCGGCGCTGCGGGCGCCCGAGCCCGGCTTGTCCTCGGCGACCAGCCGGCTGTGCATGGCCATGCCCACCTCCTGGAGCGTGGTCATGACCAGCGGGTCGTAGTTGTAGTTGAACGGGTCGCGGAACGGCGGGACGAAGACGATCATCCCCGTCGGGCCGGTCTGGTGTTGGTTGAAGATGATCTGCGGGTACCACTCCCGGAACAGCATCCGGTTGACGTTGGTGGTCTCCGCCATCTGCGACATGTAGCTGTCGCGGTTGTTATCGTGGCCGATGTACTTCTGGTACAGCCGCGGGATCGAGTTGAACTCGCGCGCCTTGGGATCCGACTTGCGCATGTACCAGTCGGAGACCAGCTCCATGCCGTCCGGGTTGTCGTGGGCGAAGAGGATGATCACGTCGTCCAGGATGCGGAGCGTCTCCGGATCGTCCTGGGTCAGCATGCGGTAGAGCGCCTGGATCTGGCCCTGCGAGGTCACCGTCTCCGTGGCGTGCAGGCCGGCGTCGATCCAGACCACGGCCTTGCCCTCGGCTGCCAGCTTCCTGGCGTCCTCCGGCGTCAGGCCTTCCGCCTTGGCAAGGCGGCGGGCGATGGTCCGGTAGCGGTCGAGGTTGGCGAGGTTCTTGGGCGAGCTGACGATGGCGGCCCACTGCGTGCGCCCCTCTTCGGACTTGCCGAAGTCCACCAGCTTCATGCGGTCGGACTGTCCGGCCAGCGTCTTCAGATAGGCCTCGTAGGCCGTGTAGTCCGCCAGGAAGTAGTCGGTCCCGGGCTCCTGCGCGAACGCCTCCTTGGGCGAGGTGATCGTCGCGGCCTGCGCCGCGCCGCCGAACATCAGGACCAGCGCCATCGCCGCGCTGCTCATTGCATAGGACCGCATCCCCATTCCCTCAATATGAACCCCGCGGCCTGAGCGGCCGCACGAACCAAGACGCACGCGCTGCGACTTCCCACAGCAGCGACCGCGCGGCCGGAGCCGCGCCGCCGTCATTCGGCGCCCGCCGCCTTGCGGTAGTCGAGCGGCGGCTTCCTGTCCCCGACCAAGGCCTTGTAGGTGAAATCCGACCCGCGCCGCTCGGCCAGTTCGGCCTTGGCGGCGGCGACCAGCTCCGGATCGGTCAGGACCCGCGCGCCGGTGAGCGCCAGCGTCTTGGCCGCGGTCTGGGCCCCCTTGAGGCCGATGGTCATGCCGCCCGCGGCGACGTTCTGCCAGCTATGGCCGGCCGAGCCGGGCACGAAGGTGGCGGTGGAGAGGCCGACCGTCGGCGTCACCCAGCTCACGTCCGCGACGTCCGTGGACCCGCCGGCGAGGTCGCCGTCGAGGCTGGCGGGCTGATATGGAACCACACGGGAGACCGAGCTCAGGTCGCCGCCGCCGTTGGGCAAGCTCTTCGCGAGTTCGCGCGCGAAGGCGGTCTCCTCGGCCGTCCAGGAGATTCCGCCCACGGTTTCGAGCGACTCCTGCATGACCTTCCCCAGCGCGTCGTTCGGCAGGAGGTTGTAGACGCCTCCGGTCTGCTCGAACTCGACGGTGGTGCCGGTGATCATCGCCGCGCCGTCGGCGGCGCGCTTCACCTTGTCCATGACGTCGACGACGATCTTCGGATTTGCGTTGCGGACGTAGTAGTAGACCTCGGCGAAGTCCGGCACGACGTTGGGCGCCTTGCCGCCGTTCGTCACGACGTAGTGGATCCGCGTCCGGTCGGGAATGTGCTCGCGCAGGTAGTTGGTCGAGACGTTCATGATCTCGACGGCGTCCAGCGCGGAGCGGGCCGCCCAGGGCGCGCCCGCCGCGTGGGCCGACTGCCCCCGGAAGCGGAACTTGCCGCTGATGTTGGCCATCGAGGTCCCCTGGCGCGCCGAGTTGGCGTTCCCGGGGTGCCAGTGCAGCGTCACGTCCACGTCTTTGAACAGGCCGTCGCGGACCATGTAGACCTTGCCAGAGCCGCCTTCTTCGGCCGGGGTGCCGTAGACGCGCACCTCGCCGCCGATCTTGTTGGCCACCATCCACTGCTTCAGCGCGATCGCGCTGGCCACCGAGGCGGCGCCGAACAGGTTGTGGCCGCAGCCATGGCCATTGTCGTTGCCGGCGATCGGCTGCTTGGTCGGCGCGGCGGCCTGGGACAGTCCGGGCAGCGCATCGAACTCCGCCAGGATGGCGACCACCGGCCCCGGGCCGTTCCGGAAGCTGGCGACGAAGCCGGTGGGCTCGTCGGCGACGCCGGCGCGGACCGTGAAGCCGGCGGATTTCAGTTGCGACTGCAACAGGCCCGAGCTCTTGGTCTCCAGGTAGCCCAGCTCGGCGTAGCTCCAGATCTTCAGGGCCGCGTCGTTCATCTTGGGCGTGGCGGCGTCCACCGCCGCGATGACGGCGCGCTGGTCGGCCGGCGACAGCGGCGCAGCCGCCGCCGCGGCGGCGGCCGTCCACGCAGCGAGGCAGAGCGCGCCTGCGCCCACCGCGTTCGAGATCGACTTCATGGGGTCCTCCGCAACCGCCGGCGAGCCGCGCCGGCTGACCTGCTCAAGACGCAGGCGGTGGCGAAATCCTCAGCCCGCGGGCGCGTGAAGTTCGATGGCGGTGGCGGAGCGCCGCTCGGCCCGGGCGAGACCGTAGGCCTCGAGGCTTTCGACGAAGCCTTCCACGTCGCCCGTGCGGAAGCGGCCGCTGAGCGGCGCCGCGGCAAGGCGGGGATCTGCGATGGTCAGCTTGATGCGCGAGTAGCGGTTCATCTCACCGACGATCTCGGCCAGCGGCCGGTCGTGGAAGACCAGCCGGCCATCGCGCCAGGGCGCCATTTCGGAGACGTCCGTGCGCACGATCCGCCATGGGTTGCGGCCCTCCTGAAGGAGCTGGTCCCCGGGGGCCAGTTCGACCGCCGCGCCGTCCCCGCGGACGCGCACCCGCCCTTCCACCAGGCTGACGGACCACCGCTGCGGCTCCGACCGAACGCTGAACGCCGTCCCCAGCGCCGTGACTGTTCCGCCCGGAGCGGTGACGATGAACGGCCGCCCGGGATCCTTGGCCACCTGGAAGTAGGTCTCGCCGCGAACCAACTCGACGGCGCGCTGCGTCCCGAATGGGGCCACCCGCACTTGGCTGTCGGTGTTGAGCACCAGCACCGAGCCGTCGGCCAGGGTCACCGTCTGCCGTCCGCCGACGGCGGTGCGGTAGACGACGCCGCCGACCTCGGCCGGGGAGGAGGCGTCCCGGTGCGCCGGAGCCCAGGCGCCGTAGCCCAGAACGCCCGCGATGCTCAGAACCACGGCCGCCGCGGCCGCCGACGCCCAGCGGGGGAGCGCCCCCCGGCGCGCAGCCGAAAGCTCGGCGCGCAGTCCGGCCCGCGCCGCGGCGATCTCCGGCGCGTCCTTCATCCCGCCCAGGCGCGCCCAGGCGCCATTGACCTTCGCCCAGGCCGCCGCGCGCTCGGGAGCTCCGCTCAGCCAGGCCTCGAAGGCGGCATGCGTCTCTGCGTCGGGCCGGCTCTGCAGGCGGACGAGCCACGACGCGGCCTCCGCTTCGGCAGCGGCAGCGTCCTGCCCCCGATCATCATTCATCGACGTCTTGCAGACGGCTGGAGATCACTTGCAGCGCCTTGACCACGTGCTTCTCGACGGCGCTGACCGAAATGCCGAGCGCCGAAGCCGCGGCCTTGTAGCTCAAGCCCTCGAAGCGGACCAGCATCAGGGCGGCCCGGGTGCGGGGCTGCAGTTCGTTCAGGGCGGCGAGGGCGACGGAGACGTCCTGCTTGGCCTGGTAGACCCGGTCGGGGGAGAGCTCGTCCGGCGGATGGAACGCGTCGTCCAGCGGACCGTGGGCCCGCGTGCGGCGGGCGGCGTCGCGGCGCCGCCGATCCTGCAGCACGTTGGCCGCGGTCTGGAAGATGAAGCTGCTGGGATTGCGCACCGCTTCCGTGGCGCGGCGGTTGTGGATCCGAAACAGCACGTCCTGCACCAGATCGTCGATCTCGTGCCCGTCCACACGCCGGCGGAAATAAGCCTTCAGCGCCTCCCGGTAGCCGATGGCGGCGGCCATGAGCCCGCCTTCACGGAAATCCTCCGTCGTGTCACGCCACGCCAATACCGTCCCCCCACGGCTACAACAGCCGCAGTCAATCGGTGTCCGGACCGATCGGTCAACTGCGGTTTCACGCCCCGCCCCCCCGCGCGCCCCGCTGCTCTCGAAAATGGCGCCCCCGGCATTCCCTTGGGGGCGACCCATGCCCCTATGGCCAGCACGCCCGAGCCCGACTATCCAAGCTCGGTGAACCAAGGGGAGGACACCACGAGGGGCGGACGCGCGCGGCGCCGACGCGCTGCCGTCGTGGCGGCGGCCGTCGCCGCCCTTGCGGGCCAGGCCGCCCGCGCCGCGGACCGGACGCCTTACTTCAACATCGCCGCGGGCGCGCCCCTCGAAGAGGCGCTGACTGCGTTTTCGGAGCAGGCCGACCAGGACATCCTCTTCCAGCCCGGTCTGGTGGCCGGCGCGCGCACGGGCGGCGTCCGGGGCGCGCGGTCGCCCGCCGCGGCGCTCGCCGAACTTCTGAGCGGCACCGGGCTCACCTGGCGCGAGGCTCACGGGCGGCTGCTGATCGAGCGCAAGGCGGCGGAGGCGCCCGGCACCGCCGCGCCGTCGTCCACCCTCGATGTGCTGGTCGTGACCGCGACCCGCCGGCCGACGCTGGAGCAGCTCACGCCGATGTCCGTCCGCGCCCTGCCGGGCGAGGAGCTCACCCAGGCTGGCGTCACGACCTTCGGCGAGGCGAGCGCTCTCGTGCCGGGATTCAACTACGTCGCGGTAGGCGCAGGCCGCCACCGGATCAGCCTGCGCGGCGTGCATGCCTCGGGCGAGGCCACCACGGCGCTCTACTACGACGAAGTCCCCGTGACCGGCCCCAGCGGCACCACCGCGGATCCGGGCGCCGGGGCCCCCGAGCTGCTGCTCGTCGACCTGGACCGGATTGAGGTCCTCCGGGGACCGCAAGGGACCCTCTACGGCGCAGGCGCCATGGGCGGGGCGCTGAGGGTCATGTTCCGGCGGCCGAACCTCGTCGAGGCCGGAGCCGAGGTCACGGGCGAGGTGGAGCAGGCGGACGGTGGGGTGGGTCACACCGCCGTCGGCGTCCTGAACGCGCCGCTGCCGAAGGGGCGCGCCGCCGCGCGCCTCACCGTCTATCGGCGCGAGGAGCCCGGCTACATCGACAACCGGCGGCTGGCGCTGTCCGACGTCAACGGGAGCCAGATCCGTGGCGTCCGGCTGGGCGTGGCCGCAGAACCCGCCTCGTCCTTGCGGCTCAGCCTGACCTCCGCGGTCCAGGTGTCGGACTTCGAGGACACGGCGGCCGGCGCCCGGGAAGGCGCGCCATTGGTGTCGCTGAATCCGGTGCGGACCGAGTTCCGCAGCCGGCTCGCCCTCCACCAGGCGCAACTGCGCCTGCTGTCCCGGCGGATCGAGGTCACCGCCAACGCCGCGGTCTACGACTGGCGGACCACGCGGCAGAGCGACTACACGGGCGTGCTCCTCGCCGAACGGACGAGCGGGACGGCTTGTGCGCGCTACTTCGCCGGCGCGGCCTGCGGCGCGGACATGCTCGCCGCCTATTCCGCCTACGTCGACGATCGCGCGCCGGGCATGCTCAACCAGCCGGACAGCATGCAGGCGCAGGTCCAGGAGCTGCGCCTGCAGTCGGCGGGGTCTGGCTTCACCGCCTGGACCGTTGGCGTCTTCCGCGAGGCGCGCGAGGACACCATCGACAGCCAGGTGCTGGTGGCGGACGCCGCCACCGGCCGGCCCCGGCCGGACCTCGGCTACACCGGCCGTCGGCTGGTGGCCAACGCGTTGCGCCAGCGGGCGATCTACGGCGAGGCGACGATCGGGGCCGACCGCGCCACCAGCCTCACCATCGGCGCCCGCCGGTTCGACTACGAGCGGCGGACGGTCGGACAGGTCCTCGTCGCGAACGTGATCTCGAACACGACCAACGCCAATTTCGAGACCGAAGCGGACGAGGATGGCTGGAGCCTCAAGGTGCTGGCGAGCCGCCGGATCGGGCCTTCGCTCCTCGCCTACGCGCAGGCCTCGCAGGGTTTCCGCCCCGGCGGGATCAACACCGTGCCGGAGCTTCCGCCGGCGCTCGCGGCCTACGAGGCCGACAGCGTGTGGAACTACGAGGCCGGGGTGAAGATGGCCTCGCCCGACAACCGCGCCAGCCTGAACGCCGCCGCCTACCGCGTGGACTGGCGGAACATGCAGTTCAGCGCCACGAGCGCCAACGGGGCCTTCGGGTTCATCACCAACGTCGGGCGGGCGCAAATCGACGGGTTCGAACTCGACGCGGCCGTCGCCTTCGAGGCCGGCCGGGCGGGCGTGAACCTCAACCTCAGCCGCGCCGAGCTCGTGGACGACCAGGCGGCCGCGGAGGCGATCGGCCTTGGCTCGGCGGGAGACCGGCTGCCCTTCGTTCCGCGCCTCGCCTTCAACCTATGGGGGGAGTATCGGCCGCCGCCCTTCGGCGCCCTGGACCTGCTGCTTCGCGCCGATGTCGCCTACGTCGGGCGCTCGCACAGCACGTTCCGCCCCGGCGCAGCCAACGACACGTCGCTGGGGGACCTGTGGCTGGTGAACCTCCGCGCCACCGCGGGGCGCGACGCCTGGCGGCTCGGCGCCTACGTGGAGAACCTGCTGGACAGCCACAAGCCGACCGCCGCCACCACCGGCGCCACGCCCCAGCCCTACCCCACCGCCCCGCGCCACCTGGGCGTCACGGCCACCTACCGCTTCTGAGGCGCCGGGCTAGGCCCCTGCGCCGCTTCGCCCGGCGAGTAACACCGGGCCGACCCGGCTTGGCCTCAGGCGGAGGCTCGGGGAACTCTCAAGGCAGGCCGGTGAGCAGATCCTCGATCCGGATGGGGAAGCGGCGGATGCGGACGCCGGTGGCGTGCCAGACCGCATTGGCGATCGCGCCCACGGTGCCGGTGACGCCGATCTCGCCCACCCCCTTGACGCCCAGCGGATTGACGTAGGCGTCCTCCTCGGGGACCAGGATCGCGTCGACCGAAGGGACGTCGGCGTTGACGGGCACATGGTACTCCGCCAGGTCGGCGTTCATGATCCGCCCGGTCCGGCGATCGGTCCGCGCCTCTTCCAGGAGGGCGAAGGACAGGCCCCAGATCATCCCGCCATAGTACTGGCTGCGCACCAGTCGCGGATTGATGATCCGGCCGGCGGCGAAGGCGCCGACGAGGCGCGTGCAGCGCACCTGGCCCAGGTCGGGGTCGACCTTTACCTCCGCGAAGACGGCGCCGTGCGAGTACATCGCCCAGGTCTGCGCCGCCTCCTCGTCGCGCGCCATGCGCCCGGAGCCCACGACCACGTCGCGCCCGGCCCGCGCCAGGATCTCGACGTAGCTCTCGCTGCGGGATTCGTCGTCGCGGCGATGCAGGCGTCCGGCGCGGGCCACCACGCCGATGTTGCCGGCGCCGTAAAGCGGCGAGGCCGGGTCGCCGCTCGCCAGGTCCGCCAGACGGGCGATGGCGTCCAGGCCGGCGTTGTGCAGCGCCAGCCCGGCGCTGGCGGTGTGCCCGGAGCCGCCCGCCATGCCGCCGTCCGGAAGGCTGGACACGCCGGAGTGGAGTTCCACCCGGTCCAGGTCCAGGCCGAGCGCCTCGGCCGCGATCTGCGCGAGCGCCGTCCAGGCGCCCTGACCCATGTCGGCGCCGGCCGTCTCGACCAGCGCCGTGCCGTCGGCCCGCAAGGTGGCGCGCGCCTCCGCAGGGAAGTGGGGGCAGGGGAAGAGCGCGGTGCCCATGCCCCAGCCGACCAGCAGGCCGTTCTCGTCCCGCATGGTGCGTGGCTGCAGGGGCCGGTCCGCCCAACCGAAGGCCTTCGCACCTTCGGCGTAGCACTCGCGCAGCGCCTTCGACGAATAGGGCCGGCCGGCGCCCGGCTCGGTGTCGGCATAGTTGCGGAGCCTGAACTCGAGCGGGTCCATGCCGCAGGCCTCGGCCGCCGCGTCGATGGCGATCTCCAGCGCCGCGGAGCCGGACGCCTCCCCAGGCGCCCGCATGGGGCCGGGCGTGCCGATGTCGAGCCGCAGGCCCGTGGTCTCGGCCTGGATTGCGGGGCTGGCGTAGAGGTGCAGCGACGCGTTCGCGGCCGGCTCGAGGAAATCCTCGAAACTGGAGGTCACCGACAGCGACCGGTGGCCGAGCGCGGTAAGCCGCCCCTCGGCGTCCAGCCCCAGGCGAAGGCTCTGCCAGGTGCGGCCTCGGTGGCCGACCGGGCCATACATCTGGGCCCGCGTGAGCGCGAGCTTCACCGGGCGTCGCAGGTCGCGGGCGGCCAGTATGGCCAGCAACTGGGGTCCCGTGAGAAAGCCCTTCGATCCGAAGCCGCCGCCCAGGAAGGGCGATCGGATCAACACGTTCTCGGCCGGGACGCCCAGGTAGGCGGCGTAGAGCTGACGGCCCATCACCAGCGCCTGGCTCGGCATGTCGAGGGTCAGGTGATCACCGTCCCAGGCCGCGACGACCGCATGGGGCTCCATGGCGTTGTGGAACTGGGTGGGGGTGTCGACCTCCACCGACACGACCTGATCGGACGCGCCGAGCGCCGCCTCGAGGTCGCCGTAGGCGGTCCTCGCCGGCATTCCGAAGCCGGAGCTCTCGGGTTCGTAGAGTTGGCCGTCGTCGGCGCCGGTCCGGGCCGGCATCGCCTCGTACCGCGGTGCGAGCAGGGCCGCCCCTTCCGTCGCGGCTTCCAGGGTCTCGGCCACCACCAGCGCGATGGGCTGGTTGACGTAGCGCACCGTGTCGTCCTGCAGCGCCTCGATCCGGAAGTCGAACGGGCTAAGCTTGCCGTCCGGGTCCTGCGCCAGCGGCGGCCGGTTGGCTGGCGTGTACACCTCCACGACGCCAGGATGGGCCTTGGCGGCGGCGACATCCAGGAAGGCCACCCGGCCGCGGGCGATCCGGCTCACCGCGGTGACCGCATGGAGCAGTCCCTCCGGGCGGTTGTCCGCCGCGTAGGTCGCCCGGCCGGTCACCTTGAGCTCGCCGTCGCGGCGGGTGATCGGCTGCCCGGCGTTGGAGCCGTGGCGGCGATAGGGCGCGAGCGCCGAGGGGGTTTCAGGCGGCATGGGTGGCTCCCGAGCTGGGGGCGAACGGCGAGGCGGGCAGGGCCGGCATGACAGACGGCGTTCCCGCCAGCGCCTGCTCGAGGACGCGCACGACGGTCCGGCGGGCGAGTTCGATCTTGAAGGCGTTGTCGCCGGACGGCCGCGCGTCCATGAGGGCGGCCTCGGCGGCGCGGGCGAAGACCTCCGCCGAGGGCTCGGCCCCTGCGAGGATCGCTTCCGCGGCCCTGGCGCGCCAGGGCTTCGCGGCCACGCCCCCCAGCGCCACCCTGGCGGTCCGGACGACGCCGGCCTCCAGCTCGAGTCCGGCGGCCGCCGAGACGACGGCGAAGGCGTAGGAGGTGCGCTCGCGCACCTTGAGATAGCGCGCGTGAGGCGCCACCGCCGCGGCCTCGGCCGGCAGGCGCACCGCGACGATGAGTTCTCCGGGCCGGAGCGCGGTTTCCACGTGAGGCGTGTCGCCCGGCAGGAGGTGCAGCGCTTCAAAGGCGATCTCGCGCGGCCCGCCCGGACCCTGGACCTCGACCACGGCGTCGGATGCGGCCAGCGGGACGCAGACGTCGGACGCGTGGGTGGCGATGCAGTGCTCGCTCCAGCCCAGCACCGCATGCAGGCGGTTTTCGCCGCCGCGCGCGTCGCAGCCGGAACCGGCAGCGCGCCGATTGCACGCGCTGGCCGTATCCTGGAAGTAGGGGCAGCGCGTCCGCTGCAGCAGGTTGCCGGCCATGGTCGCGACGTTGCGCAGTTGCGGCGAGGCGCCGGAGAGCAGGGCCTCCGCGATGGCCGGGAACGCAGCCTGGAAGCGGGCGTCGTAGGCCAGGTCCGCATTGCGCACGAGGGCGCCGACGCGAACCCCGCCATCCTGGCTCCAGGTGATCGCGTTCATCCCGGGAAGTCGTGTGATGTCGATCAGTCGCTCCGGGCGGGCGACGCCCACCTTCATGAGGTCCAGGAGGTTGGTGCCGGCCGCCAGGTAGGCGGAGCCAGGCTGCTCCGCTGCGGCGACGGCCGCGGCGATGGTGGTGGGGCGGACGTATTCGAAGCGGTTCACGCGGCGGTCTCCTGCGCCTGCCCGGCGAGGACGCCCTGGGCCTCCAGCACGGCTTCGGTGATGCCCCGGTAGGCGGCGCACCGGCAGAGATTGCCGCTCATCAGCTCCCGGACGCGCTCGGGGTCGTCTCCGGCGTGCCCCTCGGCGATCAGGCCGACGGCGCTCATGATCTGGCCGGGCGTGCAGAAGCCGCACTGGAAGCCGTCGTGGGCGATGAAGGCGGCCTGCACCGGGTGCAGGCGACCGCCCTCGGCGAGGCCTTCGATGGTGGTGACCTCGGCCCCGTCCAGGCTGGCGGCGAGCGCCAGGCAAGCGTTTATGCGCCGCCCGTCGACGAGGACGGTGCAGGCCCCGCACTGGCCCCGGTCACAGCCCTTCTTCGCCCCCGTCAGGCCGAGCCGTTCACGAAGGAGGTCGAGAAGGGTGGTGCGCGGATCGTCGAGCTCGACGCGGCGGAGTCCGCCGTTGATCGTCAGGTGGACAGTGAGCGACATGGGACTCCGCTCCGGCGTTGGATTGTGAAGATGCGCTGGCCGCTGGCGTGCTGGACGCGCCGGCGGGGCTAACCGTAGATGGGTTTTGCAAACCGACCCGGGCGAGGCTCGCGGCCGGCGAATGAGGTTATACGGAGGATGCCTCCGTTTAGCAAGGGGTGGACGGATCGAATGGAGCGCGACAAGGCGAAGGTCAGTCGCGGACCCCGTTCCGACGCCGCCCGCAACCGCGAGCGACTGATCGAAGCGGCGACGCGGGTGTTCGGGACCGGACGGCCTCAGGCCAGTCTCGAGGCTATCGCGCGCGAGGCGGGACTCGGGATCGGGACCCTCTACCGCCACTTCCCGACCCGCGAGGCGCTGTTCGAGGCGGTGTACCGGCGCGAGGTGGACCATCTCGGCGACTTGGCCGAACAGCTTGCGCAGCAGGCGGCCCCCGTCGAGGCCTTGCGCCAGTGGCTGCACGCCCATGTCCGCCTGGCCGCGACCAAGCGCGGCATGATCGAGGCCCTTCAGCTCGCGGCCTTCAGGTCGGACCTCAAGGCCTATTCCTTCGAGCGGCTCAGCGCCGCCCTCGCGCAACTGCTCGACCGGGGCGTGATGTCAGGGGACCTGCGCCCCGATATCTCGGCCGACGACCTGCTCCGGACGCTTGTCGGCGTCTTCTATACGGACGGGGCAGGCGACTGGCAGGCTGCCGCGCTGCGCATTGTCGACGTCTTCGTGGACGGCCTACGGCAGCGCTGAAGCGATCCGTTCCGCCGGGAGATGGCGGTGGGCGTGGGTCCGGCGGCGCTTTGCCCTCCTGCTCGGCTCTCCGCCTTGCGGGCGCGAGGCCTAGCCGCGGCGGACTTCGGCGAAGGTCCTGCCGGTCCAGCGCTTGACGGCGCGCCTCAGATTGGAGCTGTCGCTGAACCCGACCTTCCACGCGATGTCGTCGGCGCTGATACGCGTGGTGGTGAGATACTCCAGCGTCAGCGACCGGCGCACGTCGTCGACGATGTCCGCATAGGCGTGGCCGGCTTCGTGGAGGCGCCGACGCAGCGTCCGCTCGGTCATCCCCAGGCGTTGGGCGACCGCCGGCATCGTCGGGAAGCGGTTCGGCGCGAGCATCAGCAGCTGGTAGACGTCGCCGGCGATGCCCGAAGTCATCTTGGCCTGGCCCACCAGCCGGTCGCAGGTGTCCTCCAACATGGCCCGGGTCAGGCGGTTGGCGAGCTCCGGGGCGCGGTCGAGGACACTCGCCGGATAGTGTAGTTCGTGAGCGGGCTGGCCGAACGCGCACGGGCAGCCGAGCGCCGCCTCGTCCGACGCCGACCCGCGGACGTCCGCCAGACCGAAGGCGGCCCGGATCGGGCGGGTGTCGGGGCCCAGGACGTCGCGCATGTGCGTCGTGGTCATCATCATCTGCTGGCGAAGCAGGAAGTCGCGCAGATCGCGGCTCATCAGATCGCCGTAGATCTCGGTGAAGGTCCAGATCGCCGTGCCGTCGGCCTGCCGCCACCCCAACTGCTGGACGGGGGTCGCCAGCGGGTGGTAGCGGACGGCGAAGTCGAAGAAGTCCCGCATGGTCGGCGAGCACATCAGGGCGTAGCCGTACATGCCGTAGGCGGAGAGGTGCAGCCGGGCTCCGACCTCGTAGGCCACCCCCAGGCCCACTCCGGATCGCACGACGTTCTCCCCGGCGGCGAGGTACTGCCGGATGGAGGTGAGCGTGTTGGGGTCCCGGACCTCCGCGAGACTGAGGTCGACACCCGCGAGAACCGCCTCCGGCGTCAGGCCGTGCGCCGTCACCGCGTCGATGAGCGTGGCGATCTTGTAGGGCGCGAAGATCTTCTGGTTGGTGAGGGGGCGCCGGAGCGGCCGGCCGGCAGGCGGGAGTTCCCCCGCCGAGCCGTCCGATCCCAGATCCCCGCTCGTGCCGCTCGCCACGCCGTGCTCCTGTTTGTCCGGAAAAGACATATATGTGTCCGGCAGAGACCTCAAATTGCAGCGCGGCTTCTTCCTATCCTCCCGCGTCAGCCGGCGCAGATCGGCCCAAGGGCAGGGAAGAAGACATGAGCCGTTCCACCGCCACGCCGCCGCGCGGCTCGACCGTCAATCTGGCGATGACCTCCTCCGTCGCGGCCGGCGTGGAGTGGTACGACTTCTTCGTCTACGGGACGGCGGCCGCCCTGGTGTTCCCGCGCATCTTCTTCTCGCCTGACCTCACGCCCCTCGTGGCGCAGCTCGCGGCCTTCAGCACCTTCGCCGTCGGCTTCATCGCCCGGCCTCTGGGCGGGGTGGTGTTCGGGCACTTCGGCGATCTGCACGGGCGCAAGGCGACCCTGGTGGTGGCGCTGCTGATCATGGGGGTGTCGACCCTGCTGGTCGGCCTGCTGCCGACCTACGCCACCGCAGGCGTGTGGGCGCCGCTGATGCTGATCCTGCTTCGCTTCGCGCAGGGGTTCGCCGTCGGCGGCCAGTGGGGCGCGGCCGCGCTGATCGCGATCGAAAACGCGCCGGAGGGCAAGCGCGGCCTGTTCGGCAGCTTCGTGCAGATCGGCGTGCCGGCGGGCGTGATCCTGGCCAATGTCGCCTTCATCCTCTCGGACGGCCTGATGGACCGGGCCGCCTTCGAGGCCTGGGGCTGGCGGATCCCGTTCCTGCTCAGCGTCGTGGTGGTCGGGCTGGCGCTCTTCGTCCACACGCGCATCCAGGAGTCGCGCGAGTTCATCGCGGCGGCGGCGCAGCGTGCGCCCGCCGCCCCCGGCCTGGCTGCGCGACGCTCGCCGATCCTGCAGGTGATCGTGTCCAGTTGGCGCCGGATCCTGCTGGCAGGCGGGGCCTTCATCGCCAGCAACGCCTGCTTCTACGTGATCATCACCTGGGTGATCTCCTACGGGACGGCGGAACTCGGCCTGTCGCGCGAGCTGATGCTGGGCGGGGTGATGTTCGGCAGCCTGTGCATGATCCCGGCGCTGATCCTGGTGGCCGCCGCGTCGGACCGGTTCGGCCGGTATGGCCTGTTCCGGCTTGGCTGCCTGACGACCGGCCTGTGGGCCTTCGCCTTCTTCCCGCTGCTGGAGGCCGGCACGCCGATGGGCGTCGGCGCCGCGATCGCGGTCGGCCTGTGCTGCGTCGCCATGATGTACGGGCCGCAGGCGGCGCTGTTCGCGGAGCTGTTCTCCACGGAAGTCCGGTATTCGGGGGCATCCCTGGGCTACCAGGTGGGGGTCCTTCTGGGCGGCGGCTTCGCCCCGATGATCGCCACCGCCCTGTTCGCGGCGTCCGGTGAGAGCCTGACGGTGGCGGCCTACATGGCGGCCACGTGCCTCGTGTCGCTCATCTGCGTGTCGTGGCTGCATGCCCATCGCCGGGCGGACGCGCTCGCTGCCGCCACGCCGTAGCAGGACGGGGCGGATGAGGGCTGCGCGCATGCCGGGCGTGACACCATCGGGCTGCGGACTCGACGGGCAGGCGGTCCGCGCTCTGCTGGAGGGGGCGGTCCTGCGCGGAAAGGACCCCGCGGACATCCTGCGGCGTGCGGCCATCGACCCCGCAGTTTACGGCGTCCGCACGAGGGAGATTGATGGGCGGGCCCTGGTCCGCCTGGTGCGCCAGGTCCAGTTTTCGCTCGACGACGTTTATCTCGGCTTCTTCGCCCATGGGTGCCGACTGGCGCTCGAGGCCGAGCGGATCATCTCGCTGATGAGCTGCCCCACCTTCGGCGAGGCGCTCAGGGTGAGCATCCGGTTCACCAACGCCATGTCGGCCGAGGCCGGCCCGGCGGTGACCGAAGTCCACGGGACCGGCCTGCAGCACACCTGTGAATACCACACGGTGCAGGGGGTCGACCGGCAGGTCCTGGTCTGGATTCGCTTCCTCTGGATCTACCACTTCTTCAGTTGGCTCATCGGCCGCCCGCTGGCGCTGCGTGGCCTGTCCATCCAGGGGCCGCGGCCCGTCCAGGAGAACGGCTTCGACCCGTTCGCGGTGTTCCGCTGCCCGGTGAGGTTCGACGCCGCCGTCGACATGCTGTCCTACGACTGGAGAGACCTGTCGGCGCCATTGGCGCACCGCGCACTCAAGGATTACGAGGCCTACTACGCCGGCGAGCCTGACTGGTTCGACACACCGGGGGGGAGGCCGGGCTGGCGGGAGCGAACCCAGCAGGCGCTGCTGGAGCTCCACAGGATGGGCGAGTGGTCTCCGAGCCTGGAGGATGTCGCCGCCCGGCTCGGCACCGGCGTCCGCCGCCTTCGCCGCGACCTCTTCCAGGAGGGCGAGTGCTTCCAGGATATCCGGACCCGTCTGCGTGGCGAGTTGGCGGGCGCCTACCTGCTGGCCAGCGACATCCCCATCACCGAGATCGGCCTGACCCTCGGCTTCAGCGACCCAGGCAGCTTCACCCGGCAGTTCTCCGCCTGGGCCGGGATGACTCCCTCGACCTACCGGGCCCGCTACGTGGCCGACGCCGCCCGGCTGGCCAGCGCCACGGCCGTGTTGAGCGAGCGGCGCGTCTCCTAGGCGCGCGGATGGTCACTTACGCCAAATCACGCTGTCAGGCCGGCGATTGAGTCACCGCCCGATCCGCCGCCAAGTCCAGGCGCCGGAGCTTCAGATTCCGGGCTGAAACGATCTTGCGATCGAAGGGAGGGTGCAATGAACCGCTATGTGATCCGCCGTGCTCGTGGGCTGCCGCTCGGGGTCGCCGCCCTGCTGACCAGCGTGGCCCTGCCGGCCGCGGCGCTTGCCCAGGCGCGGGCCAACGAGGCCGCCCTGGAGGAGGTGGTCGTCACCGCCGAGAAGCGCGCCGAGGGCCTGCAGAACATCCCCATCGCCATCACGGCGATCTCCGACGCCACGCTGCAGAGGGCCGGCGCGAAGGAGGTGGGCGACCTCGTCCAGCTCACGCCCAGCCTCCAGTTCGGCACCCGCTCCACCAACGTCTTCATCGCCATGCGCGGCATCGGCCAGGCCGGCCAGGACATCGGCAGCCAGTCGGGCGTGACCGTGTCGCTGGACGGCGTGCCGCTGCTCAACCACTTCATGATGAACCCGGCCTTCCTGGACATCGAGCGGGTGGAGGTGCTGCGCGGGCCGCAGGGCACCATCGCCGGCCGCAACGCCACGGGCGGCGCGATCAACATCAACAGCAAGGGGCCGACGCCGGACAACGACGGCAGCCTCAGCGTCACCGTCGGCAACCGGTCCCGCGTGGGCGTCCGCGGGCACCTCAACCGCGCGTTCTCGGACCAGCTCGCCGGCCGGCTGTCGTTCCAGCGCGAGGAGGCCGACGGCTGGCTGAACAACGCCTTCCTCGGCAAGCGCAACGACGACACCGACATCGCCGAGGTGCGCGGCCAACTGCTGTTCACCCCGACCGACACCTTCAGCCTTCGAGGCCTCGTCGACTATACCCGCGACCGCAGCGATCCGGGCTTTGCCCAGATCCTCGGGCGCGCCGACCCGGCCCGCCCCACGGTCCCGGAAACCCCCGGCTACATCTACCCGCGGAACGACCCGGAGAACCTCACCTTCTACTTCAACGAGCCGAACCGCCGGGACGTGGAAAGCCTCCGCGCCACCGCCGTGGCGACCTGGGCCATCACCCCGGATGTCACCCTGACCTCCACCACGGGCTTCATCGATCACGAGATCGACCTGACCGACCTGGATGTCGACGCGACGCCCGCCAACACCTCTCGGTTCGACCTGATCGGCATCTATGCCCGGCAGGTGACGCAGGAACTCACCCTGACCGCCGACCTGGGGTCCAGGGCCGACCTCGTCGCCGGCGCCTTCTACATGCGCGGAGAGTCCAGCGAGCCCCTCTACCTGAGCCTCGCGACGTTCCGGAACTACCTGGTCTACCTGCCGGAAGAGAGGCTGGACTCCTACGCCGCCTACGCACAGTTCCGGTACCAGATCACCGACAAGCTTCGGGCCACGGTGGGGGCGCGGCACACCACCGACGACAAGTCCTACCAGATGGACTCCTCGGTCGGCGGCGCAGCCCGCCTGACCTCGGACTCCGGCAAGTTCAGCGCCTTCACCCCCCGCTTCGTGCTCGACTACACGCCCACCGACGAGACCCTGGTCTACGCCAGTGTCTCGCGGGGCTTCAAATCCGGCGGCTTCAACACGCTCGGCGACGTCAGCCTGCCCGTGAACCGGTTCAATCCGGAGTATGTCTGGAACTACGAGGTCGGGCTGAAGGCGATGATGCTCGATCGCCGGCTGCGCATGGGCCTAACCGGCTTCTACGCCGACTGCACCAACCTCCAGCAGACGGTGTTCCGGCTGAACGAGGCCACCCAGGTGCGCTTCCCACGGGTGGAGAACTCGACCGCCGCCACCATCAAAGGCGTGGAGTTCGAGGCCGAGGCGACACCGATCAGCGGCCTGCGGCTCACCGGCGCCCTGACCTGGCTGGACGCCGAGTTCGGCTTCTTCTGCAACAACGACCCGCTGTACCCGACCGCGCCCACGTCGCCGTCGTGCGTCGGGGTGAGCCGTGACGGCCAGCCGTTGCCCGCCGGCGCCGTGCAGTTGGAGGGCAATACCCTTACCCAGGCGCCACGCTGGCAGTACAACGTCTCGGCCCAGTACACCGTGCCGGTGTCGGATCGGCTGAACCTGACGGCGCGGGCCGACTACAAGTGGCAGAGCCGGACCTACTTCGACATCTACAACAATCCGCAAAATTCCCAGGGCGCCTACGGGCTGCTGAACGGCTCCCTCGAACTCGCCTCGCGGGACCGCGCCTGGGCGTTGCTGGCCTGGGTCCGGAACGCCACGGACAAGCGGTACGTCAGCCAGGGCTCGGCCGGATCCGGCGCCAACGCCGCGGTAACCGGCTCGCTGGGCCTGCCCCGGATGTATGGGGTCACCCTCAGTCACCAGTTCTGACGGCCGACGACACGGCTCAGCGACCTCCCGGCTGAGCTTCGGCCCCCCGGTCGGGGGCCGCTCGTGCGGGTGCGGGGCGACCCGCGCCCGCACCTCCTCGCCCGCCGCTGTCCGCCGGACGCTTCACAGGACCTCGCCATGCAAAGCCGCGACAGGGCCGACAATACACCCCAGTTCGCCCTCTATCGGACGTGGCTGGCCGAAACCTACGGGCTGCGGTTCCGCGACTACGCGGAGCTGTGGACCTGGTCGACCACCGAGCTCGAGCGGTTCTGGGAGAGCCTTTGGGCCTATGGCGCGCTGCAATCGCCTACGCCCTATGCGGCGGTCCTGCGCGGGGGCATGCCGGGCGCGGTGTGGTTCGAAGGCGCGCAGGTCAATTACGCCCGTCAGGTCTTCCGCCACGCCGAGGCGGCGGAGGCGGCTGGGCAGCCCGCTATCATCGCCGAAGACGAGCGCGGGCGGGTGGCGGAGGTCGGCTGGCGCGAGCTCCGGCGGCGGACCGCCTCCCTGGCGCTAGAACTCCGGCGGGCCGGCGTCGGGCGCGGGGACCGGGTTGCGGCCTACCTGCCGAACGCCCCGGAGGCCGTGGTCGCCCTGCTGGCCTGCGCCAGCCTGGGGGCGATCTGGACGCTCTGCTCGCCGGACATGGGCACGCCCGCCGTGCTCGACCGCTTCCGGCAGGTGACGCCGAAGGCGCTCATCGCCGTGGACGGCGTCCACTATGGCGGCCGGCCGCGCGACCGCAGCGCGGTGGTGCGGGAGATCCGCCGCGGCCTACCCAGCCTGCAGGCCGTCCTGGTGCTCCGCACCGGATATGGCGACCACCCGGTGGACGAGGCGATCGACCTCCTGTCCGCCCAGGCGCGGGACGACGACGAGGTCGCCGCCTTCGAGCCGGAGTGGCTGCCCTTCGATCACCCCCTGTGGATCCTCTATTCCAGCGGTACGACCGGCCTGCCGAAGGCGATCGTCCATGGTCATGGCGGCGTGGTGCTCGCCGGCTGCGCCGGCGCCCTGCATCTCGACCTCGGCCCAAGTTACGCGCCGAACACCTTCGGCGAGCGCTTCCACTGGTACAGCTCGACGGGCTGGGTGATGTGGAACGTGCAGGTCGGGGGGCTTCTGAGCGGGACCACCATCTGCCTGTTCGACGGATCTCCGGGCGGGGCACGACAGTCGGCCGACTGGGGAACCCTCTGGCGCTTCGCCGCCCGGCGCCGGGTGACCTGGTTCGGCGCCGGGGCGGCCTTCTTCATGAGCTGCCGCAAGGCAGGCCTGTCGCTGGCCGAGTCCGGCGACCTGGGGGCCATCCGAGCGCTGGGCAGCACCGGCTCGCCCTTGCCCGCCGAGGTGGAGGCCTGGGGCAGCCAGGCGTTCGCGCAGCTCGGCCGGCGCGACATCTGGTGGTGCAACATCTCGGGCGGCACCGACATCGCCGCCGCCTTCCTCTCCGGGAACCGGGAGCTGCCGTCCGCGCCGGGCAGGCTGCAGTGCCGACATCTCGGCGCCGCCGTCGAGGCCTGGGACGAGGATGGCCGCCCGGTCGTCGGTCGGGTCGGCGAGCTCGTCTGCACACGCCCCTTCCCGAGCATGCCGCTGTTCTTCTGGGGCGACGCGGACGGCCAGCGGTACCGGGCCTCGTACTTCGGCGAGTGGCCCGGCGTGTGGCGGCACGGCGACTGGCTGCAGATCGAGCCGGACGGGACCTGCTCGATCAGCGGGCGAAGCGACGCCACCATCAACCGGAACGGCCTTCGCATGGGTACGGCGGAACTCTACGCCGCCGTCGAGCGACTGCCGGAGGTGGCCGACAGCCTGGTGATCGACCTCGAGGACGGGCAGGGCGGGAGCCGGCTCCTGATGTTCGTGGTCCCCTCCGCCGGGCGAGCGGTCGACGAGGGGCTGCAGGCGGCGATGGCCGGGGCGATCCGGGATGCGCTGTCGCCGCGGTTCGTGCCCGACGCCTTCATCCAGGCTCCGGGCGTTCCCCGCACCCTGTCGGGCAAGAAGCAGGAGCTTCCCGTGAAGCGGCTGTTCCAGGGGTGGCCGTTGGCGAAGGTGATCAATGTCGACGGGATCGAGAACCCGGGCGTGGTCGCCTGGTACCAGGCCCAGGCGGAGGCCTGGCGGGGCGCCGATCGTGTGGCGAGCCGCGCGTCATCGGTCGGCATGGAATGAGCCGCCGCGCACCAACAAGCCCTTGGAGTCGCCGATGATTTCGCACACCCCTCGCGTGACCCGCCGCCCGGGCTCGGCCCGCCGCCCCCTCGCGTGGGCCGCCGGGCTGCTGGCCCTCGCCGTCGCCGGCCCGAGCGCGGCCTCCACCTGCGAGGCGCTGCGTGGCCTGAAACTGCCGGACACCGTGGTCACGAGCGCCGTGGTCGTCCCGGCCGGCGGCTTCGCCGAGATGGGCCCGCTCAGAGCGCCGGACCTGCCCGCCTTCTGCCGGGTGACGGCGTCGGTCCGCGCGAGGCCCGGGTCGGACGTCGGCGTCGAGGTCTGGCTGCCGCTGACTGGATGGCAGGGCGTCTTCCACGGCAACGGCAATGGCGGCTTCGGGGGCGTTCTCAGCGCCGGGTACGGCCCCATGTCCGCGGGCCTCAGGCGCGGCTACGCCACCGCCGTCACCGACACCGGGACGGCTCCGGCGACGCCCTTGGACGGGGATCCTCTGATCGGCCAGCCCGAGAAGTGGCGCGACTGGGGGCGCCGCTCGACCCACGCCATGACTGTCGCCGGGAAGGCCATCGCCCAGGCCTTCTACGGCGAGACCCCGCGGCGCGCCTACTACACCGGCTGCTCGACGGGCGGACAGGAGGGGCTGATCGAGGCGCTCTACTATCCAGACGACTACGACGGGGTGCTGGTCGGCGCGCCGGTGATCAACAGGACCTGGGGGCATGCCGCGGTCCTGTGGGACGACCTTGCCGCCCACCGCTCGCCGGGCCACCGGCTCTCCGACGCGAAGCTCCGCCTGCTCAGCCGCACGGCCCTGCGACAGTGCGGCGACAAGGGCAGCGGTCTGGCCGGCGACCCATTCATCGGCGATCCCAAGGCCTGCCGGTTCGATCCCGCGGTGCTCAGGTGTCGCGGCGCAGATCGCGCGGACTGCCTCACGGCGGCCGAGGTGGCGACGGCCCGGGCCTTCTATTCGGGCCCGACCGACCGCCGCGGCCGTGCGCTGTTCCACGGCTGGTTGCCGGGAAGCGAGGCGACGGGGTTCTTCGACTGGGCGTTCCTGCAGTCGCGTCCGAACAACGAGCCCGCGTTCGTAAGCCTCTTCAAGTGGGTGTTCGGCCGCCAATGGGACTGGTCGCGGTTCGAGCCGCAGCGTGACATGGCGAAGGTCGACGCCGCCCTCGGTCCGATCGTGAACGACGCCACGCGCGGCTCCTTGCGGGCGTTCCGGGAGCGAGGCGGCAAGCTGATCATCTATCACGGCTGGGCCGACAGCCTCGTGCCGCCGGACCAGACGGTCGCCTTCTACGATCGGGTGGCGCGGGAGGCGGGCGGCCTCGAGCAGGCCCAGGGTTTCGCGCGCCTGTTCATGGCGCCGGGGTTCTCCCACTGCGCCGGCGGTCCGGGCCCGGACGTGTTCAACTCGGCGACGGGGGCGGCCGTCCCGCCGCCGTCCTTGACCCCGCAGCACGACCTCCTGGCGGCCCTGACCCATTGGGTCGAAGGCGGGCCCCCGCCGCGCCAAGTCATCGCCACGCGGTATGTGGAGGGGACGCCCGCCAGGGGCGTGGCGATGCAGCGCCCCCTGTGCGCCTATCCGGCGAAGGCCTGGTGGCGCGGCGCCGGCGACCCCAATGCCGCGGCGAACTTCATCTGCGCGGTGTCGCGGCCGCCGCCCTCGTAGGCCGGGAAAGCGGCGCCGTCCCGAGGCTGTCACGGGGGCACGCGATCCTCCGGCCTGGGGTGGCGGGGGGGAGGGCGCTCGGCCCTTCCGCCCGCGCGTTAGGCCCCGGCTTCGGCGCGCGGCGCCGGTGACGACGGCGTGCCTTCCCGAGGTCAGCCGGCCACGGGGGCGACGTTGCGCGGCCCGCCCCGAACAGTCAGCCAGACGGCCGACACCAGGAAGTAGAAGGCGCCGAAGGCGGCGTAGGGCGCGATCGTGGTGACATCGAGGGGGATGCCAGCGGCCACACGCTTGAAGAAGAAGGCGCCCGCCAAGACCGACTGCGCGCCGCTCAGCACCATCGCCCACTGGGCGCCCGCCACCTTCCACCGGCGGATCCCCGTTGCGAACTGAAGCAGCCCGGAAAGAATCGCCCAGGCGCCGAACACCTCGATCGCGGCTGGCATGCCGATGGTGAGCGCGACCGCGACCCCTATGGCTGTGACGGCGCTGATGGCGATGTTGACGGTCTGGGTGGGGCTGGCCCGCAGGCCGCCGCTCCTGCGCGCATCGATCAAGTTCGCCAGCGCATCCCACGCGGGATAGGCCACGAACAGCAGGGCTCCGAAGACCGGCGAGCGGCTGCCGACCGCGACGGCCAGGCCGATCCAGGCGACCGAGACGCCGGCCCGCGTAAAATAATAGGTCCGCAGCCATTGCGTCTGCGGGGAGGCGGATGAGGACGGACGGCTCGACATGGCCAATCTCCTATTTGAACTACCTACTAGAAGGTAGGCTTCTACCAACTAGTAGGTAGGCGGGCGACTTGCAATGGCTTGGCTGCCGCTCGTGTCCGGGCGTGTGCGAGAGCTCTCTCGGACCCGCCTCAGCTGTGGTCGGTGCGCATCCGCGCCAGGAAGGCGTCGACGACGAAGTTGAACTTGCCAGGATCGTCGTAGGCCCGGGCCATCACCATCGCGCCGTAGATGGCGGTCTGGAAGAATTGGGCGGAGGTCGCCGGCTCGAGCTCCAGCTGGATGGCGCCCTGGCGGACGCCCAGCGCCATGACGCGCTTGAGCCACTCGCCGAGGTCGTTGAAGTGTCCACGCACGGCCACGCCCACCTCCTCGGGCAGGCCCGGCAGCTCGACCGCCAGCACGCCCGCCAGGCAAAACGGCTCCGACTGGTCCTCGATGCAGGCCTTCCAGTAGTTCACGTACGCCAGCAGCTGCGCCATGGCGTCAGGCTCATCATTCTCCAGCGCTGCAATCTGCTCGCGGATGGCGGCGCGCTGCTGTTCCACGACTGAGACCACCAGATCCACCTTGGAGGGGAAGTGATGGTGGATGCTCGCCTTACGGATGCCCAGTCGTTCCGCCAGGTGGGCGTAGCTGAACCCGTTGTACCCGGCCTTCACGATGAGGCGGCTGGCTTCATCAATCAGCTTCTCTGCAGTGTTCATGCAAAGTGATCTACCTTCTGGTAGGTCGATATAGCGTTGTCGGCTGCCGGGACAAGCCGCGCCGCCCGCACGCCGTCAGTGTCGAGGCCTTCGGATCAGAGCGGCGCGGTCGCCAGGTGATCGGTCACCGTCGCGATGAAGGCGCGCAGGCGCTGCAGTCGCCTGAGATCCCGATGGTAGCCCATCCAAATATCGCGACTGGGGGCGTCCGACGGCAGGCGCAGGCGGCGCAGCCCCGGCGCCTGGTCGCCCACGACCTGGGGCAGGACGGCGATCCCGACGCCCTGGCGGCAAAGCCACGCCTGGACGTTCCGATTGTTCGACGCCAGAACCGGACGAGCATTCGGAAAGCTATCCCGTAGCCAGGCTATATCGGGGAACTGCCCCGTCGAGGTATCCATGGTGATGAGGCGAAAGCCGGCTCCGTCGCCGAAGACGGGCTCAGGGAGGCCCGCCGCCACGTAGGCGCCGTACGCCACGCGGACCAGCCGTCGCTGAACGATGTCGGGCGCGTCGAAGGGGACGATCCGAAAGGCGATGTCGGCCTCGCGCTGCGCCAGACTGAACAGCCGCGTTCCGGTGAGAAGCTCGAGATCGACATCGGGGTAGGTCTTCACGAACTCGCTGATGATCGGTGGCAGAACATAAGCGCCGAACCAATCGGCCGACGAGATCCGCAGGCTGCCCTGGAGGTTCTGTTCGCCTCCCGCCAAGCGCCGCTCCATCGCCAGAGCGCCCTCTTCCATCTGCTCCGCCATAGAGGTGATGGCCATGCCTTCCTCAGTCGGCACCAGACCATCGGCGGTTCTCTGGAACAGCGTGTGGCCGGTGGCCTGCTCCAGTGCGCGGAGCCGGCGCCCGACCGTCGGATGACTCAGGCCCAGCGTCTTGGCCGCACCCGCAAGCGTCCCGGCGCGGGAGATCGCGAGGAATATCCTGACATCGCTCCACTCCACTTCGCCACCCGTACAATAATGAACGACGATCGATCATTACTGGCTCTTACCGAACAATTCCAACCACGTAGATTCCGTCTGCGCTTCCGGGCCGGGCCGCCTGACCGCCTGCTGCCGAACCGCACGCATGCAAACGCAAGAAGGAGTCGATGGTGAAAACTTGGCTGATCACAGGCTGCTCGAGCGGGCTGGGGAAGGCGCTTGCCGAATCCGTCGCCAACCGTGGCGATCGTCTCGTCGCGACCGCGCGATCCACCAAATCGTTGGAGACGCTGCGCGAGCGGTATCCTGACACTGTGCGCTGCGCGCGCCTCGACGTCACTCATCCTGGCGACGCCGCCGCGGCGGTCGCGCTCGCCGAGAGCGCCTTCGGCGGGTTGGACGTGCTGGTCAACAATGCCGGCTTCGGCTTCATCGGGGCGATCGAGGAGGCCGAGCCTGAGGAATACAGGCCGCTGTTCGAGGCCAACCTGTTCGGCCTCATCGAAACCACCCGCGCGGCGCTGCCCGCGCTGCGCCGGCGCCCGGGCTCGCGCGTCGTCAACCTGTCGTCGGGAGCCGGCCTCTTAGGCTCGGCGGGATTTGGCTACTACAACGCCACGAAGTTCGCGGTGGAGGGCCTGTCCGAAGCGCTCGCGGACGAGCTTCGTCCCCTGGGCGTCAAGGTCATCATCGCCGAGCCCGGCCCGTTCCGCACCGAGTTCCTCGGCCGCTCGATGGCCGCCGCGGCGCGCAGGATCGATGCCTATGCCGGCACGGCGCACGGGCGACTGCAATATCGCGACGCCAACGATGGGCGGCAGGCCGGCGATCCGGCCAAGGCCGTCGCTGTCATGCTGCGCGCGGTGGATGCGGAGAGTCCGCCTCTCCACCTCCCGCTCGGACCCGCCGCGCATGGCGTCGTCGAACGCAAATTCGCGGCGTTCCGTGCCGATGTAGCGGCCTGGCGCGACATCTCGATCGAGACCGATTTCGACGACCGACCCTGAGTGGTTTCCACGCGGCCCCGCAGCGAAACCCGATCGCTCGGGCGGCGGGCGCGACGCTCGCGCCCGCCCTCATGAGCCGCCGACCCTGGCGAAATTCACCCTGAGACTAGAAGGCGCCCCTCAGCATGAGCGGATTGCGACCCATAGGCCTTGCCCCGTCGGCGGCTACCGACCGCGCCCCGCCCGAACCCCGCCGCTGGGCGATGTTTGTCCTCCTGCTCGTCGGGGCATTCCTGCCGCCGCTGGACTTCTTCATCGTCAACGTCGCGCTTCCGTCGATCCAGAGGGACCTGGGCGCCTCGTCGTCGGCCGAACAGCTCGTCATCTCCTGCTATGCCGCCCTGTATGCGGTGACTCTGACCACCGGCGGGCGGCTTGGCGACCTCTACGGCCGCGGTCGCATGTTCTTAATCGGGCTGATTGGGTTCACGGTCGCGTCCGTGATCTGCGGGTTCGCAGGGTCGCCTTGGGCGCTGGTCGCGGGGCGCGCCTTGCAGGGCGTGACGGCGGCGATGATGGCGCCCCAGGCGCTCGCGTCGGCGCACGCGATCTTCCCCGAGCGAGAGAAGCCGCTGGCGCTCGGCGTCTACGGCGCCGTCTTCGGCTTGGCCTCAGTGATCGGCCAGGCCTTGGGGGGGCTCCTGATCTCCCTCGATCTCCTGGGGCTGGGCTGGCGGACGATCTTCCTGGTCAATGTGCCGGTGGCGGTCCTGGTCGTCTTCCTGGGCGTCCCGTTGCTGAAGGACACGCGGGCGCCCCATGCGAGCAGGCTGGATCTCGGCGGCGTGGCCTTCTCGATCGCGGCGCTCGGCGCCTTGATCCTGCCGTTGATTGAAGGACGCCAGGCCGGCTGGCCCTTGTGGGCGTGGCTGTCGCTGGCGGCATCCCCGATGCTGGCGCTGATCCTCTGGCGCCATGAGGCACGGCTCGCCCGTGCCGGCGGTGCGCCCCTTCTCGATCCGCTCGTGCTGCGAGCACCGGGACTGGGCCGCGCGCTGCTGATCGCGCTGCTGTTCTATGCGATCGGGGCCTTCTTCCTGCTGTTCTCGGTGTATCTGCAGGGCGCGCTGCACCTGACCCCGCTGCACGCGGGGGTCACGTTCCTGCCGTTCGGGGTCGGGTTCCTGTTGGGCCCGCTGTCGACGCCATTCTTCCGGCGCATCTTCGGCGACTACGTCAATCCGATCGGCCTCGGCTTGGAGACCTTAGGTTTCGCCGGGCTGGCCTGCCTCGTCGCCGTGACGCACGTCGGCGCCGCGCCCGCGCCCGCCCTGCTTTCCCCTGTCCTGTGCGCCATCGGGTTCGGCCAAGGACTGGGACTGCCGACACTGATGAGGATGGTCACCGAGCGCGTCGCCCCGGCGTTCTCGGGGATGATCGCCGGGCTCGTGAACTCCACCTTGCAGGTCGGCGCCGCCCTCAGCGTGGCGGTGATCGGTGGGATCTTCTATTCGGTCCTGGCACCGCGTCATGATCCAGCGGCGATCACGCAAGCGTTCGTCGTCGCACTGCTCTGCATCGCCGCCTGTCTCGGCGTCGGCTCGGCGCTCGGGCTCACGCTCGCGCGACCTCCTGCCTCTGCCGCGTCTCCCAAGACTCGATCGCAGCGCGGACAGCCTTAGCTCGGGATATGGACACCCTGAACCGGCAACGATGTTGGGACAACTTAAGAGTGGCCCGGGCTGCTCTCCCTGACGGGCCCGGCAACCACTTAGCAGGACGCTCGCCACCACCTACAACAGCAGACTCGCCCAAGGTCAGTTGCGGGCGGCGTCGCGAACTCCCTGTTCGGCGGCTTGGACACCGGCGCGTCACGCAGGAGCAAGGCCTATGGTGCGAACACCGCTCGCAGGCAGCCGTCTTCCTTGTGCTTGAACATGCGGTAGCCGGTTGGGCTGTCCTCGAGCGAGAAGCGATGGGTGGCCAAGGCGGCCGGGGTGAGTTCCCCGCGCTGCGCGTGCTCGAGCAGGCGCGGGACGTAGGCCTGGCCATGTTGCTGCGCCGTTCGAACCGTAACGCCCTTGTTCATCAGCAGTCCGAGCGGGAACTTGTCCATCAGCCCGTAGACGCCCAGGATCGACAGGGTGCCTCCCTTGCGGACCGCCAGCATCGCCTCCCGCAGCGCGGCGCCGCGATCCGTCTCCAGGCGGAGCGCCTGTTTCACCCGGTCGTAGGCTTCCTGAAGGCCTGTCCCGTCCGCCTCCATGCCGACCGCATCGATGCAGGCGTCGGGACCACGGCCGCCGGTGAGCTCCTTCAGGGCCTCGATTACATTGACCTTCGTATAGTCGAGCGGGATGGCGCCGAACGCCTCCGCCTTGGCCAGCCGCTCGGGATAGCGGTCGATGGCGACCACGCGTTCGGCGCCGAGGATCATGGCGCCCTGCTGCGCCATCAGGCCGACGCCGCCGCAGCCCCAGACGGCGACCACGTCGCCGCGCCGTATGTTGCAGAAGTCCGCGCCCATGAACCCCGTCGGCGCAGCGTCGGAGATGAACAGGGCGGTCTCGTCGGGGACGCCGTCGGGCACGAGGAAGCAGTCCGTCTCTGCGAAGGGCACCCGGACGTACTCCGCATGCGCGCCCGCATAGCCCCCGAAAGCATGCGAATAGGCGTAGATGCCGGCCGTGGGATAGCCGAGCATCGGTTCCTGCAACTCCGGCTTCGGGTGGCTCGTGTCGCAGAGCGAGTAGAGGTCGTGCTGGCAGTACCAGCACTGCCCACAGGAGATGAAGGAGGGGACCACGACCCGGTCGCCTCGCTTCACCTTCCGCACGTCGCGGCCCACGTCGACGATCTCGCCCATGAACTCGTGACCCATCACGTCGCCGGCCTTCATTGTCGGGATCAGGCCGTCGATCAGGTGCAGGTCCGACCCGCAGGTGGTCGAGAGCCGGACCTTGAGGATCACGTCTTGCGGATTCAGGATCTCGGGATCGGCGACGGTCTCGACGCGGAGATCGTTGACGCCGTTCCAGCAGAGTGCGCGCATCGCGTCGCTCCTAACGATCCGCGCCGTCCTGACGGGCGGCGGGCTGGGGATCTGTGGTGGGGATCTCGCCGGTCACGGCCAAGGCGCGGAAGTTGTAAAGCCCCTTGAGGACGATCTCGCGGGGCACGATGTGGAAGAGCTTGCTCACCGCCTCGCCTACGGCGCCGCCGGGCGGATCGAACCGCACGTCGAGGTGGAGTTCCGTGCCGCGCTGTCCAGGGGCGGAGCGAAATAGCAGCAAGCCCGCGTTGGCCACGTCAGCTCCCTCGAGGGTGGACCAGCGAACCTCGTTGGGGCCAATCGACTCTAAGACCGTGCGCCACCGATATTCGCGTCCCCCCGGCCCATGCGCGACCCAATCGGCGGTGCGGTCGTCCAACGCCCGCACGTCCGCGAAATGCGCCCAGATGCGGGACTGGGTGTCAGAACTCAGCCAAAGGTCCCGAAGCTCATCGGCTGGCCTGCCGATCGTGACGGACGCACGGGCGGCGGCGTCTAGCGCCGTATCGGCCTCCTGGGTCGCCATGCTGAACTCCTCCGGTCTGGGCGGCCAGACTATCCCCCCTTAGACGGAGCAGCGGGCACTCGGACGATCCCTAGGGAAGCTTCCGAGGGGAGAACCCGGCCACTGCGCGCGAGCGGCGAACCTGTGGCGTCGCACCCGCTGCACGAGCTCCCGCGGTCGCCGCGCCGAGCCCGGGGGCCCGAGGCGTCGGCAGTCCCAACGCGAGTGCGGTGATCGTGAATATCCTTAGGGATGGTCCGGATGTCCGGGTTGAGGCGCGGCGAGTTTCCCTTTGCGAACCCAAGCGCCATTAGCCCCCAAGGAGCACGCCTATGAGAGCCGTCGTCTACAACGGGCCGCGCGACGTGGCGGTGCAGGACGTGTCCGACGCGCGGATCGAGAGGCCCACCGACGTGCTCGTCCGGATCACGAGCACCAACATCTGCGGCTCCGACCTGCACATGTACGAGGGTCGAACCGATTTCCCGCAGGGCGGGGTGTTTGGGCACGAGAATCTCGGGCAGGTGGTCGAAGTCGGAGAGGCGGTGGACCGCGTGAAGGTCGGCGACTGGGTCGCTATCCCCTTCAACATCGGCTGCGGATTCTGCAAGAACTGCGAGCGCGGCCTGAGCGCGTTCTGCCTGACCTGCGCCGACCGAAGCGTGGTCCCGAACATGGCGGGCGCGGCTTACGGGTTCGCCGACATGGGCCCGTACCGTGGCGGCCAGGCCGATCTCCTGCGCGTGCCCTACGGAGACTACAATTGCCTGAAGCTGCCGCCGGACGCCGAGGAGCGGCAGAGCGACTATGTTATGCTGGCCGACATCTTCCCGACCGGCTGGCACGTGACGGAGCTGGCCGGACTGCGTCCCGGCGAGTCGGTGGTCATCTACGGCGCCGGGCCGGTCGGGCTCATGGCCGCCCACGCCGCCATGATCAAGGGCGCCTGCATGGTGTTGGTCGTCGACCGCCATCCCGACCGGCTGCGGCTTGCAGAGTCGATCGGCGCCGTGGCGATCGACGACTCGAAAGGCGATCCGGTCGAGCAGGTGATGGCCATCACGAACGGCCTCGGCACGGACCGCGGCTGCGAGTGTGTTGGCTATCAAGCGCACGACCCGGAGGGCCACGAGCACCCCAACATGACGATGAACAACCTGGTCAAGTCGGTGAAGTTCACCGGCGGCATCGGGGTGGTGGGCGTTTACGTGCCGCAAGACCCGGCTCCGCAGGACCCGCTCTACAAGCAGGGCGAAATGGTCTTCGACTACGGGATGTTCTGGTTCAAGGGTCAGGCGATCGGCACCGGGCAATGCAACGTCAAGGCGTATAACCGGCAGTTGCGCGACCTGATCTTCGCTGGGCGCGCCAAGCCGTCGTTCATCGTCTCGCACGAGTTGCCGCTGGCGCAGGCTCCGGACGCCTACCAGCACTTCGACGCGCGGGACGAGGGCTGGACCAAGGTGGTCCTCAAACCAGCTGCCTGAGCGACGCGAGCGGGCAAGCTCTGCTTGCCCGCGTCTGCGCGCCTTCTCGCACCAGTCGACTTAGTTCGAGGCCCCCATGCCCTTCTACGCCTTCGACTGCAGGATCTGCGGCCCATTCACGGCAATGCGGCCTATGGCTGAGTCCGCGGATCCGGGCGCCTGCCCGGAATGCGGCGGCTCCGCGCCACGGTCGCTCAGCGCCCCGGCGATCCTTCGCGGACCCGCCCGCGTCGCGGCCGACGCTGGAGCCGCGGCGGGGGGCGCAGAGCCGCCTCTGTCCAGGGCCGCACACCCCGCGGGCTGCGGCTGCTGCGTGCGTCGCTCGCCCGCCCTCGACAGCTTGGCGGCGGCGGGCGGACGTGTGTTCACCTCCAGCGGACCAAGGCGGGCCGAAGGGCTTTGATCCGAGGGGCAGGCGAACGGCCGCGCTCGCCGGCGTTCGCTGGCCGGTCAGCTCCGCTGGTGGGCTGGGCGAAGTCCCGCCCGCAGCGCCAGATGGAGCAGCTCGGCGAGGCTGGCCGCATTCAGCTTGGCCATGATCTGCCCCCGATGGAGCTCGACGGTCCGCGGGCTGAGCCCCAGTTGGAGCGCGATCGACTTGTTCGTCCCGCCGTCGATCAGGCCGCCCAGGACCTCGCGCTCGCGGGCGCTCAGCCGGGCCAGCCGCGCCGCGGGCTCGTCCGTCGCGGCCGGCTCGGGCGTCGCGCGCGTGTCCGCAGTCACGGCGGCGAGCTCAGTCGTCAGCGCCGCGTCCGTGAAGGGCGGCTGCAGGTAGTCCGCGGCGCCCGACTTCATCGCCTCGACCGCCACGGAGACGTCCCCGTCGCCGGAGCCGATCAGGACGGCTTTCAGGGGGATCGACCGTGCGCGCAGCTCGAGCGTGATGGCGGCGGTGTCGCGTGTGGAATGGCGCAGGTCGACCAGCACGCAGCCCGGTCCCAGGAAAGGGGCTATGTCCAGGAAGGCGTCGCTCTTGGAGAACGTCCTCGCGCGGAAACCGGCCCCGCGCAGCAGCCGCGCGAGCCGACGCTCCTCTCGCGGCGAGGCCCCCACGATGTAGACCTGCTTGCCGTCGTGACGGGTCAGGTCCTCGGCGATGCCGCCGATCCGCACCACGTCCCCAAGCGCATCGCGGATCGGGAAGCTGGTGTCGCGCAGCCAGCGCACTTCTCCGTCGCAGGGGCGGATGATCCGGTACTCGACGTGAGCCACCTCGCCGCTCTCCACCGCATGCATCGCCCGCCGCACGCGCGCCACGTCGTCGGGGTGCAGGTGGGCGTACCAGTCCTCGAGCCGTCGCGCCGCCTGCTCGCGCGGACCGCCCCAGATGCGCTCATAGGCCGGACTTCGGTATTCGATGTCGCCGGTTTGCGGGTCGGCGATCCAGAGCAGGTTGGAGCTGTGCTCTGCAAAGCTGCGGAACTGGGCTTCACGCGCCTGGATCGCCGCCTGGGCTTGGCGCAGCGCCGTCAGGTCGATCGCGGCGCCGATGAAGCTGGCAGCGCGGCCCTGGGAGAAGGTGGTCTGGCCAGAGGTGGCGATGTGGCGCGTGACGCCGTCGCCCCGCCCAATGACGCGGTACTCGATGCTGTAGCGCCCGTCTCCGGCCGGATCGACGCTGGCGGCGATGGCCTCTCGGACGCGGGGCAGGTCGCCCGGGTGGATGCCGGCCTCGAACACGGCGGTGTCGACCTCCGTCCCCGGCGGAAGGCCCCACATGGCCCGAAGGCGCTCATCCCAGTCGAAGGCCCCGGACTGCGGATCCCATGAGTAGATGCCCACGCCCACGAGCTCGGTGGCGGCGCGCAGGCGCGCCTCGCTCTGGCGCAAGGCTTCCTCGATCGCGCGGCGGGTGCTGGTGTCCCGGGACATCCCGACCACCAGCTCGACCGATCCGTCCTCGGCGCGGGCCGGACCCCAGCGGAACGCGAAATAAGCGGCCTGGCCTGTCGGGCTGCGGAAGAAGACCTCGTCATCGACCGTGACCCCCTCCTTGAAGATCAGGTCGATGTGCCGGTTGAGCTGCTCGGCGAGGCCGGGCGGGTAGTCGAGGTCGGCGAAGGTCTTGCCGATCATCTCGTCGGCCGAGAGCCCGAACAGGCCCAGCATGGCGGTGTTGACGTAGGCGAAGCGCCGCTGCCGGTCGAAGGCGTAGACGAAGTCCGGGATCGACGAGAAGTTCGCCTCCCAGAACCGCGACCGCTCAGCGAGCGCCTTGTCCGTGCTGAGCGCCGTCATCTGCGCCAACGACAGCGCCGCTGCGCGCGGCAGGGCGGCGCTCGGCAGGCCGAATGGAAGCGCGCCGGGCAAGCCGTCGGTGCTCGACGGTCGGGAGCGTCCATGGCGCGGGGCTCATTTCAGAGTGCGACCCTATGAGGTTAGCACAGCCGGCTGCGGCCCGCCCTCTCCTTTGTTAGGCGACGCCGACACTCGGCAGCCGCCCAGCGGGCCCCGGGCGCCCCCGTAATCCTCCCTAGGGATCGTCCGAGCGCTTTGGACGCGAGGACGGCGGTTTCCTGTCCACCGGCGCGGACCTGCAAGGCGAGCGGCCGGGAGTTGGCGCGAGCAGGAGACTGGCATGAGCGTAGCGGAATTCGGCGATCATCCCCGCATCAGGGCTGCGCCGCCTCCACCCGGGATGCAGACCAGGACGCCTGAAGCGTCGGCCTGGGAGAACTTCATGCGCTCGCCGCACACGGTCATCCGTGCGCCGGGCCGCCCCCCGATCCGCCTGGCGACCGACAACGTGCGAGCCAAGCCCGCGGTCACCCCCCAGGTCTCCATGATGATCGGCATGACCGCCCTTGGACTCGGCGTCTGGGGCGCTCTGTTCCCGAAGTCCGTGAAGCGAGCCTTCGGCATCAAGGCTCCGACCGCCGCTGTCGTCGGCCTGTTCGGCGCCCGGGAGCTCTGGAGCGGCTTCAGCCTGGCCGGCGACCCGACGCGGACGGACGTGCTGTGGGCCCGGGTCGGGGCGGACGTGTTCGACATCGCCGTGCTGAGCGCGCTGAACACCCCGGACAATCCCAAGCGTGGGAACGCCCGGCTGGCCTTGGGCGCCGTGCTGGCCATCACCGCCCTCGACGCCGTCACTGCGGTGCGCATGAGCGCCGTCCAACGCAACTGCGTCTGAAGGAGAACGGCGATGAAAGCGATCTGCTGGCAAGGCAAGAAGGATATGCGTTGCGAAGAAGTGCCCGATCCTCGGATCGAGCATCCCCGCGACGCCATCGTGAGGATCACGACCACCTGCATCTGCGGCTCGGACCTGCACCTCTACGATGGCCTGATCCCGACGATGTGCGCCGGCGACGTGATGGGGCACGAGCCCATGGGCGAGGTGGTGGAGGTGGGCCCCGAAGCCAGATCGCGCGGCCTCAAGGTCGGCGACCGGGTGGTCATCCCGTTCCAGATGACCTGCGGTGAATGCGAGCAGTGCCTGAAGGGCAACTTCTCCGTCTGCCAGACGACCAACCGCAACGCGGACCTCGCCAAGACCTTCTTCGGCGACACCACGGCGGGGCTGTTCGGCTACTCGCACATCACCGGCGGGTACGCCGGCGGCCAGGCCGAGTACCTGCGCGTGCCCTTCGCCGCGACCACGGCTGTGAAGCTGCCCAAGGACGGTCCGGACGAGCGCTACATCTTCCTGTCGGACATCCTGCCCACGGGATGGCAGGCGGCGGTCCAGGCCGACATTACGCCGGACGACACGGTGGCCGTCTGGGGTTGCGGGCCGGTCGGGCTCTTCGCCATCCATTCCGCCATCGTCCTGGGCGCCAAGCGCGTCATCGCCATAGACGACGTGGATGAGCGGCTGGAACGGGCCCGGAGCACGGGCGCGGAGGTGCTGGACCGCCGGAAGGTGGACAACGTGCTCGAGTACCTGCGCGCGACCACGAGGGGCCACGGACCCGACAAGTGCATCGACGCAGTCGGAATGGAGGCCCACGGACCGACCCCCGCCCTGGACTTCATCGACAAGGCCCAGACCGCGCTGAAGCTCGAGACGGAACGTCCGGCCGCGCTGCGCGAGGCGATCATGGCCTGTAAGGCGGCGGGCGTGGTGTCCGTCCCCGGCGTCTATGGCGGCCTGGCCAACATGATCCCGCTGGGCGCCCTGATGAACAAGGGGCTGACGCTGCGCACCGGCCAGACCCACGTCCGTCGCTGGACCGATGATCTCCTGCGCCGGATCGAGGAGGGGCAGATTAACTCCACCTTGCCCATCACCCACACGGTCCCGCTCGGGCGCGCGCCCGAGATGTACAAGACGTTCCGGGACAAGCAGGACGGCTGCATCAAGGTGCTGCTGAAGCCCTGACCGGAACGGCATCGTTGGACTTCATCGAATAGGTCGCCGGGGCGGCGGTCTTACCGCTCAGGCTATTGGACGTGTTCCTGACCGTCCTTTACGCCAGGGCAGGGGCCGGCGTCTTCAGCCGGGCCGTCACGGCCGGCTTCTGGCGAATGCTGCTGGCTGCATCCCGGATCGCCGGCCGGGCGCGGGGCAAGGTGTTGTCCTTCGGCGGACCTCTGAACCTCGCACTGTTCGTCTTGATCTGGGCGGCCATCCTGACGTTGGGCGCCGGCAGGATCCTTCATCCGGAGGGGGCGGGGTGCGTCTGAGCAGCGGCCCGGGCGCACAGCCTGGAGGTGGTCGACGACGCTGGGACCCAACACATCCTCCAGATGCGCGAGCCGGTTCTCCTGCCGCCGCCCCGGGCCTGGCGGCGCCGGCTTGACCGTCAGATCATCGGCAGTTCGCGGGGACGGGGACCCCGCGGGAAGGCGGCGTCGATCTGGGCGACCTCGGCCTGCGACAATCGTATGCCGGAAGCGGCGGCATTCTCTTCGGCATGCTCCACGCTGGACGCCTTGGGGATCGCGAAGACCGACGACTGGCGCGTCAGGAAGGCCAGCGCGATCTGGCGGTTGGTCGCCTGGTGCGCCTGCGCGATGCCGGCGAGCACGCGGCCGGCGGGGGTGTTCGTTGCTGGAAAATCGCCGTGCCCGAACGGACTGTAGGCCGTGACGGCGAGACCGTGCTGTTCGCACCATGGCAGGACGGCGTGTTCGATCGCGCGTTCCTGCAGATGGTAGAGTACCTGATTGCAGACGATGTCCGAGCCGCCAGCAGTGCTCCAGGCCTCCTCGAGATCCGGCGTGTCGAAGTTGCTCACGCCATAGGACAGGATTTTTCCCTCCTCGCGCAGCGCCTGGAAGGCCGCAAAGGTCTCCTCGAGCGGATGCGGTCCGCGCCAGTGCAGCAGGTAGCAATCCAGCCGATCTGTCTTGAGGTGGGTGAGCGATCGCTCGCAAGCGACCTTCGTCCCCCGCAGCGAGGCGTTCTGCGGCAGCACCTTGGAGAGCAGAAACACTTGGTCGCGCCGGCCAGCGATGGCCTGGCCGACCAGTTCTTCGGAGGCGCCGGCGCCATACATCTCGGCGGTGTCGATGTGGTTCATGCCGAGGTCGAGGCCTCGCCGCAACGCGGCGATCGCGCGGGCGCGGTCCCCTTCGTCGATGCGCCAGGTCCCCTGGCCGATGACGCCGACCTCGCACTGCAGCGGACCGAAGCGCCGCTGTTCGACGCCGGTCCGCGCCGTACGCCCGGCGTCAGGCGGCATGACGCCGCCCCCGCGCCCCGCTGAACAGCTTGATCATTTCCCGGTTGAACGCGGGGATATCGTTGGGATTTCGGCTCGTGACCAAGCCGTGGTCGACGACGGCCTCCTGGTCGACCCAGTCGGCGCCGGCGTTCCTGAGGTCGGTGGTGAGCGAGGGCCACGAGGTCATCCGGCGGCCCTGCGCCGCGCCGGTCTCAATGATGGTCCAGGGACCATGGCAGATCGCCGCCACGGGCTTTCCGGCGTCGAAGAACGCCTTGGCGAAGGCGACTGCGGCTGGCTGCATGCGAAGCGAGTCCGGGTTGATGACGCCGCCCGGCAGCAGCAACGCGTCGAAATCTTCCGGCCTGGCCTCATCGAGCGCTACGTCGACCGGCAACTCGATGCTCCAGTCGGTGAAGTTCCACGCCCTTACGCGTTCACCTTTGGGCGAAACGATCCTGGTCGTGGCGCCGGCTTCGTCCAAAGCCTTGCGCGGTTCGGTGAGTTCGACCTGCTCGAAGCCGTCGGTGACGAGGATCGCCACATGAATTCCTTGGAGAGTGTCGTTCGCCATGAGCTGGCTCCTTATGATCGAGGCGTCTTCGTGAACGCCGATTTGCGGCGGTGATTGGTCGTTTGGGGCGAGGCCTTCCGGAACTCGGCGCCGATCGAATTATTCGGGTTTGCGCCGCTGCCGCGCTCACGCGGGGTGTAAGGCTGCGGGCGCGCCGGGGGCGTGACGTTGGCCGCGCAGGCGGTAGGCCAGGACGAGCAGGCTGGCGCCGAAGACGATCGCGTAGGCGCCCAGCCACCAGGTGAGCACAAGGGCGCCGATGTTCGGGGCGATGGCGAGGAGGACGCCGCCCACCACGGAAAGGACCCCACTGAGGCCCAGCCACCAGCGGCCATGGTCCTGGCGCAGCCGCACGGCCGCAACGACCGCGAGGATCCCGCTCACGAACGCCCAGGCGGCGATCAGGTAGACGAAGGCGAGCACGGTCAGTCCGGGCGCGGCGATCGCCACGCCGGCGGCGATCAGGTCCGCGACGCCCAACAGTATGAGCGTTCCCCAGCGTTCATGGCGGCGGGCCGATCGCATCGCCGAGATGATGTTGAGGACGCCGTCCACCAGCATCAGGGCGGCGAAGACGAGCACGAGCGAGAGTAGTGTTGGGCCTGGCGTCAGCATGGCGAAGAGCCCGAACAAGATGGCCGCCGCGCCCCGAAGCGCGACAGCCCACCAGTTGCGGGCGAGGACGCCGCTCAGGGCGTCGTTGGCGACTTCGGCGGCGGTCATGTCATGTCTCCTCAGACTTCGAAAGTACGGGTGGACCAGGGATGTCCCGGGCAGCGCCGTGGCCCGCCCACGCGGGCGGATCGCTGCCGGGAAGGACTCTTCCAGGGCTTCCTCCACCGGGTTGGGCGCGGGGAGCTCCGGGGCGCGATTGGGTCTTCGCCGGGACACGGGTCAGGCTCCGGCTGCGGGCTGCGCGTCGCTGGCCGGCCGTGCAGCCGCTCTGCCTGCGTCAGCGCCATTTGGCTTGCGCGCCTCGCCCCGCCGCCGGGCGGACTTCTGCTCCGGTTCGTCCCGCTGGGGCTCCAGCACCAGCCGGTCTTCCACCGCGTCCCAGCGCGCCTGGACCCGGTCGCCGTCGTGGACCTCCCCGCCCAGCATGGCGCGGGCAAGTTCGGTTTCGAGCGTCCCACGGATCAGGCGGCGAAGTTCGCGCGCGCCGAACTCCGGCCGGTAGCCCTTGTCCGCGATATGGGCGACGAGGCTCTCGTCGATCTCCAGCTCGACGCCCTGGGCGCGCGCCGTGCGGCGCACGCGGTCCAGATTGAGCTCCACGATCTGGCGGATCTGATCGCGCCTGAGGGCGTGGAAGACGATGATCTCGTCCAGCCGGTTGATGAACTCAGGGCGGAAGTGGGCGCGGAGCGGCTCGTTCAGCTCCTCACGCAGCCTCGCGGGATCCTCCTCCGCCCCAGCGCGCAGCCGGCGCTGGATGATCTCGGAGCCGATGTTGCTTGTGGCGATGATGATGGCGTTGGTGAAGTCCACCACCCGGCCCTTGCCGTCGGTCAGCCGGCCGTCGTCGAAGACCTGCAGCAGGACGTTGTGAACGTCCGGGTGCGCCTTCTCGATCTCGTCGAGCAGCACCACGCTGAACGGCCTGCGCCGCACGCGCTCGGTGAGCTGGCCGCCTTCCTCGTAGCCCACGTACCCGGGCGGAGCGCCAATGAGCCGCGCCACGGTGTGGCGCTCCATGTACTCACTCATATCGATGCGGACCATGGCCTCCTCGGAGCCGAAAACAGAGTCGGCGAGCGCCTTGGCGAGCTCGGTCTTGCCGACGCCGGTGGGGCCGAGGAAGAGGAAGTTGGCGATGGGCCCGCGGCCTTCGCGCAGGCCCGCGCGCGCCAGCCGAACCGCGTCGGAGACCGCCTTCACCGCGTCGTCCTGACCAACCACGCGCCTGTGCAGCTGCTTTTCGAGCTGGACCAGGCGTTCCCGTTCCTCGACCGTCAGCTCCGAGACCGGCACGCCGGTGAGCTTGGAGACGATCTGGGCGATGTGCTCGACGCGGACCTCGGCCGCCCCCGTGCCGACTGTACGCCGCCAGCGCTCGGAGGCCTCCTCCAGCGCCTTGTTCTTCTCCTCGCAGCGCGCCTGGAGGTCGGTGACACGATCCTCTTGCTTGCGCGCCCGGGCGCTGTCGAGCTCGCGCTTGATCTGGCGCACCTCCTGCTCCAGCTCCATCACCTCCGGGGGGCGGGCGGTGGCGGAGATCTTCACCCGCGCCGCCGCCTGGTCGATCAGGTCGATGGCCTTGTCGGGCAGGAAGCGGTTGGTGATGTAGCGCTCGGAGAGCTCGGCCGCGGCGAGTATGGCCTCGTCCGTGATGGTGGCCTTGTGGTGCGCCTCCAGCGTGTCGCGCAGGCCGCGCAGGATCATGATGGTCTGGGCGATGGTCGGCTCAGCCACCAGCACTGGCTGGAAGCGGCGTTCGAGCGCCGCGTCCTTCTCGATGTGCTTCTGGTACTCGCTGAGGGTGGTGGCGCCGATCAGGTTCAGCTCTCCGCGGGCCAGCGCCGGCTTGAACACATTGGCGATGTCCAGTCCGCCTTCGCCGCCGCCCTGGCCCGCGCCCACGATGGTGTGGAGTTCGTCGATGAACAGGATGAGCTGGTCCTTCTGCTCGCCGACCTCCTGCAGGATCTGCTGCGCGCGCTCCTCGAATTCGCCGCGGTATTTCGAGCCGGCGACCATCGAGTTGATCGACAGCTCAACCAGCCGCTTGCCCCGCAGCGCGTCGGGCGCCTCCCCGGCGACGATGCGCTGCGCGAGGCCCTCGACAATGGCGGTCTTGCCGACGCCGGGCTCGCCGATCAGCACGGGGTTGTTCTTCTTGCGCCGGGCGAGCACCTCGATCGCGGTCTCGATCTCGTTCGCCCGGCCAATCACCGGGTCGAGCTTGCCGTCGCGGGCCAGTTGGGTGAGGTCTCGTCCGTACTTGTCGAGATTGGGCGTGTTCGTCGGCGTCTCGACGCGGCCTTCCTCAGCGCCGCGGCCGACGACCTTGACCACCTGCTGGCGCAACGCCTGGGGTGTCAGACCGTAGCGGCGCAGGACATCGCAGGCGATGCCTTCGCCCTCTTCGGCCAGGCCGACGAGCAGGTGTTCCGGCCCCACATAGGAGTGGCCGAGCTCGTGGGAGGCGGAAAAGGCCCGGCCGAGCGCGCTCTTCACCCGCGGCGTCACGCCGATTTCCCCGCCCTGGTCGCCAGCGTCGCCCCGGGGCGACTCCTGCTCGAGCTGCCGGCGAAGCTGATCGGCCGAGACCTTGAACTGCTCAAGCACGGTGCGCACGACGTCGCTCTCGGTTAGCGCGAAGAGCAGGTGCTCGGTGTCCACCTCGCGACGGCCGAACTGGACCGCCCGTTCGGCGGCTGCCCGAAGGATCTCCTTGGCGTGCTCGCTCAGGCGGTCCTCCGGTTCGCCGACCCGCCGCGCCGCCGCGCGAGCCGGCTCGCCGCCAGGAATCCGCTCCTGTCCGCCGCCACGGCGCGCGCCGAAGACGCCGCCGCTGTCGCCGAAGAAGTCGTCGAACAGGCTGCTGCGGCCGCCGAACAGCGACTCCAGCGGCGAGGAGGAGCGCTGCTGCGCCGCCAGCCGGCGATAGTCGACCTCGCACAGGTTGAGGGTTTCGCTCTTGCCGTTGCGCGTCACGCGCGCACGGACCGTAGCAGGACGCACGCCGCACAGATCGCAGAGCTCGGCCATGGTGATTGTCCTTCATGAGAATGCGCCGCCGTCGCCCGGCAGCCGGCTCGTCGTCCAGGGCAGTGTCCTGGGCCAGTGCGGCCCGTCGTCGTCATCGGCGCCGTTGGCGACGCGAAGCAGGTCCTTGCTGAGCAGCAGCACCTGGCGACCGATGTTGGATCTCCGTACGGGGCGATCCTGGGCTCCTAGGCCTCCGGCGCCATTCCGGAGCATCCCTAAGGACGAATACTCGGAACAAATTCGCAGCCCCTACTCGGGCGAGAACCTCACCGTCACGGTAATGGCCGGCTGGATCACGCTCGAGGGGGAGGCCAAGGGGGACTCTCTGCGTCAGCGCGCCGAGGGGGCGGCGCGGCGCGTCCGAGACGCGCCGGCGGACCGGCGGTTCCTGACCCGCTACGCCCACCGATTGAGCCACTCAGCTCCCACCATCAGGCGCGATCATCTGACCCAACGCCCGCCGCGTCGTTCGTAAGATCCCTAAGGGCGCCCCCGGGGCGCAGGGAGATCGGATGAAGGCCACTCACTGATCCGCGGCGGGCCGCGTGCGTCAGTCGTCGGCCCGCATGGCGAAAAGGTCGGGGTGCTGTCGCGGCTGCGAACGCAGATACTGGTCTGGTCCTCGCACGTTCGCCCCGAAGTGCGCCGCCGCGTGCCATGGCCAGCGCGGGTCGTAGAGGATGGCCCTCGCGAGAGCCACGAGGTCGGCGTCGCCCGTTCCGACGATCGCTTCCGCCTGCTCGAACCCAGTGATCAGGCCGACGCCGATCACCGGAAGGCTGGCGGCTTGCTTGACGGCGCGCGCCAGAGGGATCTGGTAACTCGGCCCCACAGGGATCTTCGCGTCCGGCGTCAGCCCGCCGCTGGAGACATGGACGGCGGCGCAGCCCCGCGCCTCGAGCATCTGCGCGAAAACGACCGTCTGCGCGATGTCCCAACCGCCGGGCGCCCAGTCCGTCGCAGACACGCGCATGGTCACCGGTCGGCTCGGGGGAAAGGCCTGCCGCACGGCGTCGAAGACTTCGAGGGGGAAGCGCATGCGGTTGTCGAGCGAGCCGCCGTAGGCGTCGTCGCGTCGGTTCGAGAGGGGCGAGAGGAACTGATGCAGCAGGTATCCGTGCGCGCCGTGCAGCTGGATCGCGTCGAGCCCGAGCCTGGCCGCCCGGCCCGCCGCCGCCACGAACGCCTCGCGCACGCGCACCAGGCCATCGCGGTCGAGGGCGATGGGCGCCTCCTCTCCCGGCGCGAAGGGCAGGGGAGAGGGCGCCTCTGTCCACCAGCCGCCTGCCGCGTCGGGCGGAATCTGGCCGCCGCCCTTCCAGGGAACCTCGGTCGAAGCCTTTCGGCCCGCGTGCGCCAGCTGGATCGCCACAGGCATGGGCGACCACCGCCGGACGCCTTCCAGCACCCGGCCCATCGCCCGTTCGCAGTCGTCCGAATAGAGGCCGACGTCGCCATAGGTGATCCGCCCCGCGGGCGTGACGGCGGTCGCCTCAATGGTCAGCAGGCCTGCGCCGGAAAGGGCGAGCTGACCCAGGTGGATCAGGTGCCAGTCGGTCATGCAGCCCTCGACGGCCGAGTACTGGCACATCGGTGCGATGACGATCCGGTTGGACAGCTTCAGCGCGCCGACTTCGCAGGAGGTAAACAGCTTGGCCGCGCTCATAGGCGCCTCCAGGGACCAGGGTCCGGGAGGTAACGCGCCGAGTGCGCTAAGGGGCGAGCTGTGCGTCAAATGAGGAGGCGCCGCCGCCATGCCCCGAACGCGACGAGAACGCCTGCTCCATGGCCCCAGCCTTGCCGTCCGCTCCTGAGCAAGGAGCCAACGTCCGCGATTGGCGCATGACTGACGGATTGCGCACATCGGATAGTGCTGGCGCCTGTTACGGTGATCCTACGGCGCGATCCCGCTCGAACGGCGGTCCCCCACTACTGAACTGCCGAGCGGCGTGAATTGAAAGGACGGCGACATGGCTTTGCTCGACGAGCTCAGAGCTGACCAACTGGCGGCCCGTAAGTTGAACGACCGTCTGAAGGCTGACCTGCTCACCACATTGATCGGCGAAGCGACGCAGATCACGACCGAAGAGTTCAAGCGCGGCGTGACGGAAGTCACTGATGAAAAGGTCGCCGCAACCCTCGCGAAGTTCCTGAAGAATACGAAACTGACGCTGGAGAACCTCGCGAGCGAGCGCGCGCGTCTGATCGAAGCCGGTAGCGATGTGTCGAAGGTCGATCAGCGCACCAAGGGCGCTGAAACCGAACTGGCGATCCTTTCCTCGTATGGCCCACAGCAGATGACGGACTCGGAATTGCGCGAGGCCATCAATGATTTCCGGGCCAACAACCCCGACGCCAACGTCGGAACCATCATGGCCCACCTGAAGGCTAGCTTCAGCGGTCGGTATGACGGCAAGGCAGCCAGCGCCTTGGCCAGGGGTTGAATATTGGGCGCCCCGCGATCGGGAGCTGAGCCCTCCGTTCGTCCGCAATGGCTGGAAGCGCCCCTTAACTGGCTTCGTGGCCAGGCTTAAGTGGTCTCGATACCCGCGTGGCGGCCCGGGAGGGAGTGCGGAAACCCTGAAGAATCCGCAGACTTAGAGTGTCAAACCCCCTCCGAACCGCTCATTGAATCCAAAGAGCTTCTAGACGGACTGTCAAACCCTTCTCCGCTGGACCGGCCCCTTGGCCTGACCCGCTTCACGAGCCGCGCCGCCCGCGAGAAACGGAAATTCCGTGTCAGCCTGCGGAACCTCGCGCCCAAGATCAAAGCACGGACTGCCGACCGGAAAGAGCGCCTTCCGTGGCTTAAGCTGGCGACCTTCGGGGACACCGCAACGCCAAAAGGAAGCCTCCGCAGCGACCGTAACGTCCGCACCATCGACGGGATTGAAGCGGACTACGACGGCGAGCGGATCACGGTCGCACAGGCCATCCGCAAGCTGCGGAAGGCGAACCTCGCGGCCCTGGTCTACACGAGCCCGAGCCACACGGCTGACGCGCCACGGTGGCGGGTTCTCTGTCCCGCTTCGAAGTCACTTCCGCCGGCCGAACGCCGCAAGCTGGTAGCCCGGCTCAACGGCGTCTTCGGCGGTGAACTGGCGCTGGAGTCCTTCACCCTCTCACAGGCCTATTACTATGGCAGCGTCGGCTACAATCCGGCTCACACCGTCGAGCTAGTTGACGGGCGCTACATCGATCAAGCCGCCGAGCTTCCCGAGGTTGGACCGCCCAGCGCCACGACGGAGCACGAGCCCGGCGATATTGCGAATGACCATAGCGCCGAAGACCCTGAGAAGCTGAGGAGCGCCCTTGAAGCGATCAGCGGCGAATGGCTGGACAGATACCAGCCGTGGCTCCGCGTCGGGATGGCACTGCACGCGGCGACGCACGGGGACGATGAGGGGCGCGAGCTTTGGGACGAGTTCTCCCGGCGCAGCGACCATTATGACCCTGACGAGATCGCGGAGAAGTGGGAGAGCTTCAGCCGAGACCGGCCGGGCGGCGTCGGCGCGGGCACGATCTATCGGGAAGCGAAAGCGCAAGGCTGGCGCGGCCTCTCCCTCGTCAAGTCGTCCGGCCGGCTCACCTTCCTGACGCCTGAGGAGTGCGCCGCTGCGCCGTCGCGCGGCTACATCATCAAGGGCTTGCTCGCGCCTCGTGACGTGGCCTGCATCTTCGGCCCGCCCGGCGCGGGGAAGTCCACCGTCGCTCCGTTCCTGGGGTACATGGTCGCTCAGGGGGAGCCCGCCTTTGCTCTCAGAACGCGCCAGGGCGGCGTCTTCTACGTCGCGGCAGAAGACGGCCACGGGCTCGCCAAGCGGGTTCAGGCGCTATCTCTGAGCCACGGCGACGCGCCCGGCTTCCTCGTGGTGCAAGGCGTCTCCGATCTCCATAGCGAGGACAGCGGCGACCTAGACGAGCTGCGGGCGGCGGTGGCTGAGCGGAAGCCGGCGCTGATCGTCATCGATACCCTCGCCGCCGCCTTTCCCGGCCTTGAGGAGAACCAATCCGACAGCATGGCCCGCGTCGTCAGCGTGGCGCGGGAGCTGACGGAGCACGGCGCGGCGGTGGTGCTCATCCACCACGGGACCAAGGCTGAAGGGACGACGCCTCGCGGTCACAGCGTGCTCAACGGTGCACTGGACGTGGCGCTCCAAGTTGAGGCTGCGGACACAGAGGGGATCGTCCGAGGCCGCCTGACCAAGAACCGGAATGGCCCGCCCACGATCGATATCGCATTCCGGATCGAGTCCTGTGTCTTGGGTGAGGACGAAGACGGCGACGCGATCACTGCCGCCCTGGTGGACGCGCTGCGACCCGGCCTAGCCCGCGAGCATCCCAAGCTCACCGCTCACGAGACCGAAGCGCTCGACGTGCTGCGAGAGGAGATCGGGCTGAAGGCGACCGTCCGCCCCAATGGGGAGCGTGCGGTCATGGAAGCCGAGTGGCGCAAGGAATGCCGGAACGAGCGGGTCTGCGCAGGCGGCACATACGAGGCCCGCAAAAAGGCGGTGAAGCGTGCTGCGGACGCCTTGATCGCGAAAGGCGTCGTGAGCGTGAAAGACGGTTGGGCGTGGATTTCGGAAGCGGGGGACAGCGGGGTCGAGTGGCCTGACTACACCGAGGAGGACGCGGAATGACCGGGACACAGGGACACGAGGGGACAAGGCGGGGACATGTCCCTTTCTGTCCCTCCCAGCAAACCGCTGAGCGATGGGGACGCAAAGGGACACACCCCTTTAGGGGTGTCCCCGTTGTCCCTCGTCGCGATGCTCCGCGCGAAGTCACTTCGGGTCCTTCCGTCAGGCGGCCGACTGCGGGGGCGCTGAGCCGCAGCTTTTCACCGGATGAGGTGAATCCGTGAGGCCTTCCGATTCTCAACTACTGGAACCGGAGAAGCTGGTCCGCGCCGTCGTACTGGCCGACGCCTTCGGGATTTCCGAGCGAGCTGTGCGCGCTCTTGCCGAAAAAGGGGTGATCAGCCGGACGCGTGGGAGTCTCTATCCGCTCAAGGAGTCGATCCGCGCTTACGCTCACCATCTGCGGGAGATCGCCGCCCGCCGGGACGGCACTGGCGCAGGATCGGCCCTGACCGTTCAGCGGGAGCGCGTGGCGCGGGAGCAAGCCGACGCACTGGCGATGAAGAACGCCGTCGCGCGCGGCGAGCTGATCCCAGCCGCCGAGGTCGAGCGTATGTGGGCCTCCATTTGCCGGGCGGTGCGCTCTCGGATGCTGGCGACGCCGGCCCGTGCCCACCAACGCCTTCCGCACCTCACTCCCCACGATCTCAGAATCTTCGATGACGAGATTCGGCGCTCGCTGACGGAGCTTGCCGATGACGAGCTTTAGTCCCGTCACGTGGCGCACTCGCGTTCGCGCCCTAGCGTCCCTCACGCCGCCGCCACGGCTCTCTCTGTCGGAGTGGATCGAGACGCACCTTCGCCTTCCTGAGGACGTGTCGGCGCTGCCCGGCGAGGTGCGTCTTTGGGCGTTTCAGCGGGGAATCGCGGACGCGATCTCTGACGCAGAGATCGAGCGCGTCACCCTCGTTAAGAGCGTGCGCGTGGGCCTTTCGACGCTGCTGACAGCGACGGTGGGGAGCTTCGTCGCGAACGAACCCTCTCCGATCCTGCTGCTACTGCCGACCGAAGCCGACTGTCGCGACTATGTGGTCAGCGATCTTGAGCCGATCTTCGCGGCGACCCCCGCGCTTCGTGGGCTGCTGTCTGCCGACAATGAGGAGGCGGGGCGCAATACCCTGCTGTCTCGGCGCTTCCCCGGCGGCTCGCTGAAGGTCATCGCGGCCAAGGCTCCTCGCAACCTGAGGCGTCACAACGTCCGCGTCCTTCTGATCGATGAGGCTGACGGCATGGAGCCCGGCCCCGAGGGGAGCCCCGTCGTCCTGGCCGAGAGGCGGACGCTGAGCTTCGCCAACCGCAAGATCGTCATGGGCTCAACGCCGACCATCGAGCAAACGTCAAACGTGCTGCGCTCGTACGAGCAAAGCGATCAGCGGGTCTTTGAAGTCCCGTGCCCCGAGTGCGGTGCGTTCACGGAGATCGCGTGGGAGCACATCGAATGGGAGCCGGATCGGCCTGAGACGGCGGCGTTCCGCTGTCCACATTGCGCGGAGCTGATCTCAGAGCGCCATAAGGCTGCGATGATGGAAGCCGGCCGATGGCGCGCGACCCGTCCTGAGGTTCGCGGCCATGCCGGGTTTCGGATCAACGCGCTCGTCTCGCCGCACGCAAACGCCGCTTGGGGCAAGCTCGCTGCTGAGTTCCTGACCGCTAAGGCTAGCCCCGACACGCTACAGGTCTTCGTCAATACGATCCTGGCGCAGGGCTGGCGGGAGTCTGCCGAGGAGGCCAATGAGCACGAGCTACAGGCCCGCGCTGAGCCGTTCAGCCTAGAGGCCATTCCGCCGGAAGTGCTGGTGATCACGGCGGGAGTGGACGTTCAGGACGACCGCGTTGAGCTGACGCTGGTCGGATGGTCGCGCGACGAAGCCCTGATCTTGGGACACACCGTCGTTTGGGGCTCGCCGGGCGACGACACGACCTGGGCTGAGGTTGACGACGTTCTGCGGACTACGTGGCCGCATCCCAAGGGCGGGACGCTGAAGGTTGACGCGGCGGTGGTCGACTCGGGCGACGGCGGCTGGACCGAGCGGGTCTATGCATTCTGCCGTCCCCGTTTCAGCCGGCGCGTCGTCGCCGGGAAGGGCGTGGCGGGCACGCGTCCGGCGATCACCGCATCGCAGGCCAAAGGCGGGAAGTTATTTCTGGTCGGCGTAGACGGATTGAAGTCGCAAATCCTGACCCGCCTCTCACGCGGGCGGACCATCCGTTTCAGCGGTCAGCTTGAGACCGCCTGGTTCGAACAGCTCGCCTCTGAGCGGCGCGTGGTACGGTACGTGCGCGGTCAGCCTGTTCGCCGGTTCGAGCGGAAGCCCGGCGTCCGCGCGGAAGCGCTGGACTGCACCGTGTACGCATTCGCCGCGCGCCACCTCGTGACCGTCAGCCTTGATCGGCGGGAGGAGGAGCTGAGCGCCGTCACCGTGCTTCCGCCGGTCGCAAGCCCCGTGATCCGATCTCGTTGGCTAGGGCGCTAGGGCTTGGGCTTCTTGCCGGAGAACTCGTAGCGCCCGACAAGCCGTCCTAGCTGCCAAAGTTCGAAGTTACCGTCAGCCTTGAGCGCCTTGGCCTGTACGATTGCGTGCGCGTCATCGTCGGCCGTGAGCACGTCAGGTGCTCCCAGCCGCGCGCCAAGCAGCGGATAGACTCGGTACTCAGGCATTCGGAATCCGGACGCTCCCGGCGGTGATAGGTGGTCTGCGCAGGTACGTTGTCAAGATCGCTCTGTCGTTTGACGGGGCGCGGCGAACGTCGCCCGCCTGCTACTTTACGGTGAGGCTTCTCCGGGCCATGCTGCCTCAGAGCTGTACGTTGGGGGACCATCATGGATTTGGCGACAAGGCTTGCTGAGCTTCAGAAGCGGACGACTGAACACCGCGAAGTGTTGCTAACAGAAGAAGCGGCGAAAACTGCTCTGGTGATGCCGTTTATTCAAGCGCTTGGGTATGACGTGTTCAATCCCTCCGAGGTGGTGCCTGAATACACCGCAGACGTAGGCACAAAGAAAGGTGAGAAGGTCGACTACGCCATCTGCGAAGGCGGCAAGGTCAAAATCCTGATCGAGTGTAAGCCCGCCTCAACGGCGCTCAATCTAAACCATGCCAGCCAGCTTTTTCGCTACTTTAGCGTTACGGACGCTCGTTTAGCCATCCTCACGAACGGCGTTGTATTCCAATTCTACTCAGACGTGGAAGCGCCGAACAAGATGGACGACAAGCCGTTCTTCACGTTCAGCATGGACGCACTGAAACCCGCTGACATAAAAACCATCGAGAAATTCTCGAAGTCTGCTTTCGACATTGAGAAGATTGTTCAGGAAGCGGGATTCCTGAAGCTTCAAAGCCTCCTCCGCAAGGAGTTGGAAAAGGAGTTCGCCGAACCCTCAGAGGAGTTCGTGCGGATGATGGCGAGCCGCGTTTATGAAGGCCGGATCACGCCGCAGGTTCGTGAGAACTTCACTAAGATGCTGGTGGCGGCGATTGCCACCTACGTCCGCGATCTCGTGAACGATCGCCTCTCCAACGCGATCAATGCCGCCTCGCCCATCCCTGAGGCTGAGCCCGCCACTCCTGAGGAGGAAGCCGAGGTCGTCACCACCGCCGAGGAAGTCTCAGGCTTCCACATCGTTCAAGCGATTGCGGCCAAGTGGGTAAACCCGAAGCGTGTAATCATGCGGGATGCGAAATCGTATTGTGCGATCCTGCTGGACGACAACAACAGAAAGAGCATCGCTCGTCTGCATTTTAACGGGCTCACGACCAAGTATTTTGGAACCTTCGTTGCGAAGGATGAGACTAAGCACGTCATCCACGAGCTGACCGATATCTACCAGTTTGCCGACCAAATCGGCGCTCGCCTTCAAGAGCTTGAAAAGCAGCTTGAGCCGGCCTGACGGAAGTTAGTTCCGAGGGAGAGCGGCAGTTATCCCGTTCTCCCTCGCGATGTCTGCGACGGCGCTTTCCTCAAGCCGGATCACGCAAGCCTCGTCGTCAGTCCATTCGAGGCTGAGCACCTTCCCGAGCTTCAGCATGTCGCGGGACCATACGTCGAATACCCGGCGCGTCCCGCCACGCTCAGCGATCTCCCAATACCAGAGCCACCAGCCTTCAAGACTTACGCGGCGGGCCTGTACGCCGAGGCGAGTGTTCCCGGCGGGGACCCCGTGTGCTCGCACGAGCGGGAGGAAGTAGGCGGCGATGGCCTGTGCGCGTGCGAGGCGGGATGCTGGCTCCACCGTGCTCTCCGCATGACGAAGACCGGGTGAGCATCAGCCCACCCGGTCCCCCGTACCGAACGACGACCAGTCTTCTCCGCCTTTGGGATCACGGAGGAGGTTTAACCGCGTGTGCCCTACGCGGCGGCAGAGCAAACATAGCAGCGTAGTTGAAACTTGCAACTAGATTCGTCGTCGCAAGTTTGTTAGGGTGATCGCGTCCAGAGGGAGAGCACCCGGAATGCGCACCTACACCTTGCGTCAGATGGCTGAGCTGATCGGAGCTGCGGATGGCCGCAATGCCGAAGGCGTCGCCTATCTCCACCAGCAGCTTAGGAACCTGCACGCCAAGGGTTTCCTGATCGCGGGTGAGCGGCGCGGCATCGGGCGGACTAGCAGCAGCCTGTTCGATGAGGTGGAGCTGTGCCGGGCCCGGCTTCTCTCGATCCTGTACGACCTGGGCTTTGACGCGCGGATGCTGCGGGAGGCGTCAGACCGTATGTCCCCGAGCGCGAGTGGTGTTCGCGTCTCGACAGGCTCCGACGGAGAACGCCGGGAAGACTACTATTGGGACGATCCGCACTCGGCTGAGCGCCACCTGGACAAACTTCCGGCGGCTGTCCGCGAAGGTGAGATTTGGACACTGCGTCTCAAGCTGATCTCTCAGCACGGACGCAAGGGGATCAGCGGCGGCTTCCATGCCGCTCAAGACCCGCAGCCTTCCGCCGAGGAGGAGCGAGCGGTTGCCGCCTTTTATGAGCACCAAGAGCTTCAGGTTCAGGCGACGCTGACTCTCCCGGCGTCCGATCTGGTCGCGCCCCTCGTGGTCGAGGAGCGCTGAGCCATGAACCTCGTTCAGCGCGGGATCGCGAAGTTGTTTCGCCTGAACACCCGGCGCTTCGAAGCGGCGAGCGGGCGGCGCTGGACGGCATCTGGCGACGTGCGGTTCGGGAGCTATGGGCCTGAGACGCTGGGCGCGACTGACGCGGTTCGCCGCCGGGCACGAGCGGCGGTTGCGAACAACGCTTGGATTGCGAATGGCGTGGCGGCCCTGGTGAGCAACATCATCGGCGCGGGGATCACGCCCACGTCACAGCACCCTGGCGCGGTCGCCAGGAAGCTTGCGCAGAAGGCCTTCGCACGTTGGGCGGTGTCCTGTGACGCGGACGGGCTGACCGACTTCTACGGGCTTCAGGCGGCCGCTGTGCGGGCCATGATCATCGATGGGGAGTCGTTCGTTCAGCTCATTGCGACCGAGGCGGGGCTAAGGTTGCGCCTTATCCCGGCTGAGCTGATCGATCTGGGCCACACCGTCGAGCTAGGCGGCGGCGCTCGTGTCGTCGCCGGGGTCGAGTTCGACTCGGCCGGCGTTCGCACCGCCTATTGGGTTAGGCCTATCGACCCCACTTCCGTTTACGAGAGCTACGGGCCGCCCGTTCGCGTTCCTGCCGCTGACATGCTCCACCTGTTCCGGCCGCTTGGCCCCGGTCAGGTGCGCGGCATCTCGTGGCTTGCGCCGATCCTGATCCGCTCGGGAGAGCTGGACCAGCTTGAGGACGCCTTGCTCGTCGGCGCGAAGGTCGCGGCCATGCACGCCGGCTTCCTGATCGATCAGAACGGCACCGCCGCGAGCGGAACGCCGTACGAGGGGATCGGGCTCGGATCGATCCTCGAGACGGGGCTTGAGCCGGGCACGCTGAAGGTTCTCCCCGGCGGCTATGACGTTCGGTTCTCGACGCCTCAGCAGGCGCAGCAGACAGTTGAGTTCGCCAAGCTTGAGCTACGCGGGATCGCGGCCGGGCTAGGTGTCCCTGAGTTCCTGCTGACTGGCGATCTCAGCGGCGCGAACTACGGCAGTCAGCGCGGCGGGCTTGTTGAGTTCCGCAAGCGCAACGAAGCCATTCAGTTTCACACGGTCATTCCGCAACTGCTGCGGCCGATCTGGGACCGCTTCGTTCTGTTCGCTGTTCTGTCGGGCGGCCTAGACGGAAGTGACTTCTCCGCGACCGTCGAGGAGCACCAAGCCTGCGAGTGGATACCGCCGGCTCAGGAGTGGATCGATCCCGCCAAAGACGCTCAGGCGACGGCTACCATGATCGGCTCAGGGCTCATGTCCCGGCGGCAGGCTGTCGCCGCGCGCGGCTACTCCGTTGAGGACTTGGACGCGGAGATCGCGGCTGACCGGGAGCGCGAAGAGGGCCTTGGACTCGCCTTCACACCGACCGGAGAACGGGAGGCCGCCAATGCCCCGGCGTAACCCGTTCGACTACTTCGGCTGTCCTGAGTTCATGGTGGTGATCACCCGGTGGGACGGTAAGGACACTAAGCCGGTCGAGGTGTTCCGGTCCTACGCGGAGGAATGCACGTGGGATGAGGCCGCGAACGGCTTCGCCAAGCAACTCCGGGAGTCCGCGAAAGAGAACAAGGGCGCTCTCCGCCCCAAGCTGAGGAGGGCGTTGCATGTCAACCCTCGCCGCTGATCTGCTTACCCGCAACCTGGCGCTCCGTCCGGAGACGCTGAACGTCAAGGACGGGACGGTTGATGTTGTTCTGACGACCGGCGCGCCCGTTCGGCGTGGCGGCTACATCGAACGGCTCGCCATCGGTCCTGAAAATGTCAGCGTTGCCGCGCGAGTCCCGCTGCTCGATGCGCACCGTCAGACCAGCATCAAGGATATCAAGGGACGCGTCGCGAACGTCCGGCACGAGGCCGGGCAAATCGTGGCGACCCTCTATGTCACCGACCCGGAAGCTCTTGCCGCCATCGAGCGCGGCGACGTGACGGGCGTGAGCGTCGGCTATCGCGTGTCGAAGTGGACGGAGTCCCGTGACCCGCGAACCGGCGAGCTAACCCGTACCGCGACGACGTGGGAGCTAATCGAAGCGTCCCTTGTGCCTGTGCCCGCAGACCCCGCCGCAATCATCAGAGGTGCAGCCTTGGACCCCGAAACTGTCGAGAACCCCACGCCGGAAGTGACTTCCGGCGATCCGCCGCCCACGCAAACGCGGGCACAGGTGAACGCCGAAATCCGGAGCATCGCCACGACGGCCGGACTCACGTCCGCCTTCGCTGACGGTCTCATCGACCGCGAAGCGACCGTGGAGCAAGCCCGCGCCGCAGCGTTCGAGGAGATGCAGCGCCGCTCGGCTCAGCCGATCACGACCAACCGAGTCGGCCCGTCCGCTGAGGACCCCGCTGAGGTGCATACCCGGATGGCCGAAGCGCTGGCCTGCCGCATGAACGGCGGCACTCCTAGCGATCAGGCCCGGCCCTACATGAGCATGGGACTCGCTGACATGGCCCGCGCGGCGCTGATCCGCCGTGGCGAGCCGGGCGTGGCGATGCTCAGCCGTGAGGAGGTGCTGACGCGTGCCATGCATACGACCAGCGACTTCCCGCTTCTGCTGCAAGGCGCGGGCAACCGCGTTCTCCTGCCGGCCTATCAGGCGGCGTCTTCGCCGCTGAAGGCGCTCGCGCGGCAGACCACGGCTGACGACTTCCGCCCGGTCTCGCTGATCCGGGTTGGCGAGTTCGGCAAGCTGAAGAAGGTGACTGAGGCGGGCGAGATCAAAGCGCTCACCACGGGCGAGGCGGCCGAAGGGTACGCCCTCGAAACCTATGGCGGCATCTTCAGCCTCAGCCGCAAGGCCATGATCAACGACGACCTGGGGGCGTTCTCCCGTTGGGCCGCCATGATGGGCCGCGCGGCTGCGGAGACGGAGGCTGATCAGCTTGTTCAGCTCCTCCGCGAGGCGAACGGGGCCGGGCCGGTCATGGGCGACGGAAAGCGTCTGTTCCATGCCGATCACGGCAACATCGCCGCCGCTGGTGCTGATCCGAGCGTGGACACCTTGTCTGAGGCTCGCCAAGCCCTACGCCGCCAAACCGGCCTGGACGGTCAGTCCCCAATCAACGCCGCGCCGAAGTACCTAGTCGTCGCCGCTGATCTTGAGACGAAGGCCGAGCAGGTGCTCGCGGAGCTTTCAGCGACGACTGTTGGAGAGACCAACCCGTTCGCCGGCAAGCTGACGCTCGCTGTTGAGCCGCGCCTCCCCGATGGGGATTGGTACGTCTTCGCAGACCCCGCGATCCTGCCGGTTCTTGAGTACGCCTACCTCAGCAGCGCTCAAGGCCCGCAGATGGCCTCACGCGACGGCTGGGACGTGCTTGGCCGTGAGTTCCGCGTGGTGCTCGACTTCGGCTGCGGCGCTGTCGATTGGCGCGGCGCTTACCGCAATCCGGGGGCGGCTGACCTGTAATGGCGACGCTGGCCCAACTTCAGGATTGGCGAGAGTCCCTCCTGGCCGCTCGGATGCGGGGCGTTCGCAGCCTCCGCGATCAGAACGGCGAGGAGGTGACGTTCTCGTCTGACCGCGAGATGGCCGCAGCCATTGCCGCTTGTGACCGCGAGATCGCCGGCCTCACGAGCACCGCTCCCAAGACAATCATCTTCCGGACCACGAAAGGTCTCTGAGAATGCGTAACTACGTTCAACGGGGAAAAACCCTGACTGTCCCGGCTCCCCGCGATGTAACTTCCGGCGAGGGCGTTGTGGTGGGTTCGATCTTCGGCGTCGCTAATGAGGACGCTGCTGAAGGTGAGCCCGTCGATCTCGATACGGTGGGCGTCTTCAACCTGCCGAAGCTTGCCGCCGACGCCTACCAAGTGGGCGAGCCCGTCTTCTGGGATGACGCCGCCCGCCTTGTGACGACGGACGGCACTGACAAGCGGATCGGCGTCGCCACCGAGGCGCGCCCTGCTCAAAGCGCGGAAGTGCCCGTCCGCCTCAACGGGACCTTCTGACTCTCCGTACCGACGACGCCATGCCCAACCCCCACGTTCTCCCTACGAGTCTGCCACCGCGCGGTTTGTCCCGCGTGATGGCGGCTCAGTATGTGAACGTGTCGCCTACGAAGTTCGATGAGATGGTGGCGGACGGCAGAATGCCGCCCCCCAAGCGAATCGACTCCCGCAAGGTTTGGGACAGAGTGGCGTTGGACCACGCTTTCGAGGCATTGCCGGATGACGGCGACACCTCAGAACCCAACCCTTGGGACTCGGTTCTCTCCAATGAGCAAAGTTGAGCTTCGCTACGTTCAGGCCTTCCGAGATCGCCACGGCAAGCGCCGATATTACTTCCGCCGCCCTGGCTTCAAACGCATCCCGCTTCCCGGCCTGCCCGGCACACCCGACTTCATGGGTGCGTATCAGGCCGCGATGGCCGGCGAGACCGCGCCAGCACGTCAGGTCGGGGAGGAGCGCACCAAGGCCGGCACGTTCGCTGCGCTCATCGTGGCCTACTATGGATCGGCGGACTTCAAGACGCTCTCAGCGAGCACCCGGCAAAGCCGGCGCGGCGTCATCGAAGGTTTCCGCGCCAAGCACGGCGACAAGCCGGTCTCACAGATGCAGGCCAAGCATATCCGCGCATTGCTAGACGAGAAGGCGGCGACCCCGGCCGCCGCGAACAACCTTCTGAAGGCGCTGCGGACGCTCATGCGCTTCGCGGTGGAGCGGGGATGGCGCGACGATGATCCCACCGTCCACGTCCGCAAGGTCAGCAACCGAACTGACGGTTTCCATAGCTGGACCGAGGAGGAGATTGCGGCCTTCGAAAAGAAGTGGCCGCTCGGCTCCCGCGCTCGTCTCGCGATGGCGTTGCTCCTCTACACGGCGCAGCGCCGATCTGACGTGGTGACGATGGGACGGCAGCACGTCCGCGACGGTTCGATTCAGGTCTGTCAGCAGAAGACGAGCACGCGCCTAGCGATCCCGATCCATCCCGAGCTGAAGAAGGCGCTCGACGCGACGCCGGCCGACAACATGACCTTCCTCGTCACCGCGTACGGGAAGCCGTTCAGCCCGGCCGGCTTCACCAACTGGTTCAGGGAGTGCGTTCGCGAGGCCGGGCTGTCGGACGAATGCTCGCCTCACGGGCTCCGGAAAGCGGCCTCCCGGCGGCTCGCTGAGGCCGGCGCATCGCCGCACCAAATCATGGCGGTGACAGGCCACAAGAGCCTCAAAGAGGTGGTGGTCTATACCGCTGCGGCCAATCAGGAACAGCTCGCCAAAGCGGCTCTTGCAACCATCACCGGAACAGAGCGGGAAGCTCACAAATGAGAGTGACTCGCAAATGTGAAGGGCTGACCGGCACGAAGATGGAACGTCGAGTGTCAAACCCTAGGAACTGGTTTGACAAAAATCGCCGAAAGGCACGTGAAAACAATGCCCGATAACAGCGCGTGGCGGCCCGGGAGGGACTCGAACCCCCGACCTTGGCTTTAGGAAAGCCCTGCTCTATCCGGCTGAGCTACCGGGCCACGCGGAGCGCGTGATAGCCTAAGCGGGCGGGCGTGCAAAACGCCGATGAGGGGAGTGGGCGTTTTGGGGATCTTCCGTCACCTGCGCGTGCTCTACGTCCAGGTGTTGATCGCGGTGGTGCTGGGCATCGCCGTGGGGGCCATGTGGCCGGTGTTCGGGGCTTCGCTGAAGCCGCTGGGCGACGCCTTCATCAAGCTGATCAAGATGGCCGTGGCGCCGGTGATCTTCTGCACCGTGGCGGCCGGCATCGCCCGCATGGGCGACATGAAGGCCTTCGGCCGGCTGGGCGCCAAGACCCTGATCTACTTCGAGGTGGTCTCGACGGTCGCCCTGTTGGTGGGCCTGATCGTCGGGCGCACCCTGCAGCCGGGGGCGGGCTTCAACGTCGACCCGGCGGCGCTCGATCCCTCCATCGCCGCGGGCTATGTGGAGAAGGCCAAGCACGGCGACACCCTGGTCGACTACCTGCTGCACCTGATCCCCGACGCCTTCTTCGGCGCCTTCGCCGAGGGCAATCTGCTGCAGGTGCTGGTGATCGCCATCCTGACCGGCTTCGCCTGCACGCGGATGGGCGACTTCGGCGACCGGGTGGCGGGCGTGCTGGAAGACGTCTCGAAGCTGTTCTTCGGGATCATCGGTGTGATCGTGAAGCTCGCGCCGGTGGGCGCCTTCGGGGCCATGGCCTTCACCATCGGCCGCTACGGCGTGGACGCCCTGATCAATCTCGGCGCCCTGATCCTGACCTTCTACGCGACCAGCCTGATCTTCGTCCTGGTGGTGCTGGGCGCCATCGCGGCCCTGGCTGGGTTCTCGATCCTGAAGTTCATCCGCTACATCCGCGAGGAGCTGCTGATCGTGCTCGGCACGTCGTCGTCGGAGAGCGTGCTGCCGCAGATGATGCTGAAGCTGCAGCGGCTCGGCGCCGGGAAAGGGACCGTCGGCCTGGTGATCCCCACGGGCTACAGCTTCAACCTCGACGGCACCAACATCTACATGACGCTCGCGACCCTGTTCCTGGCCCAGGCCACGAACACGCCGCTGACGCTGACCCAGGAGCTGACGCTGCTGGGCGTGGCCATGCTGACCTCGAAGGGCGCGAGCGGCGTGACGGGGGCGGGGTTCATCACGCTCGCCGCCACCCTGGCGGTGATCCCGGACCTGCCGATCGCGGCGCTGGCCCTGCTGGTCGGGGTCGACCGGTTCATGAGCGAGTGCCGCGCGCTCACCAACCTGGTGGGCAACGGGGTGGCGACCCTGGTCATCGCCCGCTGGGAGGGCGACCTGGATCGCGAGACCCTGCGCGCCCAGCTCGCCGCCGGGCCGGACGAGCGTCGCCCGCCGGTCCTGGCCAACGCCGAGGCGGACTAGGGCCTGAAAACCAAAACGCCCGCCGGCGGACCGGCGGGCGTCTCGGGTTCGGTCTGTCGGACCGGCTTAGGCGGCGACCGCCTTCACCAGCGACTTGTTCAGGATGCCGATGGCGGCTTCGCGGTCGATGCGCTCGATGGCGGCGACCTCGCGGGCCATGCGGTCCAGCGCCGATTCATAGAGCTGGCGCTCGGAGTAGGACTGCTCGGGCTGGTTCTCGGCGCGGTGCAGGTCACGGACGACCTCGGCGATGGAGATCAGGTCGCCCGAGTTGATCTTGGCTTCGTACTCCTGGGCGCGGCGCGACCACATGGTGCGCTTCACCCGGGCGCGGCCCTTCAGGGTGGTCAGCGCCTGGGAGACCACATTGGTCTCGGCCAGCGGACGCAGGCCGGCGGTCTTGGCCTTGGCGGTGGGCACGCGCAGCGTCATCTTCTCGTGGTCGAAGGTGATGACATAGACCTCAAGCTTCAGACCGGCGACTTCCTGGGTCTCGATCCCTTGCACCTGGCCCACGCCGTGGGCCGGGTAGACGACGTGATCGCCAACCGAGAAATCCGTACCGTTCTTGCTCATCGCGAACCCTCTCAAAAAATCCGTTCGACCCTGACGACGCCGTCGGACGCGGGCGGACCGGCAGACAACAAGACGACGCTCTCCGCGAGGGCGGCGGCGGCTTCTCGACTGACCGAAACTTTGACCTCTAGGACACCCTTCGCCTTTTCCCGGGATATCCGCCGGGACGGCTGTTCTTCAGGATGACGGGCAGGCGAAAAGCCTCATCGCCACGTCACCTGTGACGATATCATAAAATTCAGCCGAAAGAAAGGGTTGGGCTGGCGGACCTGCGGGCCGTTGTCAAGCCGGTCAGGAGCCGCGGCCTGGCTTTTCGGAGAAGTACTTCTCGAACTTGCCGCTCTCGCGCTCGTACTGCTCGGCGTCGGCGGGGGGCTCGCCCTTCACGGTGATATTCGGCCAGACGCGGCTGTACTCGGAGTTGATCCGCAGCCACTTGCCGTCCGGATCGTCCTCGGTGTCGGGCTTGATGGCGTCCACCGGGCACTCCGGCTCGCACACCCCGCAGTCGATGCATTCGTCGGGGTTGATCGCCAGGAAGTTCTCGCCCTCGTAGAAGCAGTCGACCGGGCAGACCTCCACGCAATCCATGAACTTACATTTGATGCAGGGATCGGTGACGATGTAGGTCATCGGAAGAAATGAGGCTCCGGCCCGACGCTGAAGGCGGGCGGGTTTTCGGGGGATGGCGGCGCAAAGTCAATGCCGCGAAGCCCCACGGCGGGGGCAGGAATTCTGCAAGCCCGCTCAGCGGCCGATGACCCCGCCTCTCAGGTTTCGGTCGCCTCGTCCAGGCTGGAGTAGAGCGTCCGCGCCTCTGCGGGCGGGCCACGGCGTTCGCCGAGCGCCTCGACGGTCACCGCGATCAGCCGCCCGCCGACGGCGAAGACCAGGCGGTCGCCGGGCTTCACGGGGCGCGAGGGCTTGTCGAGGCGGGTCTCTTCCAGACCGCCGCGGGTCAGGCGGACGCGGCCTTCCTCGATGAACCTCGCGGACAGCGAGCGCGTCTTGAAAAAGCGCGCGCGCCACAGCCAGACGTCGGCGCGGCAGGCGTCCTCGCTCATGCGCTGATCGCCTGGGGCTTGCGCCGGCGTCGGGGGCGGCGGCGCTGGACGGGCGGAGCGGGGGCCGCCGGGGCGGAAGCCGGCGCGGGCTGGGCCTTGAGCGCGGCGAGGGCGGCAAAGGGCGAGTGGGGGCGGACGGGCTCGGGCCGTCCCTGGGGCGTCCGCTCGCCACGGCGGCGCCAGGCGATCTGGTCGCCGTCCTTTGGCCGGTTCACGGGCGCGAAGCCCAGGCCGCGCAGGATGTCCTTGGCCTCGGCATCGCTCCAGCCTAGCTCGTTCCGGGCCTGGTCGGTGAGGACCGAGCCGCCGGCCAGCTTCGGGCCCTCGCGCAGCAGCTCGTCGAGCCGCTCGAGCTGTTCCACCGGGATGCCGCGGTCGCGGACGGCGCGCAGGCCGTAGGCCGACAGCGTGCGGGCCGGCGGCGTGGGCTGGGGCAGGCGAACCAGGCCCTCGGCCGGCCGCCAGTCCGGCGTCTCGCGCTGGGCGTAGGCCTGGGCGAGCGCCCGGGCATGGGGCTTCAGCAGCGAGGGCATGAAGATCGAAAAGGCGCCCAGCCGGACGCCCAGGCCCCGGAGCATGCGGCGCTCCACCTGGCTGAGCTGCTTCGCCTCCTGGCGCACGACGCTGCGGTCGAGCACGCCGCCGTTCTCCACCAGGCGGTAGGCGATGCCGCGCGCCAGGCCCTTCACCCGGCCGTCGGCCACGGCGGCCTCAAGCTTGCGGAGCGCGCCCAGTCGGCGGCCCGCCTCGCCGGCGGCGAAGGCCTCGAGGCGGCGCGCGGCGCGCTGGCGGGCGGCTTCCGGCCCGAGCTCGCCGAACAGGCGCACGCGTGGGCTGAACGGCTGGCCGCCACTGATCGCGCCAGCCGCTTCGCCGCGCCACAGGACGGTCCCGTCCGGGGTCAGGGCGAAGGCTTCGTCCGGCTCGGCCGCGAGCTGACCCAGGCGGCGGGCGATCTCCGGCCCCACCGCATGAGTGGCGGCGGCGCGCAGGGCCTTCTCCTCCAGCACGGACGAGCCCTGGGCCGCCTCGAAGCGCACGCCGGTCAGCTTTCCCACAAAGTGGCCTTCTACGGTCACGGAGCCGTCGCCGGCGACGCCGGCCATCATCTCCTCGCGCACCCTAAGGCCACGCATCAGCGCGCTGGTCCGCCGGTCCACGAACCGCGCCATCAGCTTCTCGTGCAGGGTGTCGGAGAGCCGGTCCTCCAGCCCGCGCGTGCGGCCCTGCCAGTCGGCGGGATCGCGGAGCCAGTCCGGGCGGTTGGCGACGTAGGCGAGGGTGCGGACACTCGCCAGCCGAGCCGCCAGCGCGTCGATCTCGCCGTCCGTGCGATCGAGGTGGGCGTACTGGCGGGCGATCCAGTCGTCGCTCATCCGGCCACCCTTGCCGGTGAGCTGGAAGAAGAAGTCCTTCACCAGGCCGACGTGCTCGTCGAGGGCCACCTTGCGGAAGTCGGGCGTCTGACAGACGTCCCACAGGCGCATCACCGTGCCGCGGCCACGGGCCCGGTCGGCCACATCAGGATCCTCGGCGAGCCGGCGGAGCGTGGTCTCGTCCAGGGCCTCCGCTGCGAGCTTCAGGCCCTCGCGCTCGGGCGGTCTGGCCAGCGACCGCAGGAGGACGGGCAGGCTGTCGAAGTCGAGTCTGTGGTTACGCCACTCCGCCCCGACGATGGGCTCGAACTGGTGGTGCTCGACGGCCTCGACGATCTCCGGGTCGATCTCCTCGGCCTCGCCGGTGACCCCGAAGGTCCCGTCGCGCATATAGCGCCCGGCGCGGCCGGCGATCTGGCCGATCTCCTGCGGGTGCAGCCAGCGGGTGCGTCGGCCGTCGAACTTGCGCAGGCCCGCGAAGGCCACATGGTCGACGTCCATGTTGAGGCCCATGCCGATGGCGTCGGTGGCCACCAGGAAGTCCACCTCACCCGATTGGTAGAGCTCCACCTGGGCATTCCGGGTGCGCGGGCTCAGCGATCCCATGACCACGGCCGCACCGCCGCGCTGGCGGCGGATCAGCTCGGCGATGGCGTAGACCTGGTCGGCCGAGAAGGCGACGATGGCCGAGCGCCTCGGCAGCCGCGTGAGCTTCTTGGACCCGGCGTAGGTCAGGTTCGAGAACCGGTCGCGGCCGACGATCTCGGCGTGCGGCAGCATGCGACGGACCAGCGGCGCCATCGTGGCGGCGCCCAGCAGCATGGTCTCGCAGGTCCCGCGCGCGTGCAGCAGGCGTTGGGTGAAGACGTGGCCGCGCTCGGGATCCGCGCAGAGCTGGATCTCGTCGATGGCCATGAACTCCACCTCGCGGGAGAGCGGCATGGCCTCCACCGTGCAGACGAAGTAGGCCGGCCGCGGTGGGATGATCTTCTCCTCGCCGGTGATCAGCGCGACCGAGCGCGCGCCCCGCAGCTTGACGATCTTGTCGTAGACCTCGCGCGCCAGGAGGCGCAGCGGCAGGCCGATCATGCCCGAGGCGTGGCCGAGCATGCGCTCCACCGCCAGGTGGGTCTTGCCGGTGTTGGTGGGGCCCAGCACCGCGACCAGCCGCGGCGGGGCCGCGCCAGAGGGACGGTCGCTCATGGTCTGAAAATGGGGTTGGGCGGGGAGTCGGACAAGCGAAGCTGCAAGCCGGGGTAGGTCTGGGCAGGAACAGCCTCGAAACCGGCCAACGCCTTCGGACTCCTACGCAATCATCTGCACCGTGAGAAAGGACGCGCGAACGGCGACGGTGTTCCGGGAGCGATCAAATGGTGGGACGGCTAGAGCCGGAACCCGAGGGGGAGGAGGGCCTCGATCGTGTGGCGTTCCTCGCCGCCGTCCGCGTCGAAGGAGATGACCTCGCAGTCTGGGGTGGCGAACTCCCAGATCTTCTGGCGGCAGCCGCCGCAGGGCCAGATGAACCCGGGGAGGCTGGAGGCCAGGTAGACCCGGCGGATCGCCTTGCCGCCGTTGGTCACCATGTCCGAGATGGCGCTCGCCTCCGCGCAGACCCCCTGCGGATAGGCGGCGTTCTCCACGTTGACCCCGAGGTGCAGCCGGCCGTCCTCGCCCTCCACGGCGGCGGCGACATGCACGCCGGAGTAGGGCGCGTGCGCATTGGAGAGCAGGCGCCGGAGCTGGTCGGCGAGGGCGGGCGCGAGCGGCGGGGTCATGCGGGAGGAGTGTCCCTGGACGTCGAAGGGACGACGGAGAGTAGCGGGCCGGCGGGCGGCGTCTACTGCCGTCTGGCGGCGAGCTCCTCCAGCAGGGGCAGGAGGTCGCCGATCCTGGGGTCGCCCTCGTCGGCGGGCTTGGCCCAGACCAGGCGATCCTCCTTGAAGGTTGCGTCCGGCGCGGCCTTCAGCTTCGTCGGCGCGCCGTCCCGGAGCGTCAGCGCCAGGGCCTTCGGTCCCGCATCGATGCGCAGGACGCCGGCGGCCTGGGCGAGTGTGCGCAGCCGGGCGCGGTCGAGGAGGGCGGCGGTCTCGGGCGGCAGGGCGCCGAACCGGTCCTCCAGTTCCTCGGCGAAGTCGTCCACCTCGGGGGGCTCGGCCATCCGGGCCAGGCGGGCGTAGAGGTTGAGCCGTGTCGTGGGATCGGGGACGTAGGCCTCGGGGATCGCGCCGGTGAGCGGCAGGTTCAGCTCCGGCTCCCAGTCGGGGCCGGTGATCTCGCCCTTGGCGACCCGCACCGCGCGGGTCAGCAGGCGCTGGTAAAGGCTGGTGCCGATCAGCTTCATGTGGCCGGCCTGCTCCTCCCCCACCAGGTCGCCGGCTCCGCGGATCTCCAGGTCACGGGCGCTGATGGCGAGGCCCGAGCCCAGTCGGTCGAAGGCGACCAGGGTGGAGAGGCGGGCGCGCGTGGTCTCGGCGATCTCCTCCTGAGGGTCGGTGAGCAGGTAGGTGATGCCCTGGGTGCGGCCGCGGCCCACGCGCCCGCGGAGCTGGTGAAGCTGCGAGAGGCCGAAGCGGTCGGCCCGCCAGACCAGCATGGTGTTGGCGCGGGGCACGTCCAGGCCGCTCTCGATGATGTTGGTGGCGAGCAGGACGTCGCCGTCGCCGGAGGCGAAGCCGACCATCACCTCGTCCACCGCGTCGGGCGGCAGCTCGCCGTGGGCGACGACGGTCTTCAGCTCGGGGGCCACCCGGGCCAGCTCCTCGGTCATCGGGCCGATGTCCTCGATCCGCGGGACGACCAGGAAGCTCTGGCCGCCGCGGCGCTTCTCCCGCAGCAGGGCGGTGCGGGCGGTGGCGGCGTCGTACGGCGACAGGAAGGTGCGCACCGGGCGTCGGCGGGCCGGCGGGGTGGCGATGACGCTGACGTCCTCCACGCCCACCATGGCGAGCTGCAGGGTGCGCGGGATCGGCGTGGCCGTCATGGTCAGCAGGTGGACGCCCGGGGCGAGGTCCTTGAGCTGCTGCTTGAGCTTGGCCCCGAACCGCTGCTCCTCGTCGATGATCAGCAGGCCGAGGTCGGCGAAGGCGACGTCCTTGCCGGCCAGCGCGTGGGTGCCGACCACGACGCGGATCGAGCCGTCGGCGAGGCCCGCCTTCACCCGCTTGGCTTCGGCGGGGGAGACCAGGCGGGAGAGCCGCCCGACCTCGATGTCGAAGCCGGCGAAGCGGCGGCGGAAGCTCTCGTAGTGCTGGGGGGCCAGCACGGTGGTGGGGGCGACCACGGCCACCTGCTTGCCGGCCAGGGCGGCCGCGGCGGCGGCCCGCAGCGCCACTTCCGTCTTGCCGAAGCCGACGTCGCCGCAGACCAGCCGGTTCATGACGCGCCCCGAGGCCATGTCGCCCAGCACCGCCTCGATGGCGGCGGCCTGGTCGGGAGTCTCGGGATAGGGGAAGCGGGCGGCGAACCGGGCATAGGCGGCCTTTGGCGGCTCCAGAGCCTCACCCTTCAGCTCGCCGCGGGTGCGGGCGACCTGCACCAGGTGCTCGGCCACGCGGTCGATGTCGGCGGAGAGCTCGACGCGGCGCCTGGCCCAGGCGTCGGTGTGCAGCCGGTCGAGGGTGACGGCCTCGGCCTCGCCACCGTAGCGCCACAGCCGGCCGAACTCCTCCACGGGGACGAGGAGGCCCGCGCCGCCGTGGTACTCGAGCCGGACCGCGTCGCGCGCTTCGCCCGCGACCTCGACGGTCTCCAACGCCTGCAGCACCCCCAGGCCGTGGTCCTCGTGGATGACCACGTCGCCCACCCGCAGGTCCGGGTCCGCCAGCAGGCTCTCGGCGCTCTGGCCGCCGCGGGTCGCCACCCGCCCGCCGAGCACGTCCGAGGCGGTGACCACCACGAGGCCGCGGGCGGCGTCCTCGAAGCCCCCCTCTAGGTCGGCCGCCAGCGACAGCAGCGCGCCCGCGGGGGAGCCCCGCGCGCTCGACCAGTCCTGGACGGGCTCGGGCCCGCGGCCGAGGCCGCGCTGGACGGCGCGCGAGAGCGAGCGCAGCTCATGCGGCAGGCCGGCCAGCACCACACGGGCGCCGCCCTCCAGCCGGTCCTTCACGAAGTCGGAGAACGCCCGGCCAGGGTTGCGTTCGAGCGCGAACCTGGGAACCCGCGGCGCCTCGCCCTCGAGCGTCACCGCCTCCAGCTTGCGCACCGCGCGGTCGAAGTCCTTTGCAGTCAGGTAGAGGGCGTCAGGCGCCGGCAGGGCGGCCTCGCCGAGCGACCGGTTGGCCTCGTAGGCCTCGGCGATCTGGTCGGTGAGGTCGTCCACGCGGCGCGCGACCTTGGCGTCGATGGCGCACGCGGCCTCCCCCAGCAGGGCGAAGACGGTCTGCATCCGTCCGTAGAGGGCCGGGGCGCGGTGCTCGATGCCGGGCGTGCGCTCGGTCTCGGGGTCGTCGAGGATCGCCTCCGAGGCGGGGCCCAGCAGGACCTCGGGGATCTCGTCCTCGCTGCGCTGGCTGAGCGGGTCGTAGCGGCGGATCGCGCCCACCACCTCGTCCTCGCCCAGGCTGAAGCGGACCGGGGCGTCGGCGGCGGCGGGGAAGACGTCCACGACCTCGCCCAGGATGGCGATCTCGCCGGGTTCGTCGATGCGATCGTCGGTGACGTAGCCGGTGCGCCGGGCGAAGGCCTCCAGCGCCTCGCGGGACAGGCGCTCGCCGTCGCGCACGCAGAGAAAGGCGTTCTTCAGCGCCTTCTTCGGGGGGACCTTCTGCAGCAGGGCCTCGGCGCTCGCCACCAGCACGCGGGGCGCCTCGGCCGGTTCGGCGAGCCTCGCCAGCACCGCCATGCGCCGGCCCATGGCCTCGCGGGACGGCGAGGCGCGGTCGTAGGGCAGGCAGTCCCAGGGCGGCAGGACGAGCACCTCAACCTGCGGCGCGAACTGGCGCAGCGCCCGGCCGATCTCGTCCGCGCGCCGCTCGCTGGAGGCGACGTAGAGCAGGGTCCCGTGCGCAGGCGCGGCGTCGGCCAGACGGTCGGCGACCCAGGCGGTCGGCGGCTGCGGGCTTTCGCCCTGGGCCTCCTCACGTTCGGGGGGCGCGGCCGGCGCTGGCGCAAGCTGGGCGTCGGCGTGCGCCGGGTGGTGGTCGTTGAAGGAGGTCGCGTCGTCCATGGGGTCCCCCGCCGCTGGCGGAACGCCAACTCACGGACGGGGCGGGCGTTCCCCGCTTACCGGACGGCGATGATCTCCACCTCGGCGCCGTTGACCTCGGCCGTGTCGCCGACGGACTTCCCGAGCAGCGCCTTGGCCAGGGGCGAAGCGTAGAAGATGGTCCCCCTGGCCGGATCGGCCTCGTCCTCGCCGACGATGCGGAAGGCCTGCCGGCGCCCCTCCTCGCGCTCGATTTCGACGGTGCGGCCGAACTGGACCTTGCCGGCCTCCGGGGCCGGTTCGGTGAGCTGGGCGGTTGACCGGCGGGCGGACCAGTAGCGCAGGTCGCGGGTGGCGCGCGCCATGGCGGTGCGGTCGGCGCTCACGTCGCCCTGGGCCTGCGCAGCCTGGTAGGCCGCGCGCGCGGCGGCGAGCTCGGCCTCGAGGGCCGCCAGGCCCGAGGCGGTGACGAGGTTCGGATGCGACGAGATCGGCCGGTCCGGCAGGTCCGCGGCCTGGCTCTCGTAGTCTTCTTCCTTGGTGAATGCGACGGCCATGGGTTCCTACCTAGGGGCTGAATGGCCAAGGCGGAAGGCGCGTTCCCTAGTCCAGCGTGCGGCGGTAGCGGGCCATGGCGAGGGCGGTGACGATGCAGACGAAGGCGGTGAGCGCCGCGAGCTCGCGCCACATGTCGCCGAAGCCCTGCCCCTTCAGCAGGGTGCCGCGGACCACGCGCAGGAAGTGGGTGACGGGGATCGCCTCGCCGACCGCCTGGGCCCAGGCCGGCATGCCGCGGAAAGGGAACATGAAGCCGGACAGCAGGATCGAGGGCAGGATGTAGAAGACGCTCATCTGCATCGCCTGGAGCTGCGAGCGGGCGGCGGTGGAGATCAGGAAGCCGAGCGCCAGCGAGCCCACGATGAACAGGGCGACGCCGATCGAGAGCCCCGCCCAGCCGCCCTGGAACGGCACGCCGAACAGCAGGCGGGCGAGCGTCAGGATGAGGGTGGTCTGGACGACGCCGATCAGCACATAGGGCGCGAGCTTGCCGACCATCACCTCAAGCGGTTCGACGGGAGTGGCGAGCAGGCTCTCCATGGTGCCGCGCTCGGTCTCGCGGGTGACGGACAGCGCGGTCATCATCACCAGCGTCATGGACAGGATCACGCCCAAGAGCCCCGGCACGATGTTGTAGGCCGTGACGGCCTCTGGATTGTAGCGGCGGTGCACGACGACCTCGAAGGGCGGGAGCGCCTGGGCACGGGCGGCGAGGCCGCCCTTGAGGTCGTGGGCCAGCGCTTGCTGTGGGAGGGCGGCCAGCGCGGCCACCGCGCCGCCGGTGGCCGAGGGGTCGGTGGCGTCGGCCTCCACCAGCACCTGGGCGCGGTCCCCGCGCGCCACGCGGCGCGTGAAGTCGCCGGGCACGATCACCGCGAACTGCACGTCGCCGCGGCGGATCATGTCGTCGAGCTCGGCTGTCGAGCGGGCCTGGGCCTTGAGGTCGAAGAAGGCGCTGCGCTGGAGCGCGCCCACCAGCGAACGGGCGAACACCGAATCCTCGTGCACCAGCACCGCCGTCGGCAGGTGGCGCGGCTCGGCGTTGATGGCGTAGCCGAACAGCAGGAGTTGGATCACCGGGATCGCCAGCATCATGGCGTAGGTGAGCCGGTCGCGGGTGAGCTGCTTGAACTCCTTGATCATCACCGCTGCGACACGCGTCGCGGAGAAGCCGGCGCTCATCGGAAGTTGTCCTGCGAGCGACCCATGAGCTGGATGAACACGTCCTCCAGCGTAGGCTCGACCTCGGACCAACGGAACGGCGGCCGTCGCCACGGGGCGAGGGCGGCCTCCAGCGCCGCGCGGTCCGTGCCGCTCACGTGCAGGGCGGCGCCGAACGGGGCGGCGGTCTCGACCCCGGGCAGGCCGGCGATCTCGCCCGAGAGTCGGTCGACGCCGGGCCCCTCGCCGCGCAGGGTGACAAGCCTGGAGCCCTTCACCACCTCCTCGGCCGTGCCCCGGGCGATCAATCGGCCATAGCTGATGTAGGCGATCTCGTGGCAGCGCTCGGCCTCGTCCATGTAGTGGGTGGAGACCAGGACGGTCAGGCCCTCGGCAGACAGCGCGTGGATCTCGTCCCAGAAGGTGCGCCGGGCCTTCGGATCGACCCCGGCGGTGGGCTCGTCGAGCAGCAGGAGGCGGGGCTCGTGCAGGGTGGCGGACGCCAGCGCCAGCCGCTGCTTCCAGCCGCCGGAGAGCGTGCCGGCGAGCTGGCCGCGCCGTTCCTTCAGGCCCAGGCGCTCGATGGCGCGGTCGACGCGCTCGCGCCGGCGATCCAGCTCGTGGACGCGGGCGGCGAACTCAAGGTTCTCGGCGATGGTCAGGTCCTCGTAGAGCGAGAACCGCTGGGTCATGTAGCCGGTGCGCCGCTTGATCTCGCCGGCCTCGCGGATGATGTCGAAGCCGAGCGCCGTGCCTTCGCCGCTGTCGGGGGTAAGCAGGCCGCAGAGCATCCGGAGCGTGGTGGTCTTGCCCGAGCCATTGGGCCCGAGGAAGCCGCAGATCCGACCTTCCTCCACGGCCATGTCCACGTCCTGCACGACGTGCTTGTCGCCGAAGCTCTTGTTCAGCCCGCGCACGTCGATGGCGAGCGTCATCTCAGCGGCTCCACGTCCACGGGCTGGCCAGGGTTGAGCTGCGCGGAAGGGTGGGCCTCGACGAGGTAGACGAGCCGGTCGCGAGCGTCCTTCGAGTAGATCACTGGCGGGGTGAACTCGGGCCTCGGGCTCACGTACACGATGCGGGCGGTGAGACCCCTGGCGCAGCCGTCGCAGCCGAAGCGGACGACCGCGCCCGGTCGATAGGCGGCCAGGTTCCGCTCTGGCACGAAGAAGCGCAGCTTGATCCTGTCGTGCGGCAGCAGCGAGACGATCGGCTGGTTCGCCCCCGCCCACTCGCCCTGCTGGAAGAACACCTCCTCCACGCGAGCCGCGGAGGGGGCCACAGGCGAGGTGTCGGCGAGCCGGGCCTCCGCGCCCGCCAACGCCGCGCGGGCCTGGGCGACCCGGCTGTCGGCGGCGCGTATCAGGTCGTCCCGGGCGCCCAATGTCGCGGCCTCGCGCTGGCGCCGCGAGGCCGCGAGCTGAGCCTCAGCGGCCTGGGCGGCGGCGCGGGCGTCGTCCATCCGGGCCGGGGCGTAGATACCGCGCCGGACCAGGGGCTCGATGCGGCGCAGGTCGGCGCGGGCGTCGCGGGCGCGCGCCTCGGCGGCGGCGATGTTGGCCTCGTAGACGGCCAGCTCGGTCGGCCTGAGGCCCTTGCGGGCGTCGGCGGCCTGGGCCTCGGCAGCGGCCATCTCGGCGCGGGCCTGATCGCGTTGGGCGGCGGGCTGGGCCGGATCGACCACGAACAGGCGCTGGCCGGCGGTGACCTCCTGGCCGCGGACGACGGACATCTGCGCCACGCGGCCGGAGACCGGGGCGGCGAGGTAGAGCGGCTCGCCCTCAACATAGCCGGTCAGGGTCTCGTGCGCCGCGATCCGGGGCAGGACGACCAGCAGGGCGACGATGGCCAGGCCCGCGAGGGCGAGGGCGGCGACGAGCGTCCGCTGCGGGCTCATGGCGCAATCCCCCTAAGGTAGGTCTCCACGTGCTGATCGATGAGGCGCGGGATGTCGAAACCGGGCGCGCCCACTGGCACGAAGGTCTCGCGCCAGATCACGGCGATCAGCAGGGGGGCGATGAGCTGCAGGGCGTAGGCGCGCGGGTCGCCCGCTCGGACCTCGCCGCGGCCTTGGGCTTGTTCCACGGAGGCGGCGAAGGCGCCGAGCATGTGGGCCACCAGCTCGTCGTGCCAGATCCGGGCGAGCTCGGGGAAGTTGCGCGCTTCGCCGATGACCATCTTGGCCACCCCGCCGATGGCGGTGGTCTGGATGAGACCGCCGACCACGCCGGCCAGGGTGCGCACGAGATCCGGGAACGGGCCAGGATGGGCGGCCAGCATGGCTCGGGCCGATTGCATGTTGGGCGCGATGGCCTGCTCGACCACCGCCCGGAAGATGTCCTCCTTGGTGTCGAAGTAGAGATAGAGCCCGCCCTTGGAGACCCGGGCCCGGGCGGCGATGTCGTCGAGCCTGGCGGCGGCGAAGCCCTTCTCGGCGAACACATGCATGGCCGCCTGCACGATCTCGGCAGGACGCTCCGCCTTGCGGCGTCGGAACTTGGGCTCGCCGGGCGGCAGCATGCGGGCTCCTGATAACTGACTGGTCAGTCATATACTCCGCTTGGGCACAGCTTGGCAAGACGCCGGTATGCGGGTGGCGGCGTGTCGCATCGCAAGCCGTTGAAAAGCGCCCATATTCCGCCCGGATGCTCCGGTAGCGATCGGAGCGTCCCCAAGCGGACCCGCGGCGCAGGCCGCCGCGATGAAGACCAGAAAGCATCACGCGAGCCACGAAACCGGCGTTCCGTCCGGTGCGGCCGCATCGTTCGAGAGAGAAGGGCGGACCACATGCTGCGCATGCGCTTGCGCGCCGCGGAGACGGCGAAGGAACGGCTGGCCCAGGCCGTGGCGGTTGCGGCGGTGCTGGCCGGCACGGCGGCGCTGGCCATGCCCATGGCGCGCGACGCCGGGGTGCGGGTGACCAAGGCCTCGGTGGGCGCGGTCCAGCAGATCGACCTGCGCCAGTCGCTGTTCCCCGCCGTCCAGCCCACGCGGCTGGTGTGGGACGGTCAGGATGTGGACGGCGACGGGCAGGCCGACTTCGCCAACCCGACCGGGCAGGCGCCGCGCACCCACGACGCCTATGGCTATGGCGAGTTCGGCGCCTCGCGCGACGGCGGCTCGCGCCGCCACGAGGGCGTCGACTTCATGGCCGACGCCGGTCAGACGGTGGTGGCGCCGCTCTCCGGCTACGTGACCAAGATCGGCTACGCCTATGCTGGCGACCACGACCTGAAGTTCGTGGAGATCACCAACCCGGCGCTGCGTTTTGCGGCGCGGGTGTTCTATGTGAACCCGAGCGTGGAGGTCGGCGAGACCGTCGCCGTCGGGCGCCCGATCGGCGCGGCCCACAGCCTGCAGCAGAAGTACCCGGGCGGCATGACCGACCACGTGCACCTGGAGGTCCTGGAGAAGGGCCGGCGCATCGACGCCAGCGAGGTGCTGGTCGCTCGCTACGAGCCGGCGGCCGATAGCCTGGCCGCCGACTGAGGCGCCGAGGGGGCGGGGCCGACGCCGTCGGCCCGCCCCTGATCGATCAGTGGTCCTTATCGACCTGACGGTGCATGGCGTCCGACTGGCCGTCAGCGGCGTTCTCGACCGCATCCGCCTGGCGGTTCAGGGCGGTCTCCTGCGCCTCGTTGTCGGTGGCCGCGGCCTGCCGCTCCAACGCGTCGGCCTGGCGTTCGCCGGCCGCGTCCACGGCGTCGGCCCGTTCGTGAGCGGCGTCCTCGGCCGGGCCGCTGCAGGCGGCGAGCGAGGCGGCGGCGGCGAGGGCGATGGCGGAAACGATGGCGCGCATGGGATCTCCTGAGTGGCGTTTCCGACTGCAACGCTTTGGCCGAAGAAAGGTCCCACGAACTCGGCCGCGGGCCCGGACCGCCGGAGATGAAGGCGACGCGGGAACTTGAGGAACGGGCGCAAAACGAATCAGGACCGAATCGCTGACTCCCCAGGATTCGATCTTTGTTCCCTACTAGCTATTGTAGTCGAGTCGCAGCGAGCCACAACGAGGGTGGCGGGCCGGTGCGGCGGCATGCTCGGACGGAACGGGCGCGGGAGATGTCATGCTGGAAGGGTCTTGTCACTGCGGGGCGGCGGGCTGGAGCCTGAGTGGCGATCCCGGGTCGATCACCGCCTGCAACTGCACGCTCTGCCGCCGCTACGGGGCGCTGTGGGCCTACGACTACGAGGGCGAGCGGATCGCGATCCGCGGCGCGCCGGCGGCCTATCGGCGGCCGGGCAAGGCCGACCCGGCGCTGGAGATGCTGTTCTGTCCCGCCTGCGCCTGCGTGCTGAGCTGGCGCGGGCTGCGGCTGGAGGCCGACGGGCGGCGGCGGATGGCGGTCAACCTGCGGCTCGCGCCGCCCGACGCGGTGGCCGACCTGCCCATCGATCATTTCGACGGCCTGGACACGTTCGAGGACCTGCCGCCGAGCGGCCGTTGCGTGCGCGACCTATGGGCCTAGGCGTGCTGCGGCCCCTCGCCCTCCTGGCCGGGCTGGCGATGGCCGGTTGCCAGACGCAGACGCCGGTCGGCCACGTTGCAGCGCGAGGCGCACGGCTCATCCGCCGATCCAAGCCGGGGCAGACCCGCGTCCTGGCGGCCTACCACTAGGCCGGACCAGGCGACGCCTCGTCCTCCGCCGGCTCGATCATCGCCACCCGAGCCGCGTGGCGACCGCCGTCGAAGGCGGCGGCGAGGAAGGCGTCGACGACGTCGAGCGCCAGGCCCGCGCCGACCACGCGGGCGCCGAGGGCCAGCATGTTGGCGTCGTTGTGCTGGCGGATCATCCGGGCCGAGAAGGTGTCGGCGCAGACGCCGCAGCGGATCCCCGCGACCTTGTTGGCCGCCATCATGATCCCCTGGCCTGTGCCGCACAGGACGACGCCGAAGCGGCAGTCGCCGGACGCCACCAGGCGGGCCGCGGCGCGGCCATGCTCCGGGTAGGCCGTGCTCTCGGGGGCGGTCGGCCCGATGTCGACCGGCTCCCAGCCTCGGGCCGCCAGATGGGCGGCGATCGCCTGGCGGAGCGGAATGGCGGTATGGTCGCTGGTGAGGACGATCCGGCGGTCGGCGTTCATGGGGGCGTCGTTCCGTCTGCTGGCGGCGATTTGGCGGCCCCGGCGGGTTGACGGGAAAGGCCTGGTTCCTCTATATCGCCCGCTCCTCGCGCGGACGGTTCGTCCGCCGATCCCATTTCCACGCGAAGGTCACCTCGCTATGTCGCGTCGCTGCGAACTCACCGGTGTCGGCCCGATGGTCGGCCACAATGTGAGCCACTCGAACATCAAGACCAAGCGCCGCTTCCTGCCGGCGCTCCAGCCGGTCACGCTCCAGTCGGAAGCGCTCGGTCAGTCCTTCAAGCTGCGCGTCCGCAACGCGGCGCTGCGCACGCTGGACTTCAAGGGCGGCCTCGACGCCTTCCTGCTGAAGGCCCGCGACGAGGACCTGTCCACCCGCGCCCTGAAAATCAAGCGCCAGGTGAAGGCCAAGCTCGCCGAGCAGGCCCCGGCCGCCTAAGCGCGACTCCAGAGTGTCGTTCCGAAGGGGCCGCCCGCGAGGGCGGCCCTTTTATTTTGGGCGCTCCGACCGGCGTCAGGGCCGCCAGTCGAAGGCGAGCAGCAGGGTGCGCTGGTCGGTGGGCGCGCCGGCGAAGTGGCCGAAGTTGTCGTCCGAGATCAGGTAGAATCGGATGCGGCCGCCGGGCCCCGGGACCGCGGCCAGACCCTCGAAGTTATCGACCGTGAGCGGCCGGGCCATTTCCATGCCGTCGATCCGTCGACCCTGGCGGTCGAGGATCTTCAGCTTGATGCTGTTGCCGCGGAGCGGCGAGAAGCCGCGCAAAAGGACGGCCATGCGCCCGTCGGGCAGCATGTCGAGGCTGGTGAGCTCCAGGCCCTCGAGATCGATGTGGAAGCTGGGCGTGCAGCCCGTGGCCAGCCGGCAGAGGAAGCTCTGCCCCGAGCCCTCCATGGCCGTGCGGTAGGCGTCCGGCCCGGACATGGGGTCGGCCGCGAGGCCCTCCATGCCCTTGTTGAACGTGTAGGCGATCTGCGGTTGCGGCGCCGGCCGCGGCGGCCCCCCGTCGCGCGGGAAGCGCAGGACGCGGTCGTTCTGCTCGAAGCTGACCAGCAGGTCGCCGCTCGCGAGCTCGGCGACGCCTTCCGAGTCGAATTCGCGCTGCCCGCCTGCGTAGAGATCGGCGCCGGTGGCGTCCTTCAGCGCGGCGAGGTGGGCGTCCGCGACGCCGATCAGCCGGCCGGAGCCGTCCAGCACCACGCGCGCCCGCAGCAGGTCGGACTGGTCGCTGGCCGAGACCAGCCGGCCGTCCGTGCGCACCTTGATGTCGGAGAGGCCGTGCAGGCGCGCCGTCTGCTGGGACGTGAGGTGCAGACCGCCGGCGTAGACGAAGCGGCCAATCGCCTGGCGCGACGGATCCGTCGGATCGAGCGGCACGGCGGCGGCGTCCACGGCGATCGTCGCGGCATAGGGCAGGGGGGCGGGCGGTAGCGTCGGGCTCGGGCTGACGCAGCCCGCGAGGGCGAGCGCGCCGAGCGGCCCTGCCAGGCGCCTCACGCCACGGATCTCCGGACTTCCTTGAAGGTGGAGCGGCGGGCGGGGCCGGATGGGCCTTGGGTGTTCGGCGGCGGCTGCAGCAGGCCGGCGCTGCGGCGGGTCAGCCGGCGGGGCTCCTCGTCGAACAGCTCGGCGAGCTGGTCGGTGATGGCGCCGGCGAGCTGCTCCACGTCGACGATGGTGACCGCGCGGCGGTAGTAGCGGGTCACGTCGTGGCCGATGCCGATGGCGATGAGCTGGACAGGGCTCTTGCTCTCGATCTCGGCGATCACCTCGCGCAGGTGGCGCTCCAGGTAGTGGCCGGAGTTCACGCTGAGCGTCGAGTCGTCCACCGGCGCGCCGTCGGAGATGACCATCAGGATGCGCCGCTGCTCGGGCCGGCCGATCAGGCGTTGGTGCGCCCACATCAGGGCCTCGCCGTCGATGTTCTCCTTGAGCAGCCCCTCGCGCATCATCAGGCCGAGGTTGCGCCGGGCGCGGCGCCAGGGGGCGTCGG
>NZ_JAYSEO010000017.1:0-112620 GCF_041913825.1 Phenylobacterium sp.
GCGGAGGCGGCGGCGGCGGCGGCGGCGGCGGAGGCGGCGGCGGCGGCGGCGGCGGGTTGTGCCCGTGACCGTTGCCATGGCCGGGGCCAGCGCCGTGGCCCTGGCCCTGGCCTTTCACGAGGTTCAGCAGCGCCTGCATCAGGCCGCCGAGCGGGCCCTTCCCGTCGCGCGACGCGTCCTGCGCCGCCTCCTGCATCTTCAGGAGGACGGCCATCACGGCGGACGACAGGCGCTCGTTACGGCCCGGCCGGGTCGCGTCGGCGTCGGCCGGCTTCGGCGCCTGCTCCCTGGTCTCGACGGGCCGGATCTCCGGCGCAGGGGCGGGCGTGGGCGCGGGCGTGACCGGCGCAGCATCCGCGGGCTTCGTCGCGGCGGGCGGGGTGGATATGGCGGGCGGGGTTGGAACCGGCGTCGTGGCCGGCTTGGCCGGCGGCGGGGTGTTGGCGGCGGCCTTCGCGGCCTCCGCCTTCTCCTTCAGCTCCTGGACGATGTCGGCGGCGGCCTTGGCGGCCTCGGCGGCGAGCTGGGCCACCGTCGCCGCGCTCAGAGACGGCGAGGCGGGCGCCGGCACGCTCGCCGGCTTGGTGTCCGCGGTCTTGGCCGGCGCGCTGGCCGGCGCGGGCGTCGGCGGCGTCTGCGCCCGCGCCTTCTTCTTGGCCTCGATCTCTTTGATCGCGGACAGGGCCGCATCCATCGGGTTCACCACCCGGGCCGAGCCGACAGCCATCACCAACCACCATTGTTCTGTTTTGGCGGGAGGTAGGGCCGCTATGCTTTCGGACTCGCGAAGGGATATCCTTAGCGCGCGATTTATTTCGCGGCGTCAGCGGCTTGCCCGAGGCCGGACATGCGAACCCCCGCGCCCGTCGCCGGGTCGCGGGGGCCGCGGGATCGTCCGTCGGGACCTAGTGCAGCGCCCGGCGGCGGCCGGTGAACAGGCCCAGCAGGAACAGCAGCAGGATGGCGCCGCCGGTGGCGACGAGCAGGCTGCCGATGATGCCGCCGAACTCGATATCCAGCATGTTGGCGATGAAGGCGCCCAGGAACGCGCCGACGACGCCCACCACCAGGTTCGTCAGGATCCCGTGGTTACGCCGCATCACCTTCTCGGCGATCCACCCGGCCAGGATGCCGATGATGATCGCCATGATCAGTCCTACGCCACTCATTTGCGTTCTCCTCAGGTGTCGTTGACCTCCCAATGCGGATCGCCGTTCGCGGTTGCGCTGGTAACGAGGAGTTAAGCGTCGGCGTGGGATAAGCCGGACCATGTCGCTGAACGTCCAGCCCGTGACCTTCTTCCCGGTCCCCCCGGTCCGGCCGGTCATGCTCGACCGCGACCAGCTCGCCGAGAAGAGCGCCCGGTCCGAGGCTCCGGCCCAGGCGCCCGCGCGTCAGCTCACCGGCCAGGCCACGGGCCGGCTCGTCGACATCCGCGTCTGATCTGACCTAGAGCCGCGCCGACAGATCGAACCGGACCCCGTCCGGCGCGAAGGTCGTGTGCGCCTCGCCGCCCAGGTCCCCCTTCGCCAGGGCCGCGATCAGCCGCGAGCCGAAGCCGCGGCGGCCGGGCTCCTGCACCGGGGGCCCGCCGGCCTCGGTCCAGCACAGCGCCAGGGTCCCCGCCTCCGCCCGCCAGCTCAGCGCCACCCGCCCCTCCGGCGCGGAGAGCGCCCCGTACTTGGCGGCGTTGGTGGCGAGCTCGTGCAGGATCAGCCCGATCGCCTGGGCCTGGGCCGCGGAGAGGCAGGCGCGCGGCCCTTCGATGCTGACCCGTCCGCGGAAGGCGTCCAGCTCCCGCGCCGCCAGCACCGACAGCTCCGCCCCCGTCCAGGCGTTCGACGTCAGCACGTCGTGCGTCCGGGCGAGCGCCACCAGCCGTCCCTCGAAGTCGGCCTTGAACGACGCCAGGTTCCGCGCGCTGCGCGCCGTCTGCGCCGCCATCGACTGCACGGTCGCCAGGTTGTTCTTCACCCGATGGTTCAGTTCGGCCATCATCAGCGCCTGCCGCTCGCGAGCGGCCACCTCCTCGGTGATGTCCTGCACCGTGCCCAGCACGTGGGTCGGCTGGCCGTCGGCCCCGAACAGCACCTGGCCCGAGCCGCGCACCCAGCGCTGGCTGCCGTCGCCGGCGGTCGTCCGGTGCTCGGTCACGTAGCGGCCGCCGTTCTCGCCCTTCAGCGCCGCCTGGTAGGCCGCCCGCATCGCCGGCGCCTCGTCGGGCCGCAGCCGCGCCACATAGGTGGCGTAGTCGATGGGCGTGTCCGGCCCCACGCCGAACAGCTCGCGGGTCCGGGCGTCCCAGGTCACCGCGTCGCGCACCAGGTCGTACTCCCAGAGGCCGAGCCCCCCGGCGCTCAGCGCGATCTGCAGCCGCGCGCCCTGCCGCTCGGCCTCGAGCTCCGCCGCCTTGCGGGCGCTGATGTCGATCAGCACGAAGGAAACCCGCGGCGCGGACCCCGGGATCGGCGAGAAGGTCCCCAGGAACCAGCCGCTCGGCCCGCCGCGCAAGGCGAACTCATATTCCCGGGTGACCGTCCGCCCGCTCTCCCAGCAGTGACGCAGGGTGCGCAGCCGCTCGCGGATCTGCGCCTCGCTCAGCCCCAGCTCGCGGCCGCGCCGTCCGGTCAGCCCGTCGCGCGGCAGGCCGTAGAAGGCCGCCGTGTTGCCGTTGGCGATCACGTAGCGGTAGTCGTCGTCCAAGAGCTCGAACACGCCGGCCATCACGTCGGCGGCCTCGAACACCGCCTTCAGCAGCGCCGCGCCGCCGGCGTCGGTCCACGGATCGTCGAGGGCCTGGTCGGGCGCGGTCACGGGCGGGCTCCAGAGCGGGCCGGCGACCTCACACCAAGCCGCCCGGCTTGGCAATGCGGCCGAAACGCCGTTCGCGATCCGGCTCAGGCCATCCAGCTCAGCGGCCCGGGCTCCAGCCGCCGCGTCGCCGGCCGGCGCGCCGCCTCGCCGCCGCGGCGGTTGGCCGCGAACTCGCCGAAGGCGTCGGCCCCGTGGCTGGCGTCGTCGTGCAGCGGCCCGGTGTAGACCCGCGTCGCCCGGTTCCATCGCTTGCGGTAAGCCCGCAGCCGGTCGAGCCCCTGGGCGCACTTCTCGGCGTCGAACCAGGTCATCGGGATCATCGTCCGCGCCGCGTTGATCCGCTCCTCCGGGTCCATGGCCACCCCCACCGAGATCGGTCGCACGCCCAGGCCGCTCAGGGTCTCGTACCGGCTGCGTCCCGCCGCCCCGAGCTCGCGCACCATCACGTCGTGCGGCAGGTGGTGCGCGCCATAGACATACGGCTTGTCCTGCAGGGCCTGGCGCACGATCGAGTCCAGCCCCTCCCCGGCCGTCTCGAAATAGTCGATGGCCCGCACCTCGCGCCCCACCTGCTGGAAGAACCAGATGCAGGTGTAGTCGTCGATCCCCAGGTCCCAGGCGGTGTCGACCTTCAGCGCCGGGTCGAACGGCACGCGGCCGATCCGTCCCTGGGCGTCGGCCTCCCTGAGCGCGCTGCCGAAGTAGCTGCCCGGCACGGCGGCGCTGAAGTCCACCAGGTATTCCGAGGCGAACCGCGCCTCGCCCTCCTCCACCGACCCCAGTTCGGCGATCAGCTCGGTGCGCTCCCGCTCGAGCTGCTCGGGCGTGAAGACCCCGGTCTCCCGGGCCGAGGCCTGGATGGTCAGCCACTCGTCCGGCCGCAGCTTGCGGCTCTCGAAGGCGCGGGTGGCGTGGTTCAGGCCGCGCGGCGTCCACAGGAACAGCGCCCAGCCGCCGTTCTCGGCCAGGATCGGCCGCAGGTAGGCCCAGGCGTCCGGCTTCGCCAGCGACCACTCCGAGAACACCACGCCCACCGGCGGCGAGCCCACAAGGCTGTTGTAGTTGTCCGAGCCCGCGAGCTGCCAGATCGAGCCGTTCTTCAGCTCGATCTTCATGTCCCCATGCCAGCGCTTATGGCGCACCTCGCGCGGGAAAGCCTCGTCGATGCGCCGCTTGCCCGTGTGCGGGTTCACCGCGTCCCAGATCGCCTTCTTCGCCTGCGCAGCCTCCGGCAGCAGGTGCCAGTAGGTGCCCTGCCGGGCCATGGCCGCGGCCGCCGCCCAGTTCAGCGCCACCTCGTCCTTGCCCCCGGTGGGCGGCCACGTCGGCGCGCAGGCAGCCGCCCTGCAGGCTCTCCCACAGCCGCTCCTGGTGCGGCCGCGGCTCCCAATGGCCGACCACCCGGGTGACGCGCTCGCCGGCCGGCGCCCGCCTGCCGCGCGGCGCGCTCATCGGGCGACTTCCTGGACGGTGTCGATGGCGGCCATGTAGCTGCTGCCGTCCTCGCGGTAGATCCGCTCGAACCGACGGATCACGAAGGTCTGCACTTGGCCGCCGTCGCCGTCGGCGCCCTTGCCGCCCGGACCGAAGCGGGCGCGGTCCATCCGCTCGGCGCAATGCAGGAGGGTGGAGACCTTCAGCTTGTCCGCCTGCACGGTGGCGGCGGTGGCGTCCATCGCCACCTCCACCGCCTGCTCGAACCGCGCCTCCGCGCCCGCCCGGCGGGCCTCCTCGACGGCCTCGAAGAACTCCGGGTGCTTCTCGCGCCAGCGGTAGAAGCTTCGATAGGAGGGCATGTCCGCCCCGCGGCAGACCTTGACCCAAGACTCCCCCGAGGCCAGCCGCTCGCAGATCGTCTCCGCCAGCTTCTTCGAATAGAACACGTGGGTCATGCTGCCGTCCGCCTTGCGGGGCCGGCGGCGATCCTTGGTCTTCGGCGCGACCTCTCGCTCCTTCATGGGGTCTCCTTCGATCAGGTGCAGGTTGCAGGGCAGGTCACCGCCGCCCTCGGCGGCGATCTCGCGGGCCTGGGCCAGGGCCTCGGCGAAGGCCGGACGCTTGTCCCGCCAGGCGTAGAGGGTCGCGAAGGCCGGCATCCGGCCGCGACCGGCGATCCGGCGCCACGCCTCCCCTGCGGCGATGCGCCGGCAGATCTCGGTGGCCAGCTCGGGCGTGTAGCAGGCGCGGATCACGCGGCCGGCGATGCGGGGGCGGCGCGCCGGTGGCTTGTGGGTGCGTTTGGGCATGGCTGTCCGCCGCCAGGGGCGGCGCTCCTGTCGGGTCGCGGATGGATTTCCGCGCGTCGGTCGTTGGATCTCGATGTCTCGGCCGTTAGCGGCCTTCGCTCACCGCACGGACGCACGGGTGCAGGACTTCACGCTCTACGGCCTCGACGAGAAGGGGACGGTCGTCTCCGCCGAGCATATCGTCGTGCCGGGTGTCGCCGAGGCCATCGCCCTTGCCCGCGGCCGCCTGGCCCGCTTCCCACGCATCGAGGTCTGGCAGGAGTCCGTCTGCGTCTACCGCGGGCCGAAGACCGGCGACGGAACCTAGGTCCCATCAAGGGACCAATTTCCGACCGGGTAAGTAGCACCAGCCGCGTGCGTGCGGGTTCAGCCGCCATGAGCGGACCGGTTCCCCAGATCCTGCTGCCCTGGCTCCTGTTCCTGGGTCTCTTCGCAGTCCTGCTGGCTGGCTGCGTCTGGGCCGCCGTCATCGACGGCCGCCGCGCGCGTCGGGCGTGGTACCGATAGCACATTGCGCGATCCGCCTACGTCACCGTAGGAACCTCGTCCCCGCGCCTGCTCTTTTGACAGCGCGCGAGAGAATCCGGCATTTCCGCTGCAGGATCGAACGCGCAGGAGCCGTGTCCTGTCCCTCACCCAACGGATGAAGACGCCCGAACAATTGCTCTCCGAAGCTGAGGAAGCCGAACGCATGGCGGCGGTCGTGAGCTACCGGAAGGACAAGGAAGCCTTGCTTCAGCGCGCTGCGGAACTGCGCCGCGCCGCGGAGGCCGCGCGCAAGCGGCGCTGACGTCCAAGGACCGTTCGCCGCAACCTCGCACCCTGCTCAGGTGTTTCACTGGCAGATGTCCCGCGTGTCCGACGAATCTCATACCTTGCCGCCCCAGGACGACGGGGACGCCACCCTGGCCGATCTGCGCCGCCAGCTCGAGGCCGTGAAGCGTCGCATGGAGGAGCATCGGCTGCAGATGCGCGCCGCGGGCCTCGCTCCCAACGAGGCGCCGGAGCCGCCCGCCGGCTGATCCGCGGCGCTCGCCCGCGCCCGGCTACCTTCCGTTCACTCTCGCCTTTCACGGCATCTTCACCCCGACGCGGCCAGGTTGCGCGTGGACACCACAGGGTTGAGGGGCGCGATGGCGTCGGAATGGCTCGTCGAAGTCTGCTGCCGATCCTGCGGCGCGCCGGTGTCGGCCCCCGTGAGGGCGATCGACGGGGCCGCCAGCCTGCCCTGCCCCCACGCCGCCTGCGGTGGTCATGCTGTCTTGCCGCCGGACATCGCCGAGACGGCTCGGCTCCTCTTCGAGGAAAGCCGGCGGCGCCTCCAGGCTGCGGCCGCCGCGGCCGTCTGAGGCCGATCAGCCGGCCGAGGCCTGGGCTTCGCCCTTGTCCCAGCCGCGCGACAGCACGCCCGGGCTGGACAGGTGCCCGAGGATGTCTGCGGCCAGTTCGCTGACCTTCAGCGGTTTGCGCAGCGTCAGGCTCTGCGGCGCCGCATGCTGGCGCATCTCGATGTCGTAGGCGGTCATGTAGATGACCGCCAGGCTCGGCTGGATGGCGCGCGCGGCGCGGGCGACGTCGAAGCCGGTGGTTCCTTCCCCAAGGTTGATGTCGGTGACCAGGGCGTCGAACGGCAGGGCCGAAGCGTCGCGCAGCGCCGCATAGGCTTCCTTGTCGCTCTTCGCGGTCGTCACCCGTGCGCCGCGCTGCTCCAGCGCAGCCGCGATCATCTCGCGTTCGTTCGCCAGGTCTTCGACCAGGAGGATGTGCGGCAACTTGGAACCCCAACTGCAGATCGCGCGAACCGCCCCAACGCACGTCACCGGTCAAGGTTCCGCGCCGATCTCGTTCGGAGCACCGGAACCGCCGCGGCTCGCCCCCCGTTGGCCTGGGGACCACTGCAACGAGAGATCACGCCATGAGCCAGGGCCCGGACACCCACGATACCTCTCAGAACCAGGAAGGCGGCCGCCGCGGCGAGCCCCGCCACGAGGGCGGCGCGGACAAGGACGGCCACCTCTCTCCCCAGATCGACGTCAAGGACGGCACGTCCGAGGGCGGCGGCCAGATCGCCCAGGACAGCCAGCAGTCCTCCGGACAGGGCATGGGTCAGACCTGAGCCCGCCGAGCGCGTCGGCGCAGGCTTCCAACCTGCGCCGATCCTCTCACAAACGCGCGCGCAGGTCAAGAACATAACGTGAACTTCCGCCCGATCGGGAACCAAGCTCGGCCGTGCCGCGTTACGCCGCCCGAAAGGGGGGCCAGATGAGCCAAAGATCGACCCGCGTCCGCGACGACTTCGAGGCCGCGCTGCTGGACTCTGTACCGTTCATGCGCGCGTTCGCCCGGACCCTCTGCCACGACACCGACCAAGCCGAGGACCTCGCGCAGGAAACGCTCGTCAAGGCGCTGTCCTGCCGTCACCAGTTCCAGCCGGGCACCAACCTGCGCGCCTGGCTCTCCACCATCCTGCGCAACCGCTTCTACTCCGGCCAGCGCCGCCTGCGCTGGCGCGGCGAGTACGACGCCGAGGCCATGGAACGCACCCTTGTCGCCCCCGACGACCCCTCCGTGACCGTCGAGCTCGAGGACGTCCGCCGGGCGCTGTCCATGCTCCCGGACTTCCAGCGCGAGGCCCTGATCCTCGTGGGGGCCGGCGGCATGAGCTACGACGAGGTCGCCCAGATCGCCGGCTGCCCGGTGGGCACCGTCAAGAGCCGCGTCCGCCGCGCCCGCGACGAGCTGACCTCGATCCTCTTCGAGGGCCGCACCACCCCGCAGGCCAGCGCCCCCGCCCCGCTCGAGGCCATCGTGGACGACTTCGACCGCCTGCGCCGCGGCCGCAACGCGGCCTGACGCCCCCGACACGGCCCCAAACAAGAACGGCGGCGGAGCTCCAGGCTCCGCCGCCGTTTTCTTGCCCGCCGAGATCAGGCGGCCGCGTCAGCGGCCGTAGATGCGGTCCAGCACGCGCGCCGCGTCCACCAGGCGATCGGCCGCCCGATCGAACCGCGCGCCCGCCGCAAGCCGCTGCGCCCAGTCCGCCGCCGCACGGCCGCCCCACGCGTCGGGCGCGGTGGCCAGGGTCTCGCGCGACGTGCCGCGGTACCGCTCGGCCGTGAAGTCGTAGAACGATCCGCCGACGTTCTTCAGCGCCGCGCCACCCTGGGTCCCGTAGAACGACGCCTCTATGATCGCGTCGCAACCGGCCTGCAGCCGCCACGAGCAGGCGAGCCGCACCGCCGCGCCGCTGGCGAGCTCGAGCGTCGCCACGGCGTAGTCCTCCACCCGGTCGGTACGCCCGGCCAGGGGCTCGCCGCCCGTGAACAGCTTGCTCGAGACCTCCGTCACCTCCGGGAAGTCCAGGGCCCAGAGCGCCAGGTCCACCAGGTGGACGCCCAGGTCCATGACGCACCCGCCGCCCGAGAACTGCGGATCGTAGAACCACGCCTTGTCCGGCCCATAGGCGTTGTGGAAGACGAGGTCGACCGCGTGCACCCGGCCGAGGTCTCCGGACTGCAGCACCTCGCGGATCCGCTGCATGCCCTCGGTGAAGCGGTAGGAGAGGTCCACGGCCAGCAGGCGGTCGGCGGCGCGCGCGGCGTCCACCACGGCCTCCACTTCCGCGGCGGTGCGGCCCAGGGGCTTCTGGCAGAACACCGCCGCCCCGGCGGCCAGGGCGCGGATCGACTGTTCGGCGTGCAGGGCCGAGGGCGTGGCGATCACCACCCCATCGACGCCAGCCGCCAGGATCTGGTCGAGATTGGTCAACTGCTTGGCGTCCGGCGCGAGCTTGCCGGCCTCCGCCGCCATCTCCGGAGACGGGTCGGCGACCGCGGCGATTTCCACGGCGCCGGTCGCGGCGATCGCCTCCATCCGGTGGCGGCCGATCCAGCCCACGCCCAGGAAGCCGATGCGCGGCTTCACCGTCTGCGCCGTCGTCGCCGGCTTCGCAGCCAGGGTTTCGCTCATCGGAAGATCACCAGGGCCTTGAGGAAGCCGTCGGGCCGGTCGCGGGTCGCGTTCAGCGCCTCGTCCAGCCGCTCCAGCGGGAAGGTGTGGGTGTAGAGCGAGCCCGGGTCGAGCCGGCCCGAGGCCACGGCGTCCACCGCGTCCCGGATCCCCTGGGCATAGACCTCGGGATCCCGCTCATGAGCGTTGATCACGTCGAGGCCGCGCCAGTTCCAGAGCTGCATGTTCACCTGCCGCGGCCCGTCCTGATGGTAGCCGGCGATGATCAGCTTGCCGCGCTCCTTGGTGAGCTCGGCGGCGAGGTCCAGCGGCCACTGTTTCCCGACCGCCTCGATGACCCTGTCGCAGAACACGCCGCCGGTCAGCTCGCGCACCCGCTCGATGATCTTCCAGTGGTCGTCCATCGGCACGACCTCGGCCGCGCCGTAGTCCTTCGCCACGTCCAGCGAAAACGGCCGCCGCGAGATGGCGATCACGCGCGCACCGGCGTCGGTGGCCAGCCGGGTCAGAATCGCACCGAGGAAGCCGATGCCGACGATCGCCACCGTCTGGCCCGCCTGGATGTCCGCGCGCCGGAAGATGTTCATGGCGCAGCCCAGCGGCTCGCCCGGGAACGGCTTGCCGTCCAGCTCGGCGGGCAGTTTCACGATCGCGCCCACGTCCGCGATGTCCCACTCGGCGTAGCTCTTGTGGCTGAGCGCCGCGACGCGCTCGCCGACCGCGAAGCCTTCGACGCCCTCGCCGACCGCATCGATCACCCCCCAGCCCTCGTGGCCCAGCGCGCCGGGCTCCGTGGGGAAGGTCATCCACTCGGGCCCTTCCCAGGGCGTCAGGTTCGAGGCGCAGACGCCGCACCCTTCCAGGCGCACGCGCACCTGCCCGGGGCCGGGCTGCGGCAGGGCCACCTCGTCCAGCTCGATCCTGCCCGGTCCCGCCACCACGGCGGCCCGCATCACAGGCTTGTCGGCCACGGCCACGCTCATCGCCCCACCCTCACGCTGCATCGACCATCGGGAGGCGCGGCATGCGAACGCGCGCCCACGCCAAGCGGCGTGTGCAGGCGTCGACGGTGACGGCATCTCCCACGTGGGGAACAACTACTTAGGTGGAGCTTGGTTCCTCCCCCCCGCGCCCTTGACCCGGTGGCCGGCGCGGGCTTTCTCGCCCGTCACGGAGGACACACATGGACAAGCGTCGCCTGGGCCCGTTCGAGGTGTCCGCCATCGGGCTTGGCTGCATGAGCCTGTCTCACGCCTACGGCTCGCCGCCGCCCCGCGAGATCGCCGAGCAGGTGCTGCTTGGCGCGCTCGACGCCGGCTACACCTTCTTCGACACCGCGGCCGTCTACGGCATGGGCCACAACGAGACCCTGGTGGGCGAGGTCCTGGGCGGCCGGCGCGGCGAGTTCGTCCTGGCGTCCAAGTGCGGCCTCACCAACGGCGACCGGCGCGAGATCAACGGCCGGCCCGAGGTCCTGAAGGCCACCTGCGAGGCGAGCCTGAAGCGCCTGCGGACCGACGTTATCGACCTCTACTACCTCCATCGCTGGGACAAGGCCGTGCCCATCGAGGAGAGCGTCGGGGCGCTGGCCGACCTGGTCCGCGAAGGCAAGATCCGCACGATCGGTCTGTCGGAAGTCTCCGCCGTGACGCTCCGCAAAGCGCACGCGACACACCCGATCACGGCGCTGCAGACCGAGTACTCGCCCTGGACCCGCAACCCCGAGATCGCGGTCCTGCAGGCTTGCCGCGAGCTCGGCGTCACCTTCGTGCCCTTCTCTCCCGTGGGCCGCGGGTTCCTGGCCGGCGGCGTCCGCGACCCCGCCGCCCTCGAACCGGGCGACATCCGCCTCGGCATGCCGCGCTTCCAGGGCGAGAACTTCCGGAAGAACCTGGACCTCCTCGCCCGGTTCGAGGCGCTTGCCGACGAGGCCGGCTGCACGCCCGCCCAGCTCTGCCTCGCTTGGCTGCTGGCCCGGGACGAGACGGTCGTGCCGATCCCCGGCACCGCCAATGCCGCCCACATGCGCGAGAACGCCGCCGCCGCCGGCCTTCGCCTGCCGCAAGGCATGGTCGAGAGAGTGGATGCGGTGGTGAACGCCCACACGGTGGCCGGCCACCGCTACAGCGAGGCCCTGCAGGCCTCCATCGACACCGAGGGCTGATCAGCCGGCCAGGATGTCGAGGGCGACCTTGAGCACCGCCTCCAGGCGCGCGCCGTCCCGCTCGCCGCCGGCCGCCTCGCGGGGCGTCATCTCCTGCCCGCAGCAGAGGTCGCAGGCGCCCACCAGGTCGGCCTGGTCCATGAGGCGCCGGCGGTAGCCCGCAAGGGTGTCGGCGGCGTGGCGGCGCCCTCGCGCCATGGCGACCAGCACCGAAAGCGGCGGCCCGCCCTGCGCGCTTCCTCCCGGCTGCACCTCCAGGGTGGAGACGATCTTGGGCCCGGCCTCGGCCCGCCGGAAGGCTTCGCCGTAGCGAAGGCCGGCCTGCACCTGCCGCTCGGTCAGCCGCCCCTTCCGGGCCAGCCACTCGAGGCCGGTCTGGCGGCGGTAGGGCTTCTCCCGTGCGCCACGCGCCGCCGGCGCCTTCACGATCGCCGCGCCGCGGCGCCTGGACAGCCCCACGGTCTCGGCGACGCCGTCGGCCACCGCGCGCGCCTCGGCTCGCGCCTTCTCCCGGCGCTCCAGCATCTCCAGCCGGCCGCGGGTCTCGCGCGCCGGATCGAACGGTTTTCCCATGCTTTGAACTCTCGACGGGGTTTGGGGACGTCAGCGGGAGCCGCGGGCGACGACGGCGTCCGCCAGGCGGTAGACCGCCTCGCCCGCCGCCCGGTCGCCCTCGATCACCACCAGGCCGGCGGCGGTGTGGGCCAGGAGCTCCATCAGGAACTTCGCCCGGTCGGCCGGCGGCCGCTTGGCCAATGCGCCGGCCACCACGGCGGCGGCGTCCTGGCGCTCGCTCATCGGGACCGGTCCGGCATGGCCGGATAACCGCCCTGGGCCAGAACCTGGCCCACGTGCAGATCGTGGTGCGCGAACCGCGGCCGCATGGCGTGGTGTCCGCCGCCCGCCCGGCGGATGAACGACCGTTCCAGACGTAGGGCGACGTCACGGTCCAGGCCGAGCTGCACGCTGGCGACGCCCGGCGGGGAGCCGCCGTGACGGAGCGCGGCGTAGGCGGCGCTCGCGGAAGTGGAAGGGTTGGGGCTGCATGTCGTCATACGCGAACTGTATGTTACCTACAGCGGTTGTGCCAAGGAAAAATGTAGGTTATCTACAGCGCCAATCGGCCGCAGGATTTTGGATGGAAGACCGCTCCCAGAGGCTCCGCGAGGCCCGGCTGGCCAAGGGCTTCGAGACCGCCGCCGCCGCGGCGGACGCCTTCGGCTGGAACCGCAACACCTACGCCTCCAACGAGAACGGCAACGCCCCCTTCTCCTATCGGCGGGCCAAGGAGTACGCCCAGGCGTTCGGCGTCCGGCCCGACTGGCTCTACGACGCCGCCGGCCCCATGCGGCCGACCGCCGAGCCTGGCTTCGTGCCGATCATCGGCCGCGTGGGCGCCAATCCGGACGGAACGGTTCTCTTCGCCACCGGTCAGGACCCGACCGACCTCGCGCCCATCCCGCCTGGCGGCACCGAGAAGGCCGCCGCCCTGCTGGTGGTGGGCCACTCCATGCGCGGCGTCGCCGACGACGGCGCCCTGATCTATTTCGAGGACCAGCGCACCCCGCCGACGCCGGACATGCTCGGCCACGTGGTGGTCGTCGAGGTCGACACCGACGAGGTGCTCGTGAAGCGCCTGCTGCGCGGCTCGCGTCCCGACCGCTTCGACCTGGAGAGCGTCGCCGGCCCAACCCGCCACGACGCCCGCCTGCGCTGGGCCGCCCACATCACCGCGATCATCCCGCCCTACCAGGCCCGCCGCATCATCCGCGGCGCCGCCTGACATAGCCTGATCGCGGCTTGCGATGTAGATAATATACACCATGGACGCCGCCTGTCCGGGGGTCTTATCTGCCCGGCCATGTGTAACGAATACCGCTTCAAGCAGTCCCTGGACCGCATCGCGCAGGAGTTCAGCGCGCTGAAGCTGCCGCTGCACTGGCTCGGCGGCGCCCCCAACCTCGAGCCCCGGGACTCCATCCGCCCCACCGACCCTGCCCCGATCGTCGTCGGCGGGCCCGACGGCGCCGAGCTGAAGCAGCTCCGCTGGGGCTTCGTCCAGCCGAACCGGCCGCCGGTGATCAACTTCCGCTCGGAAGGCCGCCGCTTTCCCAACGGCCGCTGCCTGATCCCCGCCGACGGCTTCTACGAGTTCACGGGGAACACCCGGCCGAAGTCCAAGTGGCTGTTCGAGCGCGCCGACGACCTCGAGCTGTTCTGCATCGCTGGCCTCGTGCGCGAGGACCGCTTCACCATGCTGACCTGCGAGCCTGGGCCGGACATCGCGCCCTACCACGACCGGCAGATCGTGATCCTGCACCGCCGCCACTGGGCCGACTGGCTGGGTCCGGCCGAGGCTCAGCCCTCGCTCGGCCCGCTGCCGGCGGGCAGCCTCAAGGTGACCCAGGTCCGCTGACCGCCTTGGGTGCGCAGCGGCGGAAGTCGCCTGCCTTGCAGGCCGCCACCTGCGCCTGCCAGTGGCCGTACGCCCTCCGGTACTCGGCCGCCTGCGCCTCGTGCTGCGCGAGCCCCGCCTCGTAGGCGGCTTTCGCTCGAGCATAGTCCGCGAGCGCGGCGTCGTAGGCCTTCTGCGCCGCGTCGTTCCGGGCGGCGATCTCCGCATTGCGCCGGTTCAGCTCGACGTTCAGGGCTTCGCTGCGACGGTCCTGCTCCGCGATCTCGGCATCGCGCGCGAGCTTTGCCGCGATCTCGTCGAGAGGGGCCGCCGACGGCTGCGACGGCTGGGCGGCGGCGGATCCCGCCGCCAGCCAGGCGGCGAGAAGGGCGGTGGCGATGCGCATCGGGACCTCCAGGCTTGGGCAAGCTTCACCGTGGGGCCCCGGCGGCGCCTTGATCTGCCGCAAGCAGGAGGGGTGTCCGACCGCCCCGAACGCCCTTAGCCTGTCTCGACCGGCGGCGGAGAGACCCCTATGCGCACGGCCCTGATCGTCCTGGCGGCCGCCCTACCCCTCGCCGGCTGCGCCCAGAGCTACGACGCGCTCGAACGGCTCAACCATGACCTCTGCGCCCGCAAGCCCACGCCGGACTGCCAGGACAACGGCTATGTCCGCGCCGGCGCGCGCGTCGCCGAGCCCGGCGAGTTCGACGGACCGCCACCCGAGAGCGGCGACCTGGGAGACCCGCGGGCGCCCTAGCGGCTGGGCCCGCCCGCTACACCGCCCGTGGTCCCAGGTCGGGGCCATAGAGCTCCCGCGCCCAGGCGGGGAGGTCCGGCGCCACGGCCAGGGGCCGGCCGGCGCGGAACTGGATCAGGCGCCTGGGCGGGCGGCCGAGCACGCTGTTGTCGAACACCATCCCCACATCGGCCATCAGCGCGGCCTGCCGGATCAACGCCGGATTGCGGGCATAGCGACCGCGGATGTTGGCTTCCGGCACAGGATGGCCGCCGCGGGCCTCGCGCTCCGCCACCCGCGCCACGGCCTGGTCTGCGGACTGCAGGCCGAGGTGGTAGACGATGATCTCATAGCCGAACTCCCGGGCGCGGCCGAGCAGGTCCAGCTTGGAGGGGTGCGAAAAGGTCGTCTCCACGACGAGGCTCCGGCCGGCCCGCATCAACGCGTCGCGCCGCGCCTCTGCCAGCCGCTGGCCCAGCGTGGCGTCCTCGCGGCTCTCGGCGTGACGGCCGAGCTCGGCGAGGACCAGGCGGTCGGGATTGACGAACTCGGCGTCGGTCATCCGGTGGATGCGCGCCTCGTACAGCGTGGTCTTGCCCGCCCCATTCGGTCCCGCCAGCAGGTGGAACGCCGGCCGGGCGTCCGTCACCGATTAGCCGATCTTCCGCAGGCGGCCACCCTCGCGCCGAACGCTCCGCCCCTTGTCGTCAAGGCCGACGGCGCCCTCGCGGCCGCCGAGCTCGGCGTAGTGGGCCTCGGTTTCGGCGTCCCAGGGATCCCCGAACTGGACGAAGAAGGCGTCCCGTTCGGCGGCGTTCATGGCGTCGAAGCTCAGCCGGCCCTGCAGCGCCTCGCGCACGCGGTCGACGCCGACGCCCGGCGCGGCCTCGAACATCCGACCGAGCCGCGCCCAGTGCTCCACCTGCGCGCCAAGGGAGCGATTGAACACCTCGGCTTCCCGACGGGCCTCGTCGAGGAAGTCGGCGGAGAGTTTGACCGATGCGTGGCGCGGGGCCATGACGCGGACTCCTTAGCTGGTGTCAAAATGCCACCAGTTTGGCGCGGTTTCAAGGACTCCGGGGCGAGGTCTCGCCTAGCGCCTCCCGCAGCGCGTGCAGCGCCTCGGGGAAGCGACGGGAGAGCGGCGCGGAGAGCCCGCTCGCGAGCGTCACGGCGTGGTCGCCCGAGCCGGTCGGCGCGAGCCCTGTGACGCATTCGCCCCGCACCAGCCACGAGCGGTGGGTGCGCAGGAAGCCATGCGGGCGAAGCTCGGCCTCGGCGGCCGACAGCGTCGTCCTCACCAGCGGCCTCCGACCGTCTGCCAGCTTCAGCTCGACGTAGTTGCCGCACGCCTCGGCGGCTTCCACCGCCTCGGCGGGGAAGCGCGTCCAGCGGCTGCCGTCGCGAAGCCGGATCTCGGCCGGGGGCAGGTCGGCGGGCGTCCTCCCGCGCGGCGGCGCCAGCCAGGCGATGGCGCCCAGCAGCACGTAGCTGATCACGTCCTTGCGGTACTCGTAGATCCAGTCGCGGGCGAAGTCGAAGTCGTAGCGCTCGCCGGCCAGGCTCCAGAGCAGATGCCGGACGCCCACCATCAGCAGCACGTGCGCCGCCGACCAGACCAGGGTGCCCGCAGCGTGAAGGGCGAGAAACTTCGGCCAGCCCAGCCGCGCCGGCCGCAGCCGGGCAAGCGGCGCGAAGATCAGGAAGGCCAGCAGGATGGCCAGCCCGCTGCTGTACTCGTAGGCTGACGCGTCCAGGGCCGAGATGGCCTTGCCGGCACGCTCGGCGTCGTGGAGCTGGCTCAGCACGTTGACGGTGTTCACCGCCGCAATGGCCCCGGCGGCGAGCGCCACGGCCCGGCCGCTCGTCCCACGCCGCCAGCCGTTCGTCATGGCCGACAGCCGTTCGTCCCGGGCGGCCCTCCGGACGTCCCGAAATGGCTTCCCGCCCGCGGCGGGGTCAGGGGATGACGCGCTGTCGTCCACGCCCAAGGCCACCGATGTCCACCGCTCCCTCCGACCGCCGCGCCGATCTGGACTGGATCCGCGTCGGCGCCTTCGCCCTCCTGATCCTCTACCACGTCGGCATGTTCTACGTGACCTGGGACTGGCACGTGAAAAGCCCCCGCGCCAGTCACGCCCTCGAGCCGCTGATGGTGCTCACCAATCCTTGGCGGCTCACCCTGCTGTTCTTGGTCTCGGGCGCGGCCACCCGCTTCATCTTCGACAAGCAGCCCAGGGCCAGCGGCCTGGCGGGGACGCGTACCGCGCGGCTGCTGCCGCCGCTGTTGCTGGCCGTGTTCGTGGTCGTGCCGCCGCAGTCCTACTATGAGATCCTCGAGCAGGCGCCGCAGTTCGCCCTCCCCGGGCCCGCCTTCTACGCGCGCTACGTCACCGCGTCCGGGAACTGGTGCGACGCCGGTGGCTGCCTGATCACGCCCACCTGGAACCACATGTGGTTCGTGGCCTACCTGCTGGTCTACAGCCTGCTGCTGAGCGCCGCCCTCGCGGCCTGGCCCCGGCTCGGCGAGCGGATCACTCGCCTGCTGGACCGCACGCCCCCGTGGGCCTTCCTGCTCGCCCCCATGGCGGTCTTCGCCCTGCTGCGACTGACTTTGCAGCCGGTGTTCGGCTCAACCCATGCCTTGGTGGACGACTGGTACGAGCACCCGATGAACCTCTTCGCCCTGCTGCTCGGCTACGGCTACGCGAAATCCGACCGCGCCCGGGCGAGCGCGATCTCCTTGCGCTGGCCGGCGCTCGGCCTGTGGCTGATCGGCTGGGCGGTCTACGCCAGCTACGTCGCCGGGCTGGCTCAGCCGACGCCGCAGGTCAGGCCGCTCATTCCCTTGGTGTTCGCGCTCCAGCAGTGGTCGGCGATCGTGGCGGTGCTGGGCTTCGGCGCCAGGCACCTGACCCGCGGCGGACCGGCGCTTCGCTACCTGACGCTGGGCGTCTTCCCGTTCTACCTGGTCCACCAGACGATCATCGTCCTGGCCGGACACCATCTGGCGAAGCTTAGCCTGCCGATCGGGCTTGAGGGGGCGCTGCTGGTGGGGATCACCGCCGCCGGCTGCTGGGCCACCTACGAGGTCGCGCGCCGCAGCGGGCCGCTGTCGGTCTGGTTCGGGCTCAAGCCGGAGCGCGGGCCCCGGCTCGCGCCCGCCGCCGCTTAGGGCAGATCCTCGGCGAGGATGGCCATCTCGAACATGTAGGAGCCGTCCTCGTCCTCGTCCTGGAACACGACACCCACGAACTCCTCGCCGACGTAGACCTCGCAGGAGTCCTTCTGCTTGGGCCGCGGCACGAGCTTGATGCGCGCATTGGCGAAGGTCCCGCGCAGGTGGCCTTCGATCTTGCGGATAGCCTTCTCGTCCACGCCCAACGCTCCAGGATCTCGGGGTAAATCGGTTCGGCGCGAACCTAGCCGGTCGGGCGCGGAACGGAAACCTCAGATCACGTAGTCGTACACAGCCTCGGCGAGCGTGTGGTCCATGCTCCGCGCCGGCTCGTCGCAGGTCGGGCAGTTGACCAGGCGGGCCGGCACGCCGGCGGCGGTGCAGTGGGCCGGCACCGGCTTCAGCACCACCGACCCGGAGGCCACCTTGGCGTAGTCGCCGACCTTGATGTTGCCGAGCACCTTGGCGCCGGCGCCCAGCAGCACGCCCTTGCCGATCTTCGGATGGCGGTCGCCGCGCTCGGCGCCCGTGCCGCCCAGGGTCACGCCCTGCAGCATGGAGACGTCGTCGCCGATCACCGCCGTCTCGCCGATGACGATCCCGGTGCCGTGGTCGATGAACACGCCCTTGCCGATGACGGTGGCCGGATGGATGTCCACCTGGAAGATCTCGCTCGAGCGGCTCTGCAGGTAGAAGGCGAGCGTCTCGCGGCCCTGCTTCCACAGCCAGTGCGACACCCGCTGGGTCTGGAGCGCCTGAAAGCCCTTGAAGAACAGGAACGGCTGGACGTAGCCCTTGCACGCCGGGTCCCGCTCGAACACCGCCCGCAGGTCGGCCTCCGCGGTCTCCACCAGCTCCGGTTCGCTGGCGTAGGCCTCCTCGGCGATGTCGCGGATGCTCATGGCGCGCAGCTCCTGGTCGCCGAGCTTCCTGGCGAGCTGGTACGACAGCGCGTCGCCGAGGTTCTTGTGGTTGAGGATGACCGCGGCCAGCAGGCTGGCCAGCGCCGCCTCGCTCTTCGAGGCCGCGTAGGCTTCGTTGCGGAGGGCGGCCCAGACCGGCGGCGGCGCAGCCGGGTCGATGACTTCGAAGCGTTGGCTCATGGCGTCCTCCCGACCCATTGGCCGTCTCCCCTATCCTAGCATGGCGCGCGACAGATCGCGCGGCAGGGCCCCTTCACGCGCCATATGGTAAGCCCGGAGCAGCATCGCCACTGTAAGCACGTCCTGCAGATGCCCGGCCAGGGCGGCGTCCAGCGCCTCCCGGAAAGGAACGCGGGCCATCACCAGTTCCTCGGTGTCGTCGGCCGCGTGCCCGTCCGTGCTCTCCGAGAGCCCCCACGCGACGAAGCCGACCGCCCGCTCGTCCGTGATCGAGTTGGAGAGCTGGGCACGCAGCACCTCCTGCCAGTGCGCGGCCTGGAGGCCGGTCTCCTCCGCCAGCTCGCGCTTGGCGCTCTCCAGCGGGTCGACGTCCAGCTTGCCGCCGCCCTCGGGGATCTCCCAACTGTAGTCGGCGAGCGCGAACCGGTTCTGCCCGACCATCACCACCGTACCGTCGTCGTGCAGCGGCAGGACCGCCATGGCGAGATTCTTGAAGCTGACGACGCCATACACCGCCGGACGGCCGGTGGGCGCGACGGCGTCGTACTCGGTGACGCGGATCCAGGGGTTGTCGTAGACCAACCGGGCCTCGCCCCTGCCCCACGGCTTTCCATGCGCCCGCAGCCAGTCCGGTTTTTGCGACATGTTCTCAACTGGCCTTGCGGTTGGCGCGAGCCAACCCATAAACAGAGGCCGCCCGCACGCTCAAGACAGGACCGCCCTTGACCGACCGACTGCCGCCCGCGCCCGAGTTCGGCGCCCCGATCCCGCTCCGCCGCACGCCCGAGGTGCTGGAGTTCCTGTCCCTGCGGCGCTCGACGCCCGCGGTGACCCTGATGGAGCCCGCCCCCTCCGCGGAGGACCTCAACGCCATGCTGCGCGTCGCGGCGCGGGCGCCTGACCACGGCAAGCTCGCGCCCTGGCGGTTCGTGATCCTCGACACCGCGGCCAAGGCGGAGTTCGCGCGCCGGTTGGAGGCCTTGGCCGAAGCGCGGGGCGACGCCCCTGCGGCCGCCAAGCTGGGCAAGCTGAAGGCCCCGCCCATGGCGGTGGCGGTGGTCTCGTCGATCCGGGCTTCGGCCATCCCCGAGTGGGAACAACTGCTGTCGGCCGGGGCGGTGTGCACCAACCTCCTGAACGCCGCCCTCGCCATGGGCTACGGCTGCAACTGGATCACCGACTGGTACGCCTACGACACCGAGGCCACGGCCATCCTCGGCCTTGCCGGCGGCGAGCGGGTGGCGGGCTTCATGCTGATGGGGACCGCCAAGGAGCCGCCGCTCGAGCGGGAGCGGCCGGACGTCGGCGCCCTCACCTCCCGCTGGGCGGGCTGAACCCGGCCCAAAGCCGAAACGCCAGAAACACGACGGCCGGACGGCGCACGCGCCATCCGGCCTGAGGTGACACGCCCGAGGAGAGTTGGGCGTCGACGAGTATAGGCGGGCTTAAACTGTTTGGAAACCCTGCAGACCGTCGCGGCCTCAGCCCCGACCGCGGTACGGCTGCACCCCCTGGTCAGGGAGCCACAGCCCCTCGGGGACTGGACCGCTCTGCCAGAAGACGTCGATCGGGATGCCGCCGCGCGGATACCAGTAGCCGCCGATGCGCAGCCACTGCGGCGCAAGCTCCGCCACCAGCCGCCGGCCGATCGCCACGGTGCAGTCCTCGTGGAAGGCCCCGTGATTGCGGAACGATCCGAGGTAGAGCTTCAGGGACTTGGACTCCACCAGCCAGTCCTTCGGGACGTAGTCGATCACCAGGTGCGCGAAGTCGGGCTGGCCGGTGACCGGGCAGAGCGAGGTGAACTCCGGCGCGGTGAAGCGCACGAGGTAGGCCGTGTCGGGATGCGGGTTCGGCACGCGCTCCAGGACGGCGGCCTCGGGGCTCTCGAAGCCCCGCACGTCGCGCCCGAGCTGGCTCAGGTGGGTCTCTTCCATGAGGGCCGTCCTAATCCCTCCCGCGGCTCGCGGCAAAGGGCGGTTGCGCCCCAGGGGCTCAGTCCGGGCTGGCGAAGCTAGCGGACGGCTCGGCCCAGAGGGCGCGAAGCCGCCCGCCGGCGCGTCTAGGCCTTCATTTTGTCCACCGCCTCGCGCTCGCTGCCGCCCAGGTCGGCCAGAGCCTTGTCGAAGTCCGCCAGAGCCTTCTGCATGGCGCCGTGTAGCTCCGAACGCTTCGCCAGCAGATCCGCGGCCTTGCCGTCAGCACCGACGACGTTCGACGGATCCGCCCCCTGCGAGCGCAGGGTGGAGATGGCGCCGTCCAACTGGCTCAGGCCCAGGCCGAACTGGTTCTCGACGGATTTGCGGTTGGCGACCACCACGTCGCGGTTGCAGGCGAACAGCGCGTGGGTGGCCTCGACGAGCTCGGCGCGCTGGTGCTCGCGGGTCTCGGCGACGTCGTTCTGCAGCTCGGTCGAACGGTCTTCGATCTTGTCCTTGTTCAGCGCGACGGACGTGAGCTTGAACTGCGGCAGGCCGACCACCCAGCGCTGACGATCCATGCGGAACTCGGGGACCCCCATGATGACCTCAGTGTTGGCCCAGGTGAACTCCGGCACCCCCATCACGATCCGCTGCCGCTGCATGAACGGCTCAGGCACGTCCATGTAGTTGTTGTGCCATGTCACGGTGCAGGAGGGCGGGCCCTTGGTCTTCACCCAGCCGACCTTGATCCACGTGTCCTTGCAGGTCACCTCCGGATGCTGGCCAACAACGACGCGCTTCATCCGGACGCTCGGCGTGTCGAAGATGATGTCCTGCTGTCGCACCGTGGTCTGCGGCACGCCGAACACCATCCGCTGGTCCTTCACGGTCGTGGTCGGCAGGTCGAAGATGATCTCGGTATCCGCCCAATCGACGTCGAAGTTGAACGTCGCCGCATCGGCTTTGATCTCTTCGCCCTCCTTGGCGTAACCCTCGTAGGCGGCCTTGTACTTGGCGGCGACGGCCCCGATCTCGTCCTGCCGGGCCTTGCACTGGTTGTCCTGCGCCATGGCCTGGACAGGCATCGCCAGCACGCACGCCCCGATCAGCAGCAAACTACGCATGAAGAATTCCCCTTCCCTGGGCTCATGGCCCCCTGTGTTGCGCGGCCATGCTGGCGAGACGGGCGGCCCGGCGCGGTTAGCTGCGACACCCACCGGAGGTGAGATTCCGCACACTGACGACCAGCTTGCCGGCCGTTGAAGACCAGCGCCGGCGACGTTCCGCCAAAGTGCACGGGCGCGCCTCGCTTCCGCCGCCGGGCCGGGCGCGCTACAGCACCTGAAAAGACGGGAGGCCGGCCATGGCGGTGAAAGACTTCGAGGATTTCGTGGTGCTGGTGACGGGCGCCTCCACGGGGCTCGGCCGGGCGATCGCGGTGGAGGTCGCCGAGCGCGGGGCCGCGTCGGTAGTGATCAATTACGCCCGTAGCGCTTCCGAAGCCGAGGAGACCGCCAGGCTGGTCGAGGCGGCTGGCGCCAGGGCCGTGCTGGTCCAGGGCGATGTGGCCTCGGACGAGGATTGCCGTCGGATCGCCGCGGCGGCCGAGCCGTTCGGGCGCATCGACGCGCTCTTCAACAACGCCGGCACGACCACCTTCGCCGCCCACGGCGACCTCGATGCGGTGTCCGCCGACGACTTCCAGCGGCTCTATGCGGTGAACGTGATCGGCGCCTTCCAGATGGTCCGCGCCTGCCGTGCGCTCCTGGAGGCTGCGCCGCAGCCCGGCGCCGTGGTCAACACGGCGTCGATCGCCGGCGTCACCGGCATCGGCTCCTCGATCCCCTACGCCGCATCCAAGGGCGCTATGATCACCATGACCCAGTCGCTCGCCCGGGCGCTTGCGCCGAAGATCCGGGTCAACGCCATCTGCCCCGGGTTCATCGACACCCCCTGGTTCGGCAAGGGATTGGGCGAGGAAGGCGCCGAGAAGGTCCGGGCCAATGCAGCGGCGTCCACTCCGCTGAAGGCCGCCTCGACGCCCGAGGACATCGCTGAGGCGACGGTGTTCCTGGGCGGACGGGCGTCGCGGCACGTGACCGGCGAGACTCTCCTGGCCGACGCGGGAACCCACCTGGGCTATGCCGCGCGGATGGCCCGCTAAGCTGCTTAAGAACTGAGCAATTCCCCATGGCTAAGCTCAATCCACGGTCAGGGTCCGCCTAAGCAGGCGGCGCCGCAGCCTCTGCGTTGAACTCCGTTCGCCGGGGCCGCGACCATGGATTCGCACGGCAGCCCACGAAGGCAAGCCGGAGACCAAGGGGATAGATGATGAAAGCTCTCAAACTCGCGCTGCTGGGCGCGGTCGGCGCGCTGGCGCTGGGCGGCGCGGCCCAGGCCCAGGAAGACGCCGGCCCGGTTTCGCTCAGCTTCAACGTGGGCGCCGCGTCCGACTACGTGTTCCGCGGCATCAGCCAGACCGACGAGGACGTGCAGATCTTCGGCGGCGTCGACGCCACCCTTGGCTCCATCGGCTATGCCGGCGTCTGGGTCTCGAACGTCGACTTCAACAACGGCACCGACCTCGAGTACGACATCTACGCCGGGATCAAGCCGGTCATGGGCCCGGTCACCTTCGACCTGGGCGTGATCTACTACGGCTACACGGACGCCCCCTCCGGTCCCGACCAGGACTACTGGGAAGGCAAGCTCGCCGCCTCCACCGCCGCCGGCCCGGGCACGATCGGCGCGGCCGTGTTCTACTCGCCCGAGTTTTTCGGCGAGACCGGCGACGCCACCTATGTCGAGGTGAACGGCTCCATGCCGCTCGGCGAGAGCAAGTTCTCGGTGTCCGGCGCGCTCGGCAAGCAGTGGGTCGACACCGGCGTCGACTACACCACCTGGAACGCCGGCCTGGGCTTCGCCTTGACCGACCACGTGGGCTTCGACGTGCGCTACTGGGGCACCACCGAGGGCTCTTCGCTGGGCTACCTGGCCGACGACCGGGTCGTGGTGGGCGTGAAGGCGACCTTCTGATCCGGCGAGCCGCCGGGATGGCGAGGCCGCCGCAGGCGACTGCGGCGGCTTTTCGTTTGCCCCTCAGGCGCCCCGTTCCTAAGGTCCGCGCCGCGCGCGAGGACCCGAAGGCCGCCGGACGCGGCCCGCGCGATTTGGCGCACGGCCCGGCTCGGCCTATGGTGAACATGGAGAGATGAGCGGAGCGCGACCCATGGAGCGGATGGCCTTCCGGGCTCAGACCATCGTCGTCGACGTGCTCATCGCCGCCTTCGCCTTCGCACTCGCCTGGGTGATCCCGATGACCCCGGGCCTCGCCTGGGCCGAGCTGCCGCGTGGCGAACTTCTGCAACTCGGAACCGTCTACGCCGGCGTGGCCGGCCTGCTCGGGCTGCTCTTCCGGCGCGAGCTGTCGCCGTGGCGCTACACCTCGATCCCCGACGCCCTGGTGCTCGCCCGCATCGCCCTGCTGACGGTGGGTGTGTTCCTGCTGGTGGTGTTCCTGACCAGCCGCGCCCAGGGCCTGCCGCGCTCGACCCTGTTCATGGCCCCACTGTTCCAGATGGCCGGCTCCATGGGCGTGCGCGTCGTCCGCCGCGCCCTGCATGAGCGGGTGTTGGAGAGCCTCTCGCCGCTGAAGGCGGTGAGCGACCGCATCGCCCAGGGCCCCTCCCTGCTGCTGATCGGCCCCACCTCCCTGGCCGACACCTATCTGCGCGACGCCGCCCGCAGCCATGACCGCAGCTACACGCCCGTGGGGATCGTCGGGGTCGAGGCCCGCGACGTGGGTCAGCAGGTGCGCGGCGTCTGCATCATCGACCACCTGGAGAACCTCGACGCGGCGCTGGCCGACCTGCGCCGCTGGAACCGCTATCCGCGGGCCATCCTGTTCCTGGAGGAGCCGGGCCGGCTGAAGGGCCTCACAGCGGCCCAGCTCGGGCGGCTGGTGAGCGACGGCATCCGTCTGCTGCGCCTGCCCTCCATCGTCGAGCTCGCCCAGCACGAGTCGCTGAAGCTCCTGCCGATGCGCGAGATCAACATCGAGGAACTGCTGGCCCGCGATCCGATCGAGCTCGACCGCTACGCGATCGGCGAGCTGATCCGCGGCCGGCGCGTGCTTGTCACGGGCGCCGGCGGCTCCATTGGCTCGGAGCTCTGCCGCCAGGTGGCGGCCTTCCAGTGCGCGCGCCTGACGCTCGTGGACTATTCCGAACCTTCGCTGTTCTCGATCGACCGGGAGATCGGCGAAGCCTACCCGCACGTCGCCCGCCATCCGGTCCTGTGCGACGTGCGCAACGGCCGGCGGCTCACCGAGCTGTTCCTCGCCGAGAAGCCGGACCTCGTCTTCCACGCCGCGGCGCTGAAGCACGTGCCCCTCGTGGAGAGCCACCCGGCGGAAGGGGCGATGACCAACGTCCTCGGCACCTGGAACGTCGCCCAGGCGGCCCGTGCCAGCGGCGCCGGCCAGATGGTGCTGATCTCCACCGACAAGGCCGTGGACCCGACCAACGTGATGGGCGCCACCAAGCGGCTCGCCGAGGCGCTCATCCAGGCCCAGCAGTCCACCGGCGACGGAACGCGCTTCTCGGTGGTGCGATTCGGCAACGTGCTGGGCTCGGCGGGCTCGGTGGTGCCGATCTTCGCCTCGCAGATCGAGCGCGGCGGACCCGTCACGGTCACCGACCCGGACATGGAGCGGTTCTTCATGACCATCCCGGAGGCGGCGCAGCTCGTCCTGCACGCCACCGCCAGCCGCTCGCGCGAGGATGGCCGCGACGCCCGGCTGTTCGTGCTGGAAATGGGCGAGCCGGTGCGGATCATGGACCTCGCCCGGCAGATGATCGCGCTCTCCGGCCGCTCGGACATCGAGATCAAGATCACCGGCCTGCGCCCCGGCGAGAAGCTCACCGAGGCCCTGGTCGACGACAACGAGCGCGCCGTCGCCTGCGCGCCCAACGTCATGGAGGTGGTCTCGAGCCCGGCGCTCCGGCCCACGTCCGAGCACGTGTCGCAAATCGAGTTGCTCGCCGCGGCTGGCCGTGACGACGACGTTCGCCGGCTGGTCTTCGACCTCGTGGCCCAGATCCGCGGCGAACGCCCGGGCTCAGCCCCCAACCTGCGTGTGATCGCCGGCCGCTGAGCCGGCCGCTTTCCTGGACATGACCGACGTGACCGATACCGTGACGCCCGCCGAGTTGCGGCGCGGCTTCCTCGCCCAATTGGCCGGCGAGGAGACCCAGGCCGAGGCGAGCTACCGCCGCGCCTGCGCCCTGCCGGCCGTGGAGGACGCGGCACGGCGCCACCTCATGCACCTGCTGGAGACCCAGCACCGCTGGGCCGAGGCCGCCGAGGAGGCGCGCACGGCGCTGGCGCGCCGGCCGGACGCCCCGGAACTGAAGGTTCACCTCGGGAACCTGCTGCTCGGGCTCGGACGCTACGCCGAGGCCTGGCCCCTGCTGGAGGCCCGGGCGGAGATGCCCGCCGGCCAGGTGCGGCCTGACCTGCCCTATCCCGAATGGGACGGCCGCCCGGTGCGCTCGCTCACCGTCTGGGACGAACTCGGCGTCGGCGACGCCATCCAGTTCGTGCGCTACGTGCCGGACCTGGTGGCCCGCGGCATCGCGGTGACGCTGGTCGTGCGGCCGCCGCTCGCACCGCTTTTCGTGGGATTGGGCGCCGAAGTCGTGGCGGCCGAGGGCAAGCTGCGGACGCCGCAGGCCGACGCCTGGGCCATGCTGGGATCCCTGCCGCTCCGCCTGGGCGTGCGCCTGGAGAACCTGCCGGGCCGAACGGCCTACCTCCGCCCCTCGCCCGAGCGCGTGAATCGCATTGCCCGCGCGCTGCGGCCGACCGCGAGGATCGGCGTCGTCGCCCGCGGCAATCCCCGGCACGCCAACGACCGCAACCGCTCCCTGCCCTATGCGGCGGCAGGCTTCCTGCTCTCACTGCCGGGTGCGGAGAGCCTGCTGCCGGAGGAGAGCACGGTCGCCCTCTCGGACTTCGCTGACACCGCAGCGGCGATCCAGAACCTGGACCTCGTCATCTCGGTGGACACCGCCGTAGCGCACCTCGCCGGCGCCCTCGGCAAGCCGTGCTGGGTGCTGTTGCCTTGGGAGGGCGAGGACTGGCGCTGGCTGCACGACGGCCGGACGGACAGCCCCTGGTACCCCTCGCTGCGGCTCTACCGTCAGCCGGCCCGCGGCGACTGGGCGACCCCGCTGCGGCAGATCGCCCAGGACATCCCCGCCTTCTTTGCGGGCCGCTGACGCCGAGGTGGCGGGAGGAGGCGGGCCTCCTCCCTCAGCTCTCGCCTACTCGGCGGGCTCCATGGCCGTCGGCGCCCGGGCGGGCTCCCCCAGGCGGCTCACCAGGGCCTCGTACTCCTCCCACAGCGCCTTTGGCGTGTGGTCGCCGAACTTCTCGTAGAACGGCGGGATGAGCGCGGCTTCCTGGCGCCAGATGTCAGCATCGACGGTGAGCAGCAGGTCGAGCTGCGCCTGCGTCAGGCCGAGGCCGTCGACGTCCAGGCTGCCGGGCGCCGGCAGGCGGCCGATCGGGGTCTCCACGGCCTCCGCCCGGCCTTCAAGCCGGTCGAAGATCCACTTGAGCACGCGGCTGTTCTCGCCGTAGCCCGGCCAGACGAACTTGCCGCGCTCGTCCTTGCGGAACCAGTTGACGAAGTAGATGCGGGGCAGCTTCGCCGGGTCGCCCTTCTCCCCCATCTCCAGCCAGTGGCCGAAGTAGTCGCCCATGTTGTAGCCGCAGAACGGCAGCATGGCGAAGGGATCGCGGCGCAGCTCGCCGATGGCGTTCTCGGCCGCGGCGGTGCCTTCCGAGGCGACGTTCGAAGCCATGAACACGCCGTGGCGCCAGTCGCGCGCCTCGTTGACCAGCGGCACCGCCGAGGCGCGACGGCCGCCGAACAGGATGGCGGAGATCGGCACGCCGGCCGGGTCTTCCCACTCCCCTGCGATCACCGGGCACTGGGCGGCCGGGACGGTGAAGCGAGCGTTCGGGTGGGCGGCGGGCTCGGCGCTGTCCGGGGTCCAGTCGCGGCCGCGCCAGTCGGTCAGGTGCGCCGGCGGCTCGGGCGTCAGGCCCTCCCACCAGACGTCGCCGTCGTCGGTGAGCGCCACGTTGGTGAAGATGCAGTTGGAATGCAGCGCGTCGATGGCGTTGCCGTTGGTTTCCACGCCGGTGCCCGGGGCGACGCCGAAGAAGCCGGCCTCCGGGTTCACGGCATAGAGCCGGCCGTCCTCGCCGAACCGCATCCAGCAGATGTCGTCGCCGATCGTCTCGGCCTTCCAACCGTCGAGCGTCGGCTGCAGCATCGCCATGTTGGTCTTGCCGCAGGCGCTCGGGAAGGCGGCGGCCACATAGCGGACCTCGTTCTGCGGCGAGGTCAGCTTGAGGATCAGCATGTGCTCGGCGAACCAGCCCTCGTCACGGGCCATCACCGAGGCGATCCGCAGCGCGAAGCATTTCTTCCCGAGCAGGGCGTTCCCGCCGTAGCCCGAGCCGTAGGACCAGATCTCCCGGGTCTCGGGGAAATGGACGATGTACTTGATTTCGTTGCAGGGCCAGGCGACGTCCGCCTCGCCCTCGGCCAGGGGCTTGCCCACGGAGTGGACGGCCGGGACGAAGAAGCCGTCGTCGCCCAGTTGGTCGAGCGCGGCCCTGCCCATCCGGGTCATGATCCGCATCGACACGGCCACATAGGCGCTGTCGGTGATCTCGACGCCGATCGCGGAGATCTTCGAGCCCAGGGGACCCATGCAGAACGGCACCACGTACATGGTGCGGCCCTTCATGCAGCCCTTGAACAGGTCCTTCAGGTCGGCCCGCATCTCGGTCGGGTCGAGCCAGTTGTTGGTGGGGCCGGCGTCCTCCGGCTTCTCCGAGCAGATGAAGGTGCGGCTCTCCACCCGAGCCACGTCGCGCGGATCGGAGACCGCATAGAATGAGTTCGGGCGCTTCGCCGGATTGAGCCGCTGCAGGGTGCCGGCGGCGACCAGTTCGTCGGTGAGCCGGGTCCACTCCTCCTCGGATCCGTCACACCAGACGACCCGGTCCGGCTCCGTCATCGCGGCGATCTCGCGAACCCAGCTTACCAGCTTCGCGTGGTTCGTCGGCGCGGGCTCAAGTCCCGGGACGGTGCTTTGGCTCATTCACTAAAACTCCCTGGCCCCTGATCTGCCGGAACCGATCAGGTCCCCCGCGCGATCACAATTCCACAACGCGCTGCAGGTCGTTCGGCCTGCACCGGCGCGGCCCGGCTCCACTCGCCGGGTCGCCCCACAACGCGCGAAACCGCCTTTGGATCAGTCGCTTGCGATCACGGCGGCGCTGCGCATGCGCGTTGCATAACCCCCTGACGTAGCGTTCCGCCAGCACCCTGGCCGAGCAACACCAAATGACACCGGTGGCAAACCTATCATGAGGGCAAACTTCTCATCGGCGGGGCTCCGACTTGGCCTCGCGCCGGCTTTCGGGCACACCGAATTCCGTGTCGGACCGACGACCAGACGCGAATCCCGGCGGCCCGGAGGACCCCCTTCTCCAGGCCTATCTGGTCCGTCGCGCGCACCTCGTACGCTTCTTCGCCGCCCGCGTGGGCGCCGCCGCGGCGGAGGATCTTGCCCAGGAGCTCTATCTGAAGCTGGCCGGGCGGCCGGCCGGCGCGGAGGCGGACAACGTCGCCGCCTTCCTCTTCCGCACGGCCACCAACCTGATGCTGGACCGCACCCGCGGCGAGCGGCGGGCGGCCGCCCGAGACGCCGCCTGGCGCACGACCGCCCACGTGGATCTTGGCGCCGAGCAGCTCGCCGACGAGCCGCCGGCCGATGAGGCGGTCGCCTCCCGCCAGCGGCTGCGCCAGCTCGTCGATGCGGTGGCCGAGCTGCCGCCGCAGATGCAGCGGGCCTTCCGCCTGCACAAGCTGGAGGGGCTCAGCCACGCCGAGACGGCCCGCGTGATGGGGCTGTCCGTGAAGTCCGTGGAGAAGCACGTCAGCGCCGCCCTCAAGGCGCTCACCGCGCGAGTGGCGCGATGAAACCACCGGAAATTGCATCGCGGGACCGGGGGGCGCAGCCGTTCGGCGCCGTCATCTTGCTTGACGGACCGCGTGAGCGCGCGGGCGAGACGGACCATGGACGAGGCTAGGACATTCCGCGACGAAGCGGTCCGCTCCGCAGCGGCCGACTGGATCGTGCGCCTGCAGGCCGACGATCTCGGGCCCGAGGACGCCGCAGCGTTCGACGCCTGGCTGGCCGCCTCGCCGGCGCATCCGCGGGCCTACGACGCCGCCCTTGCGGTCTGGTCCGAGTACGAGGCGGCCGCGGCCGAGGTCGAGCAGGCGCTGAAGAGCCGGCGCCAGCGCCCCGCCCTCACCCGCCGGGTCTATCTGGCCGCAGGCTCCATCGCCGCCGCCGCGGCCGTGGCGGTGGTGCTCGCGCCCACCTTCGCCCCGGCGCCGAAGGCCGAGCTCTACAGCGCCGGGCGTGGCGAACGCGAGACCGTGGCCCTGACCGACGGATCGCGCATCGAACTCAACGCCGGCACCCGCCTCAGCGTCACCCTGGACCGGGATGCGCGCCGGGTGGTGCTTGAGGAGGGCCAGGCCGTCTTCGACGTGGCGCACGATGCGCGCCGTCCCTTCCTGATCGCCGCGGGTGACCGGACCGTGCGCGTGGTCGGCACCCAGTTCGACGTCCGCCGCCGCGAGGGCCGCCTGTCGGTGACCGTGGCGCGGGGCGTGGTCGAGGTGCATCCCACCGGCAAGGGCGCAGGGCGCGCCTATCGTCTGCGAGCGGGCCAGAGGCTCGACCATGTCGAGGGCGCGCCGCAGACGCAGGTGAGCGCCGCTTCCCCCGAGGAGGTGCTGGGCTGGCGCTCGGGCCGGCTGGTCTACCGCGACCGGCCACTCTCAGAGGTGGTGGCCGACCTGAACGACCAGTTCGAGGCCCCGATCCGGATCGCCGATCCGCAGCTCGCCGCCCAGCCGTTCTCCGGGGTGCTGGTGCTCGACGATCAGGACGCGGTCATTCGCCGCCTGGCGCTCCTGGCCCCGATCGCCGCAGAACGTTCCGACAGCGCCGTCATCTTGCGTTACAAGGACGCGAGACGCTGATGGGGACCTGGGGCGATCACCCGAACGGGCGCGCACCTCGCATGGACGGCGGCGGCCGTGGGCGCATGCCTGCTGGCCGGCCGCGCCGACGCGTCTGAAGCCCGGCACACCTTCCGCATCGAGCCGAAGTCCTACGCCGACGCGCTGATCGACCTCGGGATCCAGGCGAATGTCTCCGTGGTGGGAACGTCGGCCTGCGGCGGCGGAGGGCCTGCCTCGCTCTCCGGGACCTATCGCTTGGACGACGCGCTCCGCAGGCTTCTGGCGGACGCGCCTTGCACCTACCGGATCGTCGATCCCCGGACGGTCCGCATCGCTCCGGCGCCGCCGCCGCCCGCGGGAGAGCCTGCCCGACCGCCCGCCACCCTGGTCGCCGAGCTGATGGTCACCGCCACCAAGCGCCCGGCCAGCGTCGGCCGGATCGCCGCCGGGGTCAGCGCCATCGGCCAGGACCAGCTCGAGCTGACCAACGCCACCGACATCAGCCGCACCACCGGCCAGCTCGCAGGCGTGCTGACCACCAACATGGGACCGGGCCGCGACAAGCTGCTGATCCGCGGGCTCGCGGACGGCGCGTTCACCGGCCGCGCGCGCTCGACTGTCAGCACCTACCTCGACGACGCGCCGATCAACTACAACGCCCCCGACCCCGACCTGCGGCTCGCCGACGTCGCCCGGATCGAGGTGATCCGCGGCCCCCAGGGCGCGCTCTACGGCTCGGGTGCGCTCACCGGCATCTACCGGATCGTCGCCAACAAGCCCGACCTGGCCGAGGCCGGCGCGGGCGCCAGCGCCACAGCCGCCTGGACCGAGGGTGGCTCCCTCAGCCGGGCCGTGGAGGGCCACCTGAACCTGCCGCTGGTTGTCGACCGCGCCGCGGTGCGCGCGGTGGCGTACCACGACGTGCAGGGCGGCTATCTCGACAACACCGAGCGGCGGGAGAACAACGTCGACCGGACCGTGCGGGAGGGCGGTCGGCTGGCGGCGCGGGTCCAGATCTCCGAGGCCTGGCAGGTGGACGTCTCCGGCGTCGGCCAGCGCCTGCGCTCGAACGACACCCAGTACATTCTGCCCGGGGCCGGCCAGCAGCGCACGAACCGCGTCCGTGAGGCCCACAAGAACGACTTCGGACTCGGCGCCGTGACCCTGCGCGGCGAGCTGGGCTGGGCGAGCGTCAGCGCCTCGGCGGCCTATGTGCAGCACATCTACTCCAGCCTCTACGACGCGAGTCGGGCGCTCGAGACCTTCAACACCGTCGAGGGCGATCTCGGCGTGTTTCACGAGACCGCGCGCGTGGGGATGCTGGTGCAGGACGTGGTGCTCCGCTCCGCCCGCCCCGGCCCGTTCGCCTGGCTCGTCGGCGCCTACGCCGCCGATACCCTGGAGAAGACGCCCTCCCTGCTCGGGATCCGCACGCCGACGGGCCTGACGACGGTCTATCGCGAGAACCGCCGCGACCGCCTGCGGGAGTACGCGCTTTATGGCGAGGCGTCCTACAGCCTCGGCGACCGCTGGACGGCGGTGGCCGGCGGGCGGATGTCGGAGACCCGCGTGCGGACCCAGGCCGACGTATCGGTGCAGTGGCCGGGCCGGTCGCGCACCTTCGAGGGCGAGCGCACCTATCAGGAGCTCTCGCCGATGCTGTCGCTGCAGCGGGAGTTCGACAGCGGCGACCTCGTCTACCTGCTCTACTCGGAGGGCTATCGCCCCGGGGGCTACAACACGAGCGGCTTCCTGTGGCCGATCCAGCCCCAGCGGCTGGTCTTCCGGCCCGACCGGCTGAAGAACTACGAGCTCGGCGCCAAGCTGCGCCTGCTGGACCGCCGCCTGGCCGCGCGCGGCGCGCTTTATGTGAACGACTGGTCCGACATCCAGAGCGACCAGTACCGGCCCTCCGGCACGGCCCTGACCGGCAACGTCGGCGACGCCCGGGTGGTGGGGCTCGAGCTGGAGCTCGCCTACGATTTCGACTTCGGCCTGTCGCTGCAGGGCAACGGCCTGTTCGCCTCCTCGGACCTGACCTGGAAGAACACCAGCTTCCGGCCGGCGATCATCGACGAGTTGCCCGGCGCGCCGAGCTTCTCCGGCGGGGTGCTGGCGATCTACGAGCGGCCGATGGCCGGCAACCTCACCCTGCGGCTGACCGGCGAGGCCAGCTACGTCGGTCATTCGCGGGTCAGCTTCGACGCCGCCCAGGCGTTCCGTATGGGCGACTACCTGCAGGCGCGCCTCGCGGCCGAGGTGGCCAGCGACCGCTGGTCGGCCGGCGTGTTCGTCAGCAATCCCACCAACGAGGCGGGCGACACCTACGCCTACGGCAACCCGTTCATCGTCGGCTCCAGCGCCAACGCGCCCACGGCCCAACAGCTCGTGACGCCGCAACGTCCGCGCACCATCGGGGTCCGGCTCGCAGCCGCATTCTGAATCTTCCAACGGGGACTGGGGGGCGCTCGCCCCCGGCGGCGTCTTCAAAAGTGAACGGGCCGTCAAGGTCCGCGCGGGAGGCTGGGGAGTCGCCGTGGTCAAACTGTCTGCGCTGGTCTGCGTGGAGAACGATGCGCCGTCGCTGCCCGGGTGCCTCAAGGGCCTCGGCTTCTGCGACGAGGTGGTGCTGGTGGCCGACCGCGCCACGCCGCGGGTGCAGGAGATCGCGCGGCGCTACGGCGCGCGCCTCGTGGCCGGCATCTTCCCGCTGGATGGCCAGCGCCGCGCGGCGGGGGCCGAGGCCTGCGCCGGCGACTGGATCCTCGAGGTGGAAGCCGACGAGACGGTCGACTCGGCCCTGGCCTGGGAGATCCGCGCCAGCCTTCAGATGCGCCCGCGGGGCGACTGGTTCGATGTGCCGGTCGCCAACCACGTGGGCGGCAGGTTCGTCCAGCGGGGCTGGGGGGGCCCGCTGGGTCCGGCGCGGTCCGCGCGGCTCTACCGCCGCGGCGCGAAGCGCTGGAGCCCCCGGCGGCTGGACAGCGGCGTGCTGTCCGGCGCGCCGGCGGGCGCGCTCAAGGGCGCCCTGCGCCGCGATGTCGCCGCCGACACCGGCGGCCTCGTTGACCGCCTGAACCGGCTGGCTGCGCTGGCCGCCGAGGACCAGGTGGAGGCCGGCCGCACGCTGGGCGTCGGCTCTGGTCTGGCGACGGGCCTGGGCGAGTTCGCCCGCAGCTACCTGCTGGCCCGCGGCTGGCGTGAGGGCCGCACAGGCCTCCTGCTCGCTCTGCTGAACGGCCTGCATCCGGTGCTCGCCGCCTCGCGGGCCCGTGACGCGGTGGAGGACGGCCGTCCGAGCCATGCGCCGCAGCCCCTGCCGCCGGTGCTCAAGCTCGGCGCCGGCTGAGTCTCGCCAATCCACCAGAATGGCCTTGCGGCGGCGCCTGCGCGGCGCGACGCTTCGCCTGGAAACACCCAATTGATCCGACGGGTTAGGTAGGCCATAGGCTTGGAGGCCGAGGGAGGCGTCGCATGAGCCAGCAACCGGACCTCACCACCACCGATCTGCCGCCACAGGCGCAGGCCCGTTCGGGCGCATGGCGGCTCGTCCAGCAGGCGCCCGGCCCCGAATCCCCCGACGAGCCCGACCGCGCTGGCCGGCAGAAGGGCATGGCGATCATCATGGGAGCGGGCGCCGCCTTCTGGGGCGGCGTGGGCGCCGTCGCCTGGTACCTGCTGAACCGCTAAACGCTGCGCAGGGCCGCGGCCACCGCCGCCGCATCGGGCCCGACCAGCACGTGCAGCCGCGCCCCGGCCCGCACGACACCGCGTGCGCCCGCGGCCCGCAGCGCCGCCTCGTCCAGCACCGCCCCCGGCGGCAGCGCCAGCCGCAACCGGCTGTCGCAAACCTCCACCTCCGTCGGCGCGAGCGCCGCGACCGCCGCGGCGAGGCCGCTGCCTGAGCGCGCGGAGGTCGCCGGGCCGGCCAGAAGGCTCGCCCGGATCTCGCCAGCCACCTGGTCCGCCTGGGGTCCGAGCACGACCTGCAGCGCGTCGGCGGCGGGCCGCACCACGCCCTTGGCGCCGAGCGCCCGAAGCTGCGCCTCGTCCACCGCGCCCTGGTCCCGCACGGTCAGGCGCAGCCGCGTCGTGCAGGCGTCCACGCTGGCGAGGTTGGCCGCTCCGCCCAAAGCCCTTGCGAACGCCTCGCCCCGGCTTCCGCCCGGCAGCGCGGCGGCCGCCTCCGTCGCCGCCGGTGTGTCTTCCCGGCCTGGGGTCTTCAGGTTGAAAGCCCGGATCACCAGCCGGAACAGGCCATAGTAGATCCCGAAGTAGGCCAGTCCCACGGGCAGCAGCAGCCAGGGCTTCGTCGCCTTGTTGAAGTTGAGGACGTAGTCGAACAGGCCGGCCGAGAAGCCGAAGCCGAGCTTCACGCCCAGCGCATCCATCAGCGCCATCGAGATGCCGGTCAGCACTGCGTGCACCGCGTAGAGCGCCGGTGCGAGGAACATGAAGCTGAACTCGATCGGCTCGGTGACGCCGGTCAGGAACGAGGTCAGGCCGACCGAGAGCAGCATGCCGCCCACGGCCTTCCGGCGGTCGGGACGCGCCGTGTGGTACATGGCCAGGCACGCCGCCGGCAGGCCGAACATCATCACCGGGAAGAAGCCGGCCATGAAGGCGCCGGCGCTCGGGTCGCCGGCGGCGAAGCGGTTTAGGTCGCCGGTGACGCCGCCGTATTCGCCGATCAGGAACCAGGCGAGGTTGTTGAGGATGTGGTGCAGGCCGGTGACGATCAGCAGCCGGTTGAGGGCGCCGTAGAGGAACAGGCCGACAGGTCCAAGGCCCAGCACGCCGGCGCTCAGCGCGTCCATCCCCCGCTCCAGGACCGGCCAGGCGAGGCCGAAGGCCAGCGCCAGGCCGACGCCGGCCAGGCCGCAGACGATCGGCACGAAGCGCCGGCCGCCGAAGAAGGCCAGGTACTCGGGCAGCCGAATGTCGGCGTACCGGTTGTAGAGCGCGCCTGCGATCAGTCCGGATAAGATGCCGGCGGGGATCGACAGCTTGCCGATCTCCTTGGCCTTCCAGGCCGCGGCGGCAAGGTCCTGCGCGCCCGCGGCGACGCCGACCAGCGCTGCCGCTGGCACGTGCAGGATGGCCTTGGCGCCTTCCGTCGCCACAAGGAAGCAGACCACGCCGGCCAGCCCCGCTGCGCCGTGGTTTTCCCGCGCCAGGCCGACCGCCACGCCGACGGCGAAGATCAGGCCGAGGTTGCCGAACACCGCGCCGCCAGCCGCGGCGAAGGCCTGCGCCAGGACACCGAAGGCGCCGCCGCCCAGGACGGCCAGCGCAGGAGCGCCCAGAAGGTCGGGCTGGCCCAGCCGCAGCATCAGCGCCGCCACCGGCAGGACGGCGATGGGCAGCATCAGCGCGCGGCCGAGCTGCTGCAGCCCACTCAGGCGGAACGTCATGCGGGGGCTCCGGAGGCGGGAAGCCGTTCGCGCACCATCGCGCGGACGTCCTCCGCCGAAGTCAGGTCGACGGCGGCGCGGGCCACGGCCTCGCAGGCCGCGAGATCGAGGGCGCGGAGCCTGGCCTTCAGGCCCGGGACTGCGGCCGGCGCCACCGACAGGCTACGGACGCCAAGGCCCACGAGCAGGGGCGCCGCCAAGGGATCGGCGGCCAGGCCCCCACAGACCGAGGCGGGCTTGCCCGCGGCCGCGCAGGCCTCCCCCACCCGGCCGATCAGCCGCAGCACCGCCGGATGCAGGCCATCGAGCCTGGGGGCGAGCTCGGGATGCTCGCGGTCCATGGCCAGCACGTACTGGGTGAGGTCGTTGGTGCCGAGCGAGAGGAAGTCGGCCTCGCGGGCGAGCTGGTCGGCCAGCAGGGCCGCGGCGGGCGTCTCCACCATCACGCCTACGGGCACGGCGCGGCCGGGCGCGAGCTCGGCCACCACGCGGCGGGCGGCGCGCAGGTCGGTCAGGTCGTTGACCATCGGCAGCAGTATCCGCACGGGCCCGTCGACCCGCAGGACGGCGGCGAGCTGGGCGCGCAGCAGGGCCGGGGCGCGCAGGCCGGCCCGCAGACCGCGGAGGCCGAGCGCCGGGTTCGCCTCGTGCGGCGTGGGCGCGAAGGCGAGCGGCTTGTCGCCGCCGGCGTCCAGGGTGCGGACGGTCAGCGGGCGCCCCGCCAGGGCGTCGGCCACCGCCTGGTAGGCGACGGCCTGCTCGTCCTCGGAGGGCGGCGCCTGGCGGTCGAGGTAGAGGAACTCGGTGCGGAACAGGCCGCAGCCCTCGGCGCCCTGGCCCACCGCGGGCGCGGCCTCGGCCACGGCGCCCAGGTTGGCGAGGACTTCGATGCGTGTTCCGTCGGCGAGGCCGCCCGGCGCCGCGGCCGCAGCGCGGTCGGCCTCGCGCCGCCCGGCGCGGGCCGCGAGCGCGCTCTGGGCCGCTTCGAGAGCCGCGCGATCCGGCCCGACCCGCAGGAGCCCGGCGTCGGCATCGAGGATCACCGCCGCGCCGTCCGGTGTCTTCAGCAGGCCCTCCCCCATGGCGGCGAGGGCGGGCACGCCCATGGCCTGGGCCAGGATGGCCACGTGCGAGGTGGCCCCGCCACGGGCGGTGCAGAAGCCGGCCACCTGCGCCCCCTCCAGCCCGAGGAGCTGCGACGGCAGGAGTTCGTCTGCGACGACGACCGCGCCGCTGGGGAGCTGCGGCCGGGGCGCCTCCTCGCCGGACAGCGCGAAGAGCACCTGGCGCTCCAGGTCTAGCAGGTCGTCGGCCCGCTCGGCGAAGCGGGCGTCGCCCAGTCCGCGCAGTGCGGCGACCGTGGCGCGCACCGCCTCGCGCCAGGCGATACCCGCGCTAGCGCCAGCGGCGATGGCCGCATCGGCCCGGGCGCGCAGGTCGGGATCGGCGAGGAAGGCCTGGTGTGCGGCGAGGATATCCTGTCGGCTCTGGTGGCCGGAGCCGGCGCCCGCGGCGAGTCCGGCCGCGACCTTCGCCAGGGCCTCCCGAAGCGCGGCGATCTCGGCCTCCGCGCCGCGGCTCGTCTCGGCCACCAGCGGCTCGGCCTCTGCGAGGCGCACAGCCACCCCGATGGCCAGGCCGGGCGCGGCGGTGACGCCCCGCAGCACGCCGGGCTCCGACGATTGCTCCGCGGCCGGCGCGGGCGCGGCGGCGCGCGGCGGGACGGCGGCGCGCTCCTCGGCGGCGATCTCCTCGAGCAGCGCGCGCAAAGCGGCGATGGCCTCGGCTCCGTCGGCCCCCCGGGCGCTGAGGCGCACCGCCTGGCCGTGGCCGGCGCCGAGGGTCATCAGCGCCACGGCGCTGCGGACGTCCGCCCGTCGCGGGCCGGCGGCGACCTCGATCTCGGCGCGGAACGCCTGGGCCCGGGCGGCGAGCCGCGCGGCCGGGCGGGCGTGCAGCCCATGCGGCAGCGGCATCACCAGCTCCTCCACGACCATTGCCGCTTCGGAGAGCTCCGCGCGAGCCGCTGTGCCCGCCAGGGGCCGCAGGGTGATGAGCGGATCGCCGGGCCGCACCTCCCGGCCCGTAGTGCGCTCGACGATCTCGAAGGCGTCGCCGTTGGTCACCACGATGGGCGTCAGCAGGCTGCGGGCGCGGGTCGCGAGGAGGTCGAGGTCGAAGCTCAGCAGCGGCTGGCCGCGCCGGACGCGCGCGCCTTCCGCCACGTGCGCCTCGAACCCCTCGCCGCCAAGAGCCACCGTCTCCAGGCCCACGTGCATGAGGATCTCCGCGCCGTTGTCCGCGCGGAGCGTCACGGCGTGCCGGCTGGCCGGCAGTCCGAAGACCGTCCCGTCGCACGGCGCGTGCAGCGTCTGGCCGATCGGGTCGATGGCGACGCCGTCGCCGAGCATCCGGCCGGCGAACACCGGATCCGGCGCCTCGTCGAGCGGAGCCGCCCAACCCGCGAGCGGGGCCTCCAGCGTGAACGTCGCAACCTCGGCCCGCACGAGCTTCATCGGCCGGCCTCCGGAAGCAGACGGACGCCGCTCAGCGCCCACATCGGCTCGACGGCGGGCCGGGTGAAGGTGAAGCAGAGGTCCTGGCGACCCAGCCCGGGCGGCAGCTTCGCCTCGACGGCCGTGACGGCGGGATTGCTCGCGGCCTGGGCCAGCGGGACGATCACGGCCGGAGGCGCAGCGCAGCCGCCGACCCGAACCTCCAGCTCGCCGGCCGGCGTGCGGTTGTTGCCGGCCACCACCTTCTTGATGTCCGCGCCGATCTGGAAGTTGAACGGGAGTTGGCCGACGTCCACCCGCACGGCGGCGACGCCGGCGAGGTCCGCCTGCGGCCAAATCCAGCACGGGTTCATGATGTCGGTGAGGAAGACGGCCCGCTCGCCGCGGACCGGCGCGTCGTCCTCGAGCGCGAGGGCGATGTTCTCGGAGCAGAGCTTGAGCTGTCGGCTGTCGCGGTAGCGCGGATCGGCCGGGACATCCGGCCCCCGGAACGGCGTCTCGGCGGCCGGGAGGCCCATCCGGCGCAGGCGCGCAGAGCCCTGCGCGGCGCGACGCGAGAAGTCGGCGAAGTCGCGCCGGCCTTCCGGCGACCAGCCGATCTCGGCGATCGCCAGGCCGCGCGGGAACAGCATGTGGGCGGCGCGTCCCTCGGTGCGCACGTGTTCGGTCCATAGGTTGGCCTGCAGACCCAGGATATGGCTTCGCTCGGCGGGGGTGAGTTGCGCCGGCGCCGGATCGAAGGCGTACACCTCTTCCAGCCCCACGACCCGCCCACGGCCCGGCGGTTCGTCCGCGCGGCCGGTCTGCCGATGGTCGAAATAGAGCACCGGCGCCGGCGACAGCACCGCGTCGTGGCCGGAGCGCGCGGCGGCCACGGCGCCGTCGATCCCTCGCCACGACATGACGGTGGCGTTGGGCGCGAGACCGCCCTCAAGGATCTCGTCCCAGCCAATCAACCGGCGGCCGCGGCTGGCGAGATGCCGTTCCATCCGCTGGATGAACCAGCTTTGCAGGCCGTGCTCGTCCTTGACCCCCAGCGCCTTCATCTGGGCCTGGATGCGCGGCGAGGCCTTCCACTCGTCCTTCACGGCCTCGTCGCCGCCCACGTGGATGTAGGTGGAGGGGAAGAGCGCGATCACCTCGTCCAGCACGTTCTCAAGGAAGCCGAAGGTGGCGTCCTCGGTGTTGAAGAGGGCCGGATAGACGCCCCAGTCGGCGGGCACGGCGCGCGACGGGTTCGGATTGGCGGCGAGCTCCGGGTAGGCCGCCACCGCGGCCGAGGCGTGACCCGGCATCTCAATCTCGGGGACAATGGTGATGTGCCGCTCGGCGGCGTAGGCGACCAGCGCCCGCACCTCGTCCTGGCTGTAGAAGCCGCCGTAGAGCCGCGGCTTGCCGGTTGCGGGGTCGATGTCGGCGGCAGGCCCCTGCCCGGCCGGCACGCGCCAGGCGCCGACCTGCGTCAGCTTCGGATACTTCTTGATCTCCAGCCGCCACGCCTGGTCGTCAGTCAGGTGCCAGTGCAGGACGTTCAGCTTGTGCGCCGCCATGGCGTCGATGAGCGTGCGGATGAAGGCCGGCGACTGATAGTGGCGCGCCGAGTCCAGCATTAGGCCGCGCCAGCCGAACCGCGGCGCATCCGCGATCCGCACCGCCGGCAGGCGCGCCTCGCCCGGCGTGGCGGTCAGCATCTGCCAGAGACTCATGGCCCCGTAGAACTGGCCCGCGTCGGTGGAGGCGGTGACGACGGCGCCGGCTGGCGTCACCTCGAGCTCATAGCCCTCCGGATGCTTCACCTCGCCTTTGCGGAGGGTGATCAGGCCCGGCGCGCCGGGCGTCGTCACCCTCAGGCGCGGACCGCCGGCCCGGGCCGTCAGCTCCGCCAGGATCTCGGCGGTCCGGCGGCCGGCCGGGTCGGCGGCGACGATCGACGCCCCATCTGCGACGCGCAGCACGCCGGCGGAGACCTCGGCCCGGACGGGCGCAGGGGTGATCATCGGCGCAGGCGCCGGCGCTGTGGCGCAGGCCGCCAGCAGCAAGGCCGCAGCCGCCGCAATCCACGGACACGCACTCGCCCGCATGCTTCCCTCCGGCCCCCGGCCCAACCGCTACAATGGAAAGAGAAAGGGGCGCGGGAAAGAGCGAGCCGCGCCCTAAGTTGGGGGGACAGTCGTCAGAAGCGCAGCCGGGCGCCCACGTAGAAGATCCGGCCGTTCTTGTAGTAGGCCCGCGGCCGCGAGGTGGTCCCAGAGTACTGCTTCAGCGTCTCGTCGGTCAGGTTCACGGCGTCGGCGGTGAGCGCGACGTTCTCCGTGACGTTGACGCTGACTGAGGCGTCCAGCGACTTGACCGCGGCGCTGTTGAGCTGGGCGGCCCGGTCGATGTCGATGAAGTACTTGGACCGGTAGTTGTAGGACAGCCGGGCGCTGATCCGGTCGTTCTCGTACCAGCCGGTCAGGTTGTAGCTGTGCTTCGAGTTGCCCGGGATCGGGTCCCCGTTGTTCGCCTTGGCGTCGGAGTAGGTGTAGTTCACCTGCGCGCCGAAGCCGTTCCAGATCGGCTGCAGCCAGGAGACCTCGACGCCCTGGTTCCGCCCGCCCGGGCCGTTGGTCGGCCGGGTGACGTCGAAGCGGCAGTCGTAGAGCGCCCCGCCCACGGGATTGCACCGGCTGAGATCGGGCGTGTTGGTCTCCACGCGCTGGATCTCTTCTTCCGTGGCGTTCACCAGGTAGGACTGGATGTCCTTGTAGAAGACCGCCACCGACAGCAGCGATTGCGGCGCGTAGTACCACTCGGCCGAAATGTCGAACTGGTTCGCGCGGTAGGGGTCGAGCTGCGGATTGCCGCCCGTGCCGGTGAAGATCGAGGGCGTCAGCGAGATCTGCGGGGCGATCTTCGCGTAGTCCGGCCGCGCCATCACCCGCGCCGCGGCGAAGCGGACCACGAGGTCGTCCGCCAGGTCGAAGGCGATGTTGAAGCTCGGCAGGATGTCCGTGTAGTTGTTCTTGTAGGTCACCGGCGTGATGTCGCCGAACGGGTTGGGCGTGCCGCCGCCCGCGCCGACCACCCAGCCTTCCGCCGTCTGCTTGGTCTGGACCACGCGCACGCCGACGTTGCCGCGGAAACCGTCGCCTTCGAACAGGCCCATGACGTAGCCGCCGAAGGCCTTCTCCTCGATGCTGTAGCTGTCGGAGGGCGACAGGAACCGGTAGTCGGCGCTGCCGGGCGTGGACGGCGTCCAGTCGACCAGGGTCTTGGACAGCAGGAGCTGCTCCAGCGCCTTGCGGTCCACCTGGCGGTAGGCTGAGAGCACGCCGGCCTCGCGGATGCCCTTCAGGTAGTCCGACGGCGTGACCTCGCCGGCCACGTCGGCCAGGCCGCAGACGTGGCCGCTGCAGAGGCCGCCGGTCCACGGATAGAGCGAGCCCAGGCGGCCGGCGATGTGGAGGGTCTCCCGCTCGTGGTCGGAGAACTTCACCCCGGCCTTGAAGCTCGTGAACGGCCCCACGCTGGCGGTCCGCTCCACGTCGCCGCGGACGTAGAACTCCTCGTCGGTGTTGCCGATGCTGTCGAGCGAGGCCCAGCCCAGCTCGTTCAGCGCCGCGGCGTTGGTCGGATCGATGTTGGTGAAGTTGACCCGCGGCACGCCCTGGGTGAGGTCGAAGGTCAGGCCGGTGACGCCGATGGTCTCCCAGAACGGCTGGGCCTCCGTCTCGCCCTCGGCGTCGGTGTAGCCGATCTGGCCGTGGACGTTCCATTCGTCGTTCAGGGCGTAGGTGACGTCGAGATCGATGGAGCGGGTCTCGGTCGAGGCCACCCGGTCGATGGCGTCGAACACCGCGCCGAAGCCGCCGGCCGTCCCGAAGGTCCCGCGCACCAGGGTGCCGTCGCGCACCTCGGTGTTGGTGAGCGTCCCGCCGCCGGCGCCGAGCGCGCCGACCTTGTTGGACACCCAGGCCATGTAGTTTTGGTTGAAGTTGTCGGCGTCCATCTGGCTGTAGAGGCCGGTCAGGTTGACCTCCAGCCGGTCGTTCGGGGCGTACTGCACACCGAAGTTCACGCCCTCGCGGTCACGCGTCTGCTGGAAGAAGGACGAGCCGATCAGGGACGGATAATCGACCGTCCCAACGCTGCCGCCGAAGTTGTTCGAGCCGTAACCCAGCACCTCGACGCCGTCGCGGCGCAGGTGGCGCTTCTGCTTCACCAGCCCGACCATCACGCCGAAGGTGTCGTCGGCGTTGGACCAGCTCAGCATTCCGGAGAGCTGCGGGTCCCATTTGTCGGCGAGCTCGGTGTAGGCCATCTGGGCCGACGCCTGGACGGTGAACGGGTCGAGCTGCAGCGGGCGACGGGTGACGACGTTCACGGTGCCGCCGATGCCGCCCTCCTCCAGGTCGGCCTGCGGGCTCTTGAAGACCTGGACCTGACCGACGACCTCGGACGGCAGCATCAGGAAGTTGAAGCTGCGGCTGGCGTTGAGCTGGTCGAGGATGAACCAGTCGGCGGTGGCCACCGAGTGGCCGTTCAGCAGGGTGAGGTTGAGGTTCGGAGCGGTGCCGCGGATCGCCACGCGCTCGCCCTCGCCGAAGTCGCGGGTGATGGTCACGCCGGTGACGCGCTGCAGGCTCTCGGCGACGTTCTTGTCGGGGAACTTGCCCACGTCCTCGGCCGAGATCACCTCGACGACGCTCTGCGCTTCCCGCTTGGCGGTGATCGACTGCTGCAGGGAGGCGCGGATGCCGGTGACGACCAGCTCCTCCACCTCTTGCGCCTGCGCCGCGCCGCTCGCAGCCATCATCGCGGCCAAGCTGGCGGACGCCACCAGAAGCTGACGCTTCATGCCCATGGTTCTTCTCCCCTACGGCGGCCGCTGTGGCCCGCCTCCCATGTGACCAATCCCGTGCCAATCCGAGGCACGACTCGGGCAAACTCCCCCCAACGCACTCGGGATCGAGCCTTAGCTGTGACGAAAAAATGAAGCAGCGCAAGCGAAAAAGAAGACCAATTGTGGATCATTCCAAAATTGGTATGGAATTGGTCAGAAGCGTGACCTATAGCTTTTGGGCCGCCATGCTGCGGCCCTCCATTAGGTCGGGGACGACGTGCCAGCCTTTGCAGAACTGATCGGGACCCTGGATCCGCGTGCGCGGGGGCCGCTGTACCAGCAGCTCCAGCAGCAGATCCGCGAGGCGATCCAGAACCGGGTGCTGGCGCCGGACGAGGCGCTGCCGCCGGAGCGGGACCTCGCCGAGGAATTCTCGGTCTCCCGCATCACCGTGCGCAAGGCGCTGGACGGCCTCGTCGCCGAGGGCCTGCTGCTGCGCCGGCAGGGCGCCGGCACCTTCGTCGCCAGCCGCGTGGAGAAGAGCTTCTCCAAGCTGTCGTCGTTCAGCGAGGACATGATCTCCCGCGGCCGGACGCCCCGCTCGGAGTGGCTGAAGCGGGCCGAGGGCGCGGTCACGCCGGAGGAGTCGATGGTGCTGGGCCTCAGCCCGGGCTCGCCGGTCTACCGTTTCAACCGCATCCGCTTCGCCGACGACCTGCCGATGGCGCTGGAGTTCACCACCGTCCCCGGCTTCTCCCTGCCCTCCGCCCAGGCTGTGGGCTCCTCTCTCTACGAGGCGCTGGAGACGGCCGGCCACCGGCCGACCCGCGCGCTGCAGCGCCTGCGCGCCGTGCTCTTCACGCCCGAACAGGCGGGCCTGCTGCGCGTTCAGCCGGGTGATGCAGGCCTGCTGATCGAGCGTCGCGGCTTCCTCAGGGACGGCCGCCCGGTGGAGTTCACCCAGTCCTATTACCGCGGCGACGCCTACGACTTCGTGGCCGAGCTGAACGCGCTCACCTCGTGAGCCGGAAGGAGCCGAGTTGCCCCACGTGAGCCCCGAGGCGCCCCGCAACGACGCCCGCGCCGCCAGCCTGATGGCCCAGGAGGCCGCCGAGGCGCCGCGCGTCGTCGCCGACCTGCTGGCCCGCAACGCCGAAGCCGTGCGCGAGCTCGCCGCCGAGCTCCGGGAGCGGCCGCCGCGCGCGGTGCTCACCTGCGCCCGCGGCTCCTCCGACCATGCGGCCACCTTCGCAAAGTACCTGATCGAGACCCGCCTGGGCCTGATCACCGCCTCGGCGGCGCCCTCGGTCAGCTCCGTCTACGGCTCCTCGCCCGACGCCGGCGACGTCCTCTGCCTGGCGATCAGCCAGTCGGGAGCGAGCCCCGACCTCATCGCCACGGCCGAGGCCGCCAAGGCCGGCGGCGCGCGCCTGGTGGCGCTCGTGAACGCCCCGGACTCGCCGCTCGCCGCCATCGCCGACGCGGAGCTGCCGCTGTGGGCGGGGCCGGAGGTGAGCGTCGCCGCCACCAAGTCCTATCTCGCCGCCCTGGCCGCCGTGGCCCAGCTCGTGGCCGCCTGGACCGAGGACGCCGCGCTGGAGGCGGCGCTCACCGACCTGCCCGACCAGATGGAGGCCGCCCGCCGGCTCGACTGGTCGGCGGCCCTCGACGCCTTCCAGGACGCCCAGAGCCTCTACGTGGTGGGCCGCGGGCCCGGCTTCGCGGCGGCCCAGGAGGCGGCGCTGAAATTTAAGGAGACCTGCGGCCTGCACGCCGAGGCGTTCAGCGCCGCGGAAGTGCGCCACGGTCCGATGGCGCTGGCCCGCGACGGCTTCCCGGTCCTGGCCTTCGCCCAGGACGACCCGAGCCGTGAAGGCGTCGAGGCCCTCGCGGAGGAGCTGGCGGCGGCCGGCGCGGCGGTGCTGCTGGCCGGCGGCCAGGCCCCGGGCGCGACGGTCCTGCCGGCGGTGGCGGCCGATCCGCTGCTGGAGCCGATCCTGCTGGCCCAGAGCTTCTACGGGATGGTCGAGCAACTGGCCCGCGCCCGCGGTTTCGATCCGGACCGTCCTCCGGGTCTCGCCAAGGTCACGAGGACCGTCTGATGGCGCTCGCCCTGACAGGCGGCCGGGTTCTGAACGGCCGCGGCCTGGTCGAAGGCCTGGGCGTGGTGATCGATGGCGGCCGGATCGTCGCCGTCGGGCCCGAGGCCGAGGCGCTGGCCCGCGCGGACCAGCGCTACGACCTCGCCGGCGGCGCTCTCGTGCCGGGCTTCGTCGACACCCAGGTGAACGGCGGCGGCGGCGTACTGTTCAATGACGACTTGAGCGTGGAGGCCATCGCCGCCATCGGCGCGGCGCACCGCCGGTTCGGCACCACCGGCTTCCTGCCGACCCTGATCAGCGAGGACCTCGACGCCATCGACCGGGCCATGCGCGCCGTGGAGCAGGCCATACAGGCCGGCGTGCCCGGCGTGCTCGGCGTGCACGTGGAAGGCCCGTTCCTCAACGCCGCCCGCGCCGGCATCCACGACAAGGCGAAGTTCCGCGTGCTCGACGCCCGGGCCAGCGCCCTCCTCGGCTCGCTTAAGGCCGGCCGCACCCTCGTGACCCTGGCCCCGGAGCGCACCGATCCCGGCTGCATCCGCAAGCTCGCGCAGGACCGCGTAGTGGTCGCCGCCGGCCACACCGACGCCACCTACGAGCAGATCGGCGAGGCCTTGACGGCCGGCGTGACGGGCTTCACCCACCTCTTCAACGCCATGTCGCCCCTGGCCAGCCGTGCGCCAGGAGCTGTCGGCGCGGCGCTCGAGGACCAGACGGCGTTCTGCGGGATCATCGTCGACGGGCGCCATATCCACCCCGCGGTCCTGCGCCTGGCGCTGCGCTGCCGGCCGCTGGACCGGTTCATGCTGGTCACCGACGCGATGCCGAGCGTCGGCCTGACCGAGAAGACCTTCAGCCTGCAGGGCCGCATGATCACGGTGCAGGACGGCGTCTGCGTCGGTCCGGACGGCACCCTGGCCGGCTCGGACCTCGACATGGCCTCGGCGGTCCGCAACACGGTGGAGATGCTGGGCGTGGACCTCGCCGACGCGCTGCGGATGGCCAGCCTCGCGCCGGCCCAGTTCCTCGGCCTGGACCACGAGCTCGGGCGCATCGCGCCGGGGCTGCGGGCCGACCTCGCCCTGTTGGACGACCAGGGCCGCGTCGTCACCACCTGGATCGGCGGTCAACTTCCCGACTGAGCCGCGCCTTTCGGCTTGATTCCTTATCGCCGTTCAGTTTGGCTTGACCCCGATCAAAGAGGCCGCCGGCCGTTCGCCCAGAGTGAGCGGAAAAGGGACGGCCAGGGAGGCAGGCATGAACGCGAGCGCAAACATTTCCACGCCCAAGGGCGGCGAGCACTTCGACGTGCTGATCGTCGGGGCCGGCATCTCCGGCATCGGGTCCGCCTACCACCTCGCCCAGCAGCAGCCGGGCAAGAGCTTCGTGGTGCTCGAGGCGATGGACAGCTTCGGCGGCACCTGGCTCACCCACAAGTACCCGGGCATCCGCTCGGACAGCGACCTCTACACCTTCGGCTACCGGTTCAAGCCGTGGGTCGGCCCGCCCATCGCCACCGCCGAGGAGATCCTCAGCTACATGGGCGAGGTGATCGAGGAGAACGACCTCGCGCGCCACATCCGCTACCGCCACCGGATCACCAACGCGGCCTGGTCGAGCGAGGCGGCGGTCTGGACCGTCGACGCCGTACGGGAAGACACCGGCGAGGCGGTGCGCTTCACCACCGGCTTCCTGTGGATGTGCCAGGGCTACTACAACCACGGCGCCGGCTACACGCCGGAGTGGCCGGGCATGGCCGACTTCAAGGGCCGCATCATCCACCCGCAGACCTGGCCCGACGACCCGCAGATCGCCGGCAAGAAGGTCGTCGTGATCGGCTCGGGCGCGACGGCCGCGACCCTGATCCCGAACATCGCGGGCGAATGCGCGCACGTAACCATGCTGCAGCGCTCGCCCACCTACTTCGTGCCGGGCCGCAACGTCGACGATCTCGCCGACCAGCTCCGCGCCCTGCAGATCGACGAGTCGTGGATCCACGAAATCGTCCGCCGCAAGCGCCTGCACGACGGCGCGCTGTTCACCCAGCGCAGCTTCGAGGAGCCCGAGGCGGTCAAGCAGGAGCTGCTGGCCGGCGTCTCGGCCTTCGTCGGCCCGGAGGTGACCGCACAGCACTTCACCCCGCGCTACCGGCCCTGGCGCCAGCGGATCGCCTTCGTGCCCGACGGCGACATCTTCCGCGCCGTGGCGGGCGGCAAGGCCTCGGTGGTCACCGACGAGATCGACCGGTTCGTCGAGAACGGCATCCTGCTGAAGTCCGGCCAGGTGCTGGAGGCGGACGTCGTCATCACCGCCACCGGCTTCGAGCTCAGCGTCATGGGCGGGATCCCCTTCCAGGTGGACGGCGAGCCGGTGGAATGGGGCCAGACCGTCACCTACCGCGGCATGATGTTCACCGGCGTGCCCAACCTCGTTTGGGTGTTCGGCTACTTCAGGGCGAGCTGGACGCTCCGCGCCGACCTTATCGGCGACTTCGTCTGCCGCCTCCTCGCCCACATGGACGAGAAGGGCGCGAAGAAGGTCTCGTTGGCGCTCCGTCCCGAGGACAGGGACATGCCGATCCTGCCCTGGATCGACCCGGAGAACTTCAACCCCGGCTATCTGATGCGCGGCCTGCACCTGCTGCCCAAGCGCGGCGACAAGCCGGACTGGCAGCACACCCAGGACTACTGGTCGGAGAAGGACGTCTTCCCGCAGATCGACCTGGACGATGCCGCCTTCGTCTACGAGGGCGCGCGGGTCCCGGCGGTGGCGGCCGAGTAGGCTTCAGGCGCGCCACGCCTCCCACAGGAGCTGGACGCCCACCGCCGCCATCAGGATGTAAATCAGGGTGTAGAACCGCTCCGCCTGCACGCGCTTCACGAGCCAGACGCCGGCGAAGGTGGAGCCGATCGCCACCGGCATCAGCACGGCGGCGGTCAGCAGGTTCTGCGCCGTGAACTGACCCAGCGCCGCATAGGCGGGGACCTTTATCCAGTTCACCGCGGCGAAGAAGATGGCGGTGGTGCCGATCAGGCTGGCCGGGGCGAGCCCCCGCGGCAGAACCCACATCTGGAACGGCGGACCGCCCGCGTGGGCGATCTGGCTGGTGAAACCGGCGGCGACGCCGAACAGGCCGCCCACCCAGCCGGGCGAGTCGCTGGGGGCCGCGATCCGCCCGCCGCGCGACAGCCAGAGGCGATGGACGGCGAACAGGATCGAGATCGCGCCCAGCACCGCCAGGATCGCGGTGGCCGACACCTTCGCCGCCAGCAGGTAGCCGGCGAGGATCCCCACGGCGGCGCCAGGCAGCATCACCGCCAGCACCCCTCTGTCCCAGTCTCGCCGAAACGCCCACACGCTGACCATGTCCTGCACGATCAGGATCGGCAGCAGGATGGCGGCGGCCTGCACCGGAGAGATGGCCAGCGCCAGCAGCGGCATGGAGATCGCGCCCACGCCGGCGAAGCCGCCCTTCGCGAGACCCATCAGCACCACCGCGGGGATGGCCAGGGCGTAGAAGAGCGGATCCGTGAGCATCCGCAGCGGCCTAGCCGCCGCTGGCGGCGTGGGCAATGGGCGCGCGAAATGCGTCCTTCTCAGGCCCTTAGACGTTCTGGGGGGGGCCGCAGAATTTCGGCTACGGCTGAAATCCTATCGTCACGGTAGAGATCATGCCTCCTGCGGCCGCAAGGAAGGTCCATGGCCACCGCCCGCCCCTCCCGCTTCATCAGCAGCTTCGGCTGGCAGGTCCTGGCCGGGATGGTCGTCGGCCTGGCCCTCGGCCTGCTCGCCCGCAGCCTCGGCGCCGAGTCAGGCCAGCCGGGCTTCGCCTTGGCCGAGACCCTGCGGATCGTCGGCTCGAGCTTCGTCCAGTTGCTGCGGGCCCTGGTGCCGCCGCTGGTCTTCACGGCGATCGTCGCCAGTATCGCCAACCTGCGCGAGCTGCAGAACGCCGCCGGCCTCGTCTGGCGCACCCTGCTGTGGTTCGCGATCACCGCGCTGATCGCCGTGGCGATCGGCATCGCGCTCGGCCTCGCCCTGCAGCCGGGGCTGCACGCAGGCGTCGCCGCCGAGGCGGCCAAGGCGCCCTCCACCACCGGAAGCTGGCTCGACTTCCTCACCGGCCTCGTGCCCGCGAACTTCCTGGGCCTCACCGCCTCGACCAAGCTGGCGGACGGCTCCGCCACCACCAGCGTCTCGTTCAACGTGCTGCAGATCCTGGTGATCTCGCTGGTGATCGGCGCGGCGGCCCTGAAGGCCGGCGAGGCGGGCCGCACTTTCCTGGCGTTCAACGCGTCGGCGCTGGCGGTGGTGCGCAAGGTGCTCTGGTGGGTGATCCGCCTGACGCCGATCGGCACCGTCGGCCTGCTCGGCAACGCCGTGGCCAAGTACGGCTGGGACGCGCTGGGCCAGCTCGGCCAGTTCGCCATCGCCATCTACGCAGGCCTCGCCCTGGTGCTGTTCGTCGTCTACCCGACGCTGCTCGGCGCGCACGGGCTGAACCCGCTGCGGTTCTTCCGGGCCGCCTGGCCGGCCATCCAGTTGGGCTTCGTCTCCCGCTCCTCGATCGGCACCCTGCCCGTGACCGAGGCGGTCACCGAGACCGGCCTCGGCGTGCCCCGCGCCTACGCCGCCTTCGCCGTGCCCCTGGGCGCGACCACCAAGATGGACGGCTGCGCGGCCATCTACCCGGCGATCTCGGCGATCTTCGTGGCACAGTTCTTCGGCGTGCCGCTCGGTGTGACCGACTACCTGCTGATCGTCTTCGTCTCGGTGCTGGGCTCGGCGGCCACCGCCGGGCTGACGGGGGCGACGGTGATGCTGACGTTGACCCTCTCGACGCTCGGCCTGCCGCTGGAAGGCGTCGGCCTGCTGCTGGCGATCGACCCGATCCTCGACATGGGCCGCACGGCGGTCAACGTCGCCGGCCAGGCGCTGGTCCCGACCATCGTCGCCAAGCGCCAAGGCCTGCTCGACCAGGGCGTCTACGACGCCGGCCGCACGCCGGGCGACATCGCCGAGCCTGAGCCGGCGCTCGCCTAGGGCGCCGGCGCCTTGTAGGCGCGGATGAAGGCCGCGCAGAGCTCCTCGGTCATCTTCGGCAGGTCGGCGGGGTTGCAGGTGGCCCCGCCCATGTGCTGCTGATGGAGGATCGCGAGCAGCAGGGGCGAGAGCAGCATGAGCGCCGCCGCGCGGGTGTCCGCCTCGATCATCTCGCCGCGGGCGATGTGATGCCGCAGCCTGGCCTGCAGAACGTCGACCGAGGGATCGACGATGTGCTCCAGGGCCGCTGGGCCGATCTTCTCGTCGAGCAGGCCCTCGGCGATGCTGACCGCGAAGACATCGCCCAGCTTCACCTCGCGCGGCATCTGCACGGCCATCAGCAGGGAGAAGGCGAACTGCCGGATGGACTCCTCGAACGGGACCTCTGGCGTGGCGAGCATCTCGAGGCGCCGGCCGCCGGCCTGGCGATAGGCTTCGAGGATAGCCGTCATCACCTCGGCGCGGCCGCCGAAGTAGTGCCGCAGGGTCGGAACGGTGACGCCAGCCGCCTCGGCAAGCTGCCTCAGGCTCGGGCGCGCAACCTCGCGCCGCATGATCCGCCGGGTCATGCGCTCGAGAAGAGCCGCCCTCTTCTGGTCGTAGTCGGAATCACGCGCGCCCTTGGGCCTCGGCACTCCTACCCCCTTTCGGTGATGCTAGTACCTCGGAGTCCACCGGACGCCAAACCCGGCTGGACCGCCCATTCTTTATGTCTACTATAACAAAGAATGTCTGAGCGTCCCGTCCAAAGCCCATCGAAACATGACGTCCTGCTGGTGGGCGGCGGGCTGGCCAACGGACTGATCGCGCTCGAACTGCGGCGACGCCGTCCGGAACTCCGGATAGGCCTGCTGGATCCCGACGCGGAGCCCGAGCCGCACACCTGGTGCCTGTTCGCCACCGACGCGGCGCCGCCTGTCTGGGAAACGCTCAGGCCGATGCTGGACCACGTGTGGGCCGGCTACGACGTCGCCTTCCCCGGCCATGCGCGGGCGCTCACCACCCCCTATGGCTGCCTGACCAGCCGGACCCTGCGCGCCGCAGTGCGTGATGCGCTCGGCCCCGACCTGCTGCGCCGGCGCGCGCGGCTCGTCTCGCCGGAGGGGGTCGTCTGCGAGGAGGGCGACACCTTCGCCGCCCCGCTGATCATCGACGGCCGCGGAGCCACCCCCTCCCCGCACGTGGACATCGCCTACCAGAAGTTCTTGGGTCTGGAGCTGCAGCTCAAGCGGATCCACGGCCTCACGCGGCCGACGGTGATGGACGCGACCGTGCGCCAGGCCGACGGCTTCCGGTTCATCTACGTCCTGCCGCTTGGGCCGGACCGCGTGCTGGTGGAGGACACCCGCTACAGCGACGGGGGCGAGATCGACCGGCTGCAGCTCGAGTCGGAGCTGCTCCGCTACGCGCGCGGGGCGGGGTGGGCGATCGCCGACGTGGTCGGCCGCGAGCGCGGCGCCCTGCCGGTGGTGCTGGCCGGCGACGTCGAGGCCTACTGGGACGAACCCGGCCGGCACGTGCCGCAGGTGGGCATGCGCGGCCTCTTCTTCCATCCGGTGACCGGCTACTCCTTCCCCGACGCGCTGCAGGTGGCCGAGCTCGTGGCCCGCAACGCGCATCTGGGCAGCCGGCCGCTGGCGCGGGTGCTCCGCGACCGCTCGATTGCGCTCTGGCGCCAGCGTGGTTTCCACCGGCTGCTCAACCGCATGCTGTTCACCGCCGCCGAGCCCGACCAGCGCTACCGCGTGCTCGAGCGCTTCTACCGGCTGCCGCAGCCGCTGATCGAACGCTTCTACGCCGGCCGAAGCACCGTCGCCGACAAGGCCCGCGTGCTCGCGGGCAAGCCGCCGGTGCCGGTCCTGCGGGCGTTAAAGGCGGTCGCGCCGCCGAGGAGGACTCCAGTTGTCGCGTAAGGCCATCGTCATCGGCGCGGGCTTCGGCGGACTCGCGGCCGCGATCCGGCTGCAGTCCATGGGGCTCTCGGTCACCCTGCTGGAGGGCCGGGCGCGGCCGGGCGGCCGAGCCTACGTCTACGAGCAGGACGGCTTCACCTTCGACGCGGGCCCGACGGTCATCACCGACCCGTCGAGCCTGGAGGAGCTCTTCGAACTCTCGGGCCGCCGGCTGTCCGACTATGTGGAGCTGCTGCCGATCACACCCTTCTATCGGCTGCTGTGGGAGGACGGCACGGCGTTCGACTACGTCAACGACCAGGCCGAGCTGGACCGGCAGATCGCCGCCCTCTCGCCGCCGGACGTGGCGGGCTACCGCCGCTTTCTCGACTATTCGACCCAGGTCTTCGAGGAGGGCTACCTGAAACTCGGCCACGTGGCCTTCCTCGACCCCTGGAGCATGGTCAAGGCGGCGCCGCAGCTCGCGCGGCTGCAGGCCTGGCGCAGCGTCTACTCCATGGTCTCGAGCTTCGTGCAGGAGGAGCACCTTCGGCAGGCGCTCTCGTTCCACACCCTGCTGGTGGGCGGCAATCCGTTCCAGAGCTCGTCGATCTACGCCCTGATCCACGCCCTGGAGCGCAAATGGGGGGTCTGGTTTCCGCGGGGCGGCACGGGGGCGCTGGTGGCCGGTCTCGCCCGCCTGTTCCAGGACCTCGGCGGCACGCTCCGCCTCGCCACCCCCGCGGCCGAGATCCTGACCCAGGGCGACCGGGCGGTGGGCGTCCGGACCGAGGACGGCGAGGTGCTGATGGCCGACCTGGTGGTCAGCAACGCCGACGTCATGCACACCTACGGCAAGCTCCTGAAGCGTCACCCGCGCGGACGGCGGATGGAGAAGGGCCTGGGGCGGCGGCGGTTCAGCATGTCGCTGTTCGTGGTCTATTTCGGGCTGAAGCGCCGGCATGACGACCTGCGCCACCACACGATCCTGTTCGGCCCTGAGTACAAGGGGCTGGTGGACTCGATCTGCGGGGCCAAGCCCCTCCGCGAGGACTTCTCGATCTACCTGCACGCGCCGAGCGTCACGGACGACAGCCTCGCGCCGCACGGGTGCAGCGCCTACTATGCGCTGTCGCCGGTGCCCAACCTGACCCAGCCCATCGACTGGCAGACGGAGGGGCCGAAGTACGCCGAGCGGCTGTTGGAAGCCATCGAGCGCCGGGCCATCCCAGGGCTGCGCGAGGACCTCGTGACCATGCGGATCTTCACGCCGGAGGACTTCCAGAGCGAGCTGAACGCCCACCTGGGCAGCGCCTTCTCACTCGAGCCGATCCTGACCCAGAGCGCCTGGTTCCGGGTGCACAACCGCGACGCCGAGGTGCGCAACCTCTACTTCGTGGGGGCCGGCACCCATCCCGGCGCGGGCGTGCCGGGCGTGGTGGGCTCGGCCAAGGCGACGGCGCGGGTGATCGCCGAGGACCTGGCCCGCGAGCCGGCCTGATGGACGCCGTCGTCGCCCACTCCGAAGCCGCCATGGAGAAGGGCTCCACGAGCTTCCGCGCGGCCGCCCGGCTCTTCGGACACGAGCTGCGCGAGGACGTCTGGCAGCTCTACGCCTGGTGCCGCCGCTGCGACGACGAGATCGACGGCCAGGACCACGGCGGCGCCTCGATCCCGCTCACCGACGCCGCGCGCCGCGAGCGGCTGGAAATGCTGCGCCGGGAAACCCGGGCCGCGCTCGCCGGCGAGCCCGTGACGGATCCGGCGTTCGTCGCCTTCCAGCGCGTAGCGCTGAAGCACCGGATGCCCGAGCAGTGGCCGCTCGAGTTGCTGGACGGCTTCGCCATGGACGTGGACGGGGCGACCTACGAGACCACCGAGGAGACGCTGCGCTACTGCTGGGGCGTGGCAGGGGTCGTCGGGGTGATGATGGCGCTGATCATGGGCGTGCGCGACGACGCGGTCCTGAAGCGGGCGCAGGACCTGGGCCTCGCCTTCCAGCTCAGCAACATCTGCCGCGACGTGCGCGAGGACGCGGAAAACGGCCGGGTCTACCTGCCCGCCCAGGCGTTGCGCGCGGCGGGCGTGGCGGCGACGCCCGAGGCGCTGCGCAACCCGTTCAACCACGATCAGGTCTTCACCGTGGTGGAGGAGATGCTGGACCTGGCGGAGGCCTACTACCGATCCGCCCGGGTCGGGATCCGAGACCTGCCGTTCCGCGGCGCGCTGGCCGTCGCGGCGGCCCGCGACGTCTATCGCGAGATCGGCCGCCGCATCCGCCGCAAGGGCCCCGACGCGCTGGCGTCGCGGATGTCCGTCCCGAAGCCGGTGATGGCGGCGCTGGTGGCCCGCGGCGCGCTCGTTGCGGTGTGGAGCCGGGTCGAGCGGCTCTTCCAGGCGCCGCCGCGCCGGCCGCTCTGGTCGCGGCTCTAGAGCCGCACCTCCGGCAGCCGCCACCAGGGCACCTCCGGCCGCAGGTGGTGCTCGTGATGGCGGCCGAAGTGGAAGCAGGCAAGCAGCGAGGCGATCCAGGGATAGTCCAGCGAGCGGGTGCGGTGCTCGTCCGCGAAGACGCCCTCCCCGGCGTGCCGGTGCGGCAGCCAGGTGCCGAAGGTGAAGAGCTGCAGCGCCGAGAGGATCGCCGGGACGCCCCAGAAGGCGATCAGGTTGGCGGGCTTGGCGCCCAGCAGCAGGTAGAGGACCAGGACCCCGGTCACCCGGGCGAACTCCGCCCAGCCGAAGTGCCGCCGGAAGAAGGCCACGAACCAGGGGACGAAGGCGCGCGGCGCCGGATCGTGGAAGTCGGGATCCCGCGCTGTGCCGGGGGCCTCGTGGTGCAGCCGGTGCGAGCGGGCGAGCTTGCCGAATCCGAAGCCGGCGTAGAGCGCCACGCAGAGCTGGCCCACGGCGGCGTTCAGGCGCGGCCGGCCGGGCGCCAGGGAGCCATGGATGGCGTCGTGGGCGACGATGAACATGCCAGCGCCCAGCCAGCTCTGCAGGGCCACCAGCAGTGGGACGCGGAGCCAGTCGACCTCGCTCCAGCGGTGGAAGAACACGCCCCACAGGTGCAGCGCGAGCCAGCCGCCGACGATGCCCGCGGCGAGCGCCAGGCCGACGGCGCCCTGACGGGCCGGGCTCATGGCCGCCGGCCCGCCTGGAGTTGCGCGCGCAGCCGGTCGGGATCCTGGGCCCAGAGGAAGCCGAACGAGACGGCGCCGTCGCGCTCGTGGCTGATGTGGTGGAGGTGGTGCGCCTGCACGAGCCGCAGCAGGTAGCCGCGCCGGGGCCGGATAGGGAACGGGAAGCGCCGGTGCACCAGCCCGTCGTGCACCAGGGCGTAGAGCACGCCATAGGCGGTCATCCCCATGGCCAGCCACCAGACCGGCGCGAAGCCCGGCCGGGCGCCGAGCCAGAAGAGACCGACGGCTATGCCGGCGAAGACCAGGCCGAAGAGGTCGTTGAGCTCCGGCCCCTTGCGGCCGGGCTCGTGGTGCGAACGGTGCCAGTTCCAGAGCACGCCGTGCATGACGTAGCGATGCGTGGCCCAGGCCACGCCTTCCATGGCCACGACGCCGGCCAGGAAGCTCGCCGTGTTCACCACCATCGACATGGGTCGATCCTACGCCGTCGCGCGGCGGAAGAGGAGGTCCACGTAGCCGCCGAGCGGCGCGAGTTCCGGACCACCCTCGACCAGTGCGGCCTTGGCGTCGCTCAGCCGGCGCGCCGCCTCGTCGCGCAGGGCGTCACGGCCGAGCACGCTCAGCATGTTCACCCCGGCCCGGCCGGCTTCGAGGTCCGCCTCGTCGTCCAGGTCGTCAAAGGCCTGGAACGCGAGGCCGAGCTCGCGGGCGAAGACCCGCAGGGCCTGCACGGCGCCCGGCGAGGCGCCGGCGGCGAGCGCGCCCACCTCGACGGCGGCGATGAACAGGACGCCCGTCTTCTCGTGGTGGAGCTGGCTGAGGAAGCCGAGCGTCGGCTCGGGCGCGGCGCGCAGGTCCTTGTCCTGGCCGCCGATCAGCCCGCCGGTCCCCACGGTTCGCGAGAGCAGCGCGGTCATGGCCACCTTGGCGGCGTCGTTCAGGTGCGGCGCGCGGCTGACCACCGCGAACGCTTCGTTGAGCAGGGCGACGCCCGTGAGCACCGCCACGTCTTCGCCGTAACGCACGTGCACGCTCGGCTGGCCACGACGCGTGTCGGCGTCGTCCATGCACGGCAGGTCGTCGAGGACCAGGGAGGCCGAATGGATCATCTCCAGCGCGCAGGCGGCCGGCAGGACGTCGGCCAGCGGACAGCCGAGCTGCTGGGCGCTGAGCAGGGCGAGGATCGGGCGGATGCGCTTGCCAGGCGAGAGCACCGCGTAGCGCATGGCCGCGTGCAGGCGGTGCGGCGGGTCGCCGGCGTCCGGCAGCAGCTCCTCCAGCCCGCGCTCCACCAGGTCGCGCAGGACGGCCAGCCGGTTCCGCTCCAAGGCGAGGGGTTCAGTCACGAGAGTCCCCATGGCGGGCGTTTCCTGGGCCGGCAGCCTAAGTCAGAACCCGGTTACAAGCCCATCGATATTTTGTATCACCTACGAGAAAGAATGTTGCTGCCGCCCAACCGTTCCGTTCCGAGGCGACCTTGACCGAGCCGTCCGCCATCGTCCGCCGGAAGGACGAACACCTGGACATCGCGCTCCGCCAGCAGGCGGGCGGCCCCAGCGCCTTCGACGAGCTGGTGCTGGAGCACTGTGCGCTCCCTGAGCTGAACCTGGACGAGGTGGATCTGTCCACCGGCTTCCTGGGCTGGGACTTCAAACTTCCGTTCCTGATCAGCTCCATGACCGGCGGTCCGGAGCGCGGGGCGGCGATCAACGCCAACCTGGCCGCGGCGGCCGAGCAGCTCCGCATCCCGCTCGCCGTGGGGTCGCAGCGGGTCGCGCTGGAAGGCGCCGCCCAGGCCGGCATCGACGCCCGGCTGCGGGAGATCGCGCCCTCCGTTCCCATCTGGTCCAACCTCGGCGCGGCCCAGCTCGTGCAGGGCTACGGCGCCGACGAGGCGCGCCGGGCGGTGGAGATGATCGGGGCGGACGCGCTGATCATCCACCTGAACCCGCTGCAGGAGGCCGTGCAGCCGGCCGGCGACCGCGACTGGCGCGGCGTGCTGCCCGCCATCGAGCGGCTGACCCGCGACCTCGGACGGCCGGTGATCGTCAAGGAGGTGGGCTACGGCGTCTCCGCCGCTGTCGCCCGGCGGCTCCACGACGCGGGCGTCGCCGCGATCGACGTGGCCGGCGCCGGCGGCACCGCCTGGGCGGCCATCGAGGCCGAGCGTATCGCCGACCGCGCCGACCGGCAGGTGGCCGACGCGTTCCAGGGCTGGGGCATCCCCACCCCGCGGGCGCTTGCCGAGGTCCGCGCGGCCTGCCCGGACCTGCCGCTCATCGGCTCGGGCGGCGTGCGCGACGGCGTCGACGCGGCCAAGGCCATCCGGCTGGGCGCCGACCTCGTGGGTCAGGCCGGCGGCGTGCTCGCCGCCGCCCTCGTCTCGGCCGACGCGGTCGTCCAGCACTTCGACATCATGGCGCGGCAGCTCGCCGTCGCCTGCTTCAGCACCGGCGCGCGCCATCTCGCCGACCTCAAGGCCGTCCGGATCCTGCCGCGTGCGCTTCCTCTTCACGACGTTTGAGGGCGGCGGTCACGTCCCCCCGGCCCTGCTGGTCGCGCGCCGGCTGAAGGACCGTGGCCACGAGGTGCTGTTCGTCTCCGACGAGGCGAACCGCGCGCAGGCCAGCGCCGCCGGCCTGCGGTTCGCGACGTGGGCAAGCGCGCCGAACCGCACGACCCTGGGCGCCGAGGACGACCCGCTGCAGGACTGGCGGACCCGCTGGCCGCCGGCGGTGGTGCGCTCGGTCTGCAAGGCGGTGATCGCGGGACCGGCCGCGGCCTACGCCGCCGACACCCTCGCCCTGATGGACCGGTTCGAGCCTGACGCCGTGGTCTCCAACGAGCTGCTGTTCGGCGTCATGGCGGCGACCGAGCACGCCGGCGCGACATTGGCGCTGCTCACGTCCAACGTCTGGTGCTTTCCGACGCGGGAGGACGTGCCGCCCTTCGGCCCGGGGTTCCCGCCGGCGCGCAACGCCTTCGAGGCGGGCCGCGACCGCACCTCGCGCCGGATGATCGGAGCCTGGTACGATCAGGGGCTGAAGAGCCTGAACGCCGCCCGGCGGGGCCTCGGCCTGCGGCCGCTCGGCGCGGCGCTGGAGCAGCTCATGGCCGCCGACCTCGTGGTGCTCGGCGCGAGCGCCGCCTTCGACTATGGCGTCAGCGCGCCGCCGGCGCCGTTCGCCTACGCCGGCCCCCTGGGGGAAGCGCCGGACTGGGCGAAGGCCGCCGCCGACGTGGGCGAGCTGATCGACCCCGAGCGGCCGAACGTGCTGGTGTCGTTCAGCACCGCCTACCAGGGCCAGGAGCAGGTGCTGGCTCGCACGATCCAGGCCCTGGCCGACCTGCCCGTGCGGGGCGTCGTCACGCTTGGGCCGGCGCTGTCGCCCGAGCGCCTGCCGTCGGCGGCCAACGTGAAGGTGGTGGCCCAGGCCGATCACGACGCCATCGTTCCGCGCTGCGCCCTGGTCATCTGCCACGGCGGCCACGGCACGGTGATGCGGCCGCTGATGCACGGCGTGCCGGTGGTGGTGATCCCCACCGGCCGGGACCAGCCCGAGAACGCCGCTCGCATAGCCTGGGCCGGCGCGGGCCTGCGACTGCCGCGTTCGGCGGGTGTCGGCGCGATCCGCAGAGCCGCCGCACGCGTGCTGGACGAACCCGCCTTCGCCCAGCGCGCCCGGGCCTTGGGTGAGGCGATCCGCCGGGAAGCCGACGGCGGCGAACGGGCCGCGGACCTGCTCGAGGCCCTGGTGGCTCAGCGCAGGCGAATGGCCTGACGCCCGCCCGAGGCCGGCAGGCTGAACGCCGCCTTGTCCCAGCCCGGCGGGCCGAACGCGCCGCGGGCGTCGCGCGAGAAGCCGTAGGGCTCGGTGGGCAGCCCCACCGGCAGGGTGTTCAGCCGACCGTCGCCGTTGCGGTCATGGAAGGCCATCACGGCGTATCGCCCCGGCGGCAGGTCGAGCCGCACCTGGGCGGCGCCGGCCCGCACCGGCAGCGGCCCGCCGGCGGTCTCCCCGACCCGCCGGGTCCAGCCCTGGGCGTCCGAGTAGACGGCGAACATCACCTGCCCGCCGCCCTGCAGGGCCGGGAAGTCGATCACCAGTTCGGCGGCCCCGGCGGCGGGGGCGGCGCCCAGGCCGAGCGCCAACAGCAGGAGATGCAGCATCGAAACGCCTCCGCCGGGCCGGCCGGCGGAGGTCCCTCGCGTCAGAACCGCGCCGACAGGCCGACGAAGTACCGGCGGCCCAGCACGTCGTAGGTCGACGGGTCGGTGTTGGAGTTGGAATAGCTGGTGAACAGGTGCGGATCCTTGTCTGTCAGGTTGTTCACGCCGGCGCGCAGGGTCACCCGTTCGTTCAGCGTGTACCAGCCGACGAGATCGTAGGCGTTGTAGGTGGGCGGATTGACGGCGGTCGGCGAGAAGACCGGCACGTTGCGGAAGTCGAGCATGGAGTCGATGTGCCGCCAGCGGAACATGATCCGCAGGGGATCCGCGTTCCAGGTGAAGGACGCCGTCCACTTCCACTCCGGGTAGGCGCCGCCCGAGAGGTCTCCGCCGATCGTGCCGGCGTTCTGCAGGTACGGCGCGCCGGGACGGGCCTGGCGCTTGAAGGTGTCGAGGTACGACACCACGACGTTGGTCTCGAAGCGGCCGGCGGCTTCGGGCAGGCCGAGGTCGGCCAGTTCGAAGGCGTGATCGATCTGGAAGTCCACGCCCGAGATCTTCCAGGCGGCGAGATTCACCTGGTTCACCAGCACGTTGGTGATGTCGCCCGACGGCCGGCGCTGGAACTGCTGGCAATAGAAGTTGTCCGGCGAGAACGTCGGGTTGGTGCCCTCGGTGTTGAAGCAGGCGCCGACGATGGTCGGGACGGTGAGCGTGCCCACCACGTCCTCGAGCTCGATCCGGTACCAGTCCACGGCGAGCTGGAAGCGGCGGAAGAACGGCTGGTCGACGGTGGGCGACCAGACCACGCCCGCCGTGAAGCTGTCGGAGGTCTCCTCCTTCAGGTCGGGGTTGCCGCCGCCGAGGATCTCCACCTGGGTCGAGGCCTGGCGGTAGGTGTCGTAGATGCCCGGGGCGACGCCCTGCGCCAGGCAGAGCGTGCGCACCGCCGCGGCGTTCGGCCCGGCGCGGAACGAGGAGCGCTGGTCGCAAGGATCGCCGGCGGTGGTCGTGCCGCTCGGCGTGCCGATGCTGGCGAAACCCAGGGACGGCGGCGAGAACAGCTCGGCGATGTTCGGCGCCCGCACCGCGCGCTGGTAGCCGCCGCGCAGCAGCAGGCCGGGGACCGGCCTGAACTGCAGGTCGGCCTTCCAGGCCTGGGTCGTCCCGACCGTGTTGTAGTCGGAGATCCGGCCGGCCAGCGACAGGTCGAGGTCCATGCCGTGCGCCTCGGCGTCGAGCAGCGGGACCAGCAGCTCGGCGTAGGCCTCCTTGGACTTGATCGTGCCCTGCACCGGCACCTGCGGGTTGAAGCCGACGATGTCCGGCCCCTGCAGCAGCAGGTCGGGGTCGTAGTCGAAGTAGTCGTGGCGGTATTGCAGGCCGGCGGCGAACTGCACCTCGCCGGCCCACAGGTCGAACAGGCCGCCGGTGAGGTTCGCCTCGTAGACCTGCTGCTCGATCTCGGTCTCGTTCTTCACGGCGCGGGCGATGTACGCGGCGCAGCCCGGGCTCACCTGCCCGGCGCCGAAGATGTCGAAGCCGCCGCAGATCGCCACGCCGCCGTCGGAGGCGAAGGTGAGCTGGCGCATGGCGGCGCGGCTGACGTTCCCCGCCTGGTCCTCGATATGTTCCATGCGGCCGAAGCTCGCGTAGACGTCCCACTTCCAGTCGCGGAAGCCGAGGTCGCCACGCAGGCCGCCGACGAGCTGGAAGGTCTCGTAGGTGTTCTCCGACAGGCGGCCGCCGACCTCGCTGAACGCCCGGCGGGGGAAGAACTCCGCGGTCGGGTTCGGCCGCGAGGCCAGGAGGGTGCGCAGGTCCTGCGGGATGAACGGGTTGGTCACCGGCACGCGGATGTCCGGCCCCGGGAAGGCCCCGTCGGAGGCCGACGCCGGGCCGAGCTGGCGCGAGACGTCGTAGGTGACGTAGCTCGCCGTGCCGTAGGCCTCGATCGCGTCGGTGAGTTCGTAGCGGCCGTTGGCGAACACGCTCCAGCGCTCCAGCGGCAGGAACAGGTAGCGGTAGTCGGCCGAGTTGAAGGTGTAGCTCTCGGCCGAGAAGCCCGGCAGGCGCTCGCCGCGGAAGTTGCGCACCGGCGCGGCGGTGAACAGGGTGTTGTCGGCGTTGAAGCCGAGGTTGGAGCCCGGCGCGACCGTTCCGGGCGCGATGCCGTACTGGGCGAACACGGCGTCGATCGCGGCGCGGCTGGGCAGGTTGGTCGCTCCGCCGGAATTCGCGGTGGGATCGAAGCGGCCCTCGAGGATGGTGGCGGCGCCCGAGGGCGTCAGGCCCGTGGTGACCACATTGTAGCCGATGGCCGACCAGTCGCGGGCGGCGGCCACGAGGCCTTCGCGCTTATCCCAGGTCCCCGCGACCGCGAGATGGCCGCGGCCGCCGGCGATCTCGCGGCCGTAGCCTACCGAGACCGTCCCCTGCTCCGCGTCGCCGCGGTCGGTCTGGCCGACCTGGGCGTCCACCTGCAGGCCCTGGAAGTTGCGCTTCAGCTTGAAGTTCACCACGCCGGCGATGGCGTCGGAGCCGTAGACGGCCGAAGCGCCGCCGGTGATCGTCTCGACGCTCTCCACGAGGAAGGTTGGCACGGTGTTGAGGTCGACCACGTTGTTCGGGTTGCCGGCGACGACGCGGCGGCCGTCGATCAGCACCAGCGTGCGGGTGGGCCCGAGGCCCCGCAGGTTGGCGTAGGCCTGGCCGGGCGTGGTGACGTAGTTGGTGCTGTTGGTGCCGGCGCCGTTGGAGGGCGTGAACTGCGGCAGCTGGTTCAGCGAATCCTCCACCGTGGTCGAGCCGACGGCGGTGATCTGGTCCGAGCCCAGAGTGACGATGGGGCTCTCGGAGACATAATCCTGTCGCGCGATGCGGCTACCCGTGACCACCACCTCCCCGACCTCCGCCTGCTGGGCGGCGGCGGGCGCGGCCAGCGCCAGAAGGCCCGCGAGCGCGGACGCGGACATGAGGCTCGTGCGAAGTCTCGACATTGCGGGAGCTCCCCCTCTCGACCGCCTCTCGAACGGGCGGCGTGAATCAGACTCCGTCACTATGCGGGCCCGCAGGGTGAGACGCGAGCGGCGTAACGACGCTCTTTTGGTGGAGTTTGCGATGATCCGGATCGGGGTGGACCTCGGCGGCACCAAGACCGAAGCCGCGGCGCTGGACCCCGAGGGCCGGGTGCTGGCGCGGCGCCGTCGCCCCACCCCGCCGGACTATGCCGCCGTGCTCGAGACCGTCGCGGCCCTGGTCGCCGAGGTGGAGGCCGAGTGCGGCGCAGCCGGGGGGCCGGTAGGCGTCGGCGGGCCGGGGTCGATCTCCCCGGCCACGGGCCTGGTCCGCAACGCCAACTCCACCTGGCTGAACGGGCGGCCCCTGGACGCCGACCTCGCCGCGAGGCTCCGCCGGCCGGTGCGCTACGCCAACGACGCCAACTGCCTGGCGCTCTCGGAGGCGACGGACGGGGCGGCGGCGAGCGCGGCCTCGGTATTCGCGGTGATCCTCGGCACCGGCTGCGGCGCGGGGCTGGTGCTCGGCGGGCGCCTGCTCGAGGGCGCGAACGGCATCGCCGGCGAGTGGGGCCACACGCCCCTGCCCTGGCCCGCCGCCGACGAGCATCCGGGACCGGCCTGCTGGTGCGGCCAGCGCGGCTGCCTGGAGACCTGGATCTCCGGCCCGGCGTTCCGGCGCGAGCACCGCGAGGCGACCGGCCGGGACCTCGCGCCGGACGAGATCGCCGCGGCCGCACGCGCGGGCGACGCCGACGCCGCGGCGGCGCTCGACCGTTGGCTGGACCGCGTCGGCCGCGGCGTCGCCATGGTCTGCAACGTGGTCGACCCGGAGGTCCTGGTGTTCGGCGGCGGACTGTCCAACCTGCCGGAGCTCTACGACCGCCTTGCCCCGATCGTCGCCGGTCGGGTGTTCGCAGATCGCTGGCGCGCGCGCCTCGTCCCGGCGCGCTGGGGGGACTCCTCGGGCGTGCGCGGCGCCGCCTGGCTTTGGGACGGCGGCGCCTAGCCGAAACGCTGGCGCAGCGCGTCGGCCCCGCGGGCGAGCACGGCGGTGTCGATGCCGACCGCCACGAAGGTCGCTCCGGCGTCGAGGCAGGCCTGCGCGAAATCGATATCGGCGGTGAGCAGGCCCGCCGGCTTGCCCGCCGCGCCGATCCGGCGGATCGCGTCGAGCACCGCCGCCTTGACCTCCGGATGCCCCGGCTCGCCGAGGTGGCCGAGGCTGGCGGCGAGGTCGGCAGGCCCGATGAACACGCCGTCGACGCCATCCACGCCGGCGATCGCCTCGAGCCGCTCCAGCGCCTGGGCGGTTTCCACCTGGACCAGCAGGCAGAGCTCCTCCTCGGCGCGGCGGGCGTAGTCCTGGATCCGGCCGAAGCCGCTGGCCCGCGCGCCAGCCGACACCCCGCGCACGCCGCGTGGCGGATAGCGGACGGCGGCGACGGCGGCCCGCGCCTCGCCCTCGTCCTGCACGTAGGGGACCAGCAGGGTCTGGGCGCCGAGATCGAGCACCTGCTTGATAAGGACGGGATCGTTCCAGGCCGGGCGCACCACCGCCGAGCCCGCACCGCCGGCCAGCGCCTGGAGTTGCCGAAGCACGGTGTCGAGGGTGTTGGGCGCGTGCTCCATGTCGACCACCAGCCAGTCGTAGCCGGCGCCGGCGACGGCCTCGGCCGCGAAGCTGTCGGAGAGCGCCAGCCAAAAGCCGATCTGGCGGCGGCCGGCGGCGATGGCGTGCTTGAAGGGATTGCGGGGCAGGTCCATGGCGCGACCCTAGAGACGACGCCTGCCCCGTCCTAGCCCCAGAGCGCCGGCGGCGGCGGCTCGATGAGCGAGCCCGAGATCGGCAGCCCGGGCTCCCGGTCGCGGGCCAGAAGCAGCGGCCCGTCCAGGTCCACCACGCGCGCGCCCTGCGCCACCAGCAGCGCCGGCGCGATGGCGAGCGAGGTGGCGACCATGCAGCCGACCATCACCTCCAGCCCCTGGGCGCGCGCCTCGGCCGCGAGGGCCAGCGCCTCCGTCAGCCCCCCGGCCTTGTCGAGCTTGATGTTCACATAGGCGTAGCGGCGGGCGCAGTCGGCGAGTTCGGCGCGGGTGTGCAGACTCTCGTCGGCGCAGAGCGGCACCGGGCTGGCCCATCCCTCCAGGGCGGCGTCCTCGCCGGCGGGCAGCGGCTGTTCGACAAGCTGGACGTCGAGACGGGCGAACTCTGGGGCCAGGCGGGTGAGGTCGTCGAAGCCGAGCGCCTCGTTGGCGTCGACGATCAGCCTGGTGCGGGGGGCGGCCCGGCGCACCGCGGCCACCCGGTCGAGATCGTCCGGGCCGCCGATCTTCAACTTCAGCATCGGCCGGCGGGCGTGCAGGCGGGCGGCCTCGGCCATGGCCTCCGGCGTGTCGAGGCTCAGCGTGTAGCAGGTCTTCACCGGGTCCAGGCGTTCGCGGCCGGCCAGCGTCCAGGCCCGCGCGCCGGCCTGTTTGGCCTCGAGGTCCCAGAGCGCGCAGTCGAGTGCATTGCGCGCCGCGCCGGCCGGCATCAGGCCCTGCAGGACAGGGCGGCTGGCCCCCGTCTCGATGGCGGCGCGGACGGCGGCGATCTCGGCCAGGACGCCGTCGACGTCCTCACCGTAGCGGGCGTAGGGCACGGCCTCGCCGCGGCCGACATGATCGCCCTCGCCGATCTCCGCGACGACGACATGGGCCTCGGTCTTGGCCCCGCGGGAGATGACGAAGGCGTCCCGCAGCGGCCAGCGCTCGTCGCGGAAGGCCAGCCGCCTCAGGCGATGTCCCCCAGGGCGGCGTCCAGCAGCAGGTAGAGCCGTCCGGGCCGGCCGCCGAGCAGTTCCGCCATCAGGAAACCCTCGGGGTCCTGCACCACCGCGTCGTCCACCAGCGCCTGGTGGCCGCGGATGAAGGCCGCCACCTGGGTCTTCAGCGCCTCGTCCGTGAACAGCCGCCGCACGATTCGCCGGGTGGCGGCGGGCGCGAGCTTCTTGACCACCTGGCGGGCGCCGTCGAGGTCGCCGGTCTGGACCGCGGCGGCGATCTCGTCGATCCGCGCCCTGGGCAGCAGCTTCTCGGGGTCGACCCCCATGCCGGCGAGCTCCGCCGACAGGGACTCCTCCAGGTCCGGACCCGCCGCCGGGCTGCTGTCGACGGAGGCCAGCAGGTCCTTCCAGGTCCAGCCCTCGCCCTTCGTCTCCGCGGGCGGCGGGCCGCCGGCCGCCTCGAACACCTGGCTGAACTCCTCGTCCGTGGCCGTGGGCGTCAGCTTCAGCCGCGGCCGCAGGCCAAGCCGGGCGGCGAGCGCCCCGGCTGGTTTGCCGGGCTCAGCGGCAGGCTCGGCCGCCGCGGGCTCCGGCGCGGCGGGGGCAGGCTCGGCCACGTCTTCCAGCATCAGGTCGGCCAGTTCGTCCGCCACCGCCCGCAGGCCGGCCTCGGGCTCGACGACCGCCGCCGGCGGTTCGGGCTCGGGCTCGGGCTCCGACTCCAGCACGGGCTCGGGCGGACGCGCGCGCGCCGGACGGGCCGGCTGGGTCAGCGAGGCGGAGGCGGAGAAGGTGGGCGGGGCCGGCGGCGGGACGGCGCGTAGCAGCGGCGAGGCCGCCGGCGACGGCGCCGCGGCCACGGTGCCCATCAGGCGCACGGCCTCGCTGAGCATCTCGAAATTGTGTCGCACCCGCTCCTGGAAGGCGGCGTCGATCGCCTGCGCCTCGTCGGCCGTCCGCCGGGCGGCCGCCATCAGCTCGTCCATGCCCTGGATGACAGTCTCGCGGACCTGTTCGGCCTGGCCCTGGGCGGCGGCGGGCAGGCGTCGGGCGCGCTCCTCCAGCTCGGCCAGCATCCGCTCCAGCTCGGCCATCGCCTCGCGGGCGGCCGCAGCCCCCTCCTCCAGGCGCCGCGCCGTGGCCTGGCCGGCCTGCTCGACCATCTGCGAGGACTGGGCGACGAGCGCGCGCGCCTCCTCCAGCCGAGCCTCGAACACCTGGTTCGCCTTCTGGCCGGCGGTGAAGGCGGCCTCGGAGAGCTGGTCCACCTGCTCGCGCGCGGTGGCGGCATGGCTGGCGGCGGCCTCGCGGGTCTCCTCGGCGGCGCGGGCGAGCGCGTCGATGGCCGCCCGGGTCTGGGCCTCGAGCTGGGCCCGCTGCTCGGCGGCGGCGGCGGAGACCGCGTCCAGCGACTGCAGGGTGGACTGGCCGAACTCCTCGCGTTCGGCCCGCGCCGTCTCGGCGAGGTCGCGGAACTGCTCGGCGGCGTCGGCCATGAGCCCCTTCAGGGTCTCGCTCCCGCGCATCGCCCGCTCGTTCATCTCGGCGGCGGACAGCCGGGCCTGCGCGATGAACTCGCCCAGCCGGTCGGCGTGGGCCTGAGCCTGCTCGGCGAAACCCTGATGGTCGCTGCGCAGCGCCTGGGAGAGGGTGACGAGCGCCGTGCGGTGCCCCGAAAGCCCGCCCTCAACCGCCTTGATCTGGTCGGCCACGCCGGAGCCGGCGGTCTCCAGCCGGGCGATGTGGCGTGTCAGGTCCTCGCCGGCCACGCGGGCGGCGTCGCCCACCTCGCCGGCCGCGGCGGCCAGGTCGGCGGCGCGGGCGGCCAGTACGGACTCGGCCTCGCGGAGCTGGGCCTCGGCGACGTCGGCGGCCTCGGCCACCATGCGGGCCTGGTTGCCGATCGCCTCGGTGACCCGGGCCACCCGGGCGTCCAGCGTCGCGCCGAGCTCGGCCTCCGCAAGCCGCAGCCGCTCGCCGGCCGCGTCGCTCGCCTGCACGACCCGCAGCGCCTGGCCGCCGATCACGTCGGCCACCTGGGCGGCGCGGGCGTCGAGGCTGTCGGCCAGGGCGCCGATCTCGCCCCGCTCGCGGCCGAGCGCGCCGGCAAGGTCCTGGGCGGTGCGGACCGAAGACCGGGTGGCGTCGGTGAGGCGCAGGGTCTCCTCGGCCATGGCCTGGCGCAGCGCCAGCAGGGTCTCTCGGGCCTGGTCGGCGGCGAGGCCGGCTGCCTCGATCTCGTCCCGGACGCCCTGGACCACGTGACCGGTGCGGGCGGCGGCGCTGAGCGCAGGCGACAGCATGTCCTCGGCCATGGCCTTGGCGCGCCGCGCCTCGGCGGCGAGCTTCTGGCCCTGGCGGATCATGTAGGCGGCGCCCCAGACGAACGCGGCGGGGCCGATCGCCAGCAGGGCGAAGACGGCGAGCGCGAAGGTGTCCTCGGTCAGCGGCGCGACCCGGTTGCGGTAGCCGACCGCGAAGGCGACGGGTCCCAGCGCCCAGAGCGCGGACACCGCCAGGGCGGCGAGGTAGATCGGCCAGGCCGGCGGCGCGCGGAAACTCCGCGCCAGGGCTTCGTCGGCGAGATCCTGAGCGCGGCGGGCCGGCGGGCGCAGCTCGGAGGCGGCTACGTCGGCGCGCTGCGGCGGCGGGGCGAGCGGCCGCGCCGGCGCGGCCTCGGCGGCGGGCGCGAAGACGGGATCGTTCACCGCCGGCTCAGGCGCGTCCGCGGCCGGGGCGCTCAGGCCCTCGTCGTTCGACGCGCCGAAATCCACCGGCGGCTGGCGTCTTCCGATCCTCATCCGCGCCGTCCCCTTCAGCTCACGCGCGGAAGCCCCCACCTCCGCCCACGAAGGATTACCCGCAGGGCGAGCAGACGCAAACAACCGCCTGTGGAAAAGCTCGAATCAGGAGCGGAATGTCGCAGCCGCGCAAGGTCTTGCGCGGAAGACCTCGCCTAGGCGCGCGAGGTCGCCGGGCGCTGGAGCGGCCTGGCCGTGTCGGGGCAGTTGGACAGCTTCTCGACCCGGGCCTTGCGCGGCGTGCGGGCGATCACCCGCTCCACCGGCGGCTGCGGCTTCTCGAGCTGCATCGCTTCCACCGAGACGCCGAAGTGCGAGAACGCCACGGCCGACGAGTGCATAACCACGGCGGCGACCACGTCCGTCAATGTCGACATCGGATCCTCCCGCCCGCGATGCGATTCCGTCGATCAAGGTTATACGGGAAGCGCCGCTGCAAGGCGACGGTCCGGCGCATGAATTCTTGGTAAGGTGGCGATCAGGCCGCGAGCGCGCCGGCCGCCGCCCCCTCGTGGGCCAACAGCCACTGCTTGCGCGGCAGGCCGCCGCCGTAGCCGGTGAGCGAGCCGTTCGCCCCGATCACGCGATGGCAGGGCACGACCACCGCCAGCGGGTTCGCGCCGTTCGCCAGCCCCACCGCCCGCACCGCGCTCGGCCGGCCGATGCGCTCGGCGAGGCCCCGGTAGCTCAGCGTCTCGCCCGCCGGAATGGTGCAGAGGGTCTCCCAGACCTTGAGCTGGAACGCCGTGCCGGAGGCCTGCCACGGCACGCGGTCCAGCGCCGCCGCGTCGCCCGCGAAGTAAGCCTCGAAGGCCGGGCGGACCGGGGAGCGGCCCTCGACCAGGGCGGCCTTCGGATAATGCCGGCCGATCCAGGCGCGCATCTTCGGCTCGTAGTCGGTCCAGTTGAAGGCGCGGAGCACGCCGGCCTCGTCGGTGACCAGGAGCGCCGTGCCGATCGGCGTGGCCAGGCGGTCGAGAGTGAGGGTTTCAGGCTGCGCGTTTCGCATCGGTCTTGGTCCTCGCGGAGGTTCGGGGGCTGGCCGCGTCGGCGGCCCACAGGTGCTGGGCGGCGTAGGCGCGCCAGGGGCGCCAAGCCTGGGATCGGGCGAGCAGTTCCTGAGCGGTCGGCCGCCGGCCGTCGGGACCGATCAGGGCCCGCATCAGGGCGACGTCGGCGTGCGGGAAAGCGTCGGGTTCGCGCAGCTCGCGCAGCGCGATGTACTGCGCCGTCCACTCGCCAACTCCGGGCAGCGCCGAGAGGGCGGCGATGGCGCTCTCGAGATCGGCGCGCGGGGTGAAGATCGTCCGGTCGGCGGCGGCCGTGCGGGCCAGAGCCTCCAGGGCGGCGCCGCGGGCGCGCGGCATCCCGAGCGCGGCGATGTCCCGGCCCGCGAGCTGCTCCGGCATCGGGAAGACGCGGCTCAGGCCGAGCGCGGCGGCGGCCGGGTCGTCGATCCGCTCGCCGTAGGCCTCCACCAGCCGAGCGGCGAGGTTGCGGGCCGCCGCCACCGTGATCTGCTGGCCGAGGATCGCCCGCACCGCGAGCTCGAAGCCATCCCAGGCCCCGGGCGCGCGGAGCCCCGGCCGGGCGGCGACCAGCGGCGCGAGCGCAGGGTCGTGCGAGAGGTGCGCCCCGATCAGCGCGGGATCGGCAGTCAGGTCGAACACGCGGCGGACGCGGGCGATCACCGCCGGCAGGGCCTGCACCTTCGGGAACCGGATCTCGGCCACAAGAAAATCGCCGGCGCCCGGCGTGACCACCACAAGGCCGCAGGCGCCGTCCACCTGCAGGGTGCGGGCGTAGCGGCGCGGCTCGACCGTCTCCACGCCCGGGATCGCCCGGGCGGCAAGGAAGGCGACGATGGCGTCCCAGTCATAGGGCGCCCGGTAGGGCAGCTTGACGGTGATGCCGCCGGCCGCGGCGGTCTGCTCCGCCGCCTGGCTGCGCCGCAGCGCGCCCGGCGAGCGGCCGAAGAGCTGCTGGAAGGTCTCGTTGAACCGCCGCACGCTGCCGAACCCGGACGCCATGGCGACCTCGCTCATCGGCAGGCGGGTCTCGTGGATGAGCTGCTTGGCGAGCAGCACGCGCCGGGTCTGGGCGACCGCGACCGGCGAAGCGCCGAGGTGCTGCTTGAACAGCCGCCGGAGTTGGCGGTCGCCGACACCGAGGCGGCCAGCCAGCCCGTCCACATCCCCGCTGTCCATCGCGCCTGCCTCGATCAGCGCGAGCGCCCGGCTCACCGTGTTCGACGTGCCGCGCCAGGCCCCGAGGTCCGGCGAGGACTCCGGCCGGCAGCGCAGGCAGGGACGGAAGCCAGCCTCCTGGGCGGCCGCTGCGCTCGGGAAGAACGTCATGTTCTGCGCGTGCGGGGTGCGGGCCGGGCAGATCGGGCGGCAGTAGATGCCGGTCGTCCTCACGCCCGCGAAGATGCGGCCGTCGAACCGGGGGTCCCGGGTCAGGAAGGCGCGGCGGCAGGCTTCGAAGTCCATGTCCATGCCGTGAGGATGCGCGGGGCGGCCGCGCAAGTCTCGCGGTTTTCGGACATTCATGAGCGGCGGCTGGCGGTTTTCGGACGATGCACGCCCCGCCCGGCCAAGGCGAGGCGCGGCGGCCGAGCCGCCGCGCCTGCGCCCCTAGCTCAGGATCCAGCCCGTCGGCAGCGACGAGAGCTGCACGCCGACCAGCACGAGCTGGCCGCCGCCGCCGAGGTCGACCACCGTGTCGGCTCCGACCTGCGCGACCGTGTAGACCGCGCCCGGCAGGAGCTGCACCCGGTCGCCCTCGGCGATGCTGAAGTCGACGACCCGGTCGAGGCCGGACTCGGCGAACGCGTGGAAGGTGTCCGCGCCGACGCCGCCGGTCAGGGTGTCGTCGCCCCGGTCGCCGGACAGCCAGTCGTTGCCGATGCCGCCCAGGACGAGGTCGTCGCCCTGGCCGCCGCGGACCACGTCCGCGCCGTCGCCGCCCTCGCAGGTGTCGGCGCCGAGATTGCCGTAGACGATGTCGTCGCCGATCTCGCCGAACAGCCGGTCGTTGTCCTTGCCGCCGACGACCCAGTCCGCGCCGCCGCCCCCGGCGACGGTGTCGTCGCCCTCGTTGCCGTGAGCGTCGTCGAAGCCCAGGCCCCCGACCACGATGTCGGCCCCCTCGCCGCCCCGCAGGTAGTTGTCGCCGTCGCCGCCTTCGACGCGGTCGTCGCCGGCCCCGCCGAACACCGCATCGTTGCCGGCCCCGCCCTGCAGGCTGTCGGCCCCGAGGTCGCCCGAGAGGTAGTCGTCGCCGTCGTCGCCGCGCAGCAGGTCGTCGCCCTGGCCGCCGTACACCGTGTCCGCGCCGAGGCCCGCCGAGACGGAGTCGTCCCCGCCGTTGCCGTGCACCCAGTCGGCGCCCGCACCGGCCGAGACCGTGTCGGAGCCGCCGCCCGCGCTGAACCGCTCGTCCCCGGGCCCGAAGCTCGCGAGGTCCGCGCCTTCCGTGCCCTGCGTTCCCGAGCTGATCACATTGCTCGGGCCCGAGGGCGGCGGCGGCGGCGGATCGACCGCCTGGAGGGTGAGCGTGTTGGCCGTCGCATCCTGGTTCGAGCCCCAGCCCACCAGGCCGTCGTCGCGCACCTGGAAGGTGAAGCTCGCCGAGCCCACGCCGGCCGGTGTGTAGATCAGCCGCCCGGCCGCCACGTCGGCGCCCGAGACCACCTGCCCGATCGTCACCGTGGCGCCGTTGTTCCGCAGCGTCCCGCTGGCCGGCAGGCTGACGATGGTCACCGCGCCAAGGTCGTCCCCGTCCGCGTCGGTGAAGCCGAAGTCCGACGCGGTCAGCGTGCGCCCGCCGCTCGGGCTGATGGAGACCGTCTTGTCCGCCCCCGCCGGCGCGGTGTTGCGGCCCCAGGCGCCGTCGTCGAACTGCAGCCGCTCGATGCTGGTGAGCTGGTCCGTGCCGTCCGGCCCGGCGACCCGCAGGACGCCGCCGCCGAGGTCGGTCAGGGTGTAGGCCGAGCTCAGGCCCGAGAACACCGCGGTGTCCTCGCCCGCGCCGCCGTCCAGCTCGTCGTTGCCCGCGTCGCCGACCAGGATGTCGTTGTCGCCGCCGCCGGTGAGCTTGTCGGCCCCCGAACCGCCGTCGAGCGTGTCGTCATCGCCGCCGCCCACCAGGGTGTCGGCCCCATCCTCGCCATAGGCGCGGACCGACTCCTCCGAGAGCATGCCGCTGGCGTCGAAAAGGTTGTCACCGCTCGTGCCGTTGTAGACGATGGTGTTGGGCGCAAGCCCGGTGCGCGACAGGTCGCCGGTCACCACCACCCGCTCCCCGTTCAGCACCAGCTCCTCGACGCCGCGCAGGGTGACGTCGGGGATGGTGTCGCCGTCGAGGTCGAGCAGCAGGGCCGTGCCGTCGGCGCTGGGCGCGATGGAGGCTGTGGCGTTGGCGCTGACCAGGGCCGGCGCGACGATCTCCACCACGTCGTCGCCGCCGCCGCCGTCCACCTCGACCGTCACGGCATCGCCGTTCACGTCCACGGAGCCCGGCGTGAAGACGGTGGTGTCCAGCTTGAAGGTGTCGCCGGCCGAGCCGCCGACCACCTTCGGCAGCGGCGCGAACCCGAAGTTCTCCTGGGTGAACAACAGGCTGCTGGTGTTCTGCAGCACGGCGAAGGTCGTGTAGACGCCGCTGTTGCCGGTCGGGTCGAGCTGCACCAGGGTGGATGAGCCGTCCTGCACCAGGCGCAGGTAGCCCGCCTCGAACGGGTTCGCGCTTCCGTTCCAAGCCGCCACGCGCCCCTGCAGCCAGGCCGTGAAGTCCAGCCGGTCGCCGCCGGCGCCGGTCTGGAAGTCGGTGACCCGCACCGCGCCCCCCATGCCGGCGTCAACGACCACCCGGTCGGCCCCGCCGTTCAGCGTCACCTGGGTGACCTCGCCCGAACCCGCCTGGGCGCTGACGCTGTCGTCGCCCGCGCCGCCGAAGATGGTGTCGGCGCCGGCGCCGCTGACGATCGAGTCGCCGCCCGCGCCGCCGTCGAACCAATTGGCCGCGGCCGTTCCGGTCAGGGTGTCACCGTAGCCGGAGCCCGTGACCGCCTCGATGCTGACGAGGGTGTCGGAGCCCAGCCCGCCCCCGACCGCCTGGGCGGTCGTCGTGCCGAGGTTCACCGTGATGCCGCTCGTGGCCTCGGTGAAGGCCGCGGTGTCGATCCCGCCGCCGCCGTCCAGCCGGTCGTCGCCCGAGCCGCCTTCCAGGATGTCGTCGGCGCCGCCGCCGGCGAGCGTGTCGTCGCCGGCCCGGCCGAGCAGGAAGTTGGAGCCGCCGTCGCCGGTCAGGGCGTCGTTGTGCGCGCCGCCGAACAGGTTCTCGATGTTGACCAGGGTGTCCACGCCCTGACCGCCGCCGACCGTCTGGGCGCCGCCGACCGCCAGGCTGACCGTCACGCCGCCGGTGGCGTCGCGGTAGGAGGCGCTGTCGCCCCCGAAGCCGCCCTGGATCACCACCGGGCCGTTCGCCCCGCCGTCCAGGTAGTCGTCGCCCGCGTCGCCGCGGAGCTGGTCGTCGCCCGCGCCGCCGCTCAGCGTGTCGTTGGCGGCGCCGCCGAGCAGGGCGTCGTTGTGGGCCGAGCCCACCACCCGCTCGATGCTGACCAGCGTGTCGGCGTCCGCGCCGCCGGTCGCCGTGCCGTCGGCGAGGCTCACCGTCACCGCGGCCGTGGCCCCGGCGTAGCTCGCCGTGTCGTCGCCCGCGCCGCCGTCGAGGATATCCGCGCCGGTCCCGCCGACCAGCACGTCCGCGCCGGCCCAGCCCCGGAGGGTGTCCGCGCCCGCGCCGCCATCCAGGGTGTCGGCCCCGGCCGGCGCGTCGGCGCTGGTGGCGTCGACGTAGGTCTGGATCGTGCCGTCGGTGTCGATATGGGTCGCGCCGTCGCCGAGCAGCAGGTCGTCGCCGCCGCCGCCGGAAAGCGAGTCGCCGCCGCCCCAGCCCGCCAGGATGTTGCCGTTGGCGTCGCCGGTCAGGGTGTCGCCCCACGGCAGGGTGCCGGTCAGCCCTTCGACTCCGGTGAGGCTGATCGTGCCCTGGCCGGTGTTCTGCACGCCGCTGACCGCCAGGCTCGCGGTCACCGGGCCGGTGAGGGTGAGGCTGTAGAACGAGACCACGTCGGTGTCCGCGCCGCCGTCCACCACGTGGTTCCCGCGACCGACGGAGAGCAGGTCGGCGCCGCCCCCGCCGCTCAGGGTGTCCGAGCCGCCGGTGCCCCACAGCCAGTTGCCGCCGCCGTCGCCCGTCAGGTTGTCGTTGCCGTCGGAGCCGGTCAGGTGCTCGATTCCGATCAGGGTGTCCGAGCCCTCACCCGTGGTCTGGGCCGATCCCTGGGTGGCGAGCGTGACGGTGACGCCCGTGGGACTGCTGTTGAAGCTCGCGCGGTCGTAGCCTGCGCCGCCGTCGATCCGATCGTTCCCGGCGCCGCCGGTCAGCAGGTCGTGGTCGGCGCCGCCTTCGAGGGTGTCGTTGCCGGCCTCGCCGCGAAGGGTGTCGTTGGCCCCGCCGCCGATCAGCCGGTCGTCGCCGCCCGCGCCGTAGAGGGTGTCCGCGCCCCCCAGGCCGCTGAACACGTCCGGCCCGGCCGTGCCGGCGAAGCTGTCGGCGCCCGACGTGCCGTTGGTGCCGGCCACGATGCCGAGGTTCGCGTCGGTGAAGGCGGTGGCGGTGGCGCCCTCGAACCGCAGGAGCGCCGTCCAGGCGTCGCCGCCGCCGTTGGCGTCGATCTCCAGCACGGTGTCGGCGCCGTCCTGCCTCAGGCGCAGGTGACCGCTCTGGTAAGGGTTGTCCACGCCGTTCCAGTTCGTCAGGCGCGCGGCCAGGAAGGCGTCGAGCGACAGGGCGTCGCCGCCGGCGCCGGTCTGGAAGTCGGTGATCGTGGCCGTGCCGGCGAACCCCTCATCCAGCACCAGGACGTCGCCCCCGCCGCCGAGCGTCACCAGCGCCTGCTCGCCCGAGCCCTGGGCCAGGATCACCCGGTCGTCGCCGACGCCGGCGTGCACTGTGTCGTCGCCCGACCCGGTGTTGATGGTGTCGTTCCGCGGCGGCGGATCGGCCATGTTCAGCGTCGCGTCGTCGAAGGTCTCGATTGCGCCGTCGTCGGCGATGTGCGTCGCGCCGTCGCCCAGGATGAAGTCGTCGCCCGCGCCGCCCGACAGAGAGTCCGAGCCCCCCCAGCCGGTGATGATGTTGTTCCCGCCGTCGCCGGTGAGGGTGTCGCCGCCATAGAGCGTGCCGGTGAGGCCCTCCACCCCCGTCAGGCTGATCGAGCCCTGGCCGGTATTCTGCACGCCGGAGGCGAGGCTCGCCTTCACCGGCCCGGTCAGGGTGATGCTGTAGAACGAGACCACGTCGGTTCCGGCGCCGCCGTCGACCACATGGTCTCCACGGCCGACGGACAGCAGATCGTCGCCGCCGCCGCCATTCAGAGTGTCGGAGCCGCCGGTGCCCCAGAGCCAGTTGGCCGAGCCGTCGCCAGTGAGATTGTCGTTGCCGTTGGTGCCGGACAGGTGCTCGATCCCCACGAAGGTGTCGGAGCCCTCGCCCGTCGTCTGCGGCGCGTTCTGGGTCGCCAGCGTCGCCGTCACCCCCGCGTGGGTCTGGCTGAAGCCCACGCGGTCCCAGCCCGCGCCCCCGTCGAGCCGGTCGTCGCCCGCGCCGCCCACAAGGAAGTCGGCGCCGGCGCCGCCTTCGAGGGTGTCGTTGTCCGCCTCGCCTCGCAGGATGTCGTCGCCCTGGCCGCCGAGCAGGCTGTCCTCGCCAGCGCCGCCTTCAAGCGTGTCGTGCCCGGCCGGGTCCCCGTGGCCGTCGGCAAGGACACCGATCGGGCCGGAGCCGCCTTCGTAGGAGTCGATGTCGAGAGCGCCGTCGCCGCTCAGCACGTCGTTTCCGGCGCCGCCCCGCAGGCTGTCGTCGCCGCCGTCCCCGAACAGCCGGTTCGCGCCCGCGTCGCCGGTGAGGCTGTCGGCCTGCACGCCGCCGGAGAGGTTCTCGAAGCCGTTCAGCGTCATGAACCCCAGCCCGGTGGCCTGGCCGCCGCCCTGCTGCGACAGGTCGAGCCGCACCCCCGAGGCGAACAGGTCGCTGAGCTGGTAGATGTTGAGCGTGTCCTCTCCGGCCTCGCCGTCGAGCTGGTGGTCGCCCGTGCCGACCATGATCACGTCGTCGCCGCCGCCGCCCTTGAGCGTGTCGCCGGGCTGGCCGCCGTAGTTCCAGTTCCCCCAGATCCAGTTGGCCCCGCCGTCGCCGGTCAGGCGGTCTGCGAAGGGGGTGCCGGAGACGTGCTCGATGCCATCGAGGGTGTCCTGGCCGTCGCCGGTGTTCTGCGCGACGCCGTGCTGGGTGAGGTCCACCGTGACGCCGCCGGGCGCATCTCCGAAGGCCACCCGGTCATTGCCAGCGCCGCCGACGAAGCTGTCGTCGCCGCCCGACCCCACGAGGAAGTCGTCGCCCGCGCCGCCTTCGAGCGTGTCGTTGTCGGCGCCGCCGCGCAGGAAGTCGTGTCCGTCGTCGCCTTGCAGCAGGTCCTGGCCCGCACCGCCCTGCAAGGTGTCATGGCCCGCGTCGCCCACCAGGGTGTCCGCGCCCGAGCCGCCCATGAGCGAGTCGTCGCCCGTCGTGCCGAAGTCCGCCATCTTGCCCCCACCCGAAGCGGCGCGCCCCGCCTCTCCGGGCCGGGCTGCGCGCGGTGATCAGTCGGCCGCCCCGCGCCCATCGCGGGCGAGCCCTCCATCGGGAGTAGAGGATCGTCAGGGTGCTGAACTCCCCCATTTGGGGGAGGCTCGCCGCGGAGCCGGTGCGGCAAAGGGCGCCGTTCGGCCCCTGTCGTGCAACACGGCGACACGCACGGACATACGACAGCGAAGCTCGCATGATCCCTTCGGCCGCTCGCGAGTTTCTGCGCCCGAGGCGTCATCGGGCGCGAGGGCCGCTCCCCCGGCCTTTCGAGGAGAGTTGAAAGCGTGATCGAGCTGAACACGGGCCGCGCCGACCTGCGCCTGGCCCTCCTGGCCTGCGTGGCCGCCGCCGCCCTGGCCCCGGCCGCCGCCGCGCAGGAGGCCGCCGCGCCACCCACGCCCCCGTCCGCCGCGCCGACGGAAGACGACGTCGACGCCGTGGTCGAGGAGCTGGTCGTGGTCGCCGAGACCCGCGAGCAGCCGGGCGCGGTGCTCGGCGACATCCCGCCGGAGATCCAGCTCGGACCGCGCGAGATCCGTGCGCTCGGCGTCAGCTCGGTCACCGAGTTGCTCGAGGCGCTCGCGCCGCAGCTCGGCAGCGCGCGGGGCCGCGGCGGCGGGCGACCGATCACCCTCGTCAACGGCCAGCGGATCTCCAGCTTCGCTGAGATCCGCGACCTGCCGCCCGAGGCGATCCTGCGGGTCGACATCCTGCCGGAGGAGGTGGCGCTCAAGTACGGCTACCGCGCCGACCAGCGGGTGGTGAACTTCGTGCTGCGGCCGCGCTTCCGGGCGCTGACCACCGAGGCTGGGGCCCGTGTCGCCACCGCCGGCGGCCGGGAGAGCTACGACGCCACCGCCAACATCCTGCGCATCCAGCGCGACACGCGTTTCCAGCTCGACCTGAAGGCTTCCGCCTCGACGCCGCTGCTGGAAAGCGAGCGCGACATCCTGCGGTCCGAGGGCCAGCGGCCGTACGACCTGGTGGGCAATGTCACCGCGGCGCCGTTCGGCGGCGAGATCGATCCGGCGCTGACCGCGCTCGCCGGCCAGCCCCTGAGCGTCGTGGGCGTGCCGACCAGCGGTTCCAGTCTGCAGGCCTTCGCCGGCCAGCCGGCGCGCACGACCGACGAGGCGCCCTACCGGAGCCTGCTGTCGGAGAGCAGCTCGGCCTCGCTGAACGCGGTCTTCACCCGGCCGCTCGGCGAGGGGATCGGCGCAACGTTCAACGGGCGGCTGGAGACCACCGAGACCCAGAGCCGGCTGGGCCTGCCGACCAGCACCCTCACCGTCCCGACGGGCTCGCCGTTCTCGCCGTTCGGGCGCGACGTGGAGGTGCAGCGCTTCGGCGCGCTCGACCCGCTGACCCGCACCACAGACGTGATCAACGCCCACCTGGGGTTCGCCGCCAATGGCGCCACCTCCGGCTGGCGCTGGTCGGTGACGGCCAACGCCGACCGCACGGACACCCAGACGCTCACCGAGACGGGCCTCGACACCAGCGCCCTGCAGGCGGCGGTCAACGCGGGCCAGGTGAACCCGTTCGCCGCGCCCTCCCCGGCCCTGGTGTTCTACCGCGCCCCCGACCAGGCGAAGTCGGTGGTCACCTCGGCGGACGTGGAGGCGCTGGCCAACGGCACGCTGTTCGACCTGCCGGCCGGCGACGTCACCGCGGCGGTCACCGTAGGCGCCTCCACCCTGAAGTTCGAGAGCGAAAGCCTGCGGCGCGGCGTGCGGCGCGAAGCCGACCTGTCGCGCGACGTGGGCCGGGTGCAGGCCAACGTCGACGTGCCGCTCACCCGCCGCGACGAGTTCCTGGGCGGCATCGGCACGCTGTCGGCGAACTTCAACGTGGCGGCCGAGAAGCTGTCGGACTTCGGCACGCTCACCACCCTGGGCGGCGGCGTGAACTGGTCGCCCGTGGAGGACCTGCGGATCATCGCCTCGTTCACCGACGAGGAAGGCGCGCCCACGGTCCAGCAACTCGGCGACCCGGAGGTCCGCACGCCGTTCGTGCGGGTCTTCGACTACCGGTACGGTGAGACCGTCGAGGTGGAGCGGATCGAGGGCGGCAACCCGTTCCTGCAGGCCGACAACCGCCAGGTCTTCAAGCTCGGCTTCAACTGGAAGCCGCTGGACGAGCAGGACCTGACGCTGCGCGCCGACTACACCCGCTCGCGCACCAAGAACGTCATCGCCAGCTTCCCGACGGCGTCGGCGGAGATCGAGGCGGCGTTCGCCGAGGAGAACCGGTTCGTCCGCGATCAGGTGACCGACCGGCTGGTCCAGGTGGACGTGCGGCCGGTGAACTTCGAGCGGCAGGACAGCGAGCAGATCCGCTGGGGCTTCAACTACAGCCGGCCGCTGCGGGCGACCCGGCAGCCGAACTTCACGCCCGAGGAGATGCGGCGCTTCGCCGAGCGGCGGGCCAGGGCGCAGGGCCAGGCCGGCGGCGAGGCCGGCGGGCCGCCGCCTGAGGGCGGGCCTCCGCGGTTCGGCGGCCCGGGCGGCGGAGCCGGCGGCGGCGGCGGCGGGTTCCGCGGGCGCGGCGGCGGACCGGGCGCGGGGGCCATGCAGTTCGCCCTCTTCCACACCTGGCGGCTGCAGGAGGAGATCTTCATCCGGCCGGGCGTGCCGAAGCTCGACCTGCTGGACGGCTCGGCCGTCGGCTCCAGCGGCGGCACGCCGCGGCACGAGATCGAGGCCCAGGCCGGCGCCTCGCGCAACGGGCTCGGCTTCCGGGTCACCGCCCGCTGGCAGAGCGGCACCGAGGTGAACGGCGCCCGGTTCGGGGCCGAGGACCTGGAGTTCTCGGACCTCACCACCGTCAACGTCCGCCTGTTCGCCGACCTCGGCCTGCAGCCGTTCGCCCGGCGTCACACCTGGCTGCGGGGCGCCCGGGCCACGCTGTCGGTGGACAACCTGTTCGACGAGCGGCTGGAGGTCCGCGACTCCCAGGGCCTGACGCCGATCAGCTACCAGCCCGACCTGATCGACCCGCTGGGCCGGACGGTCCGGCTCAGCTTCCGGAAGATCTTCTTCTGAGCCGTTCAGGCACCTGAACTGCAGGTGAACGACCCGGCGCCGCTCCGTTCAGGGCCGTTCAGCCAGGATGGCGGCAACCGAGGAGATCGCCATGAAGAAAGCCCTTCTGATCGCCGCCGCCGCCGCCATGACCTTCGGGTCCGTGGCGAGCGCCGCCGCCCAGCCCTACGGCTACTACGGCGGCGGACGCGGCTACTACGAGCGGGACTCCGACCGCGACGGCCGCCCCGACCGCCGCGAGTGGAACCGCGACCGCGACCGCGACGGCCGTCCCGACCAGTGGGACCGCCGCGACAACCGGCGCGACTACCGATACGGCCGCGGCTACGGCTACGGCCCGAACTACGGCTACGGCTCCAGCCGCTGGCGGACCGGGCAGTACTATCCGTACTACCGCGACCGCGGGTACTACATCAGCGACTACCGCCGCTATAACCTGCCGCCGCCGCGGCCCGGCTACCGCTACTACCGCTCCGACAACGGCGACGTGGTGATGGCCGCCATCGCCAGCGGGATCATCGGCCTGATCATCGGCGGCGCGCTGGCCGACAACGACAACGACCACCACCGCTACCGTCGCTGGTAGCGGATGGGCGGCGGCGCGGCCCCCTCCCGCGCCGCCGCCTTCGGCCGTCAGGCCGGGTACATCTCCTTCACGGTGCGCTCCAGCACCACGAGCGGCATCGAGCCGCGCAGCAGCACGTCGTGGAAGACCTTGATGTCGAACCTCGACCCGGCCCGCGCCTTGGCCTCCTCGCGGATCCGCACCCACTCGGTGTGACCGATCTTGTAGCTGCACGCCTGGCCCGGCCAGATGGCGTAGCGGTCGATCTCCCGCTGCGCCCGGCTGCGCACGAAGCCGGTCTTCTCCACCATGTAGTCGGTGGCCCGCTCGCGGCTCCAGCGCTTGGCGTGCATGCCGGTGTCGACCACCACGCGCACGGCGCGGAACTGCAGCGACTGCAGGTAGCCGATCCGGCCCAGCGGATCGCCCTGATAGGCGCCGAGCTCGTCGGCGAGCTGCTCGGCGTAGAGGCCCCAGCCCTCCCCGTGCGCCGCGAAGCCCAGGCCGAGCTGCCGCAGGCGCGGGATGTCCTTGGACTCCAGGGTGATCGAGCCCTGCCATTGGTGGCCCGGCAGGGCCTCGTGGTAGGTCAGGGTCGGCAGGGTGAACTTCGGCCACTCGGCCGTGTCCTTCAGGTTGATGTAGAAGCGGCCCGGCCGCGAGCCGTCCAGCGTCGGCGGCGTGGCGTAGCCGTTCGGCGCGCCGTCCTGGATCTCCGGCGGCACGCGGACGATCTCCACCGGCGACTTCGGCAGGGTCCGGAAGGCCAGCGGCATCTTCCTGCGGATCGCCTCGGTCTGCTCGTTCAGCGCCTGCAGCAGCTCGGCCCGCCCGGCGTCGGTGTTCGGGTAGAGCTGGTCCGGCCGCTTGGAGAGCTGGGTCACCCGCTCGCCCACCGTGCCCGCGGTCAGCCCCTGGGCGCGCAGCAGGGCGTCGATCTGCGCCTCGAGGTCGGCCACCTGCTTCAGGCCGAGCTCGTGCGCCTGGTCCGGGGTGAGGGTGGTGGTGGTCTGGAAGGCGAGCGCGCCGGCGTAGAAGGCCTCGCCGTCCGGCAGCTTCCAGACGCCCGGATCGGGCCTGGCCTGCGGGCGCAGCGCCTGGACGGCGGCGATCTGCCGGTCGAGGGCCGGATAGACCTTGCCCGACATGATGGCGGCGGCGCGGCCCGCCCAGTCGCCGGGGATCTTCGCCTCGGCCGTGCGCCGGGTCAGGGAGGTGACGAGGCCGGCGGCGGCCGGCGCCGGTTCGCGCAGCTTGCGGAGCTGGGCGAGCGTGGCGTCCAGCGCGAAGTCGGGGGCGAGCACGCCCCGGGCGGCGTCCTTGCGGAAGTCGGCGGTGTTGGCGTCGAGCGCGCCGGCGAAGGCCTCCAGGCGGGCCAGGTAGGCCTCGGCGTCGGCGGCGGTCTTCACCGGATGGACCGAGTCCAGGAAGTCGGGGATCGACTGGTAGGCGCCGGAGAGCTGGCTCAGCACATAGGGCGAGTAAGGCGCGTAGGAGAAGCCGGAGGCGGCCTCGCCATAGGTGAAGCGCTCCCCGCCCTCGGCGATGGTCGTATAGGCGTAGACGACGACGTCGAGGTCGGCGCGGCCGGCGGGCGACAGCTTGGCGGGGTCGATGGCCTTCAGCCGGCCCAGGCGGGCGCGGCGGGCGGCCACCCAGCGGGCGCGGCCGGCGGAGGAGCCGTCGTCCAGGCGGCTGCGCTGGGCGGCGCGCGGACCGACGTCGAGGCCGAGCACGGTGGCCGTGGTCGGCGACTCGTCCAGGTCCTCCTCCCAGAAGGCGTCGAGCAGGGCGCGCAGCCGGGCGTCCTCGCCCGTGAGGCCCTGGGCCCAGGCCGGGGCGGCGGCGCCGGCGATGAGGAGCGCGGCCGAGCTGCGCAGGAAGAAGCGGCGATCCATGGTGTTCCCTCTTGGCCGCGCGTCCGCGGCGTTCTGCGGCTAGCTAGAGCGTGAGGCGGCGTCGCTACAAGTCCGTCCGTGGGCGAAGCGCCAGCAGCGACAGGAAGCTGATCAGCGCGGCGGCGGCGAGGTAGAGGCCGACCCATTCCAGCCCGCCCCTGTCGGCCAGCCACTGGGCGGCGATCGGGGCCATGCCGCCGCCGATGATGCCGCCGACGTTGAAGGCCATGGAGACGCCGGTGTAGCGCACCCGGGCCGGGAACAGGCTGGGCAGGAAGGCGCCGAGCGGGCCGTAGACCAGGCCCATCATCACGAGGCCGAGCGACAGGAAGGCCCAGATCAGGAAGAGCGAGCCCGAGCCCATCATCGGGCCGAGCACCAGGCCGGTGAGCACCGTGAGCACGCAGCCGGCCATCAGCACGCGCCGCGGGCTGGTGGCGTCGGCCCAGTAGCCGGCGGCGACGATGCCGGCGGCCATGAAGCCGATGGCGGCGAGCTGGACGCCCAGGAAGGTCTCGCGGCTGTAGCCCAGGCGGGTGGTGCCGTAGCCCAGCGCGAAGGCCGTCGTGATGTAGAAGATGGCGAAGCAGGCGACGACGGCGAAGGTGCCGCCGAGGGTGGCGAGCGTGTGCCGGCGGAACAGCTCGGCGAACGGCACGGGCGGCGGCGGCGCCTCCTGCAGCGCGGCGGCGAAGGCCGGCGTCTCGGTGAGCTTCAGCCGCACCCACAGGCCCACGCCCACCAGGACGACGCTGAGCAGGAAGGGGATGCGCCAGCCGAAGGCCTCGAACTGCTCGGGGGTGAGGAGGACGCCGAGGATCAGGAAGAGGCCGTTGGCGGCCAGGAAGCCCACCGGCGCGCCGAGCTGGGGGAACATGCCGAACCGGGCGCGCCAGCCGGGCGGCGCGTTCTCCACCGCCAGCAGCGCCGCCCCGCCCCACTCCCCGCCCAGGCCGAAGCCCTGGCCGAAGCGCAGCACGCAGAGCAGGAAGGGCGCGAGCCAGCCGGCCATCTGGTAGGTCGGCAGGAAGGCGATGGCGACGGTGGAGCCGCCCATCAGGAGCAGGCTGGCGACCAGGGTGGACTTGCGCCCGATCCGGTCGCCGAAGTGGCCGAAGAAGGCCGCGCCCATCGGCCGGGCGAAGAAGGCCAGCGCGAAGGTGGCGTAGGCGCTCATGAGCTGGGCGGAGGCCGAGGCCGGCGGGAAGAACAGCTTGCCGAACACCAGCGAGGCGGCGGTGGCGTAGATGTAGAAGTCGTAGAACTCGACCGCCGTGCCCACCAGGCTCGCCGCCAGGATCCGGCGGTTCGAGGCGCCGCCCGCGCTGTGTGTGGCCATGTGAGACTCCCCCTCGGCGTCCGTTCTTAAGCCGTGGCGGGCGGGAGGAGGAACCATGGAATACACGGACCGCACGGAAAGCGGCGCGCGGCGCCCCTCCCCGCCTGTCATCCCGGTTTCGACGCAGCCGAAGACCGGGCCTCATGGGCGCCGGCCCGGCGTGAAGGAGGCAGGCGGAGACGCCGCGGGGTTGTCGGGAGGACGCCGCGTTCATTGGTCCCGGGCTTCGCGCGCCGCGAAACCGGGATGACAGAGGTTTGGAAGATTACCGAGGGGGAAGCGCCGCGCGGGCCTCAGGAGGAGTCGGCGGGCTGGGGCGTGGGCGCGGGGTCCGGCTCGGCGGACGCGGACGCAGGGTCCGGCGGCGACCAGGGGCGGTCCTCGATGTCGTAGAGCAGGCCGGCGTCCGCGCCGATGGCGTCGCAGGCCTCGATGACCAGGATGTCGAAGTCGTCGGTGAGGAAGTCGTCGCGGCGCACGGCCTCGTCCAGCCAGGCCTCGAGGGCGCGGGCGAGCCGCTCCGGGTCCTCCGGCGGCTCGAAGTCCTCTGGGAACTCGTCGGCCTCGGCCTCCGTCCAGATGGCCTGGTGGGCCCGGTCGCGGATCGCGCGCCGGCGCTTTTCCACCGCCTGGTCGCGCGCCTCGGCGGCGCGGCGCTGCAGGGCCTCGACCTCGGCCTCGGCGGCGGCGGCCTCGCGGGCCTGTTCGTCCTTGTAGCGGATCACCTTCAGCTCGAGCGCGAGCGTCTGGCGGAGCCCCCGCGACACCTGCTGGAAGGCCCGCGCCAGCCGGGCGGCCTCCTCCGTCGTCTGCGCTTCCAGCGCGCGCACCTGCAGGTCGCGCGCCAGGGTCAGCGTCATGGACGCAAGCTCCGCCAGCATCGCCGAATGGCGATCCTGGACCTGGGCTGCGGCGTCGGGGGCGGACATGAACAAAAGAAGAACACGGAAACCGCCAGAACGCAAGTTTTCGATGATGCGATCTGCGGGAAGGCCGAGCGCGCGGCCCGGCGGTTCAGGGGGCGAGGCTGAGTTCCAGCCAGTCGAACCGGCGGGCGCCCGGATCGTAGGACGCAAGGATCACGCGGCTCGCGCCGCCGTGCAGCGTCGTCTCGGCGCTCATCGCCTGGTAGCGCCGGTCGAGCCGGGCCTGGACGACCACCCGGCCATCCGGGCCCGGTCCCCCCAGGAGCGTGCCGGGCGCACTGCGGCAGTTCCATGCGCCCAGCCGGCCGCGGACCGTGGCCGCCGTGGCGATCAGCCGGCAGCCCGTCTCGCCGGGCGGTCGCGCCGGCATCGACAAGGGGGCCCGAGGCGCCCAGCCTGGCCCCACCGCCTGCTCACGCGTCAGGCGCTCGATCCCTTCGACGCCGACCACCTGCCCGCGGCGCCAGATCGGCCGCCATCGCAGCCAGGCGCCGTCGCGGGTCTCGGCCAGCCCGGAATTGACGAGCCGCCCCAGCGGGGCGCGGGGGATGCTGGTCTCCACGGAGACGCGGCCTACGACCCCGAAGGGGCCATAGGCCGCGCCAGTGGGGGCTTCATGGCCGGGTTCGGCGGCGCTCGCGCTCAGGATCGCGAGGGCGAGTGCAACCGCCGCAGCCATGGCGACCTCCTAGGAGCCGTACTTCGGCGTCGTGTATACCGGCAGGCCGAAGTAGTTGGCCACCGAGATCGCGGCGTTGTTCGCATACTGCTCCACGATCCGGGCTTCGACGTGGATCAGTTCGCCCTGGCTGTCGGTGGCCCACATCTGGCTCTGATCAGAGGCTCCGGTGCGGGCATAGTAGGCGCCGATCTGCGAGTTCCACTGTTGCTGGACCGGCGTGAAGGTGTGCGCCATCTCGTGCAGAACCACGAAGTTCATGCCGCTGTTGTTGGGGAAGGCGGCGTCGTCGCCGTAGTGCCCCGACGCCAGCAGCGACGGCGTCACATACATGTGCGGCTGACCGTTCTCCCACACCACCGCGGCGTCGTTCGGCAGCCCGGGGGCGCCGGGGATGTCGCCGTTGTAGACCACCCGGATCGGGTTGTTGGTGATCGCCGTGATCGTCCCCCTCAGTTGCGCGCCCGTCATGGTCCCGGCGCTGGTGGTGATCGTCGCCTGGTCCGGGGTCGCAAGCGCCGCGCGAAGGACGCCGACCAGCGTGTTGCCGAGCTTCAGGGCGAGCGCCTGCGACTCCGGCGTGTTCGGGTCGATCGACCACTTGATCACCGGGTCCGTCGTCGGCTCCGAGGGGTAGTCGGGGTTCGCGTTTCCATCGGGAAGATACTTCCAGATGCCGTAGTAGCCGTCCTGGAAGGCGATGCTTCCGGGGGGCAGGCCGGTGTCGGGCCAATGCCACGGGCGCTGACCGATCACCACGATTTCACTCACATCCACCATCGTTCTTCTCCTCAAGGCAGCGTCTCTGACTGCAGGCGGAGTCTAGAACGAAACGGGAACATCACGAAGCAAATCTGTATAAAAAATACAGGCGCTGGATGCGTCGATCCGGGGCGGTCATCGAGGCCGCATCGGCGGAGGCGGAGGCGGCGGTGCGCGGGATCGGCCCGGCGTCAGGCGCGGTCTTCGGCCAGGGTGTGGGCGACGATGGCGTTGGCGTGGCCGTGGCCCAGGCCGTGCTCGTCCTTCAGCATGGCCACCAGCTCCATGTGCTTGGCCGGATAGCGCGCCCGGACCAGCGCCTGCCAGTCGGCGACCGGGCGGCCGTATTTCTTCTCGATGGAGGGGAAGTAGGAGGCCGGGCCTTTGACGCGGTCGTCGGACATGGGTGCGGGGTCCTGGGGGTGGGTGGTAGTGGCCTGAGGACGGATGAGGAGCGGCGGGGCCGACAAGGGGGGATCGGCGGAGCGCCTCGAGACAATGCGAACTTCAGTCCGGAGAGTGAACGTTCAGGGGTTTCATGCCATCGCTTGTCCGCTCATCTCGCTGAGCGTTGAGGCGTCCACCTACGCCGTCGATCGCTATCATCCGCAGTCCAACGCCACCACGGACCCAATCTTAGGAGCGACCATCTGAACGGACAGTCCAAAGCCACGCCCCTGCTGGACCCGAACGTCCACGTCCGCACTTACCTCAATCACTACCTCGGCCTGGAGACGGCACCATACTTTGCGGTACTGCTGGACGGCCCCTGGGGTGTGGGCAAGACCTACTTGGTCCGCTCCATCCTAGACGCGCGCTACGACGAGCAGACGCCGTACGCCTACGTAAGCCTTTACGGCCTGACATCGGTGGACGAAATCGATCGTGCACTTGCGCACGCCTTATATCCGATCCTAAGCGGCAAGGGTCGGCTTCTCGCCGGTCACGCCGCGAAGGCCGCCGCCAGCTTTTTTCGGATCAGGTCCGATCTGACGCTCGAGCAGATAGTGAATACCGACAAGGCCGCCGTATACGTCTTCGACGACCTCGAACGCTGCGAAATGCCGATCAACAAGGCTCTCGGCTACATCAATGCCCTAGTTGAACACGACGGCAAAAAGGTCATCCTAATCGCCAATGAGATGGCTATCCAAGACGAACGCTATGCCACCATCCGGGAGAAGCTCGTCGGCAAGTCGCTGGCGGTGCAGTCGGTTTTCGAAGAAGCGCTAGACGCATTCATCCACCTCCTGCGCGATCAGGGTGCCCGCCAATTTGTCTCTGGTCGGCGAGAACTGATCCGCACGATCTACCTGCAATCGGGGCTGAACAACCTGCGCATGCTGCAGCAGTCGCTGTGGGAGTTCGAGCGGGTTTACTTGGTTCTGGAGGAGCATCATCGTCAGAACCCGGCCGCAATGGATGCCGCACTCGCCCTCACCCTCGTATACGGCTTCGAACTGCGGGCCGGCCGCCTTAAAGCCGAGGACCTGCAAGAGCGTTTCGCGCGACGCGCCGCGCTGATGAGTCCTCATTCGGGGGCCCCTTCGCCTATGGCGCAAGCGACCGAGCGCTATTCAAGCGTAGATCTCTTTGATCGCGTACTGGATGACGGAACGCTGTACGCAGTGATGGTGCAAGGTCTTGTCGACCAGGATCAGGTCCGCCGATCCTTCCAACAATCGTTGCACCTGCGTCCACCCCGAGAGTTCCCCGAATGGACCATCGTGTGGGAATACCTGCGAGTTCCGGATGAAGTGGTCGCAAACGCATTGGCGTCCATGGAACGGAAGTTCGCCGCGCGCGAATACACGGTCAGCGGGGAGATTCTGCATGTCTTTGGTCTCCGGCTCTGGGGGGCGGCGGAGGGGCGCTATCCGGGACTAAGCGCCGAGGAGGTTTTGGAGGAATGCCAGACCTACCTCGCCGATCTCGCTGCCATGGGCAGGATCGAACCGCTGCCGCCGCAGGACTTCTCGCCGTCGAGCACAGGTTACGCCGGGCTTGGCTTCATGGCGCTAGAGACACCGGAATTTCAGGTCCTTGTTAGCGAGCTTCTCCGCCTTCGCAGCCAAGCGGCGCAAGACATTCTGCCCGTAGCCGCGCGAGAACTACTCGACCAAATGGCGGAAGACCCGCGCCTCTTCGCGCAGGAGATCACCCTCAGATATGGCAATGTCCCCCGCTACTACGACGTTCCAGTCTTAGCGTCGGCGGATCCCGGGCGCTTTGTAGAGCTATTTGCGGCGGCGAACTCCGAGCGCCAGTACGCCATGCTCGACGCGCTCGGTTCCCGGTACGGAAACGGCCGCTTATTTTCCGATCTCGCTGCTGAACGCCAATGGGCGCAACGGGTCGCGGACATGCTGACGGTGCACGCCGAGGGGCTATCCGCCGAGGGTAGCTTCAGGGTCCGCAAACTGGTCGATTGGCGGCTGCGCTCCCACCTCGCTCTCCCGGACTAAACGGCGTGAACGCCCGTTGGTAGTTTGGACGAGGCCCGCGCAATCAGCCCTTCCGTCCCCGCCCGCGATCACCGCAGCGCTGTTCGGCCTGAGTCTATCGGCGAGGCTAAGCGCGGCGCCGGCCCTGCGGCCGGCGCGCGGAACGGACGCTCCGGACGCCCGCGGGGGCTGACGGCGCCGCCGCTTGCCCCACCCCCTCCATCACCGGCCCTTCGGCTGCGCCTCGGCCGGCGGTCCCCCTCCCCCATCGCGCCGCGATGGGGGCGGAAGGGCGGTCCGCCCTCCCCCCAATCGCCTGGCTCGGCTCCGAGGCGGGGGTTGGGCGTTGAGGGGGGGATGGCAGGTGAGCGGGCGAGGTGGCGGACGGGGCTGGGGGTGTTCCTGATGGTGTTCGGGGCGGCGCTGGGGTTTCCGTTTCCGGTGTTCCTGCGCGGGGTGTTCCTGCCGAGCCGCAGCGGGCCGGCGATGGCCGAGTTCGCCTGGGGCCATCCGGCCTTCCTGGCCGGCGCGGGGATGCTGGCGGCGGCGGTGGGGCTGATGGCGGCGGGCGCGGCGGTGCTGGCCTGGCCGGGGCGCCGGCGGGACCGCTAGGCCCGGCCGGGGCGGCGCCGTTCCCGGCGAACGATCCAGGCGCCCACGAGGGCGAGGAGCGCGCCGAAGGCGCCGCCACCCCAGACCACGGCGACGCTGACGGGCGTGTGCTGCATCGTCGTCCAGAACGACGGGTGCTCGCGGTTGGGGGTGACGACGTAGAGGAAGGCCAGGACCACGGGCCAGCCGAGTCCGCTGAGCAGGTAGCCGAGGGCGAGGCGCTTCTGGGCCGGCGTCGGCTGGTGGCCCGTAGACGGCGGCGGCTGGGGCGGCGGCATCGGGACGAGACTAGTGGGGCCTTGCGCCGCCGCAAGCCGCGGCGCGGCGGTGCGGCGGCTTGCCCCCCTCCCCCGTCGCGCCACGACGGAGGCGGAAGGGCCGCGTGTCGGGAGAATGCCGTGGTCGGTTGCGGGCGGGCCGGGCAGGATCGGGCGAAGCGTGGGAGGTGTCGGATGCTGATCCGGACGTTGCGGCGGGAGCGGGCGTGGACCCAGGAGCAGTTGGCGCTGATCCTCGGGGTCAATGTGAGGACGGTGCAGCGGCTGGAGAACGGCGGCGCGCCGAGCCTCGAGACGGCGCAGGCGCTGGCCAGCGCGTTCGGCCGCGACGCCCGGCTGTTCCTGGCGCCCGGGGCCACGGAGGTCGCGGAGGTCGCGGAGCTCGCGCCGGCGGCGCCGCGGCCCGAACGGGAGGCTCCGCCCGCCCTGGCCGACGTCCGCTCTGCAGCGGCCTTCCTGCTGGTGGGGGCCGCGTTGGCCTCGATCCTGCTGCTGGCGGTGCTGATCGCCGGACCGGCCTCGCCGGCCATGGTCGCGGTCCTGGCAGGCGCGGCGGCCAGCGTCGGCCTGGGCCTGGGGCCCGCCTTGCGGCGGGGGCGGGCGGGGCGGACGCTGCGGGCGCGATCGGGCTGACTTTGACGGCGACGCTTGTGTATTCGTGGCGCGGAAGATGAACATTTGCTGGATTAAGATAGCGCCAGCATAGGAACGGCGGCTTCCCGCACGGGTTGTGATGTCACTGCGCGCCAACGGGAGTGCGCAGAATTCCGAAAGACATCTTCATGTTCATGCACAACAAGCGGCTGCAATACACGGTGCGCGTGGCTGAACCGAACCCGGTGCTGGCCAGCCTGCTGCTGGAGCAATTCGGCGGACCGGACGGCGAGCTGGCGGCGGCCATGCGTTACTTCACCCAGGGCCTGGCCGAGGACGATCCCGGCCGCAAGGACCTGCTGCTCGACATCGCCACGGAGGAGCTTAGCCACCTGGAGGTGATCGGCTCGATCGTGGCCATGCTCAACAAGGGCGCCAAGGGCCAGCTGGCCGAGGCGGCGATGAGCGAGGCCGACCTGTACATGTCGCTGACCGCCGGCGGCGACAGCCACACCCAGGCGATCCTCTACGGCGGCGGGCCGGCGCTGACCAACTCCTCGGGCGTGCCGTGGACGGCGGCCTATGTGGACAGCCGCGGCGACCCCGGCTGCGACCTGCGCTCGAACATCGCCGCGGAGAGCCGCGCCAAGATCATCTACGAGCGGCTGATCAACATCACCGACGACCCGGGCATCAAGGACGCGCTGGGCTTCCTGATGACCCGCGAGGTGGCCCACCAGAAGTCGTTCGAGAAGGCGCTCTACGCCATGGAGCCGAACTTCCCGCCCGGCAAGCTGCCCGGGAAGCCGGAGTTCACGGACGTCTACTACAACATGTCCCAGGGCGACGGCGACATGAGCGGCCCCTGGAACGCCGGTGAGAACTGGGAGGTGGTCAGCGAGCGGGCCGAACAGGTGGCGGTGGACGGCGGCGACGGCACCGCCAGCGTGAAGCTGCCCCACAGCGACCTCAAGATCCTGGAGCAGATGGCGATGCGGACGGAGTCCGCGCCCACGGGCGACCCGATTACCGGCGCCGACCTGGGCGCCGGCCCAGGGGCCGGGGCGACGACGCCCGTCACCCACTAAGGCCAAGGGGCGAAGGCGATGAACAGCACGCTGGCGAAGACCTGCACCTATTCGCTGATGCACCTGACCGTGGCCATCGCGGTCGCCTTCGCCCTCACCCGCGACTGGCGGGTGGCGCTGGCGGTGGGGCTCGTCGAGCCCATCGTCCAGACCTTCGCCTTCGCGATCCACGAGCGGCTGTGGTCGCGCGCCTCGGCCGGGCCTCATCCCGCCCGTGCGGGTCGCGCCCCCTGCGGGCACGGGCTGGGGCGGCCGGCCGGGTGAGCCGGGCCGGCCTCAGGCGCCGGTTTCGTCGACGAGGATCTGGACAGACTTGCCGCGGGAGAGCGGCTCCCAGCCGGCCTCGATGGCCGACGCGATGGCGCGGGCGACGAGCTCGGGCGGGATCTGGGCGGGGTTGAGCTGGCGCAGGCCGAAGCGCGGGTCGCGGCCGGGCGGGAACTCCAGCACCGCCTCGCGCTGCCCCTCGGCGTGGCGCACGGCGACGGCCATGCCGCGGCGCTCCTTGGGATCGGAGGACCACACCGGCTGGCGCTGCAGGCGCCAGACATAGGCCTCGCCGGCCACCACGATGTCGAATTCCGGGCTGTGCTTCGTCCGCGCCATGGGCGGGAGTTAGCGCGCCGCGGGCGGCGGGGAAAGGCGGACGGGTATCGGCGAGCGGTCCGGCGCTAGCGCGGCCGGGCCTCCATCGCGCCCGTGGTGGGGGCCGCGTCGATCTTCCGGGTCGGCTTCTGCGGCTTGCCGGGATCGAGGCTGAGGTTGCCGCGCGGTACGGCGGGCGAGCTGCTCTGCGGGGTGGAGGAACAGAGCGTCAGGGTGCCCGAGCGGATGATGTTGGGCGAGACCTCCACGTTGCAGGTCTTGCCCTGGTAGGCGCTGCAGTTGGCGACGGCCTTGTAGGTCATCTCATAGATGCCGTTGGGCCCGGTGCTGCAGCTGCAGGTGCAGGTGGCCTGGCCGGAGCCCTTGGGCCTCTGCTGCGCGTCCGCGCCCGCCGGAACCAGCAGCGCGATGGCCGCCGCGACGACGACTTCCCGGTTGAACATCACGATCCTCCGCGATGGCCCGCGGGGTCCGACCCCCGGCGAGGCGACGGGGCATCTAAGCCGATCCGGGCCGCCGGCGCGGCGTCAAAGGTTTAATCCGGCGGCGGGGCGCGTCAGCCGCCGGCCGGTGGCGGGGCGGCGCTGTCCTCGTCCGGCTCGTCGCCGAAATCCGGGGCCTGGGCGATGTCGGTGTCGGCGAGCGGCGGCGGCGGCGGAGCGGGCGCCGGACGGCCGGCGGGGATGGCCTGGACCGGCAGGCGCTTCACCGCGGCGCTCATCACGCCCTTCCACATCTCGGCCGGGGCGCCGCCGCCGGTGATCCGGCCCATGGGGGCGTTGTCGTCGCGGCCCATCCAGGTGCAGGCGGCGAGCCCGCCGGTGTAGCCGCAGAACCAGGCGTCCTTGTAGTCGGAGGTGGTGCCGGTCTTGCCGGCCAGGTCGTAGCCCGGGAAGGCCGCGCGGGTCCCGGTGCCGGCGGTGAGCACGGCGCGCAGCACGCGGTTCATGTTGCCCAGCGCCGGGTTGGCGACGATGGGCGTCCAGACGTGGGGCTTGCGCTGGTAGAGAAGCTTGCCGCCCGAGGTGCGGATCCGCTCGATGCCGTAGGCCTGCACCCGGCTGCCGCCGTTGGCGAAGACGGCGTAGGCCTGGGTCATCTCCAGCGGGCTGACCAGGGTGGTGCCGAGCGCCATGGCCGGGTCGGTGTTGACGGTGGAGCCGATGCCCAGCCGCCGCGCGGTGGCGGCGACGTTCTGGCGGCCCACGAGGTCGGCGACCCGGGCGGCCACGGTGTTGGCCGAGGTGGCGACGGCGCGCTCGAAGCTGATCGGGCCCTGGAAGCCCTCGTCGTAGTTGCGCGGGCTCCAGTTGGCGATGGTGACGGGCTCGTCCACCACCGGGTCGTCGGGCTTCCAGCCGGCCTCGAGCGCGGTGAGGTAGACGAAGGGCTTCCAGGCCGAGCCCGCCTGGCGCCTGGCGCTGGCGGCGCGGTTGTAGGGGGCGCGGGCGTGGTCCGTGCCGCCGACCATGACGCGGACGCGGCCGGCGCCGTCCACCGCCACCACCGCGGCCTGGGCCTGGGCGGCGGCCGAGGCGCCCTTTCGCGCGGCGGTGAGCGCGCTGCGCTCGAGCTGGGCGTCGAGCGTGGTCTCGATGACCAGGTCCTGGGTCGGGCGGCCGACGATGCGGCGGGTCTCGCCGTCCAGCCAGTCGACGAAGTACTGGGCGCCCTCGTTGGGGGCGGTCTTCCACACCTTGGGCTTCGAGGCCCAGGCCTGGGCGCGCTGGGCCGGCGTGATGGCGCCGGTCTCGACCATGGCGTCGAGCACCAGGGCGGCGCGGGCGCGGTTGGCCTCGGCCTCCTCGATCGGGTGGTAGTTGACCGGCGACTTCATGATCCCGGCCAGCATGGCGGCTTCCATGATGGAAAGCCTGGCGGCCGGCTTGTTGAAGTAGCGCTGGGCGGCGGCCTCGATGCCGTAGGCGCCGGAGCCGAAGTAGACCCGGCTGAGGTAGAGGCCGAGGATCTGCTTCTTGGAATAGGTGCGCTCGAGCTGGACGGCGTAGAGCAGCTCGGTGGCCTTGCGCTCGAGCGTGCGGTCCTGGCTGAGGTAGAGGTTGCGGGCGAGCTGCTGGGTGATGGTCGACGCGCCCTGCCGGGCCCGGCCCTCGCTGGCGGCGACGACCACGGCCCGGGCGATGCCGCGCGGGTCGAAGCCGGTGTGCTCCCAGAAGCGGCGGTCCTCGATGGCCACGAAGGCGGCCGGCACGTGGGCGGGCAGCCTCGCCAGGTCCACCGGCGGGGCGAAGCGTCCGCCGCGCACGCCGATCACCGCGCCGGTGCGGTCGACGTAGGTGATCTGGGCCTCGCGCCTGATCGGCGGCAGGGCCGGCAGCTCGGGCGCGGCAAGCGTCGGGCCGGCGGCCAGCACCGAGGCGGAAGCAAGAAGCGCGATCAAGCACGGGTCTCCATGAGCGGCGCCCCCTCGAAGCGCCGGTTCGACACGCGGGGCCTATCTGGCCGCGCGTCCACGCCCCGCCAAGATAATTCGCCGTAATGCAGCCGCGCGCGAGGCGGCGTGCAGTCGCGGTGCAAAAGAAAAGGCCGCGCTGCGAAGCGCGGCCGAGGTAAAGGGAGGAAACGCCCCTAAACGGGACACCCGAGGAATGGCGGGAGTTGGGCGGGGCTGGCAACCGGTGTCGGACGCCCGGCGGGGCGAAATCCGCAGGCGCCCAAAAAAGCGGCGCCGTGGCGGGCGCCGGATGGGCGCCGGACCTGCACAGCCTGCATGGCCGTTATGCATAGCCGTTCATTGAAGCTCAGCTTCGATGGCCCATATGAGCTTGACCGCACAACCCCCCGCCCCCGCCGCCGCCATGACCGCCCGCACCCTCCGCCCCTCGCCCAACCAACGCCGCCTGATCGGCCGCACGGCGCTGTGGTCGGTGGCCGCCTTCGCGGTGGTGCTGAAGATCACCCTGGCAGGGTTCTGAAGCCCTACTTCGTCCCGTACATCCGGTCGCCGGCGTCGCCGAGGCCGGGCACGATGTAGCCGTGGTCGTTGAGCCGCTCGTCGACCGCCGCGGTCCAGACCCGGACGTCGGGATGGGCGGCGTGGAACTTCTCCACCCCCTCGGGCGCGGCGAGCAGGCAGGCCATGCGGATGTCGCGGGCCCCGGCGTCCTTCAGCCGCTGCACGGCGGCGATGGCGGTGTTGCCGGTGGCGAGCATGGGGTCGACGACGATCACCAGCCGGTCGCCGAGCGCCGTCGGCGCCTTGAAGTAGTACTCCACAGAGCCGAGCGTCTCGGGATCGCGGTAGAGGCCGACGTGGGCGACGCGGGCGGCGGGCACCAGCTCCAGCATCCCCTCCAGCATGCCCATGCCCGAGCGCAGGATGGCGGCGAACACCAGCTTCTTGCCGGCGATGGCCGGCGCGCTCATCGGCATGAGCGGGGTTTCGATCTCCACGGTCTGGAGCGGCAGGTCGCGGGTGATCTCGTAGCAGAGCAGGCCGCCGATCTCCTTGAGGAGCTGGCGGAAGCTGTTGGTGGAGGTGTCCTTCTTCCGCATCAGGGTGAGCTTGTGGCGCACCAGCGGATGGTCGACGACCGTGACGTCCTGCATCCGATCCCCCTCGAAGAAGCCGCGCTCCGCTGATGCCCCCGATGCGGCCGCGCGGCAAGCGCTAGGGCGCGAGGCCCTCGGGCACGGCGGCGCCGGCCGCCTCGCTGCGCAGGGCGGGGTTGAGCTCGCTCATCATCGAGAGGAAGCCGAGCGGGGATCCGAAGAGCATGAAGAACCACATGCGAGGCTAACCCGGCCGGCGGCGCGGCTGTTCCCGCCGGCTGGCGCGCGGTAGGTTCGGGGCCATGCAAGACCTCACCGCCTTCATCCGCGGCCTGCCCAAGGCCGAGCTCCACCTGCACATCGAGGGCAGCCTCGAGCCCGAGCTGATGTTCGAGCTGGCCCGCCGCAACCAGGTGGACCTGCCGTTCGCGACGGTGGAGGCGGTCCGCGCGGCCTACGCCTTCTCGAACCTGCAGGACTTCCTGGACATCTACTATCAGGGCGCGCGGGTGCTGCTGACCGAGGCCGACTTCCAGGACCTGGCCATGGCCTACTTCCGGCGGGTGGCGCAGGACGGCTGCCGGCACGTGGAGCTGTTCTTCGATCCCCAGACCCACACCGACCGCGGGGTGCCGTTCAGCGTGGTCGCCGACGGGCTGCTGGCCGGGATGGCGCAGGCCGAGCGGGAGCTCGGGATCACCTCGAAGCTGATCCTCTGCTACCTGCGCCACCTGGACGAGGACGCGGCCTTTGCGACGCTGAGGCAGGCCGAGCCCTACCTCGACCGGATCGCCGGGGTCGGGCTGGATTCCTCGGAGGTGGGGCACCCGCCGTCGAAGTTCGCCCGCGTGTTCCAGGCGTCCCGCGAGCGGGGGCTGAAGCTGGTGGCCCACGCCGGCGAGGAAGGCCCGCCTGCGTACGTCTGGGAGGCGCTGGACCTGCTGCACGTGGACCGCATCGACCACGGCAACCGCTCGCTGGAGGACCCGCGGCTGGTGGCGCGGCTGGCGAAGGAGGGCATGACGCTGACGGTCTGCCCGCTGTCGAACCTGAAGCTGTGCGTCGTGGACGACCTGAAGGTCCACCCGCTGAAACGGATGCTGGACCTCGGCCTGCACGCCACGGTGAACTCCGACGACCCGGCCTATTTCGGCGGCTACCTCGGCGAGAACTGGACGGCGGCGGCGGGCGCGGTGGGGCTGACCCGCGAGGAGCTGGTGACGCTGGCCAAGAACAGCTTCGAGGGCTCGTTCCTGAACGAGGGCGAGAAGGCGGAGCACCTCGCCGCCATCGACGCCTACGTGGCGCAGGCGGACTAGGGCAGCGCCCCGACGAAGGCCCGCACCACCGCCGCCGAGTTCTCCGAGGCCAACGTCAGGAAGGTCTCGATCTGGTTCGCGCCCTCGTCGCCGCCGGCCAGGTCCGACAGGCTGCGGAAGGCGATGAAGGGCGTGCGGTTGACGTAGGCCACATGGGCGACGGCGGCCGTCTCCATGTCGAGCACCTTGGCCTGGAAGGCCGCGGCGACGTGCTCGCGGTAGGCCTTGTTGTCCACGAACACCGGGCCGGACACGCCCCGCCCGCCCACCACCACCTTCGGCTGGTGCGACAGGCAGCGCCCTGGCGCGAGGCAGCGCTTCAGCGGCACGGCGGGCGCGATCCAGGCGGCGACCTGCAGCAGGGCCGGGTCGGCGGGGAACCAGAAGCGGCGCTCGGGCGGCTGGTCGCCGCGGGGCAGTTCCACGGGCCCGGCCGCGATCATGCCGAAGCCGGCCACCCGCTCCGGCGGCCACGGGCCGGGGACGAAGCCCTGCGGCCCCTCGCGCAGGAAGGCGCCTTCGAGGTGCTGGCCCCAGGCATCGGCCACGACGACGTCGCCGACGCCCAGCGCCGGGTCGACGCCGCCGGCCACGCCGGAGAAGACGATGCGGCTTACGGCGAACCGATCGAGGGCCATCTGGGTGGTCATGGCGGCGTTGACCATGCTGACGCCCGAGAGGAACAGCACCACCGGCCTGCCCTCCATGCGGCCGGTGACGAAGACCACGCCGTTGACGGTGTAACGCGCCTGGTCGGTGGTCGCCGCCAGCAGGGCCGGCCACTCCGGCGCATAGGCCGAGACCACCGCGGTGCGCGGCGTGGCGTCGAGCCGCCCGGCCGCGGCGGCGGGCGCGGCGAACGCCAGCAGGGCGGCGATCAGGACGGTCAGCAGGCGCATGGGAATCCTCCGGGGCGGCCACGCTAGCGGCGCCTTCGCCGGCGCCAAGCCCCGGGCGCGGGTCGCGCTTGCCATCGCCGCGCGGCTGCGGCTCAAGTGGGCAGGCAAGGCGGCGCCGAGGGGGATGCGTGCTCGACCGATTCTTCCAGCTCAGCGAGCGTGGGACCAGCGTGCGCACCGAGGTGCTGGCCGGGCTGACCACCTTCCTGACCATGGCCTACATCGTGCTGGTCAACCCGGCGATCCTCGGCCAGGCCGGGATGCCGGTGGCCGGCGTCGCCGCCGCCACCTGCCTGGCCGCCGCGGTCGGCTGCTTCCTGATGGGCTTCCTGGCCAACTACCCGATCGCGCTGGCTCCCGGCATGGGGCTGAACGCCTACTTCGCCTTCACCGTGGTGGGCGCCATGGGCGTGCCGTGGCAGACGGCGCTGGGCCTGGTGTTCATCTCCGGCGTCGCCTTCCTGCTGCTGACCTTCGCGGGCGTCCGCCAACTGATCGTCAGCGCGATCCCCAAGAGCCTGTTCGCGGCCATCGCGGCCGGCATCGGCCTGTTCATCGCCTTCATCGGCCTGAGGAGCGCGGGGATCGTCACAGCCAACGAGGGCACCATCGTCGGGCTCGGCGACCTGAAGAGCCCCACCGCCCTGCTGGCGATCCTGGGCCTGGTGATCGTCGCGGCCCTGCAGGTGCTGAAGGTGCGCGCCGGCATCCTGATCGGCATCGTGGCGACGACGATCCTCGGCTGGGCGCTGGGCCTGGCGACCTGGAACCCGCAACCCTACTCGGTGGCCGAGATGACCTCGACCGCCTTCCAGCTCGACATCCCCGCGGCGCTCGGCGTCGGCGGCCACGGGTTCGGCTTCGCCCTGCTGGAGATCCTGTTCGTCTTCCTGTTCGTGGACCTGTTCGACAACGTGGGCACCCTGGTGGCCGTCTCGAAGCGGGCCGGGCTGATGCAGCCGGACGGGACCATCCCGCGCCTGAACCGGATCCTGTTCGCCGACGCGGGCGCGACCATCGCCGGCTCGCTGGCCGGCACCAGCACGGTGGTGAGCTACATCGAGAGCGCGTCGGGCGTGTCGTCGGGCGGGCGCACCGGGCTGACGGCGGTCGTGGTCGGCGTGCTGTTCCTGGCCACCCTGTTCGTGGCGCCCTGGGCGCAGCTCATCCCGGCGGCGGCCACGGCGCCGGCGCTGATCCTGGTGGGCGCGATGATGATGGCCCCGCTGGCCGAGATCGACTGGGAGGACCCGGTGGTGGCGATCCCCGCGTTCCTGACGCTGATCGCGATCCCGCTGACCTTCTCCATCGCCAACGGCCTGGCCATGGGCGTGCTGGCCTATGCGGTGCTGAAGCTGGTGGCGCGGCGCACCGACAAGGGCGACTGGCTGCTCTATGGCCTGGCCGCGCTGTTCCTGGCGCGCTTCGCCTACATGTCCGCCGGATGAAACGAACAAAAAGCAAGCTCGTGCGTTAGAGGCCCAGTCGGGGGAGTTGCGGCCTTGCCCTAGGGCGGCCACGGCTCCTAGATCGCGAAACACCCGGCGGCGTCCTCTCGGCGCCGCGGGGTTCGCGCGCGTTGGGGGCAAAATTCGACCATGGCTCTGGTGAAGCGTTCGACGCTTGCGACGCGGGGACGCCCCGTGACCAAGCCTTCCGAAGAGATCGAAACGGCTGAGACCGCCCAGCCAGCGCCTCGCCCCAAGCGCACCCGCGCCCCGGCCGCGCGCCGGCAGACCGCCGCCGAGCGGATTGGCGCGGCCACCCACCAGCTCGCCGGCGGCGTCTCGGAAGCCGCCTCGGCCGCGGAGGAACTGCGCCGGGCGCTGGAACAGATCGCCACCGCCGCCGACGAGGCCGCCGGCGCGAGCCATGAATCCCTGAGCGCCGTCACCGCGCTCGGCGCCGCCTTCGGTCAGGCGCGCGAGCGGGCGGAGAGCTCGCGCCGGCGCACCGAGGCGCTGCAGACCCTGGCCGCCGAGACGGCCGCCCAGGTGGAGAGCTCGGTGGGCGCGGTGCAGGCCAACGCCGCGCGCCAGCTCGCCTCGGTCCGGGTCATCGATGCGCTGGAGGCCCAGGCGACCGAGATCGGCGAGATCACCCGGACGGTGGGCGACATGTCCGACCAGACGAACCTGCTGGCGCTGAACGCCGCCATCGAGGCCGCCCGGGCCGGCGACAACGGCCGCGGCTTCGCCGTGGTGGCGGACGAGGTCCGGGCGCTCGCCGAGACCGCCGAGCGGCGGGCGCGCGAGGTGGGCGGCCTGGCCGGCCAGATCGTCAGCGGGGTGCGCGCGCTCTCCGAACGGGTGCGTGCCGCCGCCGAGCGGGCCGCCACCGAGGCCGAGGCCGGCTCGACCATAACCCGGGACCTCGGCGAAATCCGCCAGCGGATGGTGCAGCTCAGCGAAGGCGCCCAGTCGATCCTGCTGGCGGCGGTCGAGGCCGACGCCGCCGCGCGCGAGACCCAGCGCGGAGCCGAGAGCATCTCCAGCGCCGCCGAGGAACAGTCGGCCGCCGCCGCCGAGGCGCAGCGGGCCGTGGAGCAGCAGGCCTCCTCGCTGGAGGAGAGCGATCGCACCGCCCATGCGCTGGCCGACCTGGCCGAGAGCCTGGAAGCCGGTCAGGCCGGCCGCGACCGCGCCGCCGAGGTGGCCGCCGCGGCCGAGCAGCTCTCCGCCGCCGTGCAGGAGCTGTCGGGGGCCGCCGCCGAGATCCTGGTGGCCATCGAGCAGATCTCCCGCGGGGCGCAGGTGCAGGCGGCCGCCACCCAGCAGGCGACCGCGGCCATGGCCCAGATCGAGGGCGCCGCCGGCCGAGCCCGGCAGGCCGCCGCCGACGCCCTGGAGCAGGCCAGCGCGGTGGAGGGCCTCCTGTCCGCCTCCCGCGCCGCCATGACGCAGATGGCGCAGGGGGTGGCCGCCGCGCTGGCCGACACCCGCGCCAGCGTCACCCGGGCCGGCGAGCTGGAGGAGGCCGGCCGGCTGATCGACAAGCAGGTCGACGCCATCGCGCTGATCGCCGTGCAGACGACCATGCTGGCGGTCTCGGGCGCCGTCGAGGCCGCCCGGGCCGGCGAGGCCGGGCACGGCTTCGCCACCGTCTCGGGCGACATCCGCACGCTCGCCCGGGAGTCCGCCGAGAACGCCGACCGGGTGAAGGACGTGGTCCGCGGCCTGCAGGCTCAGATCTCCGAGGCCCGCCGGGACCTGGAGCAGATCGCCGGGACCGCCGACGCCGAGATCGCCAAGAACACCCAGGTGGAACAGCGCCTCGGCCTGGTGGAGGGCGATGTGGCCGCCGTCCGCACCGCCGCCGAGGAGACCCTGCAGGCGGCCGACGCCATCCTCGCCTCGGTGCGGGAGGTGCTGGGCGGGATGCAGCAGATCGCCACCGCCGCCGAAGAGGCCGGCGGGGCCGCCGCGCAGTCGGCCGCCGCCGCACGGCAGCAGGCGCAGGGCGCCGAGGGCCTGGCCGCCGCCATCGAGGAGATCGCCGAACTCGCGGACGCCCTGCAGACGGCGGAGGCCTGAGGATCATGGCGGCCGCCGACGGCGCGGTCCTGACCTTCCGCGTGGGCGAGCGCCGGCTGGCGGTCGCCGCCGAGGAGGTGGCCGAGGTGGTCCGCCGCCCGCGGATCACCCGCGTGCCGCATGCGCCGGCGGGCCTGGCCGGGGTGGCGAGCATCCGCGGCGAGGTGGCGCCGGTGGTGGCGCTCGGCCGCGTGCTCGACGGCCGGGACGCGGAAGCCACCGAACGCAGCCGGGTGATCGTGCTGCACGGCGCGCCGCCGCTCGGCCTGGCGGTGGACGAGGTGACGGGGCTGGCGCACGGCCAGGCCGAGCCCGGCGGGCTGCTCCTGACCGAGGCGGGCGAGACGCGGGTGCTGGCGCTGGACGCCCTGCTGGACGCCGAGTTCGCCGGCCTGACCCGCACCCGCGGGACGCGGGCGGCCGCGCCCAAGGCCACCGCCGCGCCGGCGGCGGGCGCCCTGGAGGTCGCGCTGCTCGGCTTCGTGCTGGCCGGCCAGCCCTACGCCCTGCCGCTGGAGCAGGTGCGCGAGGTGGTGGCCCTGCCGGCGGCGATCGCCGCCCTGCCCCGCACCGACGCCGCCATGCTGGGGGTGACCGACTTCCGCGACGGCCTGCTGCCGGTGGTCTCGACCCGCGTGCTGCTGGGCCTGCCGGCCGAGCGCCCGGCGCCGGGCGCCCGCGTGGTGGTGGCGGCGATCGGCGACGCCCGGGTCGGGCTGGTGGTGGACCAGCTCACCTCGATCCTGCGGGCGCCGGAAAGCGCTATCGGGCCGGTGCCGCGGGTGCTGAACCGCGGGGCGGGCGAAGCCCACATCGACGCCATGCTGCGCCTGCCGGGGGGCGGCCTCGTCTCGGTGCTCGCGCCCGAGCGGCTGTTCCGCGACGAGACGGTGGCCCAGATCCTGGAGGACGGGCGGCAGAAGGGAAGCCAGATGACCACCGCGACCGAGACCCGTTCGGGCCAGCGCTTCCTGATCTTCGGCCTGGGCGAGGAGCGCTATGGCCTGCCCATCGAGGCGGTGCAGGAGGTCGTCACCCTGCCGCGCACGATCACCCGCCTGCCCAAGGCGCCCGCCTTCGTGGCCGGGGTGATGAACCTGCGCGGGGCGCCGCTGCCGGTGGTCGACCAGCGCCGGCGCTTCGGCGTCGAGGGCGCGGCGGCCGGCCAGCCGCGGGTGATCGTGACGCGCGTGGGCGAGACCCTGGTGGGATTCGCGGTAGACACGGTGACCGAGATCCTGGAGGCGCCGGAGGGCAGCGTGACCCCGACGCCGGAGCTGGGCGCCGACGCCAGCCGGCTGTTCGACCGGGTGGCCAGCCTGGAGACAGGCGGCCGGATGGTGCTGCTGGTCAATCCGCAGGAGCTGCTCGACCGCGCCGAGGCGGACCTGCTGGCCGGCCTCGCAGACGAGGGTCGCTCCGCCCCGTGACCCGCCTGCTCGTCGTCGACGACTCCGCGCTGGTGCGCCGCCTGCTGGGCGAGCTCTTCGAGGCCGAGGAGGGCTTCGAGGTGGCCTATGCGCGCAACGGTCTGGAGGCCCTGGACGCGCTGCAGAGCTTCCGGCCGGACGTCATCACCCTGGACGTGCAGATGCCGCAGATGGACGGCCTGACCTGCCTCGACCGGATCATGGTCGAGCGGCCGACGCCGGTGGTGATGGTCTCGTCGCTGACCGAGGCCGGCGCGGCCGAGACGCTGAAGGCCCTGGCGCTGGGCGCGGTGGACGTGATCGCCAAGCCGTCCGGGCCGATCTCGCTGGAGATCGACACCCTGGGCCCGCTGCTGGTGGAGAAGATCCGCGCGGCCGCCGGCGCGCGCATCCGCAGGACCCACCGGCTCGCGGAGCGGGTGCGGACCCTGGCCGGGGCGGCGGCGACGGCGCCGCGCCCGGCGCGCCAGCCCGGCAAGGCGGCGGCGACCCGCGCGGCGATCGGGGTCCCGGCGCCGGGCGAGCCCGCCGGCCTGGTGCTGGTGGGCTGCTCCACGGGCGGGCCGCCGGCGCTGGACGCCCTGCTCTCCCCCCTGCCCGCCGACTTCCCCTGGCCGCTGCGGGTCGCCCAGCACATGCCGCGGGCCTTCACCGGGCCGCTGGCCCGCCGCCTCGACGGGCTCTGCGCGCTGAAGGTGGTGGAGGTGACCCAGCCGGTGCGGATCGAGAAGGGCCACGTCTACATCGGGCGCGGCGACGCCGACCTGATCGTCTCGGCGCGGCCGGACGGGGTGTTCGCGCTCTCGGCCCCGGCCTCGCAGGAGCACCGCTGGCACCCCAGCGTCGACCGGATGGTGGAGAGCGCCCTGGCCGCCTTCCCGTCCGAGCGGCTGGCCGGCGTACTGATGACCGGCATGGGCGACGACGGCGCCGCCAGCCTGGCGCGGGTGCGGGCCGGCGGGGGGCTGACCCTGGCCGAGGCCGAGGAGACGGCGGTGGTCTGGGGGATGCCGGGCGAGCTGGTCCGCGCCGGCGGGGCGAGCGTGGTGGCGCCGCTCGAACTGCTGGCCCAGCGGCTGGTGGAAGGGCTGGCGGCATGAACGCCGGCGCGCCGCTCAATCCCGCCGAGCTGGAGCGGTTCTGCGACTACCTCTACCAGCGCACCGGCATGGTCTACGGCGAGGCCAAGCGGTACTACATCGAGCGCCGGGTGGCCGACCGGATGCGGGCCACCGGCGAGCCGCGCTTCAGCGACTACTTCCATCGGCTGCGCACCGAGCCGGCCGAGCTGGAGGCGATGATCAACGCCTTCACGGTCAACGAGACCTACTTCTACCGCGAGGACCACCAGCTCCGGGCGCTGAGCCGTTCGATCCTGCCCGCGATCGCGCGCACCAAGGGGCCGGGCGACAAGATCCGCATCTGGTCGGTCCCCTGCTCCACCGGCGAGGAGCCCTATTCCATCGCCATCTGGCTGCTCGAGAACTGGCCGATGGTGGACGCCTACAACGTGGAGATCGTCGGCTCGGACATCGACACCGGCGCGCTGGAGGCGGCGCGCCGCGGGCGCTACGGCGAACGCGCCCTGGCGAGGCTGCCGGCCGACGTGGCCGACCGCTACTTCGAGCCGGCCGAGGACGGCGAGCGGGAGATCATCGAGGACCTGAAGGAGTCGGTGCGGTTCACGCCGGCCAACCTGATCGAGGGCTCGACCCTGGCCGGCCAGGGGCCATTCGAGGTGATCTTCTGCCGCAACGTGCTGATCTACTTCGACGACGCCGCGCGGGCCCGGGCGGCGGACAACCTGTTCACCGCGCTGGCGCCGGGCGGCTTCATCTGCCTCGGCCACACCGAGTCCATGGCCCGGATCAACGACCGCTTCCGCCCCTGCCGGTTCGAGGACGCGGTGGTCTACCAGCGGCCGGAGGACGGCCGGTGAGCGACGAGCTGCTGGACATCTTCGTCACCGAGGGCCGCGAGCTGCTCGACCAGGCCGGCCAGGACCTGCTGGCGCTGGAGCGGGCGCCGGACGACCTGGGCGCGCTGGAGAGCCTGTTCCGGGCGGCGCACACCCTGAAGGGGTCGGCGGGGCTGGTGGGCTTCGGGCCGATGGGCGAGCTGTTCCACGCCGCCGAGGACCGGCTGTCGGAGGTGCGCCGCGGCGACCTCCGGCTCGGCCCCGGGCTCGCCCAGGCGCTGCTGGCGGCGGTGTGGCAGGCCGAGCGCTGGCTGCAGGAGACCGCACAGACCGGGCGGCTGCCGGCCGGGACGGAGGCTGGTCCGCTGACCGCGGCGCTCGCCGCGACGGACGACGCCACGGCCGGGCCAGCGCCCGCGGCGGCCGCGCCGGCGCGGGACGCCGGCTGGGCGCAGGCGCTTCTGACCCCGGCCCCGGAGGCGCCCGGCCCCTACGTCGCCTTCCGCTACACGCCGCGGGCCGACAGCTACTTCGCCGGCGAGGACCCGGTGGCGACCGCCGCGGCGACGCCGGAGCTGCTGCGGCTGGCGCTCGCCCCGCGCGCGCCGTTCGGCGACCTCGCCGCCTACGACCCGTTCGCCTGCAACCTGGTGCTCACCGGGCTCTCCGCCGCGCCCCTCGCCGCCGTGCGCGAGGCCTTCCGGTTCGCGCCCGACGAGGTGGAACTGGCCGAGGTCGCCGCCCCGGCCGAGGCCGAGCCCACGGCCGCGCCGGCCCAGGCGGTGCGGACCATGCGGGTGGAGAGCGGCCGGATCGACGCGCTCGCCGCCGCCGTGGACGAGCTGGTGGTCGCCAAGAACGCCCTCGCCCACCTCACCGGCCGGGCGGCGGCCGCCGCCGACCCCGGCCTCGGGCGCGCGCTCGCCGCCGCCCAGGCCGACCTCGACCGGCGCATCGGCCGGCTGCACGACAGCGTCACCCGTCTGCGGCTGACGCCGCTCGCACCGCTGTTCCGCCGCTTCCCGGCGCTGGTCCGGCAGACCGCCGACGGTCTCGGCAAGCAGGCGCGGCTGGTGCTCTCCGGCGAGGACGTGGAGGTGGACAAGTCGGTGGCCGACGGCCTGTTCGAGCCGCTGCTGCACCTGGTGCGCAACGCGCTGGACCATGGCGTCGAGCCGCCCGAGCGCCGCCGCGCGGCCGGCAAGCCGGCCGCCGCCACCCTGCGCATCGCCGCGCGGCCGATGGGCGACGAGGTGGTCATCGAGGTCTCCGACGACGGGCGCGGCATCGACCTGCAGCGCGTCCGGCGGGTGGCGGCCGAGCGCGGGGTGATGGACGAGGCGGCGCTGGCGGCCCTGTCCGACGACGCGGCGGCCGAGCTGATCTTCGCGCCGGGGTTCTCCACCGCCCAGGCGGTCACCGACCTGTCCGGCCGCGGCGTCGGGCTGGATGCGGTGCGCGCGGCGGTGGCGGCGCTCGGCGGGCGCACCGAGATCGCCACGGCGGCCGGCGCGGGCACGCGGATCGCGCTGGTCCTGCCGCTGCGCGTAAGGCTCGCCCGGCTGATGGTGGTGGAGGCCGGCGGCGAGAGCTTCGGCGTGCCGCTGGAATCCGTGGTCGAGACCGCCCAGGTGGCGGCCAGCCGGCTGACCCCGGTCCGCGCCGGCCGGGCGCTGGTCTGGCGCGACCGGCCGGTGCCCCTGCTCGACCTCTCCGACCTGCTTCGGCTGCCGGGCCTCGCTCCGCGCGGCGACGAGCTGAAGCTGATGATCGTCCAGGCCGGCGACGACGTGGCGGCGGTCTCGGTGGACGCCTTCGGCGCCCGCCTGGAGGCGCCGCTGCGCCCCATGGCCGGGCTGCTGTCGCGGGTCCCGGGCCTGGCCGGCACCACCCTGATGGGCGACGGCCGGGTGCTGATGGTGCTCGACATGCCGGAGCTGATCGGATGACGGTGCGCGTGGTCGAGGGGATCATCCGCCTGGAAGGCGCCTGCCGGGCCGAGGAGGCCGAGCCCCTGACCGCCCTGCTGCAGGCCGAGCTGCGGCCGGTGGACCTGTCCGCCTGCGCGGCCCTGCACGCCGCGGTGGCCCAGGTGCTGCTCGCCTTCGCTCCCGAGCTGCGCGGTGAGCCCGCCGACGCCTTCCTGCGCGAGCGGCTGGCACCCGCGCTGGCAGGCGCCCGAAACGGGGCGGCGCGGGCGACAATCGGCGCCACGAGCGTTATTGAAGAAGCTGGGCCCCTTGCCGGCGGCCGCACGGGTGAAGGAGCCCAGGTTTGACTGCAGTACTGATCGTCGACGACAGCAAGCTCGCCCGGATCGTCGTGGGCAAGGCGGTGGCGGCCCTGCAGCCGGACTGGACCCGGCTCGAGGCCGGCAACGCCGACGAGGCCCTCTCGCTCCTGGAGACCCAGAGCGTCGACGTGGTGATCCTCGACTTCAACATGCCCGGCCGCAACGGGCTGGAGCTGGCCGAGGAACTGCGCGCCCGCCACCCGGCCATGCCGATCGCGCTGGCCACCGCCAACGTGCAGGACGAGGTGATCGCCCGCGCCCGCGCCGCCGGCGCCACCTTCGTGCCGAAGCCGATCACCGAGGAAGGCCTGCGCGGCTTCATCTCGGGGGCGGCGCTGAAGCTGCGTTCGTCCGACGCATGAGCACGCCGCCGATCTTCCTGGAGCCGCTGGAGGTCGACGCCCTCACCGAGCTCGTGAACATCGGCGTGAGCCGCGCCGCGGCGAGCCTGCGCCAGATGGTCGGCCGCCAGGTGTTCCTTTCGGTGCCCTCCGTGGAGGTGCTGAGCCGCGGCGCCGCCGCCACCCTGATGGCCGAGCGCGAGATCGGCCGGCTCGTCGCCGTGCGCCAGGACTTCACCGGCGCCTTCTCCGGCCAGGCCCTGCTGATCTTCCCAGAGGCCAACAGCCTGGCCCTGGTCCGCGCCGTGACCGGCGACGAGCTGTCCGACACCGAGGTCGCCGACCTCGAGGAGGAGGCGCTCGCCGAGACGGGCAACGTGGTGCTGAACAACTGCCTGGCCACCATGGCCAACATGCTGCAGCGGCCGCTGGAGATGTCCCTGCCCGGCGTCCTGCGCGACCAGAGCGCCCAGCTCTTCGACCTCGACCGGACGGGCGACGAGAACGGCGTGGTGCTGTTCCTCTACATCAACTTCGCCATCAGCGAGCGGGACATCCGCGGCTACATCGCCGTGTTCATGGACCTGCCGTCGCTGGACGCGCTGAAGCAGCTCATCGCCGAGTTCATCGTGCGCGTCGTCGGACCGGACGCCGCGGCGGACGCCTGACGTGGACGGGCGGCCCGACAACGATCTGATGGCGGCGGCGGCGCTGGCCGGCGCCAACGGCGCCTGGGTGTGGGATTTCGCCGGCCAGCGCGTGCGCGGCGACCGCCGCTTCGCCGACCTGCTCGGCCTGCCGAAGGCCGAGGTGGCCGCCGGCGTGCCCGTCGACACCCTCTTCCAGCGCGTCTACCCGGACGACCGGATGCGCCTGCGCATCGCCATCGCCGGCGTGCAGCACGGGGCCGAGGTGTTCGCCCGCGACTTCCGGCTCACCAGCGAGGCCGGGGCCCGCTGGGTCAGCGCCCGGGGCCGCGCCGAGCACCCCGCCGACGGCTCGCGGCCGCACTTCTCCGGCGTGCTGGTGGACATCACCGAGCAGAAGCGCGTCGAGGAGCGGCTGCGGATCGCCCAGAGCGCGGGCGGCGTGGGCACCTTCGAGTATGTGGACGGCTTCGGCACGGCGACGGTCTCCGACCAGTTCTGCCGCCTGCTCGGACTGCACGTGGCCGAGGCCCTGCCGGTGCGGACCATCAACGCCGTGGTCCACCCCGAGGACCCGCCGCTGATCGGGGTGGTCGGCCCCCTCGAGGGCCAGGTGCAGACCGAGCTGCGCATCCGCCGCGCCGACACGGGCGCCGAGCGCTGGCTGGCGCTGCGCGGCGAGCGGCGGCGCGACGGCGAGGCCGGCGCGCGGTTCATCGGGGTGATCTACGACATCAGCGACAGCAAGGCCGCCGAGGCCAAGCTGCGCGAACTCGCCCTCACCCTCGAGCAGCGGGTCGAGGACCGCACCCAGGAGCGCGACCGGATCTGGAACAGCTCCCGCGACCTGTTCGGCGTGGTCGGCGCCGACGGCGTCTACCGGGCGGTGAACCCCGCCTGGCGCGACCTTCTGGGCTACGGCGAGGAGGAGGTGATCGGCCACGACTTCCGCGACTTCGTGGAGCCGGGGGACGCCGAGGCCGGGCTGACCCGCTGGGCGGGGCTCGCGCCCGGTTCGTCCCTGGAGGACGCCGACGCGCGCATGCGGTCCAAGGACGGCGGCTGGCGCTGGGTGAACTGGACGGTGATCCCGCAGGGTGAGGCCTTCTACGCCATCGGCCGCGACGTCACCGAGCGCAAGCAGCTCGAGGACCAGTTGCGCCAGAGCCAGAAGATGGAGGCGGTGGGCCAGCTCACCGGCGGTCTGGCGCACGACTTCAACAACATGCTGACCGGCGTGCTGGGCGGCCTCGACATGGTCCGCCGCCGGCTGCAGTCGGGACGGGTCGAGGAGGCCTATCGGTTCATCGACACCGCGGTGGCCTCGGCCGAGCGGGCCGCCGCCCTGACCCAGCGCCTGCTGGCCTTCTCGCGCCGCCAGACCCTGGACCCGCGGCCGGTGGACGTGAACCGGCTGATCGGCTCCATGGAAGACCTGCTGCGCCGCACGCTGGGGGAGCAGGTGGACCTGGCGGTCTCGCTGGACGCCGACCTCTGGCCGACGCTGACCGACGCGAACCAGCTCGAGAACGCGCTGCTGAACCTCGCCATCAACGCCCGCGACGCCATGCCGGAAGGCGGCAAGCTCACGCTCGAGACCTGCAACGTGCGGCTGGACGCCAGCTACACCGACACGGTGGAGGGCCTGGAGCCCGGCGAATATGTGGTGGCGAGCGTCAGCGACACGGGCGCGGGCATGTCGCCCGAGGTCCTGGCGCGGGTGTTCGACCCGTTCTTCACCACCAAGCCGATCGGCCAGGGCACCGGGCTAGGCCTCTCCATGGTCTACGGCTTCGTCCGCCAGTCGAGCGGCCACGTGGGCATCTACAGCGAGGCCGGGGTCGGCACGACGGTGAAGCTCTACCTGCCCCGCGCGCACGACGACGGCGCGGAGGCCGCCGCCGACGGGGCCGCGGCCGAGGCGCCCACCGGCGCCGGCGAGACCGTGCTGGTCGTGGAGGACGACGACTCCGTGCGCCTGCTGATCGTCGAGGTGCTGAAGGAGCTGGGCTACGAGGCCATCGAGGTGTCGCACACCGACGCGGCCCTGAAGGTGGTGGAGTCCGGCCGGCGCATCGACCTGATGATCTCCGACGTGGGCCTGCCCGGCATGAACGGCCGCCAGCTCGCCGAGATCGCCCGCCAGCGGCGTCCGGACCTGCCCGTGCTGTTCATCACCGGCTATGCCGCGGGCGCCGCCCGCCGCGCCGAGTTCCTTGGCCCGTCCATGGAGATGATCTCCAAGCCGTTCGCCATGGAGGCCCTGGCGCACAAGGTGCGGGAGATGATCGAGGGCTGAGGCCCTACTCGGTCTCGCGCCGGACGAACTCGCTGACCAGGCGCTTCAGGGCGCCGAGCGCCGCCAGCTCCATGAGCAGAGCGATGTAGCCGCGGATCCGGCGGCCGCGCAGGGTGAAGTTGATGTAGACGAACAGCACCCCGTCCTTGGCGACGCGCGGGAAGATCTCCCGCGCCGGCCCCTCCACGAGTTTGGGCGTGCTGATGTCGAGCTGCCCCTGCAGCATGTTGGCCAGCGTGCCCAGGCACGACTGCAGGACGATGTTGCCGGTTTCCAGCAGGGCTTCCGGCGCGATGGCCGGGATGTCCTGGGCGGCGACGTCCTCGCCGGCCACCGCGCGGACCAGCTCCAGGCTGTTCACCTCGGGGAAGATCAGCAACGCCCGGCCCGAGACGTCGCCGACGTAGCCCTGCTCCACGGCGACCATCTTGCCCACCCGCGCGCCGCCGATCATCTCGGCCGCCTGCTCGGGCGTGACGGTGGAGATCGCCGGCACCGTCAGGGTCACCGGCTCGTGGCACATCACGGCGAGGTTGGCGGCGGCGCGGCTGACGCCGATGTTCACCAGCTCCGTCAGGGCGTCGAGCTCGAGCTCGGACATGCGAAGTGGGGAGGAATCAATCAAAGCGTCGGGACCTCGGCGCCGCACCCGGTCTCCTGCGGCGGCCATCAGGGTTTACGAAACCGGGCGCTAGCGCGCAACGGCGGCGCCGCGGCTTTCGCGCCTGCGGCCCGCGGCCGATCGCCGGCCGCGGTGAGGATTGCTTAGCCAAGCTGTGCCAGGGTCGCGCCCGCAACGACCGATGGAGGCCCTGGTGACAGGCGACTACGCCGAACGGCGCGCTCACCCGCGCACGCCCGTCAACGCCCCGGCCCGCCTGTTCTGGGGGCCGAAGCTGGCCCACTGGGCCGACGGCATGATCACCGATCTCAGCAAGGGCGGGGTCAAGCTGGAAGTCTCGAGCGTCTATGTGCTGCCGCGCCGGCTGGTGCTGCTGCACTACCGCGAGGACGCCGCCTACGAGGCGATCCTGCGCTGGCGCCGGTGGGACACCGCCGGCGTTTCCTTCGAGGCCCGCCACGACCTGTCCCAGCCGGTGGACACCTGGCTGGCCGAGGTGCAGTCGGTCTGGCGGAGCCTGGCCGCGAGCCTGAAGCCCGCCGCCGGCTGACGGCGGCGCGTCGTTCCCGGAGGGGCTCGCGCGGGGCCCGCCCGCCCCCTACACTCCCCCGCATGAGCGGCGACTGGATCAGGGTCAGGCGCGACGCGGAGACCGGCATCGAGGCGGTGCGCGCCCATTTCGAGGGCCACGCCTACGATCCTCACGACCACGACGAGGTGCTGCTGGGCGTCACCGAGCAGGGCGTGCAGCAGTTCCGCTGCCGCGGCCGCGTTCAGCGCAGCACGCCTGGCCGGGCGATCCTGATCGAGCCCGGCGAGACCCACGACGGCGAGAGCCCGGAGCACGCCGGCTTCACCTACGCCATGCTGTACCTGCCGGCCGCCCGGCTGCAGGCCGAGCTGGACGCCCTGGGCGGCGGCACGATCGGCTTCCGCGACACCCTGCGCGAGGACCCGGGCCTGGCGGGCGGCATCCACCGGGCGTTCCGGGCGGTGTTCGCGCAGGAGGGGCGGCTCGCCCGCGACCTGGCCCTGGGCGAACTGGCCGCGCGGCTGGCGGCCCTGCCCCCGCCGGCGCCCGGCCGCGCGGCGGCGGCGGCGGTGCGGCGGGCCTGCGACCTCATCCGCGCCGAATACGACCGCGACCTCGGCCTCGCCGACCTCAGCGCCGCGGCCGGCACAGGCCGCTTCGCGCTGGCCCGCGCGTTCCGGCGCGAGCTCGGCGTCTCGCCGCACGGCTACCTGGTCCAGACCCGGCTGAAGGCGGCGCGCAAGGCCCTGGCGGCGGGCGTGGCGCCCGCGGCGGCGGCCGCGGAGGCCGGCTTCGTCGACCAGAGCCACCTCGGCCGCTGGTTCCGCCGCGCCTACCGCCTGACCCCGGCCGCCTACGCCCGCGCCTGCACATCCGTACCAGACTGAAGCCGCCGCCTGGGCCATCGAGGGTCCAGGAGGCGCCGATGTTCGAAACAAAGGTGGTGCTGGTGATCCGCGAGGACCTGGCCGGCTGGCAGAAGCTGAACGTGGCCGCGTTCCTGGCCACCGGGGTGGCGGGGGCCGAGCCCGGCCGGCTGGGCGAGCCCTACCCGGACGCCGCCGGGCGGCGTTACGCCCCGCTGCTCGGCCAGCCGATCCTGGTGTTCCGCGCCGACCTTCCCGCGCTGCGCGCGACCCACGTCCGGGCGCTCGACCGGGATCTCGGGCGGGCGGCCTATGTATCGGCCATGTTCCGCACCGGCCACGACGCCGCCAACCGGGCCGCGTTCGCGGCGGAGGAGGCCGACGCCCTGGACCTGGTGGGCCTGGCGCTGTGGGGGCCGCGGAAGGCGGTCGACAAAGCGGTGAAGGGCTTGGCCCTGCACGACTGAGCCGGCGTCGCCCTTCCGGCGGGGGGTGTGCACAAACGAAGACGGCCCCTGCGCGAGGCAGGGG
>NZ_JAYSEO010000018.1:0-107963 GCF_041913825.1 Phenylobacterium sp.
GCCCGGCCGAAGTGGCTCCGGAATCGGCGGCCGAAGTGATCGGAATCCGCAGGCAACGACAGCTGGCGCCTCAAGACCAGGGCTTGATCCACAATCTATTCAACCTCCCCCAGACCCCCTCCGGGCAGCTGAATCTCACGCAGCTCACCCGGCGGCGACGCGCTGCGCTAGCTGATGGCTACGCGCCTCGCCGCCAGCCCAGGACAACCAACAGAGGGGTCAATTTCGGACGCCGATAGGGGGTCAATTTTCAACGCCGTTTGACACTTCCAGGCGTCGAGCGGCGTCTCGCCACCAAGGCCTCCGTGAGGGGTTAGGTGATACTTTCCGAGTATCTCGTGCGCGAACCAGGCGTGTAGCTCGGAAACGAGAACACTTGCGGAGCCCACACTGTCGTAGTCGCCGCGGGCCTTCGGACTATTCTGGGTTGCTCCAGGTAGGACCCGGCACTTGCCCATGAAGGTGCCAATCACGCGCTCCACGTGCGCCCCCCAGTGGGGCCGTCGCTGACGACGGAATTTGGGCTTTACACCTTGGTCGCGCAGGGCGGACTGAATCACCTCCGCCCGGAAGTCGGCCCCGTTATCGGTATGGACGATCTTCGGAAGGCCCTGTGCAGGCCATTCATAGTCATACCCGTGCAGGTGGAGCCAATCGCTCTTGCTGCTGACCGCGAGGTCGATCACTGCGCCGGTTCGCAAGATCGATGGTGGGTCCAGGCCCACCCAGAAGGCGACCACCATGCGCGTGCACACGTCTATAACCACGGTCAGCCACGCGCGACCGATAGGCCTCCGATGCTCGCTATCGACCACGATCACGTCCGTCAGCGTGTGGTCGATCTGATAGATCTCCCACGGCTCCATAACCTCCAGCCGGCCCGGGTGCGGAGTGGCGCTGTGTTCAGCCGCGCGACCATCGCGACGCTTGGCGACCACTCGCGCTGCAATTTGGTCCCTGCGCCGGATTACCGATGCACGGGACGGTCGTGAGTAGCCTTCGGCCTCGCACTGATCGCCTGCCAACTCGGTCGTCTCCGAGAGGGGCGACTTGGACGGCTGGAGGTAGTGCGTCTCCAGGTGATAATCGATGATCTCGACCTGCCTGGGGTGTAGACGCGACACTCCCTTGGGATAGCCTCGCTTGGCACCAACAAGAACTCGGATGCTACCTGCGCGGCCCCCAAGGGCTCGAAGCTTTCTGTAGATGGTCGAAGGGTGGCGATTGAGGCGCCGGCTCGCAGCTTCGACGTCAGCGCGCGTCCTGTGGAGAAGAGCTGCAAGATCTCGAAGAACGCTCAACTCTTCGGCGGCTCGCTCTTGCTCCTGCGGCGACAGGGACCTCAGGGGATCCCAGGGCTCATCACCCGGGGGGAGGTGCTCAGACATTTCCGCCCTCCCCCTCAATGGCGCAATCGAGGTCTCGTTTCGTCACTATTCGCCAAGCGAGGACGGTCCTGTCTGCGGCGACTACGAAGATGGCGTAAGCGCTCTGGGGCCTGCTGCCACGATCAGTGATCGGTACCGGCATGCGTGCTATCTGGATGCTTGGGCGAGTTGGAGTTGCGCGGCGACCAGGCCGCGGTGTTCTGGCCATGACTTCTCTCTCCCTGCCGCGGTCGCGGCATGGTTTAGGTCAAGCAAGCTCGTTCGGTGCGAGCGCCCGCTTGACAGCTTTGCGATGGCGGGAGAAGGTCAGCGCGTAGGTGAGATATCTACACGAGCATTCCGGGCCGGCGCTTTGCAGAGCTCCGGCCCTTTCCTCTTCCCGAACTTAGTTGATTTTGGCCTCCTTCCTGCTTGGTAGGATATCTTGAGTTTGACTCAATAGGCGCGACTCCAAAGAATCCACCCGAGAGTCAACGAACGATACTCCACCGCTGATCGCGCGCAAGTTATCCACACGACCCGAAGCGTTGCCATTCCGCGGAACGACATAGCGATAACTATCGCCCCAACCCGCGATGGTGAAACAATAGGGGGTGAGCGGAATTCTGAATATGCCCCATATTTATGGCGTATGTTCCATAACTCCGCTCGGGCATATGTGTACTTAGAGTAATCGCTGGCGGTGCCCCACTCGAAGTCTGACGGAGGACGCTCGGGGCAAGGCTGCTCTGCCCCACAAGCCGACATTGCGATCGGCCAGAAAGCGGACACTCATGCGATGGCTACTTGCAGCGACCTTGGTGCCAGCATGCGATTCCGAAGCCGCCTGCTGGCCGCGCGGACGGACTCGCCGCACCAACTAGGGTCATGGCCGCGACGCCGACCCGCACCACAAACCCCCTGCCCTTCGAGCACCTAGAGCCGAAGCGGTTCGAGGACCTCGTCCGCCAGCTCGCATACGACTTTCGGCCGTGGCGGCAACTTGAGGCGACCGGCCGCGCCGGCTCCGACGCCGGGTTTGACGCACGCGGCTGGGAGGCGCGCGACCTCACGGCGCGCGGGGTCAGCGACGCGCCTGTAGAGATCGAAGGAGAGGCGGAGGACGCCGCCGCCGAGGGTACGGATGACCGGCTCTGGCTGATCCAATGCAAGCGGGAGCGCACCATCGGCCCGACCGCGATGCTCCGGCATCTGGAGGCGATGCCGGCTGAGACATTCGAGGGCCTGTATGGCCTGGTCTTCGTCGCCGCGTGCGACCTTTCGAAGGCCGCGCGCGACGCGTGCCGCGACTGGTGCGGCGCGCGCGGGGTCCAGGAAATCCACGTCTGGGGACAGGGCGAGCTAGAGGACCTGCTCTATCAGCCAAAGAACGACCATCTGCTGTTCGCCTACTTCGGCATTTCACTCCAGATTCGTAGGCGGAGCACGGCCACGGCGCTGCGTCGGATCACGACCGTGAAGCGCAAGCTCAAGCGGCTGCTAGACAAGGGGCAAGGCTGGCCGGGTACGCCGGTCATCGTGCGCGACCCCGCTGACACCCGTTATCCGTGGACGGGGCGCGAAACGCTCGAGAGCGGCCGGTTCCTGTGGCGGCCGTTCGCGATGAAATCGCTCGGCCCCCAGGGCCTACGGCTAGTCGTCCGCTGCTTTCACGGCTTCTATCGCCCGGATACGAAGGAGTGGGACGTTGCCTCGGCGCTCAATCGCGCCGTGCCGCACGAGGCCGATCACCTTTGGCGGGATGCCGACGCCTCATCCCAGGCGCTCTCCGACCGGGTGATCGGCCCTTGGTCGCGGTTGCCCGAGCATCAGCAAGTCTTCCTGTTCTCCCTACGCGACCTCGCGTACGAGGACATCTTTGAGATCGACGAGGTCGGCGACGACTTCTGTGAGCTGCCCACGATCTTCGCGACGTTCCGCGATGGTCAAGCACCCCTAGCCGAGACCGGCGACGCCTACTTCGATCTGCGCCACTTCCGGGAGCGGGCCGGCATACGCCACGAGCACCGGGTCCGGCTCTTCGCAGACGACGTGCGCGACGCCGCGTGGGAGAAGCGCTGGGCGGACGCGACCGGTGGGGCGCTGCCCGACGACTTCCATGAGGTCCAGATGAGCAACGGGACGCTCTGGCGGCGGGACGGGACGTTTCAGATCGACCAGGAATAACTCGGCCTGGGTCCGGGGCTGGCCAGCGGGCGAGTCTAATCACCTGCGGCCGTTCGGCGTTCGCTTAGCGCCACAAGCTGACATTGGGATCTCGCCCCAGAGCGGACGTTGAAGCGAGTTGTCCTACACGGTCCCCCCTCGACCATTGAAGGACCACGCGAACCCTGGGGATGGCGGAAGTGCGAAACAGGATCCGGCCGCGGTCGAGAGGCGGGCTTCCATTCATCGGTCGCGCGGATGGTCAGGGCCGATAGCCTCTCGTACGGTGGCGGGCATGAAGTGGATCACCATCGAGCAGCTAGATATCTGGGCCCAAACCCTGCAGGCGCGCGCGGATCTCCCCGAGCTCGTGGCAGATCTGATCCGCGCCTCGGCCCCGGCCATCAGCGATATCCGCTTCCCGAGTGGCGGAAAGGGTCAGGTACGGGGCTTCGACGGCTGGCTTGAGGCCGTCGGTGTGCCGCCGCACGTGCCTGATGGCCGCTCCGTCTGGGAGTTCGGAGTATCCGGCGCGACCGGAACGAAACTGACCGCGGACTACGACAAACGGACGACGGAGGTGCCGGCGGAGGATCGGAAGGACCTCACCCTTGTGTTGGTCACGCCCTTCACGTGGGATGACCCCAAGGTGAAGGTCGTCGACTGGGTCGACGCGAAGAGGGCTCGGAAGGACTGGAAGGACGTCCGGCTGCTTGAAGGCCCGCATCTCATCCACTGGCTGGAGGATCGCCCGTCCGTCGCGGCGCGCTGGGCGCGGAAGATCGGTGCCCGACCTGCGGACGTCCGCTCTACCGATCAATACTGGGACGAGTACGTGCTCCGGTTCCAGGAGCCGCTGAGCGAGGACATCCTTCTCTGCGGGCGGGAGAAGAGCGCCGAGGTGGTCATCGATCGGTTCATGGGCGGCAGCGGTGCCGTCTCCTTCGTGGCGGACTCGCCGGAGGAGGTGGTCGCCTTCGCCGTCGCGGCCATCCGGAAGGCGGAGCCGGCCAAGCGCTATTATCTTGAGGCCCGGACCCTGATCGTCGACACCGAAGCGGCGGGGCGCGCGCTCTGGGACGAGCAGCAAGGCGTGTTTCTGCCCCGCGGCCAGGCCATGTCGACCATCCCGATGCTCGCAAGCAGAGGGCCGACCCTGAAGGCGGGCAGCTTTGACCGGCCGAACCAGGACGCCGAGATTCTCGAGCGCCCCTCCGCGCACGTCTTGGCTGACGCTTTTGAGAAGATGGGGCTCGAGCCGGATAAGGCCGCACGCGTGGCGCGGGATTGCGGCCGCTCTATCACGGTTCTGGAACGAACCTTTCCTGGCGAAGGCCACGTGGAGCCACCTCGCTGGCGCGACGAGGGCACCAAGCTTCTGGCGCCCTTGCTGGCTATCGGCTGGGACGCTCGGCACGACAACGACCGGGCCATCCTGGCCGCGCTCGGCAACCGAGCCTACGAAGACATCGAGAGCGACCTCCGTCCGCTCCTGAGGACGGAAGACCCGCCGCTGGAGCAGAACGGATCGGTCTGGCGCCTACGTGCACCAGTGGACGCCTTCGTCCACATCGCGCACCGGCTGGGGTCCGTAGACCTGGATCGATTCCGTGCGGCGGCCATCAAGGTCTTATCCGTGGTCGAAGCCGATCCGAAGCCTGGCGACTACCGTCGGCTCGATGAGGAGCGACAGGAGACCTACAGCGAGTGGCTACGCAATGGGCTATCGACCACCATCCTGCAGATCGCCGTGCTGTCGAAACCGGCCGGCCTGAGCTTGAATGGCGTTCCGCCACAAGACTGGGTCAACGATCTCGTCCAGGCGCTCAACCTCGACCAGGGTCACCGGCTGCTCGCCAGCCTGCGCAATCAGCTGACCTATCTGATGGAGGCAGCCCCGGTCCCTTTGTTGGGAGCCCTCGAGCGTCTGCTCGAGGGTGACAAGATCGCGCCGCTGTTCGAAGAAGTCGAAGGGCCGCTGTCGCCGTCGAGCCGCCACACCGGCCTCCTGTGGGCGCTGGAGATGCTGGCGTGGGATCCAGCCTATCTGGTGCGGGTCTGTGATATCCTGGCCCGGCTGGCTCTCGTGGACCCGGGCGGTCGCCTCACCAATCGGCCGACGAACAGCCTGCGCGAGATTCTCGTGCCCTGGAGCCCCAACACGTACGCCAGCGATGCGTTGCGTCACGCGGCGCTCGAGACGGTGGAGCGCCGAAGCGCAGACCTGAGCTGGTCCGTCTCACTCGCGCTCCTCCCGCGCGACCACGACGTCAGCACGCCGACGCCAAAACCACGGTTTCGAGAGGCGGGCCAGGAGCAGGCCGTCACACCCACCTATGAGAGCCTAAGTGTCTTCTACACGGAGCTTGCCCGCCGTGTGTTGAGGCTTGCGCAGGGGCATGCTCGCAGAACGGCTGAGCTGGTGCCCCACCTGGAGCGGTTCGGCGGCGCGCCTTGGGATGAGGCGATCGCCCAGATCAACGACTTCATGGCCCACACGCCGGCCGAAGAGCGTCGGGAGGTGTGGGACGCACTGGTCGAGCTAAGGGACCGGCACCGAAGGTTCGCCAGCGCCGAGTGGGCGATGAAGGTCGAACATCTCGCCCAGATCGAAGCGCTGGTTGACGCCTACATGCCCGCGGACGCCACGGCGCGCTTCGGGGATCTGTTCGACGATTGGTTCCCATCGATCGGCGGCGCGGCCGATCCCGATGAGGCAGCCATCCTTGAGGCGCGGCGCGCGGCCGTGCGCGAGATTCTCGTCCAGCCCAACGCGGCCGAACACTTGGTCGACCTAGCGGCGCGCTCCAAGCTGCCTTGGTCAGTCGGCCAGGCAGCCGCGTACGAGATCGACGATCTAGACGTACTGGCGCAACTCCTATCGGTGGCGTTGCGCGATCCCACGACTGAACGCGTCGGCTTTGCCGCGTCTGCTTCGTCCACTGCGCGAAAGCGGCACCCGGACGCTTGGGCTGCACGCCTGAAGAAGCTCATCGAAGACGTAACTCTGTCGCCGGAGCGCTCCGCGCAGCTGATTTTGTCCTGGCCCGAAGCCGACGATACCTGGGACTTCGTCGAGAGCCTCGGTCCCGAGGTGGACCGGCAGTTCTGGACCCGCAAGAGAGCCTTCCGGCTCGATCCCGGTGGCGCGGATCTCTTTCGGACGGTGCGGAAGTATGTCGAGGTCGGTCGGCCGGGTGCCGCGCTGGATGCGGCTGGGGGACGTTTGCAGGAGCTAACGCCTGCGATCGTGTTGCGGCTGCTGGACGCTCATATTGATGAGATCGTGAGCGGCGGTGGCGACGGGGCAGACGCGCCTATGGCTCATTATCGCTTGGAGCAAATCTTCGGCTTCTTGGACGGCATCGGCGAACTCTCCTTGGAGGAAGTCGCTGCGCGGGAACTGCGCATCTTCCCCCTACTCTCCCACGCGAAGCGACCGCTGGCGCTTCACGCGCTTATGGCCAAGAGCGGGGCCTTTTACGCCGAGGTTCTGGCGCTCGTGTATCCGCCCAAGGCTAAAAGCGACACCGGGGAAGCCGAGACTGGCGAGCGCCAAGCGCGCGCGAAGGCGGGGTTCCGATTGCTCTACGATTTCAAGCGGTCGCCCGGGATTTCCAGCGACCCGCCGATGATGGACAAGGATGAGGTCCTTACCTGGGTCGCCGACGTTAGGGCCGCCAACACCGAGGCCGAGCGGGCCGCGCTATATGACGTCTACATCGGCCGAGCCCTTGCCCACGCGCCCCTCGATCCCGATGGCGCTTGGCCCCACCGTGCTCTGCGTGACGCCCTCGAGGTTCTCGCCGCCCACGACATCGAGCGTGGGGTCGCGACCGAGCGGTTCAACATGCGCGGCGTGTTCATGAAGGCGATGTACGAGGGCGGCAGTCAAGAACGGAAGCTCGCCGCCGATTATCGTGAATGGCGGGACCGCGCCGTTGCCTGGCCACGGACCGCGGCGCTACTCGAGGACATCGCGAGCCGCTGGGACGCGAATGCGGAAGATGCAGACCTTCGCGCCCGTCAGGACCTGATGCGGGACTGAAGTCGGATGCTGTCACCAATCGGCGAGGCTCTGTGGCAACCAGGCCGCAGTCGCCGAGGGCGTCTGGCAGGCGGACGGTGCTGCCACCGCTAATCGCCAGCAGCGTACCTTAGGAGCGGGCCGCGAAGCGGACGCCTAAAGGCTTAGATCAAGGCCGCATCACCGTTCAAGAAAGGTGACGTCGTCATAGACGAGGGCCCAAGGTGTGAGACCGCCACTCGCTAGAGTGATCGTGAAACGCAGGGGCGAGCTAGCCGTGCGCTTGGCCGGCGGGACGGTCGCCAGCGTGATCTTCCCGCCGAACCTCGCCATCAGAAGATGGGCGACCAAGTCCTCCACAAAGCAGCAGGTCCGGTCCAGCATCCGTTCGGCGAAACGCGTCACCGGCACCCCCCGGATCTCCGGCTCTTCCGGCACGACCGCGTCGGGTGAAGTGCGGTAGGTGACCCGAGGAAGCACCCAACCTTCATGCTCGATCGCATTGCGCGCCAGCACCAGTTCCTCTGACCAGCCCCGCGTCTGGCGCAGGTAATCCGCGAGGCGCGGATCGGAGTGGCCGAGGCGCGCTAGACCACTCTCGCACGCCGCCGGCTGCTGGAAGAGGAAGCCGATTTCCGCGCCCAGCAGCCGAGCCAGGCTCTGGAGATTGTACTTGGAGACGCGGACGGCGCTGATTAGGAAGTCGGCGACCTCCCGCCGTAGCGGCTTGTCGATGCTCTCGGTGATGCGGATGGCCTGACCGCCCCTCTCGACGACCTTGCCGGACGTGACGGCCTCCAAATGATCCCGCCACAGCCGCGTCAGGTCGGTGACATTCTCCCGACAGGTCGACAGCGACTGGTGCATCGCCTCGAACAGCCGGTCGAAAGCGAGCCGGCCGGCCTCGTCTTCGCTGTAGACTTGGTCCCGAAGCGTAAGTAGGCCGAGCATCAGACGCGCGATGTATGGCGACGCCGTCCCCTCGTCGCCCCCCTTCTGCAAAAAGAACTGCTCCTTTGGCTGATGGAACCGCAGGTTCGAGCGCCCGCCGGCGACGCGCAACAGCTGGGCGAACCCACCGCGGTCCATCGGCAGCACCGATGAGACCTGCAGGTCGCCGGGCTGCCGCAATACGGTCCAGCTGTTGGGCTTCAGGCCCGCGAACATCAGCAGTCCGCTGAGCGGAAACTTACCTGTGAGCACGATCACGCCGCCGTCCTGCCATGGCACGAAGCGAAGCGCCGCCAGCGGCTCCTTCGCCCCAGGGCTCAGGATTTGGACGGGCACCTCCGGCACCATTCGATCCCGATAATACTCGTCGGGAACCGGCTTCAGGTCGCCGGCCAGATTGTACTGGAAGCCGCTGACCACTATCGCCTTGCGGTCGGCCGGATCCGGCTTCGGAAGCTCGGGGATATCCGTGGGGCGACGAAACAGCTGCAGGTGCTGAAGTAGCCAGGTTGCCGCGCCCGTCGCGGGGCCGTGGCCACCGACGGTCATGGTCAAGATGACATAGATTCCGGGCTGGTAAGGCAGGCCGTTGTCCGGGGTTGGCGGGAACCAGCCCATAAGGGCGGACGTGCCGGGAAACTGGATGCCGTACTCCAGGGCGCAGACGCCGTTGATCACGAGACGATCGAGCCAGAGCCCCCCCGGCGTCTCGGCATTCAGCGCCTGGAGCCGCTCAACGATCTGCTCCACGGTCCCATCAATGGAGCGGGCGAAGACGAGTCCGAGCGTGCCGTTCGAGGCATCGTTTGGCGTATCCCTGTGCTGGCCCTTCGCCAGGCGTTTGGCGGATGCGATCCGCGCATAGGCCGCCGTGAGCGACTCCTCGGTGAGTACATCGACGATGTCCGCGACGGCCGCGACAGTGGACACCTCCGCATCCTCGCCGCCTTCGTCTCCAGCTCCGGGGTGGGTTGCGGCGATGATCAGCGGCAACGCATCGCTGACGGCCCCGGCGGCGTCGAACAGCCGTCCCGGGCGGATGCGGTACCGTCCGCCGACCAGCTCGGCCAACTCGCCACGCAAGGCGTCGGCGAACGCCTGGCCGGCGAGATCGCCGATCCGCGCGTCGAGCCCCCTCAGGCGTGTTCGGAAGTTCTCAGAGATCGGATCGGCCTCACAGCAACACGCCGCCCAGCGCGGATGAGCTGTCGACCCGCGCCGCGTGGTTAGGGCGGGCAGCCTAGCACAGCAGCAGATTCGGCTTGGGGACGCGCATGGCCAGCCCAGCGGGCCTTAGATGCCCTCTTCACGGCGTACGTCGGCTACAACAACAGGAGGGTTTTCTACTATGGCGGTGGGCTGCTGCCGGTAGAGAGCGTCAGTTTCACAGTCTTCGATCCCGCGCCGGCCGAACCCCTGTCAGAGCCGCCCACGCCGGACCCGCTCGAACGCATCTTCGCACCGTCAGAGGGCTGTTGTGGGCCCTGCTGGCAGCGGTCGTCCTGCTCGTGTTGAGTTAGCGCGGCCCATCGGTTGCCGCGGCGGTCGTGCCCGTGGCCTGTCCGGTGGCGTCACCGGCGGCAGCGGCAGTCGCCGAGCGCGTGGTCTCTTCGTACACGACCTGAGGGGCGTCTGGTGTCGCCGCCTTCGCCTGCGAGGGCGGCTGGGTCGCTGCCGACGAGCCGACCTTGCGGGTGGTCTCCGTGCTGGTCTTGAAGTCGCGAGTCACGACGAAGATCAGCAGAAAGGCTCCGAGCGCCCAGAAGGCGACGCCGGGGCCGTAGTCCGAGATCGTGATCTTGGCGCTGCCGGGCGCCGTGAGGTTGATCTTCCCCTTCTCGATCACGCCGTGGAAGTAGAGCCGATAGCCAATCCACAGTGAAGCGACCCCGCCCAGCGCTGCGATCCCGAGAATGATGCCTTTGACCTCGATGGGACCCATGTCGCCCCCTGACTTGCCGCCGAAACGATGCCACTCGTGCATCGAAGGCCCTGACGTTGCCAAAGCTGAGCAGTAAGGTCAAAGTTGCGGCGGTTGCTGGGCTTGGACGGCGGGCCATCTTGATCCTAAGCAAAATCGCCCGTGGCGCGGGCGTCGCCGCCGAGTGGATCATCCGCCTCACGACAACCTTTATCGGGGTGGCCGTCCTGATCGGATGCGCGGTCTCCGGAATGATAGAACCGTGGGCCTTCGTCGGCGTGCCGATCAGCGCCTACATCGTGCTCGGCATGCTGGTGCCGAACCACATGAGCAAGGCATTGAAGCGGACCGGCGCGCTGCTGAGCGAACCCTATAATAGGTTCTTCTTGCCCTACGTTGTTGAACCCATCGAGAGCGTTGCCGAGCGCGTCGTTCCCCTGGCCGGCAAAGCCCTGCTGGGCGTAGCGGGGTTCGCCATTGCTCTTGTCGGGATTGTCCTGCTCGGGTTTCTCGGGGCGGCGGCTTCCAAGAGCCTCGCGGCCCTGCCCGTGAGCGTCGCGGTCGTCGTGGGCGCAGTCATTATCGCGAGCGCGCTGGCGTCGAAACGGTCTTAGGTTCGTAGTTGCATCCCGCCGTCGAGGCCAATCCTGAGTCGCAGTTCGCGCGGGCGCATCAGGTCGTAAATCCGTCCGATCTGCCGCGCACTCGCCGAACGCGCCCGCGCCTGAACGCGGTTCGCGCTCCAGGCAAGAAAGTCAGCGGCCTGGAAGAGTGCACTGCGGCCGTCGTCTTCGAGTTCGGCAAGATCGCGCGGCGTGGCTCGGATCGCCTGCCCGTCTAGATCGAGGTATCCACCGATTGCCAGGGAGGCCTGCCGTGACTGACCGAGCCATTCCATCCGGGTCGCATCACGATCAACCCAGAAACGCAGGTCTTCGTCCCGAACCGCATGCATGAGAGGTAGCGTCGCCGCGTGAGCGCAGAAGGCCCCGAGTTGCTTCTTGCCAAAAATGACCCGGGGAAATGGATCGTCCGCCCGTTGCTGTGCAGGGAAGTCTTTGAACCGGGCAATTGTCACGGTGAGACCTGAGGCTTCTGCGGCCAGCAGCACTGCGACGTCGCGGTAGATCTTCAGAACATCGGCGAAGCCGAGATGGCCGAGCCCAAGGCGCTCCCGCTGATGGGAGTGGAAGAGCTGCCTGCAATGCAAGGGCGCACTGCCGAGGCCATGCCTCGCGCGGATGTCCGTTAGCCCGGCGATGATAGCAGGAAGGTCCGGTTCCGCTACGCAAACGAACCCATAAGTGGCGTGCGTCTCGCCTGCGCACTCGTCACCGAACGCGTCGTAGCGCTTTCTGGTGGCATCCATCACGACCGAGATGAGCGATCCCTCCGATTAGCCTTCGTCGTCATCCAACCGATTGAGATAGGCGACGAACGCCTCTTGAGTGGCGAGGCAAGCGCGGCCGATGAGCGAGTCGACGGCTGCCGGGTACGCGTTGAGGTAAGTCCGTCCAATCCTGTCAGCGATCTTGGACTCCCGGTCTGCAGAGACGGAGAGGCTAGCTTGGAGTCCATTGTAGAACGCCCGGATCATCCAAGCCTGCGCAAACGTAAGATTGGGCGCTCGCTCCTCAAACGCCGAGAAGCTCTCATTCCATCGGCTGGGTAGCTCGCCCCCGAGTTCGTAGACGGCAGCCCGAACGAGGAGATACGAACCGTTGAACGTCGCGATCTCCTGGGCAGTGAAGCCCGTGGGCTCTGGCGAAGCGAGTTCCTTGCGGAAAGGCGGCGCCGCTCTCGCCTTCTTCTTGAACAACCCGAACATCTCACCCCCTCCCCACGCGGCAAGACACTCGCACTCAATTTGCGATCTTGTGAATAGAACAAGTTCGACCAGTTTCAGACGTTCAACCCCAAACTGCCGATAGCCCCCCTCGCGCCCCAAGCAGGTGTCTTGCAAACCTCCGTTTGCGGGCCGAGTGTTTGGTCACCCCGTCGACCAGTCCAGTGGGAACGAGCGGGTCTCCCCTGCCCTGTGGGACGTCCGCTATTGGCGCGCAGCTACCCGGGCGATCTCGTCGTGTCCCCTCTGACCGGCTTGCAAGTTTAGCTTTTCGCCTCAATCGCCGTTTACCGCGCTCACCTATCCTCGGCTCAATGAGGCAGCATTTCGCGATCGCGATCTTCACCGGTCTGGTTCTCGCCGGCGGCGCGGCGGCAGATCCCTGCACGGCGGTCCCCGATAGTGGGCCGACCCCAGCGCACCTGAAGCCGGGCGCGCGCTTCAGCGGGCCGGTCACCTACGTGGGAGACGGCGATAGTCTATGTGTCGGGATGGGCGCGTCCAACTCGACCTGGGTGGAAGTGCGCCTGAGCGACTTCTTCGCGCCCGAACTCTCAGCTCAAGGCGGTGCGGAAGCTCGCGACACGCTCGAGCAACTCGTCCGCTACAGGCGAGCGGATTGCATCGCCGAAGGACGCACGCACGACCGGATCGCGGCGCGCTGCACGGTCGATGGACGCTCTATCGGCGCAATGATGCGCGCCGCCGGCATCGGGGAAGGAGGGAACGGGCGTAAAGGTCCGCCCGCTGTGGCCGCCGAGGCTGTTCCGTCTAGCGGGCGAGGAGCCTTCCGCAATTGCGCTGAAGCTAGGGCGGCAGGTGCGGCACCGCTTTACCGCGGTCAGCCGGGCTACGGCGCGCACATGGATGGAGACGGCGACGGCATCGCTTGCGAGCCGTATCGCCGGCGCTGAAACGCGACTGCTCGTGCGGCGCAACGCAGCCGCAGTCAGGTAGTGAGTAGCGCTTGGAGCATTCTAGGCGATCGGTCGTGGAGTCACCGCCTGCGGAGCGCTGGCGGATTGTTTGCCTTGGCTTCAGTGGCCGCGCCCCAGCTCTGCAGCCAGCGGGCAACCTTCTCGTGCGGTACACTTTCGCCGATCGTCACCGCGCGTCTGCCCCGCTCCACGGCTTCGGCTTCGGTCTCGTTGTTCATCCATCCGGGCACTTTGCGCATACCAAAGAATAGCACCGGGGCTTCTTAGGGGAGAGGGTGTTATCAGGCCTCCGCGGGTGGGTTCCATCCCGCCTTCAGCAGCGCCGCTTCGGCGCGGCGGGCGTACTTCTCGTAAGATTGCCACAGGCATCGGCCGCGGGCGTCCTGCTCGTCAGGATCGGCGCTGCAGAACGCCCGGGCGATGATCTCGTAGGCTGGCTTCGGCGGTTGCTTGTTGCGGGGCATCTACTCGTCTGGTGTCCAGCGAGGCTCACCCTCGCACCAGTCCCAAACGCCCAGAAACTCCACCGAGTCCGCCGCACCCCGACCCACGGCAACCGAGGTGTGGTCGGCCGTGAGCACGTGCTTCACGTCACCGACGGCGGTCGCATCGTCTCCGAACGTGGTAAGTGTCGTGTGCTGATGGCCGTCCTTTGCGCCTGTGATGACGAGCGTGTAGGTCGGCATTGCTATCCTCCCGTCATTGAGGCTTCCCGAGTGGCCTGGTGTCAGGACGCAGGTAGAGCCGGGCAGATCCATCTGGCAGAAGCTCGAAGCTCAACCTCTCAAACGTGGTGTCGATCAAATCGCGCTCAGTGACGATGAGTTCGCCTCCGGCTTGCTTCACCATGGCCGCCATCACCCGCAACATCACTGCGGCCTGAAGCTGCTTGTAGCGCGGGTCTTCGGGGTCGAGCTGCAACATGGTGGCGCTATGCCGTCCGTAGCTCGAAGCGGTCGGGGCGGACCTGCCGTAGCAGCGCCTCGGCGTCTGCGCTCGGATCGAGCCAGGTCGCCCATTCGTGCTGCTCAAGGATGACTGGCGCGCGGTCGTGATACTCTGACAGCCATCCGGCGGAGGGGCCGGTCATGATCGCGAAGCTGGTGACTTCGCCAGCGTCAGGGGTGGCGCAGCGGTCCCAGAGGCCTGCGAACCAGATAGCGCGGCCATCAGCCCGCGCGAACCGATGCTTCACCTTGGCGCCAGGTTGGCCCGTCCAATCAAACCAAGCGCTCGCTGGGACGATACAGCGGCGCTTCTGGAAGGCGCCCTTGAAGGTGCTTGCCGTCTGGCACGTCTCCACGCGGCAGTTGAACGTCGTGAGCTTGAAACCGTCGTTAGCCCCCTTCGTCGTGTCCTTTAGCGGCTTGCCATTGCGCCAAAAGGGCACGAGGCCCCATCGCATCTTCTCCAGCCGCCACGCGCCATCTTCGATGCGAGCCGTAAGCTGCGGCGTGGTGGGCCGCACATCGTCGTGCGCCTCAAGGTTCAGCGGCACCGTCGTCAGTGGGAGGAACAGCGAGAGCTGGGCGTGGATGTCAGCCCAGGTCAGGTGAGACGTGTCGAACCTGCCGCACATTCCGGCATAGAACCCAGCGCAACTGCATCCGGCAAGCCGCCCTTCCGAACGTCAGCCATGGGCGGGGAGCGGACGTTGAGCTCGGTCCGGCAAGCGGAAGTTCGCGTCGGCGGCCGGAAAGCAGACCTCGCTACGGTCAGCTAAGGGTGGAAAGCAGACTCAGCGAGGCGACGAATAATCGACCTCTTCCTCACCGAAATGGCGGCGCACCACTCGTGGACGCCGCTCATGCAAGGCTTCATCACGCGCGAGAGCGTCGGGGTATTCGAAGTCCATGTTGAACCGCCCCGCTTCAATGACCATCGTCATCGTGGCCCATCGACGCTTAAGGTCGTGCTCCGCTTCCCAATAGCTGTAGATCAGGTTCCGCAGAGGCTCCGGCGCGAAACGGAAGCGCACACTCTTGTCCTGAGCACGAGAGAAGATGTCCGCTGAGATCACGCCATCCTCGACCTCCGCGTAGAGCACAATCTTCCCGTCAGGGTCGTGAGCCGCCTCTATCGTTCCCTGCCCGATCATCTGGACCGGATCGTCGACGGGTGCGGCTGTTTGGCCAGTCCCAGGACGCGCCGTTTTCGACTTGAAGAACTTGGATAACATCATGTCCTCGCAGTCTGATTTTGCGATTGGCGAGGAACGTCCGCAATGGGTCGAAGGCGGACGTTGGCTTAGGGCGGCGAAGCTGACCCGCTGAACGCCAGCTAGGTGTGTTTGGCGACTGGCGCTGCGGCTGCCACATCATCCCGAGACAGCTAGGTTCTAGGCTTGAAGGCGCGCGCGCCGCTTACTGCAAGGAAGGCGTAAGCGGTCAGAGATGTTGCAGCGACCCAGAGCCCGACCAGCCTTGCGCAGTCCAGCATCAGTTCCTGCGCAGGCTGCGAAATGCCTCGACAAGCGATCCGCGGGCCGTCCGTGTAGCAACCCAAGGCTCCATAGCCGAACAAGAGAAGCGCGGCGGCGGCGGCACAGGCCGTGTTCGTGAGGAGAAACAGAGTTCTTGTCGCTTGGAGCGAACACATACGTGCCAACAGGGCAGTGCCACCAATGATCGCGAGCACCCACACAAGAAAACCGACATAGAGAAAATGGTGCAAGCCTGCGAGCAGAGGATCGATCACGCCCGGAACTGAAATCCACACAGCAATGAAAATCAGCGGCCATAATGCAGGCGCGAGAAGAAGACCTAGGAAGATCCTCATCGTACGAATTGGCCGGAAATCCAGGTTTCGTTCACAATCAGCGCCCCGCTGTCGGAACCTACGTGACTGGGAGGCCAGGTCAACTTACGTCTACTACGGGTCGGCAGCCGCTCTCGTGGGTCTCGCGGGCAGCGGACCTTCCGAACGTCCGCTTCCGATCCATAGCTGACGTTCAGCAGGGCGGGTGAGTGGCGTCGGACCGCCGGCCTGAATGTCTGGTTCCGGCCGCGACGTGAACGTGCGCAATTGGCGCATCTCGGGCATTCGCCGGCTTCACCGAGGAGGGCAGGGTCAGCCGCTAAGCAGACCCCACGGAGGTCAGCGAAGGGTGGGTAACGGACTTTGGTTCTCGACGATCCAAACAAGAAGCCGCCACGGCGGCGGCTCAGCACCGGAGAGCAGCTGAGGTACGCGCTCCGTGAGCTATCAAGCCGGGCTAAAGATTACGGCACGTCGCTGCGGCGGTTCTGCAGACCCAAAACTCGCGCCGCTTCGTCGAAGGGCATCTGCGCTAACCACCTGTTAGCAGCGGCCAGGCCTTCAAGGCCCTCGAACCGGAACCCAACCTTGCCCGGCTCGGGGAACGTGTAGGTGACTCCATTGCTCTCGTATTTGGCGCTGGCGACACGCATCAGAATAAGCCGTGCGCGCGGTGGGCGCGGGTCGGGGAAGATGGCCTGAAAGGTAGTCGCAGGATCCACGATCGGCAGCCCGCGCCGCACCTCTCGCTGCACGTAGTACGCGACTTGATCAGCCATCTCCAAAGTCGGCAGCCCGACGGCTTTGTCCACGAAGGCGGTCACGACCTGCCGCTCGACCCCATCCTCCTCGTGGCCCGACTCATCGAGAGTGAATGCAAGACCCGGGAACGTCTCGATGATCTTCGGCGAGAGTCGCTGGGAGGTCTCGAAAACGATTGCGAGATCCTCAGGCAGTTTAGGTAGCTGACAGACGTGGTCGACGACCTCCTCCATGAGGAAGCCACGCATGGCGTTAAGCGCGTCGACCCCCGGCAGTGTCAGCGGTGGTGCTTCGCAGATGTAGCTGAACCGGCGGAGCTGCGAGGCGCGGAAGAAGTTGGCTATCGCCTCCTCCTGGGCGCCGGTAAGCCTGTCCCGCGACGCGTGCAGGGCAACATGCTCACCGCCGAAATGCTCGCGCTTCATGCGTCGCCACGCGCGATCTGCGCGCAGTATCTCGGTGCCGAAGCCCGCAACACCAGCGAACCCGAAGAGACCATGACCCTGCCAGGTCTCAAGGCCTGTCTCATCGACGTAGATGCGATACGAACGCCCGACGAGGTGGTCGTCGGTCACCGGTAGGCTGCTCAGCGTTGCGCGGCCCGAGGCTCTGCGACGCGTAGGATCAGATGACGAATCCATGGCCTACATTACCCCATCGCGGTCGCTTCAGCGGCCAGGGGCTCCGCGGCGGACGTTCCCTCGGCCTCCCCGCGAGCGACGTTTGGAACGTCAGATCTGGGTGGAAGGCGGACCTTCGGCTGAGTAGGCTGATCTGATGAAGGGCGCGGTCATCGTCCAAAAGCGTGAACGCAATTTCGAAGTTGCTCATCGGATTGAAGCCGGTGAGCACCACATCGAGGTCTCAGTGGGTTCGTCGTTCAGCGAACTCTACTGGGACATCCCCGCAACGCGTTTTGTCTCCGAGCCCCACCGGTATGAGGATGTGCCCGAGGTGCTCCGCACCAATGGCGCCGCGTGGCTCTTAGATGTCATCCCTCAGCTTGCACGGGGAGCCGCGCTAGATTCGGCAGACCTCGCAGCACTCGCCGAGATGCAGACCTAAGCCGCATCTGCGAGAACGTCCGCTATGGGTCGGAAGCGGACGTTCGCGCTAAGCGGAGTAATTGGATAAGGCGGAAGCTAGCGCGCTGATCTGTTCGCTTCGAGAGCCTCAAGCGGCTCCTCGTTATCTCCGCTGAACCGACCTCTCCGGGTGAAAGCACTCAGCGCCTTTTGGGCGGCTTGGGCCAACCGGTCCCAAGGCTCCGTGCCGATAAGGTCCTCGATAGACCGCGGCATGGGATCAGGTGTCTCGTCGGCTACTTGCTCCCATACCTTGTGAAACGCGCGGATCGCCGAGTTTTCCTCAGGAGTGAACACGGGCTGCGAGTACCAGTCCCAGTCCGTAGCGGTGACCGAGTCTTCCCAGAGGTTGATCATCTCATCTGGCACGCAGGCGACGGGCACAGCGCTCTCGAACTGGCGCTGTTCGTCAGCCGACGCAGCCATCTCGAGATAATCAATGATGTTGTTGCGTATCCGCTGCCGTAGGAGCTGATCGGAGATGCTCTCGGTCATCGCAGCATGTTGGACGCGGGACCGCGTCCTCACAAGCTGACCTCACCAACGTCAGCTTCCGACCCGTTGCGGAAGTCTGCTGATCGCACTCTCAGTGCGCACCGTCTTCGGCGTTGCCACGCCTCGCGGCCTCCACGACTTGCCGTACGGCGGCTACGATTGCGTCAGGCCTCGTCTGGCCGATGTAGTGGCCGGAGTCGACGCGCCGTTGTTCACCACGGCTCGAAAGCGCCGCGATGGCAGCGTGGCCCTGGGCCCAGAGCGCAGCACGAGCGGCCTTTTCGCCATCGGGAACGGTGGGCGGATACGTCTGTCCGACGGCGGTCAGCACGACCACAGGCAGGTCCCCGAGCTGCCGTCGGTGACGTTCGACCTCGGCTGACGAGGCCTCCTCGGAATCCAACTCCGAGTTGATGGTGCGGTGCATGTCCTTGTCCAGCTGCCGGGCAAGCACGACCTCCCGCACGGTGGCGGGCAAACCCTCGGGTGGGGGCGGAAAACAAGCGGTGAAAGCGGGCGCGGTTGGCCCCAGTTCCCCAGCAATGACGCGGTCGGCGCAAGACCGCCGCTTGGCACGCGCCGCCGCTCCCGACGCTGCCATCGTGGGCGCGATCTGCGCCACGCGGCGATCCCAGTGAGGCACTGAGGGATCCACGAGCACTATTCCGGCTACGTCAGATCGATGCAGGTAAGTGAAGAGCTCGACATTGAACCCAGCCAGAGAGTGGCCGACGAGAATGAAGGGACCGTCTATCCCAGCAGCTTCCAGCATCGCCTTCTCGTCGGCGACCATCGCCATGGCGTCGCGCGGGAGCGGGCCGGGCGAGCTGAACCCAAGGCCCGCACGGTCGAAGGCACAGACTTGAGTCGTCTCAGCAATCTCGGCCTGCACAGTCGCCCAGGCGCTGGTGCCTTGCCCAGCGCCAGCGTCAAGGATCACTGCCGGCGTCCCGGCTCCCAGGCAGAACAGGTTCATCCTACGGCCGTCGGGCAGCCGGACCAACTCTGCGGGCGTTGTATAGGTCTCCATCGGCACGGCGGGCGCCGCAGCGGCGAAACCAGGCAGCGTAAGGATCAGGACCGCGATATTGAGTAGCAATCGCATTGAAGAGATCCGTGAGCTGCCTTCGAGGTCGGCGCTGCACGAAGGCAAGGCGCTCCGAATTGGTCAAGGTCCAGCGTCCGCTATACACCCATTGCTGACCTTCAGCTGATGAGTGCCGCTGTCTCACAAAGGACCGTTTTCCGGACCCCTGCCGATTGGCGACGCCCCTCCCCTGGCTCACCTGAACGTGAGGGGTCCGACAACTCTGTCGCGATATCAAAGCCGACGATTTGGCCGCCCCACCGAGTTTTGCGACACTCACGCACATGCAGATTGGCTACGCCCGCGTCTCGAGCGCAGACCAGCGTCTCGACCTCCAGATGGACGCACTCACGCGCGCAGGGTGCGAACGGCTATTCACGGACCACGCCAGCGGCGGTCGAGCGGATCGCCCTGGTCTCCTCGCTGCCCAGTCACACCTTCGCCGCGGCGACACTCTCGTGGTCTGGAAGCTCGACCGCCTGGGGCGCTCGGTTCGCCAACTGGTGGAGCTCGTAGCCACGCTGGAAGCGGACGGCGTTCACTTCGCCAGCATTACGGACGGGATCGACACGGCCACGCCGGCGGGCCGCTTTTTCTTTCATGTGATGGCCGCCCTGGCCGAAATGGAGCGCGATCTGATCCGCGAGCGCACGACCGCGGGACTTCGCGCGGCGAAGGCGCGTGGAAGGCTCGGCGGACGTCGACCCAAGCTGACGGCGCAACAGCTGGCGCACGCCAGGAAGCTGCTTGCAGATCCAGACACAACCGGCGCGGAGGTTGCCGAGACTTTCGGCGTCGCCAGATCGACCCTCTACCGCTCCATCGGACGGCGGCCGCGCGGCAGATCGCGGACGAAGATTACGTCCGATGTATCGTCCGGCCCGGCGGCCTTGGGAGATGGAGATGCAGCCTAAGCTAAGTGTGCGCATGCCTGGCGCAGCGATTTTCTGGTCTGGACTTCTCGCCATCGGTGCACTGCAACTAGGCGGGGCGGCGCTGATAGCTGCACAGCCATCGAGACAGGCCGAGCGGGCGCAGAAGGAACAGCTCTGTGCACAAGCGGTCGATTGGGTTCTGAGATCGCGGGATCAGGTCACGTTGGAACGTGGCAAGTACCTGATCCGCGAACTCGACTGCGACATCGTTCGGAACAGCCTATCGACGGTGCTCTGACGTCGCGTCGAAAGGGGGCTCCGATCGGTCGAGCTGCACGGCTGTCGATCCAGCGACCTGACTCAATACACCTGCGAACACGCATTCGCGGAGTTTGAGTGACAACTTGCGGGAGTTTGGAGTCGCGTCGCGCTCTTGGAGTCAGTCGGCTCGACGAAGTTCGCTCGCGTTATTTCGAGTCAGCGACACCTTTCCCCATTTGAGCTGAAAGAATCGCGGCAGGCGAGTAGTTCGCAGACGCGGGCTAAGGCAAAAGCGCAGGCGCAGGCGCAACCTTCTCCTGCGACGGGTGAGGTGCGCGTTCAAGGAAAGCCGCGGACCCATCCTTGGATTGAGCCCTGCGCGCTCCGCGGAGCGGACATCCCCCTTCAGGGGACCTAGCTAGCCGAACGGCCTGACGGACAAACTCGTCCACATCCGCGCAGGGGATACTCAGCGTCACGCCGGCAAAGGCCTCAACGGCTCGTCGGCGGCAGCGCCCCCAAGTAGGTGGTCTGCAAGCCATCGATCTCGCCTGCCTCGTACTGCTCGATCGCATGCGCCGTCCAACCGGCGCACCGGCCGAGCACATAGAGGACGTGCTGACGCCCGAAACCGAGGCCGCGGGCGACAAGGCCGTTTACAAAGGCGAACCCAGGGTGGGCGTCGAACGTCTCGGACATCAAGTCTATCGCCGCCTTCACCCGACGGAATCCGATCTCGTCGCCTCGCACCCGCTCGTAGGCCGCCAGAAGGTGCAGTGCCCGCGGATCACGCCCCGCGTAGGGCGCCGGCGACTGGAATCCAGGGATCAGCTCGCCCTCGTGGAGCCGGCGGATAATGATGCCGCGGGGATCGGGGGCCTCGATCAGCTCCGCGATCAGCCGGGAGATCCCGTCGGAACGCCCGAAGAGGCTCCGGCGGCCGGTGACGATCGCAAGGCCTGCGAGGACCGCGCGGTAGGGCGATACCCCGGTGCTCGCCACGGCACGGACCGCGTGGGTCCCTGCCCCGAAACCATGGTCGGCGGACAGCACAAGCAGCCGGCGAATGAGGTCCGCCGCATCGGCGCTGCGGCCGAACCTCGCAGCGACCTGGAGATGCAGCGGTTCGGCGGAGATTGCCTGGGCGCCAGTCAGGATCGCAGCGTACCAACGCATGATCTCACCGCCACTCCGGGCCATTCCGAGCCGGGTGAGATCGAAGGCGCGTGGGTTGGCGTGCTCCAGGAATGGAAGCATCGCGATCGCCGTGTCCGTCGTCATTTCGCCCGCGAGATCGTCGCGCAATCGCGCCCAGAGGTTGGGAGCGCCCGCGAACCGCGGCTCGAATGCCTCGCCGACCTCGACCTCCCAAAGGAGGGCCGCCACGTCTTCGAGGGTCGCATGGTCGGCGAGGTCGATGGCGCTCTGGCCGCGGAAATACGGCCCCTCGGGTGTCAGGAGGGTGATGTCCGTCGTGGAGGTCAGTCCGCCAGACGCCACCCTATTCGCACGCTGCGCCGCGCGCTCGACGTCAGGCAGCCAGTAGCGGCGCTTCCGCGATCCCGGGACCTTCTGAGACCGGATGTTCTTTCGCCCTACGTAGGCGTAGAGGGTCGGCAGGGCGACGCCGAGCCGTGCGGCGGCTTCCTCGGCCGAAATGTAGAGCTGATTGCTCAAAGCGGCGCGACATCCAAACTATCTGGGATAGGCGATACATTGCGTCGCCCCAGGCCGTCCATCGACCGCCCAGGGCGCGCCCGCATCAGAACCGCGCCGTAAGCCGGGCGTAGTAGCGGCGGCCGATCAGGTCGTAGGTCGACAAGCTGGTCGTCCCAGGTGTCACGCCGAACAGCGGCGGGGACTCGTCCATCAGATTGTTCACCCCCATCGCAAGGTCGAGGTTCTCGCGCACGGCCCACCGGCCGCTCAGGTCGAAGTAATGCCGTGACTTCACTCCGCGCGTGCTCCCGGTCGTTCCCACATTGGCGGCGTTGGACTGGCCATCGATGTAGCGCCACTGGAGGAACGCCGCGACCGGTCCGACCTCGTACCCGAGCGTGGTCGTCAGCTTCCATGTCGGCCGGGTGTCCGCATAGGGGTCGATCTGGGCGTTACCCATCGTACCGGCGAACTCCCGGAACGGCGAGTTCGGCAGGTTCTGGATCTTGTAGTCGATCAAATAGCTGGCGAGGACGTTCGCCAACACGGCGCCCGGAAGGTCGCCAAGGCCCATGTCCGCAACCGGCATGCGCCAATCGAGTTGGGCGTCGATACCGCTCGTCTTGTACCCCCCGAGATTCAGCACCGGCGTGTTGATGACCGAGATCAGTCCGGAGGCCGACTCGCGCGCCAGCTGGCTGCAGAAGTAGTTGGACCTGTCGTAGGTCGGATTGGACCCGTCCGCATTGAAGCACTTCGACACGGTCAGAAGGCCGGTCACGCTGCCGATCGCGTCTTCCAGGGTGATCTTGTAGTAGTCGACCGAGAGCGAGGTCCGGCTGAGCCAGGGGTTCTCGAAGGACGGACGCAGCACGGCCCCCACGGAATAGGTGTCCGCCGTCTCCTCACGCAGGGCCAGATTGCCTTGGCTGGCCGTGTTGGTCCGAGAGTTGGTGTTCCGGTAGTTGTCGATCAGTGCGGCGGGCACGCCCTGCGCGAGGCAGAGCTGCCGCACCTGCGCCGAGCCGGCATAGGCTGCGGACCGATACTGGGAGCGGACATCGCAGGGATCGCCCACCCCAATGGCGCCCGGATTGCCCAGCGCCTCGGAGCTTGGCGTGGGCGCCGTGAACAGTTCGCCAACGTTCGGGGCGCGGATGGCACGCTGGTAGCCGCCGCGGACGCGCAGCCAGCCGGCCGGCTTCCAGTCCAGGCTGGCCTTGTAGGTGTGGACACCGCCGATGCTGTCGTAATCGGAGTACCGGTAGGCGACGTCGAGGTTGAGCTCCTGCACGAGCGGCTGGTCGCGCACGAGCGGCGCGAGCAGTTCCACGTAGAGCTCCCCCACCTCGGTCGCTCCGTGCGAGGGCGAGGTGGCCTGGGCGTTGACCAGGTCAAGGTTCACCAGCAGCGGATCTGGCGAGAAGTCATAGCTGTTGCGGCGGTACTCCGCGCCGGCCGCGAATCGCAGCTCCCCAGCGGGCAGCGCCAGGAGCCCGCCTTGGACGCTGGCCTGCAGGTTGGTCTGCACCAGCTTCGTGTCAGTGTGGATGGTCCGGGCGAGGTAGTTATGGCAGGCGACGGAGAGCGTCCGCAGGCCGAAGGGGTTGTAGCCGCCGGCGCAGAGGCTGCGGCCCCCATCGGGCGCGTTCAGGAGCCGCTCCAGCGCTGATAGGCTCGGATAGCCCTCGTTGGTCTCTTGGTACCGCGTCTCGCCGCGGGTCCCGAACACGTCGAAGGTCCAGTCGCGGACGGGCAGCTTGCCGGCGGCTCCGAGCGTAATCTGGTAGACCGTCCAGTCATTGGACTGCACGCGCAGACCCACCTCATTCATGCGGGTCGAATAGAGGAAGGGCGCCGTCGGGTTCGGACGGGACGCCAGGAGCGCGGCGACGTCGGCGGGCACGAAGGGGTTGTTATAGGGGATGGTCAGCGGACGTGGCGCCGTGGCGCCGCCTGCGACGGGCGCGACCACCTGGGTCTCGGCCTCGTAGCTCGTGAAATAGGCCTGGGCGTAGGCCTGAACCGACGAGGTCACGTCATAGGAAGCGCGACCGAAGACCGAATAGCGAGTCAGTGGCAGCTGCAGATAGTAGACCTGCCCAGTATTGTAGAAATACGTGTTGTTGAGCGTGAAGACGAGATTGCCGAGATCGTCCCGGAAGTTGAGGGCCGGGCTCGCAGCACTGAACAGCGTGCCATCTGAATTGAAGCCCAGGGTGTTGCTGCGCGGGACGGTCCCTGGCGCGATTCCGTAGCGCCCGAAGATCGCGTTGACCGCGGCCTGGGTCGGAAGGTTTGCCGCGTCTGGGCGGATCACGCCTTCCGGCAGGTTGGCCGAGGCCGACGAGATCCGAAAGAAGTCACGGTCCGACATCATCACCGGCTTGCGGTCCGTGTAGCTTAGGCCCAGCACCGCCTGCCCGCGATCATCCGCGAACCGGCCGCCGAGCACGCTGCTGAGTTGCAGGGTCTCGCCGTCGCCCTCCTCTGTGACGCCGTACTGCGCCTTGAGCTCGAGGCCGTCGAAGTTGCGCTTGAGGCGGAAGTTGACGACGCCGGCGATGGCGTCCGAGCCGTAGACCGCGGAGGCGCCGCCGGTAATCACCTCGACGTTTTCGATCAGTGAGTCTGGAATGGTGTTGAGGTCGACCGAACCGTCCGAGTTGGATGGCTGCAGGCGCCTACCGTCCAGCAGGACCAGCGTCCGGGGTTGGCCCAGGCCGCGCAGGTTGGCGTTCGCCTGACCGCCCCGGCTCGTCAGGTTCGAGGAGGCGGTCGCCGAGGCCGTGAACTGCGGCAGTTGGTTGAGCGCGCCTTCAGGCGTCACCGCCCCGCCCCGCTCCAGACGGTCCGCGCCGACCGTGACGATCGGGCTCTCCGAGACGAAGTCCCGGCGTGCGATGCGCGAGCCCGTGACCACGACCTCGCTTACGGCTTCGCCGTCCGGATTCCCGGACGACTGCGCCTGCGCCGAGGCGCCAGCGGCCGCCGCCAGGATAACGCTCAACGGGAACACCATACTCTTCGTACGGATACTCATGTCTTGACCTCCCCTTGCTCCGCCGTCGAGGCGGTGTTTTGTAGTTGGACGCGGGACGTGCTCGTTCGGCGCGCTGCGACCTGGCCGCGGCGCGGGACGGAGACATCGAGGCGCAGCCCCCAAGGGGGGCGGCCCTCAGGGCACTTCGATGTTCATGAGCGGCACGAACTGCTGGCCGCCGTGCATGTCGGTGTCGCCGATGTCGCCCTGGAACACCGGCCGCGGGATGCTGAACTTCATCGCCAGGGCGTTCTCGCAGTCGAAGAAGCGGACCTTCGCCTCGTCGACGTGGAAGAGATCAGCGAAGGTCTGCGTCGACACGACGCCGGCGGCGCGGGTCCGTTCGTAGGCCTGGCGGTCGCGGAAGATGATGTCGAACGTCAGGACGAAGGGCCCGGCGTTCTTGCTGCGGATCAGCGCGGTGAGCTCATGCAGTTTCATTGGGCGACCCCGTCCCGGAAAGTGTGGAAAGCGGTCCGGAACATCTCGTCCTTGGTCCGCGGGATCGCCACGTGGTTGAGATTGAAGCGGTAGACGGCGCCGCGTTCGAGCTGCGCAGGATTGTGCAGGCAGGCGAAGCCGGTAATGGCGCCCATCCACTCGGGCACCCCGTGGTGCAGGAAAGGCTGCCGAGTCAGCTTCACCACATCGGTCGCGATTTCCTGGGTAGGCGCTGTCGCCTCCACCACGATCCCGACTTCCCGCGGCGGCGTGGCGCTGACGGGCTTACGCCCGACGGTGACTCCGTTGTCGCCATAGACGTGGAAGACCAGCTTGACGTCGCGGCCCAGGGTCACGCCCAGGAGCCGCTCGGCGAGGTCGCCGACATAGGTGCGGATCTCCTCCAGCCAGGTGTCAAGGCGCTGAAGAATGAACGGATCGCGGATGCCGCCGATCATGATCGTCTGGAAGCCGACCCGCTCGGCGCCCTCCAGCTTCACCGTGTATTCGTCGGTCGGCTGGAAGGCCGAGCCGCGGATCCGCACCGCGGTCTCGTCGAGGGCCTCGTAGGTGCTGGCGGTGAGGTCCAGCGTGCCGGAAGACTCCTTCTGGAGAAACGGATCGGCCGCCTCATAGAGGCTGTGCGCTGCGATACTCAGCGGCGTCGCGCGGATGTTGTCGCCCACCGGCCTAAGGACCGCGGCGTCGGCGGTGATGACGCCCGTCAGAACGCCGCGCCCGCCGATGCACGACATGGTCCCGCATTCCGCGACCTTGCCGGCGTGCCAGGCGAGGCCTTCCGGCAGGCCCTCGGCGATCGGCATGGCGGCGTAGAGCGCCGAGTCGCTGCAACGGCCGGCCACCACCATGTCCGCTCCGGCCGCCAAGGCGGCCTGGAGCGGCTCGACGCCCATCATGCCGACGATGCGCTCGCTGCGGCGGAACGTACCGGCGTCGATCTCAGGGGCAGGGTCGAGCGGGCGGATCCGCCCTTCGGCATAGAGTCCTTCGAGGTAGGCGGGGTCCTGCTCGGAGCGGATGACAGCCAGCCGAAAGGACTGGCCGAACTCGCCGGCGATCTCGCGCACGATGTCGACCACCCAGTCCACATGCGGATCGCCGCCGGCCGTCCCGGCGGAGCCGATCAACGCCGGGATGCCCACCTTGTCACGCGCGGCCATGATCGCCGTCAGGTCGCGCTTGACCGCTGCTCGCGAGAACGCCGGAACGCCGCCGCCCAATGCGAACGGACCTGGATCGGTGGAGCCGGCATCCGCGGCGATGAAGTGGGGCCTGAGCGCAAGCGCGCGGTCCAAGGCCGCGGCATTGACCCCAACGCCCAACGCGCCCGTCGCCGCGATGAAACGGACCTCGTTCATCGAACCTCCCTCACGGCTCTGCGGCCGCACGTCTCGCCTCCGGTCGACACCGGGTGGCCGTTTGAATTTCCAGAGGGTTAGAGCGGGCCAGATCACATCGTCAATCTGTATGGTTTCCATACACATGTCGGCACTGACGTGGACGATTTTTGTACAGATTGACATGCAGGGCTGAGCGACGGACGTCTCCGCACATCCCCCGCAGAGGGGCCAACCAGGGAGATGAGGACCGATGCGGACCGCGCCTACGAACGTGCGCCAGCGCTGCCTGCGGAGCCCGGCCCGGTGAGCGATCTGAGGCCCTCCAGCGCGGGGCGACATCGGCCCATGCGGGTGCTCCGATCTGACGCTGCGCCCCGGCTCGGCGTCAGCGCAATGTCGTTCTACGCGCTCGGGTCGATGTCGAACGGGATCAAGAACCGCAGCCTCAGCGCCTTCTTGCTGCTCTTCTACAACCAAGTCCTCGGCCTGCCCGCCCCCCTGGTGGGCGCGATCATCATGGTGCTGCTCGCCATCGACGGCCTGCTTGACCCGATCGTCGGCGTCGCCTCCGACAACGCCCGGACCTGTTTGGGCCGCCGCCACCCCTTCATGTATGCGTCCGCCATCCCGTACGGGGTCTGCTTCGCGCTCATCTGGAATCCTCCCAGAGACGCCGCGCCGGCTGTGCTCGCGGTGTGGCTAATCCTCACGCTCTTCGGCACCCGGGTGTTCGACACCTTCTTCGAGGTCCCCTCCTCGGCGCTGGGGCCGGAACTGGTGGAGGACTACGACCGTCGGACAACACTCATCACCGTGCGGTACTTCTTCACATTCCTAGGCGGCGTCATCCTCACCTTCATCGCTTACCGGGTCTTCCTGCGCGATGGCCCCGCAGCTTCCGATGGGCTCTTCAGCCGGGCTGGCTACGGGCACTACGGCCTACTCGCCGGCCTCGTGATCGCCACGGTCATCCTCGTTGCGACCCGCTCGACCCATCACCGTATCCCCTGGCTCCGCGACCCGCCGCCGCGAACCGCGTCCCCCCTCCAGCTGTTCCGGGAGACCCTCTCGACGCTCGCCACGCGGTCCTTCTGGGTCGTGACGGCATCCGGCACGTTTGCGGCCACTGCGGGCGGCGTGCTCGCTGGTCTGTCCACCTACTTCCACGTCTACTTCTGGGAGCTCGGCCCGAAGCAGCTTTCCTATCTCGTGACCGCAGGGTTCGCGGCATCGCTCGGCGCGCTCGTTGTGGCCCCCGCTCTGTTCTCGAGGGTCGGAAAGCGGAACGGCGCCATCATCCTGTTCATCGCCGCGTTCGCCGTCGACGCCGTGCCCGTCGCCCTTCGCCTGCTGGATCTGCTGCCCGAGAACGGCTCGGCCCCCATCCTATGGATCCTGATTGGCGAGGCGCTCCTCAGCGGCGCGATCGGGCTGATGCTCAACATCGCCTTCTCCTCGATGGTCGCCGACCTGACTGAGGACGCCGAGATCCGCACGGGCCTGCGCTCGGAAGGCCTGCTGATCTCCGCAGACAATTTCCTGAAGAAAGCGACATCCGGCCTCGGCGTGTTCATCTCCAGCGTGGTGCTGACGCTCGTGGGCTTTCCCGAAAAGGCCCGGCCCGGGCAGGTGCCCGAAGCCGCACTCCGGGAACTCGGCCAGTTCTTCATTGTCGCGCTCGGCGCCATCTACCTGGTCGCCATCCTTTGCCTCCTGGCCTTCCCCATCGATCGCAATGCGCACCAGCGGAACCTCGAGACGCTCAAGCGCTCAGGCACAGATCCGAGGGATTCGGCGGAGGGGGTGTCTACTTAGCGCCAGTCGCCGCCATTTGGCTTCTCCCTATGCGCATCAGCGGCGAAACAGCTCAGGAACCGAGAGGCCTTCGGATCCTGCTGAACAGGACAAGGCGAGGCTAAAACGCGCTGGAGCGCGGCGAAACCGCGCCTGCTCCCGCTCCGCCCCGGTTGAACAGCAAAGATTAGCTCGCACTGAAGCTAGCCGGCTGACGGCATCTTCCAGATGCGGGTGTCCGGAAAGCCTCCGTTGTCAGCCCCCTGCCGATTGGCGACACCCCTCCCCCGGCTCACGCGGACGTAGGGGGCCGAGAACTCGGACGCTCTATCGAGCTTGTCGCTTTGGCCGGGGGACCCGTCAATCAGCCAGCGCCAAGTCTGGCTTCGCCAGCCTTTCAAATGCGGGCCGCGCGATGGCGTAACCTTGGACGAGCGTGGCGCCCAGCTCACGCAGCGTCGCGAGCTCGGCGTCAGTTTCGACGCCCTCGCAGACCACCTCCACGCCAAGGTCCTTCAGCATCTTCAGAAGGCTGCTGACGATGCGCCGCTTTACGCCGTCACGGTCGATGCCGCGGATCAGCTCCATGTCCAGCTTCACGATGTCGGGCTGGAACTTCGCGAGCAGACCCAGGCCTGAATAGCCCGCGCCGAAGTCGTCGATAGCTGTTTTGAACCCCATCTCGCGGTACGTGTGAAGAATATTGAGCAGGTGATCGGTGTCGATGCGCTCAGCCTCGGTGAACTCGAAGATGAGCCTGTTGAGCGGAAAACCGGTTTGAGCGGCGGTCGCCAAGGTGAGCCGGATGCAGGCGCGCGGCTCATAGACCGCGTTCGGCATGAAGTTGATCGAGAGGTAAGCGCCGTCTGCCGCGAGACCCAGGCGGTTCGCCAGATCGATCGCCGTCACTCGGCATCGTTGGTCGAACGCGTACAGATTGCTGTCATCGACGCGCGCGAGGATCGCCCCCGCACTCTCGCCGCCCACGCCGCGCACAAGAGCCTCGTGCGCGAAGACCCTGCCTGTTCGGATGTGCGTGATGGGCTGGAAAGCCATCGATATCGCATGATCGAAGGCAAAGCCGTCGCGACATCCTTCGCACTTGGCCATACGGGTCCTCAACTCGAAGCGCGCCCAGTGAGGCGCGCCGGGCCAGACAATCCAACGGTTAAGCTGTGGCTGGGTTCCCCAGCTCAGCCTATGGGCATGAGGCGTAGAGCGTCTAGCCGACATCGATCGGCGGCCGGGGCGTGGCTTGGTTGATGGCATCGCCGAAGTCGCCGGCACCCATCGTCGGGCGCAACGAGGCGCGGGGCGAGCGGCCCATCGACAGCCTCAGTCTGTTCGCCTCGAGACACCCACAGGCGCTGATCCGGCCACAACCTAGCGCGGCCCGCGGCGTCCGATCGTCCAGGGCGCGAGGGATAAGCCACGGAGCTCGAGAGCAGCCTGAAGCTGTTCAAGCTTTGGCCGTCCGCGACGGCATGACTCCAGGGAGACGCCGACCGTTGAGCGTCTGACGAAAGATCCAGGCTTCGTGGGCGTACGCCGACCGCATCCCTCGTGACGTCATCGGCAGGGCGCCTGACCTTCATACCGAGGGATCCAGACAAGGATCTGTTCGTCCCCAGCCGCGCCGGTGAACCGAGCTGGCGAACCCCGGCGCCGCAGCGCAAGGCGTCTCTATTCGGGAGCGGCCCGGGAAGGCGGGGCCCTCAACGCCCGCGTCGACACGCGGGCGCCCTGCTGCTGCGCTTCGACGCCCACCACGGCTCGTCGCGCGTAACGCCGGAGCGCGCGAGCCATAGGCCGGGCCTGACACAGTCGACACCCACCCCGGATGGAGCGCGCTACTGCCGATGCGCAGGCAAACCCCTGAGCCGGCGAGGTCAGGACCCGAGCCGGCACGGCCATTGGGGGTCCGACCGCGGCCGGACCCCTGTCGGCTCAGACCTGCGCAAGTCCGCCGTCGACGAAGACTTCTCCGCCAGTCATGTAGCTAGAGTCCGAGGAGGCCAGGAACGCCGCCACGGCGCCGGTTTCGCTGGGATCGCCCAACCGGCCGATGGGGGTGCCGGCGCCCAGCGCCTCGAACGCCGCCTCGCCGACGACATTCAACGCCAGATCGGTTCTGGTGGGGCCGGGAGACAGCACATTGACGCGGATGCCTGTGCCCTGCAGATCGAGCGCCCAGCTTCGCGCCAGATTGCGAATGGCGGCTTTCGTGGCGCTATAGACGCTGAACTGCGGCGTCCCCATCACGCCGGTGCTCGATCCGGTGAGGATGATAGATGATCCCGGGCCCATCAGCGGCAGCGCCTTCTGCACCGTAAAGATGACTCCCTTCACATTGACGTCGAAGATCGCGTCGTAGTGCGCCGGCGTGATCTCGCCGAGCGGCGCGAAGGCGCCGGTTCCAGCGTTGGCGAAGACGATGTCGACCTTCCCGCGCTCCGCCTTCACCGCGTCGTAGAGCCGATCCAAGTCGCCAGGATCGGTCACCGAACCGGCCATTGCGCGTGCGTTCGGGCCAAGCGCCTTCAGCGCGGCGTCGAGCTGCGCCTGTCGGCGACCGAAGATGTAGACGAAGGCGCCTTCCTCGATGAACCGCTTGGCCGCGCCGAGTCCGATCCCGGTGCCGCCGCCGGTCACCACGGCCGTTTTGCCCGTCAACCTGCTCATGTGTGCTCCTTTGCTCAGGTTGACCTCAGCTGGCGTCGCACCCACCTATCGGCAAGTATGCACCTTTTGGTAAGTAACTAAGAATGCCGTCAACACCGACCAAGCAAGCCGCGCCCGCCACGCAGGGCTGCACTCCCAAACTGCCAGGCTTCACCTGCGGGCTCGACGCTACGCTGCGCGTCATCTCCGGCAAGTGGAAGCCGCTCATCCTGTATTTCCTCGCCCAGGGTGGCCGCACCCGCTACGGCGATCTGCGCCGCGCCGTGCGGGACGCCAGCGACAAGATGCTGATCCAGCAGCTCAAGGAGCTTGAAGCCGACGACCTGGTGAGGCGGACCGACTACAAGGAAGTCCCTCCACGTGTGGACTACAGCCTCACGCCGCTGGGCCTGAGCCTCGCAGAGGCGCTCGTGCCGCTGTGTGCCTGGGGCACGGAAAACATGGACGCGGTCAGCAGAGTGTTTGCACAGCGACAGTCGGCAAGCGCCGGGCGCGTTTGAGGCCAGCCGTTCGCAAAGCTGTTCGGCTCCGCGCCAGAGCGCCCGAGCGCGAGGCTCTCCAGACCCGATCCTATGCCTGCGTACAGCGGCTCCGCTCGACTCGGGCTCGCAGCCTGCGGAGCGCGTGAACAAACGCAGCGCCCAGGAGCATGACTCTCGTCCCCGATCGACAAGCAGACCTTCAGATCCGCCTGACAATCGAACAATCGCAAGTGGACCGGGCCTAGACATCGCGCGCCGGCGGCCGCCGCTTTCCGCCACGCTTCGGTGAGCGCATCGGCGAGGCAGCCTTGCGCCGCGCCCTGCCAGGTTGCTCCTGTGCGCCAAGGATGCGGGCGCAGATGCAGGCGTGGCTGCCTTCTCGGCTCGGGCGTCGCTTGATCGCGGCCGCCTGTCGCGCCGTGGGCGTGTAGCCTAGCCGTTGGTACAGGCCTGCGAAGCCGCCGAAGCGCTTACCGAGCAAGGCGCAGACGGCGCTACCGACCTCTTCGATGACAAGGCGTTGGCTGATGTACCCGTGGCGCTGCAGCAGGGATCTGGCGACCTCGAGCAGCGCGTCGTTCGTGACCGGACGCATTCCGCTGCGGCGTTGCCCATGAAACGCGAACGCTCGGAGAGACATGACGCGCGCGTCTTGGTTCATGTCGTAGCCCACCCGCCTGTAGACCTCGATCAAGCTTCCGAAGCGGGCCTGATACGTGGATGCACACGGCACGCGAGGCGTCTCGTCGATCAGGTTCGCCGACAAGTAACCGGTCCGCGCGAGCAGATCCCTGAGAGCCTCTAGCATTCGGTCGTCGGACCAGCCGCTGACCTGGCGCCGCTCTCGCTCACGCTGAGCCGCATTGAAGAGCCGCCGGCTGATGAGGGGCTCGTGCGTATTCTCCTGCAGCCGCCACAACGGCGGCGCGGCTCGCCTTGCAGGCTCGCCAAGCCGGTTCGTAACCCGTCCGCGAAGCGTATGACCAATGTACTTGGGGTTCTGGAGCAGACGGGAAACCTTCTCCGCGTTCCACTGCGCGCCGCCTTCGGCCGGGATGGCGGAGCTATTCAGGTCCCGCGAGATCTCCAGGCCTGTCCAGCCCTCGCGGACGTAGCGTCGGAAGATTTGGCGCACGACCGCTCGCTCTTCGGGCGGCCCTGGCGTCAGGATGACCCGATAGCCTGCAGCGAACTTGTGCTCTTGCCATTGCATCACCGGGCCCAGTTCACCGGAACGCTTCACCAGCTGACGGCGGTATCCGTACCCAGGCGGGCCTCCCGTCCACAGCCCCATGGCTGCGGCGTTGCGCTGGCCCCAGCGGATCTTGCTGGAGAGGTCGCGACTGTACTCCGCCGCCATGGCGCGCTTGATGTTCTTGATGAGGGTGGCGGCCAGGCTGCCGTCGTTGCTGAACGGCTCTGCGCAGTACTCCACTCGCACCCCACCGGCCTTGCAGATGAACTCGTAGTGGGCGCCCTCGTCAGGGTCCTGGAAGCGTCCCCAGCGGCTCACGTCGTAGACAAGTAGCACGTCATAGTCCGCGCGCTTCTCCAGGACATCTGCGAGCAGCGCCTTCAGACCGGCGCGCTTGTCCAGCGTCAGACCGCTGATCCCCTCGTCGGCGTAGGTGCGAACGATGTCGTATCCGGCCGCCACGGCATGGGCGGCGAGTGACGCCTGCTGGAAGGTCGTGGAGTACTCCTGCCGCTCGGTTGACACTCGCAGGTACTGGGCCGCCCGCGCGCGCCCCGCTAAAGCTTCGCTGTCCAAGGGAAGCACCATTCTGCTGCCGCTGGCACGCTGCGGATCGGCGTGACAGCGATCCTCATCTTACGCTTCGCAAGGACGCAGAGACAGCCGGTCGCGGTCAGCGGCGCTCAGGGCAGGTGCGCTTTGGGCGCCCGGTCCCTGAGCCAAGAGCGTTCTGCCGACGCGGACCAGCTGGGCGCCTTCAGCGAGATGGCTGACCCGGAAGCCGATCTGCGGCGCCGCTTGCGGCGTCTCCTTCCGCTCCACGCGGCTGTCCCGCGGAGGTCCGTTGCGGCGGCGCCAGACCGTGGGTGGCGGGTTGAGACGATGCGCGCAGCACGGCGGGGGCGCCGGCGAGACCCGGCGGCGCGGCGCCCCCGCGCGGCTCAGCGGCCGGTCACCGCCTGGTAAACCAGGGGATAGGAGATCGCCCGGGTGGGCGGGGTCCCGGCGTCCGGCCGGCTGCCGTCCAGGTTCTGGATCATGCCCACGAATACCAGGTCGTTGGTCGGATCGATCCAGAACCAGGTCCCGAAGGCGCCGCCCCAGTAGTAGGTGTCCTTGCCCTGGGGCGTGGCGGCGGCCTTGGGGTCCATGATGATGGCGAAGTCCATGCCGAAGCCCACGCCCTCCTGGCTGGGGCCATAGAGGTCCACCTTCACCCCCGGCCGCAGGACGTTGGTGCGCATCAGCTTCACCGTCTCCGGCCGCAGGATGCGGGCGCCGTCCAGCTCGCCGCCGTTGAGCAGCATCTGGGCGAACCGCCAGTAGTCCTCCGCCGTGGAATAGAGCCCGCCGCTGCCGGCCAGGAACTTCGGCGGCGCGGTGGCCGTCCGCATGCCGGCGTCCGCCGCCACGATCCGGGCCTGGGCGTCGTAGGTGTGGACTCGGGCCAGCCGGCCGAGCTTCTCCGGAGCCACCCAGAACTGGGTGTCGGCCATCCGCAGGGGGGTGAAGATCCGCGTCTGAAAGAACTGGTCCAGGGACTGGCCGGACAGCTTCTCCACCAGGTAGCCCTGGATGTTCACGCTGGGGCCGTAGCGCCAGTCCGCGCCGGGCTGGGCCGCCAGGGGCAGCTTCGCCAGCTTGTCGATCATGCCCTGCAGGTCGCCGTCGGAGAGGCCGGCCTGGGCGTAGCCGGCGCTCACGTCGAACCCGGCCGTATGGCTCATCAGCTCGGCCATGGTCATAGGGTGATCCTGGGGGACGAGCCGCCCGTCGGGCGTGCGCACCTTGAGGTCCCGGAACTCCGGGATGTGCTTGTGAACGGGATCGTCCAGCTTCCAGCGCCCCTCTTCCCAGAGGATCATCATGGCCACGCCGGTCACCGGCTTGGTCATGGAGGCGATGCGCCAGATGGTGTCGGTGCGGGCCGGCGCGCCGGTGGCGGCGTCCGCCGCCCCGTAGGCGTCGAAGTGGACCACCTTGCCCTTGCGGGCCAGCAGGGTCACCACGCCCGCCAGCTTCTTCTGGTCCACCAGGCCGTGGAACTCGCGGTTCAGGGCGTCCAGGCCGGCCTGGGAGACCCCCACCGACGCCGGCGCCGCCCGCGGCGGCTCGGCGGCGGCCGGTCCAGCCCCGCAGGCCAACAGGATGGCCAGGGCGGCGCCCGCCGCCCGTATCCGGTTCCGATGATGCATGGCGCGAAGCCTCCCCTGGCGCTTGTTCTTGTGATGGCCGGCACCCTGCCCGCGTCGACGTCCCATGTCATGCCCCCAGATGCGCGTCATGGGCCGACGGGCGGCGATGCGGCTCAGCCAGGGCAGGCCCGCGTCCGGGCGAGCCCCGCAGCTCGTGCTTTGCCGACCAAAAGGTCGTCATCCGACAACGTCCACGGCCGATCCCGTAGACCCGCTAGAGGCCTGTGCTCGCCCGGATGACCGCCAGACGAAGCTTCGCTGCAGCCGCGGCTGTCATGGTCTGCCCGCCGCGCTTCTCCATGGCGGCCTCCTGCCGCGCATTGGGCGCATAACCGAGCAGCGCGTAGACCTTGCGCAGCCCGCCGAACCTCCGGGTGAAGGTGTCCGCGTCCGGCAGGCCTTTTGCGCGCATCAGGGTGGTGTTGATCCGGCCTTCTTCGGCAAGCAGCCCGCGCAACATCTGCAGCAAGTCTTCGTCGGAGTACCGGCGGCCACGGCCGCAGCGGCCCTTGAATTGCGCCGAAAGCTGCTGCTGCTTCTCCGACGGTTCGTAGCCGGCCAGACGGTACGCCTCCGTCAGGCTCCCGAACCGTCTCCGGAAGGCGTCAAGACAGGGGAGGCCCGGCTCGGCTTCGATGAGCCGCGCGGTGAGCACACCCTTCTTCGCAAGGAGCGCGCGGAGCATCTGTATCAGGTCGTCATTCGTAGACCCCAGGTTGCGCCGGCGGATCAGGCGACGCACCTTGTCAAAGGTGGTCCGGCTGACGATGGGCTTCACGGCGCCTTCGATGCGCAGCCAGTCCTTCTCGGCTCGATTGATCTGCGGTCCGCCAAGCTTGCGGGACTTGCGACCACGCACCAGGACGCCGGCGTACTTCTCGTTGTTCAGAACCGCGGACACCCGCGAACGGGACCAGGGCTTGCCGCGTGTCGCCGGCACGCCCTCCCTGTTGAGGAGCGCCGCAAGCTCGGCGAACGGCGTCTGTTCCCGCAGGTAAAGCCGGAACAGCCGCTTCACGGTGGCCACCTCCTCCGGCGGCCCGTGCACCAGCACGATACGGTGACCGTGCAGGCATTTCCGCTGACCCCACTCGAGAACGTCCAGGCGCTCGCCCTCGTAGCTTACGATCTGCCGCCGCAGGCCATAGCCGGGCGCAGCCCCCATCCAGTAGCCCTTCTGCGACAGGCCAGCCTGGGTTTCGTAGGTCTTGTGCGACAGCTCGCGACTATATTCGGCCGCCATCACCCGCTTGATCGACTTCAAGAGGGTGGCGGTCAGGGAGCCATCATTGATGAAGGGTTCGGCGCAGTACTGCAGCCGGATGCCGGCGCGCGTGCAGAGATACTCGTAGTGGGCGCTTTGGTCCGGGTTCTGAAACCGTCCCCAGCGGCTGACGTCATAGACGAGAAGGATGGAGAAGTCCGCCGTCCCGCCAAGCACATCCGCCAGGAGCTCCTGGAGGCCCGCCCTGCGTTCCGTCAGCCCGGAGCGCCCTTCATCCAGATAGGTGCGCACGATCTCGAACCCGGCCGCCAGGGCGTAGGCCTGGTTGGTCGTAGCCTGGTACTCCGCCGAGTACTTCTGGTGCTCGGTGGACATCCGGATGTATTGCGCGGCGCGCAAGGGCCTGTCGACGTGCACGTGCGCACCTCCTGTGATCCAGAAGCCAGCGCAACCATGCCTTGTCGGGTCGCCGTTTGCTATCGTCCGCTTACCGCTGGCGTTTCGCAGCCTCCGTCGCCGCGATGATGTCGGGGTCGTCGACGAGCCCGTCCGCCAAACGCCACAAGGCCTGAAGCTTCCTGAACGCCGCATCGTTCCGGGGATCGCGCCGCCACCGGCGAAAGGCCCGCAGTTGCGCGACGGACACGGTCCGCGCGTTCAGATGGGCGAGCCATTCTGCAGCGTCACGCATGCGGGTTCTCCCGTGTTCGACCTCTCAAGGCGCGCAGGTCGACCGCCGCCGCCTCATGACGGCGAAAGACACCACGTCGGAAGGCGCCCCTCCCCAAGGGAAGAGCGGCTTGGCGGCGCGTCGCGCGATGGGATCCTATGGCGGCAGCGCGGCCGGCGCCATCATAGGCGACCGGCGCGCGCCACCACACCTCAGATTATCCAGAACGGCGCGCGCGCGACGCCGTCCGCCGATCTCGCGCCTTTTGGCGGCCAGGCGAAATGCCTGACGGCGAGGCCGGCCCAGCAGACGGGCGGCGCCCGCCTTGGCTCAGCGCCGCGCCCGCGCGCGGGCTTCCAGATCCGTGAGCCGCTGGTCCAGATAGGCCTGCTCCTCTCGCGTGGGGGTGAGGCGCCGGTAGGCGGCGGCCAGTCGGCTGAGATCTTCGTGCTCCACGCGCAGCTGCGCCTGCGCCGCGGCCGAGAGGCCGCTTGCGGGCAGGGCCCGCGCGATCGCCTGCAGACGTTCCGCCGGATCGCTCGAACGGGTCAGGTTCATGTCCCCTACGCGCGCGTCCAGGGCGTCCAGGCGCGTTTCCAGGTCCGAGCGCTCGCGGACGCTCAGAACGCCATCGCGCAGATAGTCAGACTCGACCGCCACCAGACTGGCGTACTCCGTCTTCAGCTGCGTGCCTTGGGTTCGCGTGAGGCGTCGAAGGCGGACGCTCTCGTCCACGCGGGCCTCGAACTCGCGGCGACCATCCGCCACCGAAGCGCCCGACACGCCGCCCGCGTATCCGCCCTCGGCGACGAGGCGGGTCAGGCTGTCATAGCGGTCGTTCAGCTCGGCGCGTTCCTGAACGCTGAAGCGTCGATCGACGCCATAGCGCGCCTCCAGATCCACAAGCGCGAGGTAGTCGGCCTTGGCGCGCTCGCCGGCGGCCCGGTTCAGCGCGCCAGACCGAACATCGCTGTCGATGCGCGCCTCGAACTGAGCGCGCTGCTGGGCCAGCGGCAGGCGCCCCAGGGACCACTGCGTGTCGAGCGACGTCGCTGCGCCGCGGCCGCCAAACAAGGCGCCCAGGATCGCCTCGATGCGCTCCTGCTGCGGCGCGGGGTCCGAGCTGGAGCGCGGCGTCTGCGCGTCAGCAACGCCCGCCGATACGGCGAACACGGCGAGAGCGGCGGCGAGAGTTCTCATGCGGGGAGCCTTGGCTGTTGAACTCACCTCACAATGGCTCAAACGCGCGTCAGTTGCGCACGGCGCCTCCCCCCTCGCGGCGCCCATGCAGGGCGGCGGCGCGCGCCTTGCGCGCATCGCAAGGCCGCCAGGTCGGATCGCCGGAAGGCTTCAGTGAGGCTCGCGTGGGCGCCGTGGCGCGCCGCCGCCGCCATGCCCAACCCTGCGGGAGAACCTTGTGGACGCGTCGGTCGCCACCGGCGAGGCAGGGGTGCCGGGATGACGCTCCCGGCGGGCGGCCGTCGCCCGTGTGCCGCAGGCGACGGCGCGCGACCCACCGTAGGGGAACGGGCCGGGGCCGCCGCGGCACATTGCGGCTGGCGACACGCCCCGTCAATCGATCCATCCCGCGAGGGGACGAGCGGCGATAGCCGACGCCGGGACGTGGCAAGGTCGCCCTGCCGTTCTGGCGTCTCATGCGGCCGTGAGCCCCACGCATGTCCGCAAAGCATGTCGCCGTCCACCGGAGCGTCGCGCTTGACTGGAGTCCGGCTGCCTTCGACGGCGCCAGACCCCAGTCGTCGCAGGCTCCGACACGCCTGAACCAGCGAGTTAGCCCGAAGTGGCTGCCCGCGCCACAGACGTGTCGCCGCAGGGACGGGTCACGGCCATCCCATCGCCGCCGCGCTGACGCCACGATGGGCGAGCCCCGGAGCGCAGGGCGCCCGAGACGCAGAGCGCCGTTCACAGAACTGTGCCTTGGCGCGCGCCGTAGCTGCACTGAAGATGCTGCTGTAGATGGACCGGATGGATCACGACTTCAACCTGGCGCTTATCGTGCTTGCCGCCGGCGCGCCCATGCTGCTGGCCGCTCAGACGGTGGTCTGGTCAAAGTGGCGCGCGCTCCGACACAGGTCGGGTTGAACCCGGTGCGCGGTCGCAGACCGAGGTCGCCTTAGGGCCTGGAAAGGGCTGTGGAGACGCCGAGCACAGAGGCGCCAGCGGCGCGCTGCGCCTCCTCCGGCAGCAGGTCGGCGAAGACGGGACGGCGATCCCGGCGGTTGAAAGGCGCCACGCGCCCGAGCGGGGAAATGGAGACGTCCGGTCGCGCCGGCTCGCCGACCCCAGCTGCATCATAAGCCAAGTCCACGTCGCCCTGGGCGTCGCGGCACGACGACCGGAGCGCCGCTCCACCAGGCCGCCAGGGACTTGTCATCGGGCGGACCTGGCTGGCGCGCAGCGCAATCGGCAGCGGTTGGCCGGGGGCGTGCGGCGCCGCCAGCATCCGGTCCCGGCGAACGGTGAGCTTGCCGCCCTCGAGCTCCACGCGGCGCGCCAGGCCGGCTCCAGTCGCCAGGCTCAGGCTTTGTCAGGCCCAGCCGGAGAGGCCGCGCGAACCCATTCAGCCCGCGTTCTGCGATGGACTCGATCCCAACATCGACCAGTCGCCGCTCGGTTCGTGCCGCTTCAGCCTTCGCGTGTTCATCAAAGGACTCCCGCAGTCGACGTCGTCATAATCAGGCAGCGGGTTCACCGGGGTGCGCCTGACGACGAGCGCCTCGCGCCGCGATCGCAGACCCGCGTGGGGGCCGGCGGGAACGAAGGCTGACTTCGTTTACGTCCCTGAAAGATTGAGCGGGCGGTATGGGCTGGCGCGTCAGCGTTGTATCCTGGAGTCTGCGTTCTGATGTTCCATCGTCGCGGCGCGGCCGCCAACTTCCTTGCGAACGCCGGGCCGAGCGGTGCGGGGCCACGAACCGGGCGTCTGAGCCGGCCGGCGCGCGGCGCGGCGTTCGCTTGCCTCACAGCGCTGGCGCTTTGGGCCGATCCGGCGCCGCCGGCGTACGCTGAGGCTTTCACGGTCGGCGCGCCAACCGGGCAGCTGGACCTGGATGTGGGCAAGGGCAGCCTGCTGCGCCTGGATCGCCCCGCAGCCAGCGTGTTCATCGCCGATCCCAACATCGCAGACGTTCAGATCAAGTCCTCGACCCTGGTCTATGTTCTTGCCAAGGCGCCAGGCTCCACAAGCCTCATCGCTCTCGACGCTTATGACAGCACCATCGCCAGCATCGCCCTTGCGGTCGGCCATGATGTCGGCCGCCTCAGCGAGGCGCTGCGGAGCCAACTGCCCGGCGCGCGGATCCAAGTGTCGGCGCTTAACGACGCCGTGGTTCTGAGCGGCGTGGTGAGCTCCGCGGCGGAGGGGGACGACGCGGTGCAGCTCGCCAATCTGTTCCTGCCGCCGCGCGAGGGCGGCCCCAGCCGCGTCATCAACCGCATGATCGTCGATGCGCCCAACCAGGTGAACCTGCGCGTGCGGGTGGCGGAAGTGTCACGCGACGCGGCGCGCCAGCTTGGGTTCAACTGGGAAAGCCTCGCCTCGGTGGGCGACGGCGGCGGCTTCGTGGGCTGGGCCACGGGCGTCGACATCGTCAGCGGGACAGGATCGATCACTCGCCCTTCGGGCCAGGCGGGGGCGATCATCGCCGGGCTGGTGAACCCCGAGAAGGGTCTGAACATCAACGTGCTCGTGGACGCCCTTGAGCAGAAGAACCTCGTGAGCATCCTGGCGGAGCCCAATCTCACCGCCGTGTCCGGCGAGCCTGCCAGCTTCCTGGCGGGCGGCGAGTACCCGATCCCCGTGCCTCAGGGGCTCGACCAAGTCTCCATTCAGTACAAGCAGTTCGGCGTCAGCCTCAACTTCGTGGCGACGGTGCTCGACGGCGGCCGCATCAGCTTGAATGTCCGTCCGGAGGTCAGCCAGCTGTCACAGACCGGCGCGATCACCCTCAACGGCATCACCGTACCCGCGCTCACCACCCGCCGCGCCGAGACGACGGTCGAACTGGCCAGCGGCCAAAGCTTCGCCATCGCCGGCCTGCTGCAGAACAGCATCGCCCGCGACCTGCGCCGGCTGCCCGGCGCAGGCGACGTTCCGATCCTGGGCGAGCTGTTCCGCTCCCGCCGTTTTCAGCGCAACCAGTCGGAGCTCGTGATCATTGTCACGCCCTATCTTGTTCAACCGAGCCGCCGCCGATTGGCCACGCCCGCTGTGGAGTCCCCCGCGCCGGCCCCGCAAACCTCCGGCGAGACGGGCTGAGATGAACCGCCTCCGGCCCCTTGCGTTCGCCCTAGGCCTCGCCAGCCTGTCCGCCTGCGCCGGCGATCCCGAGTTGCGGCTCGCGGCGGATCTGGGCGGCTGCGCCAAGGCTGGCGAGGCCGGTTTCGGCTGCGCCACGCAGCGAAATCTCGAAGCCATGGTCGCCAATCCGGCCGATCTGGCGGTGGGTCAGCCGAACGGCCCGCCTTCCGGCGCAGAGGCGCTGACGGCCGTGCAGCGTCTGCGCCGTGGCGCGGTGAGACCATTGGGCTCCGGTGACGGCCCAGACCCGCCGGCCGTGGTCGTCCAGCAGGCCCGCTGAGGCCGCGTCACGCGGCGCGGCCAATGCGATGATCCGCTGGCCGCAGCGGGTCGCGCGCCCGTGCGACAGACCGCGGCCTCGTTGCCTGAACGCCCGACGCGCTAGAGTCCCGCCAGGGTCACCATCCGGACCAGCTCAGGGACATTGCGCGCCTGCGTCTTGGCCATGATCTCGGCCCGGTATCCCTCCACGGTCCGGACGCTGATGCCCATCTCCTGGGCGATGGTCTTGTTGAGCTTGCCGGCCACCACGCCGCGCAGCACCTGGTTCTGGCGCGGCGACAGCACGGCCAGGGCGGCGCGCCAGCCGCTCACCTGAGCGGGCTCTGGCGGCGGCTCGCTGGTGGAGGCGCTCACCAGCCGCTCGATCACCTCCGCCAGCCGCGCCGGCCGGAAAGGCTTCTGCAGGAAGTCGTTGGCCCCGGCCTTCATGGCCTCCACTGCGACGGCCACGTCGGCATGGCCGGACACGACGATGATTGGCAGGGTGATGCCGGCGGCGCGCAGTCGTCGCACCAACTCAACCCCGTCCAGCCCCGCCATCCGCACGTCGGTGACGATGCACCCGGGGTCCAGCGCCGGGTCGGCGAGCAGATCGGCTCCCGACGTATAGATGCGGGTGCCGTAGCCCGCCAGGCCAAGCGCGAAGGCGAGGCTCTTTAGAACCTCCACGTCGTCGTCGACGATGTGAACACAGCAGTTCCCAGGCACTTGAACTCTACTCCATGCGCAGAACAGGAGCGGCGGCGGTCAGGCCGCCGCCGCCGGAGCCGTAGCCAGAAGCAGGTCGATCGCCTCGGCCAAGGTCACCAGATTGTAGGGCTTGGCCAGAAAGCGGGTGCGCGCGTCCGCCAGGCCATCCTTGAGAAGCACCGCATCGTCCGTGTAGCCGGAGGTCAGCAGCACCGGCAGGTGCGGTCGGATCACCCGCGCGTGGTCGGCCAGCTGCCGGCCGTTCATGCCGCCTGGCATGACCACGTCCGTGAACAGCAGATCAAACCGCCGGGCCCCGCCGAGAAGGTCCAAGGCGGCCGGCCCGTCGCCGACCGCGAGCACCCGATAGCCGAGCTCGGTCAGGCGCTGGGCGATGTTCTCGCGCACGAGGTCGTCGTCCTCGACCACCAGGATGCGGGCCTGTCGAGCCCGCGCCGGCCGCGCCTTCACGGGCCTCGGGCCGTCGCCGGCCTCGTTCGGCGCCGCGGGGATGAGCATGCGCACCTGGGTGCCTTCGGCCTCCCGCGAGGCGATCGCCAGGTGTCCCGCGGACTGTTTGGCGAAGCCATAGACCATGCTCAAGCCCAGGCCGGAGCCATGCCCTGGGGCCTTGGTGGTGAAGAACGGTTCTATGGCGTGCTCGAGGACGTTGCTGCTCATGCCGCTGCCCTCGTCCTCCACGGCGAACGCCACATAGGCGCCGGGGGTCAGGCCCAGCGGCGCGGCGTCCGCCTTGCCGAGGGTCACCGGCGCTGCGCTCACCCGGATGGCGCCCCCGTCGGGCATGGCGTCGCGGGCGTTCATCACCAGGTTCATCAGCGCCGCCTCCAGCTGGGCGGGATCGGCAAGGCACCGCAGGCCGCCGCCCGGCGCGGTGAAGACCAGCTGGATGTCCTCGCTCACCGCCGGACGCACGAGGCTCAGCAGGTTGTTCAGCAGGCCCTGAACCCGCACCGGTTCGGGCCGCAGGGGTTGATTGCGGGAGAACGCCAGCAATCGGCTGACGAGGTCCGCGCCCCGCTCGGCGGCCCGCAGCGCCAGGTCGGCCTGGCTGCGCCCGGGACTGTCGCTCGGCAGCGTTAGGGCGAGGCTTTCCGAGGCCGACATGATGACCGTGAGCAAATTGTTGAAGTCATGGGCGATACCGGCGGTCAGGCGGCCCACCGTCTTGAGGCGCTCGCTACGGGCGAGCGCCTGACGAGCGATCTTCTCCTCGTGGATGTCGGTCAAGGTGGCCACCCATTCCGCCACGCGGCCATCGCCGCTGCGGACGGGCACCGCCCGGGCCGCGCAATGTCGGAATGCGCCCTGCTCGTCGCGAGCGCGAAACTCCCGGGCCGAGGCCTGTCCGCTGCGGATGGTCCGCGCCCACCAGTCACGGGTCTCCGCCCGATCGTCCGGGTGCACGGCCTCCAGCCAGGCGTCGCCCCGATAGCTGGCGTACGAGGCCCACCCGCGCGCCTCGGTCATGGCGCCGCTGGCGTCGGCGCGCCACACCAGGGCGGAGGTCGCCTCCACCAGCGCCCGGTAGGCCAGTTCGCTGCGCTCCAGCTCCGCATGGGCCCGCACCAGGTCGTCGCAGTCCGCGACCACCCCCACCCACTGGACCTCGCCGCTCGCGGCGACGATCGGGGTGCCGCGCACCCGGTACCAACGGTACTGACCATCGTCGCGCCGCAGGCGGTGTTTCAGCTCGATCAGGCGTGGGTTGCGCCGCGCCGCTCGCCAAGCGTTGAAGACCGCGCGCGCATCTTCCGGATGCAGGGCGTGCTTCCAGCCGTGCCCCAACCAGCCCTGCAGGCCCGTCACCGCGTCGGGCGGCTCCAGCGCCTCCACACGGCCGGCCGCATCAGCGCGCCAGACGACCGACCCTGCGGCCTTCACGAGCGCCCTGAACACCAATGCCGCTTCCGTCGCCACGCTGCGCCGTCTTCCCCCAAAAGCCGCCACATTGCTGTGCCGGCCGCCTTAACATCTCGTGAAATCCATAGACCAGGAAGGCCGGCAGCGCCCCGCGGCGCGCCGCCGCGACCAGCCTGCCATCGGCGCTTGAACCGCTGCGGGCCCACCACGCCTGGGCGTGGGGGCGCCCCCGTAATCATACGGGGGCGCCAGCACGCTCCCACATTTTGTCGGCCCTGCGTTAGTCGTTATTTCGCTGTGGAAGCCCAGCGACATGTAACGGGGCGATCAGCACATGAATACTTCCTCCGATAAGGACGCACGATCATGAAGACGATGCTGAAGAAACTGTCCCGTGACGAGCGCGGCGCGACGGCTATTGAATACGGCCTCATTGCTGCCTTCATCGCTCTTGCGATGGTCGTCGCTCTGCCGAACATCAAGACGAACCTCGGCGACAAGTTCACCGACGTGAACACCGAACTCGCCAAGTAGGACGCGCGCCCAGTCGAGACCAGCCGCGACCACAGATCGCAGGAGGCGCCTGTGACCGACTACTCAAATCTGGTTCTCGGCCTGGGCGCAGGCGGATCGCTCGCAGGGCTCATCTGGAGCGCTGCGAGCGATCTGCGCGCATTCCGAATTCCCAACGCCGCCTGCCTGCTGATCTTGGCCGGCTTCCTGGCGGCCACGCCGGCGCTCGGCCTCCCCGCCCTGGCGAGCGGCCTGATCACCGGCGCTGTGACCCTGCTCGTCGGCCTCGCCCTGTGGCGTTGCGGCTGGGTCGGCGGCGGTGACGTGAAGCTGGCCGCCGCCGCCGCCGCGTGGGCGGGCCCAGGGCTGATCGAGGCGTTCGTGTTGGCGACCGCCCTTTCTGGCGCGGCCCTTGGCCTGCTGTTGCTATCGCCGGCGCGGCGCTGGCTGCCGACGCCCGCGGACGGGGAGATCCGCGAAAGCCTCGCTCAGCCCATGCCCTACGGCGTGGCCCTGGCGCTTGGCGGCGCCATCGTTCTGACGATCCGGGTCGGCGGGGCCGCCTGACCCTGCCCTGAAGGTGCCCTCATGCCGCTCCGCCTCCGTCGCTGGCTGGTCCTCGGCCTTGCGCTGGCCATCTCGGCGCTCAGCATCGTTCTCGCCCAGGCCTGGCTGCAGAACCAGCTTGGCCAAGCCCGCGCGACGGGTCCGGCGCCAGCCGCCCCGGCCCGCCAGGTGCTGGTGGCCCGCGAGCCGTTGGCGGCCGGCGCCCTCCTCAAGCCCGAAGACCTGCGTTGGCAGGCGTGGCCCGCCAACATGCCGGCCGATGGCTATCTGACCGCCGCTGACGGCGCGCTCGACTCCTACGCCGGCGCCGTGGTGCGCAGCGACCTGAACGCCGGCGAGCCGCTGACCCCGGCCCGGCTGGCGCGACCCGGAGACCGCGGCTTCTTGGCCGCGGTTCTGGAGCCGGGCCGGCGGGCGATCACCATCAACGTCTCGGCCAGCACCGGCATGGCCGGCTTCGTGTTTCCCGGCGATCGTGTCGATCTGATCCTCAGCCGCAACATCGCCGGCCCGGGCGAGCCGCCCCGATTCGTCAGCGAGACGGTGCTGGGCGACGTGCGGGTGGTGGGGATGGACCAGCGCACCGCCAATCCCAAGGCCGAGGTGGTGGCGCCGCAGACCGCCACGCTGGAAGTCACGCCCCGGCAGGCGGAGGTGGTGGCCCTGGCCGGCGAGCTCGGCCGCCTGTCGCTGGCGCTGCGCAGCCTGGGGAAGGCCGACGGCGCGCCGGAACCTCTGCATGTGGTGACCCGCACAAGCGACGTGGCCGGCCTTTCGCACGCCGCCTTGGACCGGCCCCGCGCCGGTCCGGCGCCGGTCCGTCGCGCCGCCTCGCCGCCGCCGCCCCCGCCGCCGCCGCCGCTCGTGGTGGTTCGTGGGGCGCAGGCCGAGATCGTGGGCGGCGTGTCGTGAGCCGCGCGCTCGGCCAAGGCGCGACTGCGATGAAGCTGGCGCGGTTGACCCCGGCGGCGACAGCGCCGGACCTGCTGGCGGTGGCTGTCGACCCGGTCACGTGCGAGGTTCTGCGCCAGGGGCTCGGCCAGCTCGGGTGCGCGCCGTCGCGGGTCTCGGAAGGCGGCCTGGCCGCCGCGATCGCCCTCCTGCGCGCCACGCCCTCTCCCGCCGTACTGGTGGTCGACATCTCCGACTGCGCCGACCCCCTCCGCGACCTGGATCAGCTGGCCGAGGTCTGCGAGCCGCAGACCCGGGTGCTGGCCATCGGCGCCGCCAACGACGTCCGCCTCTACCGGGAGCTGCGGCGGCTGGGCGTCGCGGACTACCTGCCCAAACCTCTGGCCGCCGACCAGCTGCGCACGGCCGTGGAGGCCCTCCTGGCGGCGGATCCGCCGCCGAGCGCCGCCACGCCTGCCGTGGCCGGGGGCGCCACCGTGGCGGTGATCGGGGCCCGCTCCGGCTGCGGCGCCACGAGCCTGGCGGTCAGCCTGGCTTGGGGGCTGGCCAACGACCAGCAGCAGCGCACGGTGTTGCTCGACCTCGACCTGCAGGCCGGCACGACGGCGCTCAGCCTCGATGCGGAGCCCGGCCGCGGCCTGCGCGAACTGCTCGCCAACCCCGAGCGGCTTGACAAGCTGCTCATCGGCTCGGCCGCCGTCCAGCAGGGCGAGCGGCTGAGACTGCTGGCGGCCGAGGAGCCGCTTGATGCGGACCTGCGTCTCGGCGGCGAAGGTCTGGACGCCCTGGTGGGCGTCCTGCGGGCGGACGGTGACAGCCTGGTGATTGACCTGCCGCGCCGCTTCGACGCGCTCTGCCGCAGCGCCCTGCGCGCTGCTGACACCGTGATCGTGGTCACCGACCTCAGCCTGGCCGGGCTGCGCGACACCCAGCGGCTGCTGCCCCTGGTCACGGCGTGCGCCGGCGGCGCCGTGCTCCTGGCGGGGGGACGGGTGGGCGCCACGCCGGGGGAGCTCAGCGCCAGCGACTTCCAGCGCCACCTGCAGCGACGGCTGGACGTCGAGCTGCCCTTTGACGCCAAGGCCGCTCGCGCGGCCGCCGAGCAGGCGCGCCCGCTCCTTTCCGCCGTACGTGGCGGGCCGCTGGCGGACGCCCTGCAGCGCCTGCTCGCAACGGTGGCCGGCGGCGGCGCGACCGCCACGCTCGCGGGCGCCCCGCGCGCCCCCCTCCTCAAGCGTTGGTTTGGATCCTGAAGGCATGTTCGGCCGCCGCACCGCCCCGCCGCTTCCCCCCTCGGCTCGGCCGCCTCGTCGCACGCCGCCGCATCTCACGGTGCTTGAAACGCCCTCGGCGCCGCCGGCCGAACTGGCGCCGCACGTGGCGCCGCCCGCCCCCGAGGCCGCCGTCGACAAGCTGAACGACGTGGCCAGCCGCCTGCTGCCGCGTGTGCTCGACCGGATCGACAGCGAGGCTGCGAGCGGCCTCAGCCGAGAGGCTTTGGCGGAGCAGCTGGCGAGCCTGATCTCGGAGCTCGCCCAGGAGCTGCGCCTGCCCCTGAACCATCGCGAGCAGGGTGACGTGGTCACCCTCCTGGTCAACGACATGCTGGGCCTCGGGCCCCTGGAGCCCCTGCTGGCCGACGACAAGGTCACCGACATCATGGTGAACGGGCCGCGGCAGGTCTATGTGGAGTCCGGCGGCAAGCTGGTGCTGAGCGACGCCCGCTTCCGCGACAACGCCCATGTGATGAGCGTGGCCACGCGCATCGTCAGCCAGGTGGGCCGGCGGGTGGATGAGTCCTCCCCGCTGGTGGACGCGCGCCTGGCCGACGGCAGCCGGGTGAACATCATCATCCCGCCCCTGGCCATCGATGGGCCCTCCATCTCCATTCGCAAGTTCTCCAAGCGGCGCATCGATCTCGACCTGATGGCGCGCCAGGGCAATGTGTCCGCCGAGATGGCGACGGTGCTGAAGATCGCCTCGCGGTGCCGCCTGAACATCCTGATCTCGGGCGGCACCGGCTCCGGCAAGACGACCCTGCTGAACGCCTTGTCGCAGATGATCGCCGCCGATGAGCGTGTGGTGACCATCGAAGACGCCGCCGAGCTGCAACTGCAGCAGCCGCACGTGGTGCGGCTGGAGACACGGCCGGCCAATCTCGAAGGCCGCGGCGAGATCACCATGCGCGAACTGGTCAAGAACGCCCTGCGTATGCGGCCGGACCGGATCATCCTTGGCGAGATCCGCGGCGGCGAGGCCCTCGACATGCTGCAGGCGATGAACACAGGCCACGACGGGTCCTTGGGGACCATCCACGCCAATCGGCCCCGGGAGGCGCTCACGCGACTGGAGAACATGGTGGGCATGTCCGGCGTCAACCTGCCCGCCAAGGCGGTGCGGACCCAGATCGCCGCCGCCGTCCAGATGATCGTCCAAATCAGCCGCATGCGCGACGGCGTGCGGCGCGTGACCAGCATCACCGAAGTGGTCGGCATGGAGGGCGAGGTGATCACCACTCAGGAGCTGTTCGCCTTCCGCTTCACGGGCGAGGGGCCGGACGGCCGCCTGCAGGGGCAGTTCGATTCCGCGGGGCTCCGGCCGCACTTCACCACCCGGGCCGAGTACTTCGGCCTCGATCGGCTGCTGCTGGAAGCCATCGGATGAGCCTGCCGCTGCTGCTTTGCCTCGCCCTGCTGCTGACTTCGGTCGGCGTGTTGGGCGCGCGGCTGCACGCCGAGCGTCGGCCCCTGATGCTCCGGGCGCGGCGCCTGGCCGCCGCCGGCGGCCGGCCGACCCCGGCCAGCGTGGTGCGTCGCTCCGGCGGCTCGCCGCTGGATCGCCTGGCCCGGCAGCTGCTGCCCAGCCCGGAGGTGCTGCAGGCGCGACTGCGGGCCACCGGCCGGCCCCTGCGCCTGGGGAGCTTCCTGGCGGTCAATGTGGCCCTGGCCGTGGCCGTCGCGGCGCTGGGCCTGGCGCTCGGAACGCCGCTGGGCCTGGCCCTGCTGTCGGGGCTGGCCAATGGCCTGCTCCTGCCCCACCTGGCGGTGGGGGCGATGATCGGCCAGCGCCGCCGGCGCTTCCTGGCCCTGTTCCCCGAAGCCATCGGCCTGATCGTCCGCGGCCTGCGCTCGGGCCTGCCGATCACCGAGGCGGTGAGCATCGTCGGCGCGGAGATCGCCGATCCCGTCGGACAGGAATTCCGCAGCGTCAGCGACCAGATGCGGCTGGGCGTGCGGCTCGAGGACGGCATGTGGCAGGCGGCCCGTCGACTGGACCTGGCGGAGTTCAACTTCCTGGTCATCGCCCTGTCCGTGCAGCGCGAGACCGGCGGCAATCTGGCCGAGACGCTGGAGAACCTGGAGCAGATCCTGCGCCGGCGTCAGCAGATGGCGCTGAAGATCCGCGCCATGTCGTCGGAAGCCACCGCCAGCGCGCTGATCATCGGCGCCCTGCCCTTCTTCATGGCCGCGCTCATGTGGGTCGTCAGCCGCGACTATCTCACGGTGCTGTTCACCGATCCTCGCGGACAGCTGATGCTGGCTGGCGGCGTGGGCAGCCTGGCCGCCGGCGCCATGATCATGCGCCAGATGGTGAGGTTCGAGATTTGACCCCGGCCGATCTCGTCGCCGCCCTTGGGCCGCGCCCCCTGCCCATCGCCCTGGCGGTGGGCGCCGCCAATTTCCTGACCATCTTGATGATTCTGCGCGCGCTGTCGTCGCGCGACGTGGCGAGCGGCCGGGCCCGGGCGCTGCTAAGGCGGCGGCAGGAGCTCCGCGCCGAGCGCCTGCAGCCGCGCCAGCGCGCGCTGGCGCGCACGCCGGTGGACATCGCCACCCAGCTCAGCCGGCGCCTCCGCCTGAGCGGCAGTCGGGAAGCGCGCTCCGCCGCCGACCTGCTGGCCCAGGCTGGCCTGCGGGCGCCCGAGGCGACCCATGTCTACCTCGCCGCGCGCCTGCTGGCCCCGCCCCTGGCGGGTCTCGCCGCCTATCTGCTCTCGCCCGCCCTGTCCCTGCCGCCCGGATTGAGCCCTCAGCTGGCGGTGATCGGCGCCGGTCTTGGCCTGGGCTATTTGCTGCCGCAGGTCCTGCTGCGCAATCTGATCCAGCGCCGGCAGGCGCGCATCCAGCGGGTCCTCCCGGACGCGCTGGACCTCTTCGTGATCTGCGCCGAGGCCGGGCTCAGCCTGGACGCCGCCGTGACCCGCGTCGCTCGCGAGATCCGGCCCAGCGGCCCCGACCTGGCCGACGAGCTCGGCCTTTGCGCCATCGAGCTGGGCTTCCTGCCTGACCGGCGCGAGGCGCTGGCGGCGCTTGCCCGGCGTGTCGGCACGCCGCAGATCCGCGCCCTGGTCAGCACCCTCGTCCAGACCGAACGGTACGGCACGCCCCTGGCGCAGGCCCTGCGCATCCTGGCCGGGGAGTTCCGGGATGCGCGGATGATGCGCGCCGAGGAGAAGGCGGCCCGCCTGCCCGCCACCCTGACGGTGCCGATGATCACCTTCATCCTGCCGCCGCTGTTCATCGTGCTGATCGGACCGGCCATCGTGCAGGTCCTGAACAGTTCCTTCTGATGCCGACCGCCCCACACCCCGTCTCCCGTTTGGCGGACCTCGCCGGCGCGGCTCGGCGCCCCCACCGGGCGCAGGGGCTGGTCGCCGACACGCGGGGCGCGGCGGCCGTGGAGTTCGCCCTTGTCCTGCCGGTGCTGCTCCTGCTGCTCGCCGGCCTCGTGGACCTGTCCCGCCTGATCGCCCTGCAGCTGGAGGTGCGCGCCGCCGCCCAGGCGGGCGCCGACTATGCGCAGCGCCTCGGCTGGAACGAGGCGGGGGTGACGGCGGCGGTGACCGACGCCACGGCGCAGGCGGTGCTCGCGACACCCGCGCCGACGCTCACCGTGGCCTGTGTCAGCGCCGGCGCCCTGGTTCCCGCCACCACCAGCGCCTGCGCCGCCGGCGGCAAGCCGGGCCGTTTCGTCACGGTGGGCGCGGCCGCGGCCTTCGCGCCGGTCTTTCCCGGACCTCACCGGCTGGCCCTGCCGGCGCAGGTGGTCAGCCGCGCGCAGGTGCGGGTCGAATGAGGCGCGTCGGCATGCTGTGGCGCGACCGGCGCGGCGCCGTGGCGGTGGAAGCGGCCTTCGTCCTGCCGGTGCTGCTCGCCGCCCTGCTGGGTCTCATGGAATGCGGCCGGCTGGCCTGGACCAAGGCCACCCTGCTGTTCGCCGTCGAGGAAGCGGCGCGCTGCAGCGCCATCGGCGCCTGCGCCACCAACGCGGCGGTGATCGCCAGGGCGGTGGAGCGCGCCGGGCCGGTCGCGGCCCCGGCCAGCGCCTTCTCCGTCACCGCCGCCGCCTGTGGAACCGAGGTTCGCGCCCAGTGGACGCCGCCGTTCGTGGCCTACAAGCTGGCCCCCGGCGCGCCGCCCCTGAGGGCGCGGTATTGCCGGCGATGAGCGGTCGCCGGCCTTCCGCTTCATCCCTGTGGGCCGACGAGCGCGGTGCGGCCGGGCTGGTGTTCGCCTTCAGCCTGCTGGTTCTTCTGGGGTTCGCCGGCCTCGGCCTGGACGCAGGCGTCGGGTACGTGGCCCGGCGCAGCGCGCAGCACGCCGCCGACTCGGCGGCGTTCAGCGCCGCCGCCGCCCGTCTGGCGGCGTCCGGCGCCCCGGCCGCGGAGGCGCGGCTGATCGCCTCCGCCTACGGCTACACCCAGGGCGAGGGCGGCGACACCGTGGTGGTCAACCTGCCCGCCACCTCCGGCCCCTTCGCCGGGGACGCCCGCTCGGCCGAGGTGATCATCACGCGTCCCGCCCAGCGCTTCTTCTCGGTGTTCTGGGGGCAGGGCGGCCGCGTCATCCGCGCCCGCGCGGTGGCCCGGGCGGGCGTCATCGGCAACGCCTGTGTCGTGGCGCTGCACGAAACCGCCGCCGCCTCCGCCCTCGAGACCGGCACCGCCGACGTCAACCTGAGCGGCTGCTCGTTGCACGCCAACTCCAACAGCCCGACGGCGCTCGAGCTCAAGGGCGCGGCCACCCTGCGCGCCGATCGCGTCAGCGTGGTCGGGGGCTATTCGGTGAGCAACAACGCCGTCCTGCAGGTCGACAACGGGCTCCATTCCGGTCAGGCGCCGATCGCCGACCCCTACCGCGACGTGCCGATCCCAGCCTATTCGGGTTGCGACGCCAAGCCGGCGTTCAGCGGCGTGGTGAGCGTCAGCAACACCAGCGGCGTCAAGGTCTTCTGCAACGGCCTGTCCATCAACGCCGGGGCGAAGGTCACCTTCGCGCCGGGGATCTACATCATCGATCGCGGGGATTTCTCGGTGAACAGCGGCGCATCGATCCACGCCCATGGGGTCACCTTCGTCCTGACCAGCAGCACCGGCTCGAACTACGCGACCTTCCACACCAATGGCCAGGCCGAGATCGACATCATCGCGCCGAGCAGCGGCCCCACGGCGGGCTTGGCCTTTTACCAGGACCGTCGCGCGCCGAGCGGCGGCGACAACCGGTTCAACGGCGGCTCCAGTCAGAAGATCACCGGCGCCGTCTACTTCCCGAGCCAGAGCGTCATTTTCACCGGCGGCTCCGCCACCGCCGTGGGCGCCTGCACGCAGATCCTGGCGAGCCAGGTCACCTTGAGCGGCAACTCGAACATCCAGCTGAACTGCGAAGGCGTCGGCGTGCGCGCCGCGGGGGGCGTGGCCACCGCGCTGGTGGAGTAGGCTCCGCCTCACCGAGGCCGCTGGACCCCCAGGGCGGCGGCGCTCACGGGCGGCCGAAGTCCATCAGGGCGCGCAACGTCGGCGCGCCCGTCTGGCCCTGGCTGATCGGCGCGCACCAGTCGAAGCGACGCTCGCTCGCCGCCGCCAACCCGGCGTCGATCAGCGACTGGGAGAGGTCCAGCTCGTCCAGGCGAACGCGGGTCACCGTCCGATTGTAGGCGTCGCGCACGGTCGAAGGCGCGGCCTCGAGATTGGCGGCCTGCTCGACCATCTGTCGGACCGCCGCCGTCGCCTGCTTGGCGGCGAGCGCCTCGGCCCAGCAGCGGGCGTCGGGGATCGGCTGGGGCGCCCAGGCTCCGGTCAGCCGGATATGCTGACCGTCCACAACCAGCACGTCGGCGGCGAGCACGCGAACCCGCTCGGCTGGGCTCGGTCCGGGCCCCGGCGTGCGGGACGATTGCGGCTGCGGGTCCTCCCCCGTGCAGCCGGTGATCGCCAGTCCGAGCATCGCCGCCGTGATCCCGCGGCGCGAACACCGGTCCCGCATGGCTCGCCCCCTCCCCCTCTTGCGCCGCTAGGTGGGGCCCCGGCGCCCGCTTGCCAAGGGGGTCGCCGGCGCCGGTCTCGGCGCCAGCGCCGCCCCGGCTGGGCTGACGCCGGACGCGGCGCGACCCTGCCGCGGCGCCGGCGCGCGGCGCCGGTGGCGTCGAGATCCCCGGATTGCGCCGGTCAGGACGCTTGCAGCCAAAGTCCGGCTCCGCCCGCGGGCAGGCTGCAACTTTTCCGCGAAAAACGGCGTGAGGTCTCTTTCTGCGCGGCGAGCGCCCCGGTAATGTGCCTCGGGGAGGCGGAGCTTCGGAGCTTGGACCGGGATCAGCAATCGGACGATTGGCGCGACCGCATGTCGGAGCGGGCGGCGCTCGCCGCCCGTGCCGCAGGCATCGGTATCTGGGAATGGGATGTCCGGAGCGCGTCCCATCATTGGGACGCTCAGATGCGCCAGCTCTTCGACCTGCCAGCCGAAGCGCCTGTCGATCTTCCCGAAATCCTGCGGGCGGTCGACCCCCGCGACCGACGCCAGGTCGCGGCGGACCTGGAAGCCGCCGCCGGCGGCGCGGCGTTGGACATGAAGTTCCGCATTCGAACGCCGCGGGGCGCGCTGCGCTGGATCCGCACCGTCGGGGAACTGTCCAAGGCCAGCGACACCGCCCGCCTGCTCGGGGCGTCCTGGGATGTGACCAGCTCTCAGAGCCTGTCTGTCGCCTTGCAGGACGAGAAGGAGCGGCTGGAGGTCACGCTTGCGGCCCTCGGCGACGCGGTCGTCACCACAGATGCGGACGGCGTCGTTCGTTTCCTGAACGGAGCCGCCGAGACCCTCCTGGCGCTGCCCGCCGATCGCGCCGTGGGCCGTCCCCTGGACGAGGTGCTGGACCTTCGTTCCACCGAAGGTGGCGGGCGGCTGCCGAACATTGCGCGGGCGTGCGTCGCGCGCGGCGCCACGCGGCTGACGCAGAAGGCCTGGCTGACGACCCCGCTGGGGACCATTTACGAGATCGAGAGCACGGTCTCCTCCATCGTGACGCGCCGGGGGGACATCATCGGCGCCGTGCTGGTGATCCAGGATGTGACCGATGCGCGACGCCAGGAGCGTCAGCTGCGCCACGCCGCCACCCACGATCCCCTGACCGGTCTGGCGAACCGGACGCTGCTGCAAGAGGCCCTGAAGGAGGCGGTCATCGAGGCCGGGGCCAGCGGGAGCCGACACGTGCTCTGCTACGTGGATGTCGACCAGTTCAAGATGATCAATGACACCGCCGGACATGAAGCCGGCGACCACTACCTCTGCCAGGTGAGCGGCATCATCCGCAGCCAGATCGGGGGCAGCGACCTGCTGGCGCGCATCGGCGGCGACGAGTTCGCGCTCCTGCTGCGAAAGACCGACATCGAGGCCGCGCAAGGCACGGCGCAGCGCATCATCCAGGCCGCGACCGATTTCCGGTTCACCTGGAAGGACGACGTCTTCCGCACGGGGTTGAGCATGGGGCTGTGCGCGGTGGATGGCGCCTTTGGTCCTGGCGAGCTGCTGAGCCAGGCGGACCTGGCCTGCTACGAGGCGAAGACCGCTGGGCGCGGGCGAGCGGCCGTTTTCGCGCCGGAGGACACCGCCATGGCGGAACGTCGCCGTGAGATGGCGGTGGTGGCCGGCATGCGCGACGTCCTCAGTGAAAACAGGCTGGTCCTGTTCGCTCAGCCCATCGTGGCGGCGAGGGCCGCCGATGGCGGCCACCGCTACGAGCTGCTCGTGCGGATGATCGACACCGGGGGGAGGCTGGTGGCGCCCGGCGCCTTCATCCCCGCCGCGGAGCGGTTCGACCTGATGTCGGAAATCGACCGCTGGGTCGTGGAGGAAGCGGTCGGCCGCCTGGGTCCGCGGATCGCCGAAATCGAGAACCTGCAGATCTCGATCAACCTGTCCGCAGGGTCCCTGAACAGTCCTGCCATGCTCATCCAGCTTGTGGAGCTGCTCCAGACGTCGCCAGTGCTCAGCTCTGCGATCACCTTCGAGATCACGGAATCAGCGGCCCTCAACAATCTGGCGACCACCGGCGACGTCATGGAGCGGCTGCGAGCCCTGGGTTGCAAGGTCGCCCTCGACGACTTCGGCAGCGGCGTGAGTTCCTTCGCCTACCTGAAGCACTTCGGGGTCGACAGCGTGAAGATCGACGGCAGCTTCATCCGCAACATCACCCGCGACGAAACCGACCGAGCCATCGTGGAGTCCATGAATGCGCTCGCCCACCGACTGGGGGCGACGACGGTCGCCGAGTTTGTCGAAGACGCAGACACCCTGACGGCGGTCACCGCGATCGGGGTCGATTATCTGCAGGGCTATGCGTTCGGCCGACCAAGGCCTTTCGAAAGCGTGCTGGAGGCGCTCGCCCCGAAGCCCCCCCATCCCAATCGCGCCGCCTGACTTCAGCGGCAGGTTCCCGGGCTCTGGACCCGCGCGCACGGCGCCTGCCCGCGGCCGGTTCGCCGGAGCGGACGGCGGGTCGCGTTCGTCAGGTTCGTCCCGTGGCGCCGGGTCGCGCGGGAACGCGACGATCGTTCGGGCGCCGCGCGTCCCGCAGCGCTGTCTGGGCGGGCCGATCCTTCCGCCCTCGAGGGCCTCAGCGGCCGCCTGCCAGCAGACGGCGGGCCGCCTCGCCGACCGCAACGCCCCAACGCCACGGCCCCGCTGGCGTCGCCTCGCCGCCCAGGGCGGCGTTCAACGCCGCCATGTACGGCGAGTGCGGCCGTTCGAGCGCAATCGGCCGGCCCAGGTTCAGCCCGTTGATCAACTCGTCCCGACCGGCTGGCAGGCGGACCACGCGCTCCAAGCCGAGCGCCGCCTGCATCTGCTCAGGCGTCACGTTGATCATCGGGCTGTACTCATCGACGATCAGGGTGACGCGGCGACGGGCGTCCACGTCATGCGGCAGGCGCAGCAGGAGATCCTTGGCGTCCCGAAGCGCCGTGAACTTCTGCGGGCAGACCAGGTAGACGTCGGACGCCCAGCTTACGAAGGTGCTCAGGAGCAGGGCGTGGCGGATTCCAGCGGCGTTGAGCACCGTCTCGCCGAACAGAGACCGCACCGCCCGGATGGTCCTCAGAAAGGCTTCCGGAGAGACCGCCGTCTCATCGCTGGCCCGCACGGAGAGCGGCAGGAGCCGTAATCCGGAGCCAGGATGGTGCGCGAAGGCGGACAGCACCAGGGAGCGGTCGAGACGCACAAAGTCGCGGACGGCGTCCGAGATCGTGTAGGCCGGCGCAATGTCCAGAGCCGCCCCGGCCTCGCTGGCCGGCAGCTGGCAGTCGATCAGCAGCGCCTCGGGCTGGCGCCGTGCGCACAGGAGAGCCAGATTGAGGGCGAAGAGGCCCGCGCCGCCGCCCGGCTGTGCGCTCAACACGAGGGAGAAGGCGCCGGTGGCGGCGCGTTCGTTCTCCTCCAGCCTTCGCAAGTGTCTCTCCAGGCGCTCACGCCACGTGTCCGAGCTGGCGTCGCGATGGAGAAGCTCGGCGCAGCCGGCTCGCATGGCGGCAAGCACATCCCCGTCGTCGCCGGCGTCGCCCAGGACCAGCACGGCAAGGCTCGGGTGCGCAGACGCCACCCTCGCCACCATGTCCGGCAACTCGGCCGCGGCCAGTCCTTCGTTCAGGTCAAACAGCAGGAGGCTGGGCTTCAGCGTAGCCACGTCGTGGGCGACACCGTTCAGCGGACCCTGGAGGAGCGTAACGCCCGCCAGACCCTCCGCCGCCGCCCGCACCCGGCGATAGAGCCGCTCATCCTGGCTCACCAAGGCGATCCCGGGCATGCGCCTACCTCACGACGCCGGACGTGCGATGCGCGGACGTCCGGCGCTTTGCGGTCGAACCGCGTCGGGGCCCCTCGGGCGTTCGGCGTGCATCGGCCTCAGGGGACGATCTCGGCGTCCCGCCGCGCCGCTGTCGCTCGCGGTCGCAAGGGCAGGCGCGCTGCGTCGCTGGTCCCGCATCGAGGGCGACGCAGCCGCCCCCCGCATGGGCCCAAGCGGCTCGAGATGATCGCCAGGCCCGGCGCACGGCCGCGCGCGCTCGACGCTTAAGGCGAGACTGCTGGACTGGATCACGCCCCTTCCCCCAACCTGGCGCCGCTGATCTTCGCGAGGCTGACGGACAATGGCAAGGCTCGCGACGCCGCGTCGCGCGATCGTCCAGCGGCCTCGCCGCCGCCAGACGATGGGTCGGCCGATGCTTTGGCGGTCCTGACGCCTGTGCGCGCACCCGCCCGAAACGCCTTCGTGGGACGAACGCCAGGCCTGACCGGGCGGCGTCGCCGCGGCGGCCACGGGGCGCAAACCGCGCGCCGCCGCAGCTTCAGCCGACGGCCCTGCAAGCGCCCGCCAAGCCCTGCGGGCTTGCGGAGCCGTTCTCAACGTGGCTGCGGCTGCCCGGCTGGGACAGCAAGCCATGACCTTACCGCTCGCGGACGCCCGCTTTGGTCCGGTGGCGTTGGCGCATCGGCGCCCCGGACACCTTACGCCCGCGGCGTGGCGGCTCGACCGGCCGCCGCCCCACGACTAGGATCGCCAGCAAATCTTGCCTCTCTTGCAGAACCTTGGCGGCCTCCCGTCGCGCCGCAATGAGGAAGGACGCCGAGACTTGAGCGACACGCGCAGCCAAGCGGGCCGGTCGTCCGCAGCCTCCGGTCGCGGGGGCGCGGATCCGGCTTCGCGACCGTCCGCGGGCGGACGCCCTCAGCGCGATCTGCGGGATCGACCCTTCGCGCTGCGCCTGCAGAGGGCCTGTGACGAGAACGCGCAGGTTCCCGCGTACAACCACGGACGGCAGGCCTGGGTCCGCCACCAGCTGGAGCATCGGTTCGGGACGCGGGTCAGCAACGAGACGGTCAGCAAGTGGTTCACCGGCGTCGCGCGTCCGCGACCCGACAAGATCCGCCTCCTGGCCCAGCTGCTGGAGGTGGATGAGGCCTGGCTTGCGCTCGGCGGCGCGTTGGAGGTCGACTATCGGGAGCGCAAGATCCGCAACGCCATGGCCAGCGGGGCCGTGAACCTCGTCGCGGGCCTCATCCAGATGAGCGGCGGCCACCCGGCGTTTCCCGAGGAGAACGACGCGTGCGCCGGACGGGGCGCGCGCATCGACCTGTACGCGATCATCGCGGGCGCGCACTATGTATTGCACGTGACGCTGGCTGAGGCCCAAGGCGACGGCCGCTATCGGTTCCTGGTGCCCTATGGTCACGAAGACCGCACCGTGATCGGGGTCGTGCGGAAGGAACCGCTGAGTTGCGACCTCCTGAAGCTCCCGTCCGACCTGGTGGACACCCATGGCTTACGCCGCGGAGCGCACATTGAGGTGACGGTGCAGACGCCGGACGTTCTGACGGCCAGCGGCTATGCTTCCGGCTCGGACATCTGGCCACGAATCACCACCTTCGCCGAGCGGCTCTGAACAGCGGGGTCGGCCCCGGGGTGTGAGCGCCAGCCCCAATGTCGCGGCGTCGCGGGACGGCCGCCACGCTGCTGTTGACGAAGGCCTTCTCCTGCGGGCGCGGGCGGCTCCCAGGGGCCGCGGGTCACCTTTGGCGCGTCTCCGCCGCCTCGAACAGGGCGGTTGGACCGCCCGCCCCTGGCGAGGACGCCCATCCGCCCCGGCAGCGGGGCGTCTGAAGGTTCTCGCGCACGATCCACCTCGCCCGACGGCCGGCCCCTGCTCGAACGATCCCAGGCCCCGTGGGTCGTGGGCTCGGCGTGCGGGGGCTAGGGCGTCGCCTCCCAGCAGGCGACCACGAGCCGCCAGGTCACCGGCACGCCCGGCGGGTGTCCGCGATGCGACAAGGGGGCAGGCTCGCCGCCCCGCAGCGTCGTTTCGTGCCGGCACTCGCACTGATAGATGCCGGAATATTCAACCCGGGCGGGCGCCGCCCAAAACCGGTCGAAGTCGGCGGCGTCGCTCTTCCGCAGGACGCCCACGTGCTTGTAGATAGCCATGTCAGAGCCTTAAGACGCGGGCGTCGTCGGGGCTAGCGGGCGGCCCGTACGACCTGCAGGTCGTGCAGCGTCAGCTCGGCCTTTCCGAGCGGGGTTCCAGCGGCCAGGCCGGTGAGCACCCACCCCTGCGCCGCCCCGCTCCAGGCATAGCGCGCCACAATATCGCTCTTCGGCCGGGGCGGCCGGCCCTTCTCGCCGCCGAAACCCGACAGGGGGATGAAAGTCACCCGGCAGCTTCGACCGTCGGCGAGACCCAGGGCGGCGAAGCGCGGCTCCGCCGCCCCTGAGCCGGCTCGGGCGAACACCAGATCGTAGCGCTGTCGACCATCGTAGATCGCCAGCCGCCCCGCACAGGGACCCGCCGCCTGCGGCCTCAGCTGCAGCCGGAGAAGCTGGGTGAGCGGATCGACCGCCCCGGGCGCCCGTGGCGCGGGGAAGACCACCAGACGCGTCTTGGATCCCTGCTGCTGACGGTATCGCTCCGAGGCGAGCGCGGCGCCGCGCCGTCGCCCCTCCGACCGGACCACGAGCGCGAAGGGCTTGACGGCGCCGGCCAAGCCGCCGGTGCTGATGCGCGCGCCCGCCCGATAGCCGGCCGGCGTCAGGGCGGCGTCGTGCCGGACGTCGAGGAGCTTGATCACCAGGCGACCCTCGTAGGTCGCGCTGACCCGCGTCTGCGCCTGCGCCACGAGCGGCCCGGCGCCGGCGGCCAGGGCGAGCGCCAGCGCGGCGAAGCGGCTCCCTCGGCGCATGTGGATCAACGACGCCTCCTCGCCTGACAGTGAGCCTGCAGCGCCGTCCCCCGCCTGTCCAGGGCGCCGCAAAGTCCGTGACGGCGGCAGCGCTAGACGTTAGGTTACACAACTATGATCCCGCCGCTCGATGGACAGACCGTGCTCGATGTGTCGCGCGACGACCATGAGGCCCGGGCGAAGGCGACCGCGGCGCTGCGCGCCGTGGCCATGGACGACGCCAACATCCCCCACCCGGTGCGGCTCACCGCCGCCCTGGCGCTGATGGACCTGAAATCGGGTCGCAGCCTCGCCGAGACCCTCGCCTGGTTCGCCCAGGAAACCGGCGTGGACCTGGCTGAACTCCGCGCCTGACCGTATCGCGGGCGGCTTGCGGCAAGTTGGCTCGCGCGGCGTCTGTCGCCTTGACGGCCGTAGCAGCCAAAGGCATCTGCAAGCCGAGAAGCCGCTGGGCGCGGCGCGCACCACGGTCATGTTCGGACTGATCAGAAGATCCAAGCCGACGCGTCAGCGTTCGCTACCGCCGGGGGAGCGGGTCTACGCTGTGGGCGATGTCCACGGCCGAGCGGACCTGCTTCGCCCGCTGCTGGCGGCGATCGTGGAGTCGGCGCGGGGCGCAGGCCGCGCGACGGCGGTCTTCCTCGGCGACTATGTGGATCGCGGTCGCGATTCCCGCGACGTGATCGACGCGCTGCTGGACTTCCACGCCCACAGCGGCCTTCAGACTCGCTTCCTGCGGGGCAATCACGACGACACTCTGTTGCGTTTCCTGGAGGACGCACGCGTCGGCCCGACCTGGATCGATTACGGCGGCGCCGAAACCCTGGAGTCCTACGGCGCCCCCATGCCCGCCACGCGGCACGACGCCGACGCCTGGGAAGACACGCGCAGGGTGTTCGCCGAGCGGCTGGGGGCGCGGCATCGGGCGTTCTTCGAGGGCCTCGAACTCAGCTGCGAGATTGGCGACTACTTTTTCGCCCACGCCGGCGCCCGACCGGGCGTGCCGCTCGAGGCCCAGACGGCGCAGGATCTCATGTGGATCCGCTCCGAGTTCCTCAAGGGGCGCGGCGGCTGGGACAAGACGGTCGTCCATGGGCACACCCCGGAAGAGGCCGCGGTCCTGACCGAGCGGCGCATCGGCGTCGATACGGGCGCCTACGCCACGGGCCGGCTCACGGCGGTGGTGCTGGAGGGCGCCGATCGCCGCCTGCTCCAGGCCGTGGCGGCGCAGGGTCGGGTCGAGATCGAGGGACGAACATCGAGCCAACTTGAGGCGTCTGACGCCTTGAACTAGGAAATGATAATGCGTGCAATCATCACCTCCCTGCGGGCGGCCGTCGCCGTGGCGGCCGTGCTTGCGGCCAGCCCCACCTGGGCGCAACCCAGCGCGCCGAGCGCCAGCGTGCGGACCGCCGACGACTATCGCCTGGACGCCGGTGACCGGCTGCGCATCATCGTCTTCGGCGAGGAGAACCTGTCGGGCGAGTTCGCCGTGTCGGGATCCGGCGATGTGGCTTTCCCTCTGGTGGGCGCGGTGCCGGCCGCCGGCCGCACGATCGCCGAGCTGCAGGAAGCCATCCGCGTTCGGCTCGCCGACGGCTACCTGCGCGATCCGCGCGTCTCGGCCGAGGTCCTCACCTATCGTCCGTTCTTCATCCTCGGCGAGGTGCAGAAGCCGGGCGAGTACTCCTACCGCAACGGTCTGACCATCCTGAACGCCGTGGCCACCGCCGGCGGCTTCACCTACCGCGCCAACAAGAAGCGCGTTCTCGTGCGCAAGGCCGGGGATGGGCAGGAACAGGAGGTCAGGCTGCGCGCCGATACGCCGCTCTCGCCGGGCGACACCATCGTGGTGCGGGAGCGCTTCTTCTGACCCGGGCTCCCGTTCCGCTTCGCCGCAGCGCCGTCCGCGCTGCGAGGCTGCCGCTCGCCGCGGCCGCGGCGTTTGGCGCTTGCGGCTGGGAAACGGCGGCGCTGGCGCAGGAGCTCGGCGTCCTGCAACAGCCCCCCGCCTACGCCCGCGGCCGCAACACGGCCGTGCGCGAACGGCCGCAGCCCGGTTGGGAGCCGGTGTCCAAGCGTCTCGGGGCGTTCGAACTCTATCCGGAGGTGGCGGTCGGCGTGGGGGCCACTTCCAATGTGAAGAAGGCCGAGACGGACGAGCAGGGCGATCGCTACGTGCGCCTGCGCCCCGGCGCACGGCTGTTCTCCACCTGGTCGCGGCACGGCGTGGGGCTGGCCGCCTGGACGGCGCACACCCGCTACGATCGCAGCTCGGAAGACAACGCTACCGAGTACCTGGTTTCGGGCGCCGGTCGCCTGGACATCCAGCGCGATCTCTGGCTGGACGGCCGGCTCAGTCGGGCCCGCTTGGTGACGTCGCGGACCGACCCCGACGTGCCGGTGGACACCCTGGAGCCGGTCTACAATGAGCAGTCCCTGGCCTCGCTCAGTCTGTTCAAGACCACGGCGCGCATGCAGTTCGCCGCGGCGGTGACGGCCCAGAGCGACGACTACGGCGTGGTGGCGCGCGCGGGCGGCGCGCGGGCGGACTTCAACCGCCGCGACCGCGACTACTTCAGCTATGGCGGGCGCGCCACCTATGCCCTGTCGCCGGACTTCGCCGCGTTCGCGGCGGTCCTGCGCGAGACCTCCGAGCGGCCGAACGCCGTGGGCGATCGCCTGGATTACGACAACGTCAGCCTGCTGGGCGGGGCCAACTTCGACCTCACCAACCTCGCCCGCGGCGAGATCGGGGTGGGCTACCTGCGCCAGACCTACGAGGCGGCCGGGCTGGGCTCGGACTCCGGTTTCGCCTGGAACGCGGAGTTCCAGTGGTTCCCCTCCCAGCTGACCACGGTCAGCTTCAACGCGGCGCGCCGCAGCGCGCCGCAGCTGGACGAAAGCTCGCCGGGCGGCATCAGCACCAGCGCCGGCGTCACGATCGATCACGAGCTGCTGCGCAATGTGATCGTGTCGGGCCGGCTGTCCCGGGGCGATGTGGACTTCGCGCTCATCGACCGCAAGGATGAGCAGACCCGCGCCGGCGTTTCCGTGGGCTACCGCATGAACCGCCGGCTGCGCGCCGATCTCGCCTTCGACTACAGCAAGCTCGATTCCACCGGCGCCAACCGGAAGCGTTCCTTCGACGACCGCACGGTCACCTTCACCGTGTACGCCTATCCTTGACCGGACTCCGCTCACCATGACCTACGTCCCTGCCGCCCCGGCGCTTCCCTCCTGGGCCAATAGCCTGGTGCGCGGCCCGGCCGACCTGCGCCGGCTGGTGGTCACCGTGCGTCGCTACTGGCTCGTGTTTCTGGGTGTCCTGGGCGCCGTCATGGCCGCGGACATCGTCTACACCTTCACGCGAACGCCGCTCTACACGGCCAACGCCAGCGTGATGATCGACACCCGCCAGCGCTCGGTGAGCGACGTCAAGGAGGTGGTGTCGGATCTGGCGCCGCAGACGGCGGTGGTGGACACGGAGGTGGAGCTGATCCGCTCCCGGGCCCTCGCCGGCCGGGTGGTCGACACCCTGAACCTGACCCGGGACCCGGAGTTCAACCGCGCTCTGCGGCCCGGCCTCTTCGGCGGCCAGCCCCAGCCTGCCACCACCCCGGAAGCGCAGCGCCGGCATCGTGAGGCCACCATCAATGCGGTGATCAACCGCCTGAAGGTGCAGCGGCGCGGCCTGACCTTCGTCATCGACATCAGCTTCACCTCCGCCAACGCGGAGAAGGCGTCGCGCATCGCCACCACCTACGCCGACCGCTATCTCACCGCCCAGCTGGACGCCAAGGTGGAGGCCACCGCCCGGGCCAACCGCTGGCTGGCCGAGCAGGTCGACCAGCTGGGCGGCCAAGTGCAGCAGTCCGAGCAGGCGGTGGCGCAGTATCAGGCGCAAAGCGGCCTGCTGACGGCCACAGGGTCGCAGCTTACCGAGCAGCGGGTGTCGCAGCTGCTCGCGGCGGAAAGCCAGGCGTCCGCCGATCTCGCCGAACAGCAGGCGCGCCTGGCCACCGCGCGCCAGCAAATGGCCCGGGGCGGCGGCGGCGAAGACATCGGCGAGGCGATCGCCAATGACGTGGTCAAGCAGCTGCGGGTGCAGCTTTCCGAGGAGCAGCGGCGCCAGCAGGAACTGCTGCAACGCTACGGCCCGCAGCACCCGGAAGTGCTGAAGTCGCGCGAAACCCAGAACCAGATCCGCGCCAACATTCAAGGCGAGGTGCAGCGTGTGGTGAGCAGCCTGCAGGCCAACGCCAACGCCGCGCAGCAACGCCTCGCGGCGATCCAGAACGAGCTGGGTCGCGCGCGCGGCGAGCTCGCCCGCGGCAAGAGCGCGGAGGTGGGGTTGAACCAGCTCCAGCGGAGCGCGTCCGCCTCCAGCACGCTCTATCAGTCGTTCCTGGAGCGGCTTCAGGAGACCTCCTCGCAGCAGGGCTCGCTGCAGTCGGACGCTCAGCTCGTGGCGCCCGCCCAGCTGCCGCTGTCGCCCAGTTCCCCGAAGGAGGCCCTGAACCTGGCGGTGGGCTTGGTGCTGGGCCTGCTGCTCGCCACCGCCTCGGTGGTCGGCATGGAGATGTGGTCGGGGGAGGTGCGCACGTCCGAAGACGTGGAGCGGATGCTCGGCGCGCCGGCCATGGGGTCTGTGCCCACGACCCGCACCGAAAGCGCCACGCCGCCGGCGCAGTTCTTAATCGACAAGCCGTTGTCGGCCTTCGCGGAGAGCTTCCGCGGCCTTCGGGCGGCCCTGGGGCGCGCGGACCTGGATCGCGAGATCCAGGTGCTGGCGGTCACCTCCAGCGTGCCGGCCGAAGGCAAGTCCACCACCTCCCTGTGTCTGGCCCGCTCCTCCGCCCTGGCCGGTCAGCGCACCATCGTGGTGGATTGCGACGTTCGCCGCCGCGGCCTGGAGGAGATCCTGCACGCGCGTCCGACGGTGGGCCTCCTGGAGGTGCTGTCCGGCGAGGCGCCCCTCGAGTCCGCCCTGCTCCTGGACGAGCCGTCCGGGGCCATGATCCTGCCGGTGGTCGGCGCGCAGTTCACGCCCCGGGAGATCTTCAACACCAAGGCCTTCGCAGACCTGCTGCAGGCTCTGCGCGAGCGGTTCGACATGGTGATCCTGGATTGTGCGCCGGCCCTGGCCGTCGCCGACACCCGGGTGATCGCCAAGCAGGCGGACGCGGTGCTCTTCCTCCTGCGCTGGCAGAAGACCCCGGCGCGCGCCGCCCGTCTGGCGATGGACGCGCTCACCTCGGTGGGCGCGCGCATTGCGGGCGTCGCCCTGACCCAGGTGAACCTGCGCTCGCAGGCGGCCTACGGCTACGGCGACAGCGGCTACTACTACCGCGAATATGCCAAGTACTACAGCAACTGACCCGAAGGGGCGGCCCGGAGGGCCGCGGCGGACGGGACGCGCCCGGGGTCCAGCCGGCGCGCCATCGCCGCGTCGCCGGCGCCCACGCCCGAGCCGCCGCCGGACGTTGGCCCTCATCCCCTTGTGGCTGCTGGTCCTGGCGCTGCTCGCCGCCGCCGCCGCCCAGGGCCTGGCGCGGGAGGTCTGGCTTGCGGACCTTGTGGCCCTCAGCCGCAACCTCGTGGTCCTGGCCGCCCTCGGGCTGCTGGCGGCCTGTCTCGTCACCCGCCGCCTGTGGCTGGTTCTGGCCGCCGGCCTCGCCCTGGCGGTCAATGTGGCGCTGCTGTTCAACGCCAACGCCGGCCTGCGTCCGGCCGATGGCGTCGCCCCGGCGCAGGCGCCCCTGACGGTGGCGACCTACAACGTCGGCTGGGAGGACGCCGCCTTCGAGCCCTTCGCCGCCTGGGCGCGCCGCGACGGGCCTGAGGTGATCGCCCTGGCGGAGCTGTCGGACGGCTGGCGCCAGCGCCTCCCGGAGCTCGTGGACGCCTATCCCTATCGCGCCAGCCGACGCCTGGAGGGCGACATCCGTCAGGATGTCCTCAGCCGTTCCCCCATCCGGGATGCGGCCGCCTACCGGCCGGTGCCCTCCCGCAGCGCCGTGGCCGCCTCCGTGGAGACCCTGGCCGGCCCCCTGGAAGTGGTGGTGCTCGATCCGCCGAAGCCGAAGTCGCAGGCGGAGTGGCGGGCCCGCAACGCCTACCTCGCCCTGGCCGCCCAGTGGGCCAGCCAACGCGGCGCCGGCCGGCCGGCGGTGGTCACCGGCGTGTGGTACGTCACCCCCTGGTCGCCCACCTTCCGCGACACCCTCACGGCCGCCGGCGTGGCCTCGGTCCAGTCCCTCAGCCTTCCCTTGGCCGGTCCCGGGGCCCTCGGGCGGGTCGGCGCGCTGGTGGCCCAGCCTCTGGATCATCTCGCCGTGACGCCCACGGTGGCCACCGGCGGCTGCGCGCTGGGCCCAGACCTGGGCGGGGAGCATCGGCCGCTGCTCTGCCGCCTGCGGCCCTGAGCGCCCGGATCGCCGGTCAGGCTCCATGCGGACGCGTCGCCCCAGGCTGCTCTACCTGATCAACAGCTTCGACCGGGGCGGCGCCGAGCAGGCGCCGTTCCGCCTGCTGGCAGGCGGCGCGTTCGACGGCCTGGACGTGGAGATCCTCGCCCTGATGCGCGGCGCGGGCGCGTTGCCTGCCCGCGTTGCCAACACCGGCTGGATCGACCCGGCCCCGCAAATGACGCTTCGCCGCCTGGCCCAGGCCGCAGACGCCTTGCGGCCGCGGCTGCAGGGGCTCGACGCCCTGGTGCTGGCCCTGCCGCAGGCCAATCTGCTGGGCCGGCTGCTGGCGCCGACGCAGCGCAAGCCGCTAATCCTCTCCTTCGAACACAACACACGCCTGGCGAACCGCGCCTACGAGCTCGGCTACTGGATCACCTCCCGGCGGGTGGATTGGATGCTCAGCGACTGCGAGGAGACCGCTCGCCGCGCCCGGGCACGGCTCTACCGCCGCCCGCCGCCCCGCGAGACGGTGCTGCCGCTGGTGAGCTTCGCGCCAGGGCGTCCCTGGCCGCTCCGCCCCTTGGCCAACCGGCCCTTGGAGCTGGTGAGCGCCAGCCGCCTGACCGCGGCGAAACAGCCGGGCCGGCTGGTGGGGGCGGTGGCGCGCCTGCACGCCCTTGGCCGCCCGGCCCGCCTGACCCTCTACGGGGACGGCCCCCTGCGCCAGAGCCTGGAGGCGCAGATCCGCGCCGAGGGGCTGGAGACCTGGGTCCGGCTGCCGGGTCATGATCCCGGCTGGCGCGAGCGTGGCCCCGCCGACGCCTTCGTCCTCGCCAGCCGGCACGAGGGGCTGTGTATCGCCGCTCTGGAAGCCATGTCGGTGGGCCTGCCCGTGGTCGCCCCCGCCGTCGGCGGCCTGCGCGACTACGGTTCCGCCGGGGGCGCGCTGCTGACCTCGGATAAGCCGGCGGACCTCGCCGCCTCGGTTCTGCAGGTCGTGGGCGACGAGGCGCAGCGTCGCCATCGAAGCGAAGCCGCCGTGCGCCTGGCGACGACCCGCTATGGCGCAGAACAGGTGAACGCCCTCTACCGCCGCTTCAACGGCGAACTGCAGGCGGTCCTCGCCAGCCGGAGCTAGATGAGCCTGAGCGCCCCGAGGATCGCGGCCCAGAGAAGGCCAGACGCGCCGAAGGCCACGGCGAGACGCACGATCGGCGGCGGTCGGCGCTGCAGGTGCGTGGCGTGCAAGCTGGTGTCGGCCAAGGCGTCTCTCCCGAACCCTGCTTGGCCAACGCCGCAGCGGCGGAACGGTTGCGCGATCAATAGGCGCGCGGGTCGAAGAACAGCAGCGGCACGGTGCGCAGGAGGATGCTCAGCTCCAGGCGCAGGGACCAACGATCGATGTAGGCGTTGTCGGCGGCGATCCGGGCGCGCACCTCGTCCAGATCGCGCACCTCGCCCCGCAGGCCTTGAACCTGGGCGTAGCCGGTGAGGCCGGGGCGAGCGCGGAACCGCAGCGCATAATCCGGAATGGCGCGGCTCCAGCGGGTGTCGTGGCTGAGCGCGTGGGGACGCGGTCCCACCAGGGACATGTCGCCCCGCAGCACATTGATCAGCTGCGGCAGCTCATCCAGGCTAAGCCGCCGCAGGGTCGCTCCGATGCGCGTCACCCGCTGGTCCCCCCGCCGCGCCTGCTGGATGTCCGCACCGTCCTCGGCGACCGTCATGGACCGGAACTTGAGGATGACGAAGGCGGCGCCGCCCAGGCCCGTGCGCCGCTGCCGGAAAAGGGCCGGACCGCCGTCTTCGAGCCGCACCAGGCCGGTGATCAGGATCAGCAGAGGCGCCAGGATGAGCAAGGCCGCGCTGGCCACCACGATATCGAAGCCCCGCTTGACGGCGCTTCGCGCCACGAGCGCCGGCCGGGCGCAATCGCGCCCCGCCGTCAGGACTTCCCATTCCGCCATTGTCTCACCCCAAGGCCCGTAGCCTAGAAATCATTGTGCCGCGTTGCGTGCAAGATGTCCGTGTTCTGCCGACTTGCGACAACACGCCGCCGGGCGGCGCTTGCCATCCTGGCGCATTCCAAGCACAACCGTGCGACGGCGATGCGACGGGCTGCAACCGGGCGCCGGGCGAGTGCGCCCGGACCCGCCGCGGCGGGTCCGCCGCCGTGTCGGGGAGTGCGCGTGTTTATGCGAACCATGGAGCCACAGGAGGCCGGGGGTCTGACGGCGGGCGCAGGCCGAGGGCTGCTGCAGCGGCTCCTCTCCCCGCTGACGCGCGCCGCGCGTCGGCGGCGCCTGCGCAGGGCCATCGCGCAGGTGGTCGCGGCGCCGGCGTCGCCTCCTGCGGCGACTCTTGCTCCGCTGGCGGCCTGGCGCGCCTGGCGCCAGCGCGCGGCGCTCCGCAGCCTGGTGCCGCATGTGAACGGACGGTCGCGGCTGTGGGCCGCCCTCCCCCTGGGCTCGGCGGTCCTTCTGGCGCTCGCCGGCGGAAACCTGGCCGTTCGCCGGGCGAGCGTTCCGTCAGCGACGGCCCAGGCCCATGGCCCCGGCGCCGACCTGCGCCTGGCGTCCACAGCGGCTCCCGGGGACGTGCTCATGCTCTCCGAATGGGAGGGCTGCGTCGGCCTGACCGCAGCAGGACGCGAGCGGGTGCGTCAGGGCCTTCTGAACAAGGAGCACTGGACGGCGTGTCCCGCCGAGGCGGCGCCGATCCTCAGGGCCCATCCGCCGACCGAGTGACCGCTGCGCGAGCGCCTCAGTAGGCCCGGGGATCGTTGAAGATCAGCGGGATGGTGCGCAGCAGGATGGAGATGTCGCGTCCGAGAGACCAGGTCTCGATGTAGCGGTTGTCGGCAGCGATCCGGGCCCGCACCGCCTCCAGTCCGGTAACCTCTCCGCGTAGCCCCAGAACCTGAGCTTCGCCGGTCAGCCCGGGCCGAGCCCGGAAACGGTCGGCGTAGCCCGCGACCGCCGCGCCCCACGCGACATCATGGCCAAGGGCGTGCGGACGCGGCCCGACGAGGGACATGTCTCCCCTCAGCACGTTGATGAGCTGCGGCAGCTCGTCGAGGCTCAGGGCGCGGAGCACCCGGCCCACCGGGGTGATCCGGTCGTCCCCCCGCTGCGCCTGCCGCAGGCCCGGGCCGTCCTCCGCCACCCACATGGAGCGGAACTTCAGGATCACGAACGGCCGTCCGCCCAGCCCGGTGCGGCGCTGCCGAAACAGCACCGCGCCGCCGTCCTGCAGCCAGATGGCCAGGCTGATCAGCGCCAGAAGAGGGGCGAGCATCAGCAGCGCCGCCCCCGCCACGCCCGCGTCCAGCAGGCGCTTGGCGGACGATCGCGCCACGGGCGGGAGCGGCGACGCCAGAGGCGCGTCCGCGACAAGGAGGGTCTGTGACATGGAGGAGGGCTCGCCGACTGCTGTCGCTCCATAGGCGATCACAGCGTTCGCCGGAAGCGCTAAAGAGACGCACCGTTAAGGCGCGTGCGGCAAACTGCGCGGATTGCAGCAAAAGCAGGCTCTCCCATGACCGTGTGCGAACTGATCAGGCAGCTGCAGGCGGCGCCGCCGCAGGCCGAGGTGCGCGTGCTCTGCGGGGCCGACGGGGAGACCCGCCCGGCGGAGATCCTGCTGTCGTTCGATCCGCAGGCGTTTCCGACCCTGGCCCCGGATGGGCGCCCCACGGTCCTGCTGCGCTGATCACAGAAGCGCGGCGCTGAGCGCCGCCGCGCCGCCACCGAGCAGCACCATGAGAAGCGCCACCAGCAGCTCCGGCCGGAGGCCGAGAAGTCTTCGGCGGGTCTTGATGGGCTTGCGGCCGTGCGGCAAAACGGAGGTCCTCCGACGCTGACCATGCGGGCGGCGAGCGGGGTGGTCAATGCATCGGCTGCGCCACGCGAATCTGCCTAGGATCTGCGCTGCTCGAAAAAAAGGAGGGATCCCCGCCGTGCGACAGCCGCCGCGCCACGCCAGCCTCACGGCCGAGTTCGCCGCGCTGGCGGCCATGCGCGAGCGCTACCGCGGAGATTCCGACATGCATCGCCTGATCCTGCTCGTCATGGAGCTGTGCCTCAGCCTTGAGGCCGCCAACGACCATCAGCGGCGCGCCCGCGCCGCGGCGGACCTGAGCCGCGCCGTCGCGCGCTTCAAGCATCTGGCGCTCGGGCTTCGTGGCGCGGATCGCCGCACCCCCACCGGACTCTGAGCCGGGCCAGGCGCGCGGCCTATCAGCCTCCACAGGAGCTCACATGGGCGGCAGGATCACCGCATGGGGCTCGCGGGCGGCGCTTGTTCTGGTTCTGGCCGTCGCCTTCATCGGCGCCACCGACGCAAACGAGCGCTGGCGGTCTGGGTTGAAGCCCGATCAGGTCAGCCACGGGGCCTTGAGTTTCGCCCTGACCATCCTGCTTCTGGCGGCGTTCCGGCGCGTCCCGGCCTGGGTGTTGGGCGGCGGGGTGTTCGCCTTGGGCGCGGGGCTCGAGGGGTTGCAGGGCCTGGGCCTGTTCGCCGGCGACGCTCAGCTGCGGGACCTTATCTCCGACCTTTGCGGCGTGCTTGCGGCCGCCCTGCCCTACGCCCTGGGTCGCGCTCACGGACGCAGGGCCGCCGCCCGCGAGCGCCCGGAGCCGGCCACGCGGGCTTGACGGATGTCTTGCGCGAATCACCCGAAATGGGTTCCGTCCCAACGCTGCACGGGGGGAGCTGCGTGAGCGCTGAGACGAAGGCCGAGGTGCACGCGCTGCGGATGCAGCTCCATCGGCAGGAGGGCCGTCTCGCGGCGGCTCTGGAGGTGATCGACCTCCTGCTCGCCCTGGCCAGCGCCGACCAGCCGCAGCCTATGCTGGACGACGTGCGCGACCAGCTCCTGGCGCGCTGCCGGCAGGACGCCCACCCCGCCCAACGCGGCAGCTACACGGCTGTCATCGAGGCGCTGTTCGACAAGCGCCGGGACGCCGACACGGTCAACTAGCCGGGCGGCCGCGGCGTTGGAGAACCTCCACGAAGGCGGCGCGCGTCGCGCGCGCCACCGCGTCGATGGCGAACTGCTGGTTCGCCCAGGCGTGCAACGCCGCGCTGCGTCGCAGGCGCTCCGGCGCGGCGAGGCCGAGCATCGCCGCCAGGCCGGCGCTGAGGCGTTCCGGGGTGGCGTCGCGCGTCACCACGCCCAGGTCGGGGTCGACCAGCTCTTCCACCCCGCTGGCTGGCGCGCAGACCGGGATCAACCCGGCCGCCAGGGCTTCCAGCAGGGCGTTGCTCTGTCCCTCGCGAAGGGACGGTGACACGAAGATGTCGTGCCTCAGGAGTTCGGCTGGCGCATCGCCGGTGTGGCCGGGCAGCGCCACCCGTCCGGCGAGCCCGCGCTCGGCGGCGAGGGCCGCCAGCGGCCGCCGCTCCGGTCCGTCGCCCAGAATCGTCAGCGTCCACGGCCGATCCCGCGGCAACAGGGCCGCCGCCTCGATGAGGCGCTCCACGCCCTTGTCTGGCACCAGCCGGCCGGCGTAGACCAGGCGCGTTCCATCGCGGCCGGGTCGCGCCGCCGCGAAGGCGGCGCTGGGCACCGGCGCCACCCCATTGGGGATCCGGTAGATCCGCTCGCCCCCCACCCCTTCGCGGCGCAGGTCCTCGGCGATGGTTGTGCTGTTGGCGATGAAGCCGGCGGTGTCGCGCACCACGCGTCGCGCCACAAACCGCCCGTAGAGATACTTCTTGCGCCGCAGGGCGGCGAACTCGGACGCCTCGCCGCCGCCGCCGGGCTTCACGAACACCGGCAGGTTCGCCAGGGCGCCGCCCAGCAGCGGTCCGGCCACGTGCAGCCGGTGATGGAAGACGTAGGCCAGGTCAAGCTCGGCGCGGCGGGCGACGATGCGCCGGGCGGTGCGGGCGGTCCAGGCGAGCGTGGCGCCCAGGTGACGCCCGCCCGACGCGGGCAGGGCGCTCAGGCGCAGGCGTTCCAGGCTGCCGTAGGCTGTCGCCTCGACGCCCTCCGCACCCGTCACGGTGGGCGCGAGCAGGCGCACCTGGCAGCCGAGGCGCCCCAGAGCTTCAGCCAGCAGCGCCGCCTGGCGCTCGGCCCCGCCATGCACGTCCGGCGGAAAGCTCGGGACCACAAGCAGGATGCGCAGCCGCGGCTCGGCGGCTCTCATGGACGGGCCAGAACGATGTCGCAGCTCACCGGCCGGTGGTCCGACCCCACGGCCGGCCCGAGGCGGCAGTCCTGCGCCGCCAGGCCGGACGAGATCGCCACGTGGTCGATGGGCGCGCCCAGTCCCTTCCGGCCGTCGATGAGGCGGGTGGGGGCTGGCCACAGGCCCGGGTCGGCGGAGCGCAGGGCGTTGGCGGCCAGGAAACGCCGGAAGTGTCCGGACCATGGGGCGACGTTCCAGTCCCCCATGATGATCTTCTCCGCCGCGGGCGGGCAGTGGGTCCCGATCCAATAGGCGGCGTACTCGAGGTCGGCGTTGCGCTCGAGCCACTGGGCGCGGTTGCGGATGGTCTGCGGGTGAATGGAGGCCACGCAGATCGGCCGGCCCGCATGCGAAATCACGGCGAGGGTCACCGGCCGCCGCCCAGGCGCGCTCAGGAAGCGGGGCGCCGTCAGCGGCAGGCGCGAGAACAGCTCCACGTTCCGGGCCCGGTCCGCCGCCGTCACCCGGTCCCAGGCGGCCAGGGGCGAGCGGTCCACGGCCGCGTCCCAGGCCGGGTTGGCCTCCTGGATCGCCACCACGTCGGGGTCGGTGCGCAGCAGCCAGTCCTGGATCTGCGCGCGCCGCGGATTGCCGCCGAGAATATTGAAGGTGACCACAGTGAGCGGCTCGGCGGCGGGCGCAGGCTTCGGCGCCCCCAGGCGGGCGGCCAAGCCTGGTGAGACCACCACCAGGACGCCGGCCGCGGCCGCGGCCAGCAGCCAGGGCCAGGCGCGCGGAACCCAGGCGCAGACAAGCAGGAGCGGCAGCAGGCTGAGCGCGACCCACCAGGGGCGGAAGTGGTTCACGGCGTCGAGCAGATATACTCCGCTGGCCAGGCTGGCGCCGGCCTGCAGGGCCACGAAGATCGCCAGCGCCGCCAGCACGGCGATCTTCGCCGAGCGGCTCCAGCGCGCCGAGGGCCGTCTGCTCCGTCCGCCCCCGCGACGGCGGCCGGCGCGCGGCGGCCCGCCGCCGGGCCGCCGGGCTGCGCCTGGCCTGTCGCCGCTCCGCTTGCCCTGGCCCCTGTCCGCCGCCGTCATGGGCGCCTCCCCTCGCGGCTTCTCCCTAGACCGCCTGGGCTCGCCGCGGCAACCGTGGCGGATTGTCAGCCCGCGTCGCTGCCGCTTGACTTCGCCGCCGGCCTCGGGTGGATCGGGAGCCGGTAAGCTGGCGAAGCCGCCGGCAAGGACGCCCCGCTTGACACCGCTCGCCGTCGCCGCTGCGCCCGCCCCCGCCCCGCCGGCGGGGCGCCATATCGACTTCCTGTTCGCGCTGTCGGTGGCCTTGCTGTTCACCAACATCGAGATCCGCCTGGACCAATACGTCGAATGGCTGCGGATCCGCATCTATCCCACACTGCCGGTGATGGCCGTCACCACGGCGCTGGCCCTGGTCGGGGTGGGTCGCGAGCGCCCGCTCCTGCGCACGCTCAGCTGGACCCTGCTGCTCTTCGCCTGCGTGCACGTCGCCAGCGCCTTCAGCCTGCGGCTGAGCAACGGCGTGCGCGAACTCCTCCAGGGGGGCCTGGTGTTCGCCTTCACCCTCGCCTTCGCCGCCCGCTATTCCACCCACCCGCTGCGCCAGTTCGCCGCCATGTTCGCGCCCATGGCCGCGATCATCATGGCCTACAACATCGGCTGGCACCTGGTGAACGGCTACTACTGGGGCTGGAAGCGGCTGGACGAGCCGAAGGCGCTGTTCGACCTGGCGCCGCTGCTGGTCGCGGCCTGGATCTGGACCCGCCCGCGGTTTCCGGCCGTGCTGGGCTCCCTTCTGCTGGTGGGCGTCGGCCTGTTGATCCTGCTCTCCGGGGAGCGGAAAGCCTATGTGGCCTTCGGCCTGGCCCTGCTCCTGCTGTTGAATCCAAAGCACCCCGCCGCCTACCTGGCGCCCCTGGTGGGTCTCGCCGGCCTGTTCGTGGCCGTGGAGGTGATCGACTCCACCTATGTCACCCGTCAGGTGCAGACCCTTCTCGCCGCGGTGGGCCTCGGCCCCACCCCGGACAGCATCAGCAGCGTCATGCGCGAATGGCAGGTTCGCGTGGGGATGATCCTCTTCGAGACCGCCCCCGTGTTCGGGATCGGGACCAACGGCTTCCTGGAGGTGACCCAGCGGGAATACACCTCCGCCGAGTACTACTATGTGGGCCTGCACGGGGAGTTCCTGCGCATCCTGGTGGAGAACGGCGTGGTCGGCGTGGCGGTCTACAGCGCCATGCTGCTCTTCGCGGCCGGCCGGCTCCTGCGCCCGGCGCCGGGTCAGTTCGCCAACTCGCGCGAGTACCGCACCGCGCTCCTGTGGTTCGCAAGTCTGCTGGTCTACACCTCGTTCGAAGGCGCCAACCAGCTGCTGATGGTGCTCCAGTTCAGCCTGGCCTACGTTCCGCTGCTGAACTTCGGGCCTCATTGGCGCCCGCCGCCCCTCTCGGCGCCGGCCGCCGCCGTGCGGGCGCCCGAGGGTCCCGGGATCGCGGCCTATCCGCAGCTCGCCGGGGCTCAGCGGCTGGGCCAGTCCTCCGGCAGCGCATAGGCGCGCACATAGTCCACCTGCAGGATGGAGGGGTTGTCCGCCGCCTCCAGCCCCTTCTGGTGCATGGTGAGGTCCACCAGCATGTACAGCGGTGAGCGATAGGCGGGCTGGGTGGGATATCGCGCCAGCGGAACCCCGTCGTAGTACATGGTCACCCAATCCCGGTCGACCAGGACGCCATAGCGGTGGAACCCGGTCCGGAGGTCGAGGATCGGGATCTTGTGCGAGCGATACCAGGGCCGCTCGATCCCGCCGATGTTCCATCCCACCGGCGGCTTCAGGTGCACCGCCACGTGCAGGCGCAGCGGGTCTGTGCCGTAATGCTCCAGCACGTCGATCTCGCCCCGGTCCTGCACCGGATCGGTGTAGTTGTGCTGGGTGAGCAGCCAGAAGGCCGGCCAGGTGGCCTTGCCCGGCGGCAGCTTGGCCCGCATCTCGAAATAGCCATAGGTCTGGGCGAAGCCGCGACCCTTCCCGTCCACCGTCTGCATCAGACCGCTGCGCCAGCCCGTGGGCGTGCGCCGGGCGTGGATTTCCAGCAGCGAGCGCTCCGAGGGTCGCTTTGCGCGCCGATCCGCCCGCAGGAAGAACGGGCCCTCGGGGCCTGGAGGGTCGAACTTCGCCGCGCCGAAGTCGCTGTGCACCGGGGCGTACCAGGGGCCGGCGCCCCCGTCCGCGGTCACGGACATGCGCTCGAACTCGTCGGAGAAGGTCAGGCGGAAGGGCCTGAGATCAAGGGGCGGGAAGCGCGGCAGGTCTTCCCACTCGGCGGTGGGCGCCGGGGTCACCGGCCGCAGCGGCGCCACCCAGGAGACCTCCTGGGCGACCGCCCGGAGCTTGCCGAGGATCGCCTGGCCGGCGCCCGGCGGCTTCTCCAGGGCCTGTCGCCAGACGGCTTCCTCCGCGCGTATGGCGGCCAGGCGAGCGCGGATGTCCGCGGCCGTCTGCGCCGTCATCTGCCCACGGTTCATCGCCTGCTCCACCCGGGCGAGCGTCGCGCGGGTGAGGTCCTCGAACCCCAACCTTTGCGTCCAGGCGTGAGGATCGGCAGTCGCCGGCGCGGCCGGGGTCCCGCCCTGCGGATTGACCGGCGCAGACGGCGCGGCGCCCACGAACATGGCGGCGAAAACGGCGGCCAGCAGCACTCTTACCCCCATGGTCGACGCCTCCCGGCAGGCTACCAGCGCCGCCGCGGCGCCTCAACCGTTCCTGGCCTGCGACAGCAGAGCGGCCAGCTGGCGCAGGCGCACGGCCCAGGAATGCTCCGCATGGTAGCTGCGCCACGCGGATCGGGCGAGTTCGGCATAGGCGCTGCGGGCGCGAAGCCAGGGCTCCACCTCGTCGGCCACCCGACCCACATCGTCGAAGCTGAAGGCGAAGCCGTTGACGCCCGGCCGGACGATGGACGGCAGGCCGCCCACGTCGGAGCTGAGCGTGGGCACGCCGAAGGCGTGCGCCTCCAGCAGGGCGATCCCCATGGCCTCCGCCCGGCTGGGCGCGAGCAGGAAGTGGGCGCTCTCCAGCGCCCGGAGAAAGCGCGACGCGTCCTGCGGGCGGGACTTGTCGAGGAAGCCCAGCGCGGTCACGAAGGGCGGCGCCGCGGCGCCGCGCCCGGGGTCGGCCCCGATCGCCCGCAGCGCCGCGGGCCGCCCCCCGGCCCGCCGCGCCCCGCGCGCGGGGGGGGGCAGTGTCGGCGCCCCCCCCGCGGGGCCCCGCGGGGCGGCGCCGCGGCGCCGCGCCAGGGGTCGGCCCCGATCACCGTCAGCTCGGCGGGCAGCCCGCGGGCCCGCAGCGTCTGCACGAGCGCCACAGCCCGGTCGCCGCCCTTGCGCCACCAGTCCACGCCCACAAACAGGAAGCGCAGCCGCTCGACGCTGCGCGCCGCGATGGCGGCGTCCACCTCGGTGGCGTCCGGGCTGGTCTCCAGGCCAGGCGCGAAGGGCGCGTAGACCAGCTTGTGGGCCTGCTCCGGATGCCGGCGGGCGAGGCCCGCCTGCGCCCAGCGGGAGGCGCATAGCACCCGCCAGGCGTTGCGGAGGGCCTCGCCCTCCTGCGCCTGCGCCGCCCTGCGGTTGGCGATGCGCGCCCACGACCCGGGCAGATAACTGTCCCAGAGGTCCTCCACGGGCGCGTCGCACCAGTAGACGATCCGCGGATGCCGCGCGGCGGCGGCGCTCACCACGTCCTGGCAGAACACCACCTCAGCGTCGGCGTCCGCCAGCAGACGGCGGATCTGGATTTCGGTGCAACGGCGATGCAGCGCGCTCGCCCGCGGCAGGTAGCGCCGGCGCACCAGGCGCGCGGCGGCTTGCGCCGCCCGAGCCAGGCGGAGAGACCCTGCCGGTTCCGCCCGCCGTGTCGTGACCGCGAAGCCGCCGGCGCGAAGGTGGCGAATGGTCCAGAACGGCTGGCCCGACCAGTCGTTCGACTGCGCGGGATCGGCGCGGGTGAGGTAGAGCACCCGCAGCGGCGCCTCATGCGCGTTCTCAGCCATGCCACACCCGGTCCGCCACGAAGGCCGCCAGCCCCACCAACGCGCAGAGCACCGCCGTGCGGCCTACGCTGCGGTCGGCGAAGCGCAGGCGCCGGCGCCCGAACCAGGCGCTCGTGAGGGTGAAGAGCAGGTTCGCCGCCACCGCCGCCCAGGGCGCCGCCAGCACGCCTTCGGCGCGCACCAGCAGCAGGGTGAGCCCAAGGTTGGTCCCTGCGGCCAGGGCGGTGATCGGCGCCAGGGCGGCCGGGCGCCGATCCACGAAGTAGCCCGCGGCGAAGACGTAGTAGAAGTTCAGCACCCAGCCGGCGAACAGCACCACGGGTATGGCGTCATAGACGTCGGCGAAGGCGCCGTTGGCGTCCACCAGTCTCGCCAGCGGGCGGCAGAGCGCAAGCGCGGCCAGGAAAAGGGCGAGACCAGCGGCGAGCACCAGCTTGGCCGCCGCGCGCGCCCGTTCGGGGGTGTTATCGCGCTCCGCCGCCAGCGCCGCCGGGATCCAGGCCTTGAGCAGGGGCGCCTGCGCCAGCTTCAGCAGATCCCCCAGCCGGGCGAAGAAGGTGTAGGCCCCCGCGCCGGCGAGGCCGGCGGTGAGCAGCACAACCCACCGTCCCGCCAGGTTGTTGAGCTCCGACAGGCTGCGGTGGACGGTCATGGGGCCGGAGTAGCGCAGCAGGTCGACCAGGCCGGCCAAGCGCGGCCGCCGGGCGCGCAGGGCGAACGCCAGGAAGCCGAGGAACAGCGGCGACCAGGCCAGGGCAGCGCAGACCGCGCTGGCCAGCACCTTGTCGGCCGCACGGGGCAGGAGCAGCAGCAGCAGCAGCACGTTCAGCAGGCTGGGGACGGCCTCCAGCAGCGCCTGGGCGATCGGACGGTGATCCATGCGCAGGATCTCCAGCTCCTGATAGGCGAACGCCCGCATCAGGTAGCTCAGCAGATAGATCTTCAGGGCCAGGGCGAAGCCGCCCAGGCCGACCGCCGCCAGGGCCGTGGCCGGCGTCAGGGCCACGAGCACAGCCATCGCCGGCGCATAGGCCAGGTACCCCGCCAGGGCGGCGTCAAGGGCGCAGCGCCGGACGTCGCCGCCCTCCGCGGCGAACCGCGGCGCCGCCACCCGGAAGAGGCCCAGCGGGGCGACATCGGTGACCATGAACCCCAGCAGCGCCACGGCCCCGACGAAGCCGAACTCGGCGGGGGTGAGCGCCCGCACCAGCAGGGCGAACGCCAGCAGGTCGAGCGCCTTGAGGCCGAACTGCCCGACCCCGTAGACGGCCACGGCGCGAAGGAAGCGCCCGTCCGGCGCCAGGCGCGCTCGCAGGCGGGCGATCGGGTCGGCGGGCTCGGCCATTCCCTCAGCCCTGCAGCGACGACAGGCGCCCATAGGCGCGCTCGATGCGCGCCGCCTGCCGCGCCAGCCCCTCCAGCCCTAGCCGACTGACCTCCGCACGCTGGTCCAGGGCCCGGCGAACCCGCGCCACCGCCGCCTCGCTCCAGCCGGGCTGGGTCAGGCCTAGCGCCGAGAACGGATAGTCCATCTGCTGCAGAACGCCGGTGAGCTTGAACACCTGCGGCTCCAAGGTGATCACAGGCGCGCCGGCGGCGATCGCCAGGATCGCGGCGTGCAGCCGGCTGCTCACCACGGCCGCCATGCCCCCGTACAGGTCCGCCAGGGCGTGCGGCCCCGGCTGCCCGTGAATGACCTGAATCGGCGCGTGGCGGGCCAGGCGCGCCGCCAGGGGCGCGTCGTGGTTCATGGCGTTGCTGACGAACACGAGCTTGCGCCCCAGCCCCGCCAGGCCCTGGACCAGCCGTTCCCACTCCGGATCGTCGGGCGCGGCGATCACACCGTTCAGCGCAAGGCCGATCGGGGCGTCGGGCGCAAGCGGCCGCGGGGGAACGCTGGGCGGCCAGCTGAACACCAGGTCGGGCGCCTCCTCGAGCCGATCGGGCGCAACCCCCAGGGACTGGGCCACGTCACGCGAGCCGGCGTCGCGAACCAGCACCAGGTCTGCGGCGCCGTACACCTGCGAGAGGACGGGCCAGAGGCGGGCGTCCTCGAGTTCGAGACTGTGGTTGACGATGGCGGTGCGCTTTCCGAGCCGCTGGGCCAGCCGCACCATCAACAGCAGCCGGAACACCGCATCGCTGTCGCCGCCGGGGTGGATCTCGCCGGCCGGGTTCCACACCACCAGGTCCGCCCAGGCGATGTCGGCCAGGACGCGGTGGAAATCGGCCGCCTCGATGAGGCCAAAGCGCGCCAGGTTGCGGCGCAGGCCGATGCGCCGCTTCAGCGCCCGCACCAACCCCGGCAATTCCCGGCCGCTCGCGTCGAGCTGCGGACGGATCGGTTGACCCGCCTGCGCGGCCGCCGCGGCGGCGGCGGCCGGCGCGCGACGGGCGGCGCGGGCCAGCCAGGCTTCGCCGGCGGCGAAGCGCCGCTCCGGCGCCGCCCCCAGCCGCCAGGCTTCCAGGCGCCGGGGGTAGCGATCCACCGTGCGCAGATCTTCGACCGCCGGGTGGCGGCTCAGCAGGTCGATCAGGCAGTGCGAGAGCGCCGCGTTGCCGGCGTTCTGGGTGGCCAGGCGGGTGATCGCCGCCACGCGCAGCCCGCTCCGCCGCCCATCCTGCGCGGCCAGCCGCAGATGGGCGCGGCCGCTCATCGCCGCGCCTCGTAGAACGGCGCCATCGCGTGCGGCGAGACCAGGGCTTCGCTGCGGCGGCCGTAGAAGTAGGTCCCCGCGGCCACGTCCTCGTGCCCGCGGGTGCGGCCGTCGAACCACGGCAGCCAGCAGAAGGCCAGCCCGGCCGCGCGCCCCAGGACGCGCCGGCCGGTGACCGCGGTGACGAAGCCGCGCACCGCCCAAAGCAGGGCGGTGCCCGCGCCGCCGGTGACGCCGGCGTCGATGAGATCGAAGCGCCGGAACAGCCAGCGATGCCCGCTGAGCGTGAAGCGGGTGAAGTCGTAGGCGCCTTCATGCACGTGCTGGAGGAAGGGCGTGTCGGCGAACACCAGCCCCTCCGGCCGCAGGACCCGATGGATCTCCGCCACCACCTGCGCGGGCTCCAGCACGTGCTCCAGCACAGCCTGAATCCACACCGCGTCGAAGGCGCCGTCCGTGAACGGCAGGTTATGGGCGTCCGCCAGCAGCGCCGTGTGGGGCGACGCATAGATGTCCGTGCCCACGACCGCGAAGCTCTCGTGGAGGCGTTCCGCGCCCGAGCCCACCTCGCCGCCGCCGATCACAAGCACCCGCGCCGAAGGCGGCAACCTGTGCGCCAGGTCGGCCGCGGCGCGTTCCGCGGCCCGGTTGCGGCCAAACAGCCATTGCTTCACGGACCGGCGCCAGGCGGAACGCGCCACGGGCGAGGCCCCCTCCGCGGACAGCACGCCGTCCCGGGTGAAGATGGACCGGCTGAAGTCGATCAGCACCGGCTGCCCTCGCACCGTGGCGAACTCGCCGCAGGTGCGGCACTGCGCCGGCGCAGCCAGCGGACCGGCGCAGCGGGGGCAGCGCAGGATCTCCAGGGGCGGCAGCTTGCTCATCCGGGACCCGACGGCCCTCCTTGGGGTCCGGCGCTCGGGCGCGCCGGCCGGCTAGACGTTGCTGAAGCGACTGACGTTGATCATCCGGTAGGCCTTCAGCAGCTCGGCGATCCCGTCGTCGAGGCTCCACTCCGGCCGCCAGCCCGTCGCCTCCAGCTTGTCGTTCGAGACGATGTAGTCGCGCTTGTCCGGATCCTTGCCGATGTCGGACTCCAGAACCACGAAGTCGGGGACCTGCGCCCGGATGCGTTCGCAAAGCTCCAGCTTGGTCAGGTTCGCCGTGGACAGGCCCACGTTGTAAGGCTCGCCCCGCATGGCGTCATAGTGGTCCATGGCGTGCAGGAAGGCGCCGGCCACGTCGCGGATATGGATGTAGTTGCGCCGGAAGTGGCCTTCGAACACCACGACGAAGCGGTCCCGCGCGGCGCGGTAAGTGAAGTCGTTCACCAGCAGATCCAGCCGCATCCGCGGCGCGGCGCCGAACACGGTGGCCAGCCGCAGGGTCACCCCGCCGCGCTCGAGCACGGCCTGCTCCGCCTCCACCTTGGTCACCCCGTAGAGCGACACCGGCCGTAGCGGCGACTCCTCGGTGCAGAAGCTGTCCGCCTCGCCCACCCCGTAGCCGGAGTTGGTCGTGGGGTAGACCACCTGCTGGTCGGCGCTCAGCCGGCTGACGAGGTCGCGCACGGCGTCGCGGTTCACCGTCACCGCGCCGATCTGGTCACGGGCGCAGAGCGGCGCGCCCACCAGGGCCGCCAGGGGGATGAACAGGTCATGCGCCCGCGCCATCTCGTCGAGCAGCCGGGTGTCCCGGGCGTCGCCGCGCACCGGCTGGAACCCCGCGTAGCGACAGCACTCCGCCAGGGGAAACCCGTCTTGCGCGAAGGTGTCGAGCACCGTCACCTGATGGCCGCGGGCCAGCAGGGCCGGAGCCAGGATCGAGCCGATGTAGCCGGCGCCGCCGGTGATGAGGATCCGCATGCCTACTCCGCAGCCGCCGCCGTCAGGTTCGCCGGCCGGAAGCTCGCGCCCAACTCGTGGGGCAGGCTTGCCGGCATTCGGCGGGTGGGGTGCATAACGACCGCACCGGCGACGTCAATCTCCACCGGAACCACGGGAAAGGGTGAGACCGCCTCGCGGACCGCCGCCAGGCGCTCCGGCTCCACCAGCAGGAACACCGCGCCGCCGCCGCCGGCGCCGCAAAGCTTGCCGCCGTAGGCCCCGGCTTGCAGGGCCCGTTCGTAGAGCTCATCCACGGTGCTGGTGGTCACCCCCGAGGCGAGGCGCCGCTTGAGCGCCCAGCCCTCGCGCAGCAGTCGGCCCAGCTCCCGGATCGGATCGCCCGGGCGCTCCAGAAGGTCCACGCAGGCGCCGACCAGGTCGTAGAGCGCCGCCAGTTCCGCGTCGGTCTGTCGCCGGCGGATGGCGTCCAGCTGATTGGCCGCCGCGTCGCTCGCCCGCCGCACCACCCCGCAGTGCACGAGAACGAGGCAGCTGTTCAGCCGCGCAAGCGTGGCCGGGGACGCCGCCACCGGGGTGACGCGGATGTCGCCGCCGTCGAAGTCGAAGCGGTTCAACCCGCCGAATGCGGTGTGCAGCTGGTCCTGCACGCCCACATTTTCCTGCAGCAGATCGTGCTCCACATGCATGGCCATGCGGGCGAGCTCGGCTTTCGACAGGGCGCGCCCGAACAGCGTGCTGATCAGGTTGACGAAGCCCACGGTGAAGGCCGACGACGACCCCAGGCCGCTGCCGGCGGGGAAGTCGGACTGCGTGCTGAGATCGAGCCGCTCCCCCACCCGCCAGAGGCGCAGCACCTCGCGGACGATGGGATGCTCCAGGTCCTCGATGGAGCGGACGGTCTCAAGCTGAGAATAGGCCAGGCGATAGTTGTAATCCTGCCAGCCGTTCAGCTTCAGCGCCGAGACGTAGATGTAGCGATCAATGGCGAATCCCACCACGGCGCCGGGCCGCCGCTCGAAGTACGGCCGGTAATCCGTGCCGCCGCCGAACAAGCTCACCCGGAGCGGCGTGCGCGTCAGCCCCAGCATCCCTTCCCCCAAGCCCTCTTCCGTCACATCTCATGGTTGATGGCCCCTGGGCGAGTCAAACCGCGATTCGTCGCGGGGTCCGGCTCGGACTGAGATCCAGGCCACGGCGCGCAGCCGCATGGCGGTAGGCGGCCTGCACGCTGGGATAGACCCGTTCGGGGGTCCAGGCGCTCACGTCGGTGGACGCCGCCGCCGCCGCCAGCCGCTCGCGCCGCACGCTGTTGCGCAGAAGGGACGCCGCCTCCAGGGCGGCGGCGGGCACATCGTCGGCCAGGACGCCGTTCTGTCCGTCGCTCAGGATGTCCTCCAGACCCGGCAGGCGCGTGGCGACGATGGCGCGGCCCGCGGCGAGGTACTGCACCAGCACCCGCGGCAGGCCCTCGCGTTCGGAGGTGTGGACGCAGACGTCCGCCAGGGCGATCAGGCGCTCCGGATCCGACCGATGGCCCAGGAAGCGAACCCGGTCGGCCAGGCCCAGCGCCAGCGCGGCGCGTTGCGCACGCGCCACCTCCGGACCATCCCCGGCGAAAAGGATCTTGGCGTTCTCGGGCAAGCTGGCGCTCGCGAGAGCCTCCAGCAGCTCCACATGCCGTTTCCGGGGCTCGAAGGCGGCCAGCATCAGGAGCGTCGGCGGCTTCTGCAGATCCGGCCCGACGTCCAGCAGCGCGCGCCAGTCCTCGGGCCAGGCGGCGCCCGCGAAGCGCGCCACATGCATGGGGCTGAGCTGCACGAAGTGATCTTCGGGCCGGCCCAGGCCGTGCGCCAGGTAGTCCCCGCGTACGGACGGACTGACATCCACGAAAGCATCCGTCCAGGCGGCGCAGGTCTTCTCCGCCAGCAGGTAGATCAGGCGGCGCGTCGGGTCGATGTTGGTCCAGGGCAGGATGTGCACGCCATGCACCACGCAAGGCACCCGCTCCAGGCGGGCCGCCAGTCGCCCAAGCACCCCCGCCTTGCTCTGGTGGGTGTGCACGAACCCCGGCTTCAGGGCCCGGAACATCGCCCGGATCTGCCCCACGGCCGCCACGTCATCCAGCGGCCGGATCGGATGCACCAGCCGGTCCAGCTGGTAGACGTCGAACTCCCGCCGCGCTTCCGCCACCATGGCGGTGTCGAACTCGCGCCCATGGATGAGCACGACCTGATGGCCCTCCGCCTGCTGCATGCGGCAGATGGCCAGGGTGTTCTCTTCCGCCCCGGCCCGCAGCAGGCGCGTTAGGATGTGCACGATGATCATGCTGGGCGTATCCCGTCGCCGGCGCGGTCGCCGAGCTCCCCCTGGTCCTGGCAGACGCCGCCTAACAATGTTAGGAGCCGTTTGCAAATCTGGCGCTTGACGCAAAATGACGCCGTTCAGCCGCCCTGTTGGTAAGCTGGATCACCGTGTCGCGCCTAGCCGGGCGCATTGCCGCATTCTTCGGCGACCCGGGGACATTATGCTCGACTTGGCGGCGGGGTCATGCTTGGCGTCGCACAAGAACGCGCGCCGGCCGGGGGCCTAGAAGACAAGATGACGGAGCAGAAAATCGCCATGTCCGACACGATGGTGATCCCCCGGCAGGACGAGCCGGCCGCGCCCGCGGCTGGGCCGGCGGCGTCCGCAGACCTCGAGCGCGGCTACCCGGAAGAGCGCTTTGAACCGGCGCGCCTGCTGACCATCTTCCTGTCCCGCTGGCGCCTCTTCGCCGCCATCGTGGCCGGCTGCTTCCTGGCCGCCCTGGCGGCGAGCCTGCTCACCAAGCCCAAGTACACGGCGACCTCCACGGTGGTCCTGGAGACGCCGGCGGCCAGCGGGGACACCGCGCCGCGTCCGGTGGACACCGCCACGGTGGACACGGAGGTGGAAGTCGTCCGCTCGCGCGTGCTGGCGCAGAAGGTGTCGCAGGCTCTGGCGCAGCAAAAGGGCCGGCCGGCCAGCGAGCTGCTGCCGACGGTGGAGGGCGGGCTGAAGGTCAGCCGCGCCGGCCTGACGTCGGCGATCAACATCAGCTTCACCGCGCAGGACCGGGAGCTGGCGCGCGACGTGGCCAATCTCTACGCCAACGAGTACTTGGTGGCCCAGCGGGAGACCAAGGCGCTCGCCGGCCGCACCTCGGGTGCGTTCCTGAACAATCGACTCGCGGCGTTGAAAGCCGATGTGGACAAGGCCAACGCCGCCATCGCCGCCTACCGGCAGGCCAACAACCTCACCGCCACGCCCGGCGCCTCCTACACGCAAGGCGAGGTTTCCAGCTACAATCAGCAGCTGGCGAGCGCCCGGGCCAATCTGGCGGAGACCGAGGCGCGCCTGCAGCTCGCCCGGGCTCAGCTCACCCGCGGCGGCGGCGGCTCCAACGAATCCTTCGACTCGCAGGTTCTGCGGCAGCTGCGCGCCCGGCGGGCGGAGCTCAGCGGGCGCGTCGCCCAGCTGTCGGACCGATACGCCGACCAGCACCCGGACCTGCTGAAGGCGCGCAGCGAGCTGACCGACCTGGACGCGCAGATCGCCGGCGAGCTGCGCCGGGTGATCTCCGGGCTGGAAGCCGATACGCAGGTGTCGCGCCAGCGCGTGGCCTCGCTGCAGGGCAGCCTCGGGGCGGCGCGCGGCACTCTGGCCAACGACACGACGGCCTCCATCGAGTTGGCCGAGCTGGAGCGGGCGGCGGAAGCAGCGCGCGGCGTCTACATGGACTTCCTCAATCGAGCGAAGCAGACCAGCGCCGCCAGCGGCGGCGAGCAGCCGGACGCGCGGGTGCTCAGCCTTGCGCGCACCCCCGGCAAGCCGAGCTCGCCCAACATCCCCATGAACCTCGCTCTGGGTCTGCTGTTCGGCCTGGGGGCCGGCGCCGCCGGCGTGCTGCTGGCCGAGCGCCTGCAGTCCAGCCTCACCACGGGCCGCGACGTGGAGAACCAGCTTGGCCTGCCGTTCCTCGGCGCGCTGCCGAGCCTGGACTCCGTCGCCGAGGCGGAACATCGGCGCCTGTCGCCGGTGGACTATCTGATCGAAAAGCCGCTCTCCAGCTTCTCCGAAGCCATCCGGTCGCTGCGCACCAGTCTGCGGACCGTCCGCGACGGTCGGGCGGCCAAGGTGGTCGTGTTCACCTCCGCCCTGCCCTCCGAGGGCAAGTCCACCACGGCGGTGTGCGTGGCGCGCTCCGCCGCCCAGGGCGGCGGGCGCGTGCTGATCATCGACTGCGACCTGCGCCGGCGGAATGTGAACAACCTGCTTGGCATCGAGCCGGAGCAGGGGCTGCTGGAGGTCCTCACCGGCAAGGCCCGCTGGCAGGACGTGATCGTCAAGGATGAGGCGTCGGGCCTGGACGTGCTGCCGCTGGCCCACAGCTCCTTCACGCCGGAGGACGTGTTCGACACGGCCGCCATGAACGCCCTGCTGCGGGACGCCGCGTCGGCCTACGATCTGGTGATCGTCGACACGGCGCCGACGCTGGCGGTGTCGGACACCCGGGTCATCGCGGCGAAGGCCGATGCGGTGATCTTCCTGGCCAAGTGGCGGCAGACGCCGGTGCAGGCGATCGATTCGGCCCTCAAGCTGCTCGACAGCTCCGGCGCCTACATCGGCGGGGTCGTGCTGAGCCAAGTCGATATGAAGCGGCAGGTGCGCTACGGCTACGGCGACCAGACCTACTACTACGCCAAGTACCGGAAGTATTATCAGGAGGAACCGGGCGCCCGCTGACGTGCCGCCGTCGCAGACGACGCCAGGCGCGCCGCCGCCGCCCAGGGGGCTGGCGCCGCGCGGCGTGCTGGTGGTGGGCGCCAGCGGCTTCATCGGAAGCCGCCTCGTGCGCAGCTTGGCGGCGGACCCGGGGATCGGCCAGGTGCGGGCCGCCGACCTGCGGGCGCCGCAGGCCCCCCTGCCGGCCGGAGTGGACTTCCAGATCTGGGATGTTCGCGGGCCGGCGCCGGCGGGCCTGGCTGACGGCCTGGACCTGATCGTCAACCTGGCGGCGGTGCATCGCACCCCGGGACATCCGCCGGAAGCCTATTATGAAACCAATATCGCCGGGGCGCAGAACACCTGTGAGCTGGCGGAAGCCGCCCAGGTGCCGGCCCTGGCGTTCACCAGCTCGATCTCGGTCTATGGGTCGGGCGAACGGGTGATGGACGAGAGCACCCCGCCGGATCCCGGCACCCACTACGGCCGCTCCAAGCTGCTGGCGGAGCAATGCTATCGCGCCTGGGGCCGGCGGCGGCCGGGACGCAAACTGGTGATCGTGCGCCCGGCCGTGGTGTTCGGGCCGGGTGAACAGGGAAACTACACGCGTCTGGCCGCCGCCCTGCGCGGCGGCTACTTCGTCTATCCCGGTCGGCGCGACACGGTGAAATCGGGCGGCTCGGTGGACGAGCTGATCCGCAGCCTGCGTTTCGCCCTCCAGCACCCTGACCCCGAGATCCTGTATAACTTCGCCTTCCCGGAGCCGCCGACGACGGAAGCCATCGTGCAGGCGCTGTGCGCCGTAACCGGCTGGCGCGCCCGCCCCCCTGCCATTCCCCTCCCCCTGCTCATGGCCATCGGCGCGGCCGGAGAGGTCTTCGACCGGCTGGGCTGGTCGAACCCCTTCCATCGCGACCGCATCCGCAAGCTGGTGGAATCCACACGGGTGGACCCCGGCTGGCTCAGGGCGCAGGGCTTCCAGTTCCACGAGGATCTGACCGTCGCGCTCGCCAAGTGGCGGGACGAGAGCGACGGCCGTTTCGTGTGAGAACGGTGGTCAGGCGGCCGCGCCGGCGGCGGCGGGCGCGCCAAGCCGGCTGACCAGCGCCTCGTACTCCTCCCACAGCGCCTTGGGCGTGTGGTCGCCGAACTTCTCGTAGAACGGCGGGATGAGGGCGGCTTCCTGGCGCCAGATGTCCGCGTCGACGGTCAGCAGCAGGTCGAGCTGCGCCTCGCTCAGGCCCAGGCCGTCCACGTCGAGGCTGCCGGGCGCCGGCAGGCGGCCGATCGGGGTCTCCACGGCTTCCGCGCGGCCCTCCAGCCGGTCGAAGATCCACTTCAGGACGCGGCTGTTCTCGCCGTAGCCCGGCCACACGAACTTGCCGCGCTCGTCCTTGCGGAACCAGTTGACGAAGTAGATGCGCGGCAGTTTGGCGGGATCCGCCTTCTCGCCCATCTCCAGCCAGTGGCCGAAGTAGTCGCCCATGTTGTAGCCGCAGAACGGCAGCATGGCGAAGGGATCGCGGCGCAGCTCGCCGATGGCGTTCTCCGCCGCGGCGGTGCCTTCCGAGGCCACGTTGGAGGCCATGAAGACGCCGTGGCGCCAGTCGCGGGCCTCGTTCACCAGCGGCACCGCCGAGGCGCGACGGCCGCCGAACAGGATCGCCGAGATCGGCACGCCGGCGGGGTCCTCCCACTCGCCGGCGATCACCGGGCACTGGGCGGCCGGAACCGTGAAGCGGGCGTTCGGGTGGGCGGCGGGCGTGGCGCTGTCCGGAGTCCAGTCGCGGCCCTGCCAGTCGGTCAGGTGCGCCGGCGGCTCCGCGGTCAGCCCCTCCCACCAGACGTCGCCATCGTCGGTGAGCGCCACGTTGGTGAAGATGCAGTTGGAGTGCAGCGCATCGATGGCGTTGCCGTTGGTCTCCACGCCGGTGCCTGGGGCGACGCCGAAGAAGCCGGCTTCCGGGTTGACGGCGTACAGCCGGCCGTCGTCGCCGAAGCGCATCCAGCAGATGTCGTCGCCGATCGTCTCGGCCTTCCAGCCGGCCAGCGTCGGCTGCAGCATGGCCATATTGGTCTTGCCGCAGGCGCTCGGGAAGGCGGCCGCCACGTAGCGGACCTCGTTCTGCGGCGACGTCAGCTTCAGGATCAGCATGTGCTCGGCGAACCAGCCCTCGTCGCGGGCCATCACCGAGGCGATGCGGAGCGCGAAGCACTTCTTGCCGAGCAGGGCGTTGCCGCCGTAGCCCGAGCCGTAGGACCAGATCTCCCGGGTCTCCGGGAAGTGGACGATGTACTTGATCTCGTTGCACGGCCACGGAACGTCGGCCTCGCCCTGGGCCAGCGGCTTACCCACGGAGTGGACGGCCGGGACGAAGAACCCGTCGTCGCCCAGCTGGTCCAGCGCGGCCTTGCCCATCCGGGTCATGATCCGCATCGAGACCGCCACATAAGCGCTGTCGGTGATCTCGACGCCGATGGCGGAGATCTTCGAACCCAGCGGCCCCATGCAGAACGGCACCACGTACATGGTGCGGCCCTTCATGCAGCCCTTGAACAGGTCCTTCAGGTCGGCCCGCATCTCGGTCGGGTCGAGCCAGTTGTTGGTGGGGCCGGCGTCCTCCGGCTTCTCCGAGCAGATGAAGGTGCGGCTCTCCACCCGAGCCACGTCGCGCGGATCGGAGACCGCATAGAATGAGTTCGGGCGCTTCGCCGGATTGAGCCGCTGCAGGGTGCCGGCGGCGACCAGTTCGTCGGTGAGCCGGGTCCACTCCTCCTCGGATCCGTCACACCAGACGACCCGGTCCGGCTCCGTCATCGCGGCGATCTCGCGAACCCACTGGACCAGCTTCGCGTGGTTCGTCGGCGCGGAATCCAGTCCCGGAACCGTCTCCTTGATCATCTGCCCCTCGACTCGTCCTTGCGCCCAGCCGCGCCCCAAGGTTTGCATAGTCAGTCCCCGGCCCGCAGGCGAGGCTGGCGCGGGATGCGCTGCGCGGCTAATTGGCGCAGAGCGCCTTCGCGCCCTGGCGTGGGACAGCGTCAGCAACGACTCTCCCGCCCCGCGGCTCAGCTCTAACCTCCGGATCCTCCGCTCCATGGCCACCTACTCGTTCGCCACCATCACGCCCGAGGAGGCCCGCCGCTTCAATATCCTGGACTACGACACCCTGGTGTTCCCCTCCGGCTCCGCGCGTCAGGTGGTCGTTCAGTACGCGCCGCAGTCCGACGGCTTCGGCGTCTACCGTCTGACGCTCGGCGCGCGGACCGTGGAATTCCCGCAGGCCGGCGCCTTCTTCGGACTGCCTGCAGCCGCAGAAGCCGGTCGGCTGCGTTTCAGCGACGGCTCTTCCCTGTTCATCGGCAGCGATCGCGCCGACACCTTCGCGCCCACGGGGGTGCAGGCCACCCGGCCGCTGGCGCTCTACGGGGGCGAGGGCAACGACGAGCTGAGCGGCGGAACGCGGGACGACGTCCTGCAAGGAAACCAGGGCGCCGACAGCCTCTACGGCGGCGAGGGCGATGACCTGATCTATGGCGGCCAGGGCGATGATCTCCTGGCGGGCGACGACGGCGCCGACACCCTGCAGGGCAATCTGGGCGCCGACACCCTGGACGGCGGCGCTGGCCGTGACGTGCTGTATGGCGGCCAGGGCGACGATGTCCTGGCGGGCGGCGACGACGCCGACCTTCTGTTCGGCGATCTGGGCGCCGACACCTTGAATGGCGACGACGGCGACGACCGCCTCACCGGCGGGGCTGGCGATGACCTTCTGGTCGGCGGCCGCGGCGCCGACACCCTGATCGGCGATCAGGGCCGTGACCTGCTCCGGGGCGGAGCGGGTGTCGATTCGCTCAATGGCGGAGCCGGCGACGACACCGTCGAGGGGGGCTCCGGCGCCGACCTGCTGCGGGGCGGATCCGGCGGCGATCTCTTCCTGTTCGCGCCCACCGACTCCACCGTGGCCGCGCCCGACATCATCTTCGACTTCGATGAGGACGACACCCTGGACTTCCGCGGCCTGACGGCCGCCACGCCGCTCAACTTCCGCCTCCTGACGCCGGCCGCCGACGCCACGGTGGCGCTGGCGCGCGCGCAGGCGGCGCTGACCACCACCACGGCGCTGACCTACGTGGCCGTCCCCGTGGGCGAGGACATCTACCTCTATGTGGACAGCTTCGGCGTCGATCAGGCGTTCAGCCTGGTGATCCTGCGGGATGCGAGCTTCTTCAGTCCGTTCACCGCCATCATTTGAGGCGATCGCCGCCCGGGTCCCGCCGCGCGCTGATGGCCAGCCGAGGCAGGGGTTCGGGCGACGGCGGCGCGGCAAAGGTCTCGGCCACGAAGTCGATCACCGCCGCCCCGACCTGGGCCTGCGGCGTAGGGTGGCGCTTCCGCTTGCCCTCAGGGTGCGGCAGGGCGAGCGGACGCCGGGCGCCACCCTGGCGCAGCGCCAGGAGCTCGTCGCGGCCGCTGGCTGCGATCTCCAGGAACGCCGGCTGGGCTGGCCGAATCGCGCCGCGCCAGACCTCGAGCCGCACCCGCTCCGTAAAGACCTCCCCCGCCGTCTCCAGGCGTCCGCCGTGCCCCTTCTCACGCAGCTCCCGCACGATCGCTTCAAAGAGCGGCTCGGCCCAGTCGCGGGAGAAGCGGTCGAAGCGCTGCAGCGCGCGGGCGTGCGCGCGGCGTTCACCGCGCCAGAACATCCAGAAGCGAGGCTTTGCGGGGACGGAGGCGTTCATGAACCGGTGCAGAGTGAGAGCTGCGCAGGCGTTCCGCCGGCCGCGACCGCCGGCGATCACGGCCGACTGGGAGGCCGGCGCCGCACGCGAGCCGGAAGTTGGAGCATGACGCCCCGCTCGTTTGCGAGTCAATGCGCTCGGCCAGGCGCGCGACCGCGCATCAGTCGCCCGGCCGCCAGGCAGCGTAGACAAGCCGGGCGCGCCCATCGCGCGGAGGCTAAGCGCTTGTGCAGCTTCGAAGCGGTCCGGGGCGCAGCTGCTGTGCGGAACGGCGGCGAAGCATCCAATGAGGGGCTTTGCTGTCGGGGGTTTTGACAACCCAGGCTGGCTTCTAAGGCCGACCGGACCTGATCACCGGCCCTCCGCCTGCGAGGCCGCGCACTTCGCTGTAGCCGGGGCCGCCGCCCGGATCTCGTCCCGGTTCTGTGGCGGGCGCTGGATCGCAGCGCGCGCCGCGCGCAATCAGTTCGAGGGCAAGCTCCAGATCACCGGGCTGAGCGGCGCCCCGGTGCAGAAGGACTCCACCGCATCCTGACTCCAAAGGGTCAGCCGCACGATCTGACCCCCGGCCGTGCGCTGCTTGTGGAGAGAGACGTCGGCCCAATCTGGAGGGTCGTTCTCGAGCAGGAAGCCGAAGAAGGCGGTCGCCACGTCTTCCGCCACCTCGTCCGTCAACTCACGAGTCACCAGTTCCACCATCTCGCCCCGACCCTGGTCGCTGCCTGTAGCCCCGCCTGTTCATAGCAGATGACGCAGTTTGGCGAATGCGACTCTTCGACAGCGGCCGCTCGTCGCCGCCGCTTGCACGCCGCGCAAGCAGGGGCGCATCGCGCCGTTGCAGAGGCTGCCGTCGACCGGCCTCGTCTGCGGCGCTGCGGTTCAGCTTACGTCGGAAAAGGTGGGCGCTGTCGGCCGTACGACGCGCGCGCATCCGCCTGCTCAGCCATCCTAGCGGACACCCGTCGTCGGAAGGTCGTCGGCTTCGTCCGGCCCTCCAACACCAGCGAGTTGGCGGCGACGAGCTGCGCCCTTGCCTTGATCTCGGTTGCGAGGAGGTCAAGCATCTGACCGGCGCCTGCAGGCATCGCTCGGACCTCATCCGCGGCGGCGGCCACCGCGTTCGCGATCCCGTGGGCGAGCGCATGCACGCGGCGAACCGTGGCGGGCCCGGCCAGGCCGCACGCTTCGGCCATGCGCCGCCAGTGGCGCGCGAGAGTATATGGCGCCCCCTGTTCTTTCCGCCGGTGTCCTGAGCATGGTTCTGGGTGATGTTCGCGCATCCCAGCCTGGACATGAGATCATAGAGAGGCGCGAGCTCGACCTGCCGAGGGCGGATCAGGATGGCGTCGTTCTTGGCGTGAGCGTCGACGTTGCCGATCGCGATGTTGAAGATCACGGCGTCGCGAACCCGCGTGATGTCTCGGGCTGTCATCTCACGCCTGACGACGCGAACATCTCCGCGAGTGACGGCCCCTTCACCCCTGATCGATTGTGTTCGTACTTCGCGGCCGGAGGACGGCCGAGGGCCTGGCAGACGTCCTCCTGGTGCAGGCGCATCACGCCGCCGTCGGCTTCAACTTGCCGGTCGTAGCGTTCGACCAGCAGATAGGTGCGCGCCCCGGCGCGCCCGGCCGTCACAAGCGCCGCCCTGAGCCCGCACCGCCGCGCCAGCACCATGCAGAGGGCTGCGTTCTCGACGCTGCCCGTGAGCCGCGGATTGTCGGGCTTCAGGATCAGGGTCGACGCGGCGCCGTTCACGGGGATCGCCGCCGAAGCGCGTGAGCGGAACCTTCTCCTGCGCGCCGGCGACGCTCATCGAGACGCCTTCCTCGCCCACCAGCAACGGCCGAGCTGGCAGCTCGTCGATGATGCGCTCGAGAGCTGGCTCGCCGTCCAGCGTGATCGCCTGCTGATCTTCGACCGGCCGTGGCGCTCCGACGGAAAGGACGCCGGCCAGGTCGCGTCCCTGGTCTCCATAAGGCCAAGCACATCCTGACGCGTCACGCCGAGCGCACGTGTCGTCGCCTGCAGCGGCTCCCCCTCAGGGAGCAGGTTCATCAGCCATGGCGTGACCACGTCGGGACCGTGTTCGGGCGCGCCGAGCCGCAGGGTCAGCGAGACAGGAAAGGCGGCCGGTGAGCGCCGCCAAGCATCGAGGTACGCGAGCCTCGGCCCCTCCGGGGTCGCCTCCACACCAGCGACGGGATCGGCTCCGGAGAAGAGGGTCAGCGTCAAGAGCTCGAACCATCGTCCGCCGCGTCGACGAGGCGAAGGCCGACCGCCTTCGCAGCCGCGAGGGCCTTCCCCAGCTGAGCCGTTGGCTTGCCCCGCTTGAGTTCGACGACAAAGCGCGCTCCGACGCCAATCGCCAACGCCAGATCCCGCTGGGTCAGGCCGAGCGCTCGCCGCTTGCGGGCGACGCGCGCGCCGAAGGCCGATGGTGTCTCGATAGGCGGATTCTTACCGCTCGGGAAGATCAGCGCGCCTGACCAGCCTGTGCGGCAAGATCATTCCCGAGCGGCAAGACGAAGGCCCAGCGTCTAGCGCCCGATCTCTGCCAATGGCTCGTTGCCATCGCTCGGGTCACACGATGGCGAATAAACAAGCGGCTGGCACGAAAGATCGGCGCAGGGCGCGCCGCAGTCTCGCGCGTGTCCTGGGCGATCAGTCGCCGCGGCCGCAGGGGCGCGGGCGCGCGGGCGCGGGCCCTCGCAGCTCCGACGTGGTCCCCAGGTCCGCGGCGGCGCCCTCGCTCCGCAGGGCCAGCACGGCGCCCAGGGCGTGGTAGAGAGAGGTCGCCGGCGCAGGCTCCTCCAGGAAGCCGCCTGCTGCGTCCAGCTTGTCGTGAAACGCCCCGGCCACCGGCGTGGCCAGATAGCGCGCAAGGCTGCTGGCGCTGGCGACCACGTCCGCTTCCGCGCCGAAGACGACGTCGGCCCGCAGCCGTTCGGCCTGGGCCCAGAACCGGGCCACCGGATCGCGGACGCGAAAGTCCGGCCACACCGAACCCACGACCACGTTGCGCGCATCCACGCCCCGACGGCCGGCCGCATAGAGCCTGTGCGCGGCCGCGATCGCCGCCTCCGATCCGCGCCGCCGGCCCCAGCGATCGAGCAACCAGGCCCACTCGAACTGATGCCCGGGCTCGATGAGCCCGCCCTCCTCGGGCCCTAGCGGCCGCCAGTCGGGCGTGAAGAATTCCTGCACCACGCTTGCCTGCGGGTCGAAGAACCGCCGCAGGGCCAGAGACGCGATCTCGTCCGCCGTCTCGCGCCAACCCTCCGGATCCAGCGCCTCCCAATCGAGCGCCGCCTCGAACAGGTGCATGTGGGCATTGGCCTGGAAGGGCTGATCGCCAAGCTCTCGCCACCCGCCGCCGCCATGGCGCAGGGCCTCGAGGCTCCGGAGCAAGGCATCGGCCCGGGCGTCGCAGCCGCCGTCCAGCGCCTGCATCGCGGCCATGGCCAGCAGAGAGAAGGCCTGCTCGTACAGCGGCGTACGCCCGTCGGCCGTGGTCTCGTCCGCGTGCAGCGCCATGATGAACAGCCCGTTCGGCGCCGCATAGCGGTGGAGGTAGCCCTCGTACCCCTGGCGCGCGAGCGCCGCGAGGCGGGTGTCCTGGGTCAATCGGGCGACCGTGGCGAAGACCCAGATCTGTCGGGCCTGCACCCGGGCGCGCCGCAACAGCCCCGTCGGCGCCCCGTCGCGGGTCAGGGCCTCCTGGAAGATCCCGCGCTCCGCGTCCCAGCCCGCGCTGCTCCAGAGCGGCAGCGCCGCCTGGGTGAGCCAGCGCCGCAAGCCGGCGCCGGCGGACGCGGCGGTTTCGATCGCGTGGCTCATGGCGCCGTTTCCTAGCGAGCCGGCGCCATGCCGCCAACAGGCCTTGCGTCGAAGGCGACCTTGGCGCCGTGGGTGGCGATCGGCGGCCGGCGCCGCCGGCGGCCCGCGCGGCGCCGAGCGCCGCCAGGTTGCGGCGGGAGCTGATCCGGATCCGAGCGGTGCGCGGCGACTCGCACGTGAGAGGGCGCGCGGAACCGATGAGCGTCGTTCTGGGAGAAGACAAGCCTTCGCCTGGCGCGCCGCCTGCGCACAACCCACAGGCGGTGATCCTGTCGCAGGCCCGCACGGGCCCGCAAGGCTGCGGCGAGAAGTCCTCGGCCTTGCCCGCAGGGCTCTACGCCGCTAGCGAGGGGCGGGGGTTGCGTCAAGGACGGCGCACTTGGGGGAAGTATGCGCGTTCTGTTGGCCGAATGGGACCTGTTCGCCGCCGTCGGCGGCGGCCAGACCGTCTATCGTGGCCTGATCACCGCCAGCCCCGAGGCCGAGTTCTACTACCTACAGGCGCAGGAGCCGGCTGAAGCCGCGCGGCCGGCCAACGCCCGGCCCATCCCCGCCCCGGACCTGCCGCCCTCGACCATCGACTTCGGGGCGCAGCACGCCTTTGCTCACCCCTACCTCGAAGCCGAGCGCGTGGCGGAGGCGGTGGCGAGGGCGGCGCCCCCGGGCGGGTTCGACGTGGTGGACGTCCCGGACTATCGCGAACTCGGACTTTTCCTGCGCCAAGCGCTGGAACGCCGGGGCGTCCGGGTCGGGCGCCTAGTTCTGGCGCTGCACGGAACGATCTCCTCGGCCCTGCGGGGCGGTTGGCCCTGGGAAGGCGATGCGCGCCGGCTGTTCGCGGGGATCGAGCTGCGGGAGCGGCTGCAACGGCAGGCGGTGGACGGGCTCTACGCCATCAGCGACGCCTACGCCGACGAGATCGAGCGCCGGTCGGGGCGGCGGATCGCCCGGTTGGATCCCCTGAGCTTCCTGCCGCCGCCTGCGCCGGCGGGCGTCGCTGTGGGCGACGGGGCGCCGGATCTGGTGTTTCTCGGGCGAAAGGAGAAGCGCAAGGGGCCAGACCTTCTGCTGGACCTGGCCTGGGCCCTGCCCCGCAGCGCGTACGGCAGGCTGCGGCTGATCGGCGGCGAGGGACGCAATCACCAGGGCCGGGACGGCGGCGAGATCCTGCGGACGGCGGCGGCCCTGCGGGGCCTCGACTTCGAAGACGCGCCCGCCATCGGGCCGCAGGCGATCGAGGCGATCTTCCGCAGCCGCGCCGTGGTGCTGGCGCCGTCGCGCTACGACCAGTTCAACCTGGTGGCGCTGGAAGCGCTGCTGCAGGGATGCCCCACCGTCATCGCCCCGACGGCCGGCGTCGCCCGATTCGTGCGCGAGCGGATCCCGAGCCTGCAGGACTGGATCGTGCCCTTCACCAGCGCCCGCCCGGCGGCGCCCTGGCTGCAGTCGGTGCTCGCCGGCTACGACCACGCCCGCCAGACAGTGGCTGCGGCGGTGGAGGACGCCCAGCTGGTGGGCGCGCCGCTGGCGCTTGCCCGCGTCTACGCCGATCTGGACGCCCCCAGTCCCCGGGCCGCCGCCTTCCTGCGGGGCCTGGGCGAGACCTTCGCGGTGCGCGGCCGGGTCAGCCTCGGCGGCCCGCGCCCGCCTCTGCCGCAGGACCGGGGTCTGGCGGTCAGCCTCGTGGCGGCGGGCGCGGCGCTGAAGGCGGGGGCGGCGCTCACCCGCCTGCGGCAGGGGCCCGGCGCCCGCCTGAGCGCCGCCTGGGGCGCACTCCGCAGGCCGCGGCCTCCGCTGGAGGCGCTGCTGCAGGCGCGCATCCGCCGCACCTATCGGCTGGAGGGCCGCGCCGGCGCAGAGTTCGGCATGGCGGGCAGCCTGCCGGGCGTTCGCCGCCACCTGGCCGGTCATCCCGAGACCCGTGGCGACGACCGCGCGCGCAAGATCCGCTATCTGAACCAGCTCGTCGACGAGCGGCGCGTGGAGCGCGCGCACTGGTTCACGGAGCTCGCACGCCTGGAGCGCCTGGAAGACCAGCCGTTGCTCGCCGCGACCTACGAGGCCCGCCTGCTGCGCTGGCTCGGGGCCGAGGCTGCGCCCCTGCGTCATCCGGTGGCCCGGGAGCTGGCCGCCCTGGGCTATGCGCAGGAGGCCGCCGCCGTCGTAGCCATGGCCGAGGCCGGGGATGATCCCGCGGGCGCGCCGCGCGCCCTGCTGGACCAGGCGTTCGCCGCGCATCGCCAGGTCCCCACGCCGGGCGCGCTTGCGCGGGTGGAGCGGCTCGGCGAGGCCACCGACCCGAAGGTGTCGGTCGTGGTCTCCCTCTATGACGCGGCGGACAAGCTGCCGATGTTCCTGCGGTTCCTGCGGCAGCAGACCCTCATCCGGGACGGACACGCCGAAGTCGTGCTGGTGGACAGCGGCTCGCCCGCCGCGGAGTTCGCCGCCCTGGAGCAGGTCTGGCGCGAGGACCCGTTCCCGGCCGTCTATGCCCGCTCAGCGCGCCGGGAAACCATCCAGGCCGCCTGGAACCGCGGCCTCGCCCTGGCGCGCGGCGAGCACCTGGCCTTCCTGGGGGTGGACGAGGGCCTGCGCCCGGACGGGCTGGAACAGCTTCACGCCGTCCTGGCCCGCCGCCCCGAGATCGACTGGGTGATGGCGGATTCCTTCATCACCGAGGTGGACCGCAAAGGGGCCTTCGACCGCGACGTCATGCCCTACGACCGGGCGGGCTTCGCCCCTTGGCTGCACTACCTGGACTCCAGCTACATCAGCTACGTGGGCGGGCTGTACCGGCGATCGGTCCACGATCGGTTCGGCCTGTACGATCCGAGCTTCCGGGCGGCCGGCGACACGGAGTTCAAGAACCGCGTGCTCCCGCATCTGCAGGTGGCCCACCTGGCCCAACCGCTGGGGGTCTTCCACAACTATCCGGACGCCCGGATGACCCAGCATCCGCGCGCCGAGCTGGAGGATCTGCGGGCGTGGTACCTGCACCGCACGGCCGGCGGCATGGCCTACGCCTTCGACCGGACCGGCCTCGACGCCCCCATGGCCCTGCTGCGCGCCAGCCTCGGCTATCGCAAGGCCTACAAGCGCGAGATGAGCACGGACATCGATCTGGCCGCCGCCCTGGCGCTCTATATCGCCGCCCGGCCGGACGCGCCGGACGGGTTTGCGGCGGTGCGACAGGACGCCCTGGCGCTGCGAAACCGTTTGCGCGCCCTGGAAGCGCGGCGAACCCGCTACGAGGGCGTCGGCGCCCAGTACCAGTTGGCCAGCGACATCTTCGCCGCACGCCAGCTCGCCGCACGCCTGGCTGAGCGCCTGGGAAGCGGGCCGCCGGCCCTCGAGGTGTTCAACGACAACCGCTACGAACAACATTTCTGGTCCTGGAGCGTGCCGCGCAGCCGCCGCCAGGCCTCGCCGTCCTGACAGCGCCGCAAGGAGCCTGCGTCCGATGAGCTTTTTCGATCTCGCCTGCCGCAGCTGCGGAAGCCGGCGCGTGGAGCTCTTCCTCGATCTCGGGGAGCAGCCGCATTGCAACCGCCTCATCCCCCCGGAGCTGGCGGACCGCCAGGAGCCCGCCTACCCGCTGCGCGCCGGGTTCTGCCACGACTGCACTCTGGTGCAGATCGACTACACGATCCCGAAGGAGGACATGTTCTCGGACTATCCGTACGTGTCCGGCACCACCCGCACGCTGACCGAGCACTTCCAGGACACGGCGCGGCGTCTGACCGCCGCCTATGGATTGGCTGAAGGCGATCTCGTGGTCGACATCGGCAGCAATGACGGCACGGCCCTGAAGGCCTACCAGGGGCTGGGGCTGCGGACCCTCGGCGTGGAGCCCGCCGGCAATGTGGCGGCCCTCGCCAAGGCGGCGGGAGTGCCGACGCTCAACACCTTCTTCAATGATCCCACGGCGGAAACGATCCTGGAAAGCCACGGCGCGGCCCGGCTGATCACGGCGGCCGGCGTCTTCTTCCATCTGGAGGAGCTGCACAGCGTCTGCGAAGGCGTTCGCCGGTTGCTGGCTCCCGACGGGGTGTTCTGCGTGCAGGCGATCTATCTGGGCGGGATGATCGAGAACACCGCCTTCGATCAGATCTATCACGAGCACCTCTGCTACTACACGCTGCGGAGCCTCTCGGCTCTGCTGGAGCCGCACGGCCTGGAGGTGTTCGCGGTGGATCTGAAGCCGATCCACGGAGGGACCCTGGAGGCGCATGTGGCGCTGAAAGGCGCCCGGTCCCCGGCCGACAGCGTCGCTCGCCTGCGGGAAGCCGAAGCCGCCGCCGGGCTGGACCGGCTGGACACCTACCAGGCCTTCGCCGAGCGGGTCTGGCGGCTGCGCGACGACCTCGTCGCGGCGCTGGAAGCGCAGCACGCCCGTGGGCGCACGGTGCACGCCTACAGCGCGCCCGCCAAGGGCGCCACCCTGCTGAACGCCTTCGGCCTCGACACGCGACTGATCGCCTGCGCCGTGGAGCGCAATCCGCTGAAGTTCAATCGCCTCATCCCCGGCGCCCGGATCCCGATCCGCGACGAGGCCGCCACGCCGCGGCCCGACGCCTACCTGATGCTGGCGTGGAACTTCCTGGACGAGTTCCTGGTCAAGGAGCGCGGCTTCCTGGAGGCCGGGGGCGAGTTCATCGTACCCGTGCCGCAGGTGCGGGTGATCGGCGCGCAGGACCTCCCCCGTTGAGCGGCGCAGCCGTGGTCGTCGGGGCCACCGGGTTCCTGGGCCGCAACCTGGTCTCCGCCCTGGCGGCGGAGGACCGGCCGGTGATCGCGGTGAGCGGCCGCGGCGCGCCGGTCCCCGGCGCGCATCGCGCGGTGACGCTTTCGGAACTGGGCCATCTCGACCTGCCGCCGGAGACGGTCGTCTTCCACCTGGCCGCGCGCCGGTACGACGCCCGGACCTTCGCCGCCGAGCAGCCGCAGGTGCTGGCGGACAACGTGGCGATCACCCAGCAGGTCTATGAGATCTGCGCCGCGAAGGGCGTCGGCGAGGTGCGCCTGGCCAGCTCCGTGGCCGTCTACCCCGCGTCCCGCGTGGTGATGGACGATGGCGAACCGCTGGACCTGAACGGAGCGCCGCACGCGGGAGAGGCCTTCTACGCCTGGTCGAAGCGTTGGGGCGAGATCCTGGCCGACCTCTACCGGGCCAAGCATGGCGTCTCCACGGTGGCCTTCCGCATCACGAACCCCTACGGGCCGCATGACACGCGCGACCCCGCCGCCGCGCACGTGGCCACCGCCTTCGTCCTGCGCGCCCTGGAGGCCGGCGATCAGTTCCTCCTGCGCGGTCGGCAGGTGGAACGCGACTTCGTCTTCGCCGGCGATGTGGCCGACGTGTTCCGGCGAACCGCCGCCTGGCGCCAGCGGCATGAGACCTACAATCTCGGCTCCGGAGTCAACACCAGCCTGGAACAGCTGGCGCGCGCCGTGCTCGCCGCCAGCGGGTCGGAGAAGCCGCTCGTGTTCGCCGAGGCGCCCGCGAGCGGCCCGGCGCAACGGCGGATCGACGCCACCCGCCTGCAGGCCGCCTTCCCCCGGACCTGGACCCCGCTGGACGCGGGTCTGGCGGCGACCGTCGCCTGGGCGCGCGGCGATGGCTGAGCCGATCCTGATCCTGGGCGCAGACGGCTTCGTCGGCCGGAACCTCCGGCGCTGGTGCGAGCAACGCGGACGGGCGGTCCATCTGGTCGGCCGCGCGGCGGGGGACCTGACCGACCCGCAACGGGTGGACGCCGCGTTCCGCGACGCGCCAGCCTGCGGCCGGATCATCCACCTGGTGACGCGCCAGAGGACCGGCCCGACGCAGTACGAGATGCAGGCCGAACTGCTGAGCATCAACGCCCGCATCCATCTCAACGTCCTGGAGGCATGGCGTCGGCGACAGCCGCAGGCGAAGCTGATCAGCGCCGGCAGTTCCTGCGCCTATCCCGATCGGGCCGAACCGCTCGCCGAGTCCCTGCTCGGCGCCCCCGGCGCCCATCCCTCGGTGGCCGGCTACGCCCAGGCCAAGCTGCTGCTGGCGCAGGGCAGTCGCCTTTATGGCGAGCAGTATGGCCTGGATTGGCTGCATTGCATCTTCGCCACCCTCTACGGCCCCTTCGACCATCCCGAGCCCGATCGCAGCCACTTCGTTGGCGGCATGCTTCGGCGCGCCCAGGCCGAGCAGGCGGCGGGGGCCGCGGCCTTCACGGTCTGGGGCCGCCCGGAGGTGGTCCGCGAGGTGCTGTTCGTGGAGGACCAGATCGAGGCGCTGTTCGCCGCCGATGCGGTCGCCAGTCGGGAGGTGCTGAACTGCGCCGCCAACACGCCGATCACGGTGGGCGCTGTGGCCGAAGCCATCCGGGGGGCGCTCAACTGGCGTGCGCCGATTTGCTACCCGGAGGGCAGCTTTGCGAGCGCTCCGGCCAAGGTGTTGGATTCCAGCGCCTTCCTGCGCCGCACCGGCTGGCGGCCCCGCTGGTCGCTGGAGGCGGGGCTCGCCGCGACGCTGGGGCGCCGGGCGGACTGAGGCGCGGTCCCCGTGCCCCGGCACGCCCCTTCTATCCCGCGCCGTCGGCGGCTCGACTCAGGTCCACGACGAGAACGGCAACCTCGACGGATGGCGCCAACACCTACCGGTACAACGCCGAGAACCGGCTGCTGCGCGCCGGGACCACGATGGGCGTGGGCGCTCAGATGCCGAGTCTTCAAGACGGTCGGTCCCGCTGACGGATTCCGCCGTCCAGAAATGGTGCGAGACCTTCGCCTGCGCCGCGACCTTATCCCGCGATTCCGGAAATCTGCCATTTTGCGGGATAATACCTGTATTTGTTGGATTTATCCCGCAAGTCTGGAGTTTGTATGAAATGCGGGATAAACTGCGGCATGCTCACGCCTTTCACCGACGAGCAGGCGCGCGCGCTGGTGAACCTCGACCAGCACTACCGCGCCTGGATGGCGGCCGAACAGGCGCTCGCCGCCTTGCCCTACGACATGAAGCGGAAGGAGATCTCCGGCCGCGCCTACCTCTACGAAACCGTCGACCGCGACGGGAACGGACGCAGCCTCGGCCCATGGTCGGACGAGCAGGCCGAGCGCCTCACCCGGTTCAAGCAGGCCAAGGCCGACGCACGGGCGCGCCAGGAGGGCGCGCGGGCCGCCCTGCTGGAAACCGCGAACATCTGCGGCGCCCTGCGCACGCCGATGATCGCCAATGAAGCCGGTCCCCTCCTGCGCGAGGCGGATCGACGCGGCATGCTCGGGGGCCAGCTAATCGTGGTCGGCACGAACGCGGTGGCCGCCTACAACCTCGAGGCCAATGGCTTCATCCGGGAGGCGCCGGACGAGACGCAGGATTTCGACCTCGCCTGGGCTGCCAGCGAGGAGCCCGCCAGGGAGGACGTCCTGTGGCAGATGCTCAAGGCCGTCGACCCTACCTACACCGTCAACATGGAGCGCGGCTTCCAGGCGCGGAACGCCAGGGCCTATGAAGTGGAGGTGCTCGTGGCGCCCTCGCGAATAGGCACCATGTACCCGCGTGACCGTCCACGACCGGTCCCCCTCCAGGAGCAGGAGTGGCTGCTGCGCGGGCGCCCCGTGGACCACGTGGTCATCTGCCGAGACCGGACCCCTGCGCGCATCGTCGCGCCCGATCCGCGCTGGTTCGCGCTGCAGAAGCTCTGGATGTCTGCGCAGGCAAAGCGCAATCCACAGAAGCGGGGCAAGGACGCCAAGCAGGGCATCGCCCTTCTGAACGCCGTCTGGACTGCGATGCCGCAATACCCGCTGGACGATGCCTTCCGAGCGGAGCTGCCGGAGGAATTGCTCCCCCCCTACGAAGCCTGGAAGGCCAAGCGCCCCCCCAGGCCCGCCCCCACCTGGTGACGGGCGGCAGGGGGGGCGAGGCCAGCGTCCCAATCGGAGCGCCGGGGCGTGGTCTGGGCATCGCCATCGCCCGCGACACGGACACGCGCCGGGGCGGGCAGTCGCGAGAGGTCGCAAGCAACCCGCAGCCGAAGCCGCAGCCATGGAAGGAGCAGAGCACGTGGTCGGCGGCATAGGGTGAGCGCCGCATCGACATCGGATCAGCAGCACCGGACGTTGGCGCGTGCTCGTTGAAAGATCGCGTCAGCTCTTCTCTGCGATGGTGGGGCATTGTTCTGTGGCCGCCAAACCCTTGACCACGGCAATGTCCGCGGCGCGCTTCTCAGCATCAGCGAGGACCGAGTCTGGCGAGACCAACGCGTCGGCGGAGGGTGGTCCGCGGCGGGCGGCCATAGCAGGTCGTTGAATCGCCGCCGCCCGTGGACCTGTCGTCCGCTCGGGGGGAGCTCGGGAGGAGACCGCGTAGTCGAATCCGCGTCAGGGCGGCAGCCCTGAGGGCGTCATCGGAATGGCGACACGCGAGGCCGGCGGATCGCTCCGTCGGCCCCCGTGGAATCGCGCCGAGAGCGTCTCCAGAGCGCGGGGAAGGACCACGGGTTCGAGCTCCATTTGCTTTGACGCTCTCCGAGAGGCCTGGAGCTGCGCGTAGCTCGCCAGAGCGCTCCCGTAGATGGGCAGGCTGCCCTTGAAGCGCGATGGCCGACGCGCCTCGAGCGCGCGCTTCGCCTCGCTGTCCGCCTTCCGTTCCTCGCCCGCGTAGATGTCGGTGATGCGCGCGTTCACCGCAAAGAGGTCGCTCCGGAGGACCGCCTCTTCGTCGCCCACGCCTCCCTTTTCCTGGACCAGAATGGCTGGGGCGACGCACCGGCCGGGTGACCTCTCCCCGCTCAGGCTGGGCTCTCCAGGAAAGAGGCCTGCGTCGCTTCGCCTGGCGGCGACCGTCGGGCGCTGCCGGGCGCTGGAGGCGTATCGACCAGACCCTGAACGGGCGCTCAGTAGCGGCATAGCGCCAGAAGGGGCTCGCGCGCGGGGTAGAAGCGCACATCGCGGCAGTGGGCCGGCGCCTCGATCCGACCCACTGGACGTCAGCCCTGGATGGTGGCGGAGCCCTCTTCGCTCGGGCGCCCCCTCGGCTTGCCCTACAGACCGATGTTGGCGTCGTCCCATTCCTTCAGGGCACGCAAGATCGGCTCCATCGTCCGGCCGAGGTCCGACAAGGCGTACTCCACCTTCGGGGCGCCTGCGGATAGACGGTGCGGGTGATCAGGCCGTCTTGTTCTATCTCGCGACGCTGATGGGTCAGCATCCGCGGGGTGCAGTTCTGCACCAGGCCATGTCCGCGCCCGCCGACGCGGCCCTGCCCGCCGGCCGCGTCGGCCGGGCGGAAGGTGGTGGCGTCCACCGGGAAAACAGCGCATCGCCAAAAGCCGCCGTTCTCGCGGCGGTACAAATGGACTTCTCCGTCCACGACGGTGTGGCTTTCCATCTGCCTGCCTCAATCGCCGGATGAGCCGGCCTATGGGTGAGGCCTGTGCAATTTCGGCGCACGACGCTAAGTCGCTGAAATGGCGACGTGAGTTCACGACCTCTCGGTGCGGAATGCGCTTAGGGGTCAGGACGGGGCGGCGGCGTGGCGTCGCTGGCCTGCGCCAAGGCCTCGAAGCGTTCCGCCAGGAAGCGGCACTCGTCAGCCAGCTGCAGGTACTGCGCGCGGCGCAAGGGCAGCTTCGCGGCGGCGGCCAGCCGATCGAAGCGCCCTGCCTGCCGCAGGTAGAACGCCGCGCGCTCCTTCGGGGTGGTCGGCATGCGCTCTTTCCGCGCCCTCTCCTCAGCGCCGCCGAGGGGCGCCCGCCGGTCTGCAGCAATGATGCGCCGCGGGGCGATGCCCCGCGACATGGCGGCCCCTGACCTCAGATCCCAGGCGCGGGCGGGGTCTGGCGCCTGGGCCGGCGCTCAGGCGGGAACACCCAGCCGTCCAAGGCTCTCTCGCACGCGCGTGACGGCCTCGGCGTCGGACGCCTGAGCCGCAGCCGCCTGCAGGTCCTCGATCGCCTCCGCCGTGCGGCCGAGCTTGGCGCGCGCCTGCGCCCGATTGAACCGAGCCCAGTAGGGGTCGAAGCCCTGCGCCAGGGCCGCCCCGTAGAGCGCCTCGGCCCGCGCGAGCTCCTGGCCTTCCACCTGCAGCGCTTCGGCCGCCAGATAAAGCATGGCGGGATCATCGGGCCGGCGCACGAGCACCGCCTCCGCCAGCTTGCGCGCCGCCGCCGGCGCCCCGGCATGGAAGCGCGACCAGGCGAGCTCCCGGGCCCGTGGCGCGAGCCGTTCGGCCTCATCGGCGGATGCGTCCAGCAGCGCCTCGGCCAGGAGCGTCTCGTCGGCGCTCCCCGCGCCCGCCTCGCGCCGCAACGCGCGGGCCAGGCGCCGCGGGTCCACCGCGCCGCCCGCCGCCGCCGCAAGCGCCTCCAGCTCAGCCACGGACGCGCCGTTCAGCCGGGCGAGCTCGAACCGCAGCAGGCGCGCGCCGGCGTCCCGGCGGGCGCCAAGCGTCGCCTGGAGCCGCGCCTGCAGCCCCGGCGAGGCGGCCACCGTGCGCAGCACCGCGTCGAGCATCGCCTCGCCGCCCGTCCGGGCCAAGCCGCGCGCGGCGGCGCAGACCCGCGCCAGCGCCAGCACCTGGCCGGCCGTAAGGTCGCCCGCCTCAGGCGGGGCCAGCAGCAGGCGGGCACGGAACAGCGCCAGGCCCGCAAGATCGAAGGCGGGTTCAGGTCCCTTGGCCAGCAGGACGCCCAGGGCGGCGCCGGTGTGCCCCTCCTCCAGCAGCAGGACGACCTCCTCCGCCGCGCCGGCCAGGCCCGCGATCGCCTCTTGGGCGTCGCTCGGGGCCGACAAGGCGGCGCGCTCGGCGGCCCAGGCGAGGCGGACAGGCCGCAGCACCTCATGGCGCTCCCGGGGGGTGCGCGCCGCCGCCGCCGCGGCGAGGCGGGCCGTCCGCTCGGCCTCGCCGATCGCCTCGCCGGGCTCGCGGCGCGCCGCCAGAGCCTCGCCCATGCGCCGGTGCGCCCAGTAGGCGTCGTAGCCCGCCGCCAGGGCCCGCCCATAGGCCTCCAGCGCGGCCGCGGGTCGCCGCTGCAGGAGTTCGCTCTCGCCGAGCAGGTAGTTGATCTCCGCTGATCCAGGATCGAGCGTCAGCAGTTCGTTCAGCGCCGCTGCGCTTTGCGGCAGCTCGCCGGCTTCATAGGCCCGCCACATGGCCCGGCGAAGCAGCCCAAGGGCGGCGGCCCGGACGTCGCCACGGGCGCGCCGGACCAGGGCGCAGAGCCGGCGCCAGCCGGCCGGCGGATCGAGCCCCGCCAGCAGCACCTCCCCCCGGCGAAGCTCGCACCAGGTGGCGTCGTAGCCCAGCGCCTCGGCCGCATCGTAGAGCGCCGCCACCTCCGGACCCAGCTCCCCCAGCATCCGCTCGGCCTCGGCCTGCAGGTAGAGCGCCGCGGCGCTGCCGTCGCCGGTGAGCCGGCGCGCCTTGGCCGCCTGCCGGGCGACGGTCGCGGCGTCGCCCGTGCGGAAGGCGGACCAGGCGAGTTCGCAGAGATGCTCGCTGAGCAGGCGCCGGTTCTCGTCCGACTCGGCCGCCGTCTCCGCCCGTTCGAACGCCGCTTCCGCCGCGGCGGCGTCCCCGCGCAGCTGCGCGATCCAGCCCACCAGGCGCCAAGACCAGAACGGCGCAAAGCCCGCCTCGGCGGCGGCGGCGGCATGCTGCGCCGCGGCCTCCAGGGGCTCGCGCGGTCCTTCGGTGACCAGCAGGGCCCACAGGTAGTGCAGATCGCCGGACATCTGCGTCGGCCAGGCGACGGCCACATGGTCGATGAGCGCGAACGTCCACGCGCGCTCGCCGGCGTGGAAGGCTCGCCAGATCTCCGCCCGGACGCGGGCGGCCTCCCCCGGCGCGACCATCCGGCCCGCCGCGAAGGCCGCCGCGGCCCGCTCCGCCGCGGCCGCCTGCGGCTCCGACCCGGCGCGCCGAGCCCGGTCGGCCCGCACTCTGAGAATCGCCACCGGATCGCCGCCGCAGCGCAGCGCCGCCTGCAGGTCGCCCGCGGCGGCCCGCTCCCCGGCCGGGGTCGCCGGTCGCAGGGCCGCGCGCCGCAACCGCGCGGTGGCGTCG
>NZ_JAYSEO010000019.1:0-47186 GCF_041913825.1 Phenylobacterium sp.
CAGCGACAGGCCGGCCAGCTCGGCGAGGATCCGGCTGTGGCGGTCGTCGGCGCTGACGGCTGCGTCGCTCATGAGAACAAAACGAGAACACAAGCGGAGCCGAAAGTCAAGCAGATCGAGCTGCGCAGGGAACGCCGCGGGCCGGCGGCGGGCGCGGGGTTTATGGGTCCCGGTGTTCGCGTGCCGCGAAACCGGCATGACGGAGGGGGTGGTCTTCGCGTACCGCGAACCTGGGGTGACAGGCGTGGGGGTGGGCGGAGGCGGCGGGCGCTAGGCCCGTTCGTTCCAGCCGTAGGCGACCCAGTGGTGGCCGCCGAGATGGCGGGCCTCGATCACGCCGTCGGCGCGGTACCGGGCGCGGGCGGTGCGCCGCGCGCGCATGGCGAGGCCGGCGAAGGCCAGCAGCGCCGACGCCATGATGGCGATCACCGCCACGGTGGCGGCGAAGAACACCGCGAGCACCGCGCCGACCACGAGCGCGGCGGCCGTGGCGAGCGTGCCGCCCACCATCGCCAGGCTGCGCAGTGCGGATCCGTGCCGTGCGGCGAACGCTTTCACCATGGCTTCCTCTCGGCCCTCGGGGCGAAGGCTTGAACCAATTATGTCGGCCCGGCGGTTCCCGCCGTCAACATTCGATGATCGTTAACAGGCCAAATTGGGCATCATGCCGCCCCTTCGAAGGCGAACGCTCGGCGTTCGCGCATGATCGCATCGAAGGCGGCGTTGATCGCCGCGGCCTTGGCCTCGGCGACCTCAATGAATTCGGTGGGCAGGCCGCGGCCGCGCGCCCGGTCGGGGTGAGCCTCGGAGAGCTGCGCCTTCCAGGCCGTCCGCACCTGCTCGTCGCTGGCGTCGTGCGCCACGCCCAGCACCTCGTAGGGGTCATCCTTCTCCGCGCCCAGATGCACCGCCCGGATCCGGCGGAAGGTGAGCGGGCTCTGGCCGAACAGCTCGGACACGCGCTCGAGGTAGGCGAGCTCGTCGGCCGTCACCGCGCCGTCGGAGGTGGCCACGTAGAACAGGCCATCCAGCACGTCCTCGAGGATCTGCGGACAGTGGCGATAGCGCTTGGCGAGCCGGCGGGCGTAACTCTCAAAGCCCCGGGTGGTCTGCCGGGCGAGCTGGTAGAGCCGCCGGACGTTGCCCTGGCTCCCATCCTCCGGCTGGAAGACGTTGGCGAAGGCGTCGTATTCGTCCGCGTGCGCATCCCCGTCGGCCTTGGCCAGCTTGGCGCCCAGCGCCGTCACCGCCGTGGAGAAGGCCGGGTCCTCGCCGGGAAGACCGGGCGGGCATTCGGCGCATTCCGCCTCATCGAGGTTACGGACCGCCAGCCCTGCGATTTTGCGCCAGAAGCTCATCGGAGTAAGCCCAAGCCTTAAGAGTATGGCGTCGCCATGACAATCGTTCGGAGAATGAAGTTTTGGACAGGCGCTGGAGTTTCTCCATCGATCGCGGCGGTACGTTCACGGACGTGATCGGAAAGCGGGCGGACGGCGCCGAGGCGTCGCTCAAGCTGCTCTCCGCCTCGCCGGCCTACCCGGACGCCGCCGTCGAGGGCATGCGCCGCCTGCTGGAGGTCGCCCCCAACGCGCCCTTCCCCGCCGAGCGTGTGGCGGCCATCAAGATGGGCACCACCGTCGCCACCAACGCGCTGCTGGAGCGCGCCGGGGCGAAGACGCTGTTCGTCACCACCAAGGGCTTCGCCGACGCGCTGGCGATCGGCGACCAGGCCCGCCCCGACCTCTTCGCGCTTACCATCCGCCGGCCCGAGCCGCTCTACGCGGGCGTCGTGGAAGCCGACGAGCGCCGCGGCGCGGACGGCGTGGCGGTCCGCCCGCTGGACCGCGAGGCGCTGGCGGCGAAACTCCGCGCGGCCGTGGCGGAGGGCTACGAGTCGGTCGCCATCGCCTTCCTTCACGCGGACCTCGATCCCGCCCATGAGGTCGCCGCCGGCGAGCTCGCGCGGGAGGCCGGCTTCGGCTTCGTGGCGCTCAGCCACGAGGTCTCGCCCCTGCCGCGCTTCGTGCCGCGCGCCGAGACCACGGTCGCCGACGCCTACCTGACGCCGATCCTGCAGGCCTATGTCCGCCGGGTGGCCGAGGCGGTGGCGGGAGCGCCGCTCTACTTCATGACCTCGGCCGGCGGCCTGGTCCGCGCCGAGGCGTTCCGCGGCCGCGACGCCGTGCTGTCCGGTCCCGCCGGCGGCGTGGTCGGGGTCGCCCGCACCGCCCGGCAGGCCGGCCGCGAGGCGGTGCTGGGCTTCGACATGGGCGGCACCTCCACCGATGTCTGCCGCTTCGCCGGCCGGCTGGAGCGGCGCGACACCGCCCGCGTGGCCGGCGCGCGCCTGAGGACGCCCATGCTCGACGTGGAGACGGTGGCGGCCGGCGGCGGCTCGGTGCTGACCTTCGACGGCATGCGGGCCAGGGCCGGCCCGGCCAGCGCCGGCGCGGTTCCCGGCCCGGCCTGCTACGGCCGCGGCGGCCCCGCGGCCGTGACCGATGCGAACCTGGTGCTGGGCCGGCTGGATCCGCGGTTCTTCCCGAGCGTGTTCGGGCCCCTGGGGGACCGGCCGCTCGATCCCCAGGCCGCCCGCGCCCGCCTCGCCGAGCTCGCGCAGGCCATGGGCGCCGACAGCGTCGAGTCGGCGGCCGAGGGCTTCGTCGCCGTCGCCGTCGAACAGATGGCCCAGGCCGTGCGCCGCATCTCCACGGAGCGCGGCTTCGACCCGCGCGAGCATGCGCTCACCGCCTTCGGCGGCGCGGCCGGGCAGGTGGCCTGCCAGACGGCCGAGGCGCTCGGCGTCACGGAGGTCCTCTGCCCGAAGTACGGCTCGGTGCTGTCCGCCTGGGGGATCGGCGAGGCCGAGGTCACGGCGCTGCGCCAGGCGGGCCTCGAACAGCCGCTCACCGACGAGGGGCTCGCGAACGCCGTCCGCCTGCTGGACGAGGTGGCGGCCGAGGCCCGCGCCGCGCTCCTCGACCAGGGCGCGGCGGCCGGTGACCTCCGCCGCACGCTCCGCCTGCGCTACGACGGCGCGGACGCCGAGCTGCCGGTCGAAGCCGCCGACCTCGCCGCGGCGAAGGCGCAGTTCGAAGAGGGCCACCACCGCCTGTTCGGCTTCACCGAGCCGGCGCGCACCATCCTGATCGCCGCCGTGGAGGCGGAGGCGGTCAGCGCCACCGCCGCCCTGGCCGGCCAGAGCGCGGAGCCGAGCCCCCTCGCCGCCTCGACCGGCCCGGGGGTGGATCGCGGCGCTGACCTGGACGAGCGGGTCAGGCTGTACGCCCAAGGCGCCTGGCATGACGCCCCCGTCGTCGCGGCCGGCGCGCTCACCACGATCGCAGGGCCGGCCCTGGTCGTGCGCGCCGACACCCAAATCGCGGTCCTGCCCGGCTGGCGCGCGGAGGCCGGCGCGCACGGGCTGATCCGGCTCGTCCGCACCGCGGCGGCGGCCGCGCAGGCGATCGCCCTCGACCGTCCGGACCCGGTCACCCTCGAGCTGTTCAACCGCCGCTTCATGGGCGTGGCCGAGGCCATGGGCGCGGCCCTGGAGCGCACGGCGCATTCGGTGAACATCAAGGAGCGGCTGGACTTCTCCTGCGCGCTGTTCGACGTCGACGGCGGCCTGGTGGCCAACGCCCCGCACATGCCGGTCCACCTGGGCTCCATGGGGGCGAGCGTGCGGGCGGTGCGCGACCGTCATGCCGACCTGAGGCCCGGCGACGCCTTCGCTCTGAACAACCCCTACGCCGGCGGCACCCACCTGCCCGACATCACCGTCGTCATGCCGGTGTTCATGGCCGAAAGCGACGCCAAGCCCGCCTTCTACGTCGCCGCGCGGGGACACCACGCCGACGTCGGGGGCGTGCAGCCGGGCTCGATGCCGCCGTTCTCCACGACCATCGAGGAGGAGGGCGTGCTGCTCGACGCCCTTCCCATCATGCGCGGGGGCCGGTTCCTGGAGGCCGAGACCCGCGCGGCGCTCGCCGCCGGCCGCTGGCCGGCCCGCGCGCCCGAGCGCAACCTTGCCGACCTGAAGGCCCAGATCGCCGCCTGCCAGGCGGGCGGCGCGGCGGTGGCCCAGATGATCCGCACCCACGGCGCGGACGCGGTGGCGCGCTACATGGGCTTCGTGCAGCAGAACGCCGCCCAGGCGGTGCGCCGGGCGCTCGGCCGCCTCTCCGACGGCGAGGCTCGGGTCCCGATGGACGGCGGCGGCGAGATCGTGGTGCGCACCACGGTGGATCCCCAGGCCGGCGAGGCGACGCTCGACTTCACCGCCTCTGCCGACCAGCTCCCCTCCAACTTCAACGCGCCCTCGGCCATCGTCGACGCCGCGGCGCTCTACGTCTTCCGCACGCTGGTGGACGACGACATCCCGCTGAACGCAGGCTGCCTCCAGCCGCTGAGGATCCTCACCCGTGACGGCTCGATGCTGGACCCGCACCCGCCCGCCGCGGTGGTCGCCGGCAACGTCGAGACCAGCCAGCACGTCGTCGACGCGCTCTACGCCGCGCTCGGCGTCATGGCCAACGCCCAGGGCTCGATGAACAACTTCACCTTCGGCGACGAGGCCCGCCAGTACTACGAGACGATCTGCGGCGGCGCGGGCGCCACGGCCGACGCCGACGGGACCAGCGCCGTGCACACCCACATGACCAATTCGCGGCTGACCGATCCGGAGATCCTGGAACGCCGCTTCCCGGTGCGCGTGGAGCGGTTCGCGATCCGCGCGGGCTCCGGCGGCGCGGGGCTGAGGCGCGGCGGCGACGGGGCGATCCGGCGCATCCGCTTCCTCGCGCCCATGGAGGCCGCGCTGCTGTCGTCGCGGCGGGACCACGCGCCCCAGGGCCTCGCCGGCGGCGCCCCCGCCCTGCCCGGCCGGCAGCGTTTGATCGAAGCCGCGGGGACCGTTAGAGAACTTCCCGGCTGCTTCTCCGTTACAGTGAAGCCAGGGGACGCCATCGAGATCGAGACCGCGGGGGGCGGAGGGTTCGGTCGCGCGGCGCCCGAAAATCGCTGAATTCAGGATGTGACTGACGGTATGACCGCGCTTGCTCTCGCCCTCGCGCTTTTCGCGCAGGACCCCGCCGCCGCCACGGTGACCACCGCCGCCGCCGCCGCCCCGGCCGAGGCGCCGGCCAACCACCCGACCGGCGCGCCGAAGGAGGACTATCCCTTCGTCGCCTGGTGCTACGGCGCGCTGCGCGGCTACCTCGACCTGCATGACCAGGTGATCCCGGAGGTCCGGCGGATCGAGACCGCCTTCCGGCCGCCGGGCCGCAGCCTAGCCGAGGACATGAAGGTCTACGCCGACCAGCAGGCCTACGGCCGCAAGAAGCTCGTGGAGTTCCAGGCCGCGCTCACCGCCGCCGAGAAGGCCAGCGTGCGGCCGATCAACCAGCAGGGCGCCGTGGCCGTCCGCCAGGGCCGGTCGATCTGGAGCGCCGGTCCCGAGACCGACAAGCGCACGGTCGCCCAGATGTGGATGAGCTGGGCCCTGCCGGCCAAGTGCGAGACCGTCGCCAGCTCGCTGGAGCAGCGCGCCAAGCTCATGGGCGCCACCTTCAAGGTCAACGCCCTGGAGGACGAGGCGCCGGCCGAGGCCACGCCGCAGTAGTCGCCCCTACAGCGCCCGCCCGGCGCGCGCCGCCTCGTACTCCACCACGTCGTGGGCGCAGATCATGGTGACCCGCGCGTCGCGGTCCAGGGACAGGTCGCGCAGCCGGGCCTGGTTCTCCAGCCGGGCGGCGCGGTCCACCTCCATCATGTTCTGGTAGAGCCGGAGACCGGGCGTGCACCTGCGCTCGGGCCGGCGGACCTCGTCGCGGTAGAAGTAGGCGTCGCCCGCGTGCAGCAGCCAGCCGTCGCCGGTGTCCACCGCGACGCCCGCATGGCCCCAGGTGTGCCCCTTCAGCGGCACCATCAGGATCTCGGGCGGCAAGCCCTCGAGCTGGCGCACCGACTGGAAGCCGAACCAGCCCTCGCCGTCCGGCTGGTAGCGGCGCCAGTTCCGCACCTCGTCGAGCTGCATGGGGCGGTAGCGGTTTCTCGGCACGAAGCCGCGGCGGCGCTGCACCGCCTCCAGCTCGGCCGCCATCACGTGCACCGTGGCGTCGGGGAAGTCCTCCAGCCCGCCGGCGTGGTCGAAGTCCAGGTGGGTCAGCACGATGTGCCGCACGTCGCGGGGGGAGTAGCCCAGCGCCTCCACCTGGCGCAGCGCCGTCTCCTCCTCGCGCAGGCGGATGTTCAACAGGGCCGCGAAGGGCCGGCTGAGCCGCGGGAAGGGGTCGCGCACGTCGCGCATCCCGTAGCCGGTGTCCACCAGCACCAGGCCCTGGCTGGTCTCGATCAGCAGGCAGTGGCACACGAGGTGGCCCAGCGGCCCGGCGCTCCGCCCGTCGAACAGGCCGCCGCCGAACGGGCAGTCGGTGCCGCAGTTGATGTGATGGATCCTCATCCCGTCCTCCGGCCAGCCTAACCGCAGGGCTCAGGGCGCGTTCCGGAGGCCGTCATTTGAGGGCCGTGCGGACCCACGCGCGGAGGGCTAAGACCCCGACATGTGGTCCGCCGTCGTCGCCTACCTCCTCGCCGTGAACGCGCTGACCTTCGCAGCCTTCGGGCTGGACAAGCACCGCGCCCGCGCCGACCTGCGCCGGATCCCGGAGCGCACCCTGCTGGGACTGGCGGCGCTCGGCGGCTCGCCGGGCGCGCTCCTCGCCCGGCCGGTGTTCCGCCACAAGACCCGGAAGGAGCCGTTCGGCGGCTGGCTGCGGCTGATCGTGTGGGCGCAGTGCGTCGCGGTGGGCGGCCTCGGCCTCTACCGCTGCATGTAGGCCGCGAGCCGGGCCAGGCCCTCGGCGTTCTTCTCCGGCCGGGCGGCGAAGCACCAGCGCAGCCAGCCCTCGCCCTCCGACCCGAACGCCACGCCGGGCGCGAGGCCCAGCCGCGCCTGGTCGATCAGATCGCGGGCGAGTTGGACGGAGTCGGCGCAGCCCGCGATGCGGAAGAAGGCGTACATGCCGCCTTCGGGCTCGGGCGCCTCGATCCCGGGAATGGCCCGCAGGCCGGTCAGCACCTGATCGCGGGCCGCGGCGAGCTCGGCGCGCAGCTCGGCCACGTGCGGCTCGCCCTGTTCCAGCGCCACCACGGCGGCCGCCTGCACGAAGTCCGGGGCGCAGGAGGTGTTGTACTCCAGGAGCACGCCCACCGCCTCGGTGAGCGCCGGCGGCACGACCATCCAGCCGAGCCGCCACCCAGTCATCCGCCAGGCCTTGGAGAAGGAGTTGGTGCTGATCACCCGGTCGCCGTCCTCGGCAAGCTCGAGGAACGAGGCGGCCCTCTCGCGGGCGAAGGTCAGCCGCTCGTAGACGTCGTCGGCCACCAGCCAGATGCCGTAGCGCCGGCAGCGTTCCAGGATCGCGGCGCGGTCCTGCGCCGGCAGGGTCCAGCCGGTCGGGTTGTTCGGCGAGTTGAGGAACAGCGCCCGCGTGTCGGGCGTCAGCGCGTCCATCAGCCGGTCGAGGTCGAGGCGCCAGCGCCCCTGCGCCGGCTCGACGGCGAGGGTCTCCACCTGGCCAGACAGGATGCGCGGGATCTCCGCCACGTTCGGCCAGACGGGCCCGGTCACCACCACCCGCTCGCCGGGCGAGACCACGGCCTGGGCGGCGACCATCAGGGCGCTCACCCCGGAGGAGGTGATCGCCAGCCGCTCGGCCCCGATCGGCCGGCCGTGCAGCCCGGTCAGGTAGGCGGAGAGCGCGTCGCGCAGCTCGGCCCGGCCGAGGTTGTGGGTGTAGTAGGTCCGCCCGGCCAGCAGGGCGTCGGCCGCCGCCCGCCGGATCGGCTCAGGCGTCGGCAGGTCGCCCTCGCCGAACCAGAACGGCAGCACGTCGGCGCGGCCCATGGCGGCGTTCGCCACCTCGCGGATCTTCGAGCTTCGGAGAGCCTGGACTTCGGGACGCGCGACGGGCGGGAACATGGCGGGAGCTATCCCAGCGCCGGCCTGGTCTCGGCGTCCACGTCCGGGTCCGGCTCGTGGTCCTTGGCGAGGATGGCGGTGACGGCCATGTCGCCGGTGACGTTGCCGAGGGTGCGGAAGATGTCCGGGATCACCTCCACGGCGATCAGGATCGGCAGCAGCTCCAGCGGCAGGCCCAGCGCCAGGCAGATCGGGCCGGTGGACATGAAGAAAGAGACCTGGCCGGGCAGGCCCACCGAGGCGACGCTCATGGCCACCGCGATGATCACCGCCGCCAGCCACTGCATCGGCTGCGGCTCGACGCCGTAGACGTTGGCCACGAAGATCGCCACGCCGATGTTGGCCACGGCGCTGGTCAGCTTGAACACCGACACCGCCAGCGGCAGGACCAGGCCGGTCACCCGGTCGGGCACCTTCAGGGCGTCGCGGCTCTGCTCGATCATGGCGGGCAGGCAGGCGATGGACGACTGGGTGGCGAAGGCGGTCACCTGCACCGGCGCGAGCGCCCGGGCGTAGGTCCAGAACGGCACCCGGGCCACCACCACCGCGACCACGTAGGCGAAGACGGTGATGCCGATCTGCGCCAGCACCACGGCGACGATGTAGTGGCCGATGATCCCCGCGGCGCCGACGCCGGCCCGCAGCCCGACGCCGAGGCCGAGCGCGAACACCCCGATGGGCGCGGCCCACAGGACCCAGCGGACGATCTCCACCATCGCGCCGGAGATGCTGTCGAAGAACTCGGTCAGCGCCACCCGCCGGGGCTCGGGCAGGCGCGTCACGGCGAAGGCGAAGAAGCCGGCGAACACCACCAGCGGGAGGATCGAGTCCTCGGCCGCGGCCTTCACCGGGTTGGTGGGGGCGAGCGACTTCACGAAGGCGCCGAAGCTCGGCGAGGCGGCCACCTCCGGCGGCGGCGGCGGCGCGCCGGCGGTGAGCGCCGCGGCCCCCGTCTCGCTGACCGGGAACAGGGCGTAGAAGCCGTAGCCGAAGGCGATGGTCCAGGCGCAGCCCACGAGGACGAAGAACAGGAACCAGGCCAGCGCCTTCATGGCGAGCCGGCCGGTGGCCGCCGCGTCGGCGACGCTGGCGATGCCCACCACCAGCACCGAGAAGAGCAGCGGCACCACCGTCATCCGCAGGCCGTTGAGCCACAGCGTGCCGATGGACTCCACGCCCTCGACCACGCCGCGCAGGCCCTCGCCGCCGAACGCCGCCGCCGCCGCCCCCAGCCCCAGGCCCGCCACGAGCGCGATCAGCACCCGCACGCTCAGCGATTTCAGCATGTGAAGAGGTCCCCCAGCCAAGCCCGCCAACCTAGAGCGGGCGGGCGGGGCGCGCCAGCGGGACGCCGTCCGGCCCCGCCCAAAGAAAAGCCCTCCCCCTGGGCGGGGGAGGGCGAATACGGAGGTTGCGCTGCAGCCCTAGGGCTTCAGCACCACCTTGATGCAGCGGTCCTGCTTGTCCCGGAAGATCTTGTAGAGGTCCGGGCCCTTGCCGAGCGGCGCCACGTGGGTGACCACGAAGGTGGGGTCGATCTCCCCCTCGTCGATCCGCCGCAGCAGGTCGTCGGCATACTTGCGCACATGGGTCTGGCCGGTGCGCAGGGTCAGGCCCTTGTTCATCAGGGCGCCCATGGGAATCGAGTTGCTCATCCCGCCATAGACGCCCGGCACCGACACCCGGCCCGCCGCCTTGCAGGCCATGATCGCCTCGCGCAGCGCCACCGGCCGCTCGGTCTCGAGCTTGAAGGCGGTCTGCACCCGGTCGACCAGCTCCAGCACCGCGGTCGGCCCGTGGGCCTCGATGCCGACCGCGTCCACCACCACGTCGGGGCCGTGGCCGTCGGTCATCTCCTTCAGGGTCTGGATGACGTTGACGCCCTTGCGGTCGAGGGTCTCGGCGCCCAGGCTCGCGGCCATCTCGAGCCGCTCCGGCACGTCGTCGATGGCGATGATGCGCTTTGCGCCCAGCACCTTGGCCGACATGACCGCCATCTGGCCGACAGGGCCAAGACCCCAGATGGCCACCGTGTCCTCAGGGCCGACGCCCACCTGCTCCACGGCCTGCCAGCCGGTGGGCAGGATGTCGGACAGGAACAGGTACTTCTCGTCCTCGCCGGCCTTGGGCACCTTGATGCAGGTGGTCGCCGCATACGGCACGCGCAGGTACTCGGCCTGGCCGCCGGCGTACCCGCCGGTGATGTGCGAGTAGCCGAACAGCCCCGCCGTGGTGTCGCCGAAGAAGGTCTTGGCGAGGTCCGCGTTGCGGTTGGTCGTCTGGCAGACGGAGAAGTTGCCCTTCAGGCACTGCTCGCACTCGCCGCACGTCATCTGGAACGGGACCACCACCCGGTCGCCGACGTTCAGGCCGCGGGCGCGGGCCTCGGGTCCCACCTCCACCACCTCGCCCATGGGCTCGTGGCCCAGGACGTCGCCGACGCACATGGTCGGCACGAAGCCGTTCATCAGGTGCAGGTCCGAGCCGCAGATGCAGGTGGACGTGATCTTGATGATCGCATCCTTCGGATCCTCGATGATCGGATCGGGGACTTCCTCGCAGCGCAGGTCCTTCTTGCCCTGCCAGCAGATCGCTTTCATCGACGGCTCTCCCTAGTCGCAGGTGCGTTTGACGGTGCTCATGCGCACCGCGGTGAACAGGTCGAGCGCCGTGACGGCGAGCACGAAGCCCAGCGCGGCCTTGGCCGTCCCGCTCTTCGGGTTCTGGGGCTTGCTGAGCGAGGTCAGCACCGCGATGTCGAAGATGTCGCCGGCCACCCGGCCCCACAGCATCCCGGACTTGGTCGGGTCGCTCATCAGAGTGACGCCGCTGACCATCTCGCGCGCGCCGAACAGCGCCTGCACGGTGGGGGTGGAGGCCTGGATGCCCAGGGTCTTCTTCACCGAGTTCGGGAACAGCGTGCCCCAGATGCCAAGGCCCACGGCGGTCTGGCCGATCATGAAGGACAGTTGCGGCGAGATCGCCGGCCTGGCCCGCACGCGATCGGCGAACAGGCTCGCGCGGTGCTGGCCGAGGGGCAGGTTCATCCTGGGCGGGGTGCCGAAGCTCCTGGGCTCCGCCAGCCGCGCGTCGTTGCCGGGGGAGCCCCGGCCGGTCTCCCTGGCGCTGTAGGTCTCAGCTACGGTCATGCGAGTGGCTCCGTCATTCCCCGACGCCCCGCAAAGCCGTTACCCCCGAAGGTTGTTCCGGCGGCCGGGTCAATTTCCGGGAGCCGCTCAGCTTCGGGGTTTGAGCATGGCCTCGACGCCGTTGCGGATCGCCGCGTAGCACTCGCAGGAGGTGCGCTCGAGGCCGGGCCGGTCGCACACCGTGACCTTGCCCCGCGTGTAGGAGATGAGGCCGCGGGCCTGCAGTTCGGAGGCGATGGCGGTCACCGTCGTGCGCTGCACGCCCAGCATGATCGACATGTGCTCCTGGGTCAGCGGCAGCAGGTCGGACTCCAGCCGATCCTGGGTCATCAGCAGCCAGCGGGCCAGCCGCTGCTCCGCGGCGTGCAGGCTGTTGCAGGCGGTCGACTGGGCCGACTGGACGATCGTCGCCTGGGCGTGCTGGACGATGCAGCGGACGAGTTCGGGCCGGGACCTCGCGGCGTCGCGCAGCCGTTCCAGCGGGATCCGCCACGCGCGTCCGCCCACCTGGACGATCATCCGCTCGTACGAGACCGGGGAGCCGAGCGCGTGCAGCAGGCCGTAGCCGCTCTCCCGCCCGATCGTCCGGCTCTCCACCTGGGAGCCGTCGCGCATCACGGTGACGATCGACAGGATGCAGTCGATCGGCAGGTAGACGTCGGCGACGGTCTGACCCGCCTCCTCGAGCACGTCGTTCCGGCTCAGCCGCGCCTCGGCCAGGTGCGGGCGCAGCACGGCGATCTCCGCCTCAGCCAGCGAATCCAGGAAGTGGTTGTCCCAAGCCATCGCAGCCGTAACGCAGATTGGCCGGCTTGGCTTCACCGCCCGGTGGAACACGCACGCGGGTCAAAAGTTGTCGGCCTGGATTTTTGACAGCATCGGCTGAATGTCAGTGAGCGAAGCGTATTCCGAACCGATGGGCGTGACCGCCGTCGACGGGGAGGTGGTGGTGCTCGGCCCAGACGGGGTCGCGGTGTCCCTCACGCCCGACGCCGCCGACGAGTCCGCGCGGCGACTGACCCGATGCGCGGATGAGGCGCGCAACGGGTCACCGGCACAATCCCGCGACGAAATAGCTTAGCGGCCTATGTCGGAAGTTGAGCAGACGGCCCGCGCCGCAGCGCGTATCCCCGATCGCGACGGGGAGAAAACGTGGGCGAGATCCTGCTCTATGCGCTCAACGAGGCGGGTGAGACCGCCTTCGCCGAGCAGCTTCGCGAGGCCGACCGGCATCGCCTGCGGACGCTCGCACGCGAGCGGCTGAAACAGTACCCGGCCGTCGAGGTCTGGGATGGCCCGATGTGCGTGCTGCGCCTGCGCCGCGCCGCCGAGGCGGTGGCGGCCGACGACGCAACCTAGGTTAAACTCGGCCGGATCGATCCGGCGGCTTGAGCGTTCTCCTGGCTCACCCAGAAGGAGAGCCGATGGCGCACGCCCGCAAGCAGCTACCTGTGATCCCCGGCGAGGGCGAACTTCGCTACCGCGGTTTCCGCGGCCAGGTGGAGTATCAGATCCAGGGCGAACCCTCGTCGCTCCGGTTCGGCCCCGCGCGCCTGCGCGGCGCGCTGACCGCGAGCCCGGAGATCGCCGAGGACGCGTTCCGCCAGGGCGAGGGCCAGCTCGTGCTGGAGAACGGCTCCGTCTACCGGATCACCATGCTCGGACACACGGCCGGCAGCGGCACCGCCTACTTCGAAATGCGGATCTGAGCGTCCGGCGGAGGGCGGCCTAGGCCGCCGCCGCCGTCCTCGCGGGCAGGGTGAGCAGCAGGACGTCCTCCTGCCAAAGCTCGGCGCGCACGCCGTCGGGGCGCTGGGCGAGGATGGCGGCGGCCCGTTCGGCCGCCTGGCTGGCGCTCATGTCGGGCAGGACTTCGAAGTGCGGTACGCCGCCCGAGGTCCGGTGGACGTAGCAGAGATAAAGCATGTGGGACTCCCTTCGTCTGGCGGGAGTGCGTCCCCTCTACGCGGGATCGTGGCTCTCGGCCGCCGGCTCCAGGACTGATGGCAGGCGGTCCGGGCATAGTGCGCCCCGGTCCTGTTTTCGCCTAAGCCTTTCTGGCCCAGCCCTCAAATGACGTGGGCTCAGGCAGGCCCCGAGGGGGGCCGGTAGCGCATCGACAGCGCCACGCCCGCGTCGCCCACCTCGGCCTCGCGCAGAAGACGGGCCACCTCGTCCAACGCCAGGCCCTGTCGCTCGAAGCGGCCGACCTCGACGCCCTGCTGGGCCACCACCCATGCGTCCGCCTGCTCGATCACTTCGAACTTCATACTCGTTCCCCAGGGTACTGGAGCCGAGCCTTAGGCGCGCGAGGTTAACACAACGGCGGCGAGTGGCCGGACAACCCTGAGACGGGTTGTCGCAGTCAGCGGGTCGGGCGGACCGGGACTTCCACGTCGCAGACGCTGAAGTCCGCCCCCTTCGCCGCTCGCGTCCGAGCCGCCAGGGCGGCGAACGCCGGGCCGGCCGTGTCCATCACCTCCAGCCCCGGCCGCTCTGCGGCCGGCAGGTCGGCCGCCACCCGCACCCTGACCATCCGATCGGGGGCCGCCGGCGGCTCGCCCACCGCCATGGCGCGGACCACGTCCAGCCCCTGCACCACCCGGCCCCAGACCGTGTAGTCGCGGTCCAGGCGCCGGGCAGGATCGCGCATGAAGAAGATCTCGCTGTTGGCGCTGCCGGGATCCGCCTGCCGGCCCATGCCGACCACGCCCGCGCAGTAGGCGCCCCAGGCGCGCAGCGTGCCGTCGGCGGCCCGCGCGGCCTCCTTCTCAGAGACCGCGGCGAACGGCGTCGCGCCCACGAAACCCTCCTGGCCGTCGCTGCGGCGCGCGACCATCGCCCGGCTCTGGCCCTTCGGCAGCCTGAAGGTGAACTCGGGCGGCAGGTCCGGGTGGGACGAGGTCCCGCCGTCCTTGTTGTTGGGGTTGCCGGTCTGGTCGACGAAGCCGTCGATCACCCGGTGGAACAGCAGGCCGTCGTACACGCCCTCCCGCGCCAGCCGCTTCACCCGGGCCACGGCCTGAGGCGCGAACTCGGGCCGCATCTCCACCACGATCCGCCCCTTGGAGGTCTCCACCACCAGGGTGTTCTCCGGATCCGGCCCCCGCCAGTCGCCCGGCCCCTGGGCGGCGAGCGCGACGGTCGCCGCGGCCAGCACGTTCAGCATCCCATCCCCTTCCCTGCTCGGGCGAAGAAGGGTCCCGCGGCGACGCCGCGAGACCCCTCGTCCGGTCCGCGTCCCGGGCCAACTTCTCCCGCGGAGGGAGACGAAGACAAGCCGCTAGCGCTTCTCGCAGAGCACGTCGCGCAGGATCGGCGAGCGCCCGACCATCTCGCCGTCAGGGCCGAGCGCCCGGGGCGCACGCTGGCTGGAGTCGTAGTAGACCGCAGAGCCCAGCCCCTGCCGCCGGCAGAACGTGTTGGCCCCGTTCGAGCCGGCGGCGAGATCGATCCCGCGCACGGTCGGCCGGGCGAAGAACACCGTGGTCTCGCCCTCGACGCCGCGGCTGTCCGGCCGCCCGCCGCCAGGGCCCCAACCGCCGCCGCCGCCGCCCCAGCCGCCGCCCGGCCCAGGCCCCGGGCCGCCGCGGCCGATCGGTTGCAGCGAGGTGATCCGCTCGGCCAGGCCCATGACGTTGAGGTCGGGCACGTCGCCGGTCAGCTCCACGCAGCGGCCCTCGTAGCCGGAGTGTTCGCACAGCCGCCAGCGGCCCTCCAGCCGGAGCGAGTGCGCCCGGTCGTTGAAGCCGTAGTTCGACAGGTTCGAGACATCGCCGCTGATGGTGACGCTGCGGCCGCCGAACTCCGGCCGCTCGTACAGGGTCGCGCTCGGCCCGCGGCCGCCGCGCGGCTGCGCCTCCGCCGCGCCGGCCAGGGCCGTCGCCGCCAGGGCGGCCAGGATCAGCTTCGTCTTGGTGGTCATGGTTCAGCTCCTCAAGCCTGACCTCAGGAATGGCCAAGCTTGCCTGAACCGCACGTGAAGCGGATGACGGGGCGCGGTTCAGCCGCCGCGCCCCGTCGCCGCGTCACCGGGGCTGGGTGGTGGTCTCCGTCGTGCCGGTGGAGTTGGCCGAGACGCCGGCCGCCCCGCTGGTGGCCGTGCCGGCCGCCGGGGTCGAGCTGCCCGTGGCCGCCGTGGAGCCGCCCTGGGCGCCGCCGCCCACCGAACCGCCGGCCGCCATCTGCTGCTGCACCACCTGGGCCAGCTCCTGCGGCGCGCTGGTCGCCTTGCACTGGGCCTGGCCGCCGGTGGAGACCGCCAGCACGTTCACCGACACGCCGCAGACGTTGGCCGCCAGTTGCACCGGCAGTTGGATGTTGATCGGCACGTTGGCCCGGTCGATCTGCAGGCGCACGGACAGGTCGTTCAGCACATCCTGCAGGTTGACGTTGACGAGGCTCGGGATGCCGCTGGTGCTGGTCGGGACGCCGCCGGCGCTGGTGCTGGTGTTCGCGCTGGTCCCGGTGCTGGCGCCGGCCGTGGTGGAGCCGCTGGAGCCGGACGTGGAGCCGCCGGCCGCCGGGGCCGATGCGGTGGTCGTGCCGGTCCCCGCCGCCGCGCTCGGGCCGTTGCTCCCGTCGGTGGCGCAGGCGACCATGGGCAGGGCCAGTCCGGCGATGGCGAGCGCTCTCATCTTGTCGATCATCGATCCCTCCAATTTCCCCCGAGCGCTGCAACGTGGGCAGGCGAAACCGGTTCTGAGCGATCGGTATCTTCTCCAATCCGGCAGCAATCTTATCCAATCCCGCAACTTTACCACTCGGACCGGAATACTATCTTCACCGTCGAGCGCGGCGCCGAGGGGGCGCCGCAGGAGGACACGATCATGATCGAGCGCAGACCGTTCGACCGTCTCGGCGGCGCCGACCACGGCTGGCTGAAGGCCCGCCACCACTTCTCCTTCGCGAGCTACTACGACCCGAAGAACATGGGCTGGGGCCCGATCCGCGTCTGGAACGACGACGAGATCGCCCCGCAGTCCGGCTTCCCGCCGCACCCGCACGCCGACATGGAGATCATCACCTACGTCCGTGACGGGGCGATCACCCACCAGGACAGCCTGGGCAACAAGGGCCGCACCGAGGCGGGCGACGTGCAGGTGATGAGCGCCGGCTCGGGCATCCGCCACGCCGAGTACAACCTCGAGCCCGACACCACCCGGATCTTCCAGATCTGGATCGAGCCCAAGGCCCGCGGCGGCGCGCCCACCTGGGGCGCCAAGCCCTTCCCCAAGGGCGACCGCGCCGGGAAGTTCGTCACCCTCGCCTCGGGGATTCCCGGCGACGAGGACGCCCTGCCGATCCGCACCGACGCCCGCGTGGCCGGCGCGACCCTGAAGGCGGGCGAGACGACTGAATATGCCCTGGGTTCGGGGCGGCACGCCTATCTGGTGCCCGCCGCCGGCGCGGTGGAAGTGAACGGCGTGCGGCTCGACGCCCGCGACGGCGCCGCCATCCGCGACGAGCCCGTCCTGCGCGTCACGGCCCTCGAAGACGCCGAGGTCGTGCTGGTCGACGCGGGCTAGCGCCGCCCTCCCCTCTCCCCTGCACGTCCTGGCGGGGGAGAGGAACGGCGCTACTGCAGGGTCGGCGGCTCCACCACCGCTTCGTCCCACTCGCCGGGGATCTCCTGGATCAGCACGTGGCGCGGCTCGTCGTCCACGTGGGCGTAGGCCCCCGCCGCCTCCAGCGCCTCCGCCTGGGTGGCGAAGTCGCCGAGCTCGCCCTCCTCGTCGTCGGTGAGCACCCACCGGCCGCGTCGCGCGACCACCGTCAGATCGAACATCATTCCCGTCCCGCCCAGATGACGGAGTTATTCCATCCTCTCGCGCAGGTTGCGCGGTGTCGTCCGGTCGCAGCCGGTGCGGCAGGGCGCCGCAGGCGAGGGTCGGGTCCGCAGGTCGGGCGCTCAGCCCTCGCGGAAGTAGGGCTCCACGGGGCCGTTGAGCTTGACGGTGAGCTGCTTGCCGCGCCGGTCCTTGGAGTTGCCGACCGCCAGACGCACCCAGCCCTCGGACACGCAGTACTCGTCCACGTTGGTCTTCTCCTCGCCCTTGAAGCGCACGCCCACGTTCCGGGCGAGCACCTCGGCGTCGTAGTAGGGGCTGTCGGGATCGGTGGAGAGGCGGTCGGGAGGCGTATCGGTCATGGTCCCCGCCTCGCATGGGCCGGGCCGGCGATCAAGCACGGCTCGGCCGCGGGCGGCCCCGCCGCTCGCGAAAAGTTCAACGCGCGCACGTGGACCGCCCCGCCTGTGTCGGGTAGGCGACGCCACCTTGTTCAGCTGTGGTTGAGTTCATGGGGCAGGTGCTCCTCGTCGAGGACGACACCGAGATCCGCGAGTTGATCCGTGACGCTCTCGCCGGGCGGGGCTTCCGCGCGCGCGCCGTCGGCACCGATGAGGAGGCCTATGGCCTGCTCGAGGCCCATGCCCGGGAGCTCGCCCTGCTCGTCACCGACATCGACCTCGGCCCCGGCACCACCGGCTTCGACGTCGCCCGCCGCGCGCGCCAGCTCAATCCCGGCCTGAAGGTGATCTACATCACCGGCCACGCCGCGCGGGTCGACCGGTTCGGGGTGGAGGGCGCCGAGATGTTCCCAAAGCCCTTCGCGCCGGACGCCCTCGCCGCGCGGGTCGCCGAGATCCTGGCCCGGCCCTGACCCCAACGAAAAGCCCCTCCCGCGGGGGCGAGAGGGGCTTCGGAGGCGAGCGGGCCCGGCCAGGCCCGGGGAGAGAGGCCCCGCTCGCCGCGCGCGGCGGCCGGGGCGGGCTACCGCGCGGCGTAGGTGGTGGCGCGGGCGACCTGCGCCTGCTGCACGGCCGGCAGCTTGTCTTGGATCTCCTGGCGGACCGCCGCGCGGCAGGCCGCCACGTCGCCGACGGGACGGGCGCCCAGGCCGTTGGCGGCGCAGTAGGCGTTCGCCGCCTTTTCGGCCCGGGCCTCGAAGGTGGCCAGGCCCTGGGCGCTGTTCAGGTCGAGGTCGGCGACCTTGACCGCCACCGGGGCGGCGGCGGCGGCCGTGGAGATGGCGGCGAACGGCAGGGCCGCGAGGGCCAGGGTGGCGACGCCGGCGATGCGGGAAGCGAAGTTGGTCATGGTCAATCCCTCTGAATTTCGGTGTCGGCGTTTGCTCGCCGGCGATGAGGAATGGATACTGACCTGCTTGCTGTAAGTCCCGTGAATAGGGCGTAATGACTTCGATTTAAGAATATTACGCAGAGTTCATCTTGAATATTACAATAGATTAATCTTCAGACGACGCCGCCGATCAGGCCGAGCTGCAGCGCCTCGTCGGCGGCCACGTACCAGTTGGTCTGGGCCCGCTCCCTGAGCTCGTCCATGCTCACCCGGCTGCCGTCGATCAGCTCCTCGAAGCCCTCGCGCTCCAGGTCCAGGCCCACATCGATCTCATTGAGCAGCGCCTCCACCCGCTTGCGCGCCTGGGCGAGCGGCTCCTGGAAGTCGAGGGTCTTGGCGAGGCTGCGGCAGTGGATCAGCAGGGAGGCGCCGCGGGCCAGCCAGCGGTCCTCCCGCGGGAAGGCGGCCATGATGGTGACGCCGGCCGAGTAGACCACCGCCTTGCCGAAGAACAGCGGGCGGCGGCCGGTGTGCTGGCGGAACAGCCGGATGTCGGTGGCGATGCGCCGGCCCACGTCGGCGTCGCCGCCGAAGGTGGTGAGCTCGAGCACGATGGGGTCCGGGCCGCCCTCGGCCCTGGCGAACTCGTCCTTGAACTGCCGCAGCATCTCGTCGCCCACCTGCCCGTCCAGGCGGATCTGCGGCTTGAACAGGGCCTCGGGCGGGGCGGTCGTGCGGGCGATCTGGTTCATGCCCGCCCTAACGCGCGAACGGGCGATCCGCGCCCCCTCCCCGCCCTCGGGCGCGGAGGGGGCTGGAGGCTCAGCGCTGCGAGCCGCCGGCGCCGCCGCCCTGCTGCTGGCGCTGGTCGTCGTCGCGGCTCATGCCGCCGCCCGACGCGCCCTTGGTCTCACTGTCGCGCTTCTCGTGGTTGGTGCGGTTACCGCCCTTGCGCTGCGCGTTCTGCTGCTGGCGGCGCATGTCGTCCTGCTGCTGGGCCATGGGAAGTCCTCCTGTCGGCTTGCGACGGGAAAACCCCAAGGACTCCAGCGCAGTTTCTTCGCCTCAGGCGGCCGCGACGAAGCCCGGCCAATTGCGCATGTACTCGACGAAGGACGGCGACAGGCCCTCGGCCTCCAGGTGCGCCGGCGAGACGGGCCGCGCCACCGGCTCGAAGCCCGCGTCCTTGCGCGCCCGCTCGGGGAAGTCGTGGTGCAGGATCGCCGCGCGGCCGATCACGGCGAAGTCGTAGCCGCCGGACAGCAGCCCCGCGGCCTCGGCCGGCGTCATGATCTTGCCCGCCGCGCCGAGCCTCACCTGGCCACGGTCGAGCTCGGCGAAGTAGCTGGCCAGGGTGCGGCCCTTGAACGCCTCCTCCACCGGCTCCTTGGCCACGTCCCACAGGCTCATGTCGAGGTAGTCGATCCGCCCCTGGCGCAGCACCTCCTGCGCCACCTCGCGGATCTCGGCCAGCTTCAGTCCGAAGCGCTCGGGCGAGAGCCTGAGGCCGAGCTGGAAGTCGGCCCGCGTGCGGCCACGGATGGCGTCGATGATCTCGAACAGCAGCCGCGCGCGGTTCTCCACGCCGCCGCCCCAGCGGTCGTCGCGCCGGTTCAGCTCGGGCGAGAGGAACTGGGCGATGACGTAGCCGTGCGCCCCGTGGATCTCCACGCCGTCGAAGCCCGCCGTCTGCGCCCGCACGGCGGCGGCGGCGAAGGACTCCACCAGCCCCTCCACCTCGTCGCCGGTCATCGCGCGCGCTCCGGTCTCCGGATCGTCGGACGGGCAGAGCGGCTGGCCCACCAGGTCCTTGGGGCTGCGGTTCCCGGCGTGGTGGAGCTGCACGGACGAGACGCTGCCCTGCCGCCGGATCTCGGCCGCGAGCCGGGCGAGGCCGGGGATGTGGTCGTCGGCGAAGATCCCGAGCTGGCCCGGGAAGCCCTGGCCGCGCGCGTCCACGTGGGCCGCGCAGGTCATGGTCAGGCCGAAGCCGCCCTGCGCCCGCATGGTGAGCCAGCGGAACTCCTCGTCCGACAGCAGCCCGTTCGGGTGGCTCTGCTGGTTGGTCAGCGGGGCCAGCATGAAGCGGTTCTTCCACTGCGGCCCGTGCTGGAAGGCGATCGGCTGGAACAGGTCCTGGACGCTCGACATGCTGGCTTGGCTCCCCTCGGCGTTGCGCGCCAGCAGGTAGACGCCAACCCGCCGGCCCGCAACGGCGCCGCAGGGTCAGCCGGCGGATCAGCGCGGCTTGCGGAACTTCATCACGAACTGGTCGGTCTTGCCGCGGATCTTCGGGTCAAAGACGTTCACCGTCCGGTCGTCGGCGGCGTCGCGCAGCAGCGGGATCTCGCCCTCGTAGCGGAAGCCCGCGGCCTCCACCTCGCGCCGCACGATCGCCGGGTCGATCCGGTGCAGGCTCATGGCCACCTCCAGCGGCGCCCCGGCCACGGCGGAGTGGTCGGCGATCAGATAGACCCCGCCGGGCTTCAGCGACTTGAACACCTCGGCGTTCACCGTCTGGGCCGTGTCCTTCGGGAACGGGGTGAGGTGGAAGTCGTGGTAGTTCTGGACGGTGAACACCAGGTCCAGCCCGTCCGGCAGGTCCAGCGCGGCGAAGGTCGTCTCCAGCGGCGTGACGTTGGCCCGCTCGCCGGCCACCTTCTTGAGGTTCTCACCGTAGCTCGCCTGGAATCGGACGAACTCGGTGGGCTGGTAGGCGTAGACCCGGCCGTTCGGCCCCACCGCCGCCGACAGAAGGCGGGTGAAGTAGCCGCCGCCCATCACCAGGTCGGCCACCTTCTGCCCGGGCTTCACCTCGGCGAAGGCGAGCATCTCGGCGGGCTTGCGGGCCGCGTCGCGGGCGACGTCGGCGGCCGGACGGCCCGTATCGGCCAGCGCCGCCGTCACGTGCGCCGGAGCCGGCTGGGCCGCGGCCGCGCCGGCGGCGCTCAGCGCCACGGCGGCCAGGATGGAGAGTCCTCGATTGCGCGCAGTCATCGGCGCCTCCCTGTTGTCTGGCGGCGAGCCTAGCACCGCACAGCGGCGCTTGCAGGCCTGCTTGCGACGGTTGGTCGCTTCCGCCCCGCGCGGCGCGCCATCGGCGGCGCCTGGTTGCTCGGCTATGCTTCCTCCCGCGTGTCGGCGAGGAGTTCTTTCGTGATCAGGATCTTGCCCACAGCCGCAGCCGCAACCGCAGCGGTCTTGGCCGGCTCCGCGCTGGCCGCGCCGCCCACGCCCCTCCCGTCGATCGCCTGGGTGATCAGCCCGGCGGACGGCGGCTGTCGCACCGACCTCGAGCTGACCGGCCGCTCGGGCGCTGTCTCGCCGGTGCAGCTCGTCTCCGACGGCGAGCGGCTCACCCTGCGCTTCGCCCGCGACAGCCTGCCCGAGCAGGCCTTCCTGGCGCTGCGCATCGACCAGAAGCGCTATTCCAACCTGATGACCCGCACCGCCGACCCGGCGGTGGGCGAGATCGCCATCAGCCCGGAGACCGAGGCCGCGCTCCGCAAAGGGTCGACGCTCGACATCGCCTGGCTGGGCCTCGAGCCGGTCGGCGCCTCGCTCGCCGGTTCGGAACAGGGCGTGACCGACCTGCGGGTCTGCGGCGCACAGGCCGCCGCCCGCCATCGCGCGCAGAAGGAGGTCCAGGCCGCCGAGCAGCGCCGCGCCGCCGAGGAGAGCCATCGCAAGGCCCTCGCGGACGCCGAGCTGCAGGCTGCCCGCGCCCAGGCCGCCGCCGCCGAGGCCGAGGCCCGCCGCCTCGCCGACGAGGCCGAGGAGCGCCGCGCCCTGGAGGACGCCCGTCGCCAGCAGGCCGCCTACGCCGCCCAGCGCCAGGCCTTCGAGGAGGCCGAACAGCGCCGCCGCGCCTGGGAATACGAGGAGCCCGGCTATTACCGCCCCGCCCCGCCCCCGCCCTACGGCTGGCGGCGGTACTAGGCCTCCTTCCCCCGTCGTCATCCCCGGCTTTGCGCCGGGGACCCATGATCACCGCCGTCCGGGCGAAGATCATGGGCCGCCGGGACAAGCCCGGCCATGACGTGCGTGGGTGGAGCGCTCGTTCCTAGAACAGGAAGTCGCCGGCGGTGAGGGTGCGCTGGTTCAGCACCAGGAAGGCGAATTCCGGGTCACGGTCGCCGTCGAGGTTCCCCAGCACCACCGAGACGTTCAGGAAGCCCAGCGCCTTGGCCATGGCGTTGTCCACGTCGATGCCGAGCGCGCGGGTGGCGGCGCCCAGATTGCCGAAGGTCTGCACCATCACGTCGCCGACGTTCTTCAGGGAGCCGCTGACAAGCTGGAAACCCTGCCGGCCGGCCGCCGTGGGATCGGCGTCGAGGCCGCGGAAGTCGATCTTGTCGCCGCCGCCGAAGTCCAGGATCACGTCGGCCGAAATGGTCAGCTTGCGGATCTGGATCGGATCGCTCGCCACCTCGGCCACGAAGTGGTCCGCGCCCGAGCCGCCCAGCAGGATGTCGACGCCGTCGGAGCCGCGCAGGGTGTCGGCGCCGGCTCCGCCGTCCAGGATGTCCGTGCCGCCATCCCCGTAGAGGTCGTCGTCGCCGGCGTTGCCCTTCAGGTAGTTCGAGGCGCTGTTGCCCTGGATGAGGTCGTTGCCCGAGCCGCCGATGGCGTTCTCGATGGTCGCGCCGTAGGCGATGCCCACGTTGTCCACCAGACGCCCGGCGTTGGGATCGGCCGCGAGGTTGGCCATCCGGGTGTCGTAGGCCGCCTGGCTGAGCGGCGCGTAGCCGTCGGCCGCGCGGGTGGCGTTCACCTGCTCGAGGGTCGGCGCGTTCGCCTGGGTCACGCCGCCGATGCTCGACAGGTGGCCGGGGCGGAGGTCGATGATCTGGTTCGTGGCGTAGCCGGAGGCGTCGAGGGTGTCGATGCCGCCCGCGTCCCAGATGGCCATGACCGGCGCCGGGGTCTTGGTGAAGTCGAAGGCGTCGCGCCCGGCGTTGGAGTTGAAGCCGTAGGTGGTGTTGCCGGTGCGCGTGGTCATGTCCGCGCCGTACATCTGCTGGATGGCCAGGATGTCGTGCACCATGGGCGTGGCGCCGTAGGCGATGGTGCCGCGCAGGTAGTCGTGGTCCTGGATGCCGACCTCGCGCGGGTTCCAGTAGGACATGATGGTGTAGTTGCGGATGTCCTGGGCGTACTCCGCGCCGTTGGCGTAGTTCACGGTGAAGCCCGGGGCGAAATTGTAGTTGCCCGGGTGCGAGAGGCCCAGCGAGTGGCCGAACTCGTGGACCAGGGTGTTCAGCCCGTAGAGGCCTTCGTCGAACTGGAAGTTGGACGCGGTGGTCCCCGTCACCCAGACGTCTCCCACGATGTTGTAGGCCTGTTCATTGACGTGGGGGTCGGAGCTGACGCTGGCCGACGGCAGGCGGGCGTAGGCCTGGGTGCCGGGGCGGTTCATGACGTTGCCGAAGTTGATGTCGGCCTGGTCGACGCTGCTCTCCCGGAAGGAGATGGCCACCACGTCGTCCCAGTACTGGATGGCTTCGCGGGCGGCGGCCCGCTGCGCCTCGCTGAAGGCGCCGAAGCCGAAGTACTCGTTGAGCCCGTAGTATTCGCCCTCGTACTCGTAGACGTAGCCGTTGGTCTCGAGCTGCGCCTGGGTGTCGAAGAACCCGAAGTTGATGACCGTGGCGTCGCCGTCGCGCGGGATGCCCGTGACGCCCCAGGCCGTGCCGGTGCGGTTCAGGTAGTCCGCCGCCTCCTGCGCCGACCAAATCTCCTTACCGTTGAAAGTTCCGTCTTGGCCATCCAGGGTTGCATCTTCGTCGTCGAAGAAGAGATCCGGATCGTGCGGCTGGATATCGCTCATGGAAGGTAGGCCCCGTTAGGTGTGGATCGTGGGCGGGGCGGCCTCCCCAGGCCGCCGCCGCCAAGGCTCCCGTCCGGGCCGACGGAGATCGCGCGAAGGTGTCCCGCAGTGGCGGGTCATCTGCCTCTCCCCCGGTCCGAAAAGTAGCAGACGGCGAGCCTCACACGCCCTGCGTGTCACGTCATCCTGTGACGTCGGAAACATTTTTGTGACTTGATGTTACACCCGGGCCGGGCTTGGCCGCGCGCCTACCGGAGCCGGTAGGTGACGGTCGTCACCACCCGTATCTTCTTGAAAACCTGGGAAGAGGCGTCGTAGCCCACCTCGTCGCGGCCGAGGATTTCGAACGAACCCTGGGTCGCGGCCCGGATGCCGCTGAGCGTCGCGCCGGCGTCCCGGGCGAACTGCTGCGCCCCGCTGCGGGCGCTCGCCGTGGCCTCGGCGATCATCCCAGGCCGGACCTCGTTCAGCCGGGTGAACACATAGGACGGGCCGTTGTAGTCCTGCAGCACGACGCCCTGCCGGATGAGCTGGTCGAGCTGGCGCGTGGTCGCCTGCACGCGGTCCACGTCGTTGGTGCGGATGATCACGGTCTGGGCCACGCGATAGCGCGCCGCCACGCTCTGCTGCTGGTACTCGCGGGCGTACTGGTCGGTGACCTCCAGGCGCCCGAGGTCCACCTCGCCGGCCGGGTAGCCCTGGCTCGCCAGGAAGCGGCGCACGACGGCCGTGTCGCCGTCGATGTCGGCCTGCACCGCCTGCAGGTCGTCGCCGGCCGCGGCGAACTTCAGCGGCAGGACCGCGAGGTCGGACTTCACCACCCGCTCGGCCAATCCGCGCACGGTGACGCTCCGGTCCCCGACGCGGGCGTTCTCCACCCCCTTGCCGATGAAGGCGCCGGCCGCGGCGAGGCCGACGGCGACGAGGCCCCCTGCGACGGCGGCGGAGATCAGGCGGGTGTCGGGCATGGCGCGCCTCCGGCGGGGGTCCCACCGGAGGCTAACCGAGTCCGGCGGCGTGCGGCCACCCCGGCTCCGTCCCTAGACGGTCACCTGGGCGCCCAGCTCCACCACCCGCGAGGGCGGGATCTGGAAGAAGTCGGCCGGCCGCAGGGCGTTGCGCGCGAGGAAGACGAACAACAGGTCCTGCAGCGCCGCCAACCCGCGCCGGCGCCGCGCCATGTAGGTCCGGCGGCTGACGAAGAACGACGTCCTCATGATGTCGAAGCGCACGCCGCGCGCGCGCGCCAGGGTCAGTCCCGCCGCCACGTTCGGGGTCTCCATGAAGCCGAAGCTCAGCACCACGGACACGAAGCCGGGCGCCAGGGCCTCCACAGCCACCCGCTCGGCGTCCGCCAGGCGCGGCTTGCGCGCCACGATCACGCTGAGCAGCACCACCTGCTCGTGCAGCACCTGGTTGTGCTTCAGGTTGTGCAGCAGCGACGCCGGGACGCGGCCCGGCTCGGGCGTCAGGTACACCGCCGTTCCCTTCGCCCGCATGGGCGGCCGGGCGGACAGCATGGCCAGCACCTCCGCCACCGGCAGGTCGCCCGGCTCGGCGCGGGCCACCGCCGCCCGCCCCCGCCGCCACGTCCACATCAGCAGCACCCCGGCCGCGGCGATGCCCAGCGGCACAGAGCCGCCGTGGGCCACCTTCAGCAGGTTGGCGGCCAGGAAGGCGCCCTCCAGCGCGAGGAAGGGGGCGAACATCGCCGCCGCCTGCCACATCGGCCGGCTGCGCAACCGGTGGATCGCCACCACCGCCAGGGCGGAAGAGGTGATCATCGCGCCGACGACCGAGATGCCGTAGGCGCTGGCGAGCGCGCCCGACGAGCCGAACCCCACCACCAGGGCCGAGACCCCGGCCATCAGGATCCAGTTCACCTGCGGGACATAGATCTGGCCCGCGTGGGCCTCGGAGGTGGGCTGCAGCCGCATCCGGGGCAGCAGGCCGAGCTGGGTCGCCTGCTGGGCGAGGGAGAAGGCGCCCGAGATCACCGCCTGGCTGGCGATCACCGTCGCCGCGGTGGCGAGGCCGACGAGGGGCAGTTGCAGCCAGTCCGGCGCCAGCAGGAAGAACGGGCTGTCGGCGGTCTGCGGGTCGATCAGCGCGTTTGCGCCCTGGCCAAGGTAGTTCAACGTCAGGCACGGGAAGACCAGGCCGAGCCAGGTCCACTGGATCGGCCTGCGCCCGAAGTGGCCCATGTCGGCGTAGAGCGCCTCGGCCCCGGTGACCGTCAGGAACACCGAGCCCAGCACCGCCGGGGCAAGCGCAGGGTTCCGCGACAGCAGCGCCACGCCTTCCAGGGGGTTCAGCGCCGCCAGCACCTGCGGCGCGCGGAGCACCGCGGCCCCGCCGAGGATCGCCAGGGTCGCGAACCAGACGACGCAGACCGGCCCGAACAGGCGGCCGACAGCGCCCGTGCCCCGCCGCTGCGCCGCGAACAGGCCGATCAGCACCGCCAGGGCGATGGGGACAATGAAGGGGTCGATCCGCCCGTTCAGCGCCTCCACGGTCTTCAGCCCCTCCACCGCCGAGAGCACCGAGATGGCGGGGGTCAGCATGGCGTCGCCGAAGAACAGCCCGGCGCCCAGCATGCCGGCGCCCAGGATCAGCGCGCCGCCCGGGCCGCGCGTCCGCTGCACCAGCGCCATAAGCGAGAGCACCCCGCCCTCGCCGCGATTGTCGAAGCGGCTGAGGATCAGGACGTACTTGAGGGTGACGATGGCCATGAGCGCCCAGAACATCAGCGACACCACGCCGATCACGTCGTCCGTGGCCGCCACGCCGTGCGCGTCGCGCAGGTGGGCCACCGACTCCTTGAAGGCGTAGAGGGGGCTGGTCCCGATGTCGCCGTAGACCACCCCCGCGGAGGCGAGGGCCAGGACGAGAAAGGTGCGAAGGGAGGTTGGGCCGGCCGGGGCGTGGTCCGGCGTGGTGTCGACTGCTGCCGCCATTGGGGGCTCCGCGAATGGTCCGGCGGGCCTTCTGGCGCCGGGCGGCATAAAGAACCCATGTGGTTGTCCGGGCGCCGGGCGAGCGTCGCCTTGCGCCGGCGGCGGCGAAGGCCTTCTTGTGGGCGGAACCCGCGCGAAAGGACCGCGCCATGACCCCGACCGCCGCCACGCCCTGGCCGAAGCCGCCCGTCTGGGCGCGCTATGCTCTCGCCCTGCTCGCCGTCGCGCTGGCGACCCTCGCAGGCGTGCTGGTGGACGCCGCCTCCGGCGCGCCCAACGCCTCCCTGGTCTTCGTCCTGCCGGTGGTGCTCGCCGCCGCCCGCTTCGGGTGGGGCCCGGCGCTGGTGGCCGCCCTCGCCGGCGTCGTGGCCTTCAACTTCTTCCTCATCGAGCCGCGCCACACCCTGCGCGTGGCCGAGGCGTCGAACGTCTGGGCGCTCGCCCTGCTGCTCGCCGTCGCCGCGGTGGTCAGCGCCGTGGCCGCCGAGTCGCGCCGTCGGGCCGTAGCCGCGCGCGCCGCCGCCGACCAGGCCCTGGCGCTCCAGTCCCTCGCCCGGACCCTTGTCGGGGCGAGCTCGCGTCAGGCCATTGCCGATTGCTGCGCCGAGGCGGCCGCCCGCCTGTTCTCGGCCCCCTCGGTGGTCCTGCTTGAGGAACGCGGCCGCTTCGCCGCCCGCGCGGTGGCCGGCGGCGCACGCCTCTCCGAGGCCGACGAGGCGGCGGCGCGCTGGGCGCTGGGCGCGCGCCACGCCACCCGCGGCGGGGCGTATCCTACCCCGGAGGCCGAGTTCGACTTCTGGCCGGTGGTGACCGCCGCCCGCCAGTCGGCGGTCATCGGCCTTCGCCTGCAGGACCCCGACGCGGGTCGCCCCGAGGCGCCGGACCGCCTGGTCCAGATCGTCGAAGGCTACCTGGCCGTCGCCCTCGACCGCGAGGCCTACGCGCGGCGCGCGCTGCGCCGCGAGGTCCGCACCGCCGGCGAGCGGCTCAAGGCCGACCTGCTCGCGGCCGTCTCCCACGACCTGAAGACCCCGCTCTCCACCATCGTCGTCACCCTGCAGAGCCTGCGGCGGTTCGAGCGCGAGCACGACGCCGAGACCCGGTCCGAGCTGCTGGCCGCCGCCGAGGCCGAGGCGGCCCGGTTGGGACGCATGGTGGAGAACCTGCTCGACATGGGCCGCATGGAGGCCGGAGCCGTGGGCGTCCAGACCGCGGCGACGGATCCCAGCGTGCTGGCGACCGCCGCGCTGGCGCGCGTGGCGGGCGCCCTCGCCGGCCACCGGGTGGCGAACGAGATCCGCCGCGGCGGAGCCCCGTTCGCCGCCGACCCGGCCCTCTTCGAGACTGCGCTCGTCAACCTGCTGGAGAATGCCGGCAAGTACGCACCGGCCGGCTCGACGGTGACCCTCCGCGTGGGCCGCGCGGACGACCAGGGCTGGATCGAGGTGCTGGACGAGGGCCCGGGCTTCGATCGCCCGCCCGAGACCCTGTTCGAGAAGTTCGTCCGGGGCCGGGAGGGCGACGGCCGCCCGCCCGGCACGGGGCTAGGCCTTTCCATCGCCGAGAGCTTCGCCAAGGCGCAGGGCGGGGCGCTGGAGGCGGGCAACCGCGAAGACGGTCCGGGCGCCTGGGTCCGCCTGCGCGTGCCGCTCGCCAGGACCGTCCCGGCGTGAGCGAGGCCGCCGACCCCGCCACCGTCCTCGTCGTCGAGGACGATCCGAGCCTGGGCGCCGCCCTCGCCGCGACGCTCAAGGCCGCGGGCCACCGGCCGGTGCGCGCCCGGACCGCCGCCGAAGGCCTGCGCTGGTTCGCCCACTACGCCCCCGACGTGGTGCTCCTCGACCTCGGCCTGCCGGACCGCGACGGCCTGGGGGTGATCGCCGAGATCCGCGCCCGAGGGGCCGTGACGCCGATCGTCGTCCTCTCCGCGCGGGGCGCCGAGGCCGTGAAGGTCCAGGCCCTCGACCTGGGCGCCGACGACTACGTCCACAAGCCGTTCGGGGTCGACGAGCTGCTCGCCCGGCTGCGCGCCGCCCTCCGCCACGGCGTCCAGGCCCGCGGCTCGGCGCCCGTGGTCACCGCGGGCGACGTCGTCCTCGACCTTGGCCGCCGGGCCGTCGCCCGCGCCGGCCAGCCGGTGAAGCTCTCGCCCAAGGAGTACGACCTGCTCTGCGAGCTGGCCCTCAACCTCGACCGGCCGGTGGCGCACGCCGACCTGCTGCGCGCCGTCTGGGGCAGCGAGCGGGCCGACATCCAGTACCTGCGCGTCTACATGGGGCAGTTGCGCCAGAAGCTGGGCGCCGAGCGCCTGCTCTCGGTCCCCGGAGTCGGCTACAGGCTGAGCGCCGCCCCTTGAATTCCGGAGCCTGCGCCCCACATCAGGCGGGATCGCGCGGCGGCCTCCCCTTCCCCCAAGGCCGACGCGACGGGTGTGCGGCCCTGGCGCCTTAGATGGCTGCCGGGGCCGCCTTCGTTTCAGCTCCCCGCACAGCCCGCCGCCAAACCCGTTGGACAGTCGCGGCGCTTCGATGGTAGCGGTAACGCAAGCGCGGCCGTCCGAGCCCGCGCATCAGAACGCACGGAGGAAACGGTGGCTCTCAGGGCATGGCTGATCGGCGCGTGGCTGGCGTCCACGGCGCTTTGCGGAAGTGCGGCGGCGCAGCCCGCAGGCCAGCCCTGGCGCGACGTCCAGCGCGATCCCGAGCAGCGCGCCGCCGCGCTGGTCGCGGCCATGACGCTGGAGGAGAAGTCCCGCCAGATCGGCCACGCGGCCCCCGCGATCCCGCGCCTCGGCGTCCCGGCCTACAATTGGTGGAACGAGGGCCTGCACGGCGTCGCCCGCGCCGGCTTCGCCACCGTCTTCCCGCAGGCCATCGGCATGGCCGCCACCTTCGACCCGGCGCTGATGCAGGAAAGCGCGGGCGTCATCTCCACCGAGTTCCGCGCCAAGTACGCCGAGCGCGTCGCGCCCGACGGCTCCACCGACTGGTACCGCGGGCTGACGGTGTGGTCGCCCAACATCAACATCTTCCGGGATCCCCGCTGGGGGCGCGGCCAGGAGACCTACGGCGAGGATCCGCACCTCACCGGCCGCATGGGCGTCGCCTTCATCCGCGGCCTGCAGGGCGACGATCCCAAGTACTTCAAGACCATCGCCACCTCGAAGCACTTTGCCGTCCACTCCGGCCCGGAATCCAACCGTCACCGCGAGGACGTCCACCCCAGCGCCCACGATCTCGAGGCCACCTACCTGCCGGCGTTCCGCGCCACGGTCACCGAGGGCAAGGTCCAGGCGGTGATGTGCGCCTACAACGCCGTCGACGGGATCCCCGCCTGCGCCAGCGAGGACCTGCTGGAGACGCGGCTGCGCAAGGCCTGGGGCTTCAAGGGTCACGTGGTCTCCGACTGCGGGGCGGCCGCCAACCTCTACCGCGAAGACAGCCTGGCCTGGGTGAAGACGCCGGAGGAGGCGATCGCCAAGGCTCTCGGCGCGGGCATGGACCTGGTCTGCGGCGACTACCGCGCGGACTGGAACATGGAGGCGGGCGCCGTCGTCTCGGCGGTGCAGAAGGGGGTGATGCCCGAAGCCCTCGTGGACCGGGCGCTGACCCGGCTGTTCGCCGACCGGATCCGGCTTGGCCTGTTCGATGCGCCGGCCGCCGTGCCGTTCTCCGAGATCACCGCCGGCCAGAACGACACGCCGGAGCACCGCGCCCAGTCTCTGAAGATGGCCAAGGCGTCGATGACGCTGCTGAAGAACGACGGCCTGCTGCCGCTGAAGGCGGCGCCGCGCCGCATCGCGGTGATCGGCCCGAACGCCGACAGCGTCGACGCCCTGATCGGCAACTACTACGGCACGCCGTCCCAGCCGGTGACCGTGCTGGCCGGCCTGAAGGCCCGCTTCCCGAACGCCCAGATCGTGCATGTGGAGGGCGCCGGCCTCGTCGGCCCGGCCGCCCCGCCCGTGCCCGACGCGGCCTTCTGCGTCGACGCCGCCTGCCGCACCAAGGGCCTGAGGCAGGAGACCTTCGCCGGGGTGAACCTCGAGGGCGCGGCCTCGGAGACCCGGACCGTCGCGAACGCCGCCTTCGACTGGACCGGCGACCGCCAGAGCTCGGCCCGGTGGACCGGCTTCATCACGGCGCCCGAGACCGGCGAATACCGCTTCCGCTTCGCCAGCGACAACGGCTACCGCGTCTTCGTCGACGGCAAGGCCGTGGTCGACGAATGGGGCGTGGGCGACGCGCCCTCGATCCTCGACGGCGCGATCCGGCTGGAGGCCGGCAAGCGTTATCCGATCCGCGTGGAGGGCTTCCAGCGCGGGGTGAAGGGCCGACAGCGCCTGGTCTGGAGCCTGCCCGGCGCGAACGGCGACGACGTCGTGGCCGCGGCCCGCAACGCCGACCTCGTGGTGTTCGTGGGCGGCCTCACCGCCCGCGTCGAGGGCGAGGAGATGAAGCTGGAGGTGCCGGGCTTCGCCGGCGGCGACCGCACCAGCCTCGACCTGCCCGCCCCGCAACAGCAGCTCCTCCAGCGCGTCCACGCGACCGGCAAGCCGGTGGTCCTGGTGCTGATGAACGGCAGCGCGCTGTCGGTGAACTGGGCCGACGCCAACCTGCCGGCCATCGTCGAGGCCTGGTATCCGGGCGGCGAGGGCGGCCACGCCGTCGCCCAGCTCATCGCCGGGGACTACAGCCCGGCCGGCCGGCTGCCGGTGACCTTCTACCGCTCGGCCGACCAACTCCCGCCGTTCGGCGACTACCGGATGGCCGGCCGGACCTACCGCTACTTCACCGGCGAGACGCTCTACCCCTTCGGCCACGGCCTCAGCTACACGCGCTTCGCCTATGCCGGGGCCCGGGCCGAAGCCCCCGCCCAGGGCCGTCCGGCCAGCGTCTCGGTGGATGTCACCAACACCGGGGGGATGGACGGCGACGAGGTGGTGCAGCTCTACCTCAGCCATCCCGGCAAGGCGGGCGCGCCGGTCCGCACCCTGCAGGGCTTCCAGCGCATCCACCTGAAGCGGGGGGAGACCCGCACGGTCCGCTTCACCCTGGACGACCGGGCGCTCAGCGTCGTCGATGACAAGGGCGAGCGCCGAGTCGAGCCCGGCCGGGTGGAGATCTTCGTGGGCGGCGGCCAGCCCATCGCCCGGCCTGGCCTGGCCGAGCCGCCGGGAGCCCGCACCACCCTCACCCTGACCGACCGCAGGGTCCTGCCGAAGTAGGGGGCGGAGGTCTGCCTGGGGGGCGGGCCGCGTGGTAAGCTCTGAAGAGGACCCCATGGAGCACGCCCGATGATCCGTCCCCTCGTCCTCGCCGCCGGTCTCGCCCTCGCCACCGGCACGGCCGCCCTCGCCCATCACGGCTGGAGCTCGTACGACGCCCAGAAGGTGATCCGCGTCACCGCGCCGGTCTCCGACCTCGCCTGGGAGAACCCGCACGCCACCGCCAAGGTCGCCTACCAGGGCCGCACCTGGGACGTGATCCTCGCGCCGCTTGCCCGGATGGAGACCCGCGGCCTCACCCGCCAGATGCTGGCCGCCGGCCAGCCGATCACCCTGGAAGGCTATCCGCGCAGCGACGGGACGCCGGAGATGCGCCTGGAGCGCGTCACCGTGCAGGGCAAGGTCGTCGAACTCCGCTGACCCGTCCCCGCCCCTCCCCCCGTGCAGCGGACCGGGAGAGGCGGGAGAGGGCCTGAGCCGCTACTGCAGGGCCGGGCCTTCGCTCACGCCGTCCTGGAACGAGCGCGGCTCGGCGGCCGGACGGCCCTCGGCCTCCACGCCCTTGGCGTAGCGCTCGTATTCCTCGCGGAAGCGGTGCGTCAGGAAGGTCTGGTTGTCGTACTCCTCGCGGATCTTGAGGAACCAGGTCCCCTCCTCCTCGAAGATGTGGTGCAGCACCGCGCCCCGGATGTGCTCCCACTTCTCGTCCCAGCCCTTGGCGTCGCTCACCGGGTCGATGCGCTCGAGCTCGGCCATCTGCATCTTGGCCGTGGTCTGCTCGGTGTAGGCCATGCCCGCGTGGTGCTTCTCGCCGGCCTTGGCCAGGGCGGGATAGAGGACCACCTCCTCGGCCAGGCTGTGCCCGTTCAGCACCATGGCCAGCCGCTTCATGGCCGCCACGCGGCCCGGCCCGTCCTGCGCCTGCCGCCCCGCCTCGAAGGCGGCGCGGATCTCGTCGTGGTGGTCGAGAGCCATGGACAGCCAGTCGCCGGGCATGGCCGCCTCGCGGGCCTTGCGCGTCGCCTCGGCGCGCTTCTCGTCACTCTCGGGCGGGGTGATGGCCCCGAGGGCCTTGTCGATGATGGACATGGGCAGCGCTCCGTCGGTCAGGGACCCGGCGCACGGGTTTCGTATCCCGGCCGGGATACCGCCGCTAACCGGCCGGCGCGGGCGCCGGTTCCGCCCGCGCCTCCCGCTCGACCAGGCGCGCTCATGATGATCGTGTCGGCTTCGCGCGCGCTCGTTCGTCCTTCCTTTGGATCGGACGAGATCCCGAGAGGAAAGGAAGCCACATGGCCCAGAGCGCCCAGCCCGAGCGGACGGAGAACCCGACCACCGTCGCGCGGAAGTCCGAGCGCGAGCTCGTCGTCACGCGAACCTTCGACAGCCCCCTGGCCGCGGTGTTCGAGGCCTGGACCCGGCCCGAGCTCTTCAAGCTGTGGTGGGCGCCGGCGTCCATGGGCGCGGTGCTCAACGTCTGCGAGATCGACGCCCGTACGGGCGGCGGCTACCGGATCATGTTCGGCGAGGGACCGGAGTCGGCCACCTTCTTCGGCAGGTACCTCGAGGTGACGCCGCCCGCGCGCCTGGTCTGGACGAACGAGGAGAGCGAGGAGGCGCCGGTCACCACCGTCACCTTCGAGAGCCAGGGCGACGGCACGCTGCTGGTCCTCTCCGAGCTCTATCCCTCCCCCGAGCCCCTCGGCGAAGCCGTCGCCGGGATGCAGGCCATGGCCGCCGAGCAGTTCGCTCAGCTCGACCAGCTCCTCGCCTCGCGCCGCCCTCCGCCTTGACCCCGCTCGGCCTGGGCCGCGATCATCCGTGGCTGTCGAGGATCTCGTAGCCGCAGCGCAGGACGATCAGGCGGTCGGGCCGCTCCCGGGCGCAGGCCCGGAACATCTCGCGCGCCACCCCGAGGCTGGCGGCCCGGGCCAGCACCTGCTGCGGGGCCCGCCGCGCCTCGTCCCACAGCTCGATCAGGTACGGCAGCCCGCCCGCGGCGATCGGCAGGGGACCCGCGGTCGCCTGCAGCTCGTTGCGCCGTCCCTCGTCCATCCGCAGCCCTCAGTGGGACCGTTTCGTCCAGCGGCTCAGGACCCGGCCCCTGTGCGTCAGGGTGATGTCCCGTTCGGGGTTCTCGCGCACCGCGGCGTAGTAGGCGGCGTAGCCGATCGAGGCGTTGGCCGTCACCGCCGCCACGGCCTGCACGAAGGAGCCGCTCGCGTCCCAGACCTCCACCTTGTAGGGCAGCTCGTCCCCGAGGAACGGCAGCGGTGGGCCGAACCCGCCGCCCTCGCCCTCGTCGTCTCCCGCATCGCCCGCAGGCAGGCAGGACGTGATCACGACGTGGAGCAAGCTGGACCTCCGGTTGTGGCGTGGGCGCCGGACACTCCCGGCGCCGCACGCGTCTGTCAACACCCGCGCGCCTACTCCGACGCGCCGGCCTTGGCGCGGTAGTCCAGCGGCGGCGGACGGTCGCCGACCATGGCCTTGTAGACGAAGTCCTTGCCGCGCTTGCGGTCGAGCTCGGCCTTGGCTTGGTCGATCAGCGCGGGGTCGCGGAACAGGGTCGCGCCGGTCAGGGCCAGGCTCTTGGCGGCCACCGCGCCGCCCTTGGTGGCCATGCTGGTCCCGCCGGCGGCGACCGCCTGCCAGCTATGTCCCGGCGTCCCCGGCACCCAGGTGGCCGCGCTCATGCCCACGGTCGGGGTCACCCAGCTCACGTCGGCCACGTCGGTGGAGCCGCCGCCCGAGCCGCCGATCTCCATCGGCTGGATCTCGGCCGCGCTCTCCAGGGTGGCGTTGGTGGGCGGAAGCTGCTTGGCCATCGCCTCGGCGAAGGCCCGCTCCTGGGCGTCCCACTTCACCCCGCCCACCTCGTGCAGGTTCCGGTCCATGACCTTCGCCAGGGTCTCGTTGGGCAGCATGTTGTAGACGCCGCCGGTCTGCTCGAAGCTCACCTTGGTCTCGGTGGCCATCGCCGCGCCCTCGGCCGCCTTCTGCAGGCGGGCGGTGACGTCGCGGACGACCTGCGGATCGGCGTGGCGGACGTAGTAGTAGACCTCCGCCTTCTCCGGCACGACGTTCGGCGCGCTGCCGCCGTCGGTGATGACGTAGTGGATGCGGGTGCCGTCGGGCACGTGCTCGCGCATCATGTTCACGGCGGCGTTCATCACCTCCACGGCGTCCAGGGCCGAGCGGCCGCGCCAGGGGGCGCCGGACGCGTGCGACGAGGCGCCGGTGAAACGGAACTTGCCGCTGATGTTGGCCAGGCTGACCCCCTGGCTCGCGTCGTTCTCGGCGCCCGGGTGCCAGTGCAGGGTGGCGTCCACATCCTGGAACAGGCCGGAGCGGACCATGTAGACCTTGCCCGAGCCGCCCTCTTCGGCCGGCGTGCCGTAGACCCGGACCTCGCCCTTCACCCCATTGGCCTTCATCCACTGGCTGAGCGTGATCGCCGCCTGCACCGAGGCCGCGCCGAAGATGTGGTGGCCGCAGGCGTGGCCGGCGATCCCCGGGACCGCCTTGCGGGTCGGCTCGGCGGCCTGGGCCATGCCCGGCAGCGCGTCGAATTCGGCGAGGATCGCCAGCACCGGGCCCTCGCCCGTCTTGAAGCTCGCCACGAAGGCGGTGGGCATGCCGGCGACGCCGGCATCGACCTTGAAGCCCGCCTTCTTCAGCTCCGACTGCAGCAGGGCCGAGCTCTTGGTCTCCTGATAGCCGACCTCGGCCCACCCCCAGATCTGCTTGGCGACCTCGCCCATCCGCGGGGCGCCCTTGTCCACCGCCGCCGTGATCTGGCTCTTGTCGGCCGCCGTCAGCTCCGCCGCCTGCCCCGGCCCAGCCATCGCGACCATAGCCGCCGCCGCCAGAAGATACCGCTTCATCGAACGCCCCTCACTCCCGCGCACCGTGCGCGCCGGAGCGATTGGTAGACCATGCGCGCCACCGGGGGAAAGGCGCCGGCGCCGCTTTCGCGCCGGCACGCCGTAAGCGGCGGCCGGCGAGGCGGCGAGGGGCGCGGGCGCCTCAGTGGCGGGCGGCCTCGCGCTCGGCCTGGTCCATCCGGGCGATGGTCAGGGCGAGTTGCAGGCCGGCCTCAAGGTCGTCGTATCCGGTGTCCGGGAACATCCTCAGCATCACGACCCGCACCGCGGCGGCCTCGCCCTTGCGTCCTGAGCCGCAGACCTCCGTCAGGGCGGCCGAACCTTCGAGGGAGACCAGGGTCTTTGCGATTTCGACTGGAGTCACGCGTGCGCTCCTTCCGCAGGGGCGCGACCAGGCGCGCGCCCAGCTTGCCAATTGACGATAACGCCGAAAACGAAAGCGCGGCAACGGACGCTTTTGACTCTAAAGGCGGAATCTTCTTTGCCGCGGCGCAGCATCGAGCGGGCCGATGGCGGCCATCGGAATTTTCGCTTTGCCAGCCTCCGGAAGCGGGTCGCCTAATGCCCGCAATTCTCGGGAGGACACCCAGATGGACGACGCCAGCCCCCTCTCCAACCCCAGGAAGGAACGCGCCGCGCTCCGCAGCCTGCTCGGCCGCACCAACCGCGACTGGTGGCCCAACCAGCTCTCGCTGGAGATCCTTCACCAGCACGGCCGCCACGGCAATCCGATGGGCGACGGCTTCAACTACGCCGAAGCGTTCGAGACCCTCGACTACGCGGCGGTGAAGCGCGACCTCACCGCACTGATGACCGACAGCCAGCCCTGGTGGCCGGCCGACTACGGCCACTACGGCCCGTTCTTCATCCGGATGGCCTGGCACAGCGCCGGCACCTACCGCACCGGCGACGGGCGCGGCGGCGCGAACTCGGGCAACCAACGCTTTGCGCCGCTGAACAGCTGGCCCGACAACGCCAACCTCGACAAGGCGCGGCGCCTGCTCTGGCCGATCAAGAAGAAGTACGGCGCCAAGCTGTCCTGGGCCGACCTGATGATCATGGCCGGCAACGTGGCCTTCGAATCCATGGGCGCGCCGGTGTTCGGCTTCGGCGGCGGTCGGGAGGACATCTTCGAGCCCGAGAAGGACATCTACTGGGGCACCGAGGAGCAGTGGGTCGGCCAGGAGGGCAACCTCACCCGCATCGACGAGGAGTCCGGCCGCGCGCTGGAGAACCCGCTGGCCGCCATCCAGATGGGCCTCATCTACGTCAACCCGGAGGGCCCGGGCGGCAATCCGGACCCGCTGAAGTCGGCGCGCGACATCCGCATCACCTTCGCGCGGATGGGCATGAACGACGAGGAGACCGTCGCGCTGACCGCCGGCGGCCATACCTTCGGCAAGTGCCACGGGGCCGGCGACGCCAAGAAGGTGGGGGTCGAGCCCGAGGGCGCCGACATCGCCCAGCAGGGCCTCGGCTGGACGTCCAGCCACGAGAGCGGCATGGCCGACCACACCATCACCAGCGGCCTGGAAGGCCCTTGGACGCCCACGCCGATCCAGTGGGACATGAGCTATTTCCACATGCTGCTCGACTACGAGTACGAGCTGGTCCGCAGCCCGGCCGGCGCGAAGCAGTGGCAGCCCAAGGGGCAGAGGCCGGAAGACATGGCGCCGGGAGCCCACAGCCCCGACCGCCGCGTGCCGACCATGATGACCACCGCCGATCTCGCGTTCCGCGAGGACCCGCAGTACCGGGCGATCTGCGAGCGGTTCCGCAACAACCCCGACCAGTTCGCCGACGCCTTCGCGCGGGCCTGGTTCAAGCTCTGCCACCGCGACATGGGCCCGAAGAGCCGCTATCTCGGTCCCGAGGTGCCGGCCGAGGACCTGATCTGGCAGGACCCGATCCCGCCGGTGGATCACGCGCTGGTCGACGACGCGGACATCCGGACGCTCAAGGACCGCCTGCTGGCCAGCGGCCTGTCGGTCGCCGACCTGGTGCGCACCGCCTGGGCGTCCGCGGCCACCTATCGCGGCTCCGACCACAGGGGCGGCGCCAACGGCGCGCGCATCCGGCTGGCCCCGCAGAAGGACTGGGAGGTCAACGAGCCGGAGAAGCTGGCCCGCGTGCTGAAGGTGCTCGAGGGCATCAAAGCCGACTTCGACGCCTCCGCCCCCGGCGGCAAGAAGATCTCGCTCGCCGACCTTATCGTGCTGGGCGGCTCCGCCGGCATCGAGAAGGCGGCCCGCGACGCCGGCCGCCCCGTGGAGGTCCCCTTCGTCCCGGGCCGCACCGACGCCACGGCCGAGCAGACCGATGCGGAGAGCTTCGAGGTCCTGGAGCCCAAGGCCGACGGCTTCCGCAACTACCTGCAGGTGCGCTTCAGCGTGCCGACGGAGGAGCTGCTGGTCGACCGCTCCCAGTTGCTCGGCCTCTCCGCACCGGAGATGACCGCCCTGGTGGGCGGCCTGCGGGTGCTGGGCGTCAACCACGCCGACCAGAAGCACGGGGTCCTCACCGACCGTCCGGGCCAGCTCACCCGGGACTTCTTCGTCAACCTGCTCGACATGGGCACGGCGTGGAAGCAGGTGGACGACAGCGGCGACGAGGTCTTCGTCGGCACGTGCCGGCGGACGCACGAGGAGAAGTGGACGGCCACCCGCACGGACCTGGCGTTCGGCGCCAACTCCCAGCTTCGGGCCATCGCTGAGGTCTACGCCTCAGACGACGCCGACGAGAAGTTCGTCCAGGACTTCGTGAAGGCGTGGTGCCGGGTGATGAACGCCGACCGGTACGACCTGCCCTGGGCCCAGCGCCACGGCCGCGCCGCCTGAGCCCCGCGCCGCCCTCTCCCGCCCCGGCGGGAGAGGGTCAGGCCGGGCCCGAGGCCCCTTGCGAACGCCGCTTGCGCCATATCAAGGCGGAGCTTGACCACCCTGGACAGCCTGGGCGGACAGGAGTCCGTCCATGTCCTTCGTGAACACCCGCACGGCCTACGGCTGGGCGGCCATCGCCCTCCACTGGATCAGCGCCGCGGGAGTCGTGGCCCTCTACCTGCTCGGCGAGCGCATGGAAGAGGCGTCCGGCCGCGCCGAGAAGATCGCCGCCATGAACCTGCACGTCTCTGTGGGCGTGCTGCTATTCACCTTTCTGGTCGCCCGCATGCTCTGGAGCGCGTCCCAGCCGCATCCAGGCTCGCTGGAGCACAATCGCGCCTTCCGCACCCTCGCCCGAGCGGTGCAGGGTCTGTTCCTGCTGATGATCGCCGTGCTGCTGATCACCGGCCCGCTGGCGGTCTGGTCGACGGGGCGGCCGCTGGAAGTGTTCGGCGCCTTCGCCATCCCGACCCCATTCGCCACCCGCGTGGAGTGGCTGCACGAGCTCACCGAGACGGTCCACGGCGCGGCGACCAAGCTGTTCTGGCCGCTGATCGTCCTGCATGTCGCCGGCGCCCTGAAGCACCTCGTCTTCGATCGCGACGCCACGCTGCAGCGCATGCTCTGGGTCCGCCGCCCGCACCTTACGGCGGAGTAGGTCGCGTGAGCGCGCCCCGGGTCAGGGCTCGTAGTTCAGGATCGGGGCGAGCCAGCGCTCTGCGGTCTTCACGTCCCAGCCCTTGCGGCGGGCGTAGTCTTCCACCTGGTCGCGCTCAATCCGACCGACGCCGAAGTAGTGCGCCTCCGGATGGGCGAAGTAGAGGCCCGAGACGGCCGCCGGCGGCGTCATGGCGAAACTCTCGGTGAGTTCCAGGCCGATCTGCGGCGTCGCCTGCAGCAGCGCGAACAGCGTCGCCTTCTCCGTGTGGTCGGGCTGGGCCGGATAGCCGGGGGCCGGGCGGATGCCGCGGTACTGCTCGGCGATCAGGGTGTCGATGTCGAACGGCTCGTCGGGCGCATAGCCCCAGAGTTCGGTGCGCACCTTCCGGTGCAGGGCTTCCGCAAACGCCTCGGCCAGGCGGTCGGCCAGCGCCGTGAACAGGATCGCCGAATAGTCGTCGCCGGCCGCCTTGAATTCGGCCGCCCGCTCCAGCTCGCCGATCCCGGCGGTCACCGCGAAGCCGCCCACATAGTCCGCCTTCGTCCCTGCCGGCGCCACGAAGTCGGCCAGCGCCACGTTCGCCTGCCCGCCGGACTTCAGCATCTGCTGGCGAAGGGTGTGCAGCCGGGCGAGCTCGGCCGTGCGGCCCTCGTCGGCGTAGAGCACCACGTCGTCGCCGTCGGCGTTGGCCGGCCAGAAGCCGACCACGCCGCGGGCCTCCAGCAGGCCCTCCTGGATGATCCGGTCCAGCATCCGCTGGGCGTCCTCGAAGAGGTCGGTGGCGGCCTTGCCGACCACGTCGTCCTCGAGGATCTGCGGGTAGCGGCCGACCAGCTCCCAGCTCGCGAAGAACGGGGTCCAGTCGATGTGCCGGCGCAGCTCGTTCAGGTCGAAGGGCGCGAAGGTGCGCACGCCCAGGAAGCTGGGCTTCGGCGGGTCGTAGGCGCTCCAGTCCGGGGTGAAGGCGTTGTCGCGCGCCTCGGCCAGGGTGGCGCGGGCGCGGTTGCCCTGCCCGCGGGCGTACTGCTCGCGGACCTTCTGGTAGTCGGCCGCCGTCTCCGCCAGGAACCGGTCGCGCTCGGTCGACGACAGCAGGTTCGAGACCACGCCGACCGCGCGGCTGGCGTCCAGCACATAGGTCGTCGAGCCCGCCTTGTACTGCGGGGCGATCTTCACGGCCGTGTGGGTCTTGGAGGTGGTGGCGCCGCCGATCAGCAGCGGGATGTCGAAACCGCGCCGCTCCATCTCGCCGGCCACGAAGACCATTTCGTCGAGCGAGGGCGTGATCAGGCCGGACAGCCCGATCATGTCCACCTCATGCGCCACGGCTTCGTCGAGGATCCGGTCGGCCGGGACCATGACGCCGAGGTCGATGACCTCGTAGTTGTTGCACTGCAGGACCACGCCCACGATGTTCTTGCCGATGTCGTGGACGTCGCCCTTGACGGTCGCCATCAGGATCTTGCCGGCGCTCTCGCGCGGCTTGCCTTCCTTCTCGGCCTCCATGAACGGCAGCAGGTAGGCCACCGCCTGCTTCATCACCCGGGCGGACTTGACCACCTGGGGCAGGAACATCTTCCCCGCGCCGAACAGGTCGCCGACCACGTTCATCCCGTCCATCAGCGGGCCTTCGATGACGTGCAGCGGCCGCTCGGCCTGCTGGCGCGCCTCCTCGGTGTCCTGCTCGATGAACTCGGTCACCCCATGGACCAGGGCGTGCTTCAGCCGCTCGGCCACCGGCGCATCGCGCCACTCGAGACTCGGCCCCTTCGCCTCGCCCTTCTGGCCCTTGTACTTGGGCGCCAGGTCCACCAGCACCTCGGTGGGCGAGCGGCCATCGGCCCTCTTGCGATTGAGGATCACGTCCTCGACGGCCTCACGCAGCTCGGGATCGATGTCGTCATAGACCGGCAGGTCGCCGGCGTTGACGATGCCCATGTCCATGCCCGCGGCGATGGCGTGGTACAGGAACACCGAGTGGATCGCCCGCCGCACCGGCTCGTTGCCGCGGAACGAGAAGCTGACGTTGGAGACCCCGCCCGAGACGCGGGCGTGCGGCAGCCCCGCCTTGATCCGCCGCGTGGCCTCGATGAAGTCCACGGCGTAGTTGTCGTGCTCCTCGATCCCCGTCGCCACGGCGAAGATGTTGGGGTCGAAGATGATGTCTTCGGGCGGGAAGCCCACCTTCCGGGTGAGGATCCGGTAGGCGCGCTCGCAGATCTCGAACTTGCGGTCCTGGGTGTCGGCCTGGCCCACCTCGTCGAAGGCCATCACGACCACCGCCGCCCCGTAGCGCAGACACTGCTTCGCCTGCTCGACGAACTTGGCCTCGCCCTCCTTCAGGCTGATCGAGTTGACGATCGCCTTGCCCTGGACGCATTGCAGCCCGGCCTCGATCACCTCCCACTTGGAGCTGTCGATCATCACCGGGACGCGCGCGATGTCCGGCTCCGCCGCCACCAGGTTCAGGAACGTCCGCATGGCCGCGACCGAGTCCAGCAGGCCTTCGTCCATGTTGACGTCGATGACCTGGGCCCCGGCCTCCACCTGCTGGCGCGCCACGCTCAGCGCCTCGGGGTAGTTGCCCTCGGCCACGAGCTTGCGGAATTTGGCCGAGCCGGTGACGTTCGTCCGCTCGCCGACGTTCACGAAGATGGGGCGCATGTACTCTTTCGGTCAGGCGAGTTCGAACGGTTCCAGCCCGGCGAGCCGCATGGCCGTCGGACGCTCGGGGATCTGCCGGGGCTTCATCCCCTTCACCTCGTCCGCCACGTGGCGGATGTGGTCCGGGGTGGTGCCGCAGCAGCCGCCGAGGATGTTCACCAGGCCGTGCTCGGCCCACTCGTGCAGCATGTGGCCGGTCTGGTCCGGCGTCTCGTCGTACTCGCCCATGGCGTTGGGGAGCCCGGCGTTGGGATAGGCCGAGACCAGGGTGTCGGCGATCCGCGCCAGCTCGGCGATGTGCGGCCGCATCAGCTCGGCGCCGAGCGCGCAGTTCAGGCCGACGGCGAAGGGCTTGGCGTGCTTCACCGAATTCCAGAACGCCTCCACCGTCTGTCCCGACAGCGTGCGGCCGGAGCGGTCGGTGATGGTCCCGCTGATCCAGATCGGCAGCTTCTCGTAGCCCTGGTCCTCGAGGTCGAGGATGGCCTTGATGGCCGCCTTGCAGTTCAGGGTGTCGGTGATGGTCTCGATCAGGAACATGTCGACGCCGCCCTCGTGCAGCGCCCGCACCTGCTCGGCGTAGGCCGCATAGACCTGTTCGAAGGTCACCTTGCGCGCGCCGGGATCGTTCACGTCCGACGACATGGACAGCATCACCGGCAGCGGCCCGATGGAGCCGGCCACGAACCGCGGCTTCTCCGGCTCCTTCGCGGTCCAGGCGTCGGCCCGGGCCCGGGCGATCCGCGCGCCTTCCAGGTTGATGTCGCCGACCGCGGCTTCCATCCCGTACTCGGCCTGGCCGATCGAGGTGGCCGAGAAGGTGTTGGTCTCCGAGATGTCGGCGCCGGCCGCGTAGTACTGGTCGTGGAGGTCGGCGATGATGTCCGGCCGCGTCAGGCACAGCAGGTCGTTGTTGCCCTTGAGCTGCCCCGGCGCGTCGCCGAACCGGCCGCCGCGGTAGTCAGCCTCGTCCAGGCCGCGCTTCTGGATCATCACGCCCCAGGAGCCGTCGAGGATCAGCACCCGCTGCCGGGCGGCGGCCTTCAGCGCCGCGATGCGTTCCTGCCTGGTCATGCCGCGGCCTCCTTCGGCTCGGGTTCGCTCTCGCGCACGCCCAGCACCCGGCAGATGGCGTAGGTCAGCTCGGCGCGGTTCAGCGTGTAGAAGTGGAAGTCGGCGAAGCCTTCCTCGGCCAGCCGGGCGCACATCTCGGTGGCGATGGAGGCGGCGATCAGCCGGCGGGTCTCCGGGTCCTTGTCCAGGCCCTCGAAGAGGTTGGCCAGCCACTGCGGCAGCTCGATGCCGATGGGTCCGGCCATCTTCTTCAGGCCCTTGTAGTTGGTCACCGGCATGATCCCCGGCGAGATCGGGATGGTGACGCCGGCCTTGCGGACCTTCTCCATGAAGCGGAGGAAGCCGTCGATGTCGAAGAAGAACTGGGTGATCGCCCGCGTCGCGCCCGCGTCGACCTTGGCCTTCAGCACGTCGATGTCGTGGTCGATCCCGCTGCTCTCCGGGTGCACCTGCGGATAGAGCCCGACGCTGACCTCGAAGTCGCCGATGGCCTTGATGCCGGCGGTCAGCTCGGTGGCGTTGCGGTAGCCGTCGGAGCGCGGCGTGTAGGCGCCGCCGATCTGGCCCGGCGGGTCGCCGCGGAGCGCCACGATGTGGCGGATGCCGGCGTCCCAGTAGTCGCGGATCACCTCGTCCACCTCGGCCCGGCTGGCCTCGACGCAGGTCAGGTGGGCGGCGGGCTTCAGGGTGGTCTCGGAGAGCATGCGCAGCACGGTGCGGTGCGTGCGGTCCCGGGTGGAGCCGCCCGCGCCGTAGGTCACCGACACGAAGGAGGGATTCAGCGGCTCGAGCCGCCGGATGGCCTCCCACAGGCTCTCCTCGGCCTCGGGGGTCTTCGGCGGGGAGAACTCGAACGAGACGTTGGGGCGGGGGCGTCCGCCCACGCCGGCGCGGGCGATGGGGCCGAGCGCGGTCATGCGGCGGTCCTCTGGGGCTGGCGGGCGCGCTGGGCGGCCCAGATCTTGACGGTCAGCCCGCCTTCGCGGGCGGGCGGCAGGGCTTCGGCGTCCACGTGGACGAGGCCCTCCTGGGCGAGCCACCGGGCCATCTCGGCGTCGGAGAAGCCCAGCCGTCGGTGCTGGTGCTGCTCGCGCAGGTACTCGAGATTGTGCGGCGCGAAGTCGACGATCAGCAGCTTGCCGCCGTCGGCGACGATGCGGGCGGCCTCCTTCACGGCGGCGGCCGGGTCGGCGAGGTAGTGCAACACCTGGTGGACGACCACGAGGTCGGCGCTGGCGTCGGGCAGGCGGGTGGCGAAGATGTCCCCGTGGCGCAGCTCGCAGCGCTGCAGGCCGGCTTCCGAGACGTGGTTCCGCGCGATGTTCAGCATCTGCTGCGACAGGTCGAGGCCCAGCGCCTGGTCGGCGTGGGGGCCCAGCAGGGTCAGCATCCGCCCGGCGCCCGTGCCCAGGTCGACGAGGCGGCGGAACGGCCCCTCGCCGGCGGCCTTCAGGATCGCCGCCTCGACGTCTCGTTCGGAGATGTACAGCGAGCGGATCTCGTCCCAACGGGCGGCGTTGCGCGCGAAGTATTCGGACGCCGCGTCGGCGCGCTCGGCGCGCACGGCCGACAGCCGGTCGGCATCGCGGGCCAGCACCGGGTCGGCCGGATCCACGCGACCCAGCACCTCGCCCGCCAGCTCCCCGGCTTGCCCGCCGCCCGTGAGGCGGTAGAACACCCACGCCCCGTCCGGAAACCGCTCGACGAGACCCGCTTCTGCGAGCAGCTTCAGGTGGCGGGAGACCCGCGGCTGGCTCTGGTCCAGCACCCGGCAGAGCTCGAGCACGGCCAGCTCGTCTCGGGCCAGCAGCGCCAGGATGCGCAGGCGCGTCGGCTCGCCCGCCGCGCGGAGCACGTCAACAGCCTGGCCCGCCGAGAGCTTCATGGGCCATATAAAGATATCTTTATGTGTTTATGTCAAGGCGTCGTCAGGCGCCGAACACCCATCCCGGCGAGAGGGACGAGAGCTGGACGTTGACCAGCACGAGCTGGGCGTCGGGACCGGTGGTCACCACCACGTCGGCGTTCACCTGGGTGGCCGACCAGGTCGCCCCGGGCAGAAGCTGCACGCGGTCGCCCTCGGCGGCGTTGAAGTCCAGCACACGGTCGAGGCCGGCCTCGGCGAAGGTGTGGAACACGTCGGCGCCGGCGCCGCCCGACAGGGTGTCCGCTCCACGGTCGCCGGACACGAAGTCGTCGCCGGCCCCGGCCCGGACGATGTCGTCGCCCTGGCCGCCGCGGGCAATGTCGGCGCCGTCGCCGCCCTCCAGGGTGTCGTTCCCGAGGTTGCCGTAGACGATGTCGTCGCCGGCGTCGCCGAACAGCACGTCCTGGTCCTTGCCGCCGACCACCCAGTCGGCGCCCTCGCCGCCGGAGACGGTGTCGTCGCCCATGTTGCCGTGCACGTCGTCGAAGGCCGCGCCGCCGGAGATGGAGTCGTCGCCGTCGTCGCCGCGCAGGTAGTCCTGCTCGACCATGCCCTGGATGGTGTCGTTCCCCGCGCCGCCCCAGACGGAGTCCTTGCCGCCCGGGGCCCAGCCGCCGATGGTCACGTCGCGGTCGGCCCGCACCAGGTCGTCGCCGCCGCCGGCTTCGATCCACTCCCCGGTGTCGCCGCCCTCATAGGTCTCGCCCAGGTCGCCGCCGTGCACCTTGACGCCGAGGCCTTCCATAACCACCCGCTGGAAGCCCTGGGCGATGGCGCCCGGGCCCTCGTGGGCCTGGTTGAGCCAGACCTGCTCCACCCGCCAGCTCCGAAGCACAAGCGTGTTCGACCCGCTGCCGCCGTCGAGCACCAGCCGGTCGGTGGCGTTGAGGTCCTCCAGCCAGACGGCGTCGTCGCCCGCCCCGCCGGTGACGGTCCGCAGCACCTGCGGCGTGTCCCAGAGCTCGCCCCAGCGACCGACGACGAGGGTGTCGTTGCCGTCGCCGCCGTCGACCACCGCGTCGTAGATCGAGGCGCTGATCCCGTCGTCGCCCGCTCCGCCCAGCAGGGTGTCGGCGCCGGGCGCAACGCCGCCCACGCCGGGGATGGCGCTCTGCAGGCTGTCGTTCCCGTCGCCGCCCTCCAGGCGATCGGCCCCGTGGTGGCCGGTCAGGACGTCGTTCCCCGCTCCGCCCAGCAGGGTGTTGGACGCGGTGTCCATCATGGTGATGTCGCTGAGGAAGGCGGCCATCAACTGGTCGTCGCCGTCGCCCCCGTCCAGCAGGTCCGCCCCCGCCTGGCCGGCCAGGATGTCGGCGCCGCCGCGGCCCACCAGGGTGTCGGCCCCGTCGAACCCGTTCAGGCGGTTGCGGCCGTCGTCACCGCGCAGCACGTCGGCGAACAGCGAGCCACCCAGGTCCTCGATGTTGAGGATGGTGTCGACGCCCTCGCCGGTGTCCTGCGGCCCGGTGATCGCCAGGTCGACCGTCACCGGACCCGCGGCGGCGGTGAAGCTGAGGTTGTCGCTGCCCGGGAACTGCGCCGGCAGGGTGAAGTCGTCGGCGTCGCCCGGCCCGCCGTCGATGTAGTCGTTGCCGGGGCCGCCCACGAGGCCGTCGCGCCCGGCGCCGGCCAGCAGGGTGTCGTTCCCGGCCCCGCCGCGCAGACTGTCCACGTCGTCGCCGCCATCGAGCCGGTCGTCGCCGTCCTCACCGTCGAGGACGTCCGTGCCCGCACCGCCCTCCAGGGTGTCGCCGCCGCCCGCGCCGTAGAGGCGAGGGGGGGCCCCCGGGGCCCCGAGGGGGGGGGGGGGGGGGGGGGGGGGGTTGGGGGTGGTGGGCGGCGGGGGCGGGGATGGTGCCCAAACC
>NZ_JAYSEO010000019.1:47196-101951 GCF_041913825.1 Phenylobacterium sp.
GCCGAGGCCCTGCAGCAGGTCGGCCTCGGCGGCGCCGTTCAGGGTGTCGTTGGCCTCGGTGCCGGTGAAGGTCGCCATCTCGTTCGTCCGTGCGCTGATCCCGGCGCGCCCCGCGCCGTGGCGCTAAGGCTATGCCGCGAACCTGTGACGGGAATCCGGCGCAGCTTCGCCTTCGCCGGTCCAAGGCGAGCTAGTGACGGCCCTCGGCGAACTCCTCGATCATCTTGGCGCAGAAGGCCGGCAGGTCGTCGGGCTTGCGCGAGGTGACGAGGCCGTCGTCCACCACCACCTCCTCGTCCACCCAGGAGGCGCCGGCGTTCTTCAGGTCGGCCTCCAGCGAAGGCCAGGACGTCATCCGCTTGCCCTCCACCGCCTCGGCGTTGATGAGCGTCCAGGGGCCGTGGCAGATCGCCGCGATCGGCTTCCCGGTCTGGGCGAAGCTGCGGATGAAGTCGATGGCCTTCGGCTCGAGGCGGAGCTGGTCCGGGTTGATCACCCCGCCCGGCAGGACGATGGCGTCGTAGTCGTCGGCGCTGGCCTGGGCGAGCTCGCGGTCCACCGGCACGGTGTCGCCCTTGTCGTGGTGGTTGTAACCCTGGATCTCGCCGCCCTTGGGCGCGACCACCTCCACCTGGGCGCCGGCCTCCTTCAGCGCCTGAACGGGCTTCGTCAGCTCCACCTGCTCGAAGCCGTCGGTGGCGAGGACGGCGACCTTCTTGCCCTGCAGTCGAGCGTCGGCCATGGCGATCTCCTTCATGGGTCTGCGGGTTCGCCCGCCTAACCGCAGCCGGCCCCGGGGGGTTCCGGCTTCCCGGCGCAACCGCCCCGGCCGCCTCAATTGACGCAGCGCCCCGACGCCCGCGGCGGAAAGACTGCGCGCCGCGGCGGGTCGCGCCGCGGCGAGGCGGAGGACGGGTTCATGGAGGCCGCACGGCTGTCGGTCACGCCGCAGGGCGCACTGGATGCGAGCACCTACAGCGCCGGGGCCTTCCAGATCGAGAACCTCTCCACGGCCGGCGAGCAGCTCACCAGCGTGACCGTCGACCTCACCGGCGCGCTCCTGGCGGGCATGGTGTTCGACCCCGCGGGCCAGGCAGGCGACACGGTGGCCAAGGGCTTCACGGTGGACGGCCAGGGCGGCGCGTTCATCATTACGGGCGCGACCTTCGGCGGCGGCTCGGACGGCGCCGGCTATGCCCGGCTGACGCTGCAGCTCCAGGGCTTCGACCCCGGCGAATGGCTGCGTTTCTCGGTCGACGTCGACCCAGCCAGCATCCGCGGCGTCGCTGCGCCGGGCCCGGGGGACACGGGGAGCGTCGCCGGCGTCGAGCTGACTGGCGCGCAGGTCGCTTTCCAGTTCGGTGCGCGCAGCGCCTCGGCCGAGCTCTTCAAGGACGCGAGCCAGGGTGGGGCGGTCGCGTTCGCCACGGCCGGAAGCGCCCTGCCCGAGCCCACGGTGACGCTGTCGGGCGTCGGCGCGCGGTCCGCCAGCGTCAGCGGCGCACAGCAGACCGTCGCCGTGACCGGCCAGCCCGGAGGGACGGTCCGCCTGCTGGTGGTGGAGGCCGGCGCCTTCGTCCAGGGCGTCCCCGCCTCCGCCCCTGACCTCGGCCCCTACGAAGGGAACTCGGCGCTCAGGGTGGCCACCTACGAGGTCGTCTTGGACGCCACGGGCCGCGGCCAGGCGCAGGTGACCCTCACCGACAGCGCGCCCGAGGGTGGGCTGAACCTGATCACCGCCGCCGCCCTGCGCCCCGACGGGACCGCTGGCCCGGCCGCCGTCCCGCTCGCGATCGCCCTGGAGAGCGGTCCGAACGCCACGCTCACAGCCCGGACCGCGGACGCGACCCTGATCGGCGCCGGCGGCTCCGACAGCGTGACCGGCGTTTCGGGGGCCAACTACCTGCGCGGCGGCGACGGGGCCGACCTCGTGCAGGGCGGGACCGGTTTCGACGACGCCCACGGCAACGCCGGGAACGACACGGTGCGCGGGGGCGCGGGCGACGACTGGGTGGTCGGCGGCAAGGACGACGACCTGTTGTCGGGGGATACGGGCGCCGACATCGTCTACGGCAACCTCGGCCGGGACACCTGCAATGGCGGCGACGGGGCGGACCTGATCCGCGGCGGCCAGGGCGACGACAGCCTGATCGGCGGCGCCGGCGACGACTGGCTGAGCGGCGACCGGGGCGCGGACACGGTCACCGGCGGCGCGGGCGCGGACACCTTCAACGGCTTCGCCGAAGCCGGTCTCGACCGCATCACCGACTTCAACGGCCTGGAGGGCGACCGCCTCCGCCTCGAGCCCGGCTCCGCCTACACGGTCGCCCAGGTCGGCGCCGACGCCGTGGTGTCGGTCGGCGACGCCCGCCTCGTCCTGGTCGGCGTGCAGGCCAGCGCAATCCAGCCCGGCTGGATCTTCGTGGGGTGACCCCCGAAGATCCGCCCCTGCAGCGACCAGAGTTGTCGCCCGCAGCTTGATGGGCGCCGCGGCCGGTTCTAGGATCGGGCACGGGTCTGCAGTTCACCCAGGCGTCACCGCCCCGCGAGGGGAGCTAAACCTGCCGAACATTCCTGTCGACAACCCCGCTCCCGCGCCTGGTTGTAAGACGGTGACCGACAACACCCTTCGGACAGGCGCCCCGGGAGACCAGGTTTGTCCAGAGACGCAATCCCGTTCGCCGCGGCGGACATCTCGGCGCTCGCCAAGTCGTTGCGCGGCCAGTTGCTCAATCGAAAGAGCCTCCCCAGCCACGTCGAGATGCTGAACATGCTGGCCCGCGCGGCCGGGCATCGGAACTACCAGCACCTCCGCGCGCAGGGGGGCGCGGTCGCCGAGGCGGCGCCCGGGACGGCCGGCGCCTCGGTCGCCGGTCCGCTCCCGGTGGACCGAGCCGTGGTGGAGCGGGTCGCCGGCCACTTCGACGCCGCCGGCCGGATGGTGCGCTGGCCAGGCCGGACCCGCCATCAGGAGCTCTGCCTGTGGGCCCTGTGAGCGCGGTTCCCGGCGGATCGGGCGCTGACCGAGCCCGAGGTGAACGAGATCATCAAGGCCCGGCACCTGTTCGGCGACCACGCCATCCTGCGGCGCAGCCTGTGCAACAGCGGCCTGCTGGCCCGCACGCCGGATGGGCGGGTCTACCGCCGGGTCGAGCGGAGGCCGACCGCCGATGCTGCGGCCCTGATCCGACGCCTGGGGACCGGCCCCGACGCGCCGGCCGGCAGGTGACGGCGTGGCGGCGGCGGCGCGCTCCCGCCGCGCTCCGCCGCCCTAGGCCCCGAAGATCCAGCCCTGCGGCAGCGACGAGAGCTGCACGTTCACCAGCACCATCTGGTGGCCGCCGCCCATGTCGACGACGGTGTCGGCGCCCGCCTGGCGAAGGGTGTAGGTCGTGCCGGGATCGAGCTGGACGCGGTCCCCCTCTGCGGCGTTGAAGTCGGTGATCCGATCGAGCCCGGCGTCCTGCGAGCCATGGAAGATGTCGGCGTGAACGCCACCGGAGATGGTGTCGTCGCCCCGGTCGCCCGAGAGCCAGTCGAGGCCGATGCCGCCGGCGATCGTGTCGTTCCCCTGCCCGCCGCGGACGATATCGTTGCCCTGCTCGCCGTCGCAGATGTCGTCGCCCAGGTTGCCGTAGACGATGTCTGCGCCGCCGGCCCCCAGCAGCCGATCGCCATCCTGACCGCCCACCACCCAGTCGTCGCCGCCGCGCCCGTTGATGGTGTCAGCCCCGGCATTACCGTGCAGGTCATCGAACTGTGCCCCACCGCTGACGGAGTCGTCGCCGCTTCCGCCCCTAAGGTAGTTCGAGCCGTACGCGTCGCTGACCACATCGTTGCCGTCATCGCCGAAGAGGCGGTCGTCGCCGATGGAGCCCTGGAGCGTGTCGTCGCCGGCGCCGCCAAGCACCGTGTCGTGGCCGTCATCAGGATAGATGATGTCGGAGCCGCCGCCGCCTTCCAAGAGGTCGAACCCCGGCCCGCCGGTGAGGGAGTCGCCGCCGACGCCGCCGACGACGTGCAGGTTCGCGGGTGGAGAGCCGTCGGGCGGCCAACCGAAAAGGTTGTCGGCGGTGAGCTGGCTTGCCTGCACGTTCTGCAGCCGCACCGAGTCGAACCAGCCGAGCGAGTAGGGCGGGGGGTAGCCCGGGTCGTTGCTGTAGCGCTGGAGGACCGCGTCGGCGCCGTCCTGGACGAGCCGGTAATAGCGGGTCATCGGATTGATGACCCCGTCCCAGTCGGCGTACCCATAGGGCTCAAGGTAGATGCGGTCCCCGCCGGGGCCCGCCTGGAAATCCGTGACCACCATCGCCGGGCCCATGGGAGAGAGCGAGGGATCAATGGCGTCGCGGCCCGAGCCGAGGGTGACGGTGGCGCCGGCATGCATCGGGACGGTGACGAGGTCGTCGCCCGATCCGGCGTCGACGGTGTAGGACCCCGGCCCAACGACGATGCGGTCGTCCCCCGCCCCGCCGACTAGGGTTCCGATGGCGTAGAATTCCATGTCGTACTCGAGGCTGTCGTTCCCGTCGCCGCCGTCGAGAAAGATGCCCGTCCCGTCGCGGTAGGACAGATAGTCGTCACCGCCGCCTCCGAGCAGGCGGTCCGCCCCGCCCCAGCCGAAGATCAACTCGGCTTCAGGACCGCCGACGATCGTGTCGGCTCCCGCCGTCCCGGAGATGGTCTTCATACAGAGCGCCCCTGCCAAACCCACCATGAGCGTCGGCGTCGCTGCACGTCAAGGTTGTTGCAACGGCTGCCGAAGGTGATGCGCAGCGCAAGGCCGCCCTGGTTCTCTGGCTCTTGCGCCTCTGTTGATCCGCCCCTCACCACGTACGGCGAACTCGCCGCAACAGGGACACGCCAACACCCGCCCCACGAAAACCTGGTTCGGTGAGAAACTCACCCAGGGGGCGGGGGAAAAGGATAGGTGGGGGGCTGAAACCGAGAGGATTGCGAGATGTCCGCCTACACCATCGTCACCACCAGCGCGACGCAGGGCAGCGACCAGGCCGAGGTGAACACCCTGGCCGACGAGTTCGACAACGAGAGCGAGGCGGTCGGTTATTCGCGCCGCATGGCGGAGGAGATGCTCGGTCTGGCGGCGCAGCTCTCGCTCGACTTCGACTACAGCAATGTCGCCCTCTACGAGGGCGAGCTGGTGGACGAGGACGTCGATCCGCTGCACGCGGCGTTCGTCGGGATGTGGGTGCTGGACGAAGCTGGGGCGGCCTTCATCCGCGCCGACGAGTTCCGGGAGAACGCGACCGTCGAACCGGCGCCGCAGTAGCGGGATCGGGCGAGCACGCGGGCGGCGGGCGCAGGCGGCCGAGGCCGCCCGCGCCGCGCCTCTAGCGCGCGAACTTCTGGAACTTGATGCGGTGGGGGATGAGGCTGTCGGTGCCGAGGCGGCGCTTCTTGTCCTCTTCGTAGGCTTCGAAGTTGCCTTCGAACCATTCCACGTGGCTGTCGCCCTCAAAGGCCAGGATGTGGGTGGCCAGGCGGTCCAGGAACCAGCGGTCGTGGCTGATGACCACAGCGCAGCCCGCGAACTCCTCCAGGGCCTCCTCGAGGTTCTGCAGGGTCTCGATGTCGAGGTCGTTGGTCGGCTCGTCGAGCAGGATCAGGTTGCCGCCGGTGGTCAGCGTCTTGGCCAGGTGGACGCGGTTGCGCTCACCGCCCGACAGCAGGCCGACCTTCTTCTGCTGGTCGCCGCCGCGGAAGTTGAACGAGCCCACGTAGGAGCGCGTGTTGATGTCGCGCTTGTTGACCGTGAGGATGTCGAGGCCGCCGGAGATCTCCTCCCAGACGTTCTTGTTGGGATCCAGCGCGTCGCGGCTCTGGTCCACGTAGGAGAGCTTCACCGTCTCGCCGACCCGGAACGTGCCGCTGTCGGGCTTCTCCTGGCCGGTGATGATCTTGAACAGCGTCGACTTGCCGGCGCCGTTGGGGCCGATGACGCCGACGATGCCGTTGGGCGGCAGCTTGAACGAGAGGTTCTCGAACAGGACCTTGTCGCCATAGGCCTTCGACAGGTTCTCGGCCTCCAGCACCACATTGCCCAGGCGCGGGCCCGGCGGGATCTGGATGGCGGCGAAGGACTGGGCCTGGCGGGCGTTCTCCTGCTCGCGGACCATTTCCTCGTAGCGGGCCAGACGGGCCTTGGACTTCGCCTGCCGGGCCTTCGCGCCGGAACGCACCCACTCCAGCTCGCGGGTCATGGCGCGCTGGCGGGCCTCGCTCTCGGACTGCTCCTGGACGATGCGCTTGGTCTTCTGCTCCAGCCAGCCGGAGTAGTTGCCCTCGTAGGGGATGCCCTTGCCGCGGTCGAGCTCGAGCGTCCACTTCGTCACCTGGTCGAGGAAGTAGCGGTCGTGGGTGACCAGGATCACGCAGCCCGGGAAGGCTTCCAGGTGGTGCTGCAGCCAGGCCACGCTCTCGGCGTCCAGGTGGTTGGTCGGCTCGTCGAGCAGCAGCATGTCGGGCTTGGACAGCAGCAGGCGGGCCAGCGCCACGCGGCGCTTCTCACCGCCCGACAGCTTGTCCACCGGCCAGTCGTCCGGCGGGCAACGCAGGGCGTCCATCGCCATGTCGATCTTGGAATCGATATCCCACAGGTCGCCGGCGTCGATCTTCTCCTGGAGGGCGGTCATCTCCTCCATGAGCTCGTCGGAATATTCCTCGCCGAGCTTCGCCGCGATGTCGTTGTAGCGGTCGAAGATCTTCTTCTCGTCACACCAGGCGATGACGTTGCCGCGGACGTTGAGCGCCTCGTCGAGCTGCGGCTCCTGCTCGAGGTAGCCCATCTTCACGCCGTCGGCGGCCTTGGCCTCGCCGGAGAACTCCTTGTCGATCCCGGCCATGATCTTCAGCAGGGTCGACTTACCCGAGCCGTTGACCCCGACCACGCCGATCTTGGCGTCGGAGTAGAAGGACAGCCAGATGTTCTCGAAGACCTTCTTGCCGCCGGGATAGGCCTTGGTCAGGCCCTGCATCTGGAAAATGTATTGCTGCGCCATGGGGCGTCCGCGCTCGCTCGTTCGAATTCAGGGAAGTCGCGCGAGCAGATAGCGGCGGCGGAGCCTGGGCGCAACGGCGGCGCCCCCTCTCCCCCCGCACGACGTGGGAGGGGAGAGGCGAGCGGGGCTCTCAGTTCCGGGCCGTCTGCATCTGGATGGCGGCCTTGTTGCAGGCGCGGAGCTGGCCGATCGAGAGGTCGCGGCCGCGGCTCTTGTAGCTGGCCACGGGGCCGACCACCGCCACCACCTTCTTGCACTCGCGGACCAGGCCGTCTGCGTTCATCCGGGCCCCCGCGCCCTGGCAGGCGTCGCCCTCGCAGCGCCAGGCGACGCCGGCGATGACGGTCTCCTGCGGCGCGGTGACCGGGCTGGTCAGCCGGGCCTCCGACGGGGCGGACTGGGCGTGGGCCGCCCCCGAGGCCAGCATCGCCATCGCGGCGCAGGCCCCCAACACACTCAGCTTTTGCATTCTCGTGATCCTTCCGTTAGGGAAAAGAGCACGACCGGTCGCTAACGCCGGAAAGAGCACGATCGGTCACTTACTGTCAAGCAGGGAGGCTTGGCTTTGCGCAAAGGCGACGCGACCCGCACCCGCATTCTCGACGAGGCGACCCGCCAGGTGGCGATCCGCGGCCTGACGGCGGCGAGCCTGGGTGACCTGGCCGAGGCGGTAGGGCTGTCGAAGAGCGGGCTCTTCAAGCACTTCGAATCGAAGGAGGCGATGCAGCTCGCCGTGGTGGAGCGGGTGCAGGAGCAGTTCAGCGACTTCGTCTGGGCGCCCTTCCAGGACATGCCGGCCGGGCGGGCCCGGCTGGAGGCGATCTTCGACCGCTGGCTGGACTGGTCCGAGGGCCACTGGGCCGACCACGGCTGCCCGATCATGGCCCTGTCGGTGGAGCTGGACGACCAGCCGGGGCCGCTGCGCGATGCGCTGCGCAAGGGAATGCTGCGCTGGCGCCGGACCCTGGTGCGCGAGTTCATGGCCATGGGCCAGCCGCCGCTCGGCGAGGAGGCGGCGGCGGCAGCCTACTTCCAGATGAAGAGCTACCTGCTGGGCCACGGAGAGGCCCGGCGGCTGATGGGCGACCCGGACGCCCGGCGCTCGGCCAGGGCGGCCTTCCACGCCCTGCTGGACCGCTGCGACCGGCGGGCGGCTTAGCCTTAGGAACCTTCGCCCCTCATTTTGCGTACGGGTTCCCGAGCGACACGCAAAGGAGCCTCCCATGCACCGCGACGAGATGAAGGGCGCCGCCAAGGACGCCAAGGGCGAGATCAAGGAAGCCGCCGGCAAGCTGACCGGCGACGAGCGCCTGGAAGCCGAGGGCCAGACCGACCAGGCCGCCGGCAAGGTCCAGAAGGGCGTCGGCAACCTGAAGGACGCCGCCCGCGACGTGCTGAAGCACTAGGGCCAAGACCCCTTGCGAGGGACGAGGAGGGGCCGCGCCGGCAAGGCGCGGCCCTTCTGCTATGCGCCGGGCGTCCAGCCGGGCGGGGCCATCTCGAAGCCGGCGAAGTCGAAGCCGGGCGCCACCACGCAGGCCACCAGCGCCCAGCCGCGTCCGGCTTCGGCCGCCTGCCACTCGTGCGGCTCCACCACCGCCTGCTGCACGTCGCCGGCCAGGGGATCGCCGCCCAGCCGGGTTTCGGTCACGCCCTCCCCCCAGGAGGTGCGGAGGGTAAGCGGCGCGCCGGCCTGGAACAGCCAGAGCTCCGAGGCGTCCACCCGGTGCCAGTGCGACCGCTGGCCGGCCTCCAGCAGGAACAGGATCGAGGTCGCCACCGCCCGGCCGTCAGGGCCCGGCGGGCCCCGCCACGTCTCGCGGTACCAGCCGCCCTCGGGATGCGGCTGAAGCTGCAGGCGGTCGATCACGGCGCGGGCGTCGCTCATCCGGCGATCAAAGCATGCGGCGCGCGCCTGGGCGACCGCCGTTCGGCTGTGGTCCGTTGACGGCGCGGGCCGGCCGCGCTTCGGTCGCGCCTCCGGTTCTGCTTGGGGCTTCCAACATGCTGTCGCGCTACCTGCTGGGCACGGGCCTGGCGCTCTGCCTCGCCGCCACCGCCGCCGCCCAGGCGCCGGCTCCGCCGACGCGGGAGGTGGGGAACATCGTCTACAGCGGCACGCCCGCGACGCCGGCCGACCTGCAGGCGCGGCTCGCCCCCTACTACAACGCCCGCTCCGCGGTGTTCGAGGACTGGCTTCCCGACGGCTCGATCCTGATCGCCACCCGGTTCGGCAACGTGAACCAGATCCACCGCGTCGCCGCCCCGGGCGCGGCGCGGACCCAGCTCACCTTCTTCGAGGAGCCGGTCAACGAGGCTCAGGTGCTGCCGGGTTCGTCCCGCTACCTCTATCCTCGCGACGTGGGCGGGGCCGAGTACTACCAGGCCTACCTCCGCGACCTCGGCGGCCGCGAGGTCCAGCTCACCGCCCCCAACACCCGCAACCAGAGCTTCGTCTTCTCGAAGGACGGCAAGCTGGTGGCCTGGAGCCAGGTGACTCCGGGCGATCCGAACTACGACATCGTGCTGGCCGACCCGGCCAATCCCGCGGGCCGGCGCACGGTGCACGAGGGCAAGGGCGCCATGTCGCCGCTCGACATCTCGCCCGACGGCCGGCGCATCCTGGTGCAGCGCTACAACGCCCAGCCGAACGTGGAGCTGTTCGTCCTTGAGGTGGCGTCGGGGGCGCTCACGCCGGTCGGTCCGACGGGTCGCCCGATCGGCTACGCGGACGCGGCCTTCGCCCTGGACGGTCAGGCCGTGGTGGCCCTCTCCGACCATGGGACGGAGGTGGCCCGCCCGGTGGTGTTCGACCTCAAGACCGGCCGCATGCGTGACCTGGAGCCCGGCGCCAAGTGGGGCTCGGAGAGCCTCGATGTCGCCGCCGACGGCCGGACGCTGGCCTATTCCGTCAACGAGGAGGGCTACAACAAGGTCGTCCTGCGCGACATCGCCACCGGCCGCGAGCTGCCCGGGCCGAAGCTGCCCATGGGGGTGCTGACCGGCATGAAGTTCTCGCCGGACGGCCGGAAGCTGGGGCTTTCGCTGTCCACCTCCACGGCCTCCGGCGACGTCTGGACCTGGGACGCCGCGTCCGGCCAGCTCACCCGCTGGACCGAGAGCGAGCTCGGCGGCCTCGACGCCGCGCGGCTCGTGGAGCCGACGCTGTTCCGCTATCCGAGCTTCGACGGCCGCTCGATCCCGGCGTTCGTCTATCGGCCGAAGGGGGCGCCCGGGAAGCTGCCGGTGGTCATCCAGATCCACGGCGGGCCCGAGGGCCAGGAGCAGCCGAACTTCAACCCGCGCCGGCAGTCGTGGGTGAACGAGCTGGGCGCGGCGGTGATCATCCCCAACGTCCGAGGCTCGTCCGGCTACGGCAAGACCTACCTGAACCTCGACAACGCCGAGAAGCGCGAGGACTCGGTCAAGGACATCGGCGCCCTGCTGGACTGGGTCGCCAAGCAGCCCGACCTGGACGCCAGCCGGGTGGCCGTGGTCGGCCAGTCCTACGGCGGCTACATGGTGCTGGCCGTCGCTGGCCACTACAACGACCGCATCGCCGGTGCGATCGACCTCTACGGCATCTCCGACTGGGTCACCTTCCTGCAGAACACCGAGGGCTACCGCCGCGACCTGCGGCGGGCCGAGTACGGTGACGAGCGGGTCCCGGCCATGCGCAAGGTGTTCGACCGCATCGCCCCGATCCGGATGAGCGACCGGATGAGGAAGCCGATGATGGTCTTCCAGGGCGCCAACGACCCGCGCGTGCCCAAGAGCGAGTCCGACCAGATGGTGGCCAAGCTCCGGGCCCAGGGCACCGAGGTCTGGTACGTGGTCGCCAAGGACGAGGGCCACGGCATCCAGAAGAAGGCCAACCAGGAGGCCGTCCGCGGCACGGAGGTGGTGTTCCTGAAGAAGGTGCTCGGGGTCCAGTAGGCGGCGCCACCAATCCGCACACGGCGCGTTGTTCAACTATGATCATCGCGTTCCCGGCCGTGCGGCCGACCTCCTCGGCCGCCGGTGCGCGGCGAGTCCCCCTTCTCCCCCTGATCGCCTCCGCCGTCGCCGCCCTGGTGGTGAGCGCCTGCGGCGGGTCGTCGGACGGGCGGCTGTCCGAACGTGACGCCGACTACGCCCTGGAGGTGCTGGCCGCCGCCCCGGCGCACGGCTTCCCCAAGGGCGCGTTCGGCGAGGCCCGGATCGAGGACGCCGAGGGCCCTGCGCGCGAGCAGCTCCTGCACGCCGCGCTCGTCTCCTACGCCAAGGCCCAGCACGGTCTCGGCCTTCCGAAATCGGCGCTGCGGAAGGACTGGGGCCTGCGCCCGGCCGCCTACGACGCCGAGGCCGAGCTCACCGCCGCGATCCAGAAGGGCGAGTTCCGCGAGTGGCTGGACGCCCAGGCGCCGGCTGCGCCGGCCTACCGGACGCTGCAGGAGGCCTACGCGCGCTACCTGAAGATCGCCGCCGACGGGGGCTGGCCGGCCGTCCCGGAAGGCCTCGCGCCCGGCGCCGCCGGCCCGGGCGTCGCGGCCCTGCACCAGCGGCTTGCCGCGGAGGACCCGGAGCTGAAGGACGCGCCGGCGCCGGCCGCGTACGACGCCACGGTGGCGGCTGCGCTCGGCCGCTTCCAGGCGGCGCACGGCCTGCCCGCCACAGGCAAGATCGACAAGGCGACCCTCGCCGAGTTGAACGTGCCGGCGCTCGCCCGCGCCGCCCAGATCCGCGCCAACCTCGAGCGGCTGCGCTGGCTGCCGCGCGACGAGCCCGCCACCCGTATCGATGTGAACACCGCCGCCGGCACCATGGCCTACATCGAAGGCGGCCAGGTGAAGGTCGCCATGCGCTCGGCCTCGGGGAAGCCGGGCGACGAGACGCCGATCCTCGCCTCGTCCATCGACTCCATCGTCATCAACCCGCCCTGGAACGTGCCCGAGGGGATCGCCCAGGAGGAGCTCTATCCGAAGGAGGCCGCCAACCCCGGCTACTTCGCGGCCAACAACTTCGTCGAGAAGGAGGGCCGCCTCGTTCAGCAGCCCGGCCCGGAGAGCGCGCTTGGGCTCGTGAAGTTCGACTTCGACAACCCCTACGCCGTCTACCTGCACGATACGCCGTCGAAGGCCGCCTTCAACCAGGCGCGCCGGGCGGTCAGCCACGGCTGCGTGCGCCTGGAGCACGCGGTGCCGTTCGCCAAGATGCTGGTGTCGCAGGAGTCCGGCTGGTCGCCCGAGCGCTTCGACCAGGTGCTGGCCTCGCGCGAGACCACCCACGTGAAGCTGTCGAAGGCGGTGCCGGTGCGCCTGCTCTACCTCACCGCCTTCCCGGAGAACGGCCGCATCGCCTTCCGTCCCGACGTCTACGGCTGGGACGCCGAGCTGCTACGGGTCATGGACAGCCAGCTCGGCCGCAGCGTCGCCGCCACGGCCGAGCGGCGCGCCCGAGGCTAGAGGAAGAACCAGTCGTTCTGGGCCGTCAGCCCCACGGGGCTGACGCCGTCCAGGGTGACCACCAGGACCGGCGCGGCGGGGCCGGCGCCCCCGTCGACGTCGAACCACACGCCAGCGCCCCCGCCGGCGTTGGCCCGGAGCTGCAGCCAGCCGTCGGCCACCGGATCGGACCCGGCATAGCCGGCCTGGGCGAACAGCGGGCGCAGGTCCAGCATGTCCTCGCCGCGGGTGAAGTCGGTGATCCGGTCGCTCGTCCCCGACAGCTCCTCGAAGCGGAAAATGTCGCGGCCGGCGCCGCCGGTCAGCACGTCCGCGCCACGCCCGCCGACCAGGATGTCGCCCCCCGCCGCGCCCGACAGGGTCGAGCCGAAGTCGTTGGCCTCCAGCCGGTTGCCGAGCTCGTTGCCGAAGCCCTTCTGGCCGAAGGTTCCGGCCAGGGTCAGGTTCTCCACCTGGGCGGAGAGGGTATAGCTGGCGCTGGTGCTGATCACCTCATCCACGCCGCCGCCGGCCGCCTCGACCACCCGGTCGCTCTCGCGATCGACCATGTAGGTGTCGTCGCCGCCACGGCCGGTCATTGTGTCGGTGTTGCCCTTGCCGTCGATGAGCTCGTTGCGGGCGTCGCCGGTGAGGCTGTCCTGCTTCGCGCCGCCGGTGAGCGTGCGCGTCCAGGCGCCGGTTTCCGCCAGGGTGAAGAGCGTGTTCTGGTAGGGCGGCGCAGGCGGCGTCGGCGTCCCGCCGCCGTCGCCCAACGCATACGCGCGGATGTAGTCGATCTTCATCTCCGCCGGCAGGGCCGAGCCGTCGACGTTACCCGCCCAGCCGCCGAGCGCCAGGTTGGCCAGCATGAACATCGGCTTGTTCATGTCGGCCGGCGTCGCCTGGGCGAACACCTGCACGCCGTCCACGTACCAGGCGAGTTCGCTCGGCGTCCAAAGCACCCCGTAGGTGTGGAAGCCCTCCGCCCCGCCGGGGGTGTAGGAGGCGATGCCCTTGGAGGTGTGCGCGCCGGTGGCGTTGGAGTGCGCCGTGGTCCAGGTGGCGTTCGGGTCTTGGGCCAGCACCTCCATGACGTCCAGCTCCGGCGGCCAGGAGCCGTCGGCCGGCAGCAGCCAGAACGCCGGCCAGGCGCCGGCGCCGGACGGCAGGTCCACCCGCATCTCGAAGTAGCCGTAGGTCTGGGCGTGGCTCTCCTTGGTCGTCATCAGGCCGGAGGTGTAGCCATAGCCGAAGATCTCCGGATTGGCCGAAGGCCGCGCCCAGATCGACAGGGTCCCGTCGGCGTTGGACACGAACGGGCTGTCGGCGAAGTCTCCCGCATGATCCCGGAAATAGGGCGAGGTGTAGATCTGCTTCTCGTCGTTCGAGACGAGGGTGTAGCTGCCGACGCCCTGGGAGCCCTGGTAGCCGTAGTCCGGCCGCCAGGTTCCGGCCGGATTGCTCTCGCGGTCCCACAGGGACAGCGGCCCGGCGAACTCGTCGGCGAAGGTCTTGGCGCCCAGGCGGGCCGGATCGAGCTCGAGCTGGAAATTGCCGGCGCCGAGCTGCCCGACGCTGAGGTTGCGGAAGATCAGCCCGTCGCCATCGCCCAGGTCGAGGCGCACGTCGGCGCCCACCTGCGCGAGCCTGGGCTGGAGCTCAGCGAAGCTGGTGAAGCCGGCCTTCAGCCGCAGCAGGTCCTCGGCCGGGTTGAAGTCCTGGACGACGTCGTTCCCCTCGCCCTTGTAGACGATGAAGACGTCGGCGCCGGCGCCGCCGACCAGCACGTCCTGGCCATGCCCGCCGTAGAGCTGCTGGGCGCCCGCGCCCCCTTCGACCACGTTGTCCTTGGCGTTGCCCGCCGCGTAGAGGCCGTCGTTGGCGACGCGGACATTCTCCACCTCCGGCAGGCGCGACAGGTCGAGGCTCTGCCAGCCCACCACGGTGTCGATCCCGCCGCCGGCGGCCTCGACGATCTGGATGTTGAAGCCCTGCAGGTAATAGGTGTCGTCGCCGCCCCCGCCCACGAGACGGTCGCCCTCGCCGCCCCAGAACTCCTCGTCCGCCCCCGTGCCGGCAAAGGTTTCCACCGCGGCGGTGGTGTAGAAACCGGCGCGCGGCGCCGCGCTGACGAGCGCGGTCGCGCCGTCATACTTGTACATGGGCATCTGTAAGCTTCCCCGACGACTAAGGCGGGGAAGCTAGCCGCCGCGCCGGGATTGACGAGGCGCGGAAGGTCGCAGCGCTGCCGTCCCCAAGGGGCCGGCGCCCGCACGTCGCGACGCTTTGTCCGACCTCAGAGCACCCCGCCACCTGTCGCCTGGCGGCGTCCGATCAGCAGGAGGTTGCTCGGCCAGCCGGCCAGGGTGACGGCGCCGACGCGGACGTCGAAGGCGCCGGCGCGGTGCGCGAGCGCCGCCAGGTCGCCGGCGCTCAGAAGGTTCAGCACCGCCTCGTCCGCCAGGGCGCCGCGGCCGGCGGCCCGCAGCGCCGCCCAGAACAGCGTCCGGGGCAGCCAGTGGACCAGCGGCAGGACGCTGTGGAACTCCACCGGGAACCATCGGTTGGGCGTCGTCAGGAAGAAGCCCTTGCGGCTGACGCGGGCCAGCTCGCCGATGAAGCGGGCCTGGTTCTCCCGCGAGCCCACGTGCTCCAGCACAGCGCTCGAGTGGGCGTAGTCGAAGCTGCCGTCGGCGAACGGCAGGGCGAGGCCATTGGCCCGGCGGAAGGTCACGCCCGGATACTTGCGCTCCAGGAACGAGGCGTCGTCCAGGCCGACGGTCGTCACCCGGCCTTTGTGGGGGTACCAGGCCACCGCATAGTTGGAGTGCTCCAGCGTCTGGTCGCTGGTGGCGCCGACATCCAGCAGGGTGTCGTCGGGGGTCGGCGAGAACTCGGCCATGAAGCGGGCGAACATGCGCCGCCGCATCCTGCCGGCGATGCGGTCCGGCAGGCTCTCCGGCCTGGCCACGTTAAGCTGCGCGTTGAGCTCCAGCCTCGCCATGCGTCCCATCCCCACTGGTCCGGGGACGAACGGTAAGTCGGCGAACCTTGTTCGCGCAAGAGTTGCGCGCGGCGCGCGGGACGCCCGGCGAACGTGCGGCGGCGCGACCCGGCTCAGACCTCCGCCAGCACCGGGCTGGCCCGCAGGCGGGCCGCGTCGCGGGCGGGCGGGGCGCCGAACAGGCGGGCGTACTCGCGGGAGAACTGCGACGGGCTCTCGTAGCCCACCTGGAATCCGGCGGCCTGGGCGTCGCGGGCCTCGCTGAGCATCAGCCGCCGGGCCTCCTGCAGGCGGATCTGCTTCTGGTACTGCAGCGGGCTCATGGCGGTCACGGCCTTGAAGTGCTGGTGCAGCGCCGAGGGGCTCATGCCGGCCTCGCGGGCCACCGCCTCGATGCGGAACGGCCGGTCGAAGTTGCCGCGGATCCAGGCGATCGCGCGGTTCACCTGCGACAGGCGGCTGTCGGGCGCGCCGATCTGGCGCACCACGCCCGCCTGGTCGCCGGTCAGCAGCCAGTAGTGGATCTCGCGGCGGATCAGGGGCGCGAGCACGCGCGCGTCGCGCCGCCGCTCCAGCAGGCGCAGGTAGCGGGCGACGGCGTCGATCAGCTCGGGCGTGGAGCGGCTCAGGTGCAGGCCGCGCGGGCTCTCGGCGCCCGGCGCGGGCGGCGCATCCAGCATCAGCTCGCCGAGCATGGCGGGGTCGAGGTCGACGCGGACGCAGAGGTAGGGCCGCTCGGGCGAGGCCTCGACCACCTGGCCGGTCAGGGGCAGCTCCACGGACACCACCAGGTGGCTGGCCGGGTCGTAACGATAGACCTCTTCGCCCAGCATCGCGACCTTGGCGCCTTGCGCGATAATGCAGAGGGCCGGGTGGTGCAGGACCGGGACGCGGTCGGTGGGGGCGCTGTAGCGGATGAGCGCGAGCCCAGGAACGGGCATGTCGTACATGCCGTCGTCGGGCGCGTGGCGGGCGATCAGCGTGGCGAGAAGCTCCATGACGCCTGCGTCCCACGCGCCCGCGCGCGGCGCAAGCAGAGCCGGGGGATCCTGGAGGATCGGGCAAGAACCGCGGAGGACCGTTCTAACGCACGATCGTCCAGCCGGCGCATCCTCCCGTCATCAGGCAAGGAGACCCGAGATGACCGGAGTTGCGAACAAGGTGGTGCTGGTGACCGGCGCGAGCAGCGGCATCGGCGAGGCCACGGCCCGCGAGCTGGCGGCCGCCGGCGCCACGGTGGTCCTGGGCGCGCGTCGCGTGGAGCGCCTGGAGGCGCTGAAGCGCGAGATCGAGGCGGCGGGCGGGACGGCCATGGCCCGCGCGCTGGACGTGACCTCCCGCGAGGATGTGGCGGCCTTCGTGGAGGCGGCCCGGGCGCGGTTCGGGCGGGTGGACGTGATCGTCAACAACGCCGGCGTCATGCCGCTGTCGCCGCTCGCGGCGCTGAAGGTGGACGAGTGGGACCAGATGATCGACGTCAACATCCGCGGCGTCCTGCACGGCATCGCCGCGGCCCTGCCGGTGATGGAGGCGCAGGGCGACGGCCAGATCATCAACATCGCCTCCACCGCCGCCCACCAGGCGATCCCCACGGCCGCGGTCTACTGCGCGACCAAGTACGCGGTGCGGATCATCTCCGAGACGCTCCGCCAGGAGAGCGAGAATGTGCGGGTGACGGTGGTGTCGCCGGGCGTCACCGAGTCCGAGCTGGCCCACACCATCACCCATCCGGAGACCGCCGCCTTCATCGACGACTACCGGAAGAAGTCGATCCCGGCCGAGGCGATCGCCCGGGCCGTGCGGTTCGCCATCGAGCAGCCGCGCGAGGTGGACGTGAACGAGATCATCGTCCGCCCCACGGTGACCACGGTCTGACCGGGGGCGCCGGGCCCCGCGCCCGGCGCTTCCCCCCTTCCGCCCCGCCCCCGCCCCCGGCTAGTGTCGCGGCCAGTGACCCCGGGGGCTTTCCGCATGCACCGATCCGCCGCCTTCGCCGCCGCCGCGGCGCTGCTCTGCTTGGGCGCAGGGCCGACGCACGCCCAGCCGCTCAGCCCCTACAGCTCGGCGGCCGAGCAACAGGCGGCGATGCGCGCCGGGACGATGACCTCGGAGCGGCTGGTGCGGCTGTCGCTCGACCGGATCGCGGAGATCGACAAGGCCGGCCCGAGGCTGAACAGCGTGCTGACGGTCAACCCGCGGGCGCTGTCCGACGCGCGCCGGCTGGACCAGGAGCGGCGCGCCGGCCGGGTGCGGGGGCCGCTGCACGGCGTGCCCGTCCTGCTGAAGGACAACATCGACACCGCCGACGGCACGGCCACCACCGCGGGCTCCCTGGCGCTGGTCGACAACGTCACCCTGCGCGACGCCCCGATCGTCAAGCGGCTGGCCGACGCCGGCGCGGTGGTGATCGGCAAGACCAACCTGTCCGAATGGGCGAACTTCCGCTCCACGCGCTCGATCAGCGGCTGGAGCGGCGTGGGCGGGCTGGTGCGCAACCCCTACGGCCTGGACCGCACCGCCTGCGGCTCCTCCTCGGGCTCCGGCGCCGCCGTGGCGGCGGGGCTGACCGCCATCGCCATCGGCACCGAGACCAACGGCTCGGTCACCTGCCCGGCGGCGATGACGGGCGTCGTCGGGCTGAAGCCCACGGTGGGCCTGGTCTCGCGGACCTTCATCGTGCCGATCTCGCCCGAACAGGACACCGCCGGGCCGATGACCCGCACTGTCGCCGACGCCGCCGCCGTGCTGACCGCCATCGCCGGCTCCGACCCGGCCGACCCGGCCACCCGCGAGGCGGACCGGCGCAAGACCGACTATGTCGCCGCGCTCGACGCCCAGTCGCTCAAGGGGGCGCGGATCGGGGTGCTGCGCAACATCTCGGGCCGCCACCCGGACGTGGACGCCCTCTATGACCAGGCGCTGGCGGCGATGCGCGAGGCCGGCGCCGTGCTGGTGGAGGTGAAGGGCCCCGACGACAAGGTCCTGGAGCAGGTGGGATCGGCGTCGGGCGACGCGCTCAGGTCCGAGTTCAGGGCCGCGCTGGACGCCTACCTGGCCACGACCCCGCCCCAGGTGAAGACCCGCACGCTCGACCAGCTCATCGCCTTCAACGCCGCCGAGCCGCGCGAGACGCCGCTGTTCGGCCAGGAGATCTTCGAACAGTCGGCCAAGGCGCCGGCCGCCACCGACCCGGCGCTCCGCAAGAAGCGCGCGGACGCCAGGAAGCTCGCCGCCGACACCCTGGACACGCTGATGCGGGAGGCGAACGTGGTGGCCCTGGTGTCGCCCAGCGGCGGGCCGCCCTCCATCAGCGATCCGGTGGCCGGCGGGCGATTCTTCGGCTCGCCCTCCACCCTCCCCGCCGTGTCGGGCTATCCGCACCTCACCGTGCCCATGGGCTATGTCCGCGGCCTGCCGGTGGGGATCTCCTTCCTCGGGCCGGCCTGGTCGGAAGCCCGGCTGCTCTCGCTCGGCCACGCCTTCGAACTGAAGACCCAGGCCCGGCGGTCCCCGGAATTCTTGCCGTCGGTCAATGCGCGGCCTGAGGTGGCGCGGGCCTATGATCCGCGCTGACCAGGGTTGCGCGGACGTGTTTTCGCTCCAATCTGGAGCCAAGCTTCGGCATGACGGGCAGCGCGGTTCGCGTTCGTCAAAAACCACATGGGCGAGAGGCACGAACCCTGGCCAAGGACTCAAAGACGCCGCGGGCGCGCATCATCCGGCGCCGCGCGCCGAAGCTGCGGCGTGGGGATCGTTCCGTCGCCCTGCTCGTTGCAGCATCAACGAGCGTCATCGAGAGACGAAGGGCACGCAGAATGTTCGACGTCGTCGCGCCGGAGCACGAGAACCTGATCCGGCTTGATCCCGCCGACACCCCGGCCTTTCCCGGCGAGCCGGCCGGCTTCCATCTCATCGACACGACGATGATGTACGCGCCCAAATCGGGCGGCGTGAAACGCTACCTCCTGGCCAAGCGCGCCTGGCTGACCAAGCGCCGGCCGGACATCCGCCACACGCTGGTGGTCCCCGGCGCCCGCACCCAGGCCGAGAGCGACGGCGTCGTCACCATCGCCGCCACCCGCCTGCCCTTCGGCGACGGCTACCGGATGCCCGCCAGCCTGACCAAGTGGGAGACGGTGATCCGGATGCTCGAGCCGGACATCATCGAGGCGGGCGACGTCTTCGTGCCCGGCCACGCGGCGCTGGAGGCCGGCGAGGCCCTGGGCGTGCCGGTGGTGGGCTTCTGCCACACGGACGCGGCGACGCTGGCCGCCCTGCACTTCGGCGAATGGGCGGAGGCGCCCACCTTCAACTTCTGGGCCCAGGCCTACCAGCGCTTCGACCACGTGGTGGCCCCCAGCCAGCACATGGCCAACCGGCTGATGGAGGCCGGCGTCGAGCGGATGAGCGTCCAGCAGCTCGGCGTCGACACCGAGCTGTTCCACCCCTCCCGCGGCGACCGAGGCAAGCTGCTGAAGCGGCTGGGCCTGCACCCCGACACCCGCCTGCTGGTGTTCGCCGGTCGCCCGGCCCGGGAGAAGAACATCGACAGCATGGTGGCGGCGGTGGAGCGGCTGGGCGCGCCCTACAAGCTGCTGCTGATCGGCGCCGGCAAGGACGTGGGGTTCTCGCCCAACGTCATCTGCCTGGACTACGAGCGCGACCCGGTGAAGCTCGCCGGCATGATCGCCTCGTGCGACGCCTGCCTGCACGCCAACGAGAACGAGATCTTCGGCCTGGTGGTGCTGGAGGCGCTGGCCGCCGGCCTGCCGGTGGTGGGCCCTTCCAAGGGCGGCGTTTCCGAGTTGATCGACGAGACGGTGGGCCAGCGGGCCCGGAACGTCGAGCCGGCCGGCCTCGCCGAGGCGATCGAGGCCCTGTTCGCCCGCGACCTGGGCGAGCTGTCGGCGGCGGCGCGGCGCCGCGTCGAGCAGCGCCACGGATGGGACACCACCTTCGAGGGCTTGACCCGGCTCTACACGCGCCTGCGCGGCGAGGCGGTCGCCCGAGCCCCCCTGGCGCTGACCGCCTAGTCCCCGAGCCGCGCCTCAGCGCCCTGTGGGCATGTCCTTGAAGGGGACGTCCTTGTCGACGCGGATGTCGCCCGGCAGGCCCAGGACGCGCTCGGCGATGATGTTCTTCAGGATCTCGTCGGGGCCCCCGGCGATCCGGAGCCCCGGCGCCATCAGCCACGAGGCGTGGAAGGCCCCTTTCAGAGGCGCGAGGTCCGGGTCGTCGATGATCCCGTACTGATCGAGCATCTCGACCGCCGTGTGCGCCAGCTCCTGCATCTGGACGGCGGACACGATCTTGCCGATCGAGCTTTCCGGCCCCGGCGTCTCGCCCCTGGACAGGGCCGTCAGCGTGCGGTTGCGGGTGTGTTTCAGGCCCTCGGCCTGGACGTACCAGTCGGCGAGCTTCTCGCGCAGCGCCTGGTCCTTGATCGCCGGCGCGCCGTCGAGGCCCGGCAGGGCGCGGGCCGCCTCCAGGAACTGGGTCCACTGGGCCCCCGTGGCCCCGCCCACCGCCAGCCGCTCGTTCATCAGGGTGACGAGGCTGACCCGCCAGCCATCGTCGACGGCGCCCAGCCGCTGGCTGTCCTTCACCCGAACGTCGGTGAAGAACACCTCGTTGAACCCGGAGCCGCCGGACATCTGGTGGATCGGCCGCACCTCGATCCCGGGGTCCTTCATGTCGACCCAGAACATGGTCAGTCCCTTGTGCTTGGGCGCATCCGGGTTCGTTCGGGTGATGACGATGCCGAAGTCGGAGAACTGGGCGCCGGTCGTCCAAACCTTCTGCCCACTGATTATCCAGTCGTCGCCGTCGCGCACGGCCCGCGTCCGCGCGGCCGCCACGTCCGACCCGCCAGACGGCTCGGAGAACAACTGGCACCAGATCTCCTCGCCGCGGAGCGCCGGTCCGACGAAACGCTTCTTGGTCTCCTCGTCGGCGAAGGTCATGACGGTCGGGATGCACATGCCCAACCCGATCTGGAACGGGTTCGGCGGGATGGGATATTTCGCCTCCTCCTGGCTGAAGATCACCTGCTGGATCGGCGTCCCGCCCGGACCGCCCCAGGCCTGCGGCCAGGTGATCTGGGCGTAACCCGCGGCGGCCTTCTTCGCCTGCCAGGCCTTGGAGGCGGCCATGGAGCCGCCGCCCTCCATGTCGGTGGGGTCCAGCGCCTGCTTCGGCGCATGGGCGGCGAGCCATTCGCGCACCTGGGCGCGGTAGGCGGCTTCGTCAGGCGAGTCGTTGAAGTCCATCGCTGTGCTCCTCAGGCCGCGTTGCGCCGCTCGAGCTGGCTGACCAGCCGTTCCTTCCAGACCCGTGGCGCGCCCGCCACGAGGCCCAACTGCCGCGAGCGGCGCAGGAAGAGGTGCGCGTCCACCTCCCAGGTGAAGCCGATGCCGCCGTGCGTCTGGATGTTCTCCTTGGCGGCGAACCAGTAGGCCTCCGACGCCGCGATGCGCGCTGCGCTGGCGGCGAGCGGCAGCTCCGGCGCGCCGGTGTTGAGCGCCCAAGCCCCGTAGTAGGCGTTGGACCGCGCCAGCTCGTTGCGCACGTACATGTCCGCCAACTTGTGCTTGATGGCCTGGTAGGAGGCGATCACCCGGCCGAAGGCGTAGCGTTCCAGCGCATAGGCCTTGGCCATCTCGAGGCAGCGGTCGGCGCCGCCGGTCTGCTCGAAGGCGAGCAGGACCGCGGCGCGGTCCATCACCTGCTCCAGCAGGGCGAAGCCCTCGCCGGCGGGACCGAGCCGACGGGCCGGCGCGCCCTTGAACGTCAGCTTCGCGGCGTCGCGCGTTGGGTCGAGGGTCTTCAGCGCCTCGCGCTCCACGCCCTCCCCAGTCAGGTCCACGAGGAAGAGGCCGGGCTGGCCGTTCTCCTTGGCGAGCACCAGCGCGAGCGTGGCGATATCGCCGTCGGTGACGGGGACCTTGGCGCCGGTGAGCCTGCCACCCATGACGCTGGCCTGGACCGAGCCGGGCGTGACGGGGCCGGGGCCTTCGGACGCGGCGAGCGCGCCGATCACCTCGCCGGCGGCGATGCGGGGCAGGATCTCGGCCTTCTGCGCCTCGTCCCCGGCCAGCATCACGGCTTCCGCCAGGAAGTAGACGGTGGAGGCGAACGGAATGGGCGCCACGGCGCGGCCCAGCTCTTCGGCGATCACGCAGAGCTCGAGGTGGCCGAGGCCAAGCCCGCCGTGCTCCTCGGGGATCGCCGCGCCGAGCCAGCCCTGCTGGGCCACGGCCTTCCACAGGGCCGCGTCATAGGGCCGGAAGTCGTCGTCCAGCACCTTGCGGACGTGGGCCGTCGAGCAGTTCGCGTCGAGGAACTTGCGCGCCTCGGACTTCAGGAACTTCTGGTCGTCGGAGAAGTCGAAATTCATGCCTGCCATCCCGCCGTCGACCGGCGTTCGCCGTTTCCTCGCGACGCACCATTACGCGCAGGCGGCAGGCTGGAAAGACTGACGTGGCGTGAGGGCCGCGCCGGCGGCGCGACCCTCCCGTGGCCTCAGAACTTGTAGCCGAGGCCGGCCGAGACGACCCACGGGTCGAGGTTCACCTTGGACTTCACGCCGTTGAAGCGGTCCTTGGCGTCGGTCTCGAAGAAGATCTTCTTCACGTCGACGTTGGCGCTCCAGGGCCCTTGGATCGCGACGTCGGCGCCCGCCTGCAGGGCGAGGCCGAAGCCGTCGTCGATGTCGAGGCCGAAGCCGTTGAAGTCCTTGTCGGCGTAGAAGAACATGTAGTTCACGCCGGCGCCCACGTAGGGGCTGACCTTCGCGGCCGGGGCGAAGTGGTACTGCAGGGTGACCGTCGGCGGCAGGACCCAGGTCTCCTTCACCTTCACGTCGGTGGCGCCGCCCTTGGCGCGCACCGTGTGCTTGGTGGAGCCGGCGATCGCCTCGACGGCGATGTTGTCGGTCAGGAAGTAGCTGAGGCCGATGGTCGGCATCACGCTGTCGCCCACCTCGGCCTTCAGGCCGGTGGCGGCGCCGGACAGCGTGGTGATCGGGTCGCCCGCGTCGGGCGCCACGTCCGTCACGCGCACGTTCAGCATGACCGTGCCGGCGGTCTTGGGCTGGAACTCCTGCGCCTGGGCGGCGCCCGCAAGGGCCAGGGCCGCCCCGGCGGCCAGGGCGAGTTGGATGGTTTTCATGTCTATCCCCTTCATTGGCGGCATGACCGCTGCGCCCTGATGCGCCGGAGGGGCAGGCTTCGCCTTGACGTGGCTCAAGGCTTAGCTGGATCTCCCGGGAGCGCCGGTTTCGGGCCCCCGGAGGAGTCGGCCACGCTGGCGGGCGCGGCTCGGGGCGTCTAAATCCTTTGCATGCGCACCGAGACCCCGCAGCCGATCCGGCTCTCCGACTACCGCCCGCCGGCCTACCTCGTTGACGAGGTCCACCTGGCGTTCGACCTGCAGCCCAACACCACCCGGGTGAAGGCCAGGCTGCAGGTCCGCCGCAACGGCGACCACGCCGAGCCCCTGAGGTTCAACGGCGAGCGCCTGAAGCCGATCTCCGTGGCGGTCGACGGCCGGACGCTGGCCGACGGCGAGCGCGCCATCGACGCCGAGTGGCTGACGATCCCGGACGTGCCGGCGCAGTTCGTGCTGGAGACCGAGGTCGAGATCGACCCGGAGAACAACAAGGCCCTCGAGGGCCTCTACATGTCCGGCGGCCGGTTCTGCACCCAGTGCGAGGCGGAGGGCTTCCGCAAGATCACCTTCTGGCCCGACCGGCCGGACGTGCTCTCCCGCTTCACCGTCCGCATCGAGGCGGACCGGAAGTTCCAGCACCTGCTCTCCAACGGCAACCTGCTCGAGAAGGGCGAGCTGCCCGGCGGCCGCCACTACGCCGTCTGGAACGACCCTTTCCCGAAGCCCAGCTACCTCTTCGCCCTGGTGGCCGGGGAACTCGACGTGCTCGAGGACAGCCTGGTCACCATGAGCGGCCGCACCGTCGAGCTCAGGATCTTCGTGGATCCGGGCATGGCGCCCCGCGCCGCCTACGCCATGGACGCGCTGAAGCGCTCGATGAAGTGGGACGAGGAGGCCTTCGGCCGCGAGTACGACCTAGACCTGTTCATGATCGTCGCCGTGCGCGACTTCAACTTCGGGGCCATGGAGAACAAGGGGCTGAACATCTTCAACAGCTCCCTCCTGCTCGCCGACCCGGCGACAGCCACCGACATGGACTTCGAGCGCATCGAGAGCGTCGTGGCGCACGAGTACTTCCACAACTGGACCGGCGACCGGATCACCTGCCGCGACTGGTTCCAGCTCTGCCTTAAGGAGGGCCTGACGGTCTTCCGCGACCAGAGCTTCTCCGGCGACATGCGCGGCCACGCCGTGCAGCGGATCAAGGACGTGAAGGCGCTGCGCGCCCGGCAGTTCGCCGAGGACCAGGGGCCGCTCGCCCACCCGGTGCGGCCGTCCACCTACCTGAAGATCGACAACTTCTACACCGCGACCATCTACGAGAAGGGCTCGGAGGTGATCCGGATGCTGAAGACCCTGATCGGGCCGGACGCCTTCCGGAAGGGGATGGACACCTACTTCGAGCGCTGGGACGGCCAGGCCACCACCGTCGAGGCGTTCGTCGAATGCTTCGCCGAGGCGTCGGGCCGCGACCTCTCCGACTTCTTCGCCTGGTACGAGCAGGCCGGCACGCCCCGGGTCGAGCTGAACAGCGCCTATGACGAGGACGCCGGGACGCTGACCCTGACGCTGTCGCAGGAGACGCCGCCGACCCCTGGCCAGCCGGCCAAGCGGGCGCTGCCGATCCCCGTGACCGTGGGCCTGCTGGACCACGAGGGCCGCACGCTCGCCTTCGAACGGGACGGCCGGGCGGTTGACGAGACGGTGATCGTGCTCGACCAGCCCCAGGCCAGCGTCACCCTGACCGGGGTCGACACCCGCCCGGTGGTGTCGGCGCTTCGCGGCTTCTCGGCGCCTGTGGTGCTGCGCACCGACGCGCCGCCGAAGGACCGCTACGTCCAGCTCGCCGCCGATCCGGACCTGTTCAACCGCTGGGAGGCCGGCCAGGAGCTGGCCCGCGGCCTGATCCTCGGGCGCGCCCAGGGCCGTGCCGACGAGGTCAACGAGGAACGCTACGCCGAGGCGGTCGGCCGGGCGCTGGCCGACCAGGCGTCGGACCCGGCGTTCAAGGCCCTGCTGCTCGCCCTGCCTTCCGAGTCGGACCTGGCCCTGGCCATGACGCCGGCCGACCCGGCGGCGATCCACGAGGCCCGCGAGGCGCTGCGGCTCCGGCTCGCCCTGCACCTCAACGCCGAGCTGCGCCACCTCCACACGGGCCTGCAGGACCTGGGCGAGTTCACCCCGGACGCAGCCGGCGCCGGCCGCCGCGCGCTGCGCAACGCGGCTCTCGACCTCATGTCCGCCAATCCGCGGGCCGAGGTGGCGGACATCGCCGAGGGTCACTACCGCGCGGCCAAGAACATGACGGACGCCATGGGCGGGCTGTCCGCGCTCATGCTGATCGGCGGACAGGCCTACGAGGCGGCGCTCGCCGACTTCTACGAGCGCTGGAAGTCCGAGCCGCTGGTCATCGACAAGTGGTTCGCCGTCCAGGCGCGCGACCCGTCCGAGACGGCGCTCGGCCGGGTCATGGGCCTGACCGCCCATCCGGCCTTCGACCCCAAGAACCCCAATCGACTGCGGGCCCTGGTCTCCACCTTCGCCAACTTCAATCCGGCGCGGTTCCACGACCCGAGCGGGGCCGGCTACCGCTTCCTGGCGGACCAGATCATCGCGGTGGACGGCTACAACCCGATGATCGCCGCGCGCCTCGTCGATCCCCTCGGGGGCTGGCGGCGCTACACGCCCGAACTCGGCGCGCGGATGAAGGCCGAGCTCCAGCGCATCCTGCAGACGCAGGGCCTGTCGAAGAACGTCTTCGAGCTGGTCAGCCGGGCCCTGGGCGAGGACGCCTGAGGCCGAATGGCCGCGCCTGGACCGGGTGACGGGGCGGGCGACGCACCGTAGACTCGCCTCCTGAGGGAATGACTCGGAGGGGGCGGCAGGCGTTGGCCAGGCGCGGAGCAAAGCACGCGGCTGATGCGCCTGTGGCCACGGGCGGCGAGGACTCGTCCGCACGCCGTCCGCCCAGCTACAGCTTCGCCCGGATCGCCATCCTCTCCACCCTGCTGCTGCTGGCCGTCTACACGGCGGTGGCGGTGGGCCGGATCCGCGCCGGCCCGCAGGCGCCGGAGGAGCAGCTCATCTGGCTGTCGGCGCCGCTGGCCACCGCCTTCGCGCTCGGCCTGCTGCTGCTGCTGGAATGGCGCCGGGTCGAGGAGGCTCACGCCGCCTACACCGACTCCGAACACCGCTTCCGCCTCGCCGTCGAGGCCGCGCGCTGCGGCATCTGGGAGTGGGACCTCACCACCGACCGGATCTTCATGTCGGACGTCACTGGCACCCTGTTCGGCTGGCGCGGCGGGGTCGTGGACGGCCAGCAGGTGCTGGACCGCGTGGCCCCCGGCCACCGCGACGGCCTGCGCGACGCGCTGGCCAACGCGGCGATCTACGGCGGCTTCGACGTCTCCTTCCAGGTCCCCTCCCCGATCGGCGGGCGGCCGGTGTGGATCGACGCCCGCGGCCAGGGCTTCGGCGAGGCGGCGGAGGGCGGCTTCGCCCGGATCATCGGGGTGGCCCTGGACGTCACCGAGGAACGCCTCGCCCAGGCCCGCGCCCAGACCGCCGAGACCCGACTGCGCGACGCCATCGAGAGCGTGTCGGAGGCCTTCGTGCTGTGGGACCGGCACGGGCGGCTGCTGATGTGCAACAAGAACTACCGCAGCTACTTCCGGCTCGATCCGCAGCTCCTGAAGCCGGGGGTCCAGCGCGAGCAGGTGGAGCGGTTCGCCCGACAGGCCGTGCGCCAAGAGCTGCCGGACCCGGGCGGCGCCCGGGGCGTGCGGGAGGCCGAGCTGGCCGACGGCCGCTGGGTGCAGATCTCCGAACGCTCCACGGCGGAGGGCGGCCTGGTGGTCACCGCCGCGGACATCACCGCGCTGAAGACCCAGGAGGAGGCCCGCCGGCGCAACGAGGAGGCGCTGCGCAAGGCGGTCGCGAACCTGGAAGCCAGCCAGGCGGAGCTGTCCGAGCTGGCGCGCAAGTACGAGGTGGAGAAGGTCCGCGCCGAGAGCGCCAACCAGGCCAAGAGCGAGTTCCTGGCCAACATGTCCCACGAGCTGCGGACCCCGCTGAACGCCATCAACGGCTTCTCCGAGATCATGCTGGGCGAGATGTACGGCCCGCTCGGCGACCGCCGCTACAAGGAGTACGCGCGCGACATCCTGCATTCCGGGCAGCACCTGCTGGCGCTGATCAACGACATCCTCGACATGTCCAAGATCGAGGCCGGCAAGATGACGCTCAGGATCGAGCCGGTCTCGCTGGAGGAGGTGGCCGAGGACGCCGCCCGGCTGGTGCGCAACCGCGCCGAGACCGCCGGCCTGACGCTGGACGTGCGGTTCCCGGCCCTGCCTGAGGTGGAGGCCGACTATCGGGCGGTGAAGCAGGTGCTGCTGAACCTGCTGTCGAACGCCATCAAGTTCACCCCGCGCGGCGGCAAGGTGACCATCCGCGCCGAGCTGCGCGCCGAGCACCTGGGCCAGCGGGTGCGGGTGGCGGTGGTGGACACCGGCATCGGCATCGCGCGGGACGACCTGCTGCGGCTGGCGCGGCCGTTCGAACAGATCGAGAGCCAGCACTCGAAGACCCAGCAGGGCACGGGCCTGGGGCTCGCGCTCAGCAAGGCGCTGGTGGAGATGCACGGCGGGATGCTCGACCTGCGCAGCGCGCCGGGACAGGGCACGGAGGCGAGCTTCCTCCTGCCGGTGCGCCAGACGGCGCAGGAGCCGGCCAGGGGCCAGGCCGCGGTGGCCTAGCCCCCACCTTATGCCGCTACACGCCCCGATGGCCGCGGTGGCCGCGGGCCTTTTGCAGCTTCTGCAGTTCGTCGCCGGCGAGAACGCCGTCCTTGTCCGCATCGGCGGCGTCGAAGCGGGCCTTCGCCGCGGCGTCCATCTCGGCGCGGCTGACGGCGCCGTCCCGGTCGGCGTCCATCGCCGCCAGCAGTCGGCCGCCGCCCTGGCCCTTGCCGCCGAGCGCCTGCATTTCGGCCTGGCTGAGCGCGCCGTTCCGGTCGGCGTCGAGGCGGGCGAGCATCCGCTCCGCGCGCTGCGACTGAGCGGCCTGGAACTCCGCAAGCGTGACGCGGCCGTCGTTGTCGGCGTCGGGATTGCGGGGCTGGCGGTCCTGGGCGGCGGCCGCACCGGCCATGAGGGTGGCCGCCGTGGCGGCCAGGAGGAGGGTCTTCATCGTTTCTGTCCTTACGGGATGCACACGAGGCTTCGCTCCCGTCCGAACGTCGCCGCCCCCCTTCTCCACAGTCACGGTTGCACGACGATGTCGTAGGCTTTCCGCGCCGCCACGCGCGATGTCGAAAGTTTGGCGAACAGGGTCTTCAGGGTTCGCGCCCCGCCGGCGCGGGCGAGCAGAACCTGGAAGGCCCTGGGCTCCTGGGCAGGGTCGGGGTTGTCCTCCAGCGCGACCTTGAGAAGCTGGGTCAGGTTCTGCTGCAGGGCCCAGGCCTCCTGTAGCGCCGCGAGCGGTGCGGCGGGGGCGAGGCCGGCCTTCGCGAAGGCCGCGAGCGCCTCGGCGGTGTTGGGCTCCAGCGGGCCGCCGTCGGCGGCGTGGGCGAGCTGCAGGAACTGGGCGGCGAATTCGATGTCCACCAGGCCGCCCGGGGAGAGCTTGAGGTCCCACTCGCCCTTCGGCGGCCGCTCGCGCTCCAGGAGCTCGCGCATCTCCCGCACGTCGGCGGCGGTGCGGCGGCGTTCGCGCGGGCGGCGGAGCGCCGCCTCGATGGCCTGGGCGGCCTGGGCGGCGAAGGCCTCCGACGAGGCCCACACCACACGGGCGCGGGTGAGCGCCAGCAGCTCCCAGGTCTCGGCCTCGCCCTGGTAGTAGGCGTCGAAGGCGGCGCAGCTCACCGCCACCGGGCCTTTCGTCCCGGAGGGCCTGAGCTGCATGTCGACTTCGTACAGGCCACCTTCCGCCGTCTGGCTGGAGAGCGCGGCGATCAGGCGCTGGGTGAACCGGCCGTAGAAGGTGGAGGCGTCCCAGCCCTTGGTCTCCGACATGCCGGCCGGGTCAGCCGCGCGGTAGAGGGTCATCAGGTCGAGGTCGGAGCCGGCGCTCATCTCGCGCGAGCCGCACTTGCCAAGCGCGACCACCGCCACCTCCCCCCCGAACGCGCCGCCGAGACGCTCGGTCTCGCCCAGCGCGGCAGGCGCCAGCGCCTCGATGCAGACGTCGGCGAGGTCGGCGAAGGCCTTGCCGGCCACCTCGGCGGTGGCTGCGCCGCTCATCACCTGCACCCCGACGCGGAAAGCCTGCTCGCGGTGCGCCCGGCGGACGGCGTCCATCGCCTCCTCGAACCCCTGGGCGCGGGCCACCGCGGCGGCCACGACGGCGCGGTCCTCGGCGATGGCGATGGGCTCGAAGAACTCGGCGTCGAGCATGGCGTCAATGGCGGCGGGCCGGCGGGAAAGCGTGCTGGCGAGCCTTGGTGCGAAAGCCATCACCTGCACCACCAGCTCGAAGAGCCGCGGCTGGGCGAGAAACAGCGACTGGAGCTGCACGCCCGACGACAGGCGCGCGAAGAAGTCCGAGAAGCGGTTGAAGGCGGCGTCCGGCGCGCCGGTGGCCTGGAAGGCGTCGAGCAGCCGGGGCGCGAGGCGGGTGAACAGCTCCCGGCCGCGCTCGGTGCGGGTGGCCGGAATGCGCCCGTGGTGCCAGCTCCGGATGGTCTGGGAGACGCGCGCCGGGTTGGAGAAGCCCATCCGGGTCAGGGTCGCCAGCGTCTCCGGGTCGTCGTCGACGCCGGTGAACACCAGGCTGCCGAAGCGGGAGGACAGCGGCTCCTCCTCCGGGAAGAGCTCGGCATAGCGGCCATTGACCGTCTTCAACGTGCGGGTGACCGCGGCGTCGAAGCTGCGGAGGTTGGCATAGCCGAACAGCGCGGCCACGCGGCGGCGCTCGTTGTCGGACTCCGGCAGCCGATGGGTCTGCTCGTCCTCCAGCATCTGGATGCGGTGCTCGACGGCGCGGAGCGTCCGGTAGGCCTCGGTCAACTCGGCGCAGGCCTCCGGCTCCACATGGCCGGCCTCGCGCAGGGCGGCGAGGGCGTCGAGGGTGCGGTTGCTGCGCAGGTCCGGATTGCGGCCGCCGAGGATCAACTGCTGGGTCTGGACGTAGAACTCGATCTCGCGGATGCCGCCCCGGCCGAGCTTCAGGTCGACACCCTTGGCCGAGACGCGCTCGTCCACCTTGTGGGCGTGGATCTGGCGCTTGATGGAGTGGATGTCGGCGATGGCCGCGAAGTCGAGGTTGCGGCGCCAGACGAAGGGCTGCAGCTCGGCGAGGAAGGCGCGGGCGGCGGGGAGGTCGCCGGCGCAGGGCCGGGCCTTGATGAAGGCGGCGCGCTCCCAGTTCTGGCCGACCGTCTCGTAGTACTCCAGCGCCGCCGGGATCGGCACGGCCGGCTGGGTGGAGGACGGATCCGGTCGAAGGCGCAGGTCCATGCGGAAGACGTAGCCGTCCCCGGTCTTCGCCTGCATCAGGTCCGAGACGCGGTGAGTCAGGCGGACGGCGAAGGCCTGAGGCTCGACGCCCTCGGCGAGGGGCAGTCGGTCGGGGTCGAAGAAGACCGAGACGTCGATGTCGCTGGAGTAGTTCAGCTCGTAGGCGCCCTGCTTGCCCATGGCGATGCAGAACCAGCCCGGGACCGGCCCTTCCTCGCCGTCCCCCAGCCGCGCGAGGCGGCCGGCGGCCAGCTCGCCGCGGGCGGCGACGGCGAGCGCGGCGGCCACGGCGGCGTCGGCGAAGCGGGTGAGCGCGCCGGTCACCTGATCGAGGTTCCAGACGCCGCCCAGGTCGCAGAGCGCGGTGAGCAGGTGCAGCTCGGCCTTCAGCCTGCGCAGCTCGACCGTGGCGGCCTCGGTGTCGAGGGCGGCGGCGGCGGCGGTCCGCGCGAGCACGTCGGCCAGCCGCGCCGCGGGATCCGCCCCGAGGATCCGGCCCAGCATCTCCGGGTCGCGGCGCGCGAGACTGGCGAGGTAGGACGAGGCGCCGAAGACCCAGGCCAGGGTGGGCCAAGCGGTCTCCAGGGTGGGCGCGGTCCAGCGGGTCTCGACGATCTCGCGGGCGCGCTCGGCGGCGCGGGCGTCGAGGACCGGTCCGGAGGGCTGAATCTGGGCGGCGAGCGTCATCCGCCTTCCTTGCCAGCCGGCGGGGCGCCCCGCCAAGCCCGGTCAGGCGCGCGGCAGGACCAGGGCGACGCGCAGCCCGGGCCCCATCTCACCCACCTTGCCTGGCCCCTCGGTCAGCTCGAGACGCCCACGGTGCGCCTCGGCGACGGCTGCGACAAGGGAGAGGCCGAGGCCGGCGCCTGGCTCGTTGCGGCTGTTCTCCAGCCGCACGAAGCGCTGAACGACGCGCTCCCGGTCGCTTTCCGGGACGCCGGGCCCGGTGTCGGTGACCGAAAACTCCACCTCGCCCGAGGACCGGCGGCGAACCCGCAGCATGATCGCCCCGCCCGACGGCGTGTACTTGATGGCGTTGTCGAGGATGTTGGCCAGCGCCTGGGCCAGGAACTCGCGGTTGCCGCGCACCTGCAGGTCCTTGGCGAACTCGGCGGCGAAGTCGATGCCCTTGTCCTCGCAGAGCGGCTCGTAGAGTTCAGCGATGTCGCCTGCGAGGTCGGCGGGGTCGAAGAGCACCGGGTCAGGCGCCGTCCCGGCGGCCTGCAGCCGGGCGATGGAGAGCACGGCTCCAAAGGTCTTGAGCACGCCGTCGGTGTCGGTGAGGGCCTGGGCCAGCGCCTCCTGCGGATCGCCCTTGCCGGCCTCCACGTCCAGGTAGGCGGCCTCCAGCCGAGCGCGCAGGCGGGTGAGCGGGGAGCGCAGGTCGTGGGCGATGGCGTCGCCGGCGTGCTTGTGACCGGCCATGGACCGCTCCAGCCGATCGAGCATCTCGTTGACGCCCTGGGCGAGTTCGTCGAACTCGTCGCGGGTGCCACGGACATGGGCCCGGGCGCCCAGATCGCCGTTGCGCACGGCGTCCACGACCTCGGTCAGGCCGGCCATGCTGCGGCTGACGTTGCGGCTGACCAGCACGCCGCCGGCCAGACCCAGCATCACCACCAGGGCGCCCGCGCCCCAGAGCGCGTTGATGATCTTCAGGACGTAGGCCTCGTCCTCGCCCACGTCGGCGCCGACGAACAGGATCTCGCCGCCGCTCAGCCGCTGCTGCAGGCCGCGCGCGGGATTGCGGACAAGCCGGCCCTGCTCGTCCTCTTCGGTGATCTGGAAGGTGGTCCAGGTGGGCTGGCCGTCGAACTCCTCCACCGGGCTCTCCTCGATGGAGCCCGAGATGGTCTCGCCGGCGCGGTCCATCAGCAGGTAGAGGAACGGCCGCTCCGCCGCGGCGCGCTCGATGGTCGCCTGGTTCACGGCCGCGATGCCGGCGCGGTCGTAGGCGGCCACCAGCGATCGCATCTCGCGGGTGATCTCCTGGTCGGTCCGGCGGGCCGCCTCGCCGGCGGTGGCCACGTAGATATAGGCCAGGAAGGCGAAGGCGGCGCTGGCGAACAGGGCCAGGAACAGCAGCGTCAGCCGGAACGGGGTGGTCCGGAAGATGCGCGGCAGGCGCACGGGAAGCGCCGCCGGCTCTTAGGCGTCGAGGCGGTAGCCCGCCCCGCGGACGGTCTGCAGCATCGGCCGGTCGAAGCCCTTGTCGATCTTCGAGCGCAGGCGGGAGATGTGCACGTCGATGACGTTGGTCTGGGGGTCGAAGTGGTACTCCCAGACCTTCTCCAGCAGCATGGTGCGGGTCACCGACTGGCCGGCGTGGCGCATCATGAACTCGAGGAGCTGGAACTCCCGTGGCTGGAGGTCGATCTCCTTGCCCTGGCGGTGCACGGTGCGGGCGATGAGGTCCATCTCGAGATCGCCGACCCGCAGCAGGGTCTGCACCGAGCCGGTCTCCCGGCGGCGGGCGAGCGCCTCCACCCGGGCGATCAGCTCGGCGAAGGCGTAGGGCTTCACGAGGTAATCGTCGCCGCCGGCCTGCAGCCCGGCCACGCGGTCGCCCACCTCGCCCAGGGCGGAGAGGAACAGGACCGGCGTCTGATCGCCCTCACGCCGCAGCGTGGTGATCAGGGTCACGCCGTCCATGCGAGGCATCATGCGGTCGACGATCATCACGTCGAACTCGCCGTCGCGGGCGGCCGCCAGGCCTTCCTCGCCGTCGGCCGCCCGGACGCAGGCGTAACCGGCTTCGGTGAGGCCGCGCTCCATGGCCTCGGCCGCCTCGAGGTCGTCTTCGACGATCAGGATCCGCATGATTCTCCGCCCCCGCGAGAACCCAACCTAGCCCGAAACCTTCAGCGGCAGGAAGGACGTGCGGCCGTTGCGGTAGACGCCCACCAGCACGCTGGTGCGGCCGGCCTTGCGGGCCGCCTCCACCACCGAGGACAGGTCGGCGGCGCTGGCCACCGCGCGGTCGCCCGCCCGGGTGATCAGGTCGCCGCGGCGCAGGCCCTTCTCGGCCGCGTCGGAGGACTGGTCGACGCTGGTGACCAGCGCGCCGCGCACGTCGGCCGGCACGTTGAGCGTGCGGCGCGAGGCGTCGTCCAGCGGAGCCAGGGCCAGGCCGATCACCGGCGCCGTCGGGGCGGCCGGAGCGGCCGGAGCGCGCGAGCCCGGCGTGTTGTCGTTGGACGCCAGCTCACGCTCGGACGGACGGGTGCCGGAGCGGACTTCCACCGTCCGGCGGCGACCGTCGCGGATCACCTCGAGGCGGAGCGCATCGCCCGGCCGGGCCTGCGCCACGCGGCGGGTCAGTTCGGACGAGGTCTTCACCGCCTGGCCGTTGATGGCGACCACCACGTCGCCGACCATCAGGCCGGCGCGCTGGGACGGGCCGCCGGGAACCAGGTCTCCGACGATCGCGCCGCGCTGGTCGCCCATGCCCTGGGCCTCGGCCATCTCGCGGGTGAAGTTCTGGATCGAGGCGCCGATGTAGCCGCGCTGGATGCGGCCGCCGCTGATGAGCTGCTTGGTGACCGAGTTGGCCACTTCCGCCGGGATCGCGAAGCCGATGCCCACCGAACCGCCGGACGGCGAGAAGATGGCCGTGTTCACGCCGATGACCCGGCCGTAGATGTCAAAGGTCGGACCGCCCGAGTTGCCCCGGTTGATGGGCGCGTCGATCTGGATGTAGTCGACGAAGGTCTCGCCGATGTCGCGGCCGTAGGCGGAGATGATCCCGGCCGTGGCGGTGCCGCCCAGGCCGAAGGGGTTGCCCACCGCGATCACCCAGTCGCCGACCCGCGGCTTGGCGGCTTCCTCGAAGTTCACGAAGGGGAACGGTCCGTTGCGGCCCTTCACCTTCAGCACGGCCAGGTCGGTGCCCTCGTCGCGGCCGATGATCTCGGCGTCGAGCTCGGTCTCGTCCTTCATCACCACGGTGATGCGCTCGGCGTTCTCGACCACGTGGTTGTTGGTGACGATGTAGCCGTCCGGCGAGATGAAGAAGCCCGAGCCCGAGGACTGCTGGCTGGGGAGGCGCGGCTGGCCGCGCTCGGTCTGGCCGCCCTGCGGCGGAGCGGTCGGGTCGTCGCCGCCGTCCTCGTCGTCCGGGCTCGGCAGCAGGAACGGCAGGCCGGGGATGGCGCGGCGCAGCGCGTTCGGATCGACCCGGCTGGTCACGTTGATGGAGACCACCGCCGGCGAGACGCGCTCGAAGATGTCGGCGTACGACATCGGCGCGCCGGGCGGCGGGGCGAAGATCGGCGCCGTGGAGGCGCGGATGAGCTGGGGCTGGTCGGCAGCCTGGGCCGCGGGGAGCCGCATGCCAGCGCCCGCGACCGCCGCGGCCATCACGCCGGCGCCCGCGACCGCGCCCAGGAGGTAACCCGTCTTCTTCGAGGTCATAAGCCTTCTATTCCCTGCAGCAGGGGTGGTGAGATCGGCCCCCGCCCGAAAAACCTAGGTTCGATGCACGAGAGTGCAACGGCTCTCAAGTTACGTTTAGGTCACCCTGCGCGCGGCTTCGCGTCGGATATTTGGCGTCATCGTGTCAGAGTGGTTCCCCCTCGGACAAGCGGCGGAGCCGTTCGGCCTCTTCGTCAGAAAGCTCCGGGTCCGGGGTCCGGTTCCGGAGACGGGCGAACAGCAGGGCGGCGCCCATGAGGACGATCAGGAACGGACCGATCCAGAGCGCCAGGTTACCCGCCGAGAAGGCGGGCGTAAGCAGGACGAACTCGCCGTAGCGGTCGATCAGGTACTGCTTGATCTGGTCGTCGCTGCGTCCGGCGGAAACCTGCTCCCGGACCAGCCGGCGGAGGTCCTGGGCGAGCTCGGCCTCGGAATCGTCGATGGACTCGTTCTGGCAGACGAGGCAGCGCACATCGCGGAAGATCTCGCGGGCGCGGGCTTCCTGCGCCGGGTCGGGCAGGCGCTCGGCTGGATCTGACGCGGCCGCCATGCAGAAGACGGCCGCGATGGCGGCGAGCGCGGCGCGGAGCCTCATGCCGGCTGCTCCTTGCGGCGGCCGACGCCCAGGCGCAGGCGGCGGTCAGACAGCGACACCAGGCCCCCGATCGCCATGATCGCCGGGCCAATGAAGATCAGGCTGGCCCAGGGATTCCAGTAGGCGCGGACCAGCCACACCGGCTCGCCCTGGCCTTCGCGGCGCTCGCCGAGCACCACGTAGACGTGGCTCATGCCCTGGTAGCAGATGCCGACCTCGGAGGTGGTCTGGCCGCCGGCCGGATAGAACCGGCGTTCCGGCGCCGGCGCGCAGATCGGCGCGCCGTTGCGGGTGACCGCGAGCTGGGCCCGCTCCGCGTCGTAGTTGGGGCCTTCCACCGGCTGGATGCCCTGCAGCACCACATGGTAGGCGCCCGCGTCCAGCGCGCCTCCGATCGGCAGGGTCTCGGCGGCCTCCACCTTCCAGCTCGTCTCGAAGACCGCGCCCAGGACGAAGACGCCCAAGCCCAGGTGCGCGAGGGTCATACCCCAGGCGCCGCGCGGCAGACCGATGAGGCGGCGCAGGCTCTCCGCGGCCGGCGCCCGGAAGGCGCGCACCCGCTCCAGGATCTCGGCCAGGGCCCCGGCGGTCAGCCAGCCGCCGAGCGCGACGCCGGCCGCGCCCCAGGCATGGCGCGGGCTGACCAGCAGGAGGGTGGCGAGGCCGACGGCGACGGCGATCAGGGCGGCGATCCACAGCCGCTGCATCACCCCGCGCGCATCGCCGCGTTTCCAGGCCAGCAGCGGGCCGGCCGGCAGCAGGATCAGCAGGGCGGCCATCAGCGGCGTGAAGGTGAGGTTGAAGTACGGCGGCCCCACGGAGATCGCCTCTCCGGTGGCCGCCTCGCGGATCAGCGGGAACAGGGTGCCGAGCAGCACGGTGGCGGTCGCCGCCGCCAGCAGGATGTTGTTCAGCACCAGGGCGCTCTCGCGGCTGACCGGGGCGAAGACGCCGCCCTGGGCGAGGCTCGGCGCGCGCCAGGCGAACAGCGCGAAGCCGGCGCCGGCGCTGACGCCCAGGATCATCAGCAGCAGGACACCGCGGGTCGGGTCGACGGCGAAGGCGTGGACCGAGGTAAGCACGCCCGACCGCACCAGGAAGGCGCCCAGCATGGAGAAGGAGAAGGCGGCGAGCGCCAGGAAGACGGTCCAGCCCGGCAGCGCGCCGCGCTTCTCGGTGACGATGGCGGAGTGCAGCAGGGCCGCGGCCACCAGCCACGGCATGAAGGAGGCGTTCTCCACCGGGTCCCAGAACCACCAGCCGCCCCAGCCCAGCTCGTAGTAGGCCCAGAAGGCGCCCAGGGTGATGCCGACCGTCAGCATGCTCCAGGCGGCGAGCGCCCACGGCCGGACCCAGCGCGCCCAGGCGGCGTCCACGCGCCCCTCGATCAGGGCGGCCGCCGCAAGCGAGAAGACCACGCTCATGCCGACATAGCCCGCGTAGAGGAACGGCGGGTGGAAGGCGAGCGCCGGGTCCTGCAGCAGCGGGTTCAGCGAGCGACCCTCAACGGGCGCGGGATTGAGCCGTGACAGCGGGTTGGACGCGAAGACGGTATAGGCGAGGAAGACGACGCCCAGCAGGCCCTGAACGGCGACCGTCAGGGCCTTCAGCCCGCTGGGCAGGCTGCGCGGCAGGGCGACCATCGCCCCGAAGCCGGTCAGCGCCAGGCACCACAGCAGCATCGAGCCCTCGTGGCTCCCCCAGGTCCCGGCGACGCGGTAGAGCAGCGGCTTCTCGCTGTGCGAGTTGGCGGCGACGTTGGCTACAGAGAAGTCTGAGGTGACGAAGGCGTGCATCAGGGCCGCGAAGGCGACCAGAACGCCGAGGAACGCCACGAGCGCCGCCCCCTCGCCGGCCGCGGCCAGCACGGGCGAGCGGCGGATGCGGGCGGCCACGGAGAGTCCGACCTGGGCCAGCGAGACCGCCAGCGCCAGTATGAGCGCGAACGCGCCGACCTCTGCGATCATAGGGCGCTGCTCGGGCCGCCGGCGGGCGCCGGCGGGGCGTCGTGCATGGGCTTGCCGCCCTCGCCGTACCACTCGCCCTGCTCCTTGAGCGCCTTTGAGACCTCGCGGGGCATGTAGCGCTCGTCGTGCTTGGCCAGCACGCGCTTGGCCTCGAAGACGCCGTCCTCGCGGAAGGCGCCCACGGCCACCACGCCCTGGCCCTCGCGGAACAGGTCCGGCAGGTCGCCCTGGAACACCACCTTGTCCACCGCGCCCTGGTCCTGGACGGTGAACTCCACGCGGCCGTCGGCGTGCTTCACCACCGAGCCCTCGGCCACCAGGCCGCCGAGCTGGATGGAGCGGCCGGGCGCGGGCTTGGCGGCCTCGGCTTGCGAGGGCGTGTAGAAGAAAGAGATCGAGTCCCTCAGGCCCCAGAGCGTCAGGCCGACCGCCAGCGCCAGCACCGGGGCGATGGCGGCGATCAGGGTCAGGCGGCGGCGCGCCTTCGGAGATTTGGGCAGCAGGCTCATCGCATCGGCTCCGCCCGCGCGGCTTCGGCGAGCTGGTTCAGGATCTGGTCGTTTCCGGCATAGCGCGCCCGGGCCTGGGCCAGCGCGGCGTCGCGCTTGGCGGCGTCCCCCAGCACGGCGTAGGCCCGGACCAGGCGCACCCACCCCTCAGGATCGTCGGGGCTGGTCTTGAGGCGCTCCGCCAGGCCCTCGACCATCGCACGTATGGCGGCCATCTGGTCGCCGGAGACGGAGGGCTGGGCCGGCAGCGCCTCGGCGTCGGCGATGGCGCGCTTCAGCACCTCGGCGCGCGGGTCGGACGCCGGCATCTCGGCCAGCAGACCGCGCCACGCGGCGATGCCGCCCTGCCGGTCGCCGGAGAGGATGCGCTGACGGGCCAGGTAGAAGCGCGGCTCGATCAGCTTCGGGTCGCGCTTCAGCGCCTCCTCGAAGGCCTCGGCGGCGGCGGCGTCGATCGCGCCCGCCTGACTGGCGTAGGCCTCGCCCAGCAGCACCCAAAGGTCGGCGCGCTCGGGCGCGAGCGCCACGGCCCGGCGCAGGGCGCGGACGGCGGCGGCCGGGTTGTCGGCGCCCGCCTCGGCCATGGCCAGGAAGCGGTAGAGCTCGGGGTCGTCGCGCCGCTCGCGCGACAGGCGGTTCAGCACCGCGGCGATCTCAGCCGGCTGCAGGGTGGCGAGGTCGCTGGTGCGCCAGGTCTCCAGCCGCTTGGCGAATGGCTGGTCCGGCAGGCCCGGCGAGCCCAGGCCGACGTAGAGGCCGAGCGCCACGGCGGGCGCCGCGACCACTGCCGCCAGGACGGGGCCCCGGGCTGCGCGGTCCGGACGCCAGGCCGCGCCCGGCTGTTCCGCCGCCGACAGCAGCCGGCGGGCCGCCTCGGCATGGGCGGTGCGGCGCTCGCCCTCGGCGATCAGCCCGCGCTCGGCGAGATCGTCGATCTCGGCCAGTTGCCGGCGGTAAAGGATGGGAGTGGGGTCGGGCGCCTCGCCCAGCGAGGCGGCCTTGGCGGCGCGGAAGAGGATGAGGCCGGCCGCGGCGGCGGACAGAACGCCGGCGACCGCCCAGAACGCGATCATGGCCGGCGTTTAGCCGAAACCGCGGATCAGCGCGAGGGGGCGATCACCCGCCTGCGGCCATCCGCGGCGGGGCCTCGCAAGCCGCGGCCCGACGGCGGACCAGGTCGGCGGCCTTGTCGTCGCGGACGAGGCGGCTGAACTCGGCCACGACCTCGAGGTGGTCGCGGGCGATGGGCTCGCTCTCGCAGTCGCCGGTCTTGATCAGGTCGAGGGTCTCCTCGACGTAGTGGTCGAGCATGTCGCCGACCTTCTCGATCATCCGGCTGCGCGCGGAGGCGAAACCGCCGTAGTTGGCGCTGGAGCGGATCTCGCGCACGAAGTGGAACAGGGTCGTGGCGCGGCGAACCGCGCGGGGATCGGGCGGCAGGGTGTGGCGCGGGATCATCCGGCGGATGCGCCGCAACCTCGCCGGCAGCATGGGCAGGGCCTGGCCTGCGTAGCGCTCGGCCTCGCGGATGCGGCCCTCCACGACGCTCGCCAGCGCGCTCTTCTGCTTGAACAGCCGGTGGCCCCAGCCGTGCTCCCGGTCGATGGTGATGCAGGTCTCGATCTCGGCGATCTGCAGGGTGACCTGCTCCACGCGCTTGGCGGCCTGCAGGGCTGCGGGCTCGCCGCCGTCGGTGTCGAGGGTCTGGATGGCCTTCAGCGCCGCGTCGATGTCGTCCATCACCCGCTCGGCGAAGCTGCTGAGCTCGCTCTGGCCGAGGTAGCGCTCGTTCGGCTTGTCCATGACCGCCGAGATGATCCGGAGCACCATCCAGGGGTGCGGCAACTGGGCGGCGAGCATCTCGAAGAAGGTGGGGCCGGCGTCGTCGCGCACGGCGCAGGCGTCGCGGTAGGCGAGGCGTGCGGCGGCGGTGGTGTCGTCGCCGAAATGGGCGGTCCACTCCGGCAGCCGGTGGACCGTGCGGCGCACGACGGGCGCGAGGTCCAGGCAGAGCTGGAAGGCCGCGCCGCCGTCCGGCCGGGACTGGTCGCAGAGGGTGCGGACGAGGGCGAACTCGCGCGGCTGGCCGGCGCGGACCGCGTCCGCCGCCTTGCGCAACACGGCGTCGAACGGCTCGGGCGAGCTCTCCCCGGGGCGGTAGTCGTAGAGCGCGTTGGACGCCCGCTTGACGCCGTCAGGGTCGAGCGCCTTAAGGCCCTTCCAGAGGTAGCCCAGCGCGATCGCCGGGAAGTGCAGGCCGTGGCGGTCTGTCCCGTCGCCGACGCACATGGGGACGATGGGCAGCAGGATGGCGTTGCGCAGCCGCCGTTCGGCCGCCTCCGCCTCGACGAGCCGGCGCACGCTGGCCAGGGCGGAGTCGCCCATCTGGCTCGCGAGCGCAGCCTGGAGCCCGCCGACCACCTTGTCCGGCGCGGCGGCCACGAGGCCCTTCACGAGGGCGATCTTGCGCTCCGACAGCGCGACCATGCACGGCTCCAACAGCGGACGCGGGCCCGCACGGCAGCGACGATGCCTCTTCGCCGGTTAAGGTTTTCCGAAGGTTAGGCACGTTGCGGCGCCCGCGGCGGCCGTCAGGCCTCGGCCTGCGGCAGGTCGATCTCGAGGCGCAGGCCGCCCATTGGAGAGTCGCCGAGCCGCAGGTTGCCGCCGTAGGCCCGGCCGAGTTCGTCGATGATGGACAGGCCCAGGCCCGAACCGGGGGTCTTCTCGTCCAGGCGCGCCCCGCGGCGGACGACCTCCTCACGCCGGTCGGGCGGCAGGCCCGGGCCGTCGTCCTCGACGCTGAGCCGGAAGCGTTCGGGCGTGGTCGCCGCGGCGCGGACACGCACGCGGCTCGTGCCCCACTTGCAGGCGTTCTCCATGGCGTTGCCGGCGATCTCCAGCAGGTCCTGCCGCTCACCCAGGAAGAACAGCTCGTCGGGCGCGTCCCAGTCGATCTCGATCCCCTTGTCGCGGAAGATCCGCTCCAGGGTGCGGGCGAGCTCGTCGAGGATCTCGACCACGGATGTGCGCTCGCCCGGCCCCTGCGAGCGGGCGGCGGCGCGGGCGCGGCGGAGGTGATGGTCCACCTGCTGGCGCATGGTCTCGGCCTGGCGCGAGACCACCTCGGCGAGGGGGCCGGGCCGCTGGCCCGCCTCGGTCAGCATGACCGATATCGGCGTCTTGAGGGCATGCGCGAGGTTGCCCACGTGGGTCCGCTGGCGCTCGACGACCTCCTGGTTGTGGGCGAGCAGGGCGTTGAGCTCGTCGGCCAGAGGCACCAGCTCGATAGGATAGGTCCGCTGCAGGTTCTCGGCCTTGCCGCGGCGGACCGCCGCCACCTCGTTCTGCAGCTCGAAGACCGGCCGCAGGCCGACGCGAACCTGGATGATGATCGCCGCCACCAGGCCGCCGCCCAGCAGCAGGAAGGCGCCGGCCGTCCAGGCGGCGAAGTTGAGCACGCTGCGGTCGATGGAGGTGCGGTCCTCCGCGGCCAGGAAGATGACCGGCACGCCCTGCAGCACGGCGTACCGGGCCCGGGCGCGCAGCGGCTCCTCGAGCGGCCCGCGGGTGTCGTAGGCGATCGGCTGGGCCGGGTTGGCCCGCAGGCGGGCCACCAGGTCCGGCGGCGTGCGCAGGGCCGAGTCGAACAGGGAATAGGAGCGCACCAGCGGGCGCACCTGCCCCTCCCGCGTCGGGGCGGCGATGGTCCAGTAGCGTCCGGAATAGGCGCGCAGCGCGCGCTCGTCGGTGAGCGCAGGCGCGAACACCTGGCCCGCCTCGACGGTGGAGTTGGAGAGCAGGTTGTCGATCAGCTCCCCGAGCGTCTGGTCCACCCGTTGCTCGGCCGCCTGGCGGAACAGGAGCGCCAGCACCACGGCCGAGATCACCAGGGCCGCGAAGCTCCAGCCGAAGGCCAGCAGCACCAGCCGCCGGGCGAGCGACGGGCGCCCGAGCGCGCCGGGCAGCTTCACCGGGGGCAGATCACGAGCTGGCGGCCTGGCCCACCTCGTCCTCGGGGCAGGTCAGGCGGTAGCCGAGGCCGCGCACCGTCTCGATCCGGTCGGCGCCGATCTTCTTGCGGACCCGACCGATGAACACCTCGATGGTGTTGGAGTCGCGGTCGAAATCCTGGTCGTACAGGTGCTCCACGAGCTCGGTTCGGCTGATCACCCGGCCCTGGTGCATGATCAGATAATGCAGCAGCCGGTACTCGAGCGAGGTGAGCCGCAGGGGCTCTCCGTTGACGCTGGCGCGCGCCGCACGCGGGTCGAGGCGCAGGCCGCCGCAGGCCAGGTTCGGCGTCGCGTGGCCGGCCGAGCGGCGCAGCAGGGCGCGCAGCCGGGCCAGCAGCTCTTCCGTGTGGAACGGCTTGGTCAGGTAGTCGTCGGCGCCCGCGTCGAAGCCCGCCACCTTCTCGCTCCAGGCGCCGCGGGCGGTGAGGATCAGCACGGGGGTCGCCATGTTCTCGCGCCGCCACCGCTCCAGCACCGACACGCCGTCGACCTTCGGCAGGCCAAGGTCGAGGATGATGGCGTCGTAGGGCTCGGTCTCGCCCAGGAACTGGGCCTCCTCGCCGTCCGGCGCGTGGTCGACCGCATAGCCGGCGTCGGCCAGAGCGAGCTTCAACTGGCGCGACAGGTCCGGGTCGTCTTCAACAAGCAGGATGCGCACGTCCGCGTCCCTTCCTTCCGTCCTGATCGGTTACTGCCGACCGATGATCCGCCCGGACTGGGCGTCCACCACGATGACCATCACGCGGCCGTCCGGGGTCTGCCACTGGACGAAATAGGCCGGACGGCCGCCGGCATCGCCCATGGTGGTGTTGAGGTGCCGGCCCGGCATCTGCTGGCCGATCATTTCGAGAACGCGCGACAGCGGCACCGGGCGCCCGGCCTGGGCCGGGATCAGGCGCGCAGGCTGGGCCTCGGCCGCGAGGGGCGCGGCGGCGGCGCCCAGCAGGGCGGCGATCACGAGAAAGCGTTTCATGGCCCCAGATCTACCCGGCCACGACTGAACCGGGCCTGAATACAGGGTTTATGTCCCGGCTGCGACGGCCTGTCACGTCCGCCGCCTGGGGGCGTACGGGCGCTTCTGTCGCCAGGTCTCGGCGATCTGCTCCAGCTCGGGGTCAACCGCGTCCGGCAGGGTGACCACGAGGCGGGCGAACAGATCGCCGCGGCGGCCCTGGGAGTCGGAGAGCCCCCGGCCCTTCAGGCGCAGGCGCGAGCCGGTGTTGGAGCCCTTGGGGATGGTCAGCGAGACCGGCCCGTCCGGGGTCGGCGTCTCGACCTTGCCGCCAAGCACGGCGTCGTAAACGGTGACCGGGACGTCCACGACCAGCACCTCCCCTTCGCGCCGGAAGACCGGGTGAGGCTGGATCTTCAGCTCGATGAAGGCGTCGCCGGGCCCGGAGCGGCCGGGCGCGCCCTGCCCCTTCAGGCGCAGGGTCTGCCCGTCCTGCGCGCCCTTGGGGATGGTCACGTCGACGGTCCGGCCGTCGGAGAAGGCGATCCGCCGCTTGCCGCCGCGGATGGCGTCCAGCAGGTCCACCTCGAGCTTCGCGCGCACGTCCGCGCCGCGTTGCGAGAAGCCGCCGAAGCCGCCGCCGGCGCCGCCACGGCCCGCGCGGCCGCCGCCTCCGCCGAACATCTCGCCCAGGATGTCCCCCAGGTCGACGCCCTCGAAGGACTCGCTCTGGTAGGGGCCGCTGCGGCGGGAGAACCCGGCGTTCTCGGCCCAGGGATTGCCGCCGCCGCCCGCGCCCCACGGACCGTGGCCGCCGGTGAAGCCCCGTGCGGTCTCACGGCCGTCGGCGTCGATCTCGCCGGCGTCGAACTTCTTCTTCTTGTCCGCGTCGCCCAGGATGTCGAAGGCCGCGCTGACGCGCTTGAAGCGCTCCTCGGCGGCCTTGTTCCCCGGGTTGGTGTCGGGATGGTTTTCCTTGGCCAGCTTGCGGAACGCCTTGCGGATCTCGTCCGCGCTCGCCGTGCGGGAGACGCCCAGTTCCTGATAGGGGTCGCGCGCCAAATCCTCTGCCCTTGCCCACATGCCTCAAAAGACCTCTGGCTTGTAGATTGGTCCGCGGCCGGATGCACGCAAGGGCGTGTGTGGCAATTTCGCCACAGGGGCTGTGGCAGGCCTAGTCGTTGGGCCAGGCGCCGGGCGTCACCGGGAAGGCGCGCGGCTCGCCCAGCGGCTCGGACGGCCAGGGCTCGCGCCCCAGGGCCGCATCCGCCGAGCGGGCGCCGCGGGTGAACACCTCGTCGGCGAAGCGGGCGATAGCGGCGTTGTACTCGTCCGCCAGCTCCATCGGGCCGAGGTGGCCGGCGTCGCCCACGTGCACCGCCCGGGCCTGCGGCATGCGCCGAGCGATGGTCTCGCCGGCCTGGGCGACGGTGACGAGGTCGGAGCCGCCGACGAAGACCAGGGCGGGGATGCGCATCTGCGGCAGATCCTCGGTCACGCCCCACTCCATCATGGCGATGTTGCCCTTGGCCTGGACGGCGGGGGAGTTGCGGGTGACGGCCCGGCTGACCTGCTCGAGCTGCGCCTTGGTGGGCCTCGTTCCGAAGCCTCCGAAGCGCATGGCGAGGTGGGTCATCCCCGACAGGTAGCTCTGCCAGTTCATCAGCCAGGCGAGCGGCTGCAGCCACACGTCGAGGCGCATCACCGGCTTGATCACAGGCTCGAGACTCTCGAGCCCCTCGCCCAGCGCCGTGGTGCGCAGCGGATCGGTATGGGTGGTGTTCTCGAGCACCACGCCCACAACCTGGCGGCCGAGCGTCTCCGGATAGCGGCGGCAGAAGGTCTGCACGGTCATGCCGCCGATGGAGTGGCCGACCAGGATCACCTTCCTCGGGCAGGCGCGGGAGACCAGGGCCATCAGGTCGTCGGCGAAGCGGTCCAGGCTGTAGCGCCGGTCGCGGTAGGGCTTCGAGCGGCCGAGGCCGGCGAGGTCGTAGGTCACCACCTGGTAGCGGTCGGAAAGCATGCGGCGGGCTTCCCACCAGACGCCCGCGTCGAGGCCCCAGCCGTGGACGAAGATCAGCACCGGCGCGTCGGGCGGCCCGCTCTGCTCCACGAACAGCCGGGCGCCGTCCTGGGTGTCGACCATCTCGCCGGGGCCGCGGACCAGACGCGCGCCATCGTCAGAGCGCTCGCCGAGCAGCAGGCCCACCGGAAGACGACCGAGGAAGGAGACCGCGATGAGCAGGCCGCCGGTCCACAGCCGCCATTCCTGGCTGTCGATCAGGTCGTCGGGGTAGGCCGCCAGCACCTCGCGCAGCCGGAACCACGACCAGATGAATCCGGCCCCTGCCGCCAGTACGGCGAGCGAGATCAGCGCCGCCAGGCGCTGGTAGATCGAAAGCAGCATCATCCCTGGACTCCGGCCACCAGGGGGGAGGAACCACGGGGAACGGCTAAGGTTCCGCCGTCAGTCGCGGCCGCGTTCGTCCAGGAGGTCGTAGGCGGCGAAATCCAGCGCGTCCTCCGCATCCGCCAGCGCCGCCTCGCTCACCGTCTGCCCGCGCACCGAGACGCCGGCCCGGTGGACGCTCTCCGGGTCGCCGCTGACCAGCGGGTGCCAGTCGGCGAGGTCGCGGCCTTCGTGGATGCGGCGGTAGGCGCAGCTCCTGGGCATCCACTCCAGCGCCTCGATGTTGTGCGGCGTGAGCTTGATGCAGTCCGGCACATGGCGGCGGCGGTTTGCGTAGTCCGAGCAGGCGCAGACGTTGGCGTCGAACAGCTTGCAGTGGACGCGGGTGGGGATGATCTCGCCCGTCTCCTCGTCCTCGAAGCGCACGAGGCAGCACAGGCCGCAGCCGTCGCAGAGGCTCTCCCACTCCGCCACGGTCATCTGCTCGAGGGTCTTCCGGCGCCAGAAGGGTTCACGCGGCATCGGCGCCATCTAGTCCCTTCCGTCCGAACACCCAAGGGGCTGCGGCCAACCGCGCGCCTTTCCGTGACGCGCGGGAGCCTCTATGTGAGCGCCCCCATGAGAGCGCCCATCCTGGCCCTGAAGGACGTCCGGCTCGCCGACGGTCCCGTGATGCTGTTCGACGGCGTCGACATCGGCCTGGAGCCGCGCGTGCGCGCCTGCCTGGTCGGCCGCAACGGCGCGGGCAAGTCGACCCTGCTGCGGGTCATCGCCGGCGAGATCGATCCGGACAGCGGCGAGCGGACCATCACGCCGGGCACGCGCATCGCCTTCGTGCCGCAGGAGCCGCAGATCACCGGCGCGACCCTGCTGGACTACGCCACCGCCGGCGGAGCCGAGGCCCACCGCGCCGAGGCGGAGCTGCAGACCTTCGGGCTCGATCCGGCCAAGACGGCCGCCGGGCTGTCGGGCGGCGAGATCCGCCGCGCCGCGCTGGCGCGGGCGTTCGCCGAAGATGCGGACGTGCTGCTGCTCGACGAGCCTACCAACCACCTGGACATCCTGGCGATCGAGACGCTGGAGGAGGAACTGGCCGCCAGCCGCGCGGCCGTCCTGATCATCAGCCACGACCGGGCCTTCCTGGAGCGCACGACCAAGCGCTGCTTCTGGCTGGAGCACCGGCAGGTGCGGCGCCTCGACGAAGGCTTCGCCGCCTTCGACGGCTGGGCGGAGAAGATCGAGGCGCAGGAGGCCGAGGAGGCCCGCCGCCTGGAGGTGACGATCAAGAAGGAGATGCACTGGCTGGCCCGTGGCGTCACCGCCCGCCGGACGCGCAACGAGGGCCGCCTGCGCCGGCTGAACGACATGCGCGCGGCCAAGGCGCAGTGGCTGAAAGACCAGCGGGGCCAGCTCAACATGGGCCTCGCCACCGCCGGCGTCTCAGGGCAGCGGGTCGCCGAGGCCAAGGGAATCGCCAAGGCGTTCGGCGATCGGGTGATCCTGAAGCCCTTCTCCACCCGCATCATCCGCGGCGATCGGGTGGCCATCGTCGGCCCGAACGGGGCAGGCAAGACCACGCTGGTGAAACTGCTGCTGGGCGAGATCGCCCCGGACGCGGGCGAGGTGAAGCTCGGGACCAACCTCGAGATCGCCTACATCGACCAGTCGCGGGCGGCGCTGAAGCCCGAGATGACCCTGAAGGACGTGCTGACCCCGAACGGCGGCGACCAGGTGTTGGTCCGCGGCCGGCCGATGCACTACGCGGGCTACGCCAAGGACTTCCTGTTCCGCGAAAGCCAGTTCCGCCAGCCGGTGCGGAGCCTGTCCGGCGGCGAGCGGAACCGCCTGCTGCTCGCCCGGGCGCTGGCCCAGCCGTCGAACGTGCTGGTGCTGGACGAGCCCACCAACGACCTCGACATGGACACGCTCGACCTGCTCGAGGACCTGCTGGCCGACTATGAGGGCACGCTGATCCTGGTCAGCCACGATCGCGACTTCATCGACCGGCTGGCCACCTCCACCATCGGGCTGGACGGGACCGGGACCGCGGTGGAGACGCCCGGCGGCTGGCAGGACTTCATCGGCCAGAACCCCGGGTTCTTCGGTCGCCGCGAGGCCGCGCCCGCTCAGAAGGCGGCGCCCAAGCTGAAGGCGCCTGCTCCGGCCCCAGCGGCCGCCAAGCTGTCGTTCAAGGAGCAGCGCAGGCTCGCCGAGCTCGACGGCCTGATCCATGACCTGCCGCAGAAGATCGCCGTGCTGGAGAAGGGTCTCTCGGACCCGGAGCTCTACGCCAAGGACCCCACCGCCTACGACCGCTACTCCCGCGCACTGGATGCGGCGCGGGCGCAGCTTTCGGCGGCCGAGGAGGAGTGGCTGGCGCTGGAAGAGCGGCGCGAGGCGCTGGAGGCGGGCCGCTAGGCCGCCCGGCGATTCGTTTCCTGTGGATAACCCAGCGGATTGAATCTGCTCGCGGATCCGCGCGCCATCCACAGGTGGTTAACAGATTTTTCACAGAAGAGTGACGCCCGGCCCACATGGGGGCCTCTCGGGGCGCTTGCCTCATAACGGTTTGGGGCGCACCGTCAACCCGTCGAGAGGACCTGCGGCGCGGAGCGGAACGGGCGACCGGAAAGCTCAAACGAGCAGGTAGCTTCTTCCAGGCACAAGGAACCGGGGCGACCCGGGACCGTCACCGGAAGCGGCGCCGAGGCGATGGAAAACCAGCGGGGCGACCCGCGAACCGAAATCGCACCGACCTTACGGCACAGATCCCCCAACGGATCTGGATAGGAGGGCGACGCCTCGGGAAACCGAAGCGCCGCCCTCTTGCTATGGGGGCTTGGCCGTGAGGCCCCTGCGGCCCTAGGTTCCCCCTCCTGAAGCCTCGGGGGTTCATCCATGAAAGCCTTGCGCCTGCTCGCCGTCGCCTTCGCCGCGGTGCTCTGCGCCTGCTCGCCCGGCGAGAAGCAGCAGGCGGCCGCGCCCGGCCAGCCGCAGCGCACGTTGATCCGCTTCGCCACCGACTGGCGCGCGCAGGCGGAACAGGGCGGCTTCTACCAGGCGCTGGCCTCGGGCGAGTACGCCCGGCGCGGACTCGACGTGCAGATCGTCCAGGGCGGCCCCGGCGTGAACGTGCCGCAGCTTCTCGCCTCCGGCGCGGTCGAGCTCGGCATGGGCTCCAACAGCTTCATCGTCATGAACCTCGCCCAGGAGGGGGTGCCGGTGAAAGCCGTGGCGGCCTTCATGCAGAAGGACCCGCAGGTGCTGATCGCCCACCCTGATCCGGCGGTGAACAGCCTCGCCGACCTGAGGGGCCGGCCGATCCTGCTGGCCGACGCCTCCGTCACCGCCTTCTGGGTGTGGCTGAAGGCCAAGTACGGCTTCACCGACGACCAGGTGCGCAAGTACACCTTCAACGCCGCCCCCTTCCTCGCCGACAAGCGCGCGGTGCAGCAGGGCTACGTGACCTCCGAGCCCTACACCATCGAGAAGGAGGCCGGGCTGAAGCCGAAGGTCTTCCTTCTGGCCGACGAGGGCTACCCCGGCTACGCGACCATGGTGCTCGCCCCCGACCGGCTGATCGCCCAGAATCCCGACGCCGTCCGCGCCTTCGTGGAGGCCTCGGCGAAGGGCTGGACCGACTATCTGAACGGCGACCCCAGCGCCGCCGACGCCCTGATCCGGAGGGACAATCCGGAGATGACCCAGGACCTGCTGGACCAGGCGCGGGAGAAGCTGAAGAGCTATCGCATCGTGGCCGGCGACGAGGGCGCGCCGGTTGGGACCATGACCGACCAGCGCTGGAAGACCTTCTTCGACGTAGCCAGCGGCCAGGGTGTCTATCCCAAGACCCTCGACTACCGCCGCGCCTACACCCTGGAGTTCCTTCCGAAGTGAGGGTCGCGGCGCTCGCCGGGGTGGAGGTGGAGTACGCCCGGCGCGGGCGCGCGCTCGGGCCGTTCGACCTGGAGATCGGCGAGGGCGAGATCGTTGCGCTCGTGGGGCCTTCCGGCTGCGGCAAGTCCACGGCGCTGCGGCTGCTGGCCGGGCTCGAGGGCCCGACGCGGGGCGAGGTGCGCCGGACGCCCCGTCGTGGCGAGACGGCGGTGGTCTTCCAGGCCCCGACCCTGGCGCCCTGGCTGAGCGCCCGGGCCAACGCGGCCCTGCCGCCGGAGTTGGCCGGGGTCGCGCGGCGCGAGGCGGCCACACGCGCCGAGGCGGCGCTGGCGCGGGTGGGCCTGGGCGGGGCGGCGGACGCCCGTCCGGCGCAGCTCTCGGGCGGCATGGCAATGCGGGTCTCGCTGGCGCGGGCGCTGGTCACCGAGCCGAAGCTGCTGCTGCTCGACGAGCCGTTCGCGGCGCTGGACGAGATCACCCGCAGGGCGCTCGCCGACGACGTGCAGGCCCTGTGGCGCCAGTCGAAGCCGGCGATCGTCTTCGTCACCCACAACGTCGAGGAGGCGGTCTACATGGCCAGCCGCGTGGTGGTGATGACCCGGGGTCCCGGCCGGACAGCCGGCGAGGCCTGCGTACAAGGTCCCCTGCCCCGCCCGCCTGGTTTCCGGACCAGCGAGGCGTTCCGCGACACCGTCGAAGCGGTCTCCGGCCTGCTCGGCCAGGGGATGGCGGCGTGAGGCGGCTGTCGGCCATCGTCGCGCCCCTGGCGCTGATCGCCATGCTGCTCGCCGGCTGGGAGCTCGCCTGCCGCGCGCTGGCCGTCCCGGCCTACTTCCTGCCCACGCCCTCGGCCATCGGTCAGGCGCTCGCCGCCGACTGGGCCTCGCTGGCCGCGTCCGCCTGGGCGACGCTGCGGATGGCGCTCCTGGCGCTGGTGACGGCGAGCCTGGTCGCCCAGGGCGTGGCGCTGGCCGTGGCGCTGTCGCCCACCGCCGAGCGGGCCGTCCGCCCCTTGGCCGTGGTGCTGCAGGTGACGCCGGTGGTGGCGATCGCTCCGCTGGTGGCGATCTGGGCCGGCATCGATCATCCGGAGCGCGCCATCGTGGCGCTCGCGGCCGTCGTCGCCTTCTTCCCGATCTTCTCCGGCGCGCTCACCGGCCTGAAGGCCGCCGACCCGGATCTCGAGCGGCTGTTCGACCTCTACGGCGCGACGCGGCTGCAGCGCCTGACGCGGCTGCGCCTGCCCTCGGCCGTGCCCTACCTGCTCGAGGGCCACAAGGTGGCCGCGGGCCTCGCGGTGATCGGGGCCGTGGTGGCCGAGTTCGTGGCCGGCTCCGGCGGCGCGCAGGGCCTCGCATGGCGGATCCTGGAAGCCGGCAACCGGCTGCAGACCGCCCGCATGTTCGCCGCTCTCGTTGTGCTGGGGCTGATGGGCGCGGCGCTGCACGCAGGGCTGGAGGCCGCCGAGCGCTCGGGACTGAAGTGGTGGCGCGGCCGCTGAGCGCCTAGACCGCGGTGCGCGGCTCGCGGAAGCCGCCGGTGCGGACCCGGTCGAGGGCGTCCTGGGCGGCGACGGCCAGCGAGCGCAGGCCGTGCTCGCCGAAAACCTCCAGGGCGGCGTCGAGGGCGATGACGGCGGCGGCGCGCTCACCCCTATCGCGGCCGGTGATGTCGATGCGCGCCTCGTAGAGCCGGGCGAGGTTGAGCTGCGCCAGCGCCCAGCCCACCGGGTCGCGGCCCGGGCGAGCCGCGGCGAGCTCGATCTTCATCGCCGCCTCGGCGGCGTCGAGCACGGCGAGGTCGCCGGTCAGCTCGGCCGAGCGGGCGAGGCAGACGGCCCGGGCCCCGGCCGCCTGGCCGCGCAGCGGCAGGGTCACGGCGTCCTTCAGCACCAGGTTGGCGCGGTCGTAGCAGGTGACCGCCTGCTCGAAGACCCGTTCGTCGCAGGTGGCCTCGCCCAGGGCCTGCAGCGTCTGGGCGAGCGCGAGCTGGGTCCGGGCCCAGTCGAGCGGGCTGTGGTCGCGGGAGAGCTCGTCCAGCGCCGAGGCGAGCGCCGTGGCCCCGGCGGAGATGGCGTCCACGTCGCCCGTGCATTCGCCCCAGAGCGTCAGCGCCTGGCCCCGCTGGGCCTCGGCGCGGGCCCAGGTGAGCGGCTCATAGGCGGCGTCCAGGCGCCGGGCGGCGCACGCGGCGTCGTCCACCGCCATCTTCAGGAGCGCCTCGTCCTTCAGCCGCACACCGAAGCCGCAGAGCAGGTCGGCGCGGATCAGCCGCGCCTCGGCCGCCAGGCCGCGGGCGGCGACCACGCGACGGGTCAGGGCGTCGAGCGCCGCGATCGGGGCGGCGAAGCGGTCCGCCGCGCGGCGGGCTTCCTCGGCGTCGGCGTGGGCCAGCGCCTGGCGGGCCTGGACGGCGGCAAGGCCGATGTCCGCCAGCGGCGCGGCAAGCCCGCCGCGCGCGGCCCCTCGGGCGTCGCGGTACGCCCCCTCGGCGGCCGCGGCAAGGGCGGGGTCGCCGAAAAGCTCGCCGCCGGTGAGCGCGCAGAAGCCCTGCTCGGCCCTGGCGCGGGCCCAAGCGTCCGGCTTCCTGCGGGAGTCGAAGGCGTCGGCCGCCATCTCAGCGGTGGCGGCGGCCTTCCGGAGGGCGGCGGAGTCGCCCGAACGGCGGGCGACCTCGCGCCAGACCACCGCGGCTTCCAGCCGACGTTGGGCGGGATGCTTCTCGCCGACCCGCCCGGCGGCGATGTCGGCCGAGCGGCCTTCGTCGCGCAGCAGGCGCAGGTCCAGCAGTTCGAGGAGCGCGGCGTCGCCGCCGGTGATGCCGTCCTTGGGCAGGTGCGCGGACTCGGCGCCCAGCAGCCGCTTCAGCTCGCGTCCCAGCCCGAACATCGCGTCCCTCCACTCGGCGGGGCGTCCCGCCATGAGACGGGCAGTCCCTGCCCTGAAGGAGGTCAGCAAAGCCGGAGCCGGAACGTTTAACAAGTCATTAACTTCTTGAGTATGGTTAACGAAAGCCTACCATCCACAAGTAAAAGCGTGCGTTGTTGATGTGTTCCGCACAGCGAGCCACGTGATCGCGCGGCGCGAGGGATGAAACCGGGTCGGCGGCTCGTTTGTCCCGCTGATGACCTACACACTCGTGATCACCGGGGCGGACGGCGCTCAGCAGGCCTCACGGACCGATTACCGAGACGACGAGGCCGTCGTGGGCGACGTGCGGCACATGCTGTCTCCCGAGCAGCCCCGCATCGTGATCGGCCGCGGGATGGACGAACCGATCCTTTGGCTCGGCGCCTGGGAATGGCGGGAAGGCGCGCCGCCCGCCTGGATCGTCGGCGCGACGCCGGAGCGATCCTCGCCGGAACCGGCCTGACCGGCGGCGCTCAGGCGCCCGGCGGCAGGAGCTGGTCGGGACGCTCCACGACCAGATCTGCGCCGGCCGCCACCAGCTCCGCCCGTCCTCCGAAGCCCCAGAGGACTCCGATGGCGGGGATGCCGTGAGCGGCCGCGGCGACCACATCGTGCCGCCGGTCGCCGATCATGCAGACCTGCTCCGCGCGCAGCCTCTCGACCTCAAGCAGGTGACCAATGAGCTCGGCCTTGTCCTCGAAGCGGCCATCGAGCTCGGCGCCATAGACGCCGGACAGCAGCGGCGCGAGGCCGAAATGCTCCACCACCCGCCGGGCGAAGGCGTGGTGCTTGGCCGTGCAGATCAGCAGCCGGGCCCCGCGGGCGTGGTGCGCCGCCAGGACCTGCGGGACACCGGGGTAGACCGCCGCCTCGTAGAGGCCCGATTCGGCGTACCGCGCTCGATAGCGGCGCACCGCCTCCTCCACGTCGGCGCGGCCGGCCAGCAGCTCGGCGAAGCCCTGGCGGACGGGCGGGCCGATCATCCAGCGCAGATCCTCGGCCGGCGGGGCCTCCAGCCCGAACGAGTGGAGCGCGTGGCGCACAGACCCGAGGATGCCGGGCGCCGGATCGACCAGCGTGCCGTCGAGATCGAGGAGGAGGGTGCTGCGCGCCCGGATCGGCATGCCTCGACCCTAGCCCGATCTGCCGCCGGCGCCAGGTGGCCGGCCGCCGAGCTTGGCCGCGCGCCCTCGCCTGATAGAGTCGCCTCCCATCAGGAGGAGCAGCGATGCCGGTCACCGGAGTGGGAGGCGTGTTCTTTCGGGCGAAGGATCCGGAGGCGCTCGGCCGATGGTACCAGGAGCACCTGGGTGTGGTGCTCCCCCGAGGAGCCCCGTGGGACCAGGCGGCAGGTCCCACGATCATCATGCCGTTCCCGCAGGAGACCGGCTACTTCGCCGCCGACAAGCAGTGGATGATCAACTTCCGGGTCAGCGGCCTGGACGAACTGCTGGGCCGGTTGCGCGCCGCGGACATCGCCGTGCGGACGGACCCGAGCTGGGACACGCCCGAGACCGGCCGCTTCGCGCGCATCCATGACCCGGAGGGCAACGCCATCGAACTTTGGGAGCCGCCGGCTCAATGAGGACGCCGGCTCAATGAGGCCGCCGGCTCAGCGCATCCGTTCCAGCTCCACCGCCCGGACCGTGGTCATGGCCAGGTGGCAGCCGGGCAGCTCGATCCGGTCGATGGTGCCGCCGCTGAGTCCTTCGCGGCACTCACTGTCGCGGCGGGCGATCCAGGCGCGCTGCTCGGCGCGCAACCCCTCGCGCCTCGGCTGGTCCCGCGCGGCCATGGCGGCCTGGTAGGCGGCGTTCAGCCGGGCGTCCTGCCGGGACAGTTCCTCGTGCACGCACGCGGCCATCGCCGGTGTGACGCCACGCGCGGCGTCGCCGCTGTCGAGGCAGGCGGCGTAGGCGGGCGAGTACTCCGACTCGGGATCGATCTCGGCTTCGGCGGCCTCCGCCCCGCGCGGCCCGAGCGCGGGCGCCGGCGTCGCAGGCGCGGCG
>NZ_JAYSEO010000020.1:0-95608 GCF_041913825.1 Phenylobacterium sp.
AGCAGCGGCGCAGGAAGGCGTCCGGCAGCTCCTTCTCGTTGTTGGAGGTGATGATCACCACTGGCCGGACGGCGGCCTTGATGGTCTCGTTGGTCTCGTAGACGTAGAACTCCATCCGATCGAGCTCCTGCAGGAGGTCGTTCGGGAATTCGATGTCCGCCTTGTCGATCTCGTCGATCAGCAGCACGGGGCGCTGCGGCGCTTCGAACGCCTCCCAGAGCTTGCCCTTCTTGATGTAGTTCTTGACGTCCTTCACCCGCTCGTCGCCGAGCTGGCTGTCGCGCAGGCGGGTCACGGCGTCGTACTCGTAGAGGCCCTGGTGGGCCTTGGTGGTCGACTTGATGTGCCAGGTGATCAGCGGGGCGCCCAGCGCCTCGGCGATCTCGTAGGCCAGGACCGTCTTGCCGGTGCCGGGCTCGCCCTTGATAAGCAGCGGGCGCTCGAGCGCGATGGCGGCGTTGACCGCGACCTTCAGGTCCTCGGTGGCGACGTAGTTCTCAGTGCCCTCAAAACGCTGGCTCATCTAGGCTCCCCGCGCAGGCGTCCGCGCCCACGTTCGAACAGTTGTTTGGCTCGGGCAGCCTATAGGGCCGGGCGCGAGGATCAAGCGGGTTCCGCCGGGCGCTCGCCGCGGGGTCCGCGCGCAGGCGCCGCCCGGTGTCCTAGTCCTCGTCGGGCTTGGCGCGGGTCTCGCCGCCACGGTCCTCGGAGTAGCCCATCCGCTTGAGATCCTCGTCGGAGACGTTGCGCGACTGGAAGTTGGTGAAGTCGTCCTCGCCGCCGGACACCGCGTCGGCGTCCATGACCACCTCCAGCCCCTCGATCTCCTCGGGATCGATGGCGGCCTCGTCCATGCTCTCCGAGCCGGCCTCGGCGCCCAGACCGTCGAGTTCGTCCTCACGGTCGTCGTCGACGGCGCCGTAGTCGAGCTCGTTGTCCTCCTCGCCCTCATCCTCGTCGAAGGCGTCCTCGTCGAACTCATCGGCGTCGAGGGCCAGGGCCTCGTCGTCGGAGCGGTCGCCCACCTTCTGCATCAGGTCCACCACGTCGGGCAGCTCCTCGAAGGTGCGCATGTCCTCGCCGATGTCGAGCGGGCTGTCGTCGCCGAGGGCCACCGAGCCCTCGCCGCCCACCGTCATGCTTTCGTCGAACGCCTCCGCCTGATCCTGGGGATCGAAGTCGGAATCGCTCTCGAAGCTGGTTCCGGGCATGGGGGACTCCTTCGCATCTGCCGGCAGGGCGCCGATGCACAAGAAATCCGTTGAAGGCGTCAGCGTTCCGACACCACCCAGTCGCCGACCGCGCCGTCAAGCCGCTCCATGAGTTCGTCCCACTGGCCGAAGCCGCGCGGCAGGAAGACCCGGCTCTGCGGGTACCAGGGGTAGCGCTCGGTGCCGAGCAGGGTCCAGGCGGCCGGCGTGGAGATCAGCCAGGCGGGCGCGCCGCAGGCTGCGGCCAGGTTGAAGGTGGCGTTGGAGAAGCCGATCACCAGGTCCATCGCGCAGCAGAGCGCCGCCACGTCGTCCAGGTCCTGCTTCAGGTCGATGCCCGGCGGCTGCCAGACATCGACGCCCAGCTCGCGCTTCGCCCACGCCAGCTCCTCGGCGCAGTCGCCGTACTGCAGGTTGACGAAGGTGACGCCCGGCTGGCCGAGCACAGGCCGCCAGGCCTCGAAGGGCGAGAAGTAGCGCTGGCGGGTGGAGCGCTTGATGGCGCTCTTCCAGAGCAGGCCGACCTTCCGGCCGGGCCCCAGCGCCTCGAGCTCGCCACGCCAGTACGCCACCCGCTCGGGATCTGCGGCGAGGAAGCGCTCGCGGTCGGGGAAGGCCTCGGGCGTCCGGCGGAACTCGCGCAGCAGCGAGGCCATGGGGGTGTAGAGGTCGATCCCTGCGCCATCCTCGAACCCGGGCACGTAGCGGGCCGGGCGGCCCTGCAGCAGGCCGGTGCCGTGGGCCGTCACCGTCGCCTCGGGGAAGCTCCGCGCGAAGAGGTCGACCAGGCGGCGTTCGACGGCGAGGGTCACGTGACCCTCGGGGCCGACCTTCTCGAGCACGTCGGGGATCATGTTGGCGAACAGCACCTCGTCCCCCAGGCCCTGTTCGCCGACCACCAGCAGCCGCTTGCCGGCCAAGTCCGCGCCCGGCTCCCAGCGCGGGCTGCGGATCACGAAGTAGGTGACGTCGGCGTACTGCGGGTGCAGCCGCGCCTCGTACTCGTCGAACCCTTCGCCAACCCGGCCGAGCGCGATCAGGGTGGTGGAGCGGGCGAGGCGCATCATCTGGCGCTCGTCCTCGGCGGTGACGATGGCCATGGCGTCTTCGCAGGCCTGCAGCGCGCCGGGCGCGTCGCCCAGGGCCAGCAGGCTGTTGCCGTAGTTGTAGCGCGCTTTCGCCAGCGCCGGGTCGAGCCGCATGGCCTCGCCGAAGAAGAGGTGGGCGTTCTCGAAGTCGCCCTTCTCGCCCATCACCGTGCCCATGGTGTTCCAGAGCATGGCGACCGTGGCGTCCTTCATGATCGCCGGCTTGAGGATCTCCACCGCCTCGTCCAGCCGCGACTGCTCGCGCAGCGCGCAGGCCAGGTTGTTGGCCCCCTCGGGGTGGTCGGGGTAGCGGTCGAGGAAGTGGCGGAACAGCTTCTCGGCGGTGGGCGCCATGCCCATCCGGAAGGCGAGGCGGCCGAGGTCGTTGGCGACGTCGGCCTGGTCGGGCAGCAGCTTCAGCGCCGATTCATAGGCCTTGATGGAGGAGGCGAAGTCGCCGCCGCGCTCGAGGGCGATGGCCAGCAGGTACCAGGCCTGGCCGCTGCGCTCGTCGCGCTCGAGCGCCCTGATCGCCCACTTGCGGCCGGTCTTGTGGTCGTCGGCCTGCAGGGCGGTGATCGCCCGCTGAAGCATCGGCTGGACGGCCGCCGCCCTCAGCTCCTGCATGGCCTGGTTCAGCCGCGCCAGAGCGTCGCGGGAGCCGGCCTCGCCCAGGGCGCCGGTGACCAGTCCCGCCCGAGCCACGGGCGCGCTCGCGGCCTGCAGGGCGGCGGCCGAGACGGCGCTGGGCGCGGCCTGAGGCGACATGACGGAATCCCCCTCCGAGAACAGGGTTTGAGATCGCGCCCTTATGGTTACCCAGACCTTAACCGCGACCTTGGGCCACGCCCCGGCAAGGCCCCGTTAACCGGTCCAGCTTAACCCTGAGGATGCGTTCGGCCCGGCAGGAAGCGACAATGGGTCATTCGAATCATGACGTAGATTCGTGGACGCAGGTATCGGGGAGGCGGTCTTGCCGCTGAAATTGTCGCTCAAGCCCGGGGAGAAGTTCGTCCTCAATGGCGCAGTCGTCCAGAACGGCGACCGGCGGGGCGTGCTCGTCCTGCAGAACAAGGCCTCGGTGCTGCGCGAGAAGGACATCATGCAGCAGGAGGACGCCAATACGCCCGCCCGCCGCATCTACTTCCCCGTGATGATGATGTACCTCGATGAGGCGGGCGCGGCCCGGTACTACGACGAATTCGTCGTCCGCCTGACGGAGTTCATGGGCGTCATCCGCAATCCCGAGATCCTCGCCGAGTGCGTCCAGATCTCGAAGTTCTGCATGGAGCGCGAGTGGTACAAGGCGCTCATGCTCTGCCGGAAGCTGATCGAGTACGAAGACGAGAGGTTGGGGCATGTCCCTTCAGGCGTACCAGCGCACGGCGGTTAGCGCCGAGAGCCCGCGCGAGACGGAATACCGCCTCTTCGCGCAGGTGACGCTCGCGCTGATGGAAGCCGCCAAGAAGGACCCGATGGACATCGGGGGCCGCATCGACGCGCTCGACTGGAACCGCCGCGTGTGGAACTTCCTGGGCGACGACTGCGCGCACCCCGACAACAAGCTGCCCCAGGAGCTGCGCGCCGCGATCATCTCGCTGGCCATATGGGTCGGCAAGCACACCAGCGCCGTGATCCGCCGCCAGGAGGAGATCGAGCCGCTGATCGACGTGAACCGGATCATCATGCAGGGCCTGTCCGGCAACGGCGGGGCCGGGGCGGGGGCCCCGGGTGGCCACGCCGGCGCTTCCGGAGCCGTGGCGGCCTGACCCGCCGGACAATCCAGACCTTCCCAGGCCGCGGCTCGCCCGCGGCCTTTTTCGTTGACGCCGAGGCGACTCGGCGAGGCGGCGCCTGAGCGGCGCGGCAGGAGCTGCCGGGCGCCGGGCACAATCGGCCGATATGGTTACCGCGCCTGTGGAAGGCGCTCAAAAACACCAATAGAAGCAAGCGGTTAGAAGGTTACCGAACTGGCCCGCGGCTTGCGGAGCTCTCGTCGGGCGAAAAATCGCCCTGTCGGCAAAAGCCGGCCAATTACCTCCAGAATGGAAGGACGAGAGATGCCGTACAATTCGGTGAATACGAACGTGGGCGCCATGGTGGCGCTCCAGAACCTCAATGCGACCAACGCGGAGCTGGCAACCACTCAATCACGTATCAACACCGGAAAGCGGGTCGGGAGCGTGAAGGACAATGGCTCGATCTGGGCGATCGCCCAGAACCAGCGAGCCACGTCCAACTCGCTCAACGCCGTCAGGGAATCGCTGCAGCGCGGTCAGTCGACTGTCGACGTGGCGATCTCGGCCGGCGAGTCCGTCTCAGATCTACTCGTTCTGATGAAGGAGAAGGCCCTCGCGGCCGCCGACACGACGCTCGATGACAACAGTCGCAAGGCGCTCAACGACGACTTCAACTCGTTGCGCGACCAGATCTCCAAGGCCGTGAACAACGCCGAATTCAACGGCGCCAACATGCTGAAGGGGGTGAGTCCGACGACGGTGGCGGCCCTGGCGAACGCCGACGGGGCATCCGTCATCACCGTGGAGGCTCAACCGATGGATCTGGGAACCGGTGCGCTGGCGGCCCTGCTGCCGACCGATTCCATCGGGACGCAGTCCATGGCCTTCACGATGATCGCCACCCTCAACCAGGCGATCATCAACGTCTCGAGTTCGCTTTCGAAGCTTGGAACCGGGTCGAAGGCCTTGTCCTCCCACCTGACGTTCATCAACAAGCTTCAGGACACCGTCGATGCGGGGATCGGGAACCTCGTGGACGCCGACCTGGCGAAGGAAAGCGCGAAACTCCAGGCGCTGCAGACAAAGCAGCAGCTCGGGGTCCAGGCGCTCTCGATCGCCAACCAGTCGTCCTCGATGCTGCTGTCACTCTTCGGCCGTTAGTCGTGACGCCGGGCGGGCGGCCGCCGCCCGCCCGGCGGACTCTTTATGGGGCCTCGGCAGAAACTGCCTAGCAGGCCGGCAGAACTTGCCTATTGCATCCTGAAATGGGCAGAAATTGCCGATTCGCGGCATGCCTAACAGACATATAACTGCAATTTTTTCCGGGTCTTGCGCGAGCTCGGCGGTTTTTGCCGAGTTGGCCTAGCCCTTGCTGCAGATGTTGCCGGGCAAAATGCCCCCGGCACTCCGAACGAATGCCGGTTCCCTTGAAATAAGGAACCAGTGCTATGCCTTTTAACAGCGTCAATACCAACGTCGGCGCGATGGTCGCGCTTCAGAACCTGAACTCGACCAACACCGACCTGCAGACCACCCAAGCCCGGATCAACACGGGCAAGCGCGTCGCCTCCGCCAAGGACAACGGCGCCATCTGGGCCATCGCGCAGAACCAGCGCGCGACGTCCAACTCCCTGAACGCCGTCAAGGAATCGCTGCAACGCGGTCAGTCGACCGTGGACGTGGCCATCTCGGCCGGCGAAACCATCTCCGAACTGCTCCTGCAGATGAAGGAGAAGGCGCTTGCCGCGTCCGACTCGACGCTGGACGCCAACAGCCTGGCCGCGCTGAACGACGACTTCACGTCGCTCCGCGACCAGATCACCAAGGCCGTGGACAACGCCGTGTTCAACGGCGCCAACATGGTGAAGACCGGCGGCGCCACCGTGGAGGCTCTGGCCAACGCGGACGCGAGCTCGGTGATCACCGTCTCCGCCCAGGACCTGTCGCTCACGGGCATCGGCCTCACGGCCACCTCGTCGATCGGCACCCAGTCGACGGCTTCGGCCATGATCGGCACGCTCAACTCGGCCATCACCAATGTGTCGAGCAAGCTGTCGAAGCTGGGTACGGGTTCGAAGTCCCTGCAGTCGCACCTGAACTTCGTCATGAAGCTCCAGGACACGCTCGACGCCGGGGTGGGTAACCTCGTCGACGCCGACCTCGCGAAGGAAAGCGCTCGCCTCCAAGCTCTGCAGACCAAGCAGCAGCTCGGCATCCAGGCGCTGTCGATCGCGAACCAGTCGTCCTCGATCCTCCTTGGCCTCTTCCGCTAAGGGCCCGCTGGCCCCGGAGCCGCGAGGCTCCGAGGCCTGACGTGGCGGCGGGGAGGGCGACCTCCCCGCCGCTCACGCTCAACCCGGAGCGCTGCGCGACGCAGCGACACGAGACATGCAGAGCAAGGTTGCGCCGTTCGCAGCCACGCCCGATCCGACCTTCGGACGCCATCCGCCTTCCCAGACCCCCGAGCACGGGGCGCACGGCGAGGCGCCGGCCCAAGGCCAGGACGAGGCCGACCTGCGACTGATCATCGAAGAGGACCCTGCCACCGGCTCCTACGTCTACAAGACGGTCAACCGGCGGACGGGCGAAATCATCCTCCAGCTTCCGAGGGAAGAGGTCCTGAAGATGCGCGAGGAGGCGGAATACGTGGCCGGTGTGGTGATCCGCACCAAGGCCTGACATCGGGCCGCTTTATTGGCGGCGTATGGACTTGTTAACCGCCCCGGCGTCGCCGGCGGCGGCGAACGTGGTTAAGCGAAAGCTCGCGGACATGGTTAACCGTTAACCTTCTGGATACCATAATCCTCAAACTCTCCTCATGAACACCCAAGCGACTCGCCAAAGCGGGTCCCCGGGCAGGACGACTGAGGAGAATCCGCGATGTCGATCAGCGTGCATACGAACAAGTCTGCGCTGGTCGCGCTCCAGAACCTGAACACGACCAACGACAAGCTCGGCGACACCCAGAACAAGATCAACACCGGCTTGAAGATCGCCAACGCGCGGGACAATGCCGCGATCTGGTCGATCGCCCAGGGTCAGCGCGCCGACATCGGGGCGCTCGCCGCGGTCAAGATGAGCCTGGATCGCGCCAACTCCATCGCCGAGGTCTCGATGACCGCCGGCGAGTCGGTCTCGGACCTCCTGGTCGAGCTGAAGGAGAAGGTGGTCGCGGCGATGGACCCGTCGCTCGACGACAACTCCCGCCTCGCCCTGGACGCCGACTTCAAGGCCATCCTGCGCCAGATCAAGCAGGTGACCGACAACGCCAGCTTCGACGGCGCGAACATGCTGAACGGGACGATCGTCCCCGACATCCAATTCCTCGCCAACGCCGAGGCCAACTCCTACATCACGCTCTCGGCCCAGGACATGACCCTGGGCGGCCTGATCGTCACCATCCCGCCGACCTCTTCGCTCTCCACCTCCGCGCTCGCCTCGCAGGTGCTGACCGACCTGAACGCGTCCATCGCCAACGTGAACCAGGCGCTGGGCAATCTCGGCTCGCAGGCCAAGCAGATCGCCGCCCACACCAACTTCGTCTCCAAGCTGACTGACGTGCTGGAGACCGGGGTGGGCAACCTGGTGGACGCGGACCTCGCCAAGGAAAGCGCCCGATTGCAGGCCTTGCAGGTCCAGCAGCAGCTCGGGGCGCAGGCGCTGTCCATCGCCAACCAGGCGCCGCAGATCATCCTGTCGCTCTTCAAGGGCTGATGGTCTTGGCGTTCCGTTGGGGCGTAACCGGGACCCGGGCGGCGACCGCCCGGGTTTTCCGCCGCGCCTTAACGGCTGGGCCACCTTGCCCGCCTAGACTGATGGCGCGGTCGCCTGAAGCCGCGAGCCCCGTCGCATGGCCATAAACCCGATCAACAGCAGCGCGCTGCTCTCGCTCTTCGGATCGAGCGGCTCCGCGTCATCGCCCGACCTGCTGACGACCGCGCTCTCGGGCGCGACCGGCGGGACGGCCCAGGCGCCGACCCAGAAGTACGCCCCGACGGCCCCCTGGTCGGTGATCCTCAGCGACGGCGAGACCAAGGCCAAGGCCAGCGAAGCCGTGCGCCGGGCGCTGGCCGGCCGCAGCCTCGTCGACGAGAACGCCGCCAAGCTCGACCTCCCGGGCGCGAGCTCCGACTACCGCAAACTCTTCGCCCTCTATCAGGGCCTGCAGACGCTGATGGACCTGGCGGAGTACAGCAAGGGCAAGGGCCTCACGAGCGTCGAGCGGACGCGGGTCTCCAACGCCTTCGAGAAGGGGCTGGCCGAGGTTTCGGCCTACATCGACGCATCGCGGCTCGAGAGCTCCCGGCTGACGCAGGGCGAGGCGGCGGCCTCGGTGAAGACCAAGCTGACCACGCCCAAGGCCGCAACCGAATACGTCACCCAGCCGCTGACCAGCTCCACGTCGGAGCCGGTGCCGGCCTTCGATGGCGCGGTGAGCTTCACCATCTCGGTGAAGAAGGTGAACAACCTTCACGACGTGCAGATCGACCTTGCCGAGATGGGCTCGGCGCCGCGGACCATCGGCAACGTCATCAACTTCATCAACGGCAAGCTGGAAGCCGAAGGCCTCGAGACCCGGATCCTGACCCAGCGGATCCCCGGTCAGCCGCGGCAGGTGACCGTCAACGGCAAGACCGTCACCCTGCCGGCCAGCTCCGACCAGTGGGCGCTGAAGGTGAAGGCCGGCACCAGCGAGAGCGTCGCCTTCACGCCCACCGCCACCGCCCCGGCGGTCTACCTGACCCAGGAGGTCGGCAATCCGGACCCGGACGGCAAGGCGACGACCAAGGACGGGGTGGTCCAGCGCCAGTTCCTGAAGTTCCAGACCGATGACAGCGCCGTCGCGGCCCCCGTGCAGGGCGAGGGCGAGACCCAGTGGGTCGAGGGCCGGGTGTTCGCCGAGACCCTGCCGCCGGAGATCCGCGCGGTGCGCGCCCAGCAGGTGGGGCCGGACGGCTCGGTCTACATGCTGGCCGACGTGGGCTCGGCCGCCGACGGCCAGGCGGTGAAGGGCGACCAGGACGTCGCCCTCCTGAAGTACGATTCGGCCGGCAAGCTGCTCTACACGCGCACGCTCGGCGCCTCCTCAACCGCCACGGGCCTGGCGCTGGCCGTCTCGGCGGACGGCAAGGTGGCGGTGGCCGGCGCGGTCTCCGGCGGCCTGAGCGGCGCCACGGAGGGCGCGCTCAACTCCGGGGAGACGGGAGCCTACGCCGGCAAGTCGGACAGCTTCGTCACCCTCTACGACGAGGAGGGTCAGGAGCTCTGGACGCAGCGCCGCGGCGCGCGCCAGGAGGACGAGGCGAGCCAGGTGGCGTTCGGCGCCGACGGCACGGTCTATGTCACCGGCCGGTCGAAGTCGGTGATGCAGGGCGGCTCGGCGATCGGCGACTACGACGGCTACCTGCAGGCGTTCCGCGCCGACGCTACGGGCAAGGTGCAGACCCTGTTCACCGAGAGCTTCGGCTCGGTCGGCGCCGACCGGCCGCGCGGCCTGGTGGTGGACGGCTCCTCCGTCGTGGTGGCGAGCGTCGAGCAGGGCCACGCCGTGCTCCGGCGATTCGACGTGGGCGGCGCGCAGCCGACGCTCACCGCCTCCCGCGACCTGGGCGACCTGCAGGGTGGGGAAATCGCCGGGCTCGCGCTGGACGGCGGCCAGGTGGTGGTGGTCGGCTCGACCCAGAACGGCTTCCTCTCCGCGGGCCAGGTGACGCGCTCGCACGCTGGCGGGACCGACGTCTTCGCCGCGCGGCTGTCGGCGAACCTCTCCGCTGGCGCAGGCGACCGGCTGGCCTACTACGGCGGGTCGGGCGACGACCGGGCGGCCTCCATGGCGGTGTCCGGCGGCAAGGTCTGGATCGGGGGTTCGGCTGGCGCCGACCTGCCGGACCAGGATCCCAAGGGCAAGAAGGACGGCTTCCTGACGAGCCTCGACGTGGCCACCGGGGCTGTGGCCTGGTCGCGGCGGTTCACGGGCAAGGACGGCTATGCCACGCCGACGTCCATCGCGGTGGCCCCCACCGGGGCGAGCGTGCTGGACCGCCTGGGCCTGCCGTCAGGCCCTCTGGACCTGACCGATTCCGAGCGCATCACCGCCCACAGCTCGCTTCGGGCGGGCGACCAGTTCAGCATCCAGGTGGGGCAGGGGCGTTCAGCCACCGTGACCATCGAGGAGAAGGACACCCTCGACACCCTCGCCCAGAAGATCCGGCGCGCCAGCGGCTTCCAGGCCAAGGTGACGATCGCCACCGCCGACGGCGAGCGGAGCCTGCGGATCGAGCCGATGAACCCGCGAACGGTCATCGAGGTGGCGCCGGGCAGCGCGGGCAAGGATGCGCTGGCCATGCTGGGCATCGCCGAGAGCATCATCCGCGCGGTGCAGACCAAGGACGGCAAGTCGACGCCGGCCGACGGCAAGGCGCAGATCTACGGCCTGGGCCTTGAGCGGGACCTGAACCTCTCCAGCGCCGACCAGATCAGCCACGCGCTGGCCGAGGTGGCCGCGGCGATGGGCGTGGTGCGCTCGGTCTACAAGGACATGCGCGACGCGGCGACGCCCAAGAGCCTGCAGGACAAGCTGGCCGAGGCGGGCAAGGGCGGGAAGGTCCCCGTCTATCTGACGAACCAGATCGCCAACTATCAGGCGGCCCTGGACCGGCTGACCGGCGGCGGCTAGGCCCCCGCCTTGAAAGCGCCGCCGCCCCGGTCTAGGGCAGCGCCATGAGCCACACCCCGCCGCCCGAGACGCCGCCGAAGCCCCGCCGCGCCGGCCTGGTCGTCGTCGGCGCCCTGCTGGCGCTGGTGGCGGGCGTGGCGATCGCCTGGATGCTGCTGTCCTCGGGGCGGGGCGAACGCACGCCGCCGCCTCCGGCCTCTCAGGGCGGGCTGGTGATCGAATCCGCCGGCACGGACGACGCCCTCGACCCGGCCCGCCCGCTGCGCTGCTTCGTGGGCGGCAAGTTCGTCGGCGAGTTCACCCTGGCCGAGTGCGCCCGGCGCAACGGCGTGGCCACCGACGCCCTCGACGTGGGCGTCGACGAGACCGGGGCGCTGGCCGCCGCCGAACAGGCCGGAACCATGCTCACCCCGCTGCCGCCCGAGGAGGAGGCGCTGGAGGCGCCGGCCGCACCGGCCGACGGGCTGCCGCTGGAGGAGGCCGCGCCGGCCGACGAGCCGCTGGCCGCCTGCTGGCGCTATGGCGGCGGCCGCTGGCGGCGGCTGCCGGGCGACGTCAGCCGGATCGCCTGCGCGGCCACCCTGTTCGCCGGCCGCTGCGAGCAGCCGGGCGGCGCCACCTACGGTCGCTGGGGCCAGCAGACGCTTCGCCTGGTGCCCGGTCGCGTGGAGGTCTCGGACGACAACCGCAGCTTCCGACCGCTGGTGGAGCAAGGCCCGGGCTGCGCGCTGCCCTGATCGCCGTTCGCCGGCCTAGAGCCGGCCGCAATCCCCGTGTAGGGTCCCGGCCATGCTCCGCACGCCCCTGATCCTCGCCCTGGCCGCCTCGGCGGCGCTCACCGCCTGTGCGCAGCGCACCCGCCCGCCGGGCGACCCGGGCGTCTGCTTCCACGTCGTCCCGCAGAAGGGCGGCGAGCTGAAGTACAACAAGCTCGTCCAGGCGGCGAACCTCGAGACCTGCGCCGCCAACCTCGAAGCGATGCGCATCAAGTTCCTGCGGATGGGCGGCAACCAGCAGGAGATCTACGGCGCCTACCAGTCGAACTTCCTGTTCCTGCAGAAGGAAGGGGTGTTCACCTCCACCTCGCTGGAGGGACCGCGCTTCGTGGCCCTGGTCCGGACCGGCGACGGCCGGCTCGCGATTCCGGGCGCGATGCCGCAGGAGCCGGCGCAATAAGCCTGTGGATGGCGCGGAACAGAACCGGAACATTGTGTTGATGTCCGGTTAAGGGTTCGCTAGCTTGCGCGCTTCGGCCCGCGCTTGGCGGGCCCGCGAACACGGAAGCTCAGGACATCGACATGGCGGGCAGCGTCAACAAGGTCATCCTCATCGGCAATCTCGGCGCCGACCCCGAGATCCGCAGCCTCAACTCGGGCGAGCGGGTGGCGAACCTGCGCATCGCCACGTCCGAGACCTGGCGCGACCGCTCGAGCGGCGAGCGCAAGGAAAAGACCGAGTGGCACCGCGTGGTGGTGTTCAACGAGAACATCGTGAAGGTCTGCGAGCAGTACCTGCGCAAGGGCGCAAAGGTGTACATCGAGGGCTCGATCCAGACCCGGAAGTGGACCGACCAGTCCGGCCAGGAGAAGTACTCGACCGAGATCGTGCTGCAGAAGTTCCGCGGCGAGCTGACCATGCTCGACGGCCGCGGCGAGGGCGGCGGCATGGGCGGCCGGGACGAGGGCGGTTACGGCGGCGGCTTCTCGTCGGGCCCGCGCAACCAGTCCTCCGGCCCGCGCGAGGACTTCTCGGCCGACCTGGACGACGAGATCCCGTTCTGAGCCGAGGACGGGCGGCGGCCGGGGCTACTTCGCCTCGGCCTCCGCAGGGCAGGCGTCGGCGATGCGGCGGCCGCTGGTGCGGGCGTGCACCGGCACGGTGATGCCGCCCAGCTTGGCCCGGATGCGGGCGTCGAGCCGCAGGCTGTCGCGGGTGTAGACGCCTTCGCCGCTGATCGGCACGGGCTCGCTGTTCTTGGTCTTGCAGCTCCCGGCCAGGCGGATCTTGCCGCCGGCGATCTCGCGGGTCGGATAGGTGCACGTGTAGTGACGGTTCGGTGCGCCGCCGATGAACTTCTCGACGTCCTGCTCGCGGATGCAGCGCTTCTCGGTCTTCTTGGTCGGGAAGGGCGAGACGACCTGGCTGGTCGTCTCCCAGTAGCCCGGCGCGATCGGGGTCTCGGCGGCCGCCGCCGCGAGAGGGGCGGCCAGGACGCAGGCCAGCAGGGCAGGGGCGAGGCGTTTCATCGGGGATCCATGGACAAGCGTTCGGCCGAGCCTGGCGGCTCTTGCCTGAACTCCCGATGACCGTCGAGGGCTCCCGCCCCGCGGTCGGCCGGCTCAGGCCTCCGGCCCGGGCTCGGCGACCCGCGCCCGGTAGGCGGCCAGCACCTCGGCGCCCGCCTCGTCGTAGAAGAACGGCAGGAAGGCGTAGCGCCGGCCGCGCGTGACCCGTGTCGCCTCATGCAGCAGGCCGCAGGCGAAGACCACGCCGCCGCCCACCGGCGGCCGGTAGGCGGCCGGCCCGAACTCCGGGAAGCGCAGGTCGCCGCCCTCGAAGTCGTCGTTCAGGTTGATCGAGCAGGCGAACGCCCGGTGGGCGGTGCCGAAGGTGGTGTTGTCCCGGTGCGGGTGGAACACGCCCTCGTCGGCGGCGTCGTAGCAGCTCACCACGTAGCGCTCGATGCGCGTGGGGCGCAGCCCGAAGGCCCGCGCGATCATCGGGAAGACTCGGCGCTCGATGCGCTCGCGCAGCGCGGCCTGAACCTGCGGCTCGTGCAGGAACACGTCCCGGCGGCGCTTCAGCTCGTCCATCACCAGCACGGTGCGCTCGCCCTGGTCGCGCATCACGCCAGTGAACTCCGCGCCGCCGCCCTGATGACGGGCGATCAACTCGCGACAGAGGTCGGGCTCGAAGATCCTCGGGACCACCAGCACAGGCGCCGGCGTGGGGCCGCCCGCGTGCTCGCCCGGCGGCGGGAGGGCGTCGAGGCGGTCCAGCCCGCCCGGGAGCCGGCCCAGCGGGCCGATCGCCAGGATCCGCAGGGTGGGGTCGAGCAGGAGCCAGCGGGGCCGGGCTTCGCCCGCGTCGCCCAGCGCCTCGTAGAGCCGGCTGACGGCGCCGTCGGCGTCGAGGAACCAGCGCAGGCCGCGGACGTCGCGCGCGGTCTCCAGGCTCTGGCGGTCGCGAACCACCAGGAAGGCGGCGGCGCGGACGTCGTCGAACAGCCGCTGACGCGCGGCGAGCTGCACGAGCGCTTCGCGCCGGCCCTCCACGTCCTCGGGCAGGAAGACGAGCAGCACGTAGCGGCCCGCCACCGTGTCGAAGATGAACTCCGGGTTAGAGGGCGTCGGCGCCTTGAACCAGGGCGCGGGATCTCCGGGGGCGAGCGGCATGGCCGGGACCCTACTGGCTCGCCGCGGCCGCGTCACGGCGGCTGTTCGGTTCCCCGCGCGCCTCGCGCGTGCGCCCGCGCGAGAGTTGGCGTCGCCGTCTCGCAAGTGCTAGGAGGAATGCCTATCTAAGCAGTCCGATTCTAACGGCTTTATCCCTCCCTTGACCGAACAGAACACCACCCCTCCGGACGACCGGCGCGGGGGCATCGCCCCTATCGCGATCGAAGACGAGCTGAAGCGCTCCTATCTCGATTACGCCATGAGCGTGATCGTCAGCCGCGCGCTGCCGGACGTCCGTGATGGCCTGAAGCCCGTTCACCGCCGCATCCTGTTCTCCATGGGCGAGCAGGGGCACACGCCCGACCGCGGCTACGTGAAGTCGGCGCGCATCGTCGGTGACGTGATGGGTAAGTATCACCCGCACGGCGACGTCGCGATCTACGACACCCTGGTGCGCCTGGCGCAGCCGTTCTCGATGAACCTGCTGCTGATCGACGGCCAGGGGAACTTCGGCTCGGTGGACAACGATCCGCCCGCGGCCATGCGCTACACCGAGAGCCGCATGACCCGCGCCGCGATGGCGATCCTCGCGGACCTCGACAAGGATACGGTCGACTTCAAGGACAACTACGACGGCTCCGAGCAGGAGCCGGTCGTGCTGCCCTCGCGCATCCCGAACCTGCTGGTGAACGGCGCCGGCGGTATCGCCGTCGGCATGGCCACCAACATCCCGCCGCACAACCTCGGCGAAGTGGTCGACGCCTGCCTGGCCTACATCGACGATCCCGAGGTGAGCCTCGACGCCCTGCTGGACATCGTCCCGGGACCCGACTTCCCGACGGGCGGCGAGATCATCGGCCGGACCGGCGCGCGCAACGCCCTGATGACCGGCCGCGGCTCCGTGGTGATGCGCGGCAAGGCCACCATCGAGGAGGTCCGCAAGGAGCGCGAGGCGATCGTCATCACGGCGATCCCGTACCAGGTGAACAAGGCGGGCCTCGTGGAGCGCATCGCCGAGCTGGTGCGCGAAAAGCGGATCGAGGGTGTCGCCGACCTGCGCGACGAGAGCGACCGCGACGGCATGCGCGTGGTCGTCGAGATGAAGCGGGACGCCTCGGCCGAGGTGATCCTCAACCAGCTCTATCGCTACACCCCGCTGCAGACCTCCTTCGGGGTCAACATGCTGGCGCTGAACCGCGGCCGCCCCGAGCAGATGGGCCTGCGCGAGATGATCACCGCCTTCGTGGACTTCCGCGAAGAGGTGGTGGTCCGGCGGACCAAGTTCGAGCTCTCGAAGGCCCGCGACCGCGGCCACGTCTTGGTGGGCCTCGCCATCGCCGTCGCCAACATCGACGAATTCATCCACATCATCCGCTCGTCCAAGGACCCCACCGAGGCTCGTGAGCGCCTGGTGGCCCGCGACTGGCCGGCCGGGGACATGATGCCGCTGGTCGAGCTCATCGCCGATCCGCGCACGGTCGTCGTCGAGGGCACGCGCATCCGGCTGACGGACGAGCAGGCCCGCGCCATCCTGGCCCTGACCCTGTCGCGCCTGACCGGGCTCGGCCGGGAGGAGATCTTCGGCGAGGCCGAGACCCTGGCCGGCGCGATCCGCGGCTTCCTCGAGATTCTGGCCAGCCGCGAGCGCGTGATGGCCATCGTCCGCCAGGAGCTGGTGGAGATCCGAGACCAGTTCGCGGTGCCCCGCCGCACCGAGATCGTCGAAGGCGACGCCGACGTCGAGGACGAGGACCTCATCGCCCGCGAGGAGATGGTGATCACCGTCACCCATGGCGGCTACGTCAAGCGCACCCCGCTGTCGATCTACCGGACCCAGCACCGCGGCGGCAAAGGCCGCTCGGGCATGGCGACGAAGGACGAGGACGCCGTCACCCGGGTGTTCTCGGCCAACACCCACACGCCGATGCTGTTCTTCTCGAGCGGCGGCAAGGCCTACAAGCTCAAGGTCTGGCGCCTGCCGCTCGGCACGCCGACCAGCCGCGGCAAGGCCTTCGTCAACCTGCTGCCGATCGAGCCGGGCGAGAGCATCACCTCCATCCTGGCGCTGCCCGAGGACGAGGCGAGCTGGGACCAGTACGACGTGATGTTCGCCACCCGCTCGGGCAGCGTGCGGCGCAACAAGCTCTCGGACTTCGTGGACATCCGCCGCAACGGCAAGATCGCCATGAAGCTCGACGAGGGCGACGCCATCGTCGGCGTGGGCGTCTGCAACGCGCAGCAGAACGACATCCTGCTGACCACCGCGCTCGGCCGCTGCATCCGCTTCGCGGTGGACGAGGTTCGGGTGTTCGCCAGCCGCGACTCGACGGGCGTCCGCGGGATCCGGCTGGCCGACGGCGACAGCGTGATCTCCATGGCCATCCTGCGCTCGGCGCCCGCGACGCCGGCAGAGCGGGCCGCCTACCTGAAGCACGCCAAGCTCATGCGGATCGCCACGGGCGAGGCCGAGGAGGGCGAGGAGGCCAGCGCCGTCGCCGAAGAGGACGAGGCGGAGGCCGGCGGCGAAGAGGCCGCGCTCAGCCCCGAGCGTATCGCCGAAATGGGCGCCGCCGAGGAGATCCTGCTGACGGTGTCCACCGAAGGCTTCGGCAAGCGGACCAGCGCCTACGAGTTCCGGCGTACCGGCCGCGGCGGCCAGGGCCTGCTGGCCCAGGACCTCACCAAGCGGGGCGGCAAGCTCGCCGGCTCGTTCCCGGTGGAGGAGAGCGACCAGATCCTGCTGGTCAGCGATCAGGGCCAGTTGATCCGTATCCCGGTGAAGCAGGTCCGGCTCGCCGGCCGCAATACCCAGGGGGTGATCATCTTCCGCAAGCACCAGGACGAGCACGTCGTCTCGGTGGAGCGCCTGGCCGACACGGGCGAGGACGAGGCGGAGACGGCGCTCGACGAGACGTCCGGCGAAGCTCCCGACGCCGGCGCGAGCGACGGGGGCGGAGAGGCCTGACGGCCCTTCCGTCCCGTCCGCCAACGCAACTTAGGGCTTGCCAGATCGCCGCCCGGCGGCGAAAGGCGAGGAGGGGGCAGTTGGGGGACCAGGCCGCATGACGCGCATCGGGCTCTATCCGGGCACGTTCGATCCCATCCACAACGGGCACACGGACATCATCGGCCGCGCCGTGAAGCTGGTGGACAAGCTGGTGCTCGGGGTCGCCATCAACGCCGGCAAGGGGCCGCTGTTCTCCCTGGAGGAGCGCGTCGCAATCGTGGAGGAGGCCGTCGCCCCGCTCCGCAACCGCGCCGAGATCGTGGTTCAGCCGTTCGAGGGCCTGACCATGCATTTCGCCCGGGAATGCAACGCCTCCGTTATCGTCCGGGGTCTTCGCGCCGTGGCGGACTTCGAGTTCGAGTTCCAGATGACGGCCATGAACCAGCAGCTCGACCGCGAGATCGAGACCGTGTTCCTGATGGCCGACCCGCGTCACCAGGCCATCGCGTCCAAGCTGGTGAAGGAGATCGCCATGCTCGGCGGCGACGTCACCAAGTTCGTCAGCGACGGCGTGAAAGAGAAGCTGCTCGCCAAGGTTGGCCGGGCCTAGCGCTCCGCCGGCCGGCCCGGTACCAGTGCTCCGCATGAAGAAGACGATCCTGCTCGCCGCAGCGCTCGCGCTCGCGGCCACCTCGGCGACGGCCCAGCGCCGCCCCGCCGCGAAGGCCGCGCCCGCCGCGCCGGCCCGGCCCGCCGCGCCCGCCGCCGCCGACTGGCGGACGCCGGACGCCAACGATGTGCTGGTGATCGACACCAACAAGGGCCGCATCCTGCTGGAGCTCGTGCCCGAGGTCGCGCCCAATCACGTGCAGCGGGTGCGCGAACTGGCCCGCCAGGGCTTCTACGACGGCCACCGGTTCTTCCGCGTGATCGAGGGCTTCATGGCCCAGACCGGCGACCCGCAGAACACCGGCCAGGGCGGCTCTTCGCTGCCGGACATCGAGGCCGAGTTCATGTTCCGCCGCGGCCCCGAGGCGCCATTCGTGCTGGCCGCCGACCAGGCGGTGGCCGAGATCGGCTTCATCAAGGCTCTGCCCGTGATGACCCAGTCGATGATGCTGGCCCCTATGACGCGCGACGGGAAGGTCTCGGGCTGGCCGCTCTACTGCCAGGGCGTGGCCGGGATGGCCCGCGCGGAGGCCGAGAACTCGGCCAACAGCCAGTTCTTCCTGATGCGCGCGCCCTATCCGTCGCTCGAGAAGCGCTACACCGCCTTCGGCCGCGTGATCGCCGGCCAGGACGTCGTCGGCGCGATCAAGGTAGGCGAGCCGGTGGCCGATCCGCAGGACCGGATGGAACGGGTTCGGGTGCTCGCCGATTTGCCGGAAGCCGAGCGGCCGAAAGTGCGGGTGGTCGACCCGAAGAGCGCCTGGTTCAAGGCTGAGATCGCCCGCGTCCGCGCGGCCAAGGGGGCCGACTTTACGGCCTGTGACGTGAACATTCCTGTCGAGGTGAAGTGATGGATCCCGAGAACACCCTGATCATGACGCTGGAGTCGGGCCCGGTGACCATCAAGCTGCGGCCCGACCTCGCGCCCGGCCACGTGGAGCGGATCAAGGAACTGGCCCGCGAAGGCTTCTACGACGGCGTGGTCTTCCACCGCGTTATCCCGGGCTTCATGGCCCAGGGCGGCGACCCCACCGGCACCGGCTCCGGCGGCTCCGACAAGCCGAACCTGAAGGCCGAGTTCAGCCGCGAACCGCATGTGCGCGGCGTCTGCTCCATGGCCCGCACGCCGAACCCGAACTCGGCCAACAGCCAGTTCTTCATCTGCTTCGACGACGCCACCTTCCTCGACGGACAGTACACCGTCTGGGGCGAGGTGGTGGAAGGCATGGAGCACGTGGACGCCCTGCCGAAGGGCGAGCCGCCGCGGGCCCCCGGCAAGATCGTGTCGATGAAGGTCGCCGCGGACGCCTGAGGCGCGTCATGGCCCCCAGGCTGAAGGTCTTCGTCACGTCGGACGGCTTCACCGACTTCGTGGTGGCGACCAGTTCGAAGGCCAAGGCGCTCGCGGCCTGGGGGAGCCACCTCGACCTCTTCAAGACGGGCATGGCCCGAGAGACCGACGAGGCCGAGCTGGTCGCCGCCGCGACGGCCCAGCCCGGCGAGGTGCTGCGGCGTCCCGCCGGCACGCGGGGCGAGCTCGCCAAGCTCAAGCCGCCGAAGAAGCCGAAGCCGGCCGGACCCTCCAAGGCGGCGCTGAAGAAGGTCGCCGACCTCGAGAAGAAGCTGGCGTCGCTGGACGCCGCCCACGAGCAGGCGATCGGCAAGCTCGAGCGCGAGCGGGCCCGGATCGAGGCCGAGATCGAATCCGAGCGCGGGCGTCATGCGGCCGAGCGGGCACGCTACGAGGAGGCCCTCAGCGGGGCGCGGCAGGCGCTAGGGTGACCACCACCGGATAGTGGTCCGAGCCCACCTTGGGACCGCGCTCCACCGCCACCGTCGCCCAGCCCGCCCCGGCATAGACGTGGTCGATGGGCAGGAAGGGGAACAGGCCGACCCCCGGGAAGCGGGGCTGCGCCCGCGCGGGCCAGGAGAACACCGCACGGGTGCGGCGGACCAGGCCGAACCGCTCGTCCCAGCGGCGGCGCGAGAACGACCAGGGCGTCGAGTTGAGGTCGCCGGCGACAATGGCGCGTTCACGGTCGACGCCGTCCAGCACGCGGGCGAGGCGTGCTTCCTGATACTGCTGGTCGGCGGCGTCGGTGGGCCAGGCGTAGTGCACGCCGACAACCGCGAGGTCGCTGAACCGGGCCACCGCCATGGGCACGTGCCGGGCGCCGCGGGGCGGCTGCAGGCTACGGCCCGTCGGCCGGCGCTTGCTGAAGATCATCACCTCGCAGTCGGGGCAGGTGACGTGCCAGTCGGTGCGCTCCGCCATCAGGGCGCGGAAGGCCGGTGTGGTCTCCTCGGCGACGACGATGTCCGGGTCCTCGGCCACCAGCCAGTCGACGGCGCGTCCGAGGTCCGGGTTGTGGTGCCAGACATTGAGCTGCACGATCTTGAGCTGGCCAGGCGTCGAGGCCGCAGCCTTCGGCCCGCCGGGCCTCAGGAACTCTGGCAGCATGAGGCTGCCGGACAGCAGGACCCCAAGCGCGCCGACCACCAGCACCAGCCGCCGCGCCTCGTCGCGGAACACCGCGGCCGACAGCAGCACACCGAGCGAGCCTGCCAGCCAGACCGGCGCGAAGTGGTTGGAGATGTCCGCGTTGAGGTCGGCTCGGCCGAACTGGCCGATCAGCGGCGCGATCACGCCGAGGCCCGCGAACAGGAACACCGGCACAGCGAGGAGGGCCAGCAGGGCGAGTCGCACGAAGCGCATGCCGCGCCTCTAGCACGCCGCGCGCTTGACGCGAGTGCGGCCCCGTGGCCTTGAGCCGCCTCCATGCAACTGGCCGACTTCGACTTCGACCTGCCCGAGGATCGCATCGCGCTCCGGCCCGAGAGCCCGCGCGACGCCGCGCGCCTGCTCGTGGTCGATCCGGGCCGGCCGCTGCAGGACCTGCACGTCAGCGACCTGCCGGGCCAGCTCCGCGCCGGCGACGTCCTGGTGCTCAACGACACCCGGGTGATCCCAGCCCGGCTCAAGGGCGTGCGCAGCCGCGAGGAAAGTCGCGTGGCGGTCGAAGCGACGCTCCACAAGCGGCTGTCGCCCAGTGTCTGGACGGCCTTCATGCGGCCGGGCAAGCGGCTGGCGCCGGGCGACCGCGTCTCCTTTGGCGAGACCGGCGACCGGGCGTGCCTGCTTGGCGCGCTGGACGCCACCGTGCGGGAGAAGGCGGAGGGCGGAGAGGTGACGCTCGCCTTCGACCTCTCCGGACCGGACCTCGACGCCGCCATCGCCGAGCGCGGGGCGATGCCGCTGCCGCCCTACATCGCCGCCAAGCGGGGCGAGGACGCCCGGGACCACGCCGACTACCAGACGGTCTACGCGGCCGAGGACGGGTCCGTGGCCGCCCCGACGGCCGGCCTGCACTTCACGCCGGAGCTGTTCGCGCGCCTGCACGCCGCAGGGGTGGGCACGGCCTTCGTCACCCTGCACGTGGGCGCGGGCACCTTCCTGCCGGTGAAGACCGAAGACCTATCCGAGCACCGGATGCACGCGGAGTGGGGCGAGGTGGACGCGGCCACCGCCGAGCGGCTGAACGCCGTGCGCGCCGCCGGCGGCCGGATCGTCTGCGTGGGCACCACCTCCCTCCGCCTTCTCGAGTCGGCGACCGGCGAGGACGGCGTGGTGCGCCCGTTCATGGACGAGACCGCGATCTTCATCACGCCCGGCTACCGTTTTCGGGCGGCGGACGGACTGATGACCAACTTCCACCTGCCGAAGTCGACCCTGTTCATGCTGGTGTCCGCCTTCGCGGGACTGGAGACCATGCGCGGCGCCTATGCCCACGCGATCGCGACCGGGTACCGCTTCTATTCGTACGGGGATGCGTCCCTGCTCTGGAGAGCCTGATGGCCGCCTTTCCGTTCACCATCCAGGCGAGCGATGGCCGGGCCCGCACCGGTGTGCTGTCGACGCCCCGCGGCGAGATCCGCACGCCGGCCTTCATGCCGGTCGGCACGGCCGGCACCGTCAAGGCGCTGACCGTCGACCAAGTGGCCGCCACCGGCGCGGACATCATCCTCGGCAACACCTACCACCTGATGCTGCGGCCCACAGCGGAGCGGGTGGCGCGGATGGGCGGGCTGCACCGCTTCATGCGCTGGGAGAAGCCGATCCTCACCGACTCCGGCGGCTTCCAGGTGATGAGCCTGTCGAAGATCGCCAAGGTCACCGAGCAGGCGGTGACCTTCCAGAGCCACCTGGATGGCTCCCGGCACGTGCTGAGCCCGGAGCGCTCCATTGAGATCCAGGCCGACCTGCTGGGCTCCGACATCGTCATGCAGCTCGACCAGCTCGTCGGGCTGCCCGCGCCGGAGGAGGCGGTCGCCGAGGCCATGCGGCTGTCGGCCCGCTGGGGATTGCGATCAAAGAACGCGTTCGGCGAACGCGATAGCCAGGCGTTGTTCGCGATCCAGCAGGGCGGCACGTCAGAAGCGTTGCGGAAGGAGTCCGCCGAGCGGCTGCAGGAGATCGGCTTCGACGGCTACGCCATCGGCGGCCTTGCGGTGGGCGAGGGGCACGAGGCCATGGTGGAGGTGCTCGACTTCGCGCCGGCCCAGCTTCCGCCCGACCGGCCGCGCTACCTGATGGGCGTCGGGAAGCCGATCGACATCGTGGAGGCGGTCTGGCGGGGCGTGGACATGTTCGACTGCGTGCTGCCCACCCGGTCCGGCCGGCACGGGCAGGCCTGGACCTGGGATGGGCCGATCAATCTGAAGAACGCCCGCTTTGCGGAGGACGAGGTCCCACTCGACGCCGACAGCGACGTGCCGGCCAGCCGGGACTATTCCAAGGCCTATCTGCATCACTTGGTGAAGGCGGACGAGATCCTCGGCCAGGTGCTGCTCTCCTGGCACAACATCGCCTTCTTCCAGCGCCTGATGGCGGAGATGCGCGCGGCCATCGCCGAGGGCCGGCTCGAAGCGTTCCGGAGCGATTTCAGGCGCCGGGCTTCCGGGTCGGATACCTAGGTTTCAGCCCACCGGCCTGGTTCACGACGGGCGAGCCGGCCTTCACGTGGCTGGGCGTCGCCGGCGGCTTGCAGCCCTTCGATTCCCCCAGACCTTTGAGATAGGCGCGCCGGACCGCGCCGGCGGTGATCGCCGCCTGCACGGCGCCGTCGTGCCGCTCGGCTCCGGAGAGCTGCCGCACCCATCCGCGGAACGGGATCGCGCCGCTGGCGACGCTGGCCACGGCGCCATAGGCGGTCTCGCGGCTGAGCAGGTCGTCCTCGCTGGTCTGCGGCACGTCCAGGTCAGCGCCCAGCGCCTGGTCCAACGGCTGCACCAGCGCGATCAGGGTCTGGCAGCGGGTGTTGGGCGGCCGCTCGTATGGGTCGGCCATGGCGCGGAGCAGCACCTCGGGGATCTTGGAGCGCACGACGTTCAGGTCGCGGAGCGGGGAGGTCACCGCGCCCGTCATGTTTTCGCGCGTCGCCTCGCTGCGCGTCTGGATCTTGCCGCCCGGACCGGCGGTCGCGCAGGCGGTGAGGGCGGTGGCGGCGAGAATCAGGGCGGCGAAGGGGGCGTGGCGCATGGCGGCGGCATCCTAGCGCAGCCTGTGGCGCAGTTAAGGCCGGACACGCCCTTGCGCGCATCGGCCGGCCCGCCTAGGTTCCGCGCCGCTTCGCCCGGGCGGCCATCGGCCCTCCCGCGACGGGGGCCGGTAGCTCAGTGGTAGAGCATTCGACTTTTAATCGAATGGTCCTGGGTTCGAATCCCAGCCGGCCTACCAATCCCGCAGCGGCGGGCCTATCCTCGATATCGTCGAAAAAGGCAGGCTGGTGTGGTTAGCCCAGCCCCCGCATCGCGCGGGTCTGTCCGGCGGTCCCTCGGCCTCCGAGTCCCACGGCCTTCAGCGGCGGCGCGCGGTGCGCCGGCGCGGCAGAGGACGTGAACCATGCAGCCCTATGTTTCGGTGATCACCCTGGGAACCCGCGACCTGAAGGCGTCGCGGAGCTTCTACGTCGACGGCTTCCGCTGGAGCCCGGCGTTCGAGAACGACGAGATCGTGTTCTATCCGTTGAACGGCCTGGTCCTCGGGACCTGGCTCACGCCTCAGCTCGAGGCCGACATGCGGCGGCCGGGCAGCGTGGCGCCGGCGGCGGTCGCGCTGGCCCACAACGTCCGGGGCCGGGAGGAGGTGGAGCCCCTCCTCGAGCGCCTGGTGAAGGCCGGCGGGCGGCTCCTGCGCGCCGCGGACGCGCCGCCGCACGGCGGCTTTCGCGGCTACGTGGCCGATCCGGACGGCCATGCCTGGGAGATCGCCTGGAACCCGGCATGGGCCATGGACGCCCAGGGCAACGTGACGTTCGGCGTCTGAGCCTACTGCGGCAGGTTCTCCGGACGCCGGGCGACGCGGATCGTCACCTCCTGCCTCCGGCCGTCGCGCAGCACGCTGAGCACGAGCTGGGAGCCTGGCTGCGCGCCGGCGATGGCGCGCGTGAGCCCGCCCGCGCCGGTGATCGCCTCGCCGCCCACGGCCGTCACCACGTCGCCGGGCCGCAGGGCTCCGGCCGCCGGACCGCCCGGCGCCACGCCGGCGATGACCGCGCCGCGCTGGCCGCCGACGCCCAGCCGGTAGGCGAGCGCGGGCGTCAGGTCGGCGATCCCCACGCCCAGATAGCCGCGGGTGACCCGGCCCGAGCGGATGAGCTGGCGGGTCACGCTCTCGGCGAGGTCCGATGGAATGGCGAAACCGATGCCCACCGAGCCGCCCGTAGGCGAAAAGATGGCCGTGTTGACGCCCACCACCCGCCCCTGGAGGTCGAACGACGGGCCGCCGGAATTGCCGCTGTTGATGGGCGCGTCGATCTGCAGATAGCTGACGTAGGCCTCGCCGATCTCGCGCCCGTGGGCCGAGACGATGCCCGCGGTGGCGGTGCCGCCGAGGCCGAAGGGGTTGCCCACCGCCACCACCCAGTCGCCCACCTCCGGCAGAGCCGAGCCCGCGAAGCTGACGTAGGGCAGGTTGGCCGCGTCGATCTTCAGCACCGCGAGGTCGGTGGGCGGATCGCGGCCGACGAGCCTGGCCGGGAACTGCCGTCCGTCGGCCAGGGCGACGACGATCTGCTGGGCGCCTTCCACCACGTGGTTGTTGGTCACCACGAAGCCGTCGGCGCTGATGATGAAGCCCGAGCCCGCGCCCCGGCGGACGGGCACGACCCCGAGTCCCGGCGGCAGGCCCCCCACGATGTCATCGCCGCCGACCGCCAGGGTGTCGATGGAGACCACGGCCGGCGACACCCGCTTCACGATGGGGGCGAAGGAGTCCGGCGCGCCGCCGCCGACCGGCGCGGCGACGATCGGGCCTGAGGTCTGCGGGGCCGGCGCCTGGGCGGGCGGGGCCACTCGGTCGCAGGCGGCGAGGGCGAGCGCGAGCGCCAGGCTCGCGAGCAGGGGGCGGGAGGCTCGGGTCATGGATCAACCTGGCTGGCGGATGCGCAGCCGGAGCGGCCCGGACGGCGCAAGGTTCCATGGCCGAGCTAGGCGCGGCTCGGGGCCTTTGCAAGCCGCGCCCTCGTCCGGGGTCCTGGCGCCCGGCGGGCCGGCGTCCTAGATTCGACGATGCTGCGGCGGGCTACGACGGCCCTCGGGTGCGCCATGTCGGCCCCATTCCGGACCGTGGGTCAAAGCGTCTGCGTAAGCGCGCTTTCCCGCCGCAGCGACCTTCCGCTCACTGCTGCTGCTGTTGTTGCTGCTGGCGCTGCTGTTCCTGCAAGAGCGCGCTGAACCCCGGCCGCCGCGCGCCGTTGCGAGGCATCGCGGTCTGCGAGACCCGCAGGAACTCCGGCTCGGCCGGCGCGGCCCGCGCGCGGCGGACCGACACCCCCACCGCCAACTGGCTCTCCGCCTCGCCCTTGTAGACGCCGCGCGAAGGCGGCACGTCGGAGTAGTCACGGCCGATGGCGCAGGCGATGTGCCGCTCGCCCGCCTCGATGTTGTTGGTCGGATCGAAGCCGATCCAGCGGGTCGAGGGCAGGAAGACCTCCACCCAGGCGTGGCTGGCGTCGGGATCCGAGCGGTCGCCGTGCTTGCGGTCGGTGAACAGGTAGCCCGAGACGTAGCGCGCCGGGATGCCCCACGAGCGGCAGATGGCGATCATCACGTGGGCGAAGTCCTGGCAGACGCCGCGCCGCTCCTCCAGCACGTGGTCGATGGGACTGTCGGCGCGGGTGACGCCGGTCTCGTAGCCGAACGCGCCGTAAACCGCCTTGGAGAGCTCCCGGACAGCGGTCAGCGGACAGGCGGAGCGCAGCCGGTTCAGGCCGTGCTCCTCCATGAAGGCGTGCAGCATCGGCGTCTCGCGCGCGAAGCCGTGCGGATGCAGGAACTCGAAGTTGTCGCCGCGGACGAAGTCGGAGCGCAGGCGGTCCCACTCGCCGATGTCCAGGTGCTCCGGGGTCGGTGGGGGCGGCTGGGTCTCGACCGCCGCGCGGGCCGTGATGGTCAGGCGGTCGTGCGGCTGGGGCACGTCGAAGTGGTAGACGGCGTTGCCGAACGCGTCGGCGTAGGAGAACAGCTTGGCCGGCGGATCGAGCTCCAGCTCGAAGCTGACCAGCCGCTGGCTGTGGCTGCGCTGCGGCTGCATCCACAGCTCCATGACGCTTTCGCGCACAGGCGCCTCGTACTGGTACTGGGTGACGTGGCGGACTTCCAGGAGCACGGCTTGGCCTCTCAGGCGGGCAGGCGCTGTTCGAGCGGGTAGGCCACGAAGGTCTCGTAGACCCGCTGGTGGATGGCGGCGCACTCGTCGAGCACGCTGGCGATGAAGGCGCTGGCTCCCTGGGCCAGGATCTCCTCCATGTCGGCGTACTGCAGGCGCGCGCGCAGCCGCCCGGCCAGTCGCTCGGGGTCCGCGTGGCCGGCGTCGACGTTGCGCCCGATGACCGCCAGGTGCTCCTCGATCCTCGCCGTGCAGAACCGCAGGGAGCGCGGGAAGTCCTCGTCCAGCAGCAGGAACTCCAGGATGAAGCGCGGCTGCATGTCGGCGGTGTAGACCCGCAGGTACGGCTCGAGCGCGCAGCTCATCCGCAGAAGGCTGGTCAGCGCGAAGTGATCGGTGATCGCGCGCCGCCGCCCGTCGCCGAAGCAGACCTCCAGCAGGGAGCCGATGAGCTGGGCCCGCTCGAGGTAGACGCCCAGCAGCAGGAACCGCCAGCCCTCGCCATGGCTCATGGTGGCGTCGGCCGCGCCCTTGAACAGGTGCAGGTCGGCCATGGTGTCGTGCAGGAAGGCCTGGGAGCCCTCGCGGAAGGCCCGCGGCGCGTCGGGATCGGTCATCCGCAGGTGGATGAGGTTCAGCCGCTCCCAGGTCTCGGTGGTGATCTGGTCGCGCACCTGCCGGGCGTTCTCGCGGGCGCGGGCGAGCGACGTGGCGATCGAGCCCGGGTCGTCGCGCTCCAGCACCAGGGCCAGGATCGCCTCGTACGGGTTCTGGACCTTGTCGGCCTCGGTGTCGCCCACCGCCGCCAGACCGATCCGGGCCACCTGGGCGGCGGCCTCGGTCCGGTCGAGGGTGGCGGTCAGCATGACGTCGGAAAGCCGCGCCATGTGCTCGGCGCGCTCCACGTAGCGCCCGATCCAGTAGAGGCTGTCGGCCACGCGGGCGAGCATCATGCGCGCACCTCCTTGCCCTCGGCGAGCACCCAGGTGTCCTTCGATCCGCCGCCCTGGCTGGAATTGACCACCAGCGAACCCTTCCGCAGGGCGACGCGGGTGAGCGCCCCGGGCGTGACGACGATCTTCTCGCCCGAGAGGATGAAGGGGCGGAGGTCCACGTGCCGGGGCTCGATGGCCGAGTCGATCAGGCAGGGCGCCGTGGAAAGCTGGATGGTCGGCTGTGCGATGTAGTTGGCGGGATCCGCCTTCAGGGCGTCGGCGAAGGCCTCACGCTCGGCGCGGGTGGAGTGCGGGCCCACCAGCATGCCGTAGCCGCCGGACGCGCCCACTGCCTTGACGACCAGCTTGTCGAGGTTGGCCAGCACATGGCTGAGCTGGGCCGGCTCCCGGCAGAGGTAGGTCTCGATGTTGGGCAGGATCGGCTCCTCGCCGAGGTAATAGCGGATGATCTCCGGGACATAGGCGTAGACCGCCTTGTCGTCGGCCACGCCGGTGCCCGGCGCGTTGCAGATCACCACGTTGCCGGCCCGGTAGGCGTTGAACAGCCCGGCGGCGCCCAGGCCGGAGTCCCGGCGGAAGGTCAGCGGATCGATGAAGTCATCGTCCACCCGGCGGTAGATCACGTCGATCCGGCGCAGGCCGGTGGTGGTCCGCATATAGACCATGTTGTCGTGGACCACGAGGTCGCGGCCCTCGACCAGCGGCGCGCCCATCAGGCGGGCGAGGTAGGCATGCTCGAAGTAGGCCGAGTTGTAGACGCCGGGCGTCAGCACCACGACCTGCGGGTTCGGCCGCCAGTCCGCCGCCATGCTCTTCAGGGTGGAGAGCAGCAGGTCGGGATAGCGGTCGATGGGCCGTACGCCGGCGCCGCGGAAGGTGCCGGGGAAGACCCGCTTGGAGGCCTCGCGGTTGGCCAGCATGTACGAGACGCCGGAGGGGACCCGCAGGTTGTCCTCGAGCACGGCGAAGGCGCCGTCGGGCTGGCGGATCAGGTCCGAGCCGCAGACGTTGGCGTAGGCTCCGTGCGGGACGTACAGGTTCTGCATCTCGCGCCGGTAGCTCGGCGCACAGAGCACCAGGTCCCGGGGGACCACCCCGTCCATCAGGATCTGCTGCTCGGAGTAGATGTCGGCCAGGAACATGTTCAGCGCCCGCAGGCGCTGGGTCAGCCCGGTCTCGATCGTCGCCCACTCTTTCGCGGCGATGATCCGGGGCAACAGGTCCGTGGGGATGATCCGCTCGGTGGAGCTCTCGGCCCCATAGACCGTGAAGGTGATGCCCTGGAGCAGAAAGAAGCGTTCGAGCGTCCGCTGGCGCTCGGCGAGCTCCTGCGGGCTCAGGGTCTCCAGCCGGGCGGCAAGCGCCGCGTAGTGCGGGCGGACCTGCCCATCCGGCCCGCGCATCTCGTCATAGGGCGAGGGGATCGCCAGCGGCGCCTCGACTGTCGCCTGATCCCTCGCCACGCCCCGCTCGTCCCTCTTCCTGGTTGAAGCTCCGAATGAGCCTAACGCCTGGAAGCGGGTTGCGGAGCATCAACTGGGGTGCGATGGCGGCGCTGCCTAAAATCTAGGCAACGCCGCCGCGCGTCGCGCTCAGAAGATCCAGTCGGCGCGGGTCAGGCTGGTCGGCGCCACGCCGTCGAGGGTCGTGATGTGGAACGGCCACTGGCCACCCCATGGTCCGTCCACGTCGAGCATGACCTTGGTCCCGCCCGCGCCGTCCGCGACGAAGCTCACGTCGCGGCCGATGTCGCCGCCGGCGTACTGGGCGCGGAGGCCCGAGAGGTCGAGCTTGTCCACGCCGGCCTGGAAGTCCGTCACGTGGCCGGCGTTCCAGGGCAGGGCGTCGAAGTCGAAGTGGTCGGCGCCCGCGCCGCCGGTGAGCCGGTCGGGCCCCTGGCCGGCCGTCAGCGTGTCCGCGCCGCCGCCGCCGGTGAGAGTGTCGCCGTAGGTCCGCGACACCAGGGTCACACCGGCCGTGGAGCTCGGCGGCGGGGCCGGCGTAGATGGCGACGGCGCCGCGCCGCCATCCTGGCCGAACACCTTCGCGGCGGTCAGCCCGCCGGGCGAGACGCCTTCGAGGGTGACGATGTGGAACGGCCACTGCCCGCCCGCGCCGTCGACGTCCAGCACCACCTTCGTGCCTCCGGCCCCGTCGCTCTCGAAGGCCACCGCGCCGTGGTTCGGCAGGGCGGAGAGGTCCAGCTTGTCGGTCCCGACGACGAAGTCCTTGATCCGGCCGGCGTTCCACGGGGCGGCCTTGAACACGAAGGTGTCGCCGCCGGCGCCGCCGGTGAGCTGGTCGGGCCCCTGGCCCGCGATCAGGGTGTCGGCGCCCGTGCCGCCGGCCAGCACGTCACCGTACTTGCCCGAGGTCAGCACCTGGCCGGCGCCGCTGGACGGCGGCGGGGGAGGCGGCTGAGGCGCGGGCGGAGTCGGCGGCGGGTTGCTCGGCGTCCAGTTCGGGTCGGGCAGGTTCCAGGCCTTGACGTAGTCGACCTTCATCTCCGCCGGCCAGGGCGTCGTGCCGTCCGGCGAGCCGGCCCAGTTCCCGCCCACCGCCAGGTTGACGATCATGTGCATCGGCCGGTGCATGTCGACCGGGGTCGGGGTGCGCCACACCTCGGCGCCATCCACGTAGAAGATGATGTCCTGCGGGCTCCACAGCGCGCCGTAGGTGTGGAAGCCGTTATCGTCGGGGACGAAGTTCTGCAGGCCGGCGGCCGGCACGGCGTTCGAGTGGATGGCGTTGTACGGGACCTTGGTGTCGGACCCGAGGCCTTCGAGGATGTCGATCTCGTTGTTGCCTTCGCCCAGCAGCCAGAAGGCCGGCCACAGGCCCTTGCCGTGCGGCAGCTCGGCGCGGATCTCGAAGTAGCCGTAGGTCTGTTGATAGTGGGAATCCAGCATGCCCGAGGCGTACTGATAGCCCCACATCTTGCCGGAGACGTCGGGCGACACGGGCTGGGCCTTGATGGTCAGCACGCCGTTGTTCACGGAATAGGGGTTCAGCCCCATGGGCGCGCCGGTCGTGCCCTTGAACTCTGGCGCTACATAGATCTGCTGTTCGCCGTTGCGCGGCAGGGTGAAGCTGTTCAGGCCGTCGCCGGCGTAGCCGAAGTTGGTCTTCCAGACGCTGCCGGTCTGTAGGCTGTCGAAGTTGTCCTGGAAGGTGGGCGCGCCCAGGGCGCCGTACTCCAGGGGAAGCTGGAAATCCCGGGCGGCGAACTGGCCGATGCTGGCGTTGCGGAAGACGATCTGGGTCCCGCCGTCGTTCAGCACCACGTCGGCGCCCTGCTGGGTCATCGCCGCCTTCACCTCGTCGAAGGTGTTGAGCTGGCCGCCGATCAGCCGGAGCTTGTCGCTCCACGACTGGAAGTCCTGGATGACCTTGCCGCCCTCGCCCTGGCGGACCAGGAAGGTGTCGGCCCCGGACCCGCCGATCAGCACGTCCGCCCCGCGGCCGCCGTAGATGAACTGGTCGCCGTCCTGGCCCTCGATGATGTTGTCGCTGTCGTTGCCGGCCGCATAGCTGCCGTGGCCGAAGACGATCAGGTTCTCCACGTTCGCCGGCAGGGCGTAGGAGTTCCAGATCTTCACGGTGTCGACGCCGCCGCCGGCCCATTCCACGACCTGGTCGCGGGTGTCGCGCACCCAGTAGAAGTCGTCCCCGCCGGCGCCGACAAAGGTGTCACGGCCGCCGCCGCCCTCGAACTGGTCGGCGCCGCCGGAGCCCTGGAGCGTCTCGTCCGCCCAGGTGCCGTTCACATAACGGATCCCTCCGGCCTGGTTGGTGTCAGGCAGCAGCGCGCCCACGAAATTCCGGTAAGCCATGCGGAAACCCTCGGCGGTGATGGTGAGTTGTATGGAAGTCCCGCCGGCCAACGGCCGCGCGTCGCTCCCCCCTGCGGTGTTTTCGGGGATAGGGGGTGGCCGCTTGCTCAGCAACTTGAGTTTCTGGTCAAGCTCCGGGTTTTGATCACAAGCTATTGTGACCCCGGGAGCCAGCCAAACCTGCGAAATCGCCCAACTTTCGCCCGAAACGCGCGCCGTGATTCCGGTATCGCAGAGCTTGTTTACTTGCGCATAACTCCCTAACCCGTTCTAGTTGTCCGCGCGCCGCCGCAGAACGTCGCAGTTGGGGACCTGCCACATCTCAAACGCGAATCCGCGTAGCGGAGCCGTGACAGCCATCGAACGCGCCGCTAAACCGGGCCAGGGGCGCTCGGAGAAACTTGGGCTTTGAGTCGACTGGTTCATGCCGTCGCCGCCTCGGCGGCCCTTTGTGCGCTGGCCGCTGCGCCGGCGCGGGCTGACCAGCCGCGCGCCACCGTCGAGGGGGACCTCGAGCCCGAGCTGCGCGAGGCCATCCAGCGCGCGATCGGCGAGACCGACCGGCCGATCAGCAACCGCTTCGAAGCCCGCCGCCGCGCGCGCGCCGCCGCCGAGGACGCCATCGCGGTCCTCCGTTCGGAAGGCTACTACGCTTACGCCGTCGAGCCCGATGTGGGCGAAGCCGATCCGCCGATGGCGCTCGTCCGCGTGACCCCCGGCCCACGCTTCCGCATCGCCGAACCCAGGATCGACTGGGTGGGATCGCCGCCCGAGCCCCAGGCCGGGCAGGCCGCGTCCGCCGCACTCGAGCTGCAGCCCGGGCAGCCCGGCCGCGCCGCGGACGTCGTGGGGGCCGAGGGCCGAGCCGTCGCTGCCATCCAGCAGCGCGGCTACGCCGACGTCCGGGCCGAGTCCCGCGAGGTGATCGTCGACCATGCCGATCAGACGGTGCGGCCCACCTTCCGGATCGCCGCCGGCGACATCGTGCGACTGGACGGCGTCAAGCTGATCACCGACGGCCGCACCGATCCGGATTGGGTGAGCCGGCTGGCGCCCTGGCGCGAGGGCGAGGCCTACGACCCCGACGACGTGGGGGAACTGGAGCGGCGCTTGCTCGACGCGGGCGTCTACGACAGCGTCACCGTCGCCCTGGCGCCGGCCGCGGAGGCGACGCCCGAGGGCTATCGCCCGGTGGTGGTCAGCGTCGCCGAGCGCACCCGCCGCACCCTCGAGATCGGCGCCAGCTACGCGACGGAGGAAGGCGCCGGGGTCGAGGCTCGCTGGACGCGGTACAACTGGCTCGGCCGGGCCGACACGCTCTCGGTCCTCGGCCGCGTCTCCGAGCTGGACAGCCGGATCGCGCCCACCCTGTCCCTGCCGCACTGGCGCCGCCCGCAGCAGACGCTCACCACCGGCGCGGCGGCCTACCGGGTGCGCACGGACGCCTATGACGAGACGGGGGTGGGCGTCCGCGCCGACGTGACCCGCCGGTTCGGCCGGACCACCTCGCTGGTGCAGGGCTCCTATGTGACCCTGGGCGCGTCCGTCGACGTGAGCCGCACCGAGGAGCTGCGGACCGAGACGCTCAACCCGCTCGGCCGCGACCTGGTGACGGCCAGTGTGCTCGGCGACTTCTCTCTCGACCGCTCCGACGATCCGCTCGATCCCCGCCGGGGTTGGCGGGTGAACGTGCGGGCCGAACCCACCGTCATCGTCGGCGAGACCAATCTCCCGTACCTGCGGCTGCAAACGCAGGGCAGCGTCTACGTCCCGTTCGAGGAGGGCCGGACCGTCGCCGCCGGGCGGCTCCGGCTGGGCAGCATCGTCAACGGCCAGATCCCGCAACTCCCGGCCTCGCGGCGCTTCTACGCCGGCGGTGGCGGCTCGGTACGCGGGTTCGGCTACCAGGACGTGGGCCCGCGGCTGTCCGACGGCACGCCCCAGGGCGGGGCGGCGCTCTTCGAGGCCTCGCTCGAGTTGCGGCGCCGGTTCACGCCGCGCTGGGAGTTCGCCGCCTTCGTCGATGCGGGCTCGGTGGTGAGCGAGCAGACGCCGGCCTTCCAGGACCTGGCGATCGGCGCGGGCATAGGGGTGCGCTACCATCTGAACTTCGGCCCGGTCCGGGTCGACGTGGCCACGCCGGTCTCGGCCCGTCGCGGCGGCGCGCCCTTCCAGATCTACGTCAGCATCGGTCAGAGCTTTTGAGCGAGGCGTCCGAGACATCCGCGCCGGCCGAGGCGATCAAGCGCAAGCTGCTCCCGCGCGTGCTCGTCGTGCTGGCTATCACCGTGGTGGTCAGCCTCGGGGCGATCGTGATGGGGACCCGCTACGGCGTGCTCCTCCCCGAGGCCCGGCTGCTCATCGAGGCCCGCACCGATGGGCTGAAGGTCAGCCGCTTCGGCCGGCTGAAGATCGAAGGCCTGTCCGGCGACATCTGGCGCGACTTCCGGATCCGCAAGCTCACCATTCGCGACGAGAAGGGTGTGTGGCTGGAGGCCAATAACGTCCACATGACATGGCGTTACCTGGAACTCTTCAGGCGACGCTTCCACGCGGACAGCATCGAGGCCCAGTCCATCCGGCTGATCCGCCGGCCCACCCTGACCCCGAAGGGGAAGGACCGGGGGATGCCGGTGTCCTTCCATATCGACAAGGCCGTCGCCCGCGTCGAGATGTTGCCGGAGTTCAGCTACCGGCGCGGCGTCTACGACCTGAACCTGGCGCTCGACGTGCAGCGCCGGGGCGGGCGCACCGTGAACGCGCGGGCAGAGAGCGTCCTGCATCCCGGCGACCACCTCTACGTCGACGTCGACATGGGCGGCAGGGGGCCGCTCAAGGTGCGCGTCGATGCGCTCGAGGCGCGCGGCGGCGCGCTCGCCGGCGCGCTCGGCCTCGCCGCCGACCAGCCCTTCGCCATGGACGTGCGGGCGGACGGTCGCACGGCCGAGGGGCGGTTCACGGCGCTCGCCACGTCGGGCGAGCTCAGGCCGATCGTGGCCCAGGGCGCGTGGACGCCGGCCGGCGGCCAGGCGAGCGGCCGGCTGCTGCTCACCGCCTCGGAGCTCACCGCCGCCTGGGCGCGACGGGTGGGGCCGGAGGTCGTTTTCGACATCACGGGGCGCAAGGCCGGGGACGCGCTCTACGACCTGGCGGCGAAGCTGGACTCCGAGAACCTGGACGTGCAGGCGCGCGGCCGGGGCGACCTCGGGAAGCGGCAGATCGGCCCGCAGGGCGTGACGGTCACGGCGACGACGGGCGGGCTGTCGCGGATCACCGGGGGGCCGCAGATGGGCGCGGCGCGCATCAGCGGCGTGCTCACCGGGGGGCGCATCGGCTACCGGTTCGCCGGTTCGGGCGCCGTGTCGCAGCTCCGGCTGGGCGGCTACGGCCTCGACCAGGTGAGCGGGCCCCTCGAGGTGGAGACCCGGGCGGGCGCGGTGAACGTCGAAGCGACGTTGGCCGGCCGCGGCGGCTCCGGCTCCGGCTGGATCGCGGCGATGATGGGCGGCGCGCCCCGGGCGACGTTCGACGGCTCGCGTCTCGCCGACGGCCGGCTGTCCCTCCGGGAGCTCGAGGTCGACGGCAAGGGCCTCGACGTGGACGCGTCCGGCGGCCGCAGCCTGCTCGGCGGACTGAACTTCAAGGGCCGCGCCCTGCTGTCGAACCTGGCGGCCGCCCGGCCGGGCGCCGCCGGCCAGCTCACCGCAACCTGGTCCGCGAACCAGGGCGGGGCGGGGCGGCCCTGGGTGTTTGATGTCGACGCGCGGGGGCAGCGGTTCGCCACCGGCTACGCCGAGCTCGACCGGCTCCTCGGCGCGAGCCCGCGCCTGTCCGGCGAGGCCAGCCTGCAGGGCCGGCGCGTGGCGGTGTCCCGGGCCGCGCTGGACGGCGCGGCGTTCGACGCCGGCGCCTCGGGCGTGCTCGCGGCCGACGGGGGCCTCGCCTTCAAGGTGGACTGGTCCGCCAGCGGGCCTTTCCGCGCGGGTCCTGTGGAGATCGCCGGCCGCGCCCGCGGCGACGGCGCCGTCGGCGGCACTCTGGGCCAGCCGCGGGCGGACCTGACGGCCCGGATCGACGAGATCGACGTGCCGCGGCTGCCGCTGCGCGACGCCCAGCTCACCCTCAGCTTCCAGCGTAAGCCCGACGGCTCGTCGGGCGCCGTGGCGCTGGCGGCGCAGAGCCAGCACGGTCCGGCCCGGGCGCGCTCCGACTTCCGCTTCCCCGCGGGCGGGGTCGATCTCACCGGCCTCTCCGTCGACGCCGGTGGGCTGCGGGCGGAGGGCGCGCTGTCGCTTCGCCGTCGCACGCCGTCGGCCGCCGACCTTCGGCTCGAGGTCGGGCCGGGCGCCTTCCTGCAGTCGGGTCGTGCGGCGGGGACGCTGCGCATCGTCGACGCCGGCGGAGGCGCCCGTGCGGACCTCGACCTGACCGGCCAGAACCTCATGCTGGCGGGCGTCGGGGGCACGGCTATCCGGTCCTTCCGCCTTTCCGCCGACGGGCCGCTGTCGCGGCTGCCCTACGCGGCCGAGGCGCAAGGGGTGACCCGCGCGGAGCGGTGGAGCTTCGCCGGCCGCGGCGTGCTCTCCGACGCCAGTCCCGGATACGCGGTCAGCTTCGACGGCGGCGGGCGCCTCGGCGACCGCGACCTGCGCACGATGGAGACCGCGGTCTTCCGGGTGTCCGGGCCGGAACGCAGCGCCCGGGTGCGGCTGGCCGCGGCCGACGGGGGCAGGATCGACCTCGACGGGCGGCTGGCCGACGGCTCCGCCGACGTGCGCGCCCAGGTGGCCGGGCTGGGGCTCGGCCTGTTCGACGAAGACCTCGCGGGGCAGGTGCAGGCGACCGTAACCCTGCAGGGCCGCGGGGCGGCGCTCACCGGCCTCGTCGACGCGCGGCTCACCGACGCCCGGGGCCGCGGCCTGCCCACCAGCGCCGGGATCGACGGCACGGTGCGCGGCCGGCTGGCCGACTCGGCCCTCACGCTGGAGGCGGCGGCCACCAACGAGCAGGGCCTGCGGGCGACGACCTATGTCGTGCTGCCCACGGAGGCGTCGGCCGCCCCCTTCCGGCTGGCGGTCGCGCGCCAGCGGCCGATGCAGGGCCGGTTCGCCGCCGAGGGCGAGGTGCGGCCGCTGTGGGACCTGCTGATCGGCGGCGAGCGCAGCTTCGCGGGCCAGGTCTCCACCGTCGGCACGCTGGGCGGGACGCTCGCCGCGCCCCAGGCCGCAGGCCGGATCACCGTCGCCGACGGCCGGTTCGAGGATGGCCAGACCGGGCTTTCGCTGCGCCAGATCGCGCTGCGGGCGGACTTCGCCGACAGCGCCGTGAACGTCACCCGCGTCACCGGCGTCGACGGCCACGGGGGCTCGGTGGCGGGCGCCGGCCGCATCAGCCTGGCCCGCGCCGGGGTCTCCAGCTTCCGCCTGAACCTCGACAACTTCCGCCTGATCGACAACGAGCAGGCCACCGCCCACGCCAGCGGTCCGGTGACCATTGACCGGGGCTCCGACGGGCGCGTGCGGCTCTCGGGCGACCTCGGCATAGATCGCGCGGACGTCGCCGCCGACCTGCCGATCCCCTCAGGCGTCGTCGCCATGGACGTGGTCGAGCGGAACCGGCCGGTGGAGCTCGCCGCGACGCTGCCGCCGGTCACGCGGCGCGGCGACGGCTGGGCCCTGGACGTGCGCCTGCATGCGCCGGGGCGGGTGTTCCTGCGCGGCCGGGGCCTCGACGTGGAGCTGTCCCTCGAGGCGCGGGTCAACGGCAGCACCTCGCGCCCGCAGCTCAGCGGCACGGCGCGCGTGGTGCGCGGCGACTACCAGTTCGCCGGCAAGCGCTTCGACTTCGACGACCGCAGCGTCGTCTATCTCTCCACCCGGCCCGAGGATATCCGCCTCGACCTGACCGCGGTGCGCGACGATCCCTCGCTGGTGGCCGTGGTCCGCATCCGGGGCAACGCCGCCCGGCCGGAGGTCAGCCTGACCTCGACCCCCAGCCTGCCCAACGACGAGGTGCTGTCGCAGGTGCTGTTCGGCCGCTCGGCCTCGCAGCTCTCGCCCATCGAGGCGGCGCAGCTCGCCTCGGCGGTGTCGGCGCTGGCCGGCGGCGGGGGCTTCGACGTCATCGGCAACCTGCGCAGCTTCGCCGGCCTCGACCGGCTGGCCTTCGCGGGCGGCGGCGGGGACTCGGCGCTGACGGTGGCCGGCGGCAAGTACCTCACCGACGACGTCTATCTCGAGATCATCGGCGGCGGGCGCGAGGGGACGGCGGCTCAGGTCGAGTGGCGCGTGCGCCGGCACCTGTCGATCATCTCGCGGCTGACCCAGCAGGCGGGCACCAAGCTGGCGGTGCGCTGGCGGCGGGACTACTGAGGGCGCGAACGGCGTCGCCCGGAGGGGCCGCGCCAAGCGGAGCGACGGAGAAGGGTCTGCGCCTAGTGGCTGATCCGGGGGCGAAGCTTGTAATGGCCTTCCCGGAAGGACTCGAACAGCAGTTGCGCCTGCGGGTGGCCGACCGGCTGGCCGGTGTCGTCGGGGACGAGGTTCTGCTCGGAGACGTAGGCGACGTAGGAGCTGTCGTCGTTCTCGGCCAGCAGGTGGTAGAAAGGCTGGTCCTTGCGCGGCCGGATGTGCTCCGGGATCGACAGCCAGTACTCCTCCGTGTTGGAGAAGGTCGGGTCCACGTCGAAGATCACCCCGCGGAAGGGATAGACGCGGTGCCGGACCACCTGGCCGATCGCATATTTCGCGACGCGCGTGTTCATGGCTCGAATCTACCTCCTTTCTCCTGACCGGAAGGTGAACGTAACCCGCGCAGGGCGCCGATCAAAGGCCGCGCCTTCCGGCGCGCGAAGGGGCTTGCTACATTCGCCCTCGAAGTGAGGCGCGGCGGACGGGCTGCGCCTGCGAAGGACGGATGGTCCATGAACGAGGCGCCGAGCGCGCCCGGCGCACAGTGGCGTGGCCGGGAGAAGTCTGCGGGTGACCCGCCCTGCTACGCGGCCCTCGACCTGGGCACCAACAACTGCCGCCTGCTGATCGCGACCCCCGCCGGACAGGCGTTCCGGGTGGTGGAGGCCTATTCGCGGATCGTGCGCCTGGGCGAGGGTCTTGACCAGAGCGGCCGGCTCTCCGAGACCGCCATGGACCGCGCCCTGGGCGCGCTGAGGGTCGCCGCCGAGAAGGTCCGCCGCCGCCGGGTCGTGCGCCTGCGCGCCATCGCCACACAGGCCTGCCGGATGGCCGAGAACGGCCAGGCCTTCGTCGACCGGGTGTTCGCCGAGACCGGCCTTCGGCTCCAGATCATCAGCCCGCAGGAGGAGGCCCGGCTGTCGGTGCAGGGCTGCCTCAACCTGCTGGACCGCAGCCGCGACGCTGCGCTGGTGGTCGACGTGGGCGGCGGCTCCACGGAACTGTCCTGGGTGGACCTGCGCGACGCCCCGTCCGCCGGCCTGCCGCCCATCCGCGCGTGGCTGTCGGTCCCGATCGGTGTGGTCACCCTGGCCGAGCGCTATCCCGAAGGGGAGGGCGACACGGAGGCCTGGTTCCGCAAGATGGTCGACACGGTGAAGGCCGAGATCGCCGCCTTCCGCCGCGCCGACCCCATGCGCGAGGTGTTCGACGCCGACCGGGCGCACCTGGTGGGCACCTCCGGCGCGATCACCAGCCTGGCCGGCCTGCACCTGGAGCTGGAGCGCTACGACCGGAGCCGCGTCGACGGCATCTGGATGAGCCGCGAGCAGTGCGACGCCGCCGCCGGGCGCCTGTTGGCCCTCAATCCGCAGCAGCGGGCGGAGCAGCCCTGCATCGGCCCGGACCGGGCCGACCTTGTCCTGGCGGGCGCCGCCATCCTGCAGGCCGTGCAGGAGCTCTGGCCGTGCTCGCGGGTGCGGGTCGCCGACCGGGGCCTGCGCGAGGGCATCCTGCTGTCGTTGATGGCCGAGCGCGGCGGCCGCCGTCGCCGCCGTCGCCGCCCGAGGAGGGCCGCCGCATGACCGAACCGCCCCGCAAGCGCATGGTGAAGCCGCCGACCGGCGGCACGGCGGAGGGCCGCGCCAAGCCGGCGCGCCTGAAGACCGCCTGGAAGCGCACGCCCTCCCAGCAGGCCTGGCTCGAGCGCCAGATCAACGACCCCTTCGCGGCCAAGGCCCGCGCGCTCGGCTACCGCAGCCGCGCCACCTTCAAGCTCGAGGAGCTCGACGACCGGCTGCACCTGCTGAAGCCCGGGGCCCGGGTCATCGACCTCGGCCTCGCGCCCGGCGGCTGGACGCAGCTCGCGATCCAGCGCGGGGTGACGAACATCGCCGGCGTCGACCTGCTGCCGGTCGATCCGCTGCCGCCGGCCCACATCCTGCAGATGGACTTCACCGACCCCGCCTGCGGGCCGAAGCTGGTCGAGCTGCTGGGCGGGCCGCCGGACGTGGTGATGTCGGACATGGCCCCCAACACCGTGGGCCACCGTCAGACGGACCACCTGCGGATCATGGGCCTGATCGAGGCCGCGGCGGAGTTCGCGGTCGAGGTGCTGAGGCCCGGCGGCGCCTTCGTCGCCAAGGCCTTCCAGGGCGGCGAGACGGCCGAGGTGATCGCGCTCCTGAAGCGCCACTTCGCCGACGTGAAGACGCTGAAGCCGAAACCCAGCCGCGCCGACAGCTCCGAGGTCTATCTCGTGGCGACAGGGTTCAAGGGCCGCGCGGCCGCCGGCTCCGGCGCCTCGGCCACCAGCTCGCGATAGGCGCGCCAGCTCGCCAGGCCGAGCCACGGAAAGACGACGATCAGGGCGACGAAGGCCGTGGCGGCCGACAGCATGACCAGGGCCAGGATGACCAAGGCCCACAGCAGCATCGGGCCAGGGTTGCGCGATACGGCCCGAACGCTCGTGGCGACCGCGGCAAACACGCTGGCCCGCGGGTCCAGCAGCATGGGCGCGGAGACCGCCACCAGGACGAAGGTCCCGTAGGCGATGATCCCGCCGATGCCGCTGCCGACCAGCAGCATGCGCTGGCCCTCCGCCGTGGTCAGGGCGAAGGTCAGGAACTCGGGAATCGTCCGGTAGATCTGCCAGGTGGACAGGCCGTAGACGATCTGGGCGATGCGGCCCCAGAAGAAGTAGATCACGAGCAGCGCCAGGCCGAGGTAGGCCACGTCCTGCCGCAGCGCCTTGCGGACCAGCAGGAGGTCGAGGACCCGCGGGAGCTCGCCCCGGTCGAGCCGGCGGCCAGCCTCGTAGGGTCCCATGGCCAGCATCGGCGCCACGAAGACGAACCCGAAGGTGAGCGCCAGGACCCAGAACGCCGCGTTGGTGCGGTAGATCGCCCAGCTCAGCGCGAGGCTCGTTGCGGAGATCAACAAGCCGTAGAGGAGGAGGGGGCCAGGCGTGGTCCACAGGTCCCTCCACGCCCAGCCGAGCCAGCGGAAGGGCGCCGCCGCGTCGATCCCGCGCACCGCAGGCAACCGGCCGGTGGCTTCCATGTCTGTTCCTCCCTCGGATCCGATCGTCGCGCCGGATTCCGCAGGACGACGGTCGTCGCCGCCGCCCTGGCCGGCTTTGACCTGGATCAAATTCCCGGCGGCTCCGCGGTGCGGGCGCCTTCGGCCACGAGCCAGTCGCGGAACCGCGCCAACGGGCGGCCGACCGGTCCGGGCGCCGCCAGGAGCGCGAACGCGCTTTCTGAGCGGCGGAATCCGAGCGGCGCCACCAGCCGGCCCGCCTGCACCTCGGCGGCGCAGAGGGGCCAGGAGACGATGGCCGCCCCCAGTCCGGCCAGGGCCGCGTCCATGGCGAAATGCACGTGCGGGAAGGGGCGTTCTGCGGCGGGCGGCAGCTCGACCCCCGCCAGCTCCGCCCAGACGGGCCAGCCCTCCGGATGGGTGGCGGCGGAGAGCCGGGGCGCCCGCAATGGGTCGTGATCCCAGCGCGCCGCCGCCTCGGGCGACATCACCGCGCCGAGCGCGTTTCGGATGAAGGGCGTGCAGTTGACGTCGGCAAGCCGGCTGGTGGGCACGATACGCACCACGGCCTGGGCGCCGTGCTGGGAGGTGGCGTGCGCCGCCAGCTCCGAGAGGTGCAGGCGGATCCCGGGGTGCGCGGCCTGGAACGCCGGCAGGCGGGGGATCAGCCACTTCACCGACAGGGAGGCGTTCACCGCGACGTGCAGGTCCTCGCCGCCCGAGCGGACGTGGCGGACGGCCGCCGCGATCTGGTTGAAGGCCTCGGTGAGCGGCGCGGCGAGCTCGCGGCCGGCGGCGGTCAGCTCCAGTCGGTTCTTCGGACCTGTGAGCAACCGTACCCCCAAGGCCTGCTCCAGCGCCTTCACCTGCCGGCTGACGGCCGAGTGCGTGACGTTCAGCTCCTCGGCCGCCAGCGTCACCCGGCCGGTCCTTGCCACGGCCTCGAAGGCGCGCAGGGCGTTCAGCGACGGCGGCGCGTCCGATGTGAGGTTTTCGAACACAGCCTGCTCAATAAGTCGATTTTCTCTGCACGCCAACCTGGGCATCAGAGGCCATGTCGCACCGACCACAGAGCCTCGTCGTCGCCGGCTTCGGCCTTGGGCAGATCGCGGCCTTCGCGTGCAGCTTCTACCTGATGGGCGTGCTGGGCGATCCCATCGCCCGCGAACTCGACCTCCCGGACGCCTTCGTCTTTGGGACCGTGTCGCTATCCCTGCTCGTACCGGCCTTCGTGGCCCCGCGCGTCGCTCGCCGGATCGAAGCCGGCGGCGGCAAAGCGGTGCTGCTCGCCTCTCATCTGGTCTTCGCGCTCGGGCTGGCGATCCTCGGGATGGCCCAGCACGGGGCCTTGCTGGCGCTCGCCATGGGCGTGATCGGCCTTGGCATGGCGCTGGGCCTGTCGCCTACGCCGTTCGCGATCCTGGTGGGGCTTTACGGCGAGGCGGCGCGACGGCCGATCACCGGCGTGGCGCTGGTCGGCGGCCTGGGCTCCACCGTGGGCTGGCCGCTGACCGGCCTGGTGGCGGAGGCGCTGGGCTGGCGCGGGGCCTGCTTCGCCTGGGCGGCGGTGCAGCTCCTCGTCTGCCTGCCGCTGTCGGCGCTGGTCTGTCCCCCCGGCCACGCCACCGGGCCCAAGGCGGAGACGCCCCACGCCGAGGTGCGCTGGGACCGGCCGATGGTCCAGCTCACCGTGCTCTTCGCCTGCGCCTGGTTCGTCTCCACCTGCGTCAGCGCCCACCTGCCACGCCTTCTGGCGGCGTTCGGCCTGCCGATGGGCGCGGCCACGGCAGCGGCTGGCCTGGTGGGGATCGCCGCGGTGACGGTGCGCTTCCTGGAGTTCACCGTGCTCCGGCGGCTGCCGGCGGTGCTCACGACCCGTGTCGCCACCCTGCTGCATCCCGCCGGCGCCGCGGCGTTGGTGGCCTCGGGCGGCGCGGCCGGCGCGGCGCTGGCGATCGGCCAGGGGGCTGGCAACGGCATGCTGACGGTGGCCAAGGGCGTGCTGCCGCTCAGCCTCTATGGGCCGCAGGGCTACGCCTACCGGTCCGCCCTCATCGGCCGGCCCGCCACCGTCCTGCAGGCGGCCGGGCCCCTCGTCTTCGCCGTGGTGCTCGAGCGCTCGCCCCTGGCCGCGCTCGCGCTCACCAGCGGCCTTTGCCTCGTGATGTTCGCCATGACCTTCGGCCTCCGATCGGCCGTCATCAGACCCAGGAGCCCCGCAATCGCATGAATGCGCCGTTCGCCCTTGCCCCCGATGGGGGCGCCCGCGTATACCCGCGCCGCAAAACGGAGAGTCTCATGGAGATTCGCGAAGGGCTCACCTTCGACGATGTTTTGCTCGAACCCGGTCCCTCCGACGTCATGCCGACCATGGTCGACGTCGCCACCCGGTTCACGCGAGAGATCAAGCTCAATATCCCGCTCGTGTCCGCCGCCATGGACACGGTCACCGAAAGTCGTCTGGCCATCGCCATGGCCCAGGCGGGCGGCATGGGGATCCTGCACCGGAACCTCACCGTCGAGGAGCAGGCCGACCAGGTCCGCGAGGTGAAGCGCTACGAGAGCGGCATGGTCATCAACCCGCTGACCATCCATCCGGACACGCCGCTGTCGGAGGTCCGCCAGATCAAGGCCCGCAAGAAGATCTCCGGCTTCCCGGTGGTCGACGCGGCCGGCAAGCTCTGCGGCATTCTCACCAACCGCGACATGCGCTTCGAGAGCCGCGACGACGTCCCGGCCAAGGCGCTGATGACGACGGAGAACCTGGTCACGGTGAAGGAGGGCGTCGGCCAGGCCGAGGCCCGCGACCTGCTGCGCCGGCACAAGATCGAGCGGCTGATCGTGGTGGACGACGACTACCGCGCGGTCGGCCTGATCACCGTCAAGGACATGGAGAAGTCGGAGGCCTATCCGAACGCCGCCAAGGACGCGCAGGGCCGCCTGCTGGTCGGCGCGGCCTCCACGGTAGGCGACGCGGGCTTCGAGCGCTCCATGGCGCTGGTGGACGCCGGCGTGGACGTGGTGGTGATCGACACCGCCCACGGCCATAACGTCGATGTCGCCAAAGCCGTCGGCCGGGTGAAGCGGGAGTCGAATCGGGTGCAGGTGGTGGCCGGCAACGTCGCCACCTACGACGCCGCGCGGGCGCTGATCGACGCGGGTGCGGACGCCGTGAAGGTGGGGATCGGCCCGGGTTCGATCTGCACCACGCGGATCGTGGCGGGCGTCGGCGTGCCCCAGCTCACCGCCATCGCCGACGCCGTGCGCGCCGCGCGCGACGCCGACGTGCCGATCATCGCCGACGGCGGGATCAAGTACTCCGGCGACCTCGCCAAGGCGCTCGCGATGGGCGCCTCGGTGGCCATGATGGGTTCCGTCTTCGCCGGCGTCGACGAGGCGCCCGGCGAGGTGTTCCTCTACCAGGGGCGCTCCTACAAGTCGTACCGTGGCATGGGTTCGCTCGGCGCCATGGGGCAGGGCTCGGCCGACCGGTACTTCCAGAAGGATGTGTCGGCGCTGAAGCTGGTGCCCGAGGGCATCGAGGGCCAGGTCCCGTACAAGGGGCCGATCTCGCCCATCCTTCACCAGATGGTCGGCGGCCTCCGCGCCGCCATGGGCTATGTGGGCGCGGCCAACCTGGTGGAGTTCCGCAACCGGGCGAAGTTCATCCGGATCACGGGCGCGGGCCTTCGCGAGAGCCACGTCCACGACGTGATGATCACGCGCGAGGCGCCGAACTACCCGAGCCCGGTCTAGGGGGCGTCGATCAGAACGCGTGCGTCGGCCGGCGTCCCAGCGGGCGCCGGGCGGCCGCGCATTTCTCCGAGGGGGTCACATGGACACGACGGCGGTGGAGCTGAAGCTGCTCGGCGCAGCGATCGTGGTGGGCCTGGTCCAGCTCCTCTGGGCGGCCATCGCTTCGTGGAGCCAGCGCGACCTGCAGTGGGCGGCCGGCTCCCGGGACGAACCGCGCCCGCCGCTCACAGGGGGCCCCGGACGGCTGGAGCGGGCGTGGCGCAACTTCTTGGAGACCTTCCCGCTCTTCGCCGCGGCCGTGGTCGCTGCGGTCCTGCTGGCCAAGACGGGGCCGCTCACCATGTGGGGCTCGGCGGTCTATGTGATCGGCCGGGCGCTCTATGTGCCGCTCTACGTCTCGGGCGTGCCGATGGTCCGTTCGGTCGTCTGGGGAGTGTCCATGGTCGGGCTCGGCCTTGTCGTGGTGGCGATTTTCAGGTGACGATCAATGCGTGACGGCGGACGCCTCTCGGCGGCCATCGAGGTCCTGGGCGAGATCGAGGCCCGACATCGGCCGGTGCGTCTCGCGCTGAAGGCCTGGGGCGACGCCGCGCGTTACGCCGGCGCGAAGGACCGCGCCTTCGTTTCGGGCCTGGTGCTGGACGTGCTGCGCCGACGGCGCTCGCTCGCCTGGCGGATGGGCGAGGATTCGCCGCGGGCCGCCGCGCTCGGAGCCCTGCGCTTCCTCTGGGACTGGCCGCTGGAACGGATCGCCGACGCGGCGGCCGACGCAGCCCACGGCCCCGGCGAGCTCACCGGGGCCGAGCGCGCGTCGCTGGCGGCCCCGCGCAGCCTGCACGACGCCCCGGCGGCCGTGCGCGGCGACTATCCCGACTGGCTGGACGCCGGCATGGCGCGCGTCTTCGGCGAGGACCGCGCCGCCGAGGGCGAGGCCCTTGCGCAGCGCGCACCGGTGGACGTGCGCGTCAACCTGCTGAAGACCGACCCCGAGCGGGCATTGAAGGCGTTGCAGCCGCTGCACGCCGAACCCGTGGAGCTCCTGCCGACGGCGCTGCGCATGCCGGCGCTCGATCCCACCGCGCGTTCCGGCGCGCTGGAGGCCGTCCCGCAGTTCTCGAAGGGGTGGTTCGAGGTCCAGGACCTGGGCTCGCAGCTCGCGGCCGCCGCGGCCGGCGAGGTGAGGGGCAAGCAGGTCCTCGACCTCTGCGCCGGCGGGGGCGGCAAGACCCTGGCGCTCGCCGCCGCCATGGGGGCGACCGGCCAGATCTACGCCTATGACGCCGACGCCCGGCGCCTCGCCGACACCGTGCGCCGCGGTGAGCGGGCCGGCGTGCGCAATCTGCAGGTCCGCTCGCCCATCCACCCCGATGCGCTGAAGGGGCTGGAGGGCCGGATGGACGTGGTCTTCATCGACGCGCCTTGCACCGGCACGGGCTCCTGGCGGCGCCATCCCGACACCAAGTGGCGCCTGACGCCCGAGGCGCTGGCCAAGCGCCAGGTCGACCAGGACCAGGTGCTCGACGACGGAGCGCGCTTCGTGAAGCCAGGCGGCCGCGTGGTCTACGTCACCTGCTCGATCCTGCCGGAGGAGGACGAGGACCGGGTCGCCGCCTTCCTCGATCGCCATCCCGACTTCCAGGTCCGCCCGGCCTCGGACGACCCGAAGCTCGCCCCGAACCTCACGCCTGACGGCTTTCTGCGCCTTTCGCCGCGCGCCTCCCAGACCGACGGCTTTTTCGTCGCCGTGCTGGAGAAACCCCGCTAACGGAGCCCCATGACCGAGATCGTCCACCAAGCCCGGGATCACGAGCGGGTCCTGATCGTCGACTTCGGCAGCCAGGTGACCCAGCTCATCGCCCGGCGCCTGCGCGAGAGCGGCGTCTATTGCGAGATCCACCCCTACGACAAGGTGGACGCAGCCTTCCTCGACCGGTTCGGTCCCAAGGCGATCATCCTCTCCGGCGGGCCCGCCAGCGTGCACGAGGACGCCAGCCCCCGCGCGCCGCAGCGGGTGTTCGAGATGGGCGTGCCGGTGCTCGGCATCTGCTACGGCGAGATGACCATGTGCGCCCAGCTCGGGGGCGCCGTGGAAGGCGGCCACGACCGCGAGTTCGGCCGCGCCGAGATCAACATCCAGGTGGGGAGCCCGCTGCTGGAGGGGCTGGGCGACCTTGGCCACACCGAGACCGTCTGGATGAGCCACGGCGACAAGATCACCGCCATCCCCCAGGGGTTCGAGGTGGTGGCGACGTCCGAGGGATCGCCCTACGCGGTGATCGCCGACGAGGGCCGGCGGTTCTACGGCATCCAGTTCCACCCCGAGGTGGCGCACACGCCGCGCGGCGCGCTGATCCTCCGCAACTTCACCCACCGGATCGCCGGGCTGAAGGGCGACTGGACCATGGCGTCGTATCGCCAGGAGCAGATCGCCAAGATTCGCGCCCAGGTGGGCGACGCCAAGGTGATCTGCGGGCTCTCGGGCGGGGTCGACAGCTCGGTGGCCGCGGTGCTGATCCACGAGGCGATCGGCGACCAGCTCACCTGCGTCTTCGTGGACACCGGCCTGCTCCGCAAGGACGAGGCGACCCAGGTCGTCACCATGTTCCGGGATCACTACAACATCCCGCTCGTACACGTTGATGCGTCTGACCTTTTCCTGGGCGAGCTCGAGGGCGTCACCGACCCCGAGACCAAGCGCAAGACCATCGGGCGGCTGTTCATCGAGGTGTTCGACCGCGAGAGCGCCAAGATCGAGGGCGCTGAGTTCCTGGCCCAGGGCACCCTCTATCCCGACGTGATCGAGAGCGTGTCGGCGAGCGGCGGCCCCTCCGTGGTCATCAAGAGCCACCACAACGTCGGCGGCCTGCCGGACTACATGAAGCTCAAGCTGGTCGAGCCGCTGCGCGAGCTGTTCAAGGACGAGGTCCGCGCGCTGGGCGTCGAGCTCGGCCTGCCGCCCCAGTTCGTCGGCCGCCACCCGTTCCCCGGACCGGGCCTGGCCATCCGGATCCCCGGCGAGATCACCCGCGAGAAGGTGGCCGTGCTGCAGGCCGCCGACGCCATCTACCTCGACGAAATCCGCAAGGCCGGCCTCTACGACAGCATCTGGCAGGCCTTCGCCGTCCTGCTGCCGGTGAAGACCGTCGGCGTGATGGGCGACGCCCGCACCTACGAGCACGTCCTGGCGCTGCGGGCTGTGACGTCTACGGACGGTATGACGGCCGACTTCTTCGAGTTCCCCTGGGAGGTGCTCGGCAGGTGTGCAACGAGGATCATCAACGAGGTCCGGGGCGTCAACCGCGTGGTCTACGACGTCACCTCCAAGCCCCCCGGCACTATCGAGTGGGAGTGACGGATAAAACATTGAGTAAAGACAACCGGTTAAGTGGGCTCGTTGACGATGTAGGCCGAACCATTCGGCTCTGCTAGAGCGACACTTAGCCAAGCGTTCCAGCGGCAACGCTGTCGGCCGCATCGAGCACTTCGTGTGTCCTGCCCTGGCGCAACGCATCCACTCCGGTCGCACCTTCCAGCTCCGGATGGCGCTGAACGAGGAAGCGGTAGACGCTCCACGGGCTGTCGCCGAGCTTATCGAGAAGCTGCGGGATAGCGGCGAAGGGCTTGCCGTTCTCGTCAACCTGCCAAGCGGGGAAGCGGAACCCACGGCGGGCGCCGTCCACCGCCAGCACCTCATGCCTCTGCCGCTTCGCATTCACGGTCACGCGGCTGACGCCGAGCAGCTCCGCGAAGGCGTCCGCGCTCAGCATCTCGTCGCCGGCCAGGATCTCCGCCACCCGTAGTCGGCCGCGCTCGCGGGCCGCAGCCAGGGCCGCATCCAGATCATCAGCATCATCGGCGCGGTCGTTCCCGACTTGCTTGGTGTCGTCCGCGATCGTGGCCTTGGCGTGTACGCGCGGCTGGCCTTTGGGATCGACTTCGACCCAGAAGCCGGTGCGTCGACCGCTCTCGCGGCTCTCCGTTATGCGCTCACTCAGCACTTCCAAGACGGCGCGGACGCCCGACTTCCGTGGATTGAGGGCCTGGACGGATTTCGAGGGCAGGGGGACCGAAAACTCGCCCTTGCTGTCGCGCACCGTCGTGCGCGGCTGACGCGCCACGTCGGCTTTGGTCACGTAGCGGCCGGCGCTGCGGCCGGCTGACGATGCCTTCTCTGCCATGGGTGGTCCTTTCGCCACAACCTGAGCGTTTGTCAATTCCGTTAAGTTCGTAAAGTTCCGACGACTGCTGCCGTCGGCTCCGGCGGATGGCCGCCGTTGTGCGTCGGAGCGCCCCCCGCGCGCCTGCCGGTGCCCCCAGCCGAGTTCGCAGATGCGCTTGGGCTTTCCGACGTTCACGCAGACAGGGCGCTGCAGGGGCGAGGCGCTGGCAGCCCAGGGCGGTCGAGCGCTCGAACCCGCCAAGCTGATCGTGCCGATGCTGTCCAGGTTCATGAACACCGATCGCGCGTGCACGCGCTCGAAGCGTTTCGCCGACGGTTGAGACACCGCTAGGAGGGCAGGGGCGGCTGATGACGGTCGCTGCAGGACGGCACGACAATCATGAGTTTCCGCGCATTAGCGGGGAGTGCTCACATGTCGCATGAGCCTGGAAGCGATCGTCGCGAGCTGACGATGCAGGGTCCGCAGCGGCTAGCTAAGCGGCTCATCGACCTCGCCTCGCGCAGGGCCTGGAACTGTACTAGAGCGGCTTTCGCCTGCCGCGTAGCTCGCGATCGCCGACCAGCTCCAGGATATCGGCACAGTCGTATGGAACCTAAGCAATGCAGCCGCGTTGGAGCGTCTACGGCGCAGCCTGTGAGGGCGCGGCGCTACGGGCGTTGGGGGAAAGTATGAAGGCGACAATCGCGGCCACGGCGCTCGCCGAGGCTGATGGTGCGGCCGATGCTCTGGCCGACCAACTGTGCGGCCCGGCTGGAGAACCGCGCGCGGTGGTGCTCTTCGCCGCGCCGACCTTGGACCACGCGGCCCTGCTGAGGCGATTGCGGAGTCGAATGCCTGGCGCGCTCTTGGTGGGCGCATCCTCGGCCGGTGAGTTCGCGAACGATCAGCTTGGGGAGGGGATGGCCACAGCGCTCGGCGTCGCGGGCGACGGGTTTGAGGTCCGCGCCTCCGCCGGTCGCGGCATCAGCGTAGACGCGAGGGCGGCGAGTGAACAGCTTGTCGGAGGCTTCCTGGGCATCGACGACCTGCGCCCAGGCTACCGCAATGCGCTGGTGATGACGGACGCCTTGGCGGGCTACGCGGATCGCCTCTTGGACGAGCTCACCCTGGCGACCGCGGGCCTTTACCAGTTCTTCGGGGGCGGCGCGGGCGACAACGCGCAGTTCCAACGCACGGCGGTGTTCCTCGGCGAAGAAGTGCTGACCGACGCGGCCATCGCGCTTGAGATCGTCTCCGACAAGCCGATCGGCGTCGGGGTGAGCCATGGCTGGGAGCCGGCGTCGCCGCCGCTGCGTGTCACCGCCGCCGACGGACTGAAGCTCGTCAGCCTCAATGGCCTCCCAGCCGCGGAGGCCTTCCAAGCCCACGCGCAGCAGACGGGGCAGGCGCTCGATCCAGCGGCTCCCATCCCGTTCTTCCTCCACAACATCCTGGGGATCGAGACGGGCGGCTCCTACCGGCTCCGGGTCCCGCTGGCGATCCAGCCCGACGGCTCGGTCGTCTGCGCCGCTGAAATCCCGGCTAACGCCCTGGTGCGGGTGATGCGCAGCACGCAAGGCTCCACGGTCGAGGCGGCCGAGGCGGCCGCGAACGCGGCCTTGGCCGCAATTGGCGAACACCGCCCGCAGGCCGCTCTGTTCTTCGACTGCGTCGCCACCCGCCTGCGCATGGGGCAGGCCTTCAGCCGAGAGCTGGCGGCGGTGCAGGATCGCCTCAGTGGCGTCGATCTGATGGGATGCAACACCCACGGGCAGATCGCGCGCGCGGAGGGCCAGTTCGCCGGCTTCCACAACTGCACAGCCGTCGTCTGCGTGCTGCCGGCCTGAGGTGTCGGGGCCAAACGACATCCGTAGGCTGGTCGAAGCGCTGGGTGATCCGCCCGTCCGCTCGACCGCGGCCCACGCCTTGGCCGGCGCACTCGGCGCGGAGGCCTTGCTGATCCTTCTGGCGGACCCTGAGGCGGGCGCCCTCACGCCGGCACCGGGGTTCCATGCGACGCTGCCGGGTGGACCCAGCTGGCGATCGTTCCTCGCCGCCTGCCGCAAGCCGGGCGAGCTCGTCACCGAACTTGCGTATCCCACATTGGCGGATCGCAAGCCTGCGCGCGCCTTTGCATCCGAAGGGGGTGCTGTCGTCGCCCTTATCGGGGGTGCGCCATCCCTGTCGGCCTCCGCGCTCCACGACGAGCTTTCTCTGTTGATCCGGTTGTTGATGACCGAACGGAGCGCCGCCTCGGCGGCCGGTGCGGCGGCGGCGGCGGCGGAAGCCCACCAGCAAGCGGCCGCGGTCGCATCGGTCCTGGACCGCGCCCGCGCCCGGTTGGCGCAGCAGAGCGCGGAGCTGCAAGCTGCCCTCCGGCACGCCTCGCACCTCAACGAGGAGCTGCGTCAGCTCACCGCCAGCCTCGAGTCGCGCGTCGCTGCAGAGATCGCCGAACGGCTGGCGGCCGAAGAGCAACTTCGCCAAGCCCAGAAGATGGAGGCCATCGGGCAACTCACCGGCGGCGTGGCCCACGATTTCAACAACCTGCTGACCGTGATCCTTGGCGGTCTTGAGCAGATGGAACGGCAACTGGAGAAGCTGCCTGACGACGCCACCCTGGCGCGGCTGCGGCGGTCGAGGGATATGGCCCAGCAGGCAGGTCAGCGCGCCGCCACCCTGACAGCGCGTCTGTTGGCCTTTGCGCGTCGGCAGGCGCTCGATCCGAAGCCGATTGACGCCAACCGCTTGATCTCCGGACTAGCGGATCTGGTAGCGCGCACCCTGGGCGAACAGGTCAAGGTTGAGATCGTGACGGCGCCCGGCCTCTGGACCGCGCAGGCTGACCCCGGCGAGCTCGAGAGTGCGGTCCTCAACCTTGCGGTCAACGCGCGCGACGCCATGCGGGAAGGCGGTCGTCTGACCGTTGAAACCGGAAATGTGTTCCTGGACGAGGATTACGTCGCCGGCCTCGCTGAGCCGGTCTCGCCGGGCCAGTACGTGATGATCGCAGTGACCGACACCGGTTGCGGAATGGATTCGGAGACCGTGGAGCGGGTGTTCGAACCCTTCTTCACGACCAAGCCCGTGGGCCAAGGCACAGGCCTGGGGCTGAGCCAGGTCTACGGCTTCGTCCGGCAGAGCGGGGGGCACGTCCGCATCTATTCGGAGGTGGGTGAGGGAACGACGGTCAAGATCTACCTGCCGCGGGTGCGGCAGGGCGCGGAGGAGGCGCCCCCCGCCAAAGCTCGGCGCCCGGACGGCGGCGACGAGACGATCCTCGTCGTCGAGGATCATGACGCCCTGCGGGACTACTCGGTCTCCGTCCTGACCGAGCTTGGATATCGCGTCTATGAGGCCGGGAGCGGTCCAGTGGCCCTTGAGCTCCTCGACCGCGCGCCGCACGTCGACCTGCTCTTCACCGATGTCGTTCTCCCCGAGGGCATGGATGGCCGCCGCCTGGCCGACGAAGCGCTGCGCCGAAAGCCACACCTCAAGGTGCTGTTCACAACCGGCTACAGCCGCAACGCCATCGTCCACAACGGTCGGCTCGATGCGGGCGTCCAGCTCGTCGCCAAGCCCTTCACCTTCGAAGCGCTCGCTCATAAGGTCCGCGCCGCGCTCGACGCCTCCGGCCCCGCACTTGACCTGATCGGCCGCCCGGCGGCCGCGCCCACGAGCTCAGGAACGCCCGAATGAACGACACCGAAATCCTGTCCGAGCCGCGTGACAGACTTTCGCTGAACTTCCTGGCCGGCGGCGGAGAGATGGGCGCCCTGATCCGCGCCCATGATTGGAAGAGTACGCCGCTGGGTGCGCCAGAAGGCTGGCCGCAAAGCCTGAAGACCGCCGTGCGGATCATGCTGACCTCGCGCCAGCCGATCTGGATCGGCTGGGGGCCGGACCTGATCTACCTCTACAACGATCCGTACAAGTCGATCATCGGCGGCAAGCACCCGTGGGCCCTTGGCCGCCCGACCTCTGAGGTCTGGCGCGAGATCTGGCCGGACATCGGGCCGATGTTGGCGACCGCGATGGGCGGTCTTGAGGGCACCTACGTCGAGGAGCAGCTCCTGATCATGGAGCGCCACGGCTACGCTGAGGAGACCTACTACACCTTCTCCTACAGCCCGATCCCGGGCGACGATGGACGCGCCGGGGGCATCATCTGCGCCAACACCGACGACACCCAGCGGGTGATCGGAGACCGCCAGCTGAAGCTGTTGCGCGAGCTCGCGGCCCAGACGGCCGACGCCCGCTCCTGGCGCGAGGCGTGCGAGCGCAGCATGGTCGCCCTCGCCACCGACCCGCACGACGTCACCTTCGCGCTGCTCTATGTCATTCCGCCGGGCGGTGAGACGGCCAGCCTTTGCAGCGCCCGCGGCCTGCCGGCAGGACATGCTGCGGCGCCCGTCAGCCTCGATCTGGGTGACTTCGCCCCCTGGCCGGTCGCCTCGGCGCTGCGCGGCCAAGAGCCGGTCTTGCTCGACGACCTCGCGTCTGTCCTGGGCGAGGATGCGCCGCAGGGCGCCTGGGACCGCCCGAGCGTGCGGGCCGCTGTGCTTCCGATCCCTGCGTCCGGCGAGACCGGCCGCGGCGGCGTGCTGATCGTGGGGCTCAACCCCTATCGGCTGTTCGACGACGGCTATAGAGGCTTCCTGGGGCTGGCAGCCGGCCAGATCGCCGCCGCCATGACGAATGCCGACGCCTACGAGGAGGAGCGCCGCAGGGCCGAGGCCCTTGCGGAGCTGGACCGCGCCAAGACGGCGTTCTTCTCCAACGTCAGCCACGAGTTCCGCACGCCACTGACGCTCATGCTGGGCCCGCTCGAGGAGTTGCTGGCGAAACCGGACGCTGATCCCGAAACCCGGAGCCAGGTTGAGCTCGCGCACCGGAATGGCGCGCGGCTGCTGCGGCTGGTGAACAGCCTGCTCGACTTCTCACGCATTGAGGCCGGCCGGGTTACGGCGATCTATCAGCCCACAGACCTCGCGAGCTTCAGTGGCGAGATCGCCTCCAGCTTCCGCTCGGCCATTGAGAAGGCGGGCCTGCGCCTGCTGCTGGACTGCCAGCCCTTGCCCGAGCCGATCTACGTCGACCGAGAGATGTGGGAGAAGGTGCTCCTCAACCTCATCTCGAACGCCTTCAAGTTCACCCACGAAGGCGAGATCGAGGTGCAGGTGGCGCCTTCGACGGTAGGCCGCGCCGTGGTGGTCCGGGTGCGGGACACCGGGATCGGCATTCCGCCGGAGGAGATGCCCAAGCTGTTCGAGCGCTTCCACCGCATCGAAGGCGCGCAGGGCCGAAGCTTCGAAGGCAGTGGCATCGGCCTCGCGCTCGTGCAGGAACTGGTGCGCCTGCATGGCGGTGAAATCACCGCCCAGAGCGCCCCGGGGGAAGGCACGACCTTTGAGGTGCGGCTGCCCTTTGGGGCCGCCCATCTACCTCCCGAGCATGTCCGCGAAGAGGTGGCGCCCGCCTCCGGCGGCGCCCGCGCGCACGAGTATGTCGAGGAGGCCCTCCGCTGGCTGCCTGAGGTGGCGCCGCAGCTGGAAGCCGCCGGCGAGCTGTCGACCCCTGGCCTTGGCGCGATCGCGCCGGATGCCGCGGGCGACACCGGCGCAGGACGCCGCGTTCTGCTGGCCGACGACAACCACGACATGCGGGCTTACGTCTGCCGGCTGCTCGAAGGCCAGGGCTATGTGGTGGACGCCGCCCCTGACGGTGAGGCTGCACTTGCGCTGGCGCGGGCGGCGACCCCCGAGCTTGTGTTGACCGACGTGATGATGCCGAAGCTGGATGGGTTTGGCCTGCTTCGGGAGATCCGCTCAGACCCCGCGCTTGCGGGCGTCCCGGTGATCATGCTGTCGGCGCGCGCCGGGGAGGAGGCCAAGGTCGAAGGCCTCGAGGCGGGCGCCGATGACTATCTCATCAAGCCGTTCGCCGCGCGAGAGCTGCTCGCCCGGGTGCACGCGAACATCCAAATGGCCGAGGTGCGGCGGGAAGCCAACCGCGCCGTGTTCAGGAGCGAGCAACGGTACCTGATGACCCAGGACCGGCTCACGCTCGCGCTTTCGACGGGCCGGGTCGCCGTATTCGAATGGTCGGTGGACAGCGACCGCCTCGCCATTCAAGGGCCCCTGGCGGAGGTCTTCGGCGTGCCGGCCGAGGACGCCCAAGTTGGACTGCCCCTGCAGGCCTTTTTGGATGGCATCGACCGACGCGATCTCGACGGCGTCCTTGCCGTGCTGAACCATTCGATCGAGACGGCTGAGCCCTACGAGGCTGAGTACCGGGTCCATGGCGCCGGCGCCGAGCGGACAGTCGTCGCCCGCGGGACCGTAGAAACGGACGCCCAGGGCGGCAAGCGGATGGCTGGCGTGGTGATCGACATCACGGAGGAAAAGGCCGTCAGCGCCGAGCTGCGCGAGGAGACCCGTGCGCTGCAGATCCTGAACGAGGCCGCCGCAGCGATCTCCGGCGACCTCGACCAGGGTCGTGTCGTCCAGGCCATCACAGATGCGGCGGTCGAACTGACGGGCGCCCAATTCGGCGCGTTCTTCTACAATCTCGAGGACGAGCAGGGCGAACGCTACACGCTCTACACCCTGGCAGGGGCGCCGCGGGAGGCGTTCTCCCGCTTCCCCATGCCGCGCAACACGGCCGTCTTCCATCCGACTTTCGCCGGCGAAGGCGTGGTGCGCTCCGAGGACATCACGAAGGACCCGAGGTACGGCAAGATGGCTCCGTATCACGGCATGCCGGAAGGCCATCTGCCGGTCCGCAGCTATCTCGCCGTCCCGGTGAAATCCCGGACCGGCGAGGTGCTCGGCGGGCTGTTCTTCGGCCACTCCGAACCCAGCGTGTTCGAGGCCCGCGAAGAGGCCCGGATCGTCGGCCTCGCCAGCCAAGCAGCCATCGCCCTGGACAATGCCCGCTTGTTCGAAGCCGCGCAGCGGGAACTGGCGCAGCGGCGGCAGGCGGAGGCCGAGCTCCAGCGCCTCAACACGACGCTCGAGGAGCGGGTCGCCGAGGAGGTGGCGGAGCGCACCAAGGCCGAGGAGGCTCTGCGCCAGGCGCAGAAGATGGAAGCGGTCGGACAGCTCACGGGCGGGGTCGCCCACGACTTCAACAACCTTCTGACCGTGATCATCGGCGGCCTGGACGTCATCAAGCGCAGCAAGCCGAGCGACGAGGCGCGCATCAGCCGCGCCGCCGACATGGCGCTGCAGGGCGCCCAGCGAGCCGCGAGCCTGACGGGGCGCCTCCTGGCCTTCTCGCGGCGCCAGCCCTTGGAGCCTAAGCCGCTCGAGCTGAACGGCCTCGTGCGCGACATGACCGAGTTGCTGCACCGGACGCTCGGCGAGCAAGTCGAACTCGAAGGCGTGCTGGCGCCGCGCCTCTGGCGGATCGAGGCCGACCAGAACCAGCTCGAGAGCGCCATCCTAAACTTGGCGGTCAACGCCCGGGACGCGATGCCGGACGGCGGCAAGCTGACCATCGAGACCGCCAACACGGCGCTCGACGAGGGCTACTCCGCCGTCGACGCCGAGGTGGTGCCCGGCCAGTACGTGATGATCGCGGTCAGCGACACCGGCTCCGGCATGCCGAAGGATACGCTGGCACGCGTGTTCGAACCCTTCTTCACCACCAAGGAGGTGGGCAAGGGCACCGGTCTCGGCCTCAGCATGGTCTACGGCTTCGTCAAGCAATCCGGCGGCCACGTGACCATCTACAGCGAGGAGGGCCAGGGCACGACCGTGAAGCTCTACTTCCCGCGGTACCGGGGCCAGAGCGAGACAGCCGATTCCCCTGGCGCGTCATCCGCGCCAACCAGCTGCGAAGGCGAAGTGATCCTGGTCGTCGAGGACAACGAAGACGTCCGCGCCTACAGCACGATGATCCTCGGCGAGCTCGGCTATCAAGTCCTGGAGGCGGAAGACGCAGACGCCGGCCTGGAGATCCTGAAGACAGAGGAGCGGATCGACCTGCTGTTCACCGACGTCGTGCTCCCGGGCAAGAGCGGGCGGGTTCTGGCAGACGCCGCAGCCGAACTGCGGCCCGATCTCAAGGTTCTCTTCACGACCGGCTACTCCCGAAACGCCATCATCCACCACGGCCGACTGGACGCCGGCGTCGAGCTCATCTCGAAGCCGTTCACGTTCGAGCAGCTGGCGGCCCGTGTGCGCGATCTGTTGGATCGGACCTGATGGGCTTGGAGACGAGATCGCCTGATCGTTCCACGTGCTTCCCATTCTCGGGTTCTTCGTGTTCAAGGGCGGCATGACGGGCGAGGGGCGTTACATCCTGTTCCGGTCTGCGGGTGTGCGCTGGGGGCTTGCGGCCGCCGGCGTCGTCGAGGTTCTGCCGAACCTCCCCGTCGAACGTCCTCCGGGATCGCCGAAGGCTCTAGCCGGCTACGCAAACCTTGCCGGTGAGCCGCTCGCCGTCGTGCGCCTGGCGAGGCTCTTCGGGGCGGAAGAGCCGCAGGGCGACGAACTCTACCACCACATCCTGCGTCTGGCGGCGTCCGCGGGCGGCGCGCGTCTCGGGCTCCTCGTCGAACGGGTGCTTGACGCGGACGCGCGAGCCGACGGCATGGGGCCGCTGTCGTCATCGCAAAGCGTCAACGAGGCGGTTGTCGGCAACCTCGTCATCGGCGCAGACATGGTTCCGCTGCTCGACTGGGGCCGGCTGCTGCTCATGGAAGAACGCCAGCGGATCGACGAGCTGGCGACCGCGGCCGCCGAGCGCCTGGCGGACCTGAAGGCTGAGGTTTGAAGCCTCCGCTCGCGCCGGTCCCGACCGGTGAGGCGTTCGCTCGCCTGAAACAGCAGGTCATCGAGCGCACCGGTCACTTCTACTATGAGGACAAGGACGACCTGCTCTGGGAGCGCGTCCGCAAGCGGCTGCGGGGCGCGAGCCTGGAGGCGTATCTGGAGCGGCTGGCCGATCCGGAACGCGGCGAGCGCGAGTGGGGCGCCCTCGAAGCCGAGCTGACGATTGGCGAGACCTACTTCTTCCGCTACCCGGAGCAATTCCAGGCGCTCCGCGAGACGATCCTGCCGGACATCTTGGAGCGCTGCGAAGCGACCCGCCGCGTGCGGATCTGGAGCGCGGGCTGCGCCACCGGCGCGGAGGCCTATTCGGTCGCCATCCTGCTGCACCAGATGCTGGGCGAGGCCCTCGCTCAGTGGCGCATCACCATCCTTGGCACGGATATCAACGACGACTTCCTGGCCGCCGCCCAGGAGGCGCGCTTCAGCCGCTGGGCCTTGCGCTCGCTCGACGCCGAGCAGCGGGAGGCCTGGTTCACGGAGGACGGATCGGCGTGGCGGCTGAAGGCGGCCTACCGCGGCATGGTGCGGTTCCAGCGCGGCAACCTGCTCGACCTCTTGGGTCCGTCGCCGCCGCTTGAGCTGGTCGATTTCGATCTGATCCTTTGCCGCAACGTCCTCATCTATTTCCACCCCCAGAAGGTGGCGGAGGTCGCCGCCGCCCTGGTGCGGCGCCTGAAGCCGGACGGCTGGCTGCTGGTGGGCCACGCCGAGCCAAACCCCGAGTTCGCGCGCTTCGCGGACGCCGTGGGGCTCCCCGGCACGGTCGCGTACCGTGCGCCGGAAGCGGGCGGCGCGGAACGGCGCGCCGCGGCGCCGCCTTGGACCCCGCCCTACGCTGCGCCCGCCGCGCCTCCGGCCGAGCTCGTCCTGCCGCCGCTGGCCTCCGTCGCGTCGCCTGCGCTTTTCGCGGCGGACCTGCCCAAGTCCGCGCCGCCACCGCCGCCGGCTCCGGCTCCGGTCCAGGCTTCCCCCGCTGACCCCGCGGCGCAGCTGAACGAAGTGCGCCGCCGGGCCGACCTCGGCGACTTCCGCGGCGCCGAGCTGGCCTGCCGCGAGGGGCTAGCCGCGCAGCCGGACGATCCCGTGCTGCACTTCTATTCGGGCCTGGTGGAGCAGGCCCTAGGGCGGCTGGGCGCTGCGGAGGATGCGCTCCGGCGCGCGGCCTATCTTGATCCGCAATTTGTCATGGCGCAGTACCACCTCGGCCTCGTGCGCCTGGCTCGGGGCCGGCGCGAGGCCGGACGACGGGCCGTGGCGGCGGCTGCGAAGACTGCTGGAACCTTGGCTGTAGACGAGCGTTTGGCCGAAGGGGCGGGTCTGACCGCAGGCGAACTGCGGGAGATGGCGCGCGTCCAGCTTGAAGGCGGGACGACGGGGGCTTGAGAGTGTCGAAGGGGGTCCGCAGGGGTGGATCGGCTGACGTCGCCGCTCTGTCGGCGGCGCGCCGGCGCGAGATCCTGCAGATGCGAGCGCGGAGCCTCGCTGCCCGCCAAGCCGCCGCCGAAGCCGCCGCGGCGGGCGAGCGCATGCTGGTCTGCCGGGTGGGCGCCGACCTCTACGGACTGCCGATGGCCGAGGTCGCGAAGGTGCGGCCCTTCACCCGTTGGGGCGCGGCAGCCGGGGGACACCCGGCGATGCTCGGCCTGGTCGCCGACGAGGGCGAGGTCCGGCCGGCGCTGGACATGGCCGCCTTGCTAGGAGGCCCGGCCGCCGCGGCGTCGACCGGCGGTTGGCTGCTCATCCTGGCTCCGCCGCATAAGGCCGCCCTGCGGCTGCAGGACCTGCCGGTCGCCGCCGAGGTCGAGCCGCTGCCGCAGGATGACGCCGGCCGCGCCCGCGTCCTGGCCGGAGAACACCAAGACAAGCTGCTCGTGACGCTGACCGCCCATGAGCTTCTCGCCCACGCCAAGTCGTCCCCGCATGGAGCCGCCGCCCCGTGACCATAGCCAACCGTATCCTCCTGGGCTTCTCCGCGATGATCGTGCTGATGATCGCGATCGGCCTCTTGGCGTTGAACCAGATCGGCAGCGTGCGCCGCGACACTGAGGTCATCGTCAGCCGCGACCTCGGCTTCGTGCGCCTGATCAGCGACATCCGGGTCGCGCGGCAGCAGATGCAGGCCGCCGCTGAAAGCCGCTTCGCCGACCAGCTCGCCCGCACCGGCGGCGACGGCGCGCCCCTCAACTGGCGCGAACGCAGCGCGGCCGCCGGCCAGGCGCTGGACCAGGCGATGGCGCAGGCCACCGAATATGAGAACAACGCCCTGAACCTCGACCGGCAGTCCGCCTGGCGTCGCGTCCGCCAGTCGCTGGCCGCCGCCAAGCCGATCCTCGAGGCCGCCGAGGCGGACAACGAGGCGACCGAGCAGGCCCTGGCCCGCGGCGACCTGCCGGCGGCGATCGCCGCCCGCGAGCGGCTCAACAGCCGCCGCGGCGCCTTCGAACGCCAGATGCAGGTGATCCTGCAGGAGATGGACGGAGTGCTCCGCGCCGGCCAGGCCCGATTGGTCGAGGCCTACAACCTCAGCCGCAACCTGATGCTGACGGGCCTGGTCGCCGCCGTGCTCCTGGCGGCCGCCACGGCCTTTTTGATCCGGCGCTCGATCGTGGGCCCGCTGGACGCCTTCATGGGCTTCGTCGAGCGGGTCGGCCGCGGGGACCTCACCGGGCAGACGGCGGCCACGTCCAAGGACGAGATCGGTCAGCTCGGGGCCACGCTCAACGCCATGGTGGACGGTCTCAAGGACCTCGCCCGGCAGAGCCGCGAGGCGACCGAGAACCTCAACGCCGCCACGGCGGAGATCCGAGCCTCCACCCAGGAGCAGGCGGCCGGCGTCGAGGAGCAGCTCGCCGCGGTGCAGGAGACCGCGGCTACTGTCGATGAGATCACCCACTCGGGCGCCCAGATCAGCAAGCGGGCCCAGGAGGTCATCGCCTCGGCCCAGGCCACCGCCCAGACCAGCAACGAGGGCCTGCGCGCGGTCGACGAGACCACCCGAGCCATGGACGCCATCCGCGAGCAGGCGGAGGCCGTGGCCGAGAACATCGTCGCCCTCAGCGAGAAGACCCAGGCGATCGGCGACATCATCGCCACCGTCAACGACATCTCGGAGCGGTCGCACCTGCTGGCGCTGAACGCCGCCATCGAGGCGGCCGCCGCCGGCGAGCACGGCCGCAGCTTCTCGGTCGTCGCCTCCGAGATGAAGATGCTGGCCGACCAGGCGAAGGACGCCACGGGCCAGGTCCGCTCGATCCTCGGCGACATCCAGCGGGGCATCAACGCCTCGGTGATGCTGACGGAGGAGGCGGTCAAGCGGGTGGCCGCCGGCAAGGAGCGGACCGACACCACCCAGCGCACGATCACCGAGATCACCGGCCGGGTGCAGGAGAGCGTCCACACGTTCCAGCAGATCGTGGCGTCCACGAACCAGCAGCAGCTCGGGATCGAGCAGGTGATGGGCGCGCTGCAGAACATCCGCCAGGCCAGTCAGCAGACGGCCGCCGGCACGCGGCAGCTGGACGAGGCTGCGGGCAACCTGACGCGCCTTTCCCAGCAACTGCTCTCGCTGGCCGAGCGCTACCGGCTGTAGGACGCTGGCGTTGGCGGACATCCGCGCCCAGCTGCTGGCGGCGTTCGACGTCGAACACCGCGAGCACCTCCAGGCCATCCGGCGCGCGCTGGCGGCGCCGGAGGAGGCCGACCTGCGCGAGATGTTCCGCCGGGCCCACAGCCTGAAGGGCGCGGCCCGGGCCGTCGACCTCCCGCAGATCGAGGAGGTCGCGCACCGGCTGGAGGACCTGTTCGCCAGCGTCGGCGAGGGCCGGGCGACCTTGGACCGCAAGACCATCGACGCGATCCACCTGGCGCTGGACACCATCGAGGCGCAGGCCGAGGCGGTGCGCCAGGGCGGCGAGGCGCCAGCCTCCGAAGAGGCGCGGCAGCCGGAGCCGGCCGCGGCGGGACCGCGGCTCGAGCCGGAGGCCGAACGCGGCCTTGAGGTGGTCCGCATCGAGTCCGAGGCGCTGCGGGAGCTGTCGCAGGCGGCGCACCAGCTGGCCAATGACGTCCGCAACGAGCAGGGCGCCCACGCCGAACTCCGACGGCTGCACCTCCAGACCCGGCGGCTGGATCAGCTCTGGAGCGAGCTCCGGCCGCAGGCCGGCGGCGGCCGGCAAGGCGCCAGGGCGCGGGACTTCGAGGACATCCTGCGCACGGTCGGCCGCGAGTTGGGGCAGCTCGTCCAGCGGCAGCGCCGCACGAGCTGGAGCCTGGAGACGGACCTGGCGGTGCTCCGCGACCACCTCGACCGCATCGCCATGACGCCGGCCGACGCCGTGCTGGGCGACCTCGGCCGGATGGTCCGCGATCTGGCCCGGGAGGCCGGCGTCGAGGTCGACGTGCGGGTGGAAGGCCTGGAGGTGCGCGCCGAACGCCGGGTGCTGCAGGCGCTGCGCGACCCGCTGATCCACGTGCTGCGCAATACCCTGAGCCACGGAGCCGAGCCCGTGGAGGCGCGGCGGGCCGCCGGCAAGCCGGACGCCCTGCTGGTCGGCCTGGAGATCTTGACGCGCGGCGGGCGGCTGCAGGCGCGGGTCTACGACGACGGCCCCGGTCCGGACCTCGCCAGCATCGAACGGGCGGCCGTCGAGAAGGGGCTGCTGTCCCCGCCGAAGCCTGGGGATCCGCCGCCTAGCCCCGAGGAGGTGCTGGCGCTGGCCTTCGAACCCGGCGTTTCCTCGGCCAAGGCGGTCGACCGCCTGGCGGGACGCGGCATGGGCCTGTCGGTGGTGCTGCAGGCGGTCCGCGAGCTCGGCGGCTCCGCGCGGCTCGCCCGCCGGCAGCCGTCGGGCGCCGAAGTGACCCTCAGCGCGCCGCTGTCCACCGCGGCCCAGGCCGTGGTGGTGGTGGAGGTCGGCGGCGCCACCTTCGGCGTTCCGAGCTTCGGCGTCTCCCGTCTGTTGCGGCTGCCGCACGACTCCCTGGAATCCGTCGAAGGCGCGCTGACCGCGCGGATAGAAGTGGCGGGACGGGACGTTCTGGCTCCCGTGGTGTCGATGGCGGCGGTCCTTGGGCAAGCGGGAGCCGAAATCCCCGCAGCGGGCGGAGTCGTCTCTGCGGTCCTGCTTGCGCGCGGCGAGCGTCATGTGGGCTTCGCCGTCGACACGTTCACCGACGTGCGCGAGATCGGAGTCGAGGCGATCCGGGCGGAGGGTTTGGATCCGGCGTTGGTCCTGGGCGCGGGCCTGCTGGACGACGAGACGCCGCTCGCCGTGCTCAATCCCGACGAACTCGTCGACCGCTGGCTGAGGGACGAGCGGGGTCTCGCCGCGGTGGGCCTGGGCTTCGCCGCACCGGAGACGTCGGACCGCCCCCGCCAGCGCACCATCCTGGTGGTCGACGATTCCATCACCACCCGCACCCTCGAGAAGAGCATCCTCGAAGGCCAGGGCTATCGCGTGCTGCTCGCCGTCGACGGCGTCGACGCGTTGCACATCCTGCGGTCGGGCGAGGCGGTGATCGACCTGGTGGTCGCCGACATCGAGATGCCGCGGATGGACGGCTTCTCCCTGCTCCAGGCGATCAAGGCGGACGCCAGCCTTTCCGAACTGCCTGTGATCCTGATGACCTCGCGCAACGATCCGACGGACGTGCGCCGCGGCATGGACCTGGGCGCCGAGGCCTACATCACCAAGCAGAAGTTCGACCAGCGGGAGCTCCTGGCCACCATCGGGCGCGTGCTGTGAGTTCCGAGCGCCGGGTTCGCGTGATGATCGTCGAGGACTCGCTGGTCGTGCGCCAGCTGCTGGCGCACATCGTCGGCCGCGATCCGCGCTTCGTGCTGGCCTCTGCGGTCGCCTCAGCGGAGGAGGCCCTGGCCGAGATCGGCCGGGTGAAGCCGGACGTCATCTCCATGGACATCCGGCTGCCGGGGATCGACGGGCTGGAGGCCACCCGGCGGATCATGAGCGAGCATCCGACGCCCATCGTCGTGATTGCGGATTCGGTCGAGGACGCCTCGCTCAGGATCTCGATGAACGCCCTGCGCGCCGGGGCCCTCAGCGTCGTGGAGAAGCCGGTCGGCGTCGCCTCGTCGGCCTATGAGCGCATCGCCGAGACGATCACCACCCAGCTCTTCATCATGAGCAGCGTCCCGGTGATCCGGCGCCGGACCTTCGCCTCGGCCGCGTCAGCCGCGGCGCCGCCGCAGCCACTGGCCCGGCGGAGTGAGTTCGCCAAGCTGTCCTACCTTGCGCTCGCGGCCTCCACTGGCGGGCCTCCCGCATTGGCCAAGGTGCTCGAGGCGCTTCCGCAGGACTTTCCGGCGGCGGTCTTCGTGGTGCAGCACATGGGGTCGGCGTTCATGGAGGGCTTCGCCGCCTGGCTCCACGGGCTCTCGCCGCTGCCGGTCGCCCTGGCCGAGGACGGGGTGGCGGCCTTGCCCGGCCGTGTGTACGTGGCCCCCGGAGACCGGCACCTGGCGATCGATCCGGGCGGTGTCATGAAGCTCGTCTCCGGCCCGACGGCGCCAACGCAGCGCCCCTCGGCGAACATCCTCTTCGAGTCGCTCGCCCGCTCCGCCGGATCGCACACGGCCGGGGTGCTGCTGACCGGAATGGGCGAGGACGGAGGCCAAGGGCTGCTGGAACTGAGGCGCGCCGGCGGTTACACCATCGCCGAGCATCAGAGCAGTGCGGTCGTCTATGGGATGCCCGCGGCGGCCGTGCGCCTGAAGGCGGCGCGGGAAATCCTGCCGCTGGACGCCATCGGGCCACGGGTCGCACAGCTCGCGTCCAAGAGGGCCGAGGGATGACCGACGCCGCACGCATCCTCGTCGTCGAGGACTCCGTCACCCAGGCGGTCGCGCTGAGGGGCGTCCTGGAGCGCGAGGGCTTCGAAGTCGAGGTGTCGACGACCGCCGAGGCGGCGCTCGAGCGGCTGAACGGCGATCTGCCGGACCTCGTCGTCGCCGACTACCACCTGCCGGGGATGGACGGGCGGGAGCTGTCCCGGCACATCCGGCTCAACGGACGAACCCGCGCCTTGCCGGTGCTGATGCTCACCAGCGCCCGTGAACTCGACCTCGAGCGGCAGGGCCTCGAAAGCGGCGTCGACGCCTACCTTCCCAAGTCGGCGGACGTGGACGTGATGCTGGCGCGGCTGCGCGCCTTGCTGCGACGGCCTCAGGCGGCGGGCGCGGAGCGCGGTCGCGCCTTCCGGCGGGCCAGGATCCTGCTCGCCCACGACAGCCTCACGGCGCGCGTGCGCATGCGTCACCTGCTGGAGCAGGAGGGCTACGACGTCGTCGAGGCGAGCACCGCCGAGGCCGCGGTTCGTGCGCTGGACGAGGAGACCGACTGCGTCGTCCTGCCCTTTGCGGGTGCGGGGTGGGACGGCCTCGCCCTGGCGCGAGCGCTGGACGCGCAGCGACACAGGCTGGGTTTCGGGTTCCAGGTCGTGGTCATCGGTCCGGGCCCTGACCAGCCCGCCGACCTGGCCGCCGCCTTCGAGGTGGGCGCCGACGAGGTGGTGCGCAGCGAAGACAGCGACGACGTGCTCCGGGTGCGCCTGCGCGCGCTCATGCGCCGCAAGATGCTGGTGGACGAGACCCGTCGCTCGGAGGCCGCCGAGGCCCGCGCCGCGGCGGCTGACGAACTCGCGCGGGCCAACGCCGAGCTGCAGGCGGCGAACCGGCAGCTGCGGGAGGCGCAGGCCCAGCTCGTCCAATCGGCGAAGATGGCGTCGCTCGGCGAGCTGGTCGCCGGGATCGCCCATGAGATCAACAATCCCCTGGCCTTCATCCTCGGACACCACGACACCGTGGAGCGGCTCGTCGGCGGCGCGGCGCAGGCGCAGGAGCCTGGGTCCGGCCAGGCTCCTCTGGAGAAGGCGCGCGAGCGGCTCAAGGCCATGCGGGTCGGGCTGCAACGCATCCAGACGCTCGTGCTCAACCTGCGGAAGTTCTCGCGGCTCGACGAAGCCGAGAAGCAGCTGCTGGACGTGCCGGACGCCGTGGAGACGGTCTTGGCCCTGTTGAAGCCCAAGCTCGGCGATATCGAGGTGCGGCGCCGCTTCGACGCCGGCGCGGCGCTCTACGGATCGCCCGCGCTCCTGAACCAGGTCGTGATGAACATCGTGGCCAATGCGGCGGACGCGCTGGGCGGCGCTGGCGTGATCGAGATCGCCACGGAAGAGCGGGACGGTCGCTACCGGATCGCGGTGTCCGATTCGGGTCCCGGCGTGCCGGCCGAGCTGCGCGACCGGATCTTCGAGCCCTTCTTCACGACCAAGCCGGTTGGGTCGGGAACGGGCCTCGGCCTCGCCATCGCCTATTCCGTCGTTCGCGCGCATGACGGGATGATCGTCGTCGATGACGGACCGCTGGGCGGCGCCCGCTTCATGATCGAGCTGCCCTCGGGAGGCGCCCCATGAACGACGGCCGCGCCACCCTCATGCTGGTCGACGACGAGGCCGACATCCTCGTCGCCCTGCAGGACCTGTTCGAGGCCGACTATGAGGTGATCGGCTTTACCCGCGCCGCGGACGCCCTCGAGGCCTTGAGCGAACGCCGCAACGTGGCCGTGATCGTGTCGGACCAGCGTATGCCCGGGATGATGGGCGACGCCTTCCTGCAAGAGGCGCGCGGGCTCAGCGACGCAAGCGCAATCCTCCTCACGGGCTATGCCGACCTGAGCGCGGTCACCACGGCCCTCAACCGTGGCGGCATCGTGGGCTACGCGCCCAAGCCGTGGGAGCCGGACGCACTCAAGGCGATGGTCGCGGGCGCGGCCGAACAGCACCGGCTCCGGCGCGCGCTTCGGCGCGAACAGGCGCTGCTGCAGGGCCTCATGGGCCACCTGCCGTACGCCGTCGCCTTCAAGGATCCGGCAGGCCGCTTCGTGTACCTGAACGACCGCAAGGCGAACCTGCTCGGCCAGCGGCAACAGGCCTGCATCGGCAGGACGCAGCAGGAGCTGGGCGGGGCTCCGCCGTCCGAGGCCGAGCGGAGCGCGATCAGGCTGCGCCGCCCCGTTCAGGTCGTGGACGAACAGCCCGGCGCCGCCGGCTCGTCATGGACCCAGATCGACTACGTGCCCCTGATCGATGCCACCGGCGAGGTCCAGAGCCTGGTCGTCATGGAGCGCGACATCACTGAACAGCGCGTGGCGGAGCAGCAGCTGCGCCAGTCGGACAAGTTGCGGGCGCTGGGCACCCTGGCGGGAGGCGTCGCCCACGACTTCAACAACCTTCTCACCGCGATCGTCGGCAGCCTGGAACTCGCCACCAAGCGTCTTGGCGACGCCACCGCCGTCCGGCGTTACCTCGACAACGCCACCCTTGCTGCGCAGCGCGGGGCCTCTCTCACGCAGCGCCTTCTGGGCTTCAGCCGGCGGTCGGACGGCGAGGCGGTGACAGTGGACATTGCGGAGGTCCTGCGCGGCACGCGCGATCTGCTCGCGCGCACGCTGGGTGGCGCGGTTGGCGTGGAATGGAGGATCGCCGACGGCCTCTGGTCCGTGTCGATCGAGGCGGACCAGCTGGAGGTCGCGCTTCTGAACCTGGCCGTGAACGCGCGCGACGCCATGCCGAACGGCGGCCAGATCACCATCCAGGCCCGGAATGTGGACGTCAGCCCGGACGACGCCGACGCCGACCTGACGGCAGGCGACTATGTGGTTCTCACCGTGGCGGACACCGGCGAGGGGATGCCGCCGGAGATCCTGGAGCGGATCCTGGAGCCGTTCTTCACGACCAAGCCGGTCGGGAAGGGCACCGGTCTGGGGCTTCCGATGGTCTATGGTTTCGCGCAGCGGTCCGGCGGCGCGCTCCGCATCCGGAGCGTCCTTGGAGCCGGCACTCAGGTTTCGCTCTTCCTTCCCCGGGCGAACGAGGCTGGGGATCCTTCGGCGCATGGCCCTGCGACCCTGGCCACGGCTGCCCGTTGTCGCATCCTGGTCATCGATGACGAGCCCGGCGTGCGCACGGTCACCGCCGCCAGCCTCCGCGACATGGGCCACGAGGTTCTGGAAGCCCATGACCCGGCGGCCGCCCTCGACGTCGTGGACCGTGCAGACTGCGAGATCGACCTGGCCATCGTGGACTTCGCAATGCCGGGGATGAACGGCCTCGAGTTCATCGAAAGAGCGCGCGAGATCCGGCGCGACCTGCCGGCCATACTGCTCACCGGCTACTATAGTGTCGAGACGGCGCCGCCCGGTGTGCTCGTGGTGCACAAGCCCTTCACGCAGCCCACCTTGGAGGCCGCGATCGCCTCCATCCAGGCTGTCGCTGACGACGCGGTGACGGGGGAGACCACGGCTTAACATTAGATATTGCGGCGGGAATGTGTCTCAGCTTTGCTGCGGCGGGGGACTGGAGACAGAATGAACGCCGCTCCTCTTGCCTTCGGCCTGGCTGTTCTGTGGCCGCTTGCCGCCGGCCTCGCCCTGGTGCTCTTCACGAAGTGGCGCGCGGCTAAGCGGGACCGCGCCTTGGCGCCGGTTGAGGCGCGGCTGAAGGCCGGCTATGGCGCCATCGAGGCTTCGCCCATCCCGCGGCGCTTGAGCTTCGTGATCGAGGTCCTTGAGGAGACGGCCGCCGCTTGCGAGCGGCCGTCGCGTCCGGTGTCTGACCTTCAAAACGCCTGATTCACGCTGAGGAGCACCGAAGGCCACCTCCCGCAACGCCAAGGCGGGACCATGACCCTTTCGTACGCGGCCACCCGGAGGCTCCCGTCGGCGATGAGCCGAATAACGGTGTGCCGGTAGCTCTCTAGAGCCGCGGTGCGCACCGTTCCCGGTGGAACCGGGTCGCTGCAAGGCCTAGCCGTGAACGAAAGATAAGCCCTGCGGGTTCTGCGCCTACCCGCCGCCGTTTTTCTGGGAACGCGTCATTGCCGCAGGATTCCGGTACTTCAGTGCCCGTGCCCACCGACGAACGATACCGCCTCCTGGTGGAGGGGATCACCGACTACGCGATCTACATGTTGGATCCCGAGGGCGTGATCTCGAGCTGGAACCCGGGGGCGGCTCGGTTCAAGGGCTACACCGCCGACGAGATCCTGGGCCAGCACTTCTCGCGCTTCTACACCGAGGAAGACCGCGCGGAGGGGCTGCCCGCGACCGCCCTTCGCACCGCCGCCGAGGAAGGGCGCTTCGAGCGCGAGGGCTGGCGCGTGCGCAAGGACGGGACCCGCTTCTGGGCGCACGTCGTCATCGATCCGATCCGTGACAAGGACGGCCAGATCATCGGGTTCGCCAAGATCACCCGTGACCTGACCGAGCGCCGTGAGGCGCAGGAAGCGCTGCGCAGGAGCGAGGAGCAGTTCCGGCTGCTGGTCCAGGGCGTGACGGACTACGCCCTCTATATGTTGGACCCGCACGGCTGCGTCTCGAGCTGGAACGCGGGCGCGGAGCGGATCAAGGGGTATGCGGCCAGCGACGTGATGGGCAAGCACTTCTCCCGCTTCTACACCGAAGAGGATCAGGCCGCCGGCATGCCCGCCAAGGGGCTCGCCACCGCAAGGCACGAGGGGCGCTGGGAGACGGAAGGCTGGCGGGTCCGGAAGGACGGCTCGAGGTTTTGGGCGCACGTGATCATCGACGCCATCCGCGATCAGGGTGGAGAGCTGGTCGGCTTCGCCAAGATCACGCGGGACGTCACCGAGCGCAGGAACGCCGAGCAGGCCCTGGAGGAGACCCGCCGGGCCCTGTTCCAATCGCAGAAGATGGAAGCCGTCGGCCAGCTCACCGGCGGCGTCGCTCACGACTTCAACAACCTGCTCACCGTGATCCTGGGCGGCCTCGACACGATCGCTCGCAGCAAGCTCACCGACACCGTCCGGATCAACCGCGCGCTGCACATGGCCCGGCACGCGGCGGAACGTGCCGCGGGACTGACCTCGCGCCTCCTGGCGTTCTCGCGTCAGCAGCCGCTGCAGCCCACGCCCTGCGACCTGAACGCCCTCGTGCGGGAGATGACCGATCTCCTGCACCGCTCGCTCGGCGAGCAGATCGAGCTGGAGGGGGTTCTGTCCCCGCGGCTCTGGGCGGTGGAGGTCGACCAGAACCACCTGGAGAGCGCGATCCTGAACCTGGCGGTCAACGCCCGCGATGCCATGCCTGCGGGCGGCAAGCTCACCATCGAGACCGCCAACACGTACCTGGACGAGGCCTACGTGGCGAAGGACGCGGAGGTGGTGCCCGGCCAATACGTAATGATCGCCGTAAGCGACACCGGCACAGGCATTCCGGCCGACCAACTGGGGCGGGTTTTCGAACCCTTCTTCACCACCAAGGAAGTGGGGCGCGGCACGGGCTTGGGCCTGTCGATGGTGTACGGCTTCGTCAAGCAGTCCGGCGGGCACGTGACCATCTATAGCGAGGAGGGCCAGGGCACGTCGGTGAAGCTCTACTTCCCTCGCTACATCGGCGACACGCCGTTCGACCGGGATTCAGCGGAGGAAGAGCGGCCGGCCGCCAGCGAAGGCGAGGTCGTGCTGGTCGTAGAGGACAATCCCGACGTTCGCGCCTACAGCGTTATGATCCTGAAGGAACTCGGCTACCAGGTGGTCGAGGCCCCGACGGCGCAGGCCGCGCTCGCAGTGGTCGGCTCGGATCAGCGCATCGACCTGCTGTTCACCGACGTCGTCTTGCCTGACCAGAGCGGCCGCGTCGTGGCCGACGAGGCGCAGAAGATGCGCCCCGGATTGAAGGTGCTGTTCACGACCGGCTATTCGCGAAACGCCATCGTCCACCACGGCCGGCTGGACCCGGGCGTGCAGCTGCTTTCCAAGCCGTTCACGTTCCAGCAGCTGGCCGCGCGGGTTCGCGATCTGCTCGATACGTCAGGCTGAGACCGGCTCGGGCGAAGGGCTCCCCCGAGGATGTCGTTTAGCGCTGCGGGTCGGCCAACGCAGTCATGCGCGGCGTCTGGTCTACCCGAGCCAAGTGTTCGCTAGTCGCCTCCGCCCGAACGTCGCTTCCAACCCTGAGCCGTTTTGGGTTGCGAACGTCTGCACGGGTAGCGGACGTTGACTGGCCGCCGGAAAGCCGACATTCGTGCGGCTAGGACAAGCAGGCCTGTCGAAGCGCGGCTGGAACTTGATGCCAGTGCCTGTCGAACTGAACTACGGGTTCTGGCAAGCGGAACAAGCTATGCAGTGACGCGTTGAAGTCTGTCCAGGGGTGCGCCCGCGCTGGCGAGCGAGCATTTTGTTGTTCACGCCGGCGTGTCGAGCTTGTCGCGGCCATAAGCGAGCGAGGCTTTAAGTCCGATGTCGATCGCGCGCGATCTCACCTCGCCGCCTCAAATCAGCGGTGGAGAAGAATTCCAGGCCGAGGTCTCGTCTCGGTTCGGCCTAGTGCCGAACTTCTTCCAGACCGCGGGTGAAGCTCCAGGCCTGATCCGAGAGCTCTGGGGGTTCGCGAAGTCAGCCTACCTCAACAATCCCCTGCCGCCCCTCTTCAAGGAGCGGCTGTTCGTTCACCTCTCGCGTTTTTGCCAAGTGCGGTACTGCATAGTTCGTCACGTCGGGTTCCTGATTGGCGCCGGCCATCCTTCCGGCGATCCGCACGCGCCGCCGGAGAGTGTTGATCAGGTGGTCGAGTTGCTGCGCCGTCCAGGCGTGCAGGACGCGGGCGCAATCGCCGAGAGCCTTGATCGGTTGGCGGCCTTTCGCTCCCCACTCACCAAGATGCCGGAGTCGGGCAGCGAAACCGAGTGGGATGTCTTCGTCGCGGCAAGCGTCCTTTTCAACAGTCCCAGTCAAGGTCTCCGAGCTCGAGCGGCTCTACGTGCCGCCTTAGGGGGCGAGGCGCTCGAACTTCTCACCGCCTACCTCGCTTTCATCCGCACAGCGCACTACTGGACGCAGACTCATCCGGAGCTCGCCTTCGAGGAGGATGTCGAGCTCCTGATGCGGCAACACGAGGAACTGGCCAAGCTGATGCTTGACCCGACGGACGGCGAGCGTTGCCAGATCGGCGCGCGCCTGTTCGATGAATTGGAATCGCTTCGCGCCGAACGCGACGACCGCGTGGCCTTACGAGAAGCGCTCGCTCGCAACGAGGAGGCTCAGCGTCACCAGCGGCTGCTGATCGATGAACTGAACCACCGCGTGAAGAACACGCTTGCCATCATTCAATCCATCGCCACGCAGACCCTAAGGAGCGGCGACACTCCACCGGAGACAAGGGAAGCGTTTATGGCGCGGCTCATGGCTCTTGCGAGTGCGCACGACATTCTCACTGCAGAGAAATGGAATGGCGCGGAATTGCGCGATCTCCTCGTCGAGGTTCTCGGCATCCATTCGGGAGCCCAGGGTCGGATCACGTTTGAAGGTCCCGCAATCCGGCTGCGCCCGCAATCTGCCGTCGCCGTGGCCATGGCGACACATGAACTCGCCACCAATGCGCTCAAATATGGAGCGCTCTCAATCGACCGGGGCTTAGTTCACATCCATTGGGCCGTGGACGGCGCGCCGGGCTCAGAAGCGCTGCGCCTGTGCTGGTCGGAACGCGGAGGTCCGCTCGTCGTCCCACCTAGCGAAAAGGGTTTTGGCTCCCGTCTGTTGGGGCAAGGCATCGCGCGGGAGCTGAACGGGGACGCACATCTGGAATTTCGTCCCGATGGCGTGTTGTTCACGATCACGGCGCCGCTCGCGGAGATCGAAGGGGCGGATTGATCTCAAGTTCGCTGTCTGACGAGAGTGAACCGCACTAGCCCAATACGCCTGCATCGCTAATCGAACGCTCTGAACTACGACAGTTCAGCGCCAGCTTTCCCGGACCACGAGCCCCCAATCGGACTTAGCGAACGACTGCTTCCGACCGAGGCTGTGTAAAAACTCGCAGCCTTCGATGTGCGGCTGATCTGCAGAGAGCGTGACGCGCCGCTCCCTCAGGTCCGGATCGCAGCCATGAGCGGGCCCGTTCCGAGCATCCGCATCACGCGCTTCATGTTGTAGGCGAGGATGTGGAGGCTGATCTCCGTCTTCACGTTGGGGAGCCGCTTCATCAGGAAGTGGGTGTGGCCCATCCAGGCTTTGATCGTCCCGAAGGGGTGTTCGACGATCCGCCGGCGGGCCCGCATGGCGTAGGGCGCGAGGTCCATCCGTTGCTGCAGCGCCTCGATCGTGGCCTCGTGCTCCCAGCGGGTGATCCGACGCTCGACGCTGGGCGTGCACTGAGGCTTCAGCGCACAGGCCTGGCAGCTCGCCCGATCCCAGTAACGATGCAGGGTGAGCCCCTTCTCGACGGTCGTCATGTGCCGCCTGAGCAGGCTCCCGCCCGGGCAGCGGTAGGCGTCCTCGTCGGGCACATACGCAAAGTCCTGCTTGCCGAAGCGTCCCTCCGCCTTGGCGCCTGAGGTGAGCGGCTTCGGCACATACGGCGTCACGCCGATCTGCTCGCAGGCCAGGATCTCCTCGCCGGAGAAGTAGCCTCGGTCGGCCAGCATCTCGAGGCGCTCCACGCCCATCGCGTCCTTGGCCTTGCCGCTCATCTCGGCGAGCTGCTGGCGATCGCTGCCCGTGGTGATCACGTCGTGGGCGACGATCAGGTGATGCTCGGCGTCGACGACGCTCTGCACGTTGTAGCCGACGATGCCGCTGCCGCGGCCGCTCGTGGCCATGGATCGCGCGTCCGGATCGGTCAGCGAGACCTGGCCATCAGGGGAGGCCTCGACTTGCGCCTCCATCGCCTTCAGCGCCTGCATCTGCGCCCGCAGGGTAGCGATCTTGTCCTTGAGCTTCACAGCGCGGGCTTCGACCGCCTCGCCCTCCAAACGGTCGGCGGTGTCCAGCTCCTGAAGGTAGCCCGCGATGTGCTCGGCCACCTGTTCGATCCGCTTCTTCAGCTTGGCGGGCGTGAAGTTCTTGTCGCGGGTGTTCACCGCCTTGAACTTGCTGCCGTCCACCGCCGCCACCGCCTGGGTGAAGAGCCCGATCTCGCGGCACAGCACGATGAAGTGGGCGCAGGACGCCTGGATCGCCTCACCATTGTCCTTCCGGAAGTTGGCGATCGTCTTGTGGTCAGGCGCCAGCTTGCCCGTCAGCCACATCAGTTCGACGTTCCGCTGCGCTTCACGCTCCAGCCGTCGGCTCGACTGCACCCGGTTCAGGTAGCCGTAGATGTAGAGCTTCAGGAGCGTCGCAGGGTGGTAAGCCGGCCGGCCCGTCGCCGCTGGGACGATCTCGAAGCCCAGCCCGCCGAGCTCCAGCTCGTCGACAAAGACGTCGATCACCCGAGCCGGGTTCTCGTCGCTGACGTAGTCGTCCAAGCAACTCGGAAGCAGAACCGGCTGACGGCGATCTTCACCCTCGACGAAGCGGCTCATCTGCCCCTCCTGACCTGCTCGTCAGGAGTCTGCCCTGCTTCGCGCTTTTACACAGCCTCGACCCGCTGCAGACCTTTCGCGGTCGTGCTGAGAACGAGGCTGGAAGGAGAGGGGGACTCTGCTAGCCTGCGCTTACTAGGAGGGGCAGCGCTCTCGCGATTGCTGATGTGACCCTGCATCGTCAATCCGCCAGCCAAAGATTCCGACGGTATCTGAGACGGTATTCACTTCTCTGTGAGTCGAAATGTTCCGCCCGGTCAGACACTTAGGCTTCCCGGCAATAATCGAGTGGGAATGACCGGGACCGGAGTCCATGGCGCTCGCGCCTGACGGCCGAACCCGACGCCGCGGGCGCCGGCCGCCGCCGCCTGGCGCGGCGTCGCCGCCCGGCTTCGCCGGCGTGCGGTTCGTCGGCGCGCCGGGCGAGGGGTTCGGCGCCTTCTTCGGCGACCGGCTGGTGTCGCCGCAGCCCGGGGCCGGGCCGCTGCGCATCCTGGCGCTCTCCGGCGGCGGCGCGGGCGGGGCGTTTGGCGCGGGCGCCCTGGTGGGTCTGTCCCGGGCCAAGGCCCGGCCGCACTTCGACATCGTCACCGGCGTCAGCACCGGGGCTCTGATCGCGCCGCTGGCGCTGCTCGGCGAGGCCTGGGACGACCGGCTGCGCGACGCATATGCCGGCGGGGCGGCGCAGCAGGCGCTGGCGCTCACTCAGCTCCGCCCCGGTCCCAGCCTCTATGCGCGGGACGCCCTCGTCGGTCTGGTGCGCCGCTACGTGGACGAGGCGCTGATCGCCGCGGTGGGCGAGGCGCACGACGCCGGCCGTGGCCTCTTCGTGGCCACCTCCAACCTCGATTCCCAGACGACCTCCGTGTGGGACCTGGGCGCGGTGGCGGCCCGTGGCGGACCCGCGGCGCTGGAGCTCTTCACGGACGTCCTGATCGCCTCGGCGAGCCTTCCCGGCGTCTTCCCGCCACGCCTCATCCCCGTCGAGTGCGACGGCGAGCTCTACGAGGAGATGCACGTGGACGGCGGCGCAGTGTCGCCGATCTTCGTGGTCCCGGAGTCGCTGCTCCTGCAACGCGCCGCCGAGCTCCAGGCCCGTGGCGCCGAGGTCTATGCGCTGGTGAACACCACACTCAGGCCCGAGCCGCGCGCCACCCCGCTGGGCGCGGTGCCCATCCTGATGCGCAGCTTCGAGCTGATGCTGCGCTCCTCCTACCGAAGCGCGCTGCGCAGCGTGGCCGCCTTCTGCGAGCTGAACGGCTTCACCCTCTATGCCGCGGCCATGCCGCCGGAGTTCAGCGGAGTAAGCATGCTGCGGTTCGAGCGGACGTTCATGGCCGGCATCTTCGACGCCGCCGTGGGCGTCGCGGAACAGGGGCGGCTGTGGTCGGCGGACCTCGCCGCCTGACGCAACGGAAGCTTGACCTCGCCTGAGTCCTGCCGCATGGGCGGGCCGTGGCGCCCGAGAGGGCTGACAAAGGGAATGCGGTGCGTGCGTTCGCGCACAAGGCCGCGGCTGCCCCCGCAACTGTAAGCGGCGAGCCGAAGACCGACTGACGCCACTGGGCGCCTCCGGGCGCCTGGGAAGGCTGGTCCGAGGCGCCGACCCGCGAGCCAGGAGACCTGCCACGAGCCGTGGTCACGCGCGGACGCGTCGGGCGGGGTGCACCGATGTGGATTGACCGCCTGTGGGCCGAAGGGCGCGCCGGCGGCCGGTCTTGTTTCGCGGTGACGTGTCACGTCCGCCGCGAGGTTGCGCGCCATGAATTCCGTCCTTTCCCCCGCCGTCACGGCGGGATCGCTTCTCATCCTGACGCTGGCGGCGACGCCGGTCTTTGCCGACGCCGCGGCCGAGGTGGACCAGGTGGTGGTCACCGCCACCCGCCGGCCGACCCCCGCCGACGAGGTGGGCAGCGCCGTCACCGTCTTCACCGCCGAGGACATCGAGCGTCGCCAGTGGCGAACCTTGCCCGACGCCCTGCAGCTCTCGCCGGGGCTGAACGTGGTGCAGACCGGCGGCCCCGGCGGCCGCACGTCGGTGTTCATCCGGGGGGCCAACGCCAACCACACCAAGGTGCTGATCGACGGCGTCGACGCCAACGACCCCAGCCAGGGCGGGGTCTTCGACTTCGGGGCAATCCTCACCACCGACATCGAGCGCATCGAGATCCTGCGGGGGCCCCAAAGCGGCCTCTACGGCTCGGACGCCATCGGCGGCGTGGTCAATGTGGTCACAGCCGCGCCCGGCGGTCCCAACCGTGTTCTCGCGCGGCTGGAAGGCGGCGCCTACGAGAGCTTCGATCAGGCCGTGGGCGCGGTGGGCGAGGCGGGTCCGCTCGGATACGCCCTGAACGTCGCCCACGCCCGTTCCCGGGAATCGACCACCACGCCGCTCGCGCTGCTGCCGGCCGGCCGCGAGGTGCTCGCCGACGACTACGAGAACACCACCCTGTCGGGCCGCCTGCGCGCCACGCCCATCGAGCGGCTGCAGCTCGACGCCGCCGTGCGCTGGACCGACAGCACCCTGTTCTTCGTGGCCGACGAAGGCTTCCCGAGCGCGCCTGCCGCCGAGCGCTCGCGCCAGGACGCCCGCAACCTCGTGGTCCGCGGCGAGGCGAGCTTCGATCTCGTCCCGGACGCGGTCCAGACCCGGGTCGGCCTCGACCACTCGGAATACAAGACCCGCATCCTCACGCCGAACGCCTTCGGCGCGCCCTTCGCCAGCTACAACAAGGGCGACCGCACCGAGGGCGACCTGCGGGTCGACTTCGCCCTGCCGCAGGGCCGGACCCTCGTGGTGGGCGCCGAGCTCGAGCGCGAGCGCCTGCTGGACCAGCCGGTCCGCTACGACAACGAAAACCGCGCAGCCTTCGCCGAACTGCAGTCGCAGCCCGGCGCCGCCCTGAACTTCGCCGCCAGCGTCCGCTACGACGACAACGAGCGGTTCGGGGGCAAAGCCACCTGGCGCCTTGCGGCCTCGCACAAGGTCGCCGCCACCGGGACGCTGCTGCGCGCCAGCTACGGCACGGGCTTCAAGGCGCCGAGCCTGACCCAACTCTTCGTCAGCTTCCCGGACTTCGGCTTCTTCGCCAACCCGGACCTCGATCCGGAGACCAGCCGCGGCTTCGACCTCGGCTTCGAGCAGCCGCTGGGCGAGCAGGCGCGGTTGGGTGTCACCTTGTACCGGCAGACGATCCGCAACCTCATCCAGACCAATGCGACGTTCGATTCCTACGAGAACGTGGGCCGGGCGCGCGCGCAGGGCGTGGAAGCCTTCGTGGCTGTCGAGGTGACGCCCGCCCTGAACGCCCGGGTCGACTACACCTACACCGACGCCGAGGATCGTTCGACGGGGCTGCGCCTCCTGCGGCGGCCGAAGCACAGAGCGACCATGGCCGCGGACTGGACCGTCACCGACGCTGTGACGCTCTCTGGCACCGTGGTCCATGTGGGTGCATGGGTGGATGGCGACCGCAGCTTCACCGTGCCGCGCCTGAAGGCCGATGCCTATACGATCGCGCACCTTGCGGGCGAGTACCGCCTGACGGAGCGCATCGCCGCCTTCGGCCGGGTCGAGAACCTGTTCGACGAGCGCTATGAGAACCCGGTCGGATTTGAGCGGCCGGGCCGCGGGGCCTTCGTGGGCCTGCGGATCCAGCTCGGCGCCGGCGCGTGAGGGGAGGGCATTCGATGACGTCTCTCCTTCATGCCCGCGACGGCGCCCTGTGGTCCGCCGGGCTGCTCGTCACCGTGGTCGGCGGCTGCCTGGCGCTCGCCTGCCTGGAGCCCCTGGTGGCGGTGGCGGTGCTCGCCGCCGGCGCCCTGCCGATCGGCCGGGCCCTGCTGGTCACCGCCGCCGTCTGGCTGGCCGGACAGGCGGTGGGCTTCGGTCTGCACGATTACCCAGTGGACCGTATGACGATCGGCTGGGGCATCGGCCTCGGCGTCGCGGCCATGGTTTCGACCGTGGCCGCCGCGGCGGCCCTGGCCCACCTCCGTGGCCGCCCGGCTTGGTTCCGAGCCGGGATCGCGTTCGTGGCCGCGTTCGTGGTCGACCAGCTCGCACTGCTCGGTGTGCAGCAGGTGGTGCAGGGCTCGTGCGAGATCGTCCCCGGCGTGATCACCCAGGTTGGGCTGATCAACGCCGCCTGGCTGGCGGCGCTGCTGGCGCTCGACCAGGCGGCGGTGCACGCGTCCGGCGGGCGCGCCGGCTTCGGCCGCCGGACCGCTGCCGCATGACCGCGAGCCGGGTGGTCTCCCTGCTGCCCAGCGCCACCGAGATCGTGGCGGCGCTGGGCCTCGCCGATCGGCTGGTGGGCCGCTCCCACCAGTGCGATTTCCCGGCCGACGTCGCCGCCTTGCCGGCGCTCAGCTCCACCAAGGTGCGGCTGGGCGTCCCTTCGGGCGAGATCGACCGGCAGGTGAACGAGATCCTCGCCCAGGCCGTCTCCGTCTATGACGTCGACGCCGAGCGCCTCCGGGCGCTCGCGCCCGACGTCATCCTCACCCAGACCCAGTGCGCCATCTGCGCGGTGACGCCGGCGGACCTGGAGAGCGCGCTCTGCGAATGGACCGGCCGGGCGCCGCAGCTCGTGTCCTTGGAGCCGAACGACCTCTCCGAAGTGTGGGGCGACATACGCAAGGTCGGGGAGGCGCTGGACGCCCGCGCGGCCGCGGAGGAGCTCATCGCCGGATTGCAGGCCCGGTTGGCCGACCTCGGCCGCCGGATCGGTGACGCACCACAGCCACGGGTGGCCGCCATCGAGTGGTTCGATCCCCTGATGGCCGGCGGCAACTGGATGCCGGAGCTGATCGAGGCGGCAGGCGGCGTCAGCCTGTTCGCCACGGCGGGGGAGCATTCCCCGTGGCTCGACTGGCCGGACCTTGCCGAGGCCGATCCGGAGGTGATCCTGTTGCTGCCGTGCGGCTTCCGGCTGGAGGAGAGCCTGGCCGACCTGCCGTCGCTCACTGGCCATCCCCTCTGGTCGGGGCTCCAGGCGGTGCGGACCGGCGAGGTCTACGCCATCGACGGCCACCACTTCTTCAACCGGCCCGGCCCGCGTCTGGTGGAGTCGGCGGAGATCGTCGCGGAAATCCTGCACCCTGAGCGCTGCCGCTTCGGCCACGAGGGTCGCGCCTGGCAGCGGATGCCGCTCGGCTGAGCTCAGCGCGCGAGCGCTTCGGCGACCTCGTCCAGCACCGCGCGCCAGTCGCCGCGGCGGGGTTGCCGGAAGAGACGGGCGCTCGGGTACCAGGGCGAATCTGCGCGCCCTTGCATCCAGCGCCAATCCTGCCGCCACCAGGGCAGCAGGACGAAGACCGGCTTGCCGAGCGCGCCAGCCAAGTGGGCGAGGGCGGTGTCCACGGTCACCACGAGGTCGAGCCCCTCCACCACCTCGGCCAGGTCGGCGAAATCGCCCACCGGCTCGGTCAGGTCGACGAAGGTCCGGCCCGCACTGTTCAGCCGGTCCAGCAGGGCCGGCGAGGGCAGGGACCGCTCGGCGTCGTTCGGGTGCGTGGAGCGCCCGCGCCAGGCGAAGCCGATCCGCTGCGGCGGGCTAGTGGAAGCGCCCCGGCCGGTCCGGGCGAGATACGGCCTCGGCCGGAAGTCCATCGGGCCGAGCCGTCCGGCGAGCGAGCCGATCAGCGCCCAGTGGTCGGTGACGGGGACCTCGGTCCGTTCCGTCTGCTCGATGACCCGCTGGCCGAGCCGCGCGAACAGCCGGACCAGCGGCCCGGGCGCGGCCAACGTGACCTCCGCGCCGCGTTCCGCCAGGGCCGGCACGTAACGGGCGAACTGGATTTGGTCGCCGAAGCCCTGCTCCGGCCAGACGAGGATGGTGCGGCCGTTCAGGTCCTCGCCCAGCCATTCGCCGGGCAGCGGCGGCTTGGCGGCGTTCTGGTCGGGAAGCGCGGTTCGCGCCTCGTAGAGCGGCCATCCGCGGGCGAAGTCGCCCAGTCCCAATCGGAGATAGCCCAGGTTCAGCCGCAGCCGCGGATCCTCCGGCGCGCGCGCCACCGCGTGTTCCAGCAGCCCCGCCGCCTCCGACCAGCGGCCGGCGTAGGCGAGCAGCGCCGCCAGATGTCGCACCGCCCAAGGCGCGTCCGGCCGCTCGGCCACGGAGCGCCGCAGCTCGTTCTCGGCCTCCGCAAGCCGTCCGAGGCTCATCAGGCAGAGCCCGAGGTTCGCACGGGCCTCGGCGCTGGCGGGCGCGGCCGCCAGCACGCCGGCCCAGAGCCCGGCCGCCTCCTCGAGCCGGCCGTCGCGCTGGCTGCGCAGCGCGTCTTGGAAAGCGGCCAGGAGTTCGTCTTGCGTCTGCGGCATCGGTCCTCGGCGGCGCTAGAGTCGCGCCGGCTTCTCGATCTCGTAGATCGCCTCGGCGATCTGCTCCAGGCGCGATCGCAGGATCGCCTGGGCGTCGGCAAGGCCCTGATTGTAGTAGTGCGGACCCAACGTCTCGCTCAGGAAATCCAGCAGGAGCTGGGCGTCCATTCCGCCGATCTCGACGTCCAGCTCGTCCTTGAGGTAGCGGGAAAGCGCCCGCGTCAGCGCCTCGCGGACCGGCTTCTCAAGTTCGATCCTCGCCAACAAACCCTCCTGGAGCGACCCTTGGCCAAGACCCTCTACGGCATCCGCAACTGCGACACGATGAAGAAGGCGTGGACCTGGCTGGACCAGGCAGGGATCGCCTACGCCTTCCACGACTACAAGAAGGACGGCATCGACCGCGCGACCTTGGAGGGCTGGGTCCGGCAGGTGGGCTGGGAGCCGCTGCTGAACCGGGCGGGCACGACCTTCCGGAAGCTGCCGGAGGCTGACCGGCAGGACCTGGACGAGGGCAAGGCGGTGCGGCTGATGCTGGCGCAGCCCTCGATGATCAAGCGTCCGGTGCTCGACGCGGACGGCCGGCTGCTCGTGGGCTTCAAGCCGGCGGAGTACGAGACGCTCGCCGGGTGACGGCTGGAATCATGACCAAGATTTCATAGCCGTGGCTGCATCTGTAGGCTCCGGCGCACGCCTCTTTACATGCGAGAGACTGGTCGTCGGGGCCGGTCCAAGGAGAATATCGAGCTATGGAAATTCTGGTTCCCCTCGGCTTCTTCGCGATGATCGCGGCGATCGTCGTGGTGCCGCGCTACTTCAAGAGCATGGAGCGGCAGAAGATGGCCGACACCATCCGGGCGGCCATCGAACGCGGCCAGCCGCTGCCCCCGGAAGTCGTCGACGCCATGACCACCGAAGTGAAGTCCAAGGGGGTGTCGCCGTCGCCGCAGCGCGACCTGCGCACCGGCGTCATCTGGCTGTTCGTGGCCGGCGGCCTCGCCGCCTTCGGGGTGCTCGTTGGGATGGAAGAGCCTGACGCCACCTATCCGCTGCTCGCCTTCGCGGCCTTCCCGGCCTTCATCGGCGCCGCCTTCGTCGTCCTCGGCCTGCTCAACAAGTCGAAGGTCTGAGGCGCGAGCCGGGGGAACATGCCCATGCCGGGCGCAACGACAACGGCCTTGGCCAGCCTGCACGACGTGGAGCTCTGCGCCCGCGCCGCCGCGGGCGAGCGTAAGGCCTTCGGCGAGCTGGTCCGCCGGCACGGCTCCGCCGTGCGGGGGCTGCTGCGCCGGATGGGGGCCCAGGCCGCCGAGGCGGACGACGTGGCCCAAGACGCCTTCCTCGCCGGCTTCGAGCGGATCGCCGAGTTCCGCGGCGAGGGGACCTTCGCCGGCTGGATCAAGAAAATCGCCGCGCGGCTCTACCTGCGCCGGCTCCAGCGGGAGCGGAAGCTGGGCGTCTTCGCGGGCGAGGTGGAGGACGAGGCGGAGGTCGAGACCGGCGACGCCGATGGGCGCATCGATCTGGACGAGGCGCTCAAACACCTCGGACCCAGCGAGCGGATGTGCGTCTCGCTCTGCTTCGGAGCCGGCCTTTCGCACGGCGAGGCGGCGGAAGCCTTGAACCTGCCGCTGGGAACGGTCAAATCGCATGTCAAACGTGGTCTGGATAAGCTCAGAGCGCGACTGGCGCCGGCCGACGGCGCCGTTCTGGAAGGGAGGCGCGGCAATGGCTGAGGTCGAGTTCGAACGCCGCCTCGAGCGCCTGTTCGCCGAATCCCCGGAACTGCCCGACGCCGCCCAGTTCGCCGAGCGGATCGACCGCCGGCTCGATCGGGGCTGGACCGCCCGCCGTTGGCTGATCGGCGCGGCCGGCGTGGCCGGGGGCGTGATCGGCGCGAGCCAGTTGATGGTGTCCAACCTGTTCCAACGGGTGGAGAACGCTGGCGACTCGGCGCGCCTGCTGACCAGCGGCCTGGGGCAGGTGGCCCAGCCGGCCGAGTGGATGCCGCTGCTGGGTTCCGGCGGGGCCATGGTCTGGGTAGCGTCCGGCCTGGCGGTGCTCGCCATGGGCTTTGTGCTCAGCCGCGTGATCGAGGAGATCTGAGTGTCGTCGCATCGCCAGGAAGCCGTCCGACGCGTCGCCGCACCGGACATCGCCGCGCGCAAGGGCAAGAGCCCCATCGTCTGCCTCACAGCTTACACCGCGCCGGTGGCCGAGATCCTGGACGAGCACTGCGACCTGCTCTTGGTCGGCGACTCCGTGGGCATGGTGGTCCACGGGCTGCCGAACACGGTCGGCGTGACCCTGGAGATGATGATCCTGCACGGCCAGGCGGTGATGCGCGGCTCGCGCAAGGCCATGGTCGTGGTCGACCTGCCGTTCGGCTCCTACGAGGGCGCGCCGGAGGAGGCCTACGCCAACGCCGCGCGGGTCATGAAGGAGACCGGCGCCGGTGCGGTGAAGGTCGAGGCGGGACCGGCGGTGGTCGGCACGATCAAGTACCTCGTCGACCGCGGCATCCCCGTGATGGGCCATGTGGGGCTCCGCCCCCAGGCCGTGCTCGTCGATGGCGGCTTCAAGGCCAAGGGGAAGGGCGGCGAGGAGCGCCGCCGGATCCTCGAGGAGGCCCAGGCCACGGCCGACGCGGGAGCTTTCGCCGTGGTCGTCGAGGGCGTGGCCGAAGGGCTGGCGCGGGAGATCACCGGGGCGATCGAGGTCCCCACCATCGGCATCGGTGCGTCCGCCGGCTGCGACGGGCAGATCCTCGTCACGGACGACATGCTCGGCCTGTTCGACTGGACGCCGAAGTTCGTGCGCCGCTACGCCGACCTGCGCGGAGAGATCGCCAGAGCCGCCCAAGGCTATGCTGAGGATGTCCGCGCCCGCCGCTTCCCCGGCCCGGCCGAGATCTACTTCGCCAAGGCGGGCTGAGCGCACGTTGCGGCGCACCGCGGCGCGCTATAGGTTCCCGGCCTCTGGCGCAAAGCCCACCTGAGAAGAGAGTCCGGAGTCCCCGTTCGTGACGGATCTGTTTGAAGAGGTCGAGGAGCAGCTCCGCTCCGACCGGTACCGGACGCTTGCGCGCAAGGCGCTGCCCTGGGTGCTTGCGGTGCTGGCCGCCGCGCTGGTCGCGGCCCTCGCGTGGTGGGGCTACACCACCTGGCGCGACCGCGAGTCGGCCAAGGCGTCGGAGCAGTACGCTGCCGCCCTCGACGCCTTCGCGCAGGGCGACCAGAGCAAGGCCGCCCAGCTCTGGACCGAGGTCTCGAAGACCCAGGCCCCGGCCTTCAAGTCTATGGCGCTGATGCAGCTCGGCGGCCTGCAGCTCGCGGACGACAAGGTGCAGCCGGCCGTCGCCTATTTCGACCAGGCCGCTGAGGCCGCGCCGCACGCAGTGCTGGCCGACGCCGCGCGCCTCAAATCCGCCTTGGCCTTGCTCGACACCGCGCCCTACGCCGAGCTGGAGAAGCGCTTGAATCCCCTGATCGAGGACGATCGCCCCTACCGCATCCAGGCCCGCGAGGCCCTGGGTTTCGCCAAGCTGATGAAGGGCGACACCGCGGGCGCGCGGGGCGACTTCCTCGTCGTTTCCTCCAGCCTGGAGGCGCCCGACAGCGTCCGGGCCCGCGCCAAGGCGGCGATGGACCTGATCGATTCCGGCTCGGCCAAGGCGCTGGCGGCTACCGTCAAGGCCGCCGCCGCCCTGCCGCGCCCGCAAGGGCCTGTCGGCGGCGCGCTGCCGCCCGGCCTGATGGCGCCCCCGCAAGCCCAACCGCAAGCCCCCGGTCCTCAATGACGTCTCGCCGCAAGATCCTCCTGGCCGTTGCCCTGACCGCCGCGCTGGGCGCGAGCGGCTGCTCGACGCTGGGCCGCCTCAACCCGTTCGACCGGGACGACGGCCCGCAGGAGACCGCCGGCGAGGGCGAGCGCATCTCCATCGTCCCGGCCGACCAGGTGCTCGAGCCGGCCGAAGGCCTGAAGGGCGTCGACTTCACCCTGCCGCCGGCGACGCCTGTGACCGAGTGGCCGCTGCCAGGCGGCACGAGCGAGCAGTGGGTGGGCAATGTCGCGGCCGCGCCGGACCTGTCGGTCGCCTGGCGTCGCGGCTTTGGGGACGGCTCCGGTGGCGGCCGGCACGTCACCGCTCCGCCGGTGGCCGCCGACGGCAAGATCTTCGTCATGGACGCCGCGGCCACGGTCACCGCGTTCGACGCCCGCACCGGCGCCCAGGTCTGGCGCCGCGACGTGCGGCCAGGCGACCGCCGCGACCGCGAGGCGTTTGGGGGCGGCCTGGCCTATGGCGACGGCAAGCTCTACGTCACGTCCGGCTACCGCGTGGTGGCGCAGCTCGACGCCCGGACAGGCCAGGTCGGCTGGACCACCCGCACAGAGCAGCCGATTCATGGCGCGCCGACCCTGGCCGCCGGCCGGGTGGCGGCCGTGGCCATCGACAACACGCTGCTGACCTTCGACGCCGCCACGGGCGCGCCGGCCTGGACCTACCAGGCTCTGACCGAGCCTGCGCGGATTCTGGCAGCTTCCAGCCCCGCGGTGTCCGGCGACACGCTCGTGGCCGCCTTTGGCTCGGGCGAGCTGATCGCGCTGCGCTCCACAAACGGCAACGACCTCTGGAACGAAGCCCTGTCGCGCGCCAGCCGGACCAGCGCTCTGTCGGAGATCCGCGACATTCCGGGGCGCCCGGTGATCTACCAGGGCGACGTCTACGCGGTCAGCCACTCCGGCGTATTCGCCGCCATCGACCTGCGCACCGGCCAGGCGCGCTGGCAGCTCCCCGTGGTGGGCGTCAGCACGCCTCTGCCCGCGGGCGACGTCGTCTATGTGGTCGGCCGCGACGGCCGCGTGGTCTGCGCTTCGCGCGAGACCGGCCAGATCTACTGGATCCGCGACCTCAACGAGGGCTTCCGCGCCAAGCGGCGCGGCGGCTTCTTCGGCATTGGCGGACGCCGGGCCGTGCGGCCGGTGTGGTCCAGCCCGATCCTGGCCAACGACCGGCTGATCCTCGCCGGCTCGTCCGGCGAGATGGCCGTGCTGAACGCCAAATCCGGCGAGGTCCAGCGTCGGTTCGACATCGGCGGGCCGGTCCTGCTGGCCCCGATCTCCGTGGGCGACACGATCTATGTGGCGACGGACCGGGCCCAACTGATCGCGCTGCGCTGAGCGCGGGGTTAGGCTGACGTCATGGCGCTGAAACTCGCGATCGTCGGGCGTCCCAACGTCGGCAAGTCCACGCTGTTCAACCGGCTGGCGGGCAAGAAGCTCGCCATCGTCGACGACCAGCCGGGGGTGACCCGCGACCGCCGCTTCGCGAGCGGTCGGCTGGGCGACCTGGACCTGGAGCTCATCGACACCGCCGGCTTCGAGGACGTCTCGGACGAGAGTCTCGAGTCGCGGATGCGCCAGCAGACCATCCGCGCGATCGAAGAGGCCGACGTGGCGCTCTTCGTGGTGGACGCCCGCGAGGGGGTGGTCCCGCTCGACGAGGTGTTCGCCGAGATCCTGCGCAAGCACGACAAACCCGTGGTCCTCGCGGCGAACAAGGCCGAGGGCAAGCAGGGCGACACCGGCGTCATCGAAGCCTTCGGCCTGGGCCTGGGGGAACCGGTGCCGATCAGCGCCGAGCACGGGGAGGGGATGGCCGACCTCTACGCCGCGATCGCCGCGGTCATGCCCGACGAGGACGCGGACGAGGAGGACGAGCGCGACAAGCCCGTGCGCATCGCCATTGTCGGTCGCCCGAACGCCGGCAAGTCGACCCTGGTGAACCGGCTCATCGGCGAGGACCGCCTGCTCACCGGCCCCGAGGCCGGCATCACCCGCGACGCGATCCCCGTGGACTGGGAGTGGGACGGCCGCCCCGTCCGGCTGGTGGACACCGCCGGGCTGCGGCGCAAGGCGAAGGTCCAGGAGAAGCTCGAGAAGCTCTCCACGCAGGACACCATCCGCGCCATCACCTTCGCGGAGGTGGTGATCCTAGTGATGGACGCCACCCATCCCTTCGAAATCCAGGACCTGCAGATCGCCGACCTAGTGGAGCGCGAGGGACGGGCGCTGGTCTTCGTGCTCGCCAAGTGGGACCTTGTGGAGGATCCGCAGGCCCGCCTGCAGGAGATGCACGAGGAGGTCGGCCGCCAGCTTCCGCAGGTGCGCGGCGCGCCCCTGGTAGCGCTGTCCGCCGAGACCGGTCGCGGCCTGGATCGGCTGATGCCGGCCGTCTTCAAGACCTACGGCGACTGGTCCACGAAGGTGAAGACTCGCGACCTCAACGACTGGCTGCAGATGGCGATCCAGCGTCATCCGCCGCCCTCGGTGAACGGCCGGCGGATCAAGCCGAAGTACATGGCCCAGACCAAGGCCCGGCCGCCGACCTTCGTGCTGTTCTCCAGCCGCGCGGACCAGCTTCCGGAAACCTACCGGCGCTACCTGATCAATTCACTGCGCGAGAGCTTCGACCTGCCCGGCGTGCCGCTGCGGGTCAGCATCCGCTCGAACAAGAACCCCTATGCAGAAGGCGAGGAGAAGAGCGGGCCGGCGCCGTCGCGGCCCGAGCCCGGCGCCCGCACGGGGCTCGCCGCCAAGACCCGGGCCGCAGCGGCCGCCAAGGCGCGCGAAGGTGCAGACGCCAAGCCGAAGGGCCCTGCGAAGGTCAAGGCCAAGCCGAAGACGGGCGCGCCGCGGGGCCGGGCCCAGAAGCTCGCCCGGCCGGGGGTCAAGCCGAAACGCGCGTCCCGGCCGACTTCCAATCGGCGAACGCCACGGTGACGTGCGGCAGGCCCACCTCGGCCTGCGCCAGTTCCAGGACCAGCGGGCCGATCTCGGACGGGTCGGGCAGGGTGGTCGGATCCTCGCCGGGCATGGCCTCGGCGCGCATGCGGGTGCGCATGGGCCCGGGGTTGAGCAGCACCGCGCGCACCTTGGTGTTCTCGAGTTCGTCGGCCCAGGTTCGGACGATCGCCTCCATGCCCGCCTTGCTGGCCGCGTAGAGGCCCCAGAAGGCGGCCGGCCTCGCCGCCTTGCCGGTGGTCAGGAAGATCGCCCGCGGCCGCTCGGCGGCCTTCAGCAGCGGCTCCGTCGTGCGGATCAGCCGCCAAGTCGCGGTCAGGTTCACCGCCATGACGCGGTCCCAGTGCTTGGGCTCGATGTGGGCGACAGGCGTGATCGCGCCGAGGATCCCTGCGGCGTGGACCAGCACGTCCAGGCGGCCGAAGCGTTGGTGGATGGCGTAGCCGAGCTGGTCCAGGCCGTCGCCGTCGGCGATGTCCATGGGGACGAGGGTGGCGGACTTGCCGGTCAGCCGGCGTATCTCGTCGTCGAGGTCCTCGAGCCCGCCCTGGTTCAGGGCCACCGCGATGATGTGGGCGCCGGCGGCGGCGAGCGCGATGGCGGCGGCGCGGCCGATGCCGCGGCTCGCGCCGGTGACGAGGACGACCTTGTCGGCGAAGGGAAGCTGTTCGGACATGGGGCCGCTCTCTAGCGGCTCTCCGGCTGGGAGTCGCCCCGCTTTGCGTACTGCTGCGCGATGAAGGCGCAGGCGATGAGCTGGATCTGGTGGAAGATCATCAGCGGCAGGATGGCCAGGCCCGCCGTCGCCGCTGGAAACAGCACTCCGGCCATGGGCGCGCCGCTGGCGAGGCTCTTCTTGGAGCCGCAGAAGACGATGGCGATCTCGTCCTCCCGCGAGAAGCCGAGCGCGCGGGCGGCGAGCCAGGTGGCGGCCAGCACCAGCGCCAGCAGGAGGCAGCTCAGGACCAGCAGGCGCACGAGGTCGAGGGCTCCGATGCGGCTCCAGACCCCTTCCACCACCGCGCCCGAGAAGGCGGTGTAGACCACCAACAGGATCGAGCCGCGGTCGGCGTAGGAGAGCAGCCTGGCCCGGTCCTTCACCCAGCCGCCGATCCAGCGCCGCAGGAGCTGGCCGGCCACGAAGGGGACGAAGAGTTGCAGCACGAGGGCCTGCACGGCGCCGGGCGAAACCGAGCCTTCGGCGTGCAGCAGGGCGGCGACCAGCACCGGCGTCAGCGCTACGCCGAGGAGGTTCGAGGCCGAGGCCGAGGCCACCGCGGCGGCGACGTTGCCCCGCGCGATCGCGGTGAACCCGATCGAGGACTGGATGGTCGAGGGCAGGCAGCCCAGGAAGATGATCCCGGCGGACAGGGCCGGCGGGCTGATCCAGGCCGGAAGGGCCGCCAGCCCGAGGCAGATCAGCGGGAAGAGGGCGTAGGTCGCGGCGAGCACCACCAGATGCAGCCGCCAGTGGGTCAGCCCCTGCAGCACCGCCTCGCGGGACAGCCGCGCCCCGTGCAGGAAGAAGACGAAGGCGATCGCGATCTTGGTGGCCCAGTCGAAGACCGGGGCCGCCGCGCCACGGGCCGGCAGCAGCGACGCCACCGCCACCATGGCGAAGATCAGCACGATGTAGCCGTCGGGCTTGAGCCGGCCGAGCCAGCTCGCCCGCGCGGGCTTCTCGCTCACGCGTCGACCAGGAACGAGAGCTGGCGGTCGACGGCCTCGTTGCGGCCCTGGGCGATCTCGCGATCCAGAAGGCGGGTCGGGTAGTCGCCGGTGAAGTAGTGGTCGGTGAACTGCGGGACCGCGGGGTCGCGAGCGCCGGCCTCCATCGCCCAGTAGAGCCCGTCGACCGACAGGTAGCCCATGGAGTCGACGTTGAGGATCCTGGCGATCTCCTCGACCGAGTGGTTCGCGGCCAGCAGCTTCTCACGGTCCGGCATGTCGATGCCGTAGTAGTCCGGCCACTGGATCGGCGGGGAGGCGGAGCGCAGGTGCACCTCGGCGGCCCCCGCTTCGCGGACCATCCGCACCACCCGCACGGAATTGGTGCCGCGCACGATGGAGTCGTCGATCAGCATCACCCGCTTGCCGGCCAGCACGGCGCGGTTGGGCGACAGCTTCATGCGCACGCCCATCTCCCGCTGGCCCTGGGTGGGCTGGATGAAGGTGCGGCCCACGTAGTGGTTACGGATGATGCCCATCTCGAAAGGCACGCCGGCTTCCTGGGCGAAGCCCAGGGCGGCGGGCACCCCGGAGTCCGGCACCGGCACCACCACGTCCACCTCCGCCGGGGTCTCCATGGCGAGGCGGCGGCCCATGCGCTTGCGGACCTCGTAGACGGACTTGCCGTTCACCACCGAGTCCGGACGGGCGAAGTAGACGTATTCGAAGATGCAGGGCCTGGCCTGGCGGGCCGGGAAGGGGCGCAGACTCTGAATGCCGTCCTGGTCGATGACCACCATCTCGCCGTGCTCGATGTCGCGCACGAAGCGGGCGCCGACCATGTCCAGCGCGCAGGTCTCGGACGCCAGCACCGCCTTGCCGTCCAGGTCACCCAGAACCAGCGGGCGGATGCCCAGCGGGTCGCGCACTCCGATCAGCTTCTTGTTGGTCAGCGCCACCAGGGCGTAGCCGCCCTCGATCTGCGTCAGGGCGTCGATGAACCGGTCCACGAACTTCGCCTTCCGGGAGCGGGCGATCAGGTGGAGGATCACTTCGGAGTCGGACGTCGACTGGAAGATCGCGCCCTCGGCGACCAGCTGCTCGCGGAGCGTCAGGAAGTTCGTCAGGTTGCCGTTGTGGGCCAGCGCCACGCCGCCGGCCTCGAGGTCGGCGAACATCGGCTGGACGTTGCGGATGAACGAGCCGCCGGCCGTGGAATAGCGGGTGTGGCCGATGGCCGAGTTGCCGGGCAGGCGCTTCTCGAGGTCGCCGCCGCCGAAGGCGTCGCCCACGTGGCCCATGTGGCGCTCGGTGTGGAACCGCTGGCCATCGAACGCGGCTATGCCGCAGGCCTCCTGCCCGCGGTGCTGCAGCGCGTGCAGCCCGAGCGCGGTGAGCGCGGCCGCCGCCTCCACGTCGTGGATTCCGAAGACGCCGCACTCCAACCGAGGCGTATCGTCCTCCGGGTCACGAACCGGTGGGGACCATCGGTCGTGGGCCGCAATCATCGCACTCTCTCCGCCTCGCCGCCGCGTTGCGGCGCCTCGTAGCCGTCCGTCACGTTCCTGTCACCCGTCCCGTCGCTCAGCGCCTTGCCGAACGCCGGCGCCAGCTTGCCCGCGAGGTCGAGCCCCTGCGGCGCGAGCGCCTTGAGGAGGTTCCCCATGTTGCGGGCCAGCGGCCAGGTCCGCGCCTCGGTGATCCACCGGGGCTGCAGGTCGGGCGGCGTGGCGGCGTTGAACATCAGGAACAGGGCTCCCAGCACCAGCAGGCCGCGGGCAAGCCCGATCGCCAGGCCCACGCTGCGGTCCAGCGCGCCCAGCAGGTCGGTCTGCTGGATCTTCCGTGCAACCCCTGCGCCGATCAGCCGCAAGGCGATGTAGGCCGTCCCAAACACCAGGATCAGCGCCGCCACCGTGCCCAGCCAGTCAGGCCGCACCACCTCGCGGACCAGCGGCGCGAACAGCGGCAGGCCGAAGATCGCCAGGAAGGCCGCGGCGACCAGGGCGAACAGGGCTGCGATCTCGCGGGCCGCGCCGCGGGCGAAGCCCACCGCCGCCGAGATGGCCAGGAGCGCCAGGACGATGAAATCGAAGTTCGTCACGCAGGTCCTTCAGTTCCAGTCGCCGTCGCCGATGCGGCGGATCGCATCGGCCAGCCGGCTCACCCCCGTCACCCGCATCGGCGCGGCGGCGTCCGCGTCGGACGGCGCAAAGGCGCGCCGGAACCCGAGCTTGGCCGCCTCCTTCAGGCGGGAGTCCATGCGGCTGACCGGCCGCACCTCGCCCGACAGGCTGATCTCGCCGAACACCACGCAGTCCTGCGGCAGGGCCTGATCAAGGGCGGAGGAGGCCAGGGCCGCCGCCGCCGCCAGATCCGCGGCCGGCTCGTTGATGCGAAGTCCCCCGGCTACGTTCAGATAGACGTCGCGGTCGCCGAAACCAAGGCCGCAACGGGCCTCGAGCACCGCCAGGACCATGGCCAGGCGCCCGGAATCCCAGCCGACCACCGCACGCCTCGGCGTGCCGTAGGCCGACGGCGCGACGAGCGCCTGGAACTCCACCAGCACCGGCCGGGAGCCCTCGATGCCGGCGAACACCGCCGCGCCCGCCGCCCGCTCGCCCGAGGTGTTCAGGAACAGGGCCGACGGGTTCTTCACCTCGCGCAGGCCGGCGTCGCCCATCTCGAACACGCCGATCTCGTCGGTGGCGCCGAAGCGGTTCTTCGCGCCGCGCAGGATCCGGAAGGGGTAGCCCCGCTCGCCCTCGAAGGCGAAGACGGCGTCGACCATGTGCTCCACCACGCGAGGGCCGGCGATCGCGCCTTCCTTGGTCACGTGGCCTACCAGGATCACCGCCACGCCCTGCTTCTTGGCCAGGCGCACCAGCTCGCCCGCCGCGGCGCGCACCTGGGTGACGGAGCCCGGACCGGCCTCGTGCTGGTCGCTCCACATGGTCTGGATGGAATCGATGACCACGAGCTCGAACCGGTCGCGCTTCAGGCCGTCGACGATGGTCCGCAACGAGGTCTCGGCCGCCAGCTTCACCGGCGCATCGGCAAGGCCCATGCGCTGCGCGCGGCCGCGCACCTGCTCGACGGCCTCCTCGCCGGAGATGTAGGCGCAGCTCACGCCGCGCCGCGCCGCCTCGCCGGCCACCTGCATCAACAGGGTGGACTTGCCGACGCCGGGATCGCCGCCCAGCAGGATCGCGGAGCCCGGCACCACCCCGCCGCCGCATACCCGGTCGAACTCGTCGACCCCGGTGGAGATCCTCGGCGGCGCCGGCGTGGCGTCCTCCAGGCCCTCAAAGGTCAGCCCGCGCGTCTTGGAGCCCTTGGCGGGCGCGAGCGCGCCCGGCGGTCGGCTCTGCACCTCCTCGACGAGGGTGTTCCAGGCGCCGCAGCCCTGGCACTGGCCGGACCACTTCGTCTGGACCGATCCGCAGGACTGGCAAACGTACACGGCGCCGTCGCGGGCCAAGGGGGGTCACTCCTGATTCGGCAGGGCCTCAGTCTAGCCGACCCGCGTGGCGGGCGTCTGTGCGGCGGCTTGCCGTTGGTCTAGGGTCGCCCGGGGACTTGGGCTGGAGGCGTAGGTGAGCGTGGTGGAGCCGGGGCCGGCGGGCGGCAGCCTCGCCGCGCGGGTTGGCGCGATGCTGTTCCGTCCAGGGCGGACGTGGGGCGAGGTCGAGGCCGAGGAGACGCCGCACGGGGAAATCCTGCGCCGCTACGTGATGCCGCTGGCCGCCGTCCATGCGGTCTGCGGCCTGATCGGCATGATGCTGTTCGGCTATTCGATCGCTGGCATCGGCTTCCGGGCCAACCCGCTGACCGCTGTCCTCGAAGCCGCCGTCGACTTCACCCTGACGCTCGGCCTCGTGCTCGTCGCAGCAGCGGTCATCGACCTGCTGGCGGGTGCGTTCGGCGGCCGGCGGAGCTTCCGCCAGGCGTTGAAGCTCGCGGCCTACTCGGCCACTGCCTATTGGGTCGCAGGCGTCTTCTCGCTCTACCCCAGCTTCGGCATCCTCGCCGGGCTGCTGGCCGCGCTCTATAGCCTCTACGTCCTCTACCTTGGTCTGCCGCGGCTCATGCGGCTGCCGCAGGACCGCCTGCTGAGCGGGTTCGCCGCCATCCTGGCGGCAGTGCTGGCGCTCGCGGCGCTGAAGGGGTTTTTGGTGTCGCGGGTGGCCGAACTGGGCGGGCCGCTGCGCGCCGCGGCGCTCGGGTCAGGCCTCGCCTAGGTAGATCCGCTCGGCCCGGGTGCTCAGGCGCACCAGCACTTCGTGGGCGACGGTGCCGCCGGCGGTGGCCAGGTCGTCCAGCAGGACGTTGGCGCCCAGCAGTTCCACGTGCTCGCCGATCTGGGCCGGCGCGTCGCCGATGTCGACGGCGACCAGGTCCATGGTGACGATCACCAGGGACCGCCGGGCCCCGCCGTACCAGGCGTAGCCGCCGCGCATGGTCGAGCGCAGGATCCCGTCGGTATAGCCGGCCCCGACGATCGCCACGCGGGCCGGCCGCTCCAGGGTGACGGCCGCGCCGTACCCGACGCGCTCGCCGGGCTTCAGGTTGCGGATGTCCAGGATCGGCGCGGTGAGGGTGGCCACCGCCTTCAGCCGCGGGTCGGGCCGCTCCTCGGGTCCGCCGCCGTAGAGGCTGACGCCCGGCCGCACCACGTCGAAGAGGTAGTCGGGTCCGAGGAAGACGCCGGCCGAGGCCGCCAGGCTTTTCCGGCTCTCGGGAAACAGCGGGGCCACCTGCCGGAAGCGCTCGAGCTGCTCGGCGCTCCTGCGGTCGGAGGGGGCGGTGGCGGAGCCGAGGTGGCTCATCAGCAGGACCACATCGAGCCCCTTCAGCCCGTCCGGCGCCTGGGCGAGCGCGCGGGCCTCCTCGGGCGTCAGCCCCTGCCGGTTCATGCCGGTGTCCACGTGTACGGCCACCGGCCAGCGCCGGCCTGCCTGCCGGGCCCATACGCTGGCGGCGGCGGCCTGGGGCAGGGAGGCGACCACCGGCGTCAGGCCGGCCGCGGCGAACCTGGGCGCCGAGCCCGTGGTGAGGCCGTCGAGCACGAAGATGGTGGCCGGGCGGTCCGCGCCCAGGGCCTGGCGCAGCGCCTCGCCCTCGTTCAGCCGGGCCACGAAGAAGCTGCGCGCCCCCTCGACCCAGAGCCGGCGGGCGAGGGGCGCCGCGCCCAGCCCGTAGCCGTCGGACTTCACCACCGGCGCGACCTCGGCCCCGCCGGCGGCTTCCCGCAGAACCGAGAAATTGTGGGCGAGCGCGTCCAGGTCGATCGTCAGGCGCGCTTGGGCAGGGTTGGACATCAGCCCCGCTAGAACATGATGTGGGCGGCCGTCAAAGCCCCCGAGGCCTCGGGGAGGCGGCTCCCGCGCCGCCTCAGTGCGGATCGTAGCGGTTGTCCCGCGCCAGGTTGCCGAACTTGGTGGTGTCGGAGTTGAACGACACGCGCACGGTGCCGATCGGACCATGGCGCTGCTTGCCGATGATCAGTTCGGCGAGGCCCGTCACCCGGTCCATCTTCTCCTGCCACTCGAAGTGCTCCGGCGTGTTCGGCTGGGGCTCCAGGCGGCTGAGGTAGTACTCCTCGCGGTACACGAACATCACCATGTCGGCGTCCTGCTCGATCGAGCCGGATTCCCGCAGGTCCGAGAGCTGGGGCTTCTTGTCCTCGCGGTTCTCCACCTGACGGGAGAGCTGCGAGAGCGCGATCACGGGGACCGACAGCTCCTTGGCGAGCGCCTTCATGCCCTGGGTGATCATCGACACCTCCTGCACCCGGTTGTCCGAGCTGCCGGCGCCGCCGGTGACGAGCTGCAGGTAGTCGACGATGATGAGGTCGAGCCCCACCATCCGCTTCAGGCGCCGCGCCCGCGCCGCCAGCTTGGCCATGGTGATGCCGCCCGTGGCGTCGATGTAGAGCGGCGCTTCCTGGATCTCGAGGGCCGCCTCGCGGATGCGGCTGAACTCGACGGCGTCGATCTCGCCCTTACGCAGCCGGTCCCCCGACACGCCCGAGGCCTCGGCCAGCAGGCGCATGGCGAGCTGCTCGGCGCTCATTTCCAGCGAGTAGAAGGCGACGACGCCGCCGCGCACCGTCTTGCGTGTTCCGTCCGGCTGCGGCTCGTAGGCGTAGTTGCGGGCCACGTCGAAGGCGATGTTACAGGCCAGCGACGTCTTACCCATGGATGGCCGGGCGGCCAGGATCACCAGGTCGGAGGGGTGGAGGCCACCGATCTTCTGGTCGAGGTCGATCAGGCCGGTGGAGAGGCCGGCCAGGCCCCCGTCGCGGCTGTGGGCCTCGGCGGCCATGGCGACCGCGCCGTGCAGGGCGTCGGCGAAGGTCACGAAGCCCTGCGAGACCCCGCCGGTCTCGGCCAGTTGGAAGAGCTGCTGCTCGGCCTTTTCGATCTGGTCGCGGGCGTCGAGCTCCTCGTCACCCTGGGCGGCGGTGGCGGCGATCTCGCCGCCGATCCGGATCAGGTCGCGGCGCAGCGCCAGATCGTACACGGCGCGGGCATAGTCGGGGGCGTTGGCGGCCGGCGGGGCCCGGTCCACGAGGTCGGCGAGGTAGCGGACGCCGCCCAGCTCCTCGAACGCCGGGTCGCGGCTGAACTGCTCGGCTAGGAGGATCGGCTCGGCCAGTTGGCCCTTGCGGATGTTGGTTTCGATCGCCTGGAACAGGCGCTGGTGGAACGGCTCGTAGAAGTGCCGCGCCTGCAGGTGGTCGCCCAGCCGTTCGAAGGCGGCATTGTCATACAGGAGCGCGCCCAGCAGGGCCTGCTCGGCTTCGACGTTGGCAGGGACGTGGGGGATCGCCACGTCATTGGAGACGGGGCGGAGATCGAGCGCCGGAACGACTGACATGGGTTAACACCTAGCCCAACGCCGACCGCGGGAGCACTGCGACAAGGGATCGTGCGGCCACCTGTCCACACACTTTTTGCGACGGCTGTGGACAAGCTCTGCTGTGCCAACGGGCTCTCTCCGCGCCCAAACGGAAGCGGGGGGGGGGGGGGGGGGGCGGCCGCCCCCCGGGCCGACACGAAGCGTGGGGAGAGTGCTCCCCAACAC